>NZ_KV887144.1 GCF_001956315.1 Sphingomonas montana | reverse complement strand
GTCGACGATCGTCTGCGTATCGGTACGGCGCACGTCGAAGCCTGTGACGGCACCGGAAAGCCCACTCACGGAGCTGGTGAGCGGCTGACCGCCCAGAGGCGCACGTGTGATGACGGGCTCAACCGGTTGGCTCGGGGCCGGACTTGTGTCCACCAAATCCTTGCTCACCTGAGTGTTTTCAAGCGCGTCGGCTCCCCGGCGCTCGGAACAGGCGGCGAGCGCCAGGCAGCCAAACAGGGCGAGGCCCAACCTCATTGCTGGCGGCTGATCGGAACGCCATCGAACGGCCCGACCTTGGGCACGTTCACAGAAACCGTGCGGCTGGTCGCAGGAGGAGCCGGGAACTTCATCCAGACAATCGCCGTCTCGCCCTTCTGCGCAGACACCCGGATGCTGTGCGACACGAACAGCGGCGCGGCCAGCCATGCGCCGGTCTGATCCTTGAGGATGCCATATCGCTGCGATGTCGCATCATCGATGACGCTGACTTCGTCAGCGCGGAAATAGTCGCTGAAGGACTTATCGCTTGCCGCGGTATAGGAAAGCTGAACGGTCAGGATGTCGCCGGTCACTGCCGCGCGCGTGAGGTCGACGCGAGCGCCCTCGGGACCCTGTTGTGTCTGGATCGGCGTCACCACCGGTGCGGGCGCCGGAGCCGGCTGCGCGGTATCACGAACTACAGATCCGGTCGCAGAGGTCGGATCGATAGCTACGGGCGCCTGAGTAGCATTTCCAGCATCGGAACCTTCGTTTGATCCACCTTGCCCACATGCTGCCAAGAACAGCGATGCCGTAAACAGCGATGACATACGGACTGGATTTCGAACAAACGCGGCTAAAGCGGGAAGGCGAGGCGGCATCATGAAAGGTCCTTTTGCAAGGAGTGAAAGCGGACGAACTTGCGCGACGTGTGTGACTTGGATGGCCTGCTTAAGCGAGGAGCAGGCTGCGCGCCATAGTCGAGCGCCAACAGCGCGGCGTCGGTAAGGCAATCCGCAGGTCTACAGCGGTTGGAAGTATCAGACTAAGGTATGACGGCTGTTGCTATTGCCTTCGGGCTATCCCCAAAGCGGTTCGCTCCAGTCTTGCCAGGAATTGCCATGACGATGATCTGTGCAATTCCGATGATGGTGTCGAGCACTGGTATGGCCGCTCCGATCGGGAGGGCAAGCAGCCACCAGCCGCTTAACCCCAGATCGTGCAGGCGTCGTATCGTGACCGCGATCAGAGGAATGATCAGCGGCGCGATCGCAAAGCCCGCCCAAGCCGTAAACTTCGTCACCAGTTGTTCTTGAGTTCGGAACGACCCCGTGGCGGCAATCATCACGACCCCGGCAGGACGCCCCGAATGGTGGCGTGGGTCTATATGGCCATTGGGTTCACCGGTGCGGACATCCATCTAAAGATGCCAACGAGTAAGCTTACCGCCGCTTCGTGCTAACGGTAATGCTGATTGCAGTAGCGGTGGTAGTTTGAGGCAAAACCATCGCGGTTACAGCTGCGAAAGCAAACCGAACGGTAAAGGAGCCAAGACCAAAATAGGGGACGCGAGGTTCCCGGCTGACGCCCTGACGGACCGGCAGTATTTCGTTGCGTGACTCGAGAAGCGTGATTTGCGGGCCCTCTCCAGTGCAGTCAAGGTGACGGGGAAATGCGCCTCGATCCCCGCCAATCGGCGATCGCCGATTGGCGGCTTCGGACGAGTGTTGCGGTGGCGGGTGTCCAGATCTACTTAGCACCAATGCTCTCTGTATCATCACCATATGCCGAATTATGTCTCGACCCGACCAGGCGCCCCGTTCACCCGTACATTCTCCATTCGAACGTTTAGCACCCCGCGCGCCACCAGCGCAGCGCGTGTAGGATCGGTTAGCCGCACATTGATGTTGCGCAAGGTGAAGTCGCGGACCATCGTCGTAGAGTTGCCTGAAATTGTGCCAAAACCCCGCGTAGTTCCGCTCACATCCTCAATTACAACGCCGCGAATGATCGCACCCGGTGGGTTGGCGGCGACCTTCGTTCCGTGTTTCAGTCGCGCGTTCACGATCAAGCCGATCGCAGGATCGCTTGCGCTGAAATTGGGAATGTCGGTACCGAAAAACACCTCGTCATCGTGCCAGTGGTCGGTCGACGTCGGCGCCTCGGCTAAGCGAAGCCCTTTCACGTGAAGTTTCTCATACACCTGTCCCGGCGTATCGGGCCGGACCTTGAAACGAATGGTGGGCATATCGCCCAAGTTTACAATTCGCTCGACCCGTATGTCACGCACCACCGTCGCGTTACTACCATAGGTAACACAGCCAAGGCCGCGTTCGAAGACGCAATCATGAATGTAGATGCGTTCGACAGGCGGCGCTTCAACATAGGCAGCAGCCCCCGGCCCCTGTGTTCCCTTCAGCGCGATGCAGTCGTCGTCGACGGAAAAACGACACCGTCGAACCACCACGTCCTGGCAGCTGTCGAGATCAATACCGTCGCTGCTCGGTGCGCGGATAATATGCGGAACTTCGAAACGACAGTCCTCCACCACCGCATGGCGGCATCGGTAAAGGTGCAGATTCCAGAAAGCGGGATCCTTGAAGGTGACACCGCTGACTAAGACATCCCTGCAGTCCTCGATCGAACAGAGCTGCGGCCAACGATAGACGACCTTGTTACCGTCGACACGTTCATCCGGACGTTGAAAGAAGCCGCGCCAGAACGGTTCTCCATTTCCATCGAGTGTGCCGGGTCCGATGATCCGCAGCCCATGGTTGCCAACTGCGTTCACGAGCGCGAGACGCAGGGGCTCAGGATACGCCTCTACGAAGCGGCGCATCACCAGCGGATAATCGGCGAAATCAGACGAGCCTTTCAGAACGCTCCCCTTGCGAAGCTCTAACCCGACCCCTGGCCTCAAATGGATCGATCCGCTGACGAAAACTCCGGCTGGCACGGCAACCATTCCTCCACCAGCGGCGGCGCATGCGTCAATTGCCTGCTGAATTGCATGGGTGTTGACCGTCACCCCGTCGCCCACCGCGCCATGGTCGCGGATATTCACAATACGACGTTGCTGCCCCAGTAGCGACGCGGGCAACGAGGCTGTTAACACAATCGATGACGTGCGAGTCAGTATCTGGCGCCGGGTCGTCATCGCAGATCGGCGAACAGGTCATGACGGACGCGCGACGTATCACCCAATACGTCGCCGACCACGCCGGACGCCGAAAGCGCCCGCGGTTCAATTGCTTCGTAGAAAACTCGCCCCAAAGCGCCGTTGGAAATGATCCCACAGATCAAGTTCGAAGCGAATGACACAAGGCACGTGCGACCGTTTAAGAAACTCAATGCCGAACTCCACATCATCAAAACTCAAATGACGTATCACCTATCATGGCCTAGCGAGTGATGTTTGGAGAGTAAAGTCGAGCGTATTCGATCAGGGACGGCTTCGACGGCAGCCTGAACGAGTGTCCGGTTCTGAGGTGCCGTTGTTGACACGAGGCGTCGGTGAATGGGTCCAAGGAGCCGTTGAGACCCGGGCGTTCTGCTTAAGACCTGTCGCCGGGAACGCGAGATGACACCGGCGCTAGCTACTAGCCATCGCCGTGGCCGGTCATCTGGGGATGACGATAGTCACGCGCCGATTCTTTGCGCGCCTTTCGTGTTATCCTGCCCGTCGGGTGTAAGATTTGAAGCGACCGGCTCAGCTTCACCACGGCCGTCCGGCTCAAGCCGATTGGCGGGCACGCCGCCTGCGCTATATAGCCAAGCAACAACTTACTTGGCCAGGGCGATCGACCACTCCCGAATGCGCACGGTACTTGATCGGCATCGGCCTCCATCAAGCCATAAACGGCATCAATCGAGCGCGCCTTTGACTTGGACCGACGGGCCGGGCGGGTCTAGCTAGATCGGCATGCCAGGATGCCCGGACGCGGTGTCTGGCCCGCGGGAGTGGATGCTATGACGACGATGAGCCCCGATGACATGGCACAACGCTTGGGCGGTGGCCTGCTGTCGTTCCCCGTTACACATTTCGATGCGGACGGACAGTTCGTCGAAGGCGCATACCGTGAACATTGCAGCTGGATGCTGGAGCATGAGCTGTCCGGCCTGTTCGCGGCCGGCGGCACGGGCGAATTTTTCTCGTTGACGCCGGCTGAGGTCGCGCAGGTCGTGGCCGCGGCCGTGGCGGAAGCAGGCGGCCGCCTGCCGGTGATTTCCGGCTGCGGTTACGGCACGGCAATTGCCACCGGCATTGCGCGTGATGCGGAGAAGGCCGGGGCCGATGCGCTGCTGCTGCTGCCGCCCTACCTGGTCGGTGCAAAGCAAGAAGGGCTTGCCCTGCACATCGAGGCGGTGTGCCGCGCGACGGGGCTGGGCGTGATCGTCTATAATCGCGACAATGCGGTCGTGGACGACGAGACGCTGGCCGGGCTTTGCGAGCGCAACCCGAACCTGGTGGGGTTCAAGGACGGTGTCGGCGACATCGAGCTGATGACGCGTATTTACGCACGGATGGGTGACCGGCTGACATATATCGGCGGGTTGCCGACCGCGGAGACGTTCGCCACGCCGTACCTGACGATGGGGGTCACGACCTATTCGTCGGCGATCTTTAATTTTATGCCGGAATGGGCGCTGGCCTTCTACAAGTCGGTACGAGCCGACGACCGGGCGGCGGTGCTGAACCAACTGCGCGATTTCGTGCTGCCGTACATTACGCTGCGCAACCAAGGACGCGGCTATGCCGTGTCAATCGTGAAGGCCGGCATGCGGATGGTGGGGCGCGATGCGGGCCCGGTGCGGTCGCCGCTGACCGACCTGTCGCCCGCCGAAGATGCACGGTTGCGCGCGCTGATCGAGAAGGCTTCACCGGCGGCGCTGGCCGACGCGGCGTGACAGCGGGGCCGCGGCGGGGCTAGACCCAGAGGCATGTTCGAACTCAGCCAGCTCCGGTGTTTCGTCGCGGCCGCCGAGGAACTGCATTTCGGCCGCGCGGCGCAGCGGCTGAACATGACGCAGTCCCCACTCAGCCGGCAGATCCAGTTGCTGGAACGGATCTTGGACGTGACGTTGCTGGAGCGGACGAGCCGGCAGGTCAGCCTGACGCCGGCGGGGCGGGTGTTCCTGATCGAGGCGCGGCGTATCACGCGGCTGGCGGAGAGCGCGCAACTGTCCGCGCGACGGGTGGCGAAGGGCGATGCCGGGCGCGTCGCGATCGGGTTCACCGCGGTGTCGGGCTATCATCTGGTGCCGCAGATCGTGGCGCAGGCGCGGGCCAGCCTGCCCAATATCGACCTGGAACTGCGCGAAATGGTAACGACCGACCAGATCGACGCGCTGCTGACCGGGCTGATCGACGTGGGGTTCGTGCGCCCGCCGCTGGACCGCCAGGAATTCGAGACGCTGTGCGTGCTGGTCGAGCCGCTGGTTGTGGCGTTGCCCGCCGGCGACACGCGCCAGGCGATGGCGGAACTGACCCCCGCGGATTTCGACGGGCAGCCGCTGATCATGTATTCGCGGCAGGGCGCGGGCTATTTTCACCAGATGCTGATGCGCTTGTTCGAGGAGGCGGACGTCGCTCCCCTCTATGTCCAGCATGTGACGCAGATCCATTCGATGCTAGGGCTGGTCCATGCCGGGCTGGCGGCGGCGGTGGTGCCCGAATCGGCGATGGGGCTGCACATGCACGACGTGCAGTTCCGCCGGCTGGCGACGGAGCCAGAGAAACCGGTGGAACTGCACATGGTGTGGCGGCGCAACAATCGGAACCCGGCGCTTGAACCCATGCGGCGGCTGTGCGCGGAAACGCTGAGATGATCGTCGACCGGCGTGCTGCCCTGACCGGGCTGGCCGGACTGGCGGCGACGCCGGCCTGGGGCGGGGGGCGCGCCGATCCGGTGGCGACGACGGTCATGGGGCGGGTGCGCGGATTGCGCGAGCGAGGCGTGCTGGTGTTCCGCGGGATACGCTACGGCGCCGATACCGCGCCGTACCGGTTCAGGCGGGCGGTGGCCCCGGCGGCATGGCAGGGCATCGCCAACGCGACCCGCCACGGCCCAGCCGCGCCGCAGACGAAGTCGGAGGAGCCGACGTCCGAGGACTGCCTGTTCCTGAACGTGTGGACGCCGGCGCTGGACCAGGGCCGGCGGCCGGTGATGGTGTATCTGCACGGCGGCGCGCATGCCCATGGTTCGGGGTCGGACCCGCTGTACGACGGCGGCAGCCTGGTCCGGCGCGGGGACGTGGTGGTGGTGACGCTGAACCACCGGCTGGCGGGGCTGGGCTATGCCTATCTGGCCGCGTTGGGCGGGCCGGCGGAGAGCGGCAATGTGGGCAATCTGGATATCGCGCTCGCCCTGCACTGGGTCCGCGACAATATCGGACGGTTCGGGGGCGATCCGGCGCGGGTGATGCTGTTCGGGCAATCGGGCGGCGGTGCTAAGGTCGTGACGCTGATGGCGATGGCCGAGGCGCGCCCGCTGTTCCACGCCGCCGCGACGATGAGCGGGCAGCATGTGACCGCGGCGGGGCCGATCCACGCGACTCAGCGCGCGCGGGCCTGGATGCGGCAGGCGGGCGCGGCGGACGTCGCGGCGCTGGCGACGATGCCGGTCGCGAGGCTGGTGGCGGCGATGGCGATGACCGACCCGCTGGAGGGCAAGGGGGAGATCAGCTTCACCTCCACGCTGGACCATCATGTGCTGACGCGGCACCCCTTCTTTCCCGATGCGCCGCGCGAGGCGGGGCATATCCCGCTGATCGTCGGCAATACGCATGACGAGACGGGGTATTGGCTGGGCGACGTACTGCGACGAGGCGATACGGGCTGGGGCAATCTGCCGGTGCGGCTGGCGGCGCAGATGACGAAGGATCTGGACCCGGCTTATGTCATCGCACGCTACCGAACGCTGTACCCGGACCGGACGGCGGGGCAGGTCTTGCTGGCGGCATCGACGGCGGGGCGATCCTGGCCGGGCCACTTGATCCAGGCGGAGGAACGCGCGCGGATCGATGCGCCGACCTGGATGTATCAACTCGATTTTCCGGCACCGGAGGCGGGCGGGGTGCTGGGCGCGTTCCACACGCTGGATATCCCGCTGGTGTTCGACAATACGGCCGTTGCGGGTGCGCGGACCGGGGATGGGCCGGATGCAAGACGGCTGGCGGGCCGGATGGCGGATGCGTTCATCGCCCTGGCGCGGACCGGCGACCCGAACTGTGCGGGCGTGCCGGCTTGGCCGCAATATCGGCTCGACCGACGGACGACGATGCTGTTCGATCGCACGGTGCGGACGCAGGACGACCCGCGCCGGGCGGAACGAATGCTGTTCGCGGTGGCCCCCTATGTGAAGCCGGGCGGGTAGGTCGGGGTCTTTAGACGGATTGCCCGCGAGTCCCGTCCATGCCGAGCGTAGTCGAGGGACGCTGTTGCTCGCCTCGACCGCGCCCGACCGGTTTCTTGACTAGGCTCGAGGTGAACGGATTGAGCTGAAGCCGTCACGTTCTGGCGACGAATCGAAGCGGCTACCCGCGGTCCCAAGGGAAGGCGAGCGTAGGGCGGTTGGCGTAACGCGTCATGACGACCGTCAGGCGTGCGCCGGCGCCGGGGGCGAGGCGGAGCGTGAGGGTGCCGTCGCCGCCGGTACGGGTGGTCCGGCCGGAGATCGTCACGCCGTCGATGCGGTGTTCGGCATAGGCACCGCCCTGCACGGTGACGGTGCGGGGGGTGTCGGCGCTCAGGTTGACCACTGACACGTCCGTCGTGCGGTCGCCAAGGCCGTGGACCAGCACGGCGACGTCGTCCGGCACGCCCGCGCGGCGGCGGGCGGGATCGAACCATCGCAGCCGGCAGTGCAGCGGCACGCCGCCTTGCGGCGGAGAGGTGGGCGACCAGGGCGGGCGGGCGATATGGAGCCCGCCGGTCATGGTCTGCACCAGGCTGGCGATGCTGGCCGGGTTGATGCCGATCGGCCAGTCGGCCAGCCGGGTATCGGGCGTGGTGGTGTCGGTCAGCCGCGCAGCGACCCGGGCAGAGACGCGGGTGAGGTCGGCGGTCAGCGCCTTGACCGGATAATCGGGATTGCGCCCTTCCAGGAACGCGATCCACGGATGGTCGCCGGCGGCGGCACGGTCTGTCGCCGATTGGGTGATGTACCAGATTTCGAACCCGTTGGTGCGATGCGGACCGGGTTTCCAGCCGTACCAGCCGTCCGCGCCATACATGGTGGGCGTGGAGAAGATCCCGCCGACCGGCTTACCCGCCGCGTCGATGCGCGCGCGCTGCCGCCGCCAGACGTCGATATAGGCGCTGTCCCCGGTCAGCAGTGTGCCGTTCATGAACGCGGTGATCGAGCGCGGCACGCGGTTGCGGTCCTCGCGCCTGCCCGTCTGCGGGACGATCGGGGAGAAACCCCAGCCATAGACTCCGGTCCACCAGTCCCGCCCGACGGTGCCGTCGGGGGCGACGTGGCTGGGGACCATATCGTCGTTCCGTCTGGCGCGATCGACCCACGCGTCGAGATAGTCGAGCGCCCAGCGGCGATAGACTTCGCCCCCACCCAGCGCATAGGCGTTGAGGCCGAGCGTGGTGGATTGCAGGTTGAGCGGATTGTCGCCGACCACGTCGCCATATTCGGCATAGTGGGCGAGCGTCTGCGCATAGCTGCTTTCGCCATGTTCCATATGGAAGCGAATGGGATCGAACGGGTCGCCCGCCCAGAACAGCGGGGTGGCGGGGGTCAGGCGGGGCCCGCGGCTGCCGTTCACCATGCTGCGCATCATGCGGCGGGCGGGGTCATAGTTGCGCACGGTGGGATCGCGGCCGGTGTAGAAATCGGCATAGCGCAGCGTGCGGAGGCGGAGCGCCGCATCGCGCGGGCGCGACAGGCCCATGACGTTGAAGGTAGTCAGCCCTTCGGCGATATGCTGCCAATCCATCTGCACCGGAAATTCCCGGTGGTACATGCCGGCACGCGCGATTTCGACGTCGACGGTGCGTGCGGCGGCATATTGCTTCAGATGCCCTTCCCAGAAGCGCGCGGTAAGATCCATGATCCGGTCCCGCCCGCCCAGCGCGTGGAGCAGCGCCCAGTCGTTGGTCGCTTCGGCTGCGTCATCGGGGCCGTCATTGGCACCCCAGCGCGCGAACACGCGCAACCGGTCGCGGCGGTCGACATAGGCGTTATAGAATGCCTCGCACGCATCGGCATTGGCGGCGAGCAGGCGGCGCTGCAGCACCGCCCAGTCGGGCGCGACCATCGGCGTGTCGATCGCGATCGTCGTGAAGGCGGGGCGCGCGGCGGCCGATCCGGCGCGGGGTGTCGCGACGAGGGCGGCAGCACCGCCCAGCAACGCGCGGCGACCGAGCGTCATGCCGCCAGCTCCAGCCGGCGGATCGGGCCGACAACGACCAGGAACGCAAATATGGTGAGCAGGCAGTGCAGCCCGACGAACATCAGCGCCAGATCGAACGACCCGGTGGCAGCCACGATGTAGCCGATGACAATCGGGGTGACGATACCGGCGATGTTGCCGAACATGTTGAACACCCCGCTGGCGAGCCCCGCCAGCGTGCGCGGCGCGACATCGGACATGACCGCCCAGCCGAGCGAGGCGACGCCCTTGCCGAAGAAGGCGAGCGACATGAGGGCCACGACCATCCATTCAGCATCGACGAAGACGCAGCCGATGATAGCGGTGGCCAGCAGCATGCCGACGACCAGTGGGCCTTTCCGCGCGATATCGAGCGATCCTGTGCGTTTGAGCAGCCGGTCCGACGCGTAGCCGCCGACCAGGCCGCCGACGAACCCACACAGCGCGGGCGCGGCGGCCGCGAACCCGGCCTCCATGATGTTCAACCCGCGTTCGCGGACCAGGTAGATCGGGAACCAGGTGACGAAGAAATAGGTCAGCACGTTGATGCAATATTGGCCGAGATAGATGCCGAGCAGCATGCGGTTGGCGAGCAGTTGCCGGACGTTGACCCAGGTGAAAGAGGGCGGGCGGGCGAGGACGGCGTCCTCCATGCGGACGAGCCCGCCACCATCCTCGATCAGGGCCAGTTCAGCCGCGTTGATCGACGGATGTCGGACCGGGCTGTGGATGAATCGCCAGAACAGCGCGGCGGCAAGCAGGCCGAGCACGCCCATCACCCAGAACACCGCGCGCCAGCCATGCTGATGAACCAGCCAGCCCATCAGCGGCGCAAACGCGACGAGCGAGAAATATTGCGCGCTGTTGAAAATCGCCGATGCGGTGCCGCGTTCCGTGCCCGGGAACCACGCCGCCACCAGCCGCGCATTGCCTGGGAAGGAAGGCGCCTCCGCCAGTCCGACCGCGAAGCGCAGCGTGAACAGCATCGCAATCGCTGACACGCCGGGGATCAGCCCGGTCAGCCCCTGCGATGCGGTGAACAGCGACCAGAGCGCGATCGCGCCGGCATAGATCCGCTTGGTCCCGAACCGATCGAGCAGCGCGCCGCCCGGAATCTGCGCCAGGACGTAGGCGAAGCCGAAGGCGGATAGGATGAAACCGGTCTGGACCGACGAAAGGCCGAGTTCGATCGAGGCGGCGCTGCCCGCGATCGAGAAGGTCGCACGGTCGGCATAATTGATCGACGTAATGAGGAAGATGAGCGCGATGATGCCGTATCGGACATGCGTGGGGCGGGTGGCTGGGCCGGTCATCGTCGCTCTCCTTGCGGCCGCGTGCGGGTGCCCGCGGGCCGCGATGCCGGCTTTCCGGCTATGCGCGACGTTAGGGGCACCGGTCGGCTGGGTCCAAGTCCAAATCGGGCACAATCAAGTCGGATAGTGGCTGGATCGGTACGCTTGCGCGCGCTGCCGCCACGATCCGTGCGCGCCATGCATGGATCGATGCCGGAAACAGGTTGGCGTTTCACCACCCGGGCCGCCTAGGATTGGACATCAACCGGCTCATGACGAAGCCGGTACCTTGCGGGGCCACGGCACCGCGACGTCGTTAGGGGAAGATCATGATCGGCATCCGTCGCTTGAAATCCATGCTCGCTATGTCCAGCGCGATTGCCGGCTGCATCGCCGCAAGTGGCGCGCAGGCGCAGGCGCTGCCCGAAACTAACGCGCAGAAGGATGCGCGGGCTGCGGGCAACCAGAAGACGACCGATGCACCGCCCGCATCGCCGGCGCTGCCACCGGAAGCCGCCGTGACCGATGCGCCCGTGGCGAACGGCGCAACGGGGGAAGAGATCGTCGTTACCGGGTTCCGCGCCAGCCTGAGCAGCGCGCTGAACATTAAGCGCAACGAGACCGCGTCGGTCGACGTCATCAAAGCGGAGGACATTGCCGAATTTCCCGACCTGAACCTGGCGGAGTCGCTGCAGCGGATTCCCGGCGTGACGATCAACCGGGTGAACGGCGAGGGCCGCAACATCTCGGTTCGCGGCCTCGGACCGGAATATACGCGTGTCCGCATCAACGGGATGGAGGCGATCGGCACCACCGGCGGCACGGACAATAGCGGTGGCGTGAACCGCGGGCGCGGGTTCGATTTCAACATCTTCTCGTCCGACCTGTTCAACAGCCTGTCGGTCCGCAAGACCGCGACGGCCGATGTCGAGGAGGGGTCGCTGGGCGGTACCGTCGACCTGCAGAGCGCGCGGCCGTTCGATTACAAGAAGCCGACCGTCGTCCTGTCAGGCCAAGCCAGCTACAACGACCTGCGCAAGAAGGCGACGCCGCGGATGTCGGGATTGATCAGCACGATCACGCCGGACGGCCGGTTCGGCGTCCTGCTGTCTGTCGCCTACGAGGAGCGCCGGCTGAAGGAGGAGGGCGCAAACATCACCCGCTGGACCTATGGCGGGTTCAACGGCGGGTTCAATGCGGCTTCCACCCTGCCGGGTTACACGATCGGGCAGATCAACGATCCGAATCCGGTGACCGCGCTCTATCATCCGCGCATCCCCGGGCTGGTCAGCTACGACATCTTCCAGAAGCGGCTGGGGGCGGCGGCATCGGTGCAGTTCCAGCCGACCGACCGGACGCTGCTGTCGATCGACGGCTTGTATTCCCGGCTGGACGGGACGCGCGCGGAATCGCAGTTCCAGGCAATCGGGTTCAGCCGGTCCGGCACGGGCAAGCCGCAGTCAATCATCCGCAACGGCACCGTGGACGCCGACAACAACATCATCAGCGGCACGTTCGACAATGTCGACCTGCGCACGCAATCGCGGTTCGACCGGTTGAAGACCGATTTCTACCAGGTGACCGGCACGCTGGACCACAAGTTCAGCGACGATTTCAAGGTGGGCGGCGTCGTCGGCTATTCCAGTTCCGCGTTCAGCAACCCGGAACAGACAACCGTCACGATCGACGCGTCCAACACGGCAGGCTTTTTCTACGATTTCACGACGCGGTTCCCGACGATCCGGCCCGGCGTGGACGTCACGAACCCGGCGACCTTCTCCTTCGTAAATGGCACGTCGGAAGTCCGCATCCGCCCGCAGACGGTGGACAACAGCTTCACCAATGCGAAAGGGTTTGCGGAATGGACGCTGAACCCGATCGTGACTCTCAAGACCGGTCTCGACTGGCGCAAGTTCGACTATAGTTCGACCGAGCAGCGCCGTCTGTCGGGCGAGACGGTGGTGCAGACGCTGACCCCGGCGCAGCTGGCGGCCGCGACCAGGGTGTTTTCTGGGTTCGGCAAGGGGTTGAACCTGCCGGACGGCACGATCACGTCGTGGCTGGTGCCGGACCTGGCGAGGTTCACGGAATTGTACGGCGTGTTTACGAACCCGCTTTATGCGACCGGCGGCATCGAGAACGCCACGGCGCGCGGGTCATTTGTCACGGTGCGTGAGAAGGATGTCGGGGTGTGGGGCATGGGCGCGTTCAACCTGCGCGATGCCGGCCTGCCGGTGCGCGGCGACATCGGCCTGCGCTATGTTGATACCAAGCAGCGGTCGACCGGTTTTGCCAGCCAGGGCGCGACGGTGAACCTGGTGACGGCGGACCGGAGCTACGACCGGTGGCTGCCGTCGGTCAACGTGGTTGTCGACGTGACCGACAACCTGCTGCTGCGGCTGGCGGCGGCCAAGACACTGGCACGTGCGGGTATCTCTTCGATCTCACCGGGCGGGAACCTGAATGTCTCGGGCGGCAACCGCAGTTTTAGCAGCGGCAACCCCGATCTAAAGCCGACCGCGTCGGACAATCTCGACGCGTCGATCGAATGGTATCCAACGCGCGGCGCCATCTATGCAGTGGCGGCGTTCCAGAAGGATATTGGCACGTTCGTGCAGACGCTGAGCGTTGGCGTGCCGTTCAGCGAACTTGGGCTGCCTGCGGCATTGCTAACCGGTACGACCGCATCGGCCAGCGACGTGTTCATCGTCAGCCAGCCGGTCAATTCCAGCGGAGGCAAGCTGCGCGGGTTCGAAGTGAACGTGCAGCAGCCGTTCAGTTTCCTGCCGGGCATTCTGTCCAACTTCGGCGTCCTGGCGAACTATACGTTCGTGGATTCCAAGATCCAGTATCTGACATCCGCGACGGGCGGGGCCAGCGTGACCGAGCCGCTGGTTGGCCTATCGCGCCACGCCGCGAACGGGACGCTGTATTTCGAGACGGAGAAGTTTTCGATCCGCGGGTCGGTAGCCTATCGCTCGCGCTACTTGACGGCGGTGCCGGGAACGGAAGGCAACGCGTATAACGGCACGAGCAGTACGGTGAACGTCGATGCGCAGGTTTCGTACAGCGTCACCGACAACTTCAAGCTGAGCCTGGAAGCGATCAACTTGACCGATGAATCCAACGACCAATTTGTGGACGAGACCAACCGCCTGAACGTCTTGACCCATAGCGGTCGGCAGTTCAATTTTGGTGGACGACTTTCATTTTGACGTGATGGTCATGCCGGAAAGGGACGCAATGGCTAAGGGAATACTCTGTGCCTGCTTTATCGCCGTGACCATAGTGCCGGGTCTGGCGGTTGCCGCCCCGGCATCACGTCCACTCGTGGTGATCGACGAGCGGACGACGCTGCGGACGGAGCCGACGCCGCATGGTGCGATCGGGACCAGCACCGCGTTCCGGATCAGCGACGGCATACCGGGCCGGACCATGGAGTTTCGAAAGCGGATGCTGCATGTCGGGGCGGCGATCGGCGAACACCTGATTGCGCACGACGAGGTTTATTACGTCGTCGATGGCGTCGGTGAGGTTGTGTCGGGCCTAGAGCGAAAGCAGCTGACGGCCGGCATGGCAGCGTATCTCTATGCTGGAGAGACGGTGGGCATTCGCCAGACAGGTCACGCCCCGCTAACGCTGATCATCGCCTATCCGATTGTGAAAAAATAGCAGTTTTGACCCTGGCGCCGGGCAGAAGCACTCTTTCTGGCGCCAGTAGCGATCTCCTCGCGAAGATCTATCTGCATGGATTGCACCGACAGATATTAGGGTTCAGCAGTAATCCATCGAGAGCGAAAACCTTACTGCTTCTTTCCTGGTCGCGGTGCAGTGCCAGTCTCGATGGAGGTTCGCAGCATAGGGACGATACAGCCGGTGACGGTGCCTTGTCTGGTCAAAGGGCGACGCGGGCGCGCATAGGCAGGCACGGTCGCTAGCGGAGGACGGACAGCAAAGGGTCGACGGCGCATAGAGCGTTCTAATCGAGCGCGAGGCCAGCGGGCGACGAGATTCCGTCCATCGCCACCTCCCATAGTATTAGCCCCGTGGCGTCGGTCACCACGACAGTCCAAGGCCGGCTTCCCCAGAAGGTATCCGGTGAGTCTTTCAGCATCTGACCGCATGTCATGATCGCCTGCGCCCTTGCTTCGCGAGGGGTTTCCAACTCGAAACCCTCGCTGTCCGTCGAACGGATGTCGGTTTGGGTGTGAAAATAGTAGAGGGCCAATATGCAGCTCCAGCGTCGGGCGGGAGCATGCGCACTCTCGGTCGTCAGGGCCCGTTACGATGCCGACGATGGTTCCCGTCTAGCGGACATCGTAGCGATCATGGCAAACCTCGATCAGCCGCTGGCCACTAATAGGGTACCTGATGCGGAAAACTCGTCGCGCTACGGCCAACGGCAGGATTGGGCGAGTTCTGGCCATGTTAGCACGTCGAGTTCCACTGGGTGACGCCCTGCCAACGGGTACCTGCCGCGGAACTTAGTGGCGGGGTGCGAGCCGCTTCGTAGCAGCATCCTCTGAACGGTTCGCAAAGTTTGCCTCACCGAAATCTTCCGGGACGTCAGCGGGGCGAGGGGCATGATTGCGTGCGATCGTTCCGATGGCAAATGACGGACCGTGCCGTACCGAGTCGCCCCATTATCTGTCGTTGAGCCGGAGATGTTGCCGGGGACGTCGTGCCGACACGCAGTCGATGTTGCCGGCTCGTATCCGGACTCGCGGAAACCCCCGAGATGTAGTAATTCAGCGGCATCCGGGGGACTCGCCATGGCAACTGCACATAGGCCGCGACTGTGGCCTGATAACCAGGGCTTCTTTCTGAAACTCGCTATTGTAATGGCGATCACGATCGTTCTAGGTTTCGCTACCCAATTGGCAATGGGCAGATCATCCTTCTCCTCGCCGGCCATTCTGCATGTTCACGCACTGGTATTCTTTGGTTGGACCGCACTCTTCGTTCTACAAACCGCGCTTGCCGGTCGAGGAACGATTGCGCTACACCGGCGCCTTGGCTGGGTCGGGGCGGCCTGGGCGACTGTCGTCGTTATGCTCGGTATCTATATGACGGCAATGATGGTGCGGCGGGGCGCCGTGCCCTTCTTCTTCACGCCAGCCTACTTCCTGTTCATGAACTCGTTCGGCGTTCTCGGCTTCGCAGGGTTGACCGCTGCCGCGATCCGGCTGCGCAGGCGTACCGATTGGCATCGCCGATTGATGATTTGCGGAATGGCGACGCTGACGGGCCCGGCCGTCGGGCGCATTCTCCCAATGCCGTTGATGATCCCGTGGGCGGGTTGGGGCGTGTTCTTCGCGATCATGCTGTTCCCGATTGCCGGTATTGTCATGGACTTGCGACGATCCGGCCGCGCCCACCCTGCGTGGTGGTGGGGAACCGGTACAATCTTTGTAATTCAGATCGCCATGGACGTAATCGCTGCCAGTTCACCGGGTCTTGCGCTCTATGACGCCGTCGTGAAGGGCGGACCTGGAGAACAGGTCCAGCCACTGTCCTACCCAACCTCACCGCTGTTCTAAGCCGCTTGTGCGCGAGAACGGGCCGTCGTTGCAGATGTCGACGTTACCGGTGGATGTTCCGGAATCGGTGGAGCGGTTATTCGCACCGTATGCTGTCGCCGTCCCGGTCCAGCTTGCGGCTATAGCCGGGATCGCCACTGCGGACAGGTGCCGCACCGGCCGCGCGAGCTTCGGAGCAGTTGCGGAATGACGTCGCCGCAGACACGGCACGGTACGCGACGCTTCACATATTGAACATCCGCACGCATCCACGGCATAGCTGGCTCGCCATTTCCTCGGCTCGCAAAGGCTCCATCATGCTTTGTTTGCTTCGTCTCGGCCTTGCACTGGTGCTCGGCCTGTCCACTATCGCCAGCCCGGCGCGTGCGCAATCCGATGATCGCCATATCGAGGACACCATGAAGCGTGCCACCCGCTTCATGGTCGAGAAGGCGGCTACCAACGGCGGCTACGTCTGGTCCTATGCGGCCGACATGTCGCGTCGCTGGGGGGAAATGGAGGCGTATCCCAGCATGATCTGGGTTCAGCCGCCGGGCACACCGACGATGGGACATCTATTCCTTGACGCCTATCATGCGACCGGCGACGATTATTACTACCAAGCTGCCGAGAAGGCGGCAAACGCGCTGATTGCCGGCCAGCAGGACAATGGCGGCTGGCACTATTTCATTGATTTCGGCGGTGAGGCATCGACGAAACGCTGGTACGACACGATCGGCAGGAACGCATGGAGGCTGGAGGAATTCCAGCACTATTGGGGCAATGCGACGTTCGACGACGCGGGCACGTCGGAGGCCATGCAGTTCCTGCTTCGGCTGTACGTGGAACGGCACGATCCGAAATACCTGCCCGCGGTAAGGAAGGCGTTGGGCTTCGTGCTCGACAGCCAGTATCCGATCGGCGGCTGGCCACAGCGCTACCCGGTGAAGAACGAGTTCGCGCACCATGGCAAGCCCGACTACACTTCGTTCATCACTTTCAACGACGATGTCGCGGGCGAGAACATCAAGTTCCTGTTGATGTGCTACCAGGTGCTTGGCAGTGATGCGCGGGTGCGCGACGCGATCATCCGCGCAATGAATGTTTATCTAGTGACCCAGCAGGCGGCACCGCAGGCGGGCTGGGGACTGCAGTACACGCTCGACCTGAAGCCGGTCGGCGCCCGCACCTACGAGCCCAACGCGCTGGTCACGCACACGACCGCCGCCAACGTCGCACAGTTGCTGGACTTCCATCGCCTGACCGGTGATCGCAAGTTCCTTTCGCGCGTGCCGGAAGCGCTCGACTGGCTCGACTCGGTTCGACTGCCTGTCGATCAGATTACCGCCGGGCGTGCGTACCCCACCTTCATCGAGATCGGCACCAATCGACCGCTCTACGTTCACCGGCGCGGATCGAACGTCGTCAACGGTGCATATTACGTCGATCATGACCCGTCCAACACGGTCGGTCACTACAACTCGGTACGCGCCATCGATGTCGCCGGCTTGCGCAGGCGCTATGCAGAGGCGCTGGCAATGGATCCGCGGGAGATCGCCAAGACATTGCTGCTTGAAGCCGGGCCGGCACGCCCGCTGCCACGCTACTTCCTCGTTGAGGCGTCCACGAGCTCCGATCTCAACACTTCAGATGTCAAGCGCAGCCCCCAAGACCTGGCCCGCGCCCTCAACGCGCAAGGCTGGTGGCCGACCCCGCTGCGCGCGACGAGCAACCCCTATGCGGGCGATGGCGCCGCAAGTCCGCTGCCGGGCGATTTCCGCACAACGCGCGTCGGGGACAGGACCGACACGTCGCCTTACTACAGCGAGACGCCGGTCGTCGGCATCTCGACCGGTACTTATATCGAGAACATGCGCGCGCTCATCGCGGCGCTTGTTCGGAACGAACGCAAATGAGCGAATGAAGGACTGATCCTACCGAACGCGCACCATGCCGCATTCCATCGACGTCGCGAAACAGACTCGTGACGCGTCGATGAAGTGATCGGCGGGATGCGCCTTCGCGCCTGGCTGCATCCTTGGAATTTCTGGCTGATCTTCCCCCTCGCCTCGCCTATAATACGAGAGGGAAGCTCGACCCCAGAACTGTTGCCTGATGCGGTTCACCGTGGTGCTTACGGGGCTCCGATCAGCGTTGCGCGGGTTTGGTGAGAACCGGAGTCTGCTGATGCTGCACAACCCGCCAGACTTCATGCTCGATACGACGGATCGTCGACGTGCAGTGGGCTTCATAGGCTTCACCATCATGTTCGGCCTTCACATGGTAACCGATGACGATCAGCCCCTCTTGCGGGCGTGAAACCTGACGTTCGCTCAGTTCGGCACTCTGCCAAACCGGCGTCGCGGCAACCGCGTTGATCGCTTCCTCGCCACTGTAGACGTAAGGTGGCTGCGGCAGGACCATCACGACTTCGGCATCGACCTTCTCACGGTAATTCTCGGGACCGTCGGTCCACAGGCTTTGTTCGAAGCCCCACAGGCGATCATCGTCCATCTGCTCATCTCCAAGTGTTGGCTTTGGATAAGCAGCAGGCGAGGCGGATGTTCCCGCCGCCAACACGGCGGTCGGCCCATTCCTCTCCTATTCACCCCCAAGCCGAATGAAAAACCGGGGGACCCTCATTCCGGGGCCAGACCGTAGCTCCAACTGGAGGAAGCGGGGGTCACGTCATGACCCGCCCGCAAATCGCCCATCGCATTTTTGCGATGGACGCTCCGAGGTCGTAGCGTGTTGCAGGTCTTGCTCACTTACGTACCCGTCTGACACGAGACCGCAGAACCAAACCACACTCACGTTGCCTCGCGAGACGCGTCCGCATCAAAACGACAGCACCGCCAAGAGCCATTGGTTCTATTATATAAAATTCTTGGTTAGTTGGTGCTGCCCACTTGCGGGTTGGCTTCTGCCGGACGCTGGCGTTCCTTGACGCGCTTAGCAGCCAATCATTGGGCAGGCCGTCCCCGCACATCCGGTAAATGGGGGTCGGGCGCTATTTTCACTTGTTCTCTACGCGGAGTGGCAGCGGTGCTGTTGGGATGATGATCATCGGGTCTATATGGTTATCTGGTGGAACGACGATAGACGACGTTCCCACCCAACTTTCGGTCGTTGCATTCAGTCGGCCGCCCGATCCAGACCAGTTCGAGGGCAAAACGCCAGTCGCTGACGAATCTGTGCCGCTGGTTCGAAGGGGCTGTCCCATACTGAGATTTCGCAAGTCTGCGCAGTCTACTACTGTCATGCAGCAGATAGTGGGATCGCATATCGCGGCGAATGAAAGTGAAGTGATCGTGATCCCCGGGGTAACCGAACCAACACGATACCACCGCGGTCGAGCGTCGTTTCGATATGCCAACGGACCCGGCCGCCGCCGGCAGATGAGCGCGGGCGATGATCGACTGCAGGTTACAGCCGTAGCGCATGCAGACCTATCGTAAAGAGCATATCTGATATCAAAAAAATGAACTTCTCGAATATATCGGCCGGGTCCACCTACCTTTCATCGGCAGCGGATGCTGCGACCCATGGAGGCTCAGATGACCAAGGCAAAGATACTCATCGTCGGATCCAACGCGACGCAGATCGAACTGCGCGGCGGCGGCAGCGCCACGATCGGCCAATACCTGAACGAGACAGCGGTCCCCGCACTGGCGCTGATCGATGCCGGCTACGACATCGTACTCGCCACGCCCGATGGGACGAAGCCGCACATCGACGCGGTCTCCGACACGGTGGATCATTTCGGCGGCGATCAGGACGCTTATGATCGGGCCAAGCGCTTCTTTGCCGAACACCCCGCGATGACCGACGTGTATACGCTCCGCGCGGTGATCGAAGGCGGCCTCGACGGCTATGCGGGTGTCTTCGTGCCGGGCGGCCACGCACCGGCGGTCGACCTGATGCAGGACCGCGACACCGGGACGATCCTGCGCCATTTCCATACGGCGGCGAAACCGACCGCGTTGCTGTGTCACGGTCCTGTCGTCGTGGCAGCCGCGCTCGACGATGCGCCGGAATTCCGGGCCGCGCTGATCCAGGGCGACGACGCCAAGGCAGCCGGCCTCGCGAAAGACTGGATCTATGCCGGCTACCGGATGACGGTGTTCTCGGCGAGCGAGGAGGCGGCCGCCGAGCAGAATCTGCTGAAGGGCGAGCTTTTCTTCGACATGCCCAAGGCGCTCCGGCTGGCGGGCGGTGACGTGTCGACCACGCCTACGGACTTCGCCGCCAATGTGGTCGTCGACCGGGAGTTGATCACCGGCCAGAACCCGGCTTCCGACCACGCGCTCGCCAAGGCTCTGGTCGAAGCGCTCGACCGCTCTTCTCCCGCGGCATAGGCACGCAACGTGACCGGCGGGGCGCCGAGTACGCGCCCCGCTTCATCCCGCTTCCGGACAAGGACCGCACCATGACCGAACCTGTGAAGGTCGTCGCTTTTCTCACCGCGCGGCCCGCTGCCGCCGACCGGCTGCGCACCCTGCTCGACGGCATGCTCGCCCCCAGTCGGGCGGAGCCCGGCAACCTGCGCTACGATCTCTGGCAGGATCACAGCGAACCCGGCCGCTTCTTCCTGGACGAACTCTATCGCGATGCAGACGCGGTCGCCGCACATCGCGCGACGCCACATTTCCAGGCCTATCTCGCCGCGATCAACGACCTTGCGGAGCGGACGGCGTACGTCCTTGCTCCCGTATCGACCGGTTGACGACGATCCGCGGACTTGGGAGCGCCGAGATTATCGGGAACACTCCGGCCCCGCTTTTTACCGTCGCCGCGGGTCTAGGCGCGAACGACCGATCGGTGTAATCGAACGCAGAGGTCTTTGACCGAGCGTTCTGCGCGGGCGGAAGCCATGAGTTCTGGAGTAAACGACATACCACGCAAGCCCAATTATGATTTCGAACGCCGCGAGCGCGAGAAGACCAAGCTGGCCGAGTCCGCGAAGAAGGCCCAGGCCAAATCGGACAAGCGCGCGGCCGAACAGGGGACGCAGGACCCGGACCAGCCAGGCGAACCGGACGTCCGCTGAGGCAATGCCGGCAACGCCCGCTCCCGCCGTTGCAGGACCGGGCTGGAGGTTCTTCCTTGGCGAGCAACCCCTGTCGAGCGGCGGCACGGTCGCCAGCCTGTCCAGATCATTTCGGTTCACTTCGGGAAGGGCATTCTCTCGGGGCAGGGTTCGAGGGATCGACCGCGTCCTCCTCACCTGTCCGGAACGGAGCAGAAGACCGACCTAAGGCGGGCGACTGGCAAACCGTTCCCGCGCGGCCGCCCGGATGCATTGTCGGGGCCGTGATAATGCAGGGCGAGCGGGATCTGATCCCGGGGCCAACGGCTGCGAAGGCCAGCGCGGGGAGATGCCGAGAATGGCGGGACCGTGGCAGTTCGCCGCTCTCGCTGGGCAAATCGGAGGAGATGACAGTTGGCAGACGTTAATTTGCGGGTCCTTGAGTCCGAGCGTAAACGGCTATGGGCCGAATGCCGTCTGAAAGGGCTTGGGAGCGGCACGCCTCAGCGCCTCAGGATCGACGAAATCGATATGCTGCTGGCTGCGAACCAGCCAGACCGGCCAAAATCCGCTCGCTGACCGTAATCCCGGTAGAACGCGGACCAACGCCGACCCCCCCGGGGACTGCAACGCGGGTACGGATGCCGGCAAACAGTTCAGCTGGCACCATGGTCACGGCGCCACGGCAACCACGCCATGCCACCCAGAATGACGGTTGCGCCGATCAGGAGGCCTCAGAGCAAAGCATGCCGTCCGCTGCCGCTGTCACCCATCGGATGCAGCGCGACGACGGCGTTTTGCGCGGCACCGCCGGTCGTGGCGACGGCCAGCGTGCCGTCTTCGGCCTGCGTCATCAGACTGGCGAGTGGCAGGTAGGCGGGGCTTGTGGCCGCCCGCCCGGCAGCCAACACGTACGGCGGCGTGCCGACCGCCAGGAACACGATCTCCCGCCGGGCCAGACCGAATATGATCGCGGGGGCGGCCGAGAAACCGGTGGAGCGCGGGTCGGCTTCGATCCGCAGCATGGGGTAGGGCCGGTCGCCGAGCGGGATGTCGCCGGTGGCACGTCCGACGGCCCGGCGGGCCGCGGTACCTGCGGCCAGCACTGTCCAGGGCTGCTCGCGATCGGTGCGGCCGAGGATCCGGACCGGAACGATCCTTTCCCCGCCCGTCGGGACGACACGGATGGTGGACGGGGGACCGCGAACGGCGGCGCGAATTCGAGGATGCGGGCGTCGGTCGGCGCCGGTGCCGCCGCCCCGATCACGACACCCATAGTCGTGCTTTCGTCCCGTGTGACAAGCGTCGCGCCCCGGATTGTAACGGGTGAAAGGAGCCGAGATGCCCCGCGCCATGTGACACGCAGATAGTGGCTGCGCAGCGTCGCATTGCCGAGCGGCAGGACAGGCTGGCCTATTCCTAAGACCATCAACGCTCCCCAGTTCTGCCGCACCAATTCGATGTTCATGCAGCACGCCGAATAGATGGTCGACAGGTGATCTAATCAGGCTCGATAACCAGAGCCGTCCTCGCACAATCGCTTAGCTAGGTGACGCCAGTCGAGTATGCGACCGCAGCGGTCATATCGCCGCGGCATGAGCTCCGGATATGCACCCTTTGGCCGGATTAGAAACCGAGAACCCCATGTTCGGCGCCAGACCGTAGCTCCAACTGGAGGAAGCGGGGGTCACGTCATGACACGCCCGCAAATCGCTCATCGCATTTTTGCGATCGACGCTCCGAGGTCACGGCGTGTTGCAGGTCTTGCTCACTGACGCACCCGTCTGAACGAGACCGCAGAACCAAACCGCAATCGCGTCGCTTGGCGAGACGCGTCCGCAGCGAAACGACATCTCCGCCAAGGGCCTGCTGGTTCGTTGCGAAATTTTCGCCCTACATTTGCATCCTCATTCGTAAAGCGGTTTGCGGCAGTCGACCGCGAACGTCTTGCGCCGTCTGGCGAGCGGGGCGGGGCAGTCACGTGTCGCCGACGTGGAGAGGGGGGTGATCCCATGCTGTGACTGGCTGGGCCAGAAATACGCGTGGCACGGCGTTGACCGGCGCTACCGGCATCGACAGGATCGTCCGCGAGGTTCCGGTGAAGTCTTTCCGAGCGCGGGCATACCGGGCCGGCGTGCTGGCACCGGGGCCGCTTTTTTTAACGGGAGAGGATCCTCATGATGATCGGCATGGACCGCCGCCATATGATTCTTGGCATTGGCGCGTGCGCCGGTGCCGTGGCGCTGGCCGGGCCCGCGCCGGCGTTTGGCCGGGGGGACCCGGTCGCGCCGTTCCGCACACCGTATAAATATCCCAGGCTGGTGCTGGCCGCATCGGGCACGAAAGGCCGGTTCGACGAACGATCCGTCGATTGTCCCTTCGTCTTCAGCGCGAACGGGCGTTTCTACATGAGCTATGTCGGATGGGACGGCACCGGCTACCAGACCGGCCTCGCGGAATCGCGTGATCTGCTGAACTGGACGCGGACCGCGCTGATCCTGCCGCGCGATCCGGCGTCGCCGGTGACGCGTTTCAACATCGCATCGGCTTCGATCCTGCGCGAGAATGGACTGACTTCGCCCGGGCGGCTGATAAAGGTCGATGGCCGTTATGTCTGCGCCTGGCATGCCTATCCAAGTGCGGGCTATGAGGAAGGGCCCGCCGTCATCGGCCTGGCGTGGAGCGACGACCTGATCCACTGGCGGCGCGAAGACCCCTGCCTGTACCCGGCCGACGGCGCAGCATGGGAACGCGGCGGCCTGTACAAGCCGTATCTCGTCAAGCACGGCGATACGTACCTGATGTACTATAACGCGAAGACGACGGGCACCCCTTGGCACGAACAGACCGGCGTGGCGATATCGCGCGACCTGAAGAACTGGACGCGTCATCCGGGCAACCCGATCCTGAAGAACGGGCCGGCCGGCAGTTGGGACGATCGGTTCGCCAGCGATCCGGTGGTGGTCGAGCATGACGGCCGCTGGGCGATGTTCTATTTCGGCCTGTCGAGCGACCGCAAGGCGCGCGACTTGCTGGCGATCGGGCCGACCCCGCTGGAGTTCGACAAGGTGCCGGAGATCCTGGTCGATACGGGCCGGCCGGGCAGCGTGGACGATACCTATGCCCACAAGCCCACGGTCATCTATCACGACGGTGCGCTGTACCATTTCTACTGTGCGGTTGCGGGCAAATATCCGAACGAGACGCGGGGTATCGCCCTTGCGCGGTCGCGGCCCTGGAGAAGCTGACGTCTGATAACTGCGCCCGAGGCCAGTGCCCCAACATCGGGTCAATAATAATATTATAGACTAACCGTCGAGGCGGAGGCAGGTTCTGCCGCCCGGGTCGGTCCGGGCGGGAGAGTATGATGCGGGACTATGGCGCGGTCAGCAGGCGGGGCGCGATGGCGGCGATCGGCGGCGTCGCAGGCGTTGCCGTGCTGCCGCTCGACGATGCGGTCAGCGCCGCCCCTTCCGGGGTGCGCGCAACGCGATTGCGGACCGAGTGGCGCGACGCACCGACCGGGATCGATACGGCACGGCCACGTTTCACCTGGCAGGTCGAAGGGCCGGACACGATGCGCGGGGCGTGCCAGACGGCATCCCGCGTCCGGCTGGCGTCGAACCCCGAACGCGCGGCGCGCGGCGAAGGCGATGTGTGGGACAGCGGCTGGCAGGCCGGGTCGCGACCGGCGATGCAGCCGGACCGGGCGTTGCCGCTGCGATCGCACATGCCCTACTGGTGGACGGTGATGGTGCGCGACCAGAACGGCGTGGACCGTCCCGCATCGCCGCCCGTACGCTTCGTCACCGCGATGCTGCCGGACGACCCGTGGGGCGCGGAATGGATCGCGGCGCGTGCCGACCGGGCGCGGGGCGCGCATGTCCGCGGGTTCGATCGGTCGCCGGCGGTGACGGGCGATGCCGCGGTACTGCCGATCTTCCGCCGGGACGTCGCGCTGCGCGGCCGTCCGCGTCGCGCGATCGTGTCGATCGTGGGGCTGGGGCAGCATCTGCTGACCATCAACGGCGCGCCGGTCGCGCGGACGCTGCTCGATCCCGGCTGGACCGACTACGCCAGGACCATCCTCTATACGACGCACGACGTGACCGACCTGATGGGGGATGGCGTCAACCGGCTGGGCGTGATGCTGGGCAACGGCATGTACAATGTCGAACGCGGGGTCGGCCGCTACACGAAGTTCGTCGACAGTTACGGCCAACCCAAATTGCTCCTGCGGTTGGACATCGTGGCGGCGGACGGCACGGCGCAGCGGATCGTGAGCGATGCCGCGTGGGATACCGCGCCCGGCCCGATCCTCTTCTCGTCCATCTATGGCGGCGAGGATGTCGATGGCCGGCGCGAACAGCCCGGCTGGGACCGGCCCGGCGCGGGCGGTGCGGGCTGGCGCCCGGCGCTGGTCGTCGGATCGCCGGGGGGCGTGCTGAAGGCGCAGGGGGTGCCGGGGATCGGGGTTGCGGAGACGATCGCGCCGGTCACGGTCACCGAGCCGAAGCCGGGCGTGTACGTCTATGATTTCGGCCGCAACATGTCCGCGCGCGCAGACGTGGCGATACGCGGTGCCGCCGGTGCGCGCGTGCGCCTCTCGCCCGGCGAGACCCTCGGTGCCGATGGTATGGTAAGCCAGCGCAGCTACAATGCGAAGCCGGGCAACGCGGTGTTCTTCGACTATATCCTGGCCGGGCGCGGCACGGAGCGGTTCTGCCCGCGCTTCAGCTATCAGGGGATGCGGTACGTGCAGGTCGATCGCACCGCGGCCGACGACGGGACGCTGCCGGTCATGACGGCGATGGCGGCACAGTTCATCCATGCCGGGCTGGACCGGGTCGGCGATTTCGACAGCAGCGACCGGTTGTTCGTCGCAACCCACAAACTGATCGACCAAGCGGTCCGCAGCAATGCGTTCAGCGTGCTGACCGATTGCCCGCACCGCGAAAAGCTGGGCTGGCTGGAACAGACATATCTGAACGCCGTGACGATCCTGTATAATCGCGACGCGGTAACGCTGTACGAGAAGATGACGCGCGATATCGCCGATGCGCAGGCGGCGGACGGCATGGTGCCGGGCATCGCGCCGGAATATGTCGCCTTTCTCAATGGCGACGGGTCGGACGCGATCTGGCGCAACTCGCCCGAATGGGGGATCGCCGCGGTCCTCAGCCCATGGGCGATCTTCCGCGCCTATGGCGACGCGACGATCCTGCATGCGGGATACCCGGCGGCGGTGCGGTATCTCGACTATCTCGCGACGCGTGCGCAGGGGGAGATCGTCGATTTCGGCATGGGCGACTGGTACGATATCGGCCCGAAGGATCCGGGACCGTCGCAGCTGACCAGTCGCGCGCTGACCGGCACCGCGGTCTACCATGAAGGATTGGTCGCGATGGCGCGGATCGCCGCGACGATCGGCCGGCCGGCGTCGGACGTCGCGCTGTACCGGCGGCGTGCAGCGGCGGTGGCGGCTGCGTTCGACCGCCGTTTTTGGGATGCCGGGCGGCAGCGTTACGATACGGGCAGCCAGACCGCCTGCGCGATGCCGCTGGCGATCGGGCTGGTGCCGGCGGCGCGGCGGGCGGCCGTGCTGGACGCGCTGGTCGCCGCGGTGCGGGCGACGGGCAATGCGGTGACCGCGGGCGACGTGGGTTTCCACTATGTGGTGCGGGCGCTGGCCGAAAACGGTCGGAACGACGTGCTGTTCGACATGATGTCGGTGACCGACCGGCCGAGCTACGGCTATCAGATCGCGCGGGGCGCGACGGCGCTGGCGGAGGCGTGGGATGCCAATCCGACCAAGTCACTGAACCATTTCATGCTCGGGCATGGCGAGGGCTGGCTCTACGGCTGGCTGGGCGGGGTGCGGATCGATTTCGCGGCGGACGGTGCGCAGGCGATCCGGGTCGCGCCCGAACCGGTCGGCGACGTACGCTCGGTCGCGGTCGCCTATCGTTCCGTCCTGGGCCCGGTCGCTTCGTCCTGGCGGCGCACCGGCGGCGTGCTGCGGCTCGACGTGACGATTCCGTCCGGGCCGGGCGGGGTGGTGCGGGTGCCGACGCCGCGGCCCGACCGCGTCATGGAAGGGCGATCCGCCGCGCCGCGCGCTGCCGGGGTGCGGACCGCCCGCACGGTGGCGGACGGGCTGGAACTGGTCGTCGCGCCGGGTCGCTACCGCTTCGTCGCGCCCGCCTGATCCAGCGCGACGACGGCAATGCCGTGCGCGGGTAGCGTCGTACCGGCCAGATCGCCGGCGATGGCACGCGCGCCGACGGGCAGCGGCAGGGTGGCGGGCACTACGCCGTGATTGATGACCACCAGCAGGCGCCGGCCGGCACCGCGGCGTTCCGCGACCTCGACATCCGGCCCGACGCCGGGAAGAATGGGCGCGACCGCCGCCTGCCTCAGCAGCCCGTCGGCCAGCCGCGTCATCGCCGCCGGATCGAGCCAGGCGCCGACATAGGTGATGCGGCCCTTGCCGACCCGCCGGGTCACGGCCGCGGGTCGCCCGTCCAACCAACCGTTGGACGGGCCGTAGCGGGCGATCACCGCGACGTCCGGAGCGGTCGGCTTCAGCGTTTCGGCCCAGATCGTCGCCGTCGCATCGCCGTAGGTACCATTGATCGGCACGGCGGCGTCCAGCGCATAATATTGATCGACGGTCGCGCCCAGCAACCCGGCGAGCGGCCCCGGCTGGCGTTGCGGCCAAAGCGCGTTGGCATCGTCCTTCATCCCCGACCGCGGGCCGAGCACCAGATGCCCGCCGCCGCGCACATAGGCCGTCAGCCGGTCCGCCTCGGGCCGGGTCAGCACGTTCAGCGCAGGTGCCACGACGAGCGGATAGACGGCGAGATCGGCATCGACGGGCAGGACATGCACCCCCTGCGATGCGATCCGCAGCGGCCGATACCAGGCGACGAACTGCTTGATCGGATCGAAATCACGGCTGTGGCGCTGGAGGTCGATCGCCCAGCGGCTGTCGTAGGAATAGATCATCGCCACCTTCGCCACCGGCGCGGTGCCGGTCAGCGCAGGCGCGGCGGCGGACAGGTCCGCGCCCAACCGCCGAACCTCGTCATAGATCGGGAAGGGTTGGCCATCGGGGCCGAGCAGCGCGCCATGATATTGTTCCTGACCGTTCAGCGCGCTGCGCCAGGCCCAGTACAGGACGGCGTCCGCCCCGTGGCCGATCGCCTGCCAGGCCAGTTCGCGTGTCTGGCCCGCGTCGAGCGAACGGTTGAGCGGCACCCAGTCCACGCGGGCCGGCTGCGTTTCCATCAGCCAGAAATTGCGCTGCTTGTAGCCGCGGACGAGATCGTGATTGGCACCGTTCGCCACCCAGTCGGGCCGGCCGTCCGGGATATAGTTGTCCCACGCGGCCAGATCGAGATCGCGGTGCATGGCGAAATGATCGAAACCGGCATTCCAGAACATCGTGTTGGTCGTGACGAACTGACGTTTGTCGGCCACCGCGCGGATCGCCCCCGCTTGCGCCTGGACGTAGTCGACCCAGGTGTCCGTCTGGAAATGCTTGAAATCCAGCAGCAGGCCCGGATTCTGCTGGCCCGTCTGGCGGAGCGGCACCTGATCGAACGTATCGTAATGCTGGCTCCAATATTGCGTGGACCAGCGATCGTTCAGCACCGCGATCGTCCCGTAGCGGCGTTGCAGGAACGCGGCCCAGCGGACTTTTGCCTCATTATCGAAGGAGGGCGGTCCGACCTCGTTGTCGATCTGCCACCCGATCACGCGCGGATCGCGGCCGTACCGCCGCGCCATTTCGGTGGCGATGCGTGTTGCGAAACCGCGATACCGGGCGCTGGCGAACGAGAAGTGCCGGCGGCCGCCATGTTCGGCGCGACGGCCTTCCTCGTCGACGCGCAGGATGTCGGGGTAGCGCTGACTCATCCAGGCCGGCGGCGCGGCGGTCGGGGTGCCGAGCACGACGACCATGCCGGCCTTCGTCGCCGCGGCGATCGCGCGGTCTAGCCACGCGAAATCGAACTGTCCTTCCGCCGGCTCCATCCGGCTCCAGGCGAATTCGGCGATGCGCACGGTATTGAACCCGGCCGCCTTCATCAGAGCAAGGTCGACGTCCCAGCGCGCCTCCGGCCATTGTTCGGGATACCATGCCGTTCCGAACGCGAAACCGGGGCCGACCTGTGCCGTCGTGGCCACAGTCGGGGCAACGGGCGCGGCGGTGGTCGCGGCGGTGGTCGCCGGGACGGTCCCGAGCGCGATCGATGCCGACATGGCCGTTGCAATCAACAGTTTCACGGCTCTCTCCCAATTATATTATGATATGTCTTATGGTCTTGTTAGAGCATGCGCAACAAGACGCAAAGACAGAGGATGACCCGCGTGGCGCACGAGATCGATCGACGCGAGCTTTTGACGGCGATCGGGGGCGGGGCGGCATTGGTGCCGGCGGCAAGCGGCTATTGGGGGCTTGCCGCGGCGCGGCCGCCGGGTGCCGCGTCCCGCACCGCCATGACCGGTGCGACGACGTTGACGGATTTGGCGCGCGCGCTTGCGGACCCGCCGGTCGAGGCGCGCCCCGGCGTGTACTGGTACTGGATGGGCGGCAGTGTCACGAAGGCCGGGATCACGGCCGACCTGACGGCCATGAAGGACGCCGGCATTTCCACGGCGGTGATGTTCAGCATCGGCAAGAGCGGCAAGACCCCGCTCGTCGTGCCGCCGGCCAACGCGCTGACCGACACCTGGTGGGCGATGGTGGAACATGCCGCGGCGGAGGCCGACCGGATCGGCATGACGCTGGCGATGAACATGTGCGACGGATGGGCGACGGCGAGCGGGCCGTGGATCACGCCCGACCTGTCGATGCAGCACCTGATCTGGGGCGAGGTGCGCGTCGATGGCGGGCGGACGACCGATATCCTGCTGCCCCGCGGCCCGGTGAAGCGCGACTATCACCGCGACGTGGCGGTGCTGGCCGTGCCATGGCCGGCCGCGTGGGACGAGACGAGCGTCACGCGCCGGGCAACCGCCAAGGTCAGCGGTGCGCCGGTCGATGCCGCCCGCCTGCTCGATCCCGACCATGACGGCGCGACGATCGAGACGGATACCGCGGTCACGATCACGATGACGTTCGATCGGCCCTTCACGCTGCGCAGCGTGACGATCCGCACGCCGAAGTCGCCGACCGGCTATGCCCCCGGCGTCAATCGCGCGGCGAACAGCCTGTGGGTCGAGGCGAGCGACGACGGGGCGACGTTCCGACCGGTCGGGCGGCTCGATTACCCCGATCATGGCTGGCAGACCGACCTGACCACGCTGACCCATGCCGTGCCGGAAACGCGCGCGCGGATCTTCCGGCTGGTCCACCGGCCGGAGGGGCCGTTCACCTATGCCGAGGACAGCGATTTCGGGCAGGATACGACGTTGCGGCTGTCGAGCGTCGTCCTGTCCGCGGCGCCGCAGGTCCACCATCTGCCGGTCAAGTCCGGCGCGGCGTGGGGACGGAGCCGCCGGATGGATGCGGCCGATCTGCCGGCGGCTGCGTGCGTGCCCGCGATCGCCATCGTCGATGTCGCCGCCGCGATGGACCAGGACGGCCGGCTGCGCTGGCAAGCCCCGCGCGGGCGCTGGCGCATCCTGCGGATCGGCATGACAACCACCGGCAAGACCAATGCCGCCGCGGGGCTGGGCGAAGGACTGGAATGCGACCGGTTCAATCCGGTTGCCGCTAAACTCCAGTTCGACAGCTGGTTCGGCCGGACGCTCGACCGGATCGGTCCGCGCGCCGGCCGGATCCTGAAGACGGTGCATGTCGACAGCTGGGAGGCGGGGACGCAGAATTGGGGGCCGACTCTTGCCGCGGGCTTCCGCGAACGGCGCGGCTATGATCCGCTGCGCTGGATCGCGGCGATGGCGGGCGTGCCGGTCGATAGCGCCGACATGACGGAACGCTTCCTGTTCGACGTGCGCCGGACGGTGGCCGACCTGACCGGTGCGCATTTCTACGCGGTGGTGCGCGACGCCGCGCATGCCCGCGGCTGCACGTTCAGCGGGGAGCCGCCGAGCCCGACATTCCTGGCGGACGGGCTGGACTATGCGCGCGACGTCGACATGCCGATGGGCGAATTCTGGGTCGATACCCCGCGCAACGACAAGCCGAACGACATCCGCGATGCGGTGTCGGGCGCCGCGATCTACGGCAAGCGGGTGGTGGGCGCGGAAAGCTTCACGCAGGGCCGGATGACGTGGCGCGAACATCCCTATGTCTGGAAGGCGCTGGGCGACCATGTGTTTTGCGAGGGGGTGAACCGGCTGATGCTGCACGTCTGGTCGCAGCAGCCCTGGCCCGATCGCGCGCCGGGCATGACGTTGAACGGTATCGGATCGCATTTCGCCGCGCAGCAGAGCTGGTGGACGCCGGGGCGGGCGTGGTTCGACTATCTGATCCGCTGCCAGACGCTTTTGCAGCAGGGCGTGCGCGCCGCCGATATCGCTTGCTTCATCGGCGAGGATATTCCGACGCGGGCACTTTTGCCCGGTCGGGTCCACCCGGAACTGCCGGCGGGTCATGCCTATGATTCGATCAATCGCGATGCCCTGCTGCGGCTGGCGCGGGTCGAGGACGGCACCATCGTGCTGCCGGGTGGCGCGCGGTACCGCATGCTGCTCTTGCCGGGCGACGCGCGGATGACGCCGGAACTGACGGCGAAGGTGGCCGAACTGGTACGCGCCGGGGCGACCGTTCACGGCCGGCGACCGGATGCCTCGCCGAGCCTGACCGGCGGCAGCGCGGCCGATGCGGCGGTCCGCCGATCGGCGGCAGGCTGGTCCACGCCCGGCGACCTGGGGCCGTTGCTGGCGCGGATCGGGCTGACGCCCGCGGTGATGATCATGGGGGCGGGGGCCGCGGGGATCGAGTGGGTCCACCGGCGCGGTCCCGGCTGGGAAATGCTGTTCCTGAGCAACCAGCGCGATGCGGCGGCGGACATCGTCGTCGGGCTGCGCGGCAAGGGGTTGGCGCCCGAGGCATGGTATCCGGACTGCGGCGCGATCGTCCCGCTTGGCCGCTGGGTGGCACAGGACGGGCGGATCGACGTGCCGCTGACGCTCGATCCGCGCGGGTCGCTGTTCCTGCTGTTCGCGCCTGCGCGGGACGCGCGGCCGGTGGTTGCCGTCACGCCCACGACGGACGCGCCGCGCTTCGTGCGGCAGGCAGGCGGCGTCGCCGCGGTCGTGCGGACGAGCGGGCGCTGGACCGCCCGCCGCGGCGATGCGAGCAGCCCGATCGCGGTCACCTTGCCGCCGGCGCAGGTCGTTCCCGGTCCGTGGACCGTCCGGTTCGCCGAACATATCGCGACGCCGAAGACGATCCGGTTGTACCGTCTCGCGTCATGGAGCGACCATCCCGATCCCGACATCCGTTTCTATTCGGGGGTCGCCGTCTATACGACGCGCATCGTCCTGCCGACGACGGGGCCGGGCGACCGGCTGCTGATCGATCTGGGGGATGTCGCCAGCCTCGCCACCGTCCTGATCGACGGACGGGAGATCGCGACGGCGTGGAAGCCGCCGTTCGTCGTGGCCCTGCCCGATGGCATCGGGCGACGGGTGCGGCTGGAGATCCGCGTCGCCAACACCTGGCGCAACCGCCTGATCGGGGACCATGGCAAGCCGCCGGCCGAACGGCAGAGCTTCGTCGTGCCGATGCTGCGCAAGGGGCAGGAATGGTTGCCTGGCGCGGCGGGCGAAACCCCCGATCCGGCCGGGCTGCTCGGCCCGGTGCGGATCCTGACCGAACGCACCGTCCTGCTGTGATGCGATCCGCGGCGATCGATCAGCGCGTGAACAGCGCCGGATCGATCGCGGCGGCCATCGCGGCATAGCCGGCATCGTTGGGGTGCAGATGATCGCCGGGATGAAACGCGGCGCGGATGCGGCTGGGGTCGGCCGGATCGACAACGACGCGGTCGAAATCGATCACGCCGTCGAACGCGCCGCCGGTGCGGATCCAGCGGTTGACCGCCTGCCGCGTCACTTCGCCCGCCGGGGTGAAGTAGGCGGCGCCGCGATAGGGGGTCAGCGTCGCGCCGATGATCCGCAGGCCGGCGGCATGCGCCCGTGCGATCGCCTGGCCGTAGGCGGCGATCAGTTCGGCCGCCGATACGGGGGCGCCGGTCTTCTCACCATTGCCGATGTCGTTGATGCCCTCCATCAGGATGACGTGCGTCGCGCCGGGCACCGCCAGCACGTCGCGGTCGAACCGGGCAAGCAGGTTGGGGCCTGCCCCGTCGCGCAGGACGCGATTGCCGCTGATCCCGGCGTTGACGATGACCGGACGGTGTTTCGCGGGGCGCGCGGCAAACCGTTCCGCCAGCCGGTCGGGCCAGCCGCGGAACGTGCCGGGCGTCGAACCGGCCCCTTCGGTGATGGAATCACCGATCGCGACGATCAGCGGGCCATCGGTGGCCTGATTCAACTCGAGCGCCGCCACGATGGCGGGTGCGCGGGCCGTGACCGCGTTCGCCAGCGTCGCGGCGCTGCCCTGATCGCCCGGCCCCACGGCGACGCGTAGCAGATGCGCGACGGGTGTTGCGCGATCGCGGTAGACGACCGATATCGCCAGCCGATCGAGCGGTGCCACCGGCAAGGCAAACGCATCGCTGACGAGCGGGGCGCCAGCCGGGATGTCGGCCCCGGCCGCCGTAGCGAAGGTCACCGCGCGGTCGCTGCCCGCGATCGTTCGGCCGTCCGCATCGAGCTTCGCCACATGGACGGCCGCGAACCGCACCGCCGTGCCGCCGAGTTCGTTGCTGAGCCGCAACCGCAGTCGCGTGCCGCCCGTCGCGACGCGGATCGTCTGGCGCACCGTCTGGCGTTCGAACACGCGCAGGTCGTCGGGCACCAGGACCGGGGTCGTCGGGAAGGGGGCGGCCATCCAGGCCGTGCGCCACGCCGCCGCAGCCGGGGTCGAAAGGCTGAGCATCGCGCCCAGCGTCAGATGGAACCCGAGCCGGCGCATCAGCGGCCCCCTGCGAAGGTCAGTTTCAACGCATAGGGCATGGTCCCGCCGGGATCGGACGGCAGCGTCACGGCCAGGCCCCGGGCCGTCTGTTCCCAGCGGACGGGGGCTGCCGTGCCGAGCAGCGTCACCGCGGCGATCGGACGGGCGAGATAGGGGGTGCCGGTGTACAGCGTCTTGACGAGGACCCGGCCGTCGGCCGGCCGTTCCAGCCCCAGCGCGTAGAGCGTGTCGCCCTTCGTCGTGAAACGGATGTCCGCGGTCGACCAGGTCCTGTTCGGATTCTCCTTCTTCTCGCCGGTCACCGTGACGGACGGGCCTTCGCCGAAATATTTCCACGGGCGGGTGCCGTAGATGGCCTCGCCATTGGTGCCGAGCCATGCGCCCATGCCGCGCAGCACGGTCTGGATTTCGTCCGGGATCGTCCCGTCCGCCTTCGGCCCGACGTTCAGCAACAGGTTGCCGTTCTTCGACACGACGTCGATCATGTCGGCGATCAGCGACTTCGGCGTGCGGTAATTGTCGTCCTGCGCATAGCCCCAGCTCTTGATGCTGACCGACGTGTCGGTCTGCCACGGCAGCAGGCGGAGCGCGTCCAGCTTGCCGCGTTCGACATCGAACAGCGCGGCACCGGCCGGGAAATTTTCGCCCTTGTACGCGATCGCCGGCCCCTGGCCACGCCGCTTGGCCTCATTGTAATAATAAGCGGACAGGCGGCGCAGATAGGGTTCGAACGCGGGCGCGCTAGTCCACCAGTCGAGGTAGATCATCTCGGGCTGATATTTGTCGACCATCTCCGTCGTGCGGGCGAGCCAGTCGTCGAGGAACGGCTTGTCGGGTGGGAACCAGTTTTCGAGATGGGCCGGATCGGGCTCGCTTGCCGGATTGTCCGCGGGCAGGGTGCGCGGGGCCGCCGGACCATAGAGCGCGGCGTAGCGCGGGTCGCCCACGTCGCCGGTCGCGCGGCCTTCATTATACCACCACCAATGTTCCGCGCGGTGCGACGACAGGCCGAAATGCATGCCCTTCGCCCGCGCGGCGGTCATGAGTTCACCCGCAACGTCGCGCTTCGGACCCATCTCGGCGGCATTCCACGGCGTCATCTTCGAGGCGTACATCGCGAAGCCGTCGCAATGTTCGCCGACGGGCACGACGTAGCGCGCCCCGGCCTGCTGGAACAGTGCGATCCATTGTGCGGGATCGAACCGTTCGGCCTTGAATTGCGGAATGAAGTCCTTGTACCCGAACTTGTCCTGCGCGCCGAACACGTTGCGGTGATAGGTGAACGCCGGGCTGCGCTTGTCGTACATGTTGCGCGAATACCATTCGCTGGCAAAACCGGGCACTGAGTAGGGGCCCCAGTGGATGAAAATTCCGAACTTCGCATCGCGGAACCATTCCGGCACAGTAAACGCGGCCAGCGATTTCCAGTCCGGCTTGAAGGGCCCGCGCTTCGTTCCGGCTTCGACTGTCGCGAGTTGGCGGGCGACCGCGTCCGGACGGTAGCCGCCGTCATAAGTCGCGGGCAGGGCGGGCAATGGCGTGATCGGCGGTGCAGTCGATGTCTGCGCCGCGATCGGCGCAGCGCTGCCCAGCAGGACGGTCAGCATGATGGTGGCCTTCATGGCTCTCTCCCCTTTTCGTGTTGTTCGTCGGTCAGCGGTCGAGCACGGCGACGCCGCGCGCGGGCAGGGTCAGCGCCGAAACGCTGCCACCGTTCAGCACGTCGCGCATCGCCATCGGCAAGGTAACGGGTTGCGGCGTCCGGCCATGATTGACCAGGATGGTGACGGTGCGGCCCTTGCCCGTGCGGATCATCCGTTCGACGCCGGCCGGGACGGCAAAGTCGGGCGTCACCGCCGCCTCCGCCATCCGCGCCGCGACGAAGCGGTCCATCGACGCCGGATCGAGCAGCGCACCCAGATAGGTGATCCGCCCCTTGCCATAAGGCCGGCTGACCGCCGCGGGCTGTCCGTCGATCCAGCCGTTCGCCTTGCCGTAGCGCAACGGGACGGTGGCGTCGGGCGCCCGGGTGGCCAGCTGTTCCGCCCAGATCGATGCGGTGCCGCCGCCGACCGGTACGGTTTCGTCCAGCGCGTAGAATTGCTCGACCCGGCCGCCCAGCATTTCGGTGAGCGGACCCGGCTGGCGGTGCGGATCGAGCCGGTTATATTCGTCCTTCATGCCGCTGCGCGGCCCCAGCACCAAGTGACCGCCGGCGCGGACATAGGCCGCCAGATGCCGGCCGAGCGCCGCCGGGATCATGTTGAGGCTTGGCGCGAACACCAGCCGGTAGCGGTCGAGTGGACCGGCGGCCGACACAATGTCCACCGCGCCCAGCCGGTCCTTGAGCGGGCGATAGGTGTCGAGCAGCACCTTGATCTGGTCGTATTCCCTGTTGTGCAGCTGGAAATCGATCGCCCAGCGGCTGTCGTAATCCTGCAGGATCGCGACCTGTGAAACCGGTTCCGTGCCGGCCAGCGCCGCGGACGCCTTCGCGAAATCGCGGCCGATTTCCTGCGCCTCGGTATAGAAGGGGATCGGTTCGCCATCGGCGCCGACCAGCGCGCCATGATATTGTTCCTGCCCGTTGGGGGCGCTGCGCCATTGCCAGTACAACAGCGCATCCGCACCGTGGCCGACCATGTGCCACGCCATGGCGCGCGATTCACCGCGGTCGAGCATGTTCGACACGCCGGCCCAGTTCACGAAGCCGGGCTGCGCCTCCATCACCCAGAAATTACGGCGTTTCCACCCGCGCGCCAGATCGTGCGTGGCCCCGTTGCGATAGGGTTCCAGATGGCCGGTACCGACATAATTGTCCCACGACGCGAGATCCAGATCGCGGTTGATGGCATAACGATCGAACCGGTTGGCCCAGCCGAGCCCGCCCAGATTGGTGGTGATGAACATGTGCGGTGCAACGCCCGCGCGCAGGGCATCGACCTGCACCTTCTGGAAATCGACCCAGGTGTCGGTGATGAACCGTTTCTGGTCGATCATCCAGCCGGGGTTGCCCGCGACACTGCTGTACGGGACCTGATCCCAGGCGGAATAGGTCTGCGACCAGTAGGATGTCGTCCACGCGTCGTTGAGCGCGTCCAGCGTCTTGTACTTGGCCGCGAGCCAGCGATGCCACGCGGCTCGGGCGGCCGGATCGTAGCTTTCGTCGGTATATTCGTTGCCGATCTGCCAGCCAACGACGTTCGGTTCGCGGCCGAGCTTCGCAGCCATCGCGGCGACGACGCGGCGCGACAGGTCGCGGTAGCGCGGGCTGGAAATCGAGAATTGCCGACGGCCGCCGTGGATCGCCGGCTTGCCGTCGCTGTCGACGCGCAGCGTGTCGGGGTAGCGCGTCGTCAGCCAGGCCGGGGGCGTGTCGGTCGGCGTCCCGATCACGACCTTGATATCGTACCGCGCCGCCAGCCGGACCGCGCGGACGAGCCAGTCGAGGTCATATTGCCCCTCCGCCGGCTCCATCCGGCTCCAGGCGAATTCGCCGATGCGCACGACGTTGGCGCCCTGCGCCTTCATCAGGGCGAGATCGCGCGGCCAGCGCTCTTCCGGCCATTGTTCGGGATACCAGGCCGATCCGAACCATAATTTGTCGGACTGGACCTGGTGCGCGGCGGCGGGCGCGGACGGCGCGGCGGCGGCGGGTGCGCCGAGCAGGAGCGCGCAGGTGGCGAGGAGCGTGATCCTCACAGCGTCCACCCGCCGTCGATCACATGCGCCTGTCCGGTAGTGTAGGTGGCACCCGCCAGATAGACGGCAAGGTCCGCGATCTCCTCCGCCGTGCCGAGCCGGCCGATCGGCTGGCGCGCAAGGAACGCGGCGCGCCGGTCTTCCCCGCCCTCCGTCAGGCGGTCCTGCAGGGACGGCGTGTCCACAGTGCCGGGACATATCGCGTTGCAGCGGACGTTGTGCGTCACATAATCGGCAGCGATCGACTTTGTGAGGCCCAGGACTGCTGCCTTGGTGACGGTATAGGCGAAACGATTGGGGACGCCCTTCATGCTGGAGGCGACCGACGACATGTTGACGATCGCCCCGTCACGCCGCTCGATCATGCCCGGCAGCACCGCGCGTGCTATCCGCACCATCGCCTTGACGTTCAGTTCCCAGGCAAAGTCGAGCTGATCATCGTCGCTGTTCAGCAGCGTACCGTCGTGGACGACGCCCGCGCAGTTGAACAGGATATCGATCTGCGGCTCCGCATCGACCAGCCGTTCGACCGCGGCATCGTCCAGCACGTTCAGCCGCGCCGTGGTGATGCCCGCCATGCCGGCCAGCGTGGCGAGCTTGTCCTCCGCGATATCGGTGGCGATCACGCGTGCGCCCGTCGCGGCGAAGGCAATCGCGGCGGCCCGGCCGATGCCTTGCCCGGCGGCGGTGATGAGGACGGTACGGCCGGTCAGGTCCGTCATGTCAGTCTCCAGTCGGTAGGGAAGGGATCGGTTCGCCCGGTCGGTCGGCGGCGCGGTAACAGGCCTCGACCAGCGCCATCGTGCGCCAGCCGTCCTCGACCCCGGTGGCGAGCACGTCGTCCTCGCCTGCGGCGAAGCGTTGCAGGTTCGCCATCGGGCCGATGAACGCATCCGGGAACCACGCGCCGGACAGCGGCACCCGCGCGAACGGACCGCCGCGGGGGGCGAGCCACAGTTCGTCGGGTTCGCCCTGCGGATAGTCGAGCAGCACGCCGAGCTTCGCCACGGCGGCGCCGGCGTCGCCTTCGACCCGGAAGCTGGCCTGCTGGAACCGGCGTCCGAAATCATGATGATGGTTGATCGACAGCAGCACGCGTAGTTCGGGGCCGTAATCGAGGATCGCGGACGTGCGGGTCTGGGCGAGGTCACTGGACGGATGGCCCATCGTGCGCGCGAACACGCCGCGCGGTTCGCCGGCGATCGCGCGGATCGCATCGAGATAATGGATGGAGTGCGAGACGATCTCGACACGCGGATTGGGTTTCAGGTGCGGGAACAGGCCCCACGGCGTAACCAGGTTCACGTCGATCACGATCTCGGTCAACCGACCCAGCCGCCCGCGTGCGACGGCATCGGCGATCGCCAGCATCATCGCGGAATAGCGCAGCTGGAAGTTGACCGCCGCGGTCAGCCCGCGCGCGCGACACAGATGGAGAATCGCTGTCGCGTCGGTCAGGTCCAGCCCCATCGGCTTCTGCAACAGGACGGTGGCCCCCGGCGGCAGCGCGGACAGGATCGCACGGTGCGCGTGCGGCGGGGCGGCCACGTCGAACACGGCGTCCTGTTCGGCGGCCTCCGCGAGCGAGCCGAACACGCGCGGGATCGACCAGGTTCGGGCTAGCGCCGCCGCGCGGGCCGGATCTCGGTCGTAGAGTCCCGCGACCGGCAGTCCGGCGCGCGCATAGGCCGGCAGATGCGCGTCGGCAACGATGCCGCCGGTTCCGACGACGACGATCGGTTTCGGCGACGTCGGCAGCGGCCAGGTCTGGCGGAGCGGGCTCAGCATAGCCGTTCCGCCCGCGCCTGTGCGTCCGTCAAGAGCGTTTCGGTCGCGACGTCGCCGGTGGTGGCCGCGGTGACGAGGTCGTCGACGATGTGGCTGATCTCCGCCAGTCGCGGATGATGGGGCATCGCGCGGGCATGGTCGTGCAGCCAGTCGAGCCGGTGCGCATAGGGCACGCGGCGGTTGACCTCCGCATCGGCCCAGGTCGACCGGCGACAGCCGATGGCACCTTCCAGCGTGGTGATGCGGTCCATGTCCGCGCGGGCGCAGTGACGCAGGAAATCCCAGGCCAGCGCCTTGTTGCGGGATCCGGCCGCGATCGCCAGCACCCAGAAGACGTTAAGCGAAACGCTCGACCCGCCCGGCCCGGCCGGCAGCGGCGCGACGTCGATCAGGCCGCGGACCGGGCTGTCGTCCGCCTCGCCCAGTGCGGCGAAACCGAACCAGTTCGCCATCAACGCGACCTTGCCCGCGCAGAACCGCAGCCCCGTCGCGACGCTGTCCAGCGCGGCGCAGTCCGGGTCCACCGCACCGCCATCCCGCGCCAGCGTGCGGATGAAGTCCAGTCCGGCCGTGGCGTGCGGCCCCGTGAAGCAGGGGCGCCCTGCCGCGTCGAACGGTTCGCCGCCGCGGGTCCAGATCTGGATGCAGAAATCGTAGAAGCTGTTGTGCCCGTCCGGGAACAGCGCCAGCGTGGTCCCCGCAATGCCGCGGTCCGGGGCATGGATCGCACGCGCGGCGGCATGGAACGCGTCCCACGTTCGCGGCACGGCGATCCCGGCGGCGTCCAGCAGGTCGCGGCGGTAGATCAGGCATTCCGGCCCGTCATGGTAGGGCATGCCCCAATAGCCGCCGGCAAAGCACTGGAGGCCGGTCAGCGACGCGCTCCAGCCGTCAGGGAAATCCGGGACGGGGGCGCGATCGAGCCAGGGATCGAGATTTTCGACCAGCCCGCCCGCCTGCGCCTCCGCCAGCCAGTCGGTCGCCAGGAACGCGATGTCGAACGATCCGTCGCAGAGGCCACCGGCCGTGAACAGCGCATGATGCAGCGGGTTGAGGTCCAGCGGCTGCGCATCGATTACGGCGTCCGCGCCGGTCGCCGTGACGAAGTCCGCGAACTGGCGGGTGATCGCCCGGACGAACGGATCGAAGCGGCGGACCGCGATGCGCAGGGTTGTGGTCATGCCGGCGGTGTCCGTGCGATCAGCCCGGCGCGGTGCGCGATCGCGGCGGCGCAGGTGGCGAGCGGGCGAGTGAACGATTCGATATCGGACGGCATGTCGGTTTCGATCAACCGCGCGATCGTCAGCGCGGCGTTGACCGCCGACCCGTGCCCGCCGACCAGCACGCCGATATCGGCCCCGCCGACGAAGCGTTCGCCGGTGCTGTGATGGAACCCCGTACGGCGGATCATGTCCAGCTGCTGCACGAAACCGGAGCGGCGGGTTTCGTCCGCATTCGCCCAGTCGGCCTGGTCGGCAAGCGTGTCGGCCAGCGCCTCGGGTTCGAGCCCGGCCAGCAGCAGGCGGCCGGACGTCGTGCGCATCGGCGGATGCTGCGACCCGACCTCGACCGACAGGCGGAAGGCGCGTGGGCTTTCCTCCTGCGACAGCACCAGCACCGATCCGCGGTGCAGCACGCTCAGGTGGCAGCTTTCGCGCACCTCGTCCGCCAGCGCACGCATCAGCGGACGCGCGGCGCGCAACAGCGCCTCATGCGGGGAGTGGATGCGCGACAGTTCGAACAGCCGCAGCGACAGCACATAGCCGTTCGATCCGGCATCACGGTGCAGATAACCGCGCCCTTCGAGGCAGGTCAGCATCCGGAACAGCTCGCCCGGTTGCCGGTTCAGGGCGCGCGCGACGTGCGCCTGCGTGACCGGCACCGCCTGTTCGGCGAGATATTCGAGGATATCGAGCCCCTTTTCGAGCGCGGGGACGGAGTAGCGCAGCCGCTTCTCCTCGGTTTCGGGGGTGACGTCTGCGATCATAGGGCTGCTCCAGCAGCACGGCGGGGGCCGCGCCCGCCCACCGTGTAGATCGCGGCCGCCGCGATCACGACGATTCCCTCGATCATCCCCTGATAGTTCGCGCCGAGATTGAGGATGTTGAAACCGTTGGTCAGCGTGAACAGGATGAGCGCGCCCGTCACCGTCTTGACCACGCTGCCCGCCCCGCCGAACAGCGACGTGCCGCCGAGGATCGCCGCCGCGATGACGGTCAGTTCGGATCCCTGCAGCGCGGTCGGGTTGACCGCGCCCAGCCGGCAGCCGAACAGCACGCCGGCAAACCCCGCGGCCAGCCCCGACACCACGAACGCGCCGATCTTGTAGGCGCGCACGTCGATGCCCGACAGGCGCGCCGCCTCCGCATTGCCGCCGACCGCGTAGAGCCGCCGACCGGTGACCGTGCGGGCAAGTACGAACCAGGCCGCGGTCGTGACGATCGCGAGGTACAGGACGGGCGGCGCGACGGTGAAGTCGCGCCCCAGAAACAGCGCGAGCAGCAGCACGGCCAGCGCGGCGATGGCCGGACCGACGCGACGCGCCCGGATGAAGGCGAGGCAGGCCCGGACCGCCAGCAGCGCCGCGACGACCAGCAGTGCGCCGAACAGCGGAATGCGGCTGCTCTCGAAGGCCAGCATGCGGGCGAGCGTGTCGCCATTCTCGACCATCAGCGACCGACCGTCGGTCAGCACCAGCACGAGCCCGCGGACTGCGGTGAGCGTGCCGAGCGTCACGATGAAGGCATTGATGCCCAGGAAGTTGACGATCGCGCCGTTGAGCAGCCCGACCGCCGCCGCGGTCGCCAGCGCGGCACCGGCGGCGGGCACGAAGCCGATGCCGTCCGCCAGTCCGACCAGGATCGCGGCAGCCAGCGCCGCGACGGAGCCCACGCTCAGGTCGAACGCGCCGGTGATCAGCACGACCGTCATCGCGACGCCCATGATGCCGACCAGCGACGCCTGGTACAGGATGTTCCCTAGATTGGCGGGCGACAGGTAGCCGGGCCGGCCCGCGGCGTTCGCGACGAGCGCCAGTACGATCAGCAGCAGCAGCAGCGCATAATAGACGCCCGCATCGCGCAGGCCGAGGCCCGTCCGCCAGGTTGGGCTCGCCGGCTTGGTCCATATCGTCATGCGGCCTGCTCCACTGTCGGCAATGTGCCCCCGGCAAGGAGGATCAGCCCCTGTTCGTCGATGTCGCCTGCGCGCCGTTCCGCCACGATCCGGCCGTCGCGCATCACCAGGATGCGGTCGCAGATCGCGATCAGTTCGGAAAATTCCGACGAGACTAGGAGCACGGGCAGCCCGTCGTCCGCGAACGACTGGATCAGCTGCAGGATGTCGGTACGTGCGCCAATGTCGATCCCGGCGGTCGGTTCGTCCAGCAGCAGCAGGCGGGTCCGTTCACCCAGCCATTTGGCGATGACCACCTTCTGCGCGTTGCCGCCGGACAGGTCGGTGACGATCGTGTCGGCATCCGGCGTACGGATCGCCAGCCGGGCGATCGCCGCGTCGGCCGCGCCGCGTTCGGCGGCGGGATCGAGCAGCCAGCTGCCTGCGCCGACGTGCGGCAGGCCGATATTCTTCCAGATCTCGAACTGCGGGATATAGCCTTGTGCGGCGCGATCCTCCGGCACCAGCGCGATCCCGGCCGCCACCGCTTCCTCCGGTGACGGCCCGACCGGTTGGCCGTGCAGCTGGACGTTGCCCGTCTGGACCGGATGCGCGCCGAAGATGGCGTGCAGCAATTCGCTGCGTCCCGAGCCGAGCAGCCCGGCGATGCCGACGATCTCGCCCGCGGCGACGGTGATGTCGGTGGCGCCGAGCCGGCCGGGGACGGAGAGACCCGTCGCGACCAGCGCCGGCGCGCCGATCCAGCGGTCTGCCGTGCGCGACAGGGCGGTCACGCTGCGTCCGGCGATGGCGGCGGCAATGGCGGCCTCGTCCAACGTCGCCGTCTCCGCGTTCAGCGCCACGCGCCCGTCCCGCAGCACGGTAACCTCGTCAGTCAGGCTGACGATTTCGTCCAGGAAGTGCGAGATGAACAGGATGGCGCGCTGTTCGGCATGCGCCAGCATCCGGACGATGCGGTAGACTGTCTCGCGCTCGTGCCCGGCCAGCGATGCGGTCGGTTCGTCCATGACGATCAGGTCCGCCCCGCTGGCCAGCGCCTGGACGATCGCCACCATCTGGCGTGCGCCGATCGGCAGGTCGCCGACCAGCGCGTCGAGGTCGAGTTCATGGCCGACGCGCGCCAGCAGGGCGGCCACCTCGGCCCGCTGGTCGCGCCGGTCGCGTCGCCAGCCACCGCGATCGAGCAGAATATTCTCGAGCACGGACAGCGTCGGCACCAGCGGTACATGCTGGTAGATCGTGGCGATCCCGGCGGCGCGGGCGCGGGCGGGGCCGGTCCATCGTGCCGACGCACCGCGCCACGTGACCGTCCCGCCGCTGGCCGGCAGAGCGCCGCTCAGGATCTTCACCAGCGTCGACTTGCCCGCGCCGTTCGCGCCGAGCAGGCCGTGGACCCGCCCGGCCCGCAAGGCGAGATCGACGCCGTGCAGCGCGATCGTACCGTTGGGAAACGTCTTGGCGACGCCCTGCGCCAGCAGCAGCGGGGTCACCATTGTCCGACGCACCGGTCGATCGTCGCGCGCGTGACGGCGGGCAGCGGGTAGGTGAGGAAGCGCCGGGCCGGCGGACCGCCGCGCGCATCGGCCAGCGCGTGGAAGGCGAGCGCGCCCAATGCTTCAGGCTTGAAGCAGACGGTGCCCTGCGCGGCGCCCGCCTTGATCGATGCGATCGCCAGCTTCGATCCGCCGACGCCGATGAGCTTCGCCGGGGACTGTGCCGCGCGGACCGCGCGTGCACAGCCGACCAGCATGTCGTCCGCCTCGTTGAAGAACAGGTCGATGCCGGGACGGGCGGTCAGAATGTTCTGGCACGCGGCCTCGCCCTTCTCGGACGTCCAGTTGCCCGGTTGCGACGCAACGATCGCATAGCGTGCGCCGCTTTCGTCCAGACCCTGGCGGAAGCCGCGCGCGCGCTGTTCGACTTCGGGGAAACCGGCCGCGCCCTCAATGATCGCGATCGCCGCCGGGCGGTCGGCGGGCAGCAGGGTCGCCGCCAGCCGGCCGGCCGCGCGTCCGGCCTCGACCTCGTCCTGCGTGGCGAGCGCGGACAGGCCCGGATATACATTGCGGATCGCGCGGCGGCGCGGATCGCCGACCTGCGCCGCGACGGCGGCGATCGGCATGCCGGCGCGCGCCGCCCGATCGACCCAGGTCTGCGCGACGACCGAGTCGAGCGGCATCAGCGCGATACCGTGGACCCGCTGGACCATCAGATCCTCGATATCGTTCGCCTGTTTCTGCACGTCGCCGCGCGCGTCCAGCACTACCGCCTCCGCCCCGGCGGCGTGGGCCGCGTCGCTGAACCCCTTGGCCACCGCAGCGGCGAAGGGATAGCTCAGCCCGACGCTGGACAGGCCGTAGCGCGGCCGTTCCGTACCGGTCGTCGGCGCCGCGAAGAAAGGCGTCGTCGCACGCACGCGGGTCGCCATCCCCGTCACCGACGCGGCCGCGACCAGCGCGACTGCACCAGCCAGGACGAGCCGCACCGGATGGCGCACGCGCATGTCAGGCGGCGGCCGGCATGCGGCGCAGGACGAGATAGAGATGTTCGCAGGCGAGCACCGTCTGGTCGTGCTGGTTACGGATATCGACCGCCTCCACCACCACGCCGTGCGTCGCATGCTTGGGGTGATCACGCTTGTCGGCGATATGGGTGTGCGTCGTGATCGTGTCGCCGATATGCACGGGCCGCACGAAGCGCAGCCGGTCATAGCCGGTCGACATGGCGTGCGGGTTGATGACGCTGGCGGTCAGGCCGATGCCGACCGTGAAGACCAGCGTGCCATGCGCGATGCGCTGACCGATCGACTGCGTCGCGCACCAGGCGGCGTCCATGTGATGCGGGAAGAAATCGCCGCTGTGCCCGGCATGGACGACGAAATCGGTTTCGGTGATCGTCCGGCCGAAGCTCGTTCGGCGCGATCCGACGGCGATATCCTCGAAGTAGGATTCGACGATCATGCGGCTTCCTCGTCCAGCTGAAATTCCGTGGCAATTGACGCGGTGTCGGCGCCCAGCCGCGGGGCGGGACGGGGCGAGCGCAGGATGCGGCCATCGACCCGGATCGGGCAGCGGGTGACCTGCATCGTGGCACCGTCCGCCGCGACGATCGGCTGAACCGGATCGATCGCGGCGAACGCATCGTGCGCCACCAGGGCGGGCCAGTCGAGCGTCTCGGCTGCCCACAGTCCGGCGGGTTCCAAAATGTCCAGCCAGTGGCGCGACGGCCGGGTGACGAGATGATCGGCGATGGCCTGCTTGATCGTGTCACGATCGGCGTACCAGCGGTCGGCCGGGAAAGCGGCCAGCGCGGAACAGCCGATCAGCACGCCCAGCCTATCGACCGGCATCATCGCCAGTGCCACATGGCCGTCGGCGGTGGCATAGATGCCGTAGGGCGCCATGAGGTAGATATTGGCGTTGTTGACCGCCGAACGGCGTGGCGCGTCCCCGCTGCCGTTCAGGAACACGGTCAGTGGTTCAAACTGCAGATCGATCGCGGCTTCCATCAGGCTGACATCGACGCGACCGCCGCGACCGGTGACGCCGCGTCGGACGAGCAGCGCAAGGATGGCCTGCACCAGCTGTGCGCCGGCCGCCATGTCGGCCACGGCCAGCCCGGTCGGCACCGGCCCATCCGCGGCATCGCCCGACAGCCAGGCGAACCCGGTGCGCGCCTGCACGAGCAGGTCCTGCCCCGGCGTATTGCGCCACGGCCCGGCATGGCCGTAGCCCGAGATGCCGGCATAGACGATGCGCGGGTTGAGCGCGGTCACCGCGTCGAAGCCGAGACCGAGGCGGTCCATGATGCCCGGCCGGAAATTGTGGATCAGCACGTCGGCGCGGCCGATCAGCGCCCGGACGCGCGCCGCGTCGGCAGGGTCCTTCAGGTCCGCCGCGTAGCTTTCCTTGTTGCGGTTGATCGTGTGGAACAGCGCGGTGTCGCGATCGAAATGCTGGTCGGCCATGCTAAGCGAACGGGCACCGTCGCCGCCGTCGGGCCGTTCGACCTTGATGACCCGTGCGCCCAGATCGGCCAGGCGCAGCGCACAGGACGGCCCGGCGAGAAACTGACTAAAATCCAGAACGACGACGCCATCCAGCGGCAGAGAGAGAGGCGGTGTCACGCCGACGCCGGCACAGGCTGCCTGTTGCGATGAGCCACGCTACTCTCCCGTATTTATTGTTTATATGCAGACGATATGTTTGTCGGTAAATGAAGTCAACCAGAGAAGGGGATGACGATGGGCAGCGACGCGCGTGGGCCGCTTCGGGGCATGACGTGGGATCATCCGCGGGGCTACGACCCGTTGGTCGCGGCAACCGACGCATGGCGGCGGCAAGGCGGCCGACCGATCCAGTGGGACCGGCGGTCGTTACAGGATTTCGAGACGTTCCCGGTCCGGTCGCTGGCCGAAACCTACGACATGATCGTGATCGATCACCCGCACGTCGGTCAGATCGTCGCCGAGGATTGCCTGGTCCCGTTCGGCGGGACAGGCGGACCGGGCGACTTCGTCGGGCGATCGTTCGAAAGCTACCGCTGGGCCGGGCGGCAATGGGCGTTGCCGATCGATGCCGCGACGCAGGTGCAGGCCTATCGTGCCGACGGCCTGTCCGCCGCGCCGGAGGACTGGGGCGGCGTCATGGCCCTGGCGCGGGCCGGGCGGGTGCTGTGCCCGTTGCGCAGTCCGCATGCGCTGATGAGCCTGTACACCCTGTGCGGTCTTGCCGGTCACGCGCCGGCCGCGGAAGGCCCGATGCTGTTCGCGCCCGGGCCGGCGGCCGAGGCCTATGACCGGTTGCGCCGGCTGGCGCGCATCGTCGACCCCGCCTGTTTCGACATGGATCCGATCGCCGTGCTGGAGGCGATGGCCGCACCCGGTGCGACGATCGACCTTGCCCCGCTGATCTACGGCTATGTGAATTATGCGGCGGCCGGGTTCCGGGCATCGCCGATCCGGTTCAGCGATCTGCCGGGCGATGGCGACGGCCGGCATGGCGGATCGGCACTGGGGGGCACCGGCATTGCGGTCTCGCGGTTCGGACAGGATCCGGCGACGGCGGCCGCGTTCGCCATGTTCGTCGCAGGCGGCGATTGCCAGAAGACGCTCTATGCCGCCGCCGGGGGGCAACCGGCCCATGTCGCCGCGTGGGAGGACGACAGCGTCAATCGCGCGACGGCCGATTTCTATCGCGCCACGCGGCGGACGCTGGACGGCGCATGGTTGCGGCCGCGGCATGACGGCGCGATGGCGTTCCAGGCGGCTGCGTCCGCCCGGCTGGATCGTGCGTTGCGGCTGGACGAGCAAGGCGCGCCGCTGATCGCGGCGCTCAACCACCTGTTCGCGGAGAGCCTGCCGGCATGATATCGTCTCCCCTCGAAGGCCTGCTCGTTCTCGATCTGGCGCAGTTCCTGTCAGGCCCGTCGGCGGCGTTGCGATTGGGCGATCTGGGCGCACGGGTCATCAAGATCGAACGGCCAGGGACGGGTGACATCTGCCGGACGCTGTACCTGACCGATACCGACATCGCGGGCGATTCGACGCTGTTCCACGCGATCAACCGCAACAAGGAAAGTTTTGCCGCGGACCTGAAGGACGTGGCCGACCTGACCGCCGTTCGCGCGCTGATCGCGCGGGCCGACGTGCTGATCCAGAACTTCCGTCCCGGCGTCATCGAACGGCTTGGCCTGGGTTATGACGCGGTGCGCGCGATCAACCCGCGCATCGTCTATGCCGGCATTTCGGGCTATGGCGAGGACGGGCCGTGGGCCGACCTGCCCGGCCAGGACCTGCTGGCGCAGGCGGTTTCTGGTGCGATGTGGCTGAGCGGCAGCGAGGGCGACGGGCCGGTCCCACTCGGCCTGTCGATCGCCGACATGCTGGCCGGGCATCTGGTGGTCGAAGGTGTGCTGGCCGCGCTGGTACGGCGCGGCATCACGGGGGAGGGTGCCCATATCCAGACGAGCCTGCTGGAGGCGATCGTCGACCTGCAGTTCGAGGTGCTGACGACGCATCTGAACGACGACGGCAAGCTGCCGATGCGATCGGCGTTCAACAATGCGCACGCCTATCTGGCCGCCCCCTACGGCGTCTACGCAACGCAGGATGGCCATCTTGCGCTGGCGATGACGCCGCTCGACACGCTCGGCCGGTTGCTGACCATGCCGACCCTCGTCGACCTCGCCGGAGAACCCAATGCCGGTTTCACGCGCCGCGACGAGATCAAGCGACTGATCGCCGAACGACTGCGCACCCGCCCGACGGCCGACTGGATCACGCTGCTGCGGAGCGAGGATGTGTGGTGCGCGCCGGTGCTCGACTGGCCGCGCCTGCTGGCGAGCGAGGCGTTCGGGCGGCTCGACATGCTGCAGGAAATGGCCCGTGGCCCTAGCCGGATCCTGACGACGCGCCGTCCGCTGCGTATCGCCGGGGAACGCGCCCCGTCCTCTGCGGCCGCCCCATCGGTCGGCCAACATACTGCCGCCATCCGGGCCGAGCTCGGGCTCCCCGAGCGTGCGGCGCACTGAGGCAACACAGGTTATTCGGTAGGTCGGTCGCCGCCGTCCGGCCAGAACGCGGTTGATCGCTGCGGTCGCCAGCGGGGTGATCAGTGGGTATTCGCGGCGGTTGGGATGGACGGCTTCGTTCGAGAGGCCATCCCGGATCCCCTGGTCCACACTCTTCAGTTCCGCGTGGTAATCGAGATACCCCGGCCTCTTCGCTGCCGCATAGTCAGCCCGTGATGTGCCCGACCGCTGGATGGAGATCGATCACGTCCACCCAGACTACGGGCCAGCATCTGACCCGTAGTCTGGCCCGACACACCGCGGTCCAGAACGTCCTTTTCGAAAGGCGACGGGACCGCCGGTTTCAACGCTTCGGTGATCGGGTCGCCCGGGAACATCACGCTGCGCGGCCTGCGGCGGGCAAGGCGCGGTTCCGATTTCGGTAGCGGCACAGGCCGTCGGGATCGACGCGGGTCCAACGTGGAGAGTTGGCGCGACGGGTTTCCCCGGCCGGCGGGATTTCAACAGCGTGCGTAGCAGGCTCGACGATCAGGTCCATCCGGTGTGCATTGACGACCGGCACCGACGGGCGAGGAAGGTCGTCCAGCGTTAGCGGCTGGCCGAGTGCCGGACCGTCAGGCACAACGGGGGACGTCACCACCGCGACCAGAGCAAGTCCGCGCACCATGGTAACACGCGCGATCCCGGGTCGGGTCGGCAGGTCTCGAGGGCGCGACAGCAAGAGCAGCGTCCTGAGCCTTTGTGGTAGGATTCGGTCCCGCGCGCAGCTTCGGGCCCGGCGGCAGGCCGGGCGCCGAAACTGCGACGGGTGCCCGTTCAGAATTTGAAGCGGACGCCGGCCAGGAACTGGCGATCGTCGACGGTCTGGTCATTGAACCGGGTCGCGACAGTATAGTAGCTTTCGCGCCGGGTCCGCAGCAGGTTGCTCCCTTCCAGCGAGATCGTGACCTGCGGCGTGACATCGTAGTTGATCGACGCGTCGAGCCAGCCATAGGCCTTGCGAATCACGGGTCCGGCCGGGATTGGGGTCGACCCCGCAGCGCTCGACGAAGCGCCGGCGAACAGCGATTCGTAGAAGCTGGAACGCCAGTTGTAAGCGACGCGCGCCGACAGCCCGTATTTCTCGTACAGCGCCGACAGGTTGTAGCTGTGCTTGGACAGCGACGGCAGCCCGACGGTCAGGGTCGGGATCGGCGACGGCGCCTTCGAGTCGACCAGCGTATAGTTGGCCTGCACGCCAAACCCGTCCAGCCCCTCGGGCAGGAAGTCGAAGAATGCCTGTGTGCCGACCTCGAAGCCCTTGATCGTGCCCTTGCCGCCATTGTCGGGCCGGCTGATATTGTAGAGGATGCCGCCAACGTCGACATTGCTTTCGATCGTGGTGGTCAGGAACGCGTTGACCCGCTTGTAGAAACCGGCGGCGTAGATCGATGCGGTCGGCGAGTAATAATATTCGAGCGACGCATCAAGCTGCTTGGCGGTGAACGGCTGGAGGAACGGGTTGCCGCCCGATCCGGCGCCCTGTGCCGGCACCAGTGTCAGCGACGGCGTCAGGGAGCTGAAGCCGGGCCGGGACAGCACCTTCGACGCGGCGAGCCGGAGTTGCAGCCTGTCGGTGAAACGTGCGCGCAGGTTGAAGCTGGGCAGGACATTGGTGCTGGCGGGTTCGCTGCTGATCGGGGCGAAGCCGGTCTGGCGGCGGGTGACGATGCCGTTCACCGTCACCGTCTCGAACGTGGGGGTGTTGCCGGTCAGGTTGCCGCGGAACCGGATCACGCGCACGCCGATATTGCCGTCGATCGGGATGCCGACGTCGAAACGATATTTCGCCATCGCATAGCCCGCCAGCGTCTTCTCGCTGATGTCGAAGATGCCGAGCGGCGTCACCGCGGGCACCGCCGCGATGCCGAGTGCGGTGCGGATCGTATCGAAATTGCCGCGCAGCGCATCGGGCGAGGCGATCAGGAAGTTCTGCGGAAAGCTGGAGTTGCCGCCGCCCTTGCTGAAAAAGTTGTCGATCGGGTTGGGCGTGATGAACTGCGACACCGGCCCGATCCCGGTCGCTGCCGGGGTCTGGAAGAAGCGGATCGGCAGAAAAACCGCGCTGCGATCGGCATAGCGCGTGCCCACCGAGATCTGCGAGAGGAAGCCGCCGTCGAAATCATAGGTGACGTCGAGCCGACCCGCCTTCTGCTTGCCGTCGGAACGGTTGACGTTCTGCGTCAGCGGCCCGACCGTGAAGCTGCTCGGGCTGGTGAGGTTGACGCCATCGAGCGAGAAGGACGGAATCGTCGTTGTCAGATCCTGATTGAAGCGTGGCGCGACGCCGAGCAGGTCCAACTCGCGATAGTCGAGATCGCTCTTGGATTTGTCGTGGCTGACATCGAAGCTGATCTTGAGCCGGTCGCGGTTCCATTCGCCGCCGAATGCCAGGGTGCGGTTTTCGTCGAGCAGATCACGCGAGACGCCGAGCAGCGTGAACGGCTGGTTCGCATAGGAGCCGGTGGCGAGATCGCCAGTACCATCGAAGGTCGTGAAAGTGCCCGCTATCGGCGTGCGTTGCGTCGGTTGCGCGGCGACACGGTTGGACTGGATCAACAGGCCGTTCTGGTCCTGCCGCGTCTTGAAACGCGAATACTGCCCTTCGCCGTAGAGCATGAGTTCGGGGGTCGGCTGCCACTGGATCGTGCCGCTGAGGCCGACGCGACGGCGCTTGCCGAGCACCTGCACCTTGTAGCTGCCGTTGGGCGCGTTCACGCTCTGCCCGGCGATAAGGTCCGTGCGCGGCAGCGGCGCGCCCGTGATGTTGAAATCCTGGCGGTAGGTGCGCTGCTGGTATGCGCCGCTGACCAGCACGCCGATCTCGCCGATCGGCGTGTCGTACCGGTCGCTCAGCAACAGCGAGACGAGCGGGTCAGCCTTTTTTCTGAGGTCGTTATAGCGTGCGCGTGCGCTGCCGCTGATGACCGCGTCCGGGAAGTCGAATGGCCGGCGGGTGCGGATATCCACCGTGCCGCCAATGCCGCCCTCGACCAGATTCGCCGTCGGCGACTTGTACACATCGAGTCGCGAAAGCAGTTCGGCGGGCACGTCCTGCAAGTTGAACGTGCGGCTGGTGCCGGTAAAGGCATCGCGCCCGTTGATGGTCGTTTCGATCTGCGGAAGCCCGCGAATCGCGATCGACCCGCCTTCGCCGACGTCGCGCGATACCTGGATGCCGGTGATCCGCTGCAACGCTTCGGTCACGTTGATGTCGGGCAGCTTGCCGATATCGTCCGCGACGATCGAATCGACGATGGTATCGGCGTTCCGCTTGATCGACGCGGCGGAGCTCAGACTCGCCCTGATGCCGGTGACGACGATTTCCTGACCGCCGACCGCTTCGTCCGCCATCGGCGGGGCGGACGGCTGGCCCGCGGCCGATGGCGCCGCCTGCGCGCCTGCCGGTGCGGCATTCGTGGCCTGCGCCTGCGCCATGCCGGTCAGCAGCGCCGAAGCGCACACGCCACCCAGGAATCTCCGAAGCTTCATCAACCCTCTCCCGTTTGTTCATTTAGTATTATTTTATATGCGAACATGATGACGCGATCGGCGGGGCTTCGCAAGAGGCTTCGTGGGGTGTCGGCGCATGATCCGCGCCATCCCGAAGCATAAATTTGCCGCCGCCGCGCATCGATTGATTTGTATTATGATATGCGTATAGAGTGATGGGCGAGGCCGCGCCATGAATGCGAACGGCCAGGACGAGGATCGTTTATGAACCGCTCGACGGACACGGGACTTTCGCGACGTGCGCTCATCCAGTGCAGCGCCTGCGCCGCTGCGGCCGGCGCGCTGAGTACCGGATCGGCAGGCTGGGCGGCAGACGTCGCTTCGCTGCGCGGCGGGAAGGAGGCCGTGCACGAATTCCCCTATGGCGCCGTCAAGCTGACCGGTGGGGTCATCAAGCAGCATTATGACCATGTCCATGCGCATTATCTGGCGCTGGACAATGATCGGCTGCTGAAGGTCTTCCGCCAGAACGCCGGCCTGCCCGCGCCCGGGCCGGACATGGGCGGGTGGTACGATGCCGACGGTTTCGTGCCCGGCCTGGCGTTCGGGCAATATGTGTCGGGTCTGGCACGGATCGGTGCCGCCACCGGCGACAAGGCCGCGCATGCCAAGGTCGCGACGCTGGTCGACGGGTTCGGCAAGGCGATCGTCAAGGCGAAGAACCCCTATGCCGGTCCGAAGGCGCAGGCACAGTGGGCTGCCTATGTCATGGACAAATATGTCGTCGGCCTGCTGGACGCGTACCGGCTGAGCGGTGTGGAACAGGCGAAGACGCTGCTGCCGATCGTCATCGACAAGTGCATGCCCTATATCTCTCCCGTCTCGCGCGACCGGATCGGCAAGACCGAACCGCCTTATGACGAAACCTATGTGCTGCCGGAAAACCTGTTCCATGTCGCGGACGTGACCGGCAACGACAAGTATCGCCGCATGGCAGTCCATTATATGCTCGACCGCGAATGGTTCGATCCGCTGGCCGCGGGCCAAGACGTGCTGCCGCTGAAGCATGCCTACAGCCACACGATCGCGCTGAGTTCGGGCGGCCAGGCCTATCTGCACGTCGGCGATCCCAAATATCGCCGTGCGCTGGAAAATGCCTGGACGTTCATGGAGCCGCAGCGTTTCGCAAGCGGCGGCTGGGGGCCGGAGGAGCAGTTCGTCGAGCTGCACAAGGGCAAGCTTGCCGACAGCCTGAAGACCTCGACCGCGCATTTCGAAACGCCGTGCGGCAGCTTCGCCGACATGAAGCTGGCGCGCTACCTGATCCGCTTCACCGGCAAACCGGTCTATGGCGACGGCCTGGAACGGACGATCTACAACACGATCCTGGCGACGCGCCTGCCCGACAGCAACGGCGGCTACCCCTATTACTCCAACTACGGCCCCGATGCCGACAAGCTCTATTATCAGCAGAAATGGCCATGTTGTTCCGGTACGCTGGTGCAGGGCGTCGCGGACTATGTGCTGAACCTGTATTTCCACGACGACGATGCGCTGATGGTGAACATGTACGCCCCGTCGGAAGTGACCTGGGATCGTCCGGGCGGCGCGGTGCTGGTGACGCAGGAAACCGAATATCCGGCGGCGGACAGCGTCCGGCTGACCGTGCAGCAGCCGGGCAACGGCCGTTTCGCGATGAAGCTGCGGATACCGGCCTGGGCGAACGGCGCCACCGTCGCGGTCAATGGCCGGGCGCAGCCCGCGAAGGCCGGCGAGCTGGCCGTGCTGAACCGGACGTGGAAGGCCGGCGACACCGTCGACCTCATCCTGCCCCAGACGCTGCGCACCCAGTCGATCGACGACCGCAACCCGAACCTGGCCGCCGTGCTGCGCGGTCCGGTCATGTATGTCGGCCTGAACCCGTGGGACGGGATCGAGGACCGCGCGATCGCGCTGCCCGGCGCGCTGGAGCCGATGCCGGGTGACGGGCAGGCCTATCGCACGGAGGTGGGGGGGCGTAACCTGGTGTTCGTGCCGTATTTCAACGTCCAGACCGAACGCTACAACACCTATTTCAAGGTCGCGTGATGACCGGGCAACGCGTCGTCGCGACCTACTGGATCGAAACCGCGTTCCCGCTCGATCAGGCGGCGGCAACGATGGCGGGCGAACAGTCGACCGGTACGTTCGTCCGGGTGCCGGGTGAAACGGATGCGCTGCGCGTGGCGCATGCCGCGCGCGTCGAATCCGTGACGGACCTGGGCGCAGTCGATGCGCCGTCGCTGCCGGGATCGGGCCTGCCCAAGGGGGGCGGGACCCGGCGGGCCGGACGTGTCGTCCTGTCCTGGCCGCTGGTCAATTTCGGGCCGTCGCTGCCCAACCTGCTCGCCGCGATCGCGGGGAACCTGTCCGAGCTGAAGGCCTTTTCCGGTCTGAAGTTGCTCGACATCACGTTGCCGCCGGCGTTCCTCGATCGGTATCAGGGGCCGCAGTTCGGCGTCGCGGGGACGCGGCGGCTGGCCGGCGTGTACGACCGACCGATCATCGGATCGATCATCAAGCCCAGCGTCGGTCTGTCGCCGGATGCCACCGCCGAACAGGTCCGCGTGCTGGTGGAGGCGGGCGTCGACTTCATCAAGGACGACGAACTGCAGGCGGACGGGCCGCATTGTCCGTTCAACGAACGGATCACGGCGGTGCTGCGCGTCATTCGCGACCATGCCGACCGCACCGGCAAACGCGTGATGTTCGCCGCGAACCTGACCGGCGAAATCGATGAAATGCTGGCGCGCCACGATCATGTGCTGGCGGAAGGGGGAACGTGCGTGATGGCCAGCATGAACTCGATCGGTCTGCCGGCGATGAAGGTGCTACGCGCGCATGCGCAACTGCCGATCCACGGCCACCGCAACGGTTGGGGCATGTTCGGCAGGTCCCCCGCGATCGGCATGAGCTTCGTCGCCTACCAGAAACTGTGGCGACTGGCCGGCATCGACCATACGCACGTCAACGGAATCGACAACAAGTTCTGCGAGAGCAACGATAGCGTGATCGCGTCGGCCCGCGAATGCCTGACGCCGATGTTCCCGGCACCGCACCCGGGTTGCGAGGTCATGCCCGTCTTTTCGTCCGGACAGTCTGCCCGGCAGGCGGCACCCACCTATGCCGCGCTGAGCACGACCGACCTGATGTTCGCGGCCGGCGGCGGCATCATGGCGCATCCGGGCGGGCCCGCCGCCGGTGTGCGCGCGCTGCGCCAGGCGTGGGACGCGGCGGTGGCCGGCGTTCCGGTCGATCAGGCGGCGCGCGACGCGCCGGAACTGGAGGCTGCGTTGGGGGCGTTCGCCGGGTGACGCCGCTCTACGCCTTCTACGGGGACGATTTCACCGGATCGACCGACGTGCTGGAACAGCTTGCCGAAGGCGGGGTGCCGGCCGTGCTGTTCCTCCGTCCGCCCGACGCGGCGTTGCGCGCCCGCTTTCCCGACGTTCGCGCCTTCGGGATCGCCGGTGACGGCCGCAGCCGCTCGCCCGACTGGATGGAAGCAGAGCTGCCGGCCATATACGACGTCCTTGGCGGCGCGGCGATCGTCCATTACAAGACCTGTTCGACGTTCGACAGCAGCCCCGCGACCGGTTCGATCGGACGCGCCATCGACATCGGTGTGCGCCTGTTCGGCGGGCCGGCCGCGATCGTGGTCGGCGCACCGCATCTGCGGCGCTATGTCGCGTTCGGCAATCTGTTCGCGGCGGCGGGGGCGGCGGTGTTCCGGATCGACCGGCATCCCACGATGGCGCATCACCCGGTCACGCCGATGCACGAGGCGGACCTGATCCGCCATCTGGCCGCACAGACGACCGCGCGGATCGCCCTGGTGCCGATCGATCGGATCCAGGCCGGGGAAGCGCTCGCCACCTACGATGCCGTCAGCGGGGCGGCCGATGCGGTGCTGTTCGACGGCATGGCGTTGGACGATCTGGCGGAGACGGGACGCGTGCTGCTGGCCCGCGCGGTGCGTTTCGCCGTGGGCAGTTCCGGCGTCACGCGGGCGCTGGTGCTGGCGTGGCGGGAAACCGGGCTGGTCACCGGCGACACGGGCGGCCCACGCGCAGACGCGGGGGCGGTCGACCGGTTGCTGGTCGTCAGCGGCAGTTGCTCGCCGGCGACCGCACGACAGATCACGCGCGGCATCGCCGACGGTTATCACCCCGTCCGCGCCGACGTCGCCGCGTTGCTGCGCGGTGAGACGGCGGAAGAGGACCGGCTGGTCATGGAGAGCGTGGCGGCGATCGACGCGGCCGGGCGCAGCATCGTCCATTCCGCCGAAGGGCCTTTAACCGGCGATGCCGCCGCCGCCGGAGAACGGCTGGGCGCCGCGCTCGGCCGCGTCGCGGGGCAGGCGATCCGCCGGCTGGGGTTGCGCCGTGTCCTGTTCGCGGGCGGCGATACGTCGAGCCACGGGGTCGCCGAACTGGGCATCGACGCGCTGACGCTGGCCGCGCCGATCGAACGCGGCGCGCCGCTGGTCCGCGCCCATGCCGCCGATCCGGCGATAGAGGGTCTCGAACTGGTCCTCAAAGGCGGGCAGATCGGCGGCGACGATTTCTTCGAGACGGTCCGGCGCGGTACGGCTGCGGGTTAAGGCGGGATCGCAAGAGGTAGGAGCACGATCAGGTTTTTTTGGTTCAAGCCTGCCAAGAACTTTGTGCAGGGTTCTCGACAAGCTCGGACCAAACGGGACCGGCGGCACGACGCCGGTTTGGGATTGCCAGCGCCTTCTGCCTGCTCGGTCAGCCGGCCGGAACGAGGTCCGGCGTTGCCTTGTGGTCCAGCCCCTTGGTGCAATCGATGATCGCGAACAGTCCGGCGGCGATCAGGACCATCGCGGCGACCCCCTGGATCGGCAGGCGGTAATCGCCGGTGGCGCTGACCGCATAACCGATCGCGACGGTGCAGATGAACCCGCCGAGATTGCCCGCGGTGTTCATGACCCCGCTTGCGGTGCCGCCATAGCGTCCGCCGATCGCCATGCACATAGCCCAGGCCGCCGGCAGCATCAGGTCCATCACCGCAAAGGCGGCACTGGCCAACAGCACGATCGCGACTTTGCCGGTGGCCAGGCTCATCGCCAGGATCAGCCCGGCGGTGGCGGTCAGGCAGAGGCTGGCGATCAGGCTGTAGGCCCGGCGGATGCCGATGCGCTGCGCCAGACGATCGGACAACACGCCGCCGGCAAGGTTGCCGACCACGCCCAGCAGGAACGGCAGCGATCCGTACAGACCCATTTCGGCGACGGAGAAACCCGCGCCCTTGACCATCCACGTCGGGAACCAGTTGAAGAAGAACCAGCTGCCGAATGCGTAGCAGCCATAGGCCAGCGCGATCAACCAGAGCTGGGGCAATGCAAGCAGCCGCCGCCACGGCGTGCCGAGATGGCCGCCCGCTTCGTCGCTGCCGATCTCCACGACTTCCTGCGGCGTGATGCCGGGCTGGTCGGCCGGTCGATCGCGATACCAGCTTCGCCAGACGAGCGCCCAGACGAAACCGATCGCGCCCAGCACGACGAACACCGAACGCCAGCCGAACTGCGCCTGTAACGGCACCAGCAGCAACGGGGCCAGCGCACCGCCGAACCGACTGGCCGCCCAGATGACGCCCTGGCCGCGGGCCCGTTCCCGCGCCGGCAGCCAGCGATACAGCACGCCCGAAATGTTCGGATAGGCCCCGGCCGCGCCAAGCCCGAACAGGAACCGCGCCCCGGTCAGCTGCCAGAAATTACGGCACAGCGCGGTCGCAGCGGTGAAGATCGACCACCAGATCGTGATCCGGGTCAGTTCCTTGCGATACCCGTGACTGTCCCCCATCGCCCCAGATGGAATCTCGAACACCGCATAGGCGATGACATAGGCGCCAAGGACCCAACCCCACTGGTCGGGCGTGATGTTCAGGTCGCGCTGGATCGCCGGGCCGGCGACCGCGATCGCCATGCGATCGAGAAAGGTGATGACCGAAAGCGTGGCCAGCAGTCCGACGACGGCATGGCGTTTCTTCACGACGCGACGCCCGCCAGGCCCGCCAGCACGTCGCGCGCCCGCGCGACACCCAGTTCGGGGCTGGAGAAAACGGGGGCGGGCAGGGCACCGGCGGGCAGCGTCGCCAGCACGCGCGCCATCGACGCCTGCGCCAGCACGATCGCGTCCACGCCCTTCATCGCTTCGGTCAGGCCGTGGGCGACGATGCGGTCATGCGTCGCGCCGTCGCCCGCCATTACCGCCTCGAACGCGCCTTCGCAGAGATGTTCGACGATCTCGATCGCCTTGCCCTGTTCCGCCGCGACCGCGCGGACCAGGTCGGCGGTGGGGGTCAGCGTGGTCGACAGCGTCGCCAGCACGCCAATCCGCATCCCCGTCGCGACCGCGCGTTCCGCCATCGGCCGATCCACGCGCAGGACCGGGCGATCGTGCAGCCGCGCCGCAATATCGACCGCCGCGCCGATCGATGAACAGGTGACGAGCGCCACGTCGGCCCCGGCGTCGAACGTGGACCCGACCAGATCGATCAGCCGGCGCATCGTGGGTTTTCCCAGCCGGCCCGCCGCGATCGTGTTCTTGATGAGGCTTTCGTCGACGAAATGCAGGATGCGCACCCCGGGCGTGAGCCGTGCGGTCAGTTCGTTGAACATCGGGCTGAGCGTCGGCGACGTGTGGACCAGGGCGAGCGTCTGCATGGGTGGATCCTCGATCAGAGCGTGAAGTGATAGTGGCCCGAGCCGACCGTGAGGCGGACGACCGTGCCGTCGCGGTGCAGGCCGCGGACATCCGGGTGGCCATCGACCGGCCGTCCGCCCTCCCGCCACGCGCCGCGATCGGGCAGTTCGATATCGGCCACGGCATTGGCGGGGACGACCAGCGACAGCCCGGTCAGGCCGTCCGCGTCGCCCTCGGTCTCGGTCGCGATTGTCCCGATACAGGAGTCGTACCGGGCCGCGACCCGCCCGACCTGCGGCAGCCAGACCGGCCGCACGGCGATCCGGCGAAAACCCGGTGCGGCAGGGGCGATGCCCGCCAGCCGGCGGTAGAAGAAGCCGATGACCGCGCCGAACGCATAATGGTTGTAGCTGTTCATCGACAGATCGCCGACGTCGCCGTTCCAGCGTTCCCACATGGTGGTGGCCCCGGTGGCGGGCATGTAGCCCCAGCTGGGATAGGCCGTCTGGAGCAGCAGCCCGGACACCACGTCCCACTGCCCCGCATCCGCCAGCACGTCGAGCAGGTAGGGCGTCCCCAGGAACCCGGTCGACAGGGTCAGCCCACGCCGGCGTATATCGTCCGCCAGCACTTCGGCGGCCGCCGCGCGGTGGTCAACCGGCACCAGATCCATGAACAGCGCCAGTACCTGGCTGGTCTGGCTGCCGTTGCCAACCGTGCCGTCGCCCGCGTCATACTCGGCGACGAACGCCGTACCGATCGCCTCGCGCAGAACACGATACCGTCGGGCATCGTCGGTACGTCCGGTGGCCTCGGCCATGTCCGCCATCAGCTCGGCCGACCAGGCCCAGTAGGCGGTGGCACAAAGCCCCCGCGGTGTCGTCTCGTCATCCGGCTTGACCGCGTCGACCGACAGCCAGTCGCCCAGGTCCAGCCCGCGATCGTTCCGCCACACATGGTCTGGATTGCCGGCCGCGACAAAGGCCATCCACGCCTGCATCGCGGCCCAATTCTCGTCGATCACCGCGGTGTCGCCGTAGCGTTGCCACAACTGCCACGGCAGGATGATACCCGCCTCGCTCCACCCGGCGGTGACGACGTCGGGAAAGGACAATGGCTGAGGCACGACGATCGGATAGGCCCCGTCCGCGCGTTGCGCGGCGCGCGCCTCGACCAGGAACCTGCGGAGGAACGGGCCGACTTCCATATTGAACGCGGCGGCATCCGCGAACACCTGGATGTCGCCCATCCATCCCATGCGCTCGTCGCGCTGCGGGCAATCGGTGGGCACCGCGAAAAAGTTCGACCGCTGGCTCCACAGACCGTTTTCCCAGATACTCTGGAGCAGCGGCGCATCGGCGAACCGCATGGTGCCGGTTTCGCGGCACGCGCTGTTCACGACCACGCCCTCAATGTCTTCCGCTGTCGGCACGCCCGGGAAGCCGGCGATCTCGACATGGCGGAAGCCGTGATAGGTGAAGCAGGGTTCGAAGATCTCCGGCGCGCCGGTGCCCGCCAGGATGAAGGTGTCGGTCGCATGCGCCAGCCGCAGATTGGCAAGGTCGGCGGTGCCGTCTGGGTTCAGCAGTTCGGCAAAGCGGGCGGTGATCGTCGTCCCGGCGGGGCCGGTGGCCCGGATGCGGACCCACCCGGAGAAATTCTGCCCGAAATCGCACACGTAACGACCGGGCAACGGTTCGGTGATGCGCACTGCCTGGCGCTTGGCCGTCGGTTCGATCGCGGGAGACGTCTGCGCGATCAGCCGGGCGGGCGGCGTGGTGCCGATCCGGACGGCCGACCAGTCCGCCGCGTCGTGATCCGGCCCGTCCCAGCCCGGCCGATCGCGCCTGGCATCACGGGTTTCGCCGTCGTAGATTTCCGACGTCAGAATGGCCGACGGTGCGATGCGCCAGTCGGGACCGGTCGCGATCCAGTCGCTGCCGCCATCGGCATAATCGAGCCGCAGTTGCGCGCGGAAGCGGCGCGGGGCCGGGCCGAAGCCGTAGCGTTCGATCCGCCAGCCGAACGCGCTGGCATAGAAGCCGTCGGCGACGATCGCGCCCAGCGCATTCTCGCCCGGTCGGATCAGCGCGGTGACGTCCTGCGTCTGGTAGAAGATGTGGTCCTGCGCAACGCTGATCTCCGGCGCCAGCACGGCATCGGACACGCGCGCGCCGTTGATGCTCGCGACATAGGCCCCCAGCGCGGTCGCATAGAGCCGCGCCGCCACGACCGGCGCGCGCGGGGTGAAGGTAGTGCGTAGCAGCAGCGCGGGTTCGGGCGGGCGCGGATCGTTATGCACCTCCGCGCCGCTGCGGACCGGCGTGGACCAGTCCTGCCCTCGGTAACCGGCGTCGGTCCATCCCTCGGGCGGATCGGGCAGGACGCGCCAGTCCGGGCCGCTGACCAGCCGCACGACGCTACCGTCCCTGCGGTGCAGCCGGATCAAGCTGGCGAATGCGCCGCCGTCGACGGGGAAGAAACCAGTCACGTCCGCTTCGACCAGCGCGCAGACGCTGTTGCGGCCGGGGCGGATGTCGCCGTCATAGGCATCCAGCGTACCCCAGAAGGGCAGCATCGTATCCCAGCCGAACGGGCGCGGCAGCGCGGCGGCGACCCCGTTGATCCAGACGCCGCGAAGATGGTCCTTGCCCGCGATCAGGATTTCGGCGCGGACGAGATCCTCGGGCGCGTCGAAATCGATCCGGAAGGCATGTGGCCGGTTGTCCAGCGGCGTGTCGGTCCAGATCCAGGCCAGTCCCGCGGCGCGATCGGCGGCGGCCACTGCATCCTCCGCCTCTATCCAGTCGCCGTGCCAGTCCTGCGGGCTGGACAGTCCCGCCTCGAACCATGCCGGAGCCGAGTGTGCGGTGCGGCCCCGATCGTCGGTGATCTCCACGGACCACCACAGCCGCTGCATCGGGCGGAGCGGGGGGCCGCCGTAGCGGATATCGAAGCACGCATCCGACGTCGTCGGTCCGCTGTCCCAGACCAGGGCGTCGCCGGCGTGCAACGCCGCAACGCTTTGCGCGACGCGGACCCGGTAGCGGGTCTGCATCACGCCGCGCTCTTCCGCCTCGATCCGCCAGGACAGGTACGGATGCGCGACTTCGGTGCCGATCAGGTCGGTCGTATATTCGGCGCGCAGGTCGGTGACGTGCAGGCTCATATGGCCTCCTGAGATTTGCGGGGTCGGGCGAGGTCGGCATCGTCGAGGACGAGGACCCAGTCATTTCCCGGGGAGGCGTCGCCCGGTGGATCGAAGCGGCGCGTGCCGCGATTGGCGAACGTGCCGATCCGCCGGGTGCCGCCGTCGCGGGGCGAATACCAGGCGGCGGTCAGGCGTCTGGCCGGTAGCGCACCCAGCCGCATCGTGAACGACCGCCCGGTATAGGTGTAGGCGAAGACATAGCCCGGCCCGCGGGTCGCGAGGACGCGTTCATATCGTGTGCCGTTGTCGACGATCAGCGCCATGTCGGGCACGCGCGACGCCATCGGGCGCGACTCGATCAGCGTGCGCAGATGGCGCATCTGCCCCGCGCCGGGGGCCGCCATCGCGACGTCCCACCGCTGGTTCGCCCCGAAACTGGGCTTGTCGCGGCCCGGCACCAGCATCTGCATCACGCTGTTTTCGCCGTAGCTGTGGCCGAACGCGCCCGCCATCACCGCCCACCATGCATAGCGGCGCGCATCGGCGGCGCCCCAGCGTGGCCCGGTCACATCGTGCAGGCCGTATGGAATATTCTCGTAGGACGGTTCGCCGTCGATGGTCGGCTTGATCGGCCGGCGTTGCCGGTCCTCGGTGACGAAACGCCAATTATCCTCGCTGCGGGCACCAGCCGGTTCCTGCGCGTAACTCCGGTGGCCTGACTGGAACATGTTGAAATCCAGCCATTTCACATCGTGAAAATGCCACGCCGAGTCCGTCCGCCCGAACGGGTGAAAGGTGACGAGATGGCCGGGATCGTGGCGCTTTAGCGTCGATCCGAGCAGCTGCCACATGGCGGTATGTTCGTCTGCCTTCGTGTCCCCACCGTTCAGCCAGACGATATTGGGGTGCGTCCGGTAGCGTTCGGCGAGGAAACGGGCGTAGCCGGCGGCATTGCGTTCGGTCAACGCCCCGCTGTCGGCCAGCGACCCCCAGGCGGGCACCAGCGCAACCTGGATGCCCAGCGCCGCGGCGCGCGCCACGACCCAGTCGAGATGATCCCAATAGTCATATTCGCCGGGCCGCGCCGGATTGCGGCCGGGGGTGACGCGCGGGCGACCGGGATCCCCGTCGTGCAACGCCGGCGCGGCATAGCGGTTCGTCATGGCGGCGGTATGCAGGATCATCACCTGGACGACGTTGAAACCCTGCTGCTTGCGCTGCGTCAGGTAACGTTCGGTCTCCGCCCGATCCAAGCGACCGAGCAGCAGCCAGGCGGTATCGCCCATCCAGAAGAACGGCTTGCCGCCGGCCTCGAGATAATGCCCGTCCGCCGATACGCGCAGCGGCGTCGCCTGTGCCGCGGCCGCATCGACCGCAACCGCCGACGCCGACAGCATTCCCAGCAGCCCGAGTGCCGCACGGACGATCATCATGTGCCGGCCCCGTTTCAGTAGGAGGTGAACAGGGCTTCGCGCGCCAGCTTCAGCGCGCTCACCGCATCCTGCCGGTCCTGTGCGGCCTGCATCGCGTCGAAATCCAACTTGTCGAGCGCGCGCTCGATCACCTTCAGAAAATCGATCGCGCAGTCGGCGGCCGCGACGCTATCCTCGCGGAACGGGAACTGGTCCAGCTGCCACACGCCTTCCCACTTGTTCTTGCGCAGCGTGTAGAAGAATTCGAACAGCTCGATCGGATGGACGGACCCGGCGATCAGATCGTCGTCCCAGCCGCGGAAATTGTCGTTCACGTCCATGCCGAACAGGCGGCCGTGGTCGATCGCCAATTGTGCCGCGTCGGCCGGCGACTCCCCGCCGTACAGCGAATGGCCGAAGTCCAGCAGGATGCCGATATTGGGCAGCCCGATCTTTTCGATGCCCAGCAGCGTGCGGGCGACACTGTCGTAGCTCATGTGCGCGCGCGGCTCGCGCGGCTTATATTCGATGACGAATTTCAGGTCCGGGTTCTGGCTCGCCAGCTCGCCGACGCCGTCCATGCTCATCCGCCACAATTTGCCGTGGTCGACCTGGAACGGATAGTCCCAGCCGTCCTGGCCGGGCCACAGCTTCACATAGTCCGCGCCGAACCGCCGCACGACGTCTGCCGCATCGTTGACCATCGCGTTGGCCAGGCGGCGGACGCCAGGATCGGGGTTGGTGAACGCCCCCTTGGCGAACTGCCGCGTGTAGATTTCCGGGGTGATGCCGATCACCGACAGCTTGTTGCGCACCAGCGCCGCCTCGACCGCGTCCAGCGGCAGATCCGGATCGGCGAACGGGTAGTTGATGTCGACGACCGACAGGTCGCGGACCTGCCCCGCCAGGTCGATCATCTCGATCAACGTGCGCGGCGGGCCGTAGCCGTCAGTCGCGTACCGATCGACATAGGTCGCGAAGTGCCAGATGCCGGCGCCGTATCTCTGCGTGCTCATGATATTCTATCCTCGTCCCGATCGGTTCTACGTACGATTCCGGTACTGATGTTGCGGTGTCAGGCGACGATCACCTCCACGCCCGCGGCGGCGATCGCCGCGCGATCCTCGTCCCGGATGCCTTCGTCGGTAACCAGGACGTGGATCACGTCCAGCCCGCCGAGCGCGGAGAAGGATCGCGCACCGATCTTGCTTGAGTCCGCGGCCAGGATGACGCGTTCGGCGGCACCGATCATCGCGCGTTTCACCGCGAGATCCGACAGGGTCGGGTAGGTCAGGCCCACTTCCACATCGATCGCCGCCGTGGCCAGGAACAGCTTCTGCACGAACAGGCCGTTGAAATAGTCGGCAGACCGCTCGCCGCTCAGCGACAGCGTGGGTGGCTTGAAATGACCGCCGGTCATGTGGACGTCGAACCCCGGCTCGGCACCCAGCATCAACGCGATGTTGAGCGCGTTGGTGATGACCGTCATGTCGCGATGACCCAGGATGTTGGCCGCGATTTCGGTGGTGGTCGATCCGGAATCGAGGATGATCGTCTCGCCGTCGCCGATCAGTGCCGCCGCTGCGCGGCCGATCTTCCGCTTCGCGTCCATATTGTCGAGGTGTTGCAATGCCATCGCGCGCACCTGCTGGCGCATCGACTTCAGATAGGCACCGCCATGTTCGCGGACGACGTGGCCGTCGGCTTCCAGCTTCTCCAGATCCTGCCGCACCGTCACTTCGGACACGCCAAGGGCCTGCGCCAGATCGCGCACGCGCGCGTTCCCTTCTTCCTGCAACCATTCCAGGATGGTGTTGCGGCGGGTTTCGCCCAGCTTGCGCGAGCCGGGGAGGGGGGCGTTCATCCGGGATTTCCGGGGCGTCGGGGGATCTTGCATGCGGTTCTATCCGCGCAGACGCGATTTGCTGGCAAGCGCTGATCCAGGCTTTTCATTATCGCCGCCCTCCCGATCCCATGGAATTCACTTCTTCTGGTCCTGCGCTTTCCTATCAACTGCCTTCGCTTTCCTGTCAAACGGGATTGTTCACGTGGAAAAACGAAGGGAATCGAAAGTTATCTGTTGTCAGCAGGGGTCCGGACCGATACCACGACTACAAAGAGGGGATGATGATGGAGCAGGTTGATGGGCCCCGGCGCGATGCCGCCGCGTCCGCATATCCGAACGACACCAGGGTCAAGCATGTCCGGGAACGGGCAGGCTGGATGCGCCGCCGACTGTTGAAGATGATCGTCGATGCGGGGCAGGGCCATCCTGGCGGCGACCTTTCGGCGACGGACATCGTGGCGACGCTGTATTTCGATATTCTTCGGATCGATCCGGTAGACCCGACCGCGGCCGGGCGCGACCGTTTCGTGATGAGCAAGGGGCATTGCACCGGCGCGCTCTACACCGCGCTGTCCGGGGCGGGCTTCTTCGCGGAAGCCGAACTCGACACCTATCTGAAGCCGCAATCGCGACTGAACGGGCACCCGAACCGGACGTACCTACCGGGCGTGGAAACCAATACGGGGCCGCTCGGTCACGGCCTGCCCGTCGCAACCGGGATCGCGGTCGCCGGGCAGATTGACGATGCCGGGTTCCGTGTGTTCGCGCTGACCGGTGACGGGGAGTTGCAGGAAGGCAGCATGTGGGAAGCCGCGATGTTCGCCGGCCACCGCGGACTCGGCAACCTGACCGTCATCGTCGATCGCAACGGTCTGCAGCAGGGTGCGCGGACGGAGGATACGAACGCGCTCGAACCGCTGGCCGACAAGTGGCGCGCGTTCGGATGGGAGGTCGTCGGTGTCGATGGGCACGACCACGCCTCGCTGCTGGCGGCGTTCGACGACGCCGCACTGCCACGCAGCAAGCCGCGCTGCATCATCGCCGAGACGGTCAAGGGCAAGGGCATCAGCTTCATGGAACATCAGGCCGCCTGGCATCACGGACTGCCCAACGCGGATCAGTTCGCGCTGGCGAATGGCGAATTCGACATGGATATGGCCCGATGAGCGCGCCCGCGCCCGCCGTGAACCTTCACGATTGCCGCGATGCCTATGTCCGGACCGTCGAGCAACTGGCGGCATCGGACGATCGCATCGTGGCGGTCGTCAATGATTCGGTCGGGTCGTCCAAGCTGGGCAAGTTCCGGGATCGCTTCCCGAGCCGGCTGATCAACGTCGGCATCGCCGAACAGAATATGGTCGGTGTCGGCGCGGGTCTGGCGAACGGTGGCAAGATCCCGTTCGTCAGCGGTGCCGGCTGTTTCCTGACGGCGCGCGCGATGGAACAGATCAAGGTCGACTGCGGGTACAGCCAGGCAAATGTGAAGCTGTGCGGCATATCGAGCGGCGTCGCCTATGGCGAACTGGGCGCGACGCATCATAGCATCGAAGATGTCGCATGGTTGCGGGCGATCGACAAGTTGACGGTCATCGTGCCTGCGGACCCGTGGGAGACGGCGGAGGCGATCCGCGCGGCGGCGGCGCATAACGGCCCGGTCTATGTGAAGATCAGCCGGATGCCGGTGCCGGAACTCGACCGTGGCGACACGCCGTTCCGTATCGGCCGCGCGGAAGTGCTGCGCACAGGCGACGACATCGCGATCATCGCGAACGGTACGCTGGTCCACCGCGCGCTGGCGGCGGCCGAAATGCTGGCCGCCGAGGGGATCGACGCCCGCGTCGTGAACATGGCGACGGTGTCGCCGATCGACTGCCAAGCGATCGCGGATGCGGCGGCGACGGGCGGTATCGTGACGGCCGAAGAGGCGCTGGCACATGGCGGGCTGGGTGGTGCGGTCGCGGAATATTGTGCGGAACATGCACCGGTGCGAATGCGGATGCTGGGCTTTCCCGGCTTCCTGCCGACCGGATCGGCCGCGTGGCTGATGGAGCATTTCGGCCTCACCGCCGATGGCATCGCCGCCGCCGCACGCGACCTGATCGCGCGACGGCGGGCATGATGCCGCGGCCGGTCATCCTGGCGATCGACCAGGGAACGACCAACACCAAGGCGCTGCTGGTCGGGGCCGACGGATCGGTGCTGGCCGCGCGTTCGCAGGCGATGCGCGTGGACTATCCTGCGCCGGGCTGGGCCGAGCAATCGGCCGGCGAGATCCGCGATGCGGTGGTCGCGCTGATCGCCGCACTGGTCGAAGCCGTGCCGGATGTGGAGATCGCGGCGCTGGCCATCGCCAACCAGCGCGAGACGGTCGTGATGTGGGATGCGGACACAAGCCGTGCGGTGGCACCGGCCGTGATCTGGCAATGCCGCCGATCAGCGGACCGGTGCGCGGCGCTTCATGCCGCCGGTCACGCGGCGCAGATCGCCGCGCGCAGCGGGCTCGACCTCGATCCGCTGTTCCCCGCCGCCAAGATCGCCTGGCTGCTCGACAGCGTTACCGACGGGCGGGCGCGTGCGGCGCGCGGCGAACTGCGGTGCGGCACGATCGACAGCTGGCTGCTGTGGAACCTGACCGGCGGCGCGGTGCACGCCACCGACCACAGCAACGCATCGCGCACGCAGCTTTTCAATCTCGATACGCTCGACTGGGATCCCGAACTGGCCCGGCTGTTCGACGTGCCCCTGAACATCCTGCCGCGCATCCTGCCCTCCGACAGCTGGTTCGGTACGGTTGCGCCGGGCCTCACCGCGCTACCCGACGGGACGCCCGTCCACGCGATGCTGGGCGACAGCCATGCGGCGCTGTTCGGCCACGGCGTCGACCGGCCGGGTCGGGTCAAGGCGACGATCGGCACCGGCAGCTCGCTGATGACGGCAACCGAAGGCCGGGTCCGGTCCGCACATGGCCTGTCGGGCACGATCGCCTGGAGCCGCGGCGGGACCGTCCAGCACGCGCTGGAAGGCAATATTTCGGTTTCCGGCCATGCCGCGGCGTTTGCAACCGCCCTGCTGGGCGTGGCGGACGAGGAGGCACTGACCCGGCTGGCGTCCAGCGTGGCGGACAGCGGCGGTGTCGTATTCGTCCCCGCGCTGGCCGGGCTCGGCGCGCCGCACTGGTGCACCGGTGCGCGCGGCACGATTTCCGGCCTGTCGCTGTCGACTACGCCCGCGCATGTCGCGCGCGCTACGCTGGAGGCGATCGCGCTCCAGATCGGTGACGTGCTCGATGCCATCGAAGCCGACCTGGGCACGCCTGTCGCCGAACTGTCGATCGACGGCGGTGCGGCGCGGAACCCGCTGCTGGCGCAGTTGCTCGCCGACCTGCTCGACCGGACGATCGTTCGGCCGCGGATTACGGAGGCGAGCGCACTGGGCGTCGCGCGGCTGGCCGCGGATGCGCTGGGGCTGGAGATGGTCCCCGGCTGCCCCGCCGACACCGACCGCTTCGAACCGGCGATCGCCGCGGACCGCCGGACCGCGGTCCGCGTCCGGTGGCGTGCCGCGGTTGCAGCGGCGATCCGCTCGGCGGTGGCAGACGGCGCGGATATCGAAACCGAGCCGGAGCCGATACTGCATCAAAAATGACATAACACGTTAAAAAACGGTCATAAAAAAAGGGAGAGTGCCATGAATATGTCTGGAACGGGCAGGGGCAACGACAGGACCGCGACGCGCGGACTATTCCTGACAAGCGTCAGCATATTGACGTTGTTGACGTCCGGGACCGCTTACGCGCAGGCCGGAACTGCGCCGCCGGCGACACCGGTCGACAGCCCGGCGTCGCAGTCGGTCGTCGGGGCGCCGGACGCCGCGCAGGCCGGAACCGGCGAACTGAATTCTACGCAGGCGGAGCCGGGGCAGGACATCGTTATCACGGGCAGCCGCATCCGTAGCTCCACGATTACCGCGTCCTCCCCGTTGCAGGCCGTGACCGCGGAAGATATCGCGAACACCGGCCGCGTCGACATTCAGGAGGTGCTGCAGCAGAACCCGGCATTCGGCGTTCCTGGCCAGTCGCGCACCACGTCCAACTTCGGCGCCACCAGCGCGGGCATCGCAACCGTCAACCTGCGCAACCTGGGCGCGAACCGGACGCTCGTGCTGATCGACGGGCGTCGCGTCGTGGCCGGTGTTCCGGGCAGCGCGCAGGTCGATCTCACCATGATCCCGACGCCGTTCATCGAACGGGTCGAAGTGCTGACCGGTGGCGCATCGGCAGTCTATGGGTCGGACGCGATCGCGGGCGTCGTCAACTTCATCTACAAGAAGAATTTCGACGGCCTCGAACTGAATGCCCAGACGGGCATTTCGGAAGAAGGCGACGACGACCAATATTCGGTCAACATGACAGTTGGCAAGAATTTCGACGATCGGCGCGGCAACATCCTGTTGTACGGCGGCTGGAGCAAGCAGGGTAATGTTCCCTCCTTCGCGCGGGCGCGCAGCCGGACCGACCAGACGAGCATCGGCGCCCTCCAGCGGAGCAACGCCCGGACCGATGCGAACCTGACCGCCGCGCAGAATTTGTTCTTGGCGCAGCCCAATCGATCGACTGTCGTTCCGGCCAGCACGTTCAATGCCGGCACAGGCAACTTCATCGTTGATTCAAGCGGAACCGTGCGCCCCTTCGTCGGCGCGACCGACGGTTTCGACCGCACCCCGTTTCAGGGCATTTCGGTGCCGCTGGAACGGCGCATCTTCGCGGGCCGCGTGAATTACGAAGTCAGCAGCGGCATCAGCCTGTTCGGCGAGGGCACCTATGCCAACGTCACGTCGCGCGCGCTGCTGGAACCGTCGCCGCTGGTTCCGACCGGTGCGCTCGGCCTCTTCCGCCAGGGCAACGGCCGCTACAACATCGAACAGGTCGTCACCAACCCCGGCAACCCGCTGCAGTCGACGCGGGTCATCAACCCGTTGGTGCCGACCGGCCTGTACAATGTGGCGACCGATACCAATGGTGACGGTTTCCGCGACATCGCGGTTTCGCGCCGGCTGGCCGAATTCGGGCAGCGGTTCGGCACGTTCGACCGCACCACGCTCCGCATGGTGGTGGGCGCCGAAGGCAAGATCGGTTCGAACTGGAACTGGGAAGCATCGTACAACTGGGGCAAGACCAAGGCATCGAGCAGCCTGAGCGGTCTCATCAACCAGGACCGCGCCGTGCTGGCGCTGGATGCGGTGCCCGACGTGTACGACGCCAACCGCAACGGCAACACGACCGAGGCGATCTGCGCCAGCGTCGAGGCGCGCGCGCAGGGCTGCGTGCCCTATGACGTCTATGGCGCGGGCAGGGTTTCGACCGCGGCGCTGGATTATCTGCGCGCCATATCGACGCGCGACGCCGAACAGACGCTGCAGGTGGCGGCCGCCAACCTCTCCGGCACGCTGTTCGCGCTGCCAGCGGGTGACGTGGCAATCGCGGTGGGTGCCGAATATCGCACGGAGAAGAGCAGCGAGATCTTCGATCCGCTCTCCAACGCGGCACGCAACTCCTACATCCAGCAGACGAACACGTCCGGCCAGTTCAACGTGAAGGAAGCGTATGGCGAGATCGTCGTTCCACTGATCCACGATACGCCGTTCATCAACCAGCTCGACATTCGCGGCGCGGCCCGCGTCTCCGACTATTCGACGGTCGGGACCTTCTACGCCTACAATGTGGGTGTCGAATGGTCGCCGGTGCCGGACATCCGGTTCCGCGGCGTCTATGCACAGGCCGTTCGCGCGCCTAACATCGGCGAACTGTTCGCAGCACCTTCGGTCAGCATCGGCTCGGTCAACGATCCGTGCGCGGGCGTCACGCTGACCAGTGGCGGGACGACGGGCGCGGTGTGCCGCGCCAACGCGGGCGTGCTGGCCAATATTCAGCAGAACGGCGTGTTCACGTTGAACCAGTCTGATCTTCAGGGCGTCGGCGGCCTGAACGTCAGCAACCCGAACATCCAGGAAGAGTCGGCGCGGACCTGGACGCTGGGCGCCGTCATCAATCCGACGTCGATCCACGCCTTGCGCAACGTCACGCTCACCGTGGATTACTACAACATCAAGCTGAAGGACGCGATCGCGCGGACCAGTCGCGATTTCATTCTGCAGCAATGCTATCTGAACAACGATCCGACCTTCTGTTCGCTGATCTCGCGCCGGACGGTCGCGTCGGGACCCTATAGTGCAGGCTCGGTGCAGCAGGTCGACTCCGCGCTGATCAACAGTGGCGGCCTGTCGACGGAGGGGATCGATACCACCTTATCCTATCGCCAGAGCCTGGCCGATCTGGGTCTGGGCAACGGTTCGGCGACGTTCTCGGCAAGCTACACGCACCTGTTCCGGCAGGGCGGGGTGCCACTGTCCGGCGCGGCATTCGACTCCACGGCGGGAGAGATCAACAATCCGCGGGATCGCGCACAGGTCGTGGTCGGGTATGACAATGACAGCTTCGGCATTACGTTGAACGGTCAGTATCTGGGCGCATCCTATCTGGATGACCAGTATCGTGCGCGCTTCCTGCTGGCCGATGGGTCCTTGCCCGACAAGAAGTATTTCCGGGTGAAGTCCAAGTTCTACACCGACCTCCAGATGCGGTGGAACATCGACAAGCGGTTCGAACTTTATGCCGGCGCGAACAACCTGTTCGATACGCAGCCGCCACGCGTCATCACGGGCCTGACCGGCAGCGTCACGGGTACCGAGACCGCGTCCGGAACCTATGATCCGATCGGCCGCCGCTATTATACGGGCGTCCGCCTGAAGCTCTGATTTTTCGACTTCCCCTTACCCCGGGGGAACTTGGGCGGTGCTGCGGCACCGCCCCTTTTTTTGTCCGTTTGAGATTTGGCGGTTGACGACGTCAGGTCTAACTACGCCCATGCGCGCGCAGTCGAGGCAAGCCTGCCCGAGCGCAGCCGAGAGGCGCTGTTGCCTGTCTTCGCTGCGCTCGACGTCGCTCGACGGGCGGTTCAACCTGTAACTATGCTGCCCCGGCCGCGGGATCGATCAGACCCAGCCAAGCGTTATCGCGGCCCTGGCGCCGGGACCCAGAGTCCCACACGTTGCGTGTGCCGCTTTGGATCCCGGCGCCAGGGCCGCGATGGTCAGTCCTGATCGAAACCGACTGTGAGTTACGGCTCGGCGACCCGGGCGGATCGCCGAGGTCTAGGCAGCCGCCTGTTGCGCGCGTTCCAGTTCGTCCAGCGACTTGCCCTCGTTCCGGGGGGCCCAGATGAAGCCGATCAGGCCGCTGAGGAACAGGAAGCCGGTGAGGATCCACGCGAGCGTGCTGAAACCGGTGGCGGTCAGGATGGGGACGAAGAAGCTCCAGAAGCCCAGCGTGATGCGAACGATCGCGAACATCAGGCCCTGCGCGGTGCTGCGCAGCAAGGTCGGGAACATCTCCGAACTCCAGAGCTGGAAGAAGCATTGCGCGCCGAACCCCTGGCCGACTGCCATCAGCAGGACATGGACGATCGCGATGTTCAGCGTCAGCGGGAAGATCGCCAGCAGCGCCATGCCGACCACCTGCATGACGGCGGAGACCAGGAACAAGAGACGCTGATTCACGCGATCCGAAATGCGCATGAAGATGAAGCCGATCGACAGCATGCCGACGAAGAAGCTCAATGTCTGCACCGCGACGGCAGTCGCCTGGCTCTGATCGCCGACGGTGCGCAATATGTAGGGGAAGAAGAAGCCGTTGGTGCCGGCCCACAGGTTCCAGAACATGTACATCCCGACCAGGAACGCCATCGATCCGATGTGCTGGCGGGTGAACAGGTCGCGCCAGCGTCCCTTCTGCGGCGCGGCCGCGGGGTGCGCCGGATCGGCATGCGCAAGGTCGGGCTGGGCCTGCGCTTCCAGCCAGCGTTCCGATTCGTGCATGTTGGACCTGAGAAAAGTCAGCGCGACGGCCAGCACCGCCAGATGGGCGAAGACAATTCGCGCGCCGAGCAAGCCGAGCGGCGCGAGCACCAGAAACATCAGCAGGACGACGACGGGCCCAAGATACCAGAGCAATTGCGCCACGCCGCTGTGCTTGCCGCGTTCGCGGTCCGGCGCCATTTCGGCGATGAGCGACCAGGATGCGGGAATGTCCGCCCCGACCGCCAGCCCGACCAGGAAGAAGCCGACGACGATCATCCAGACGTTGACCGCGAAGACCAGCCACAACATGCCGAACGCGTAGAACAGCATGTCGTATTGGTAGATGCGCTTGCGACCGAACAGATCGCACAACCGGCCGCCGATCAGCGCGCCGACCCCAGCGGAGATCGCATTCGGGCCCAGTGCGGCGATCAGTCCGACCAGACCCGGACTGATCTTGTAGGCTTCCATCCACAATGCCAGCGCCGCCGCACCCGCGACGATCGACCCCGCGTCGATATAGTTGGCGAGCCCGGCCAGAATGGTGTTCTTCCAGTCGGTGGCGCCGGTTCCGGCCGCATGTTTCGACGGATCCGCACTGCTCGTCACTCTCTCGCCTCCCTTTGGACGCCCACCCTATCGCAAGCGGGTCGTCAGATGGCTTGCGTATATGATAGTATTAATTGATGGTCTAGAGAATGGTTCGGCCGGGCGCCGAAAGCGAGGATCAGATCATGACCGTGACACGCCGCACGCTTCTGCATGGTGCGATCGTCGCCGGTGCCGTAACGGCGGCAGCGCCCGCGGCCGTCGGGCGCGAGCCGCAGGTCGAACGCTGGGCGATCCACGAAATCAGGCTGGACGGACCCGCCCAGGGCAATCCGTTCGACGACGTACAGGTCGCGGCGATCTTCATCTGCGGCGATCGCCAGGTGCGGGTGCCGGGCTTCTACGACGGCGACGGCGTGTATCGGATCCGGTTCAGTCCGGGCGATCTTGGCCGCTGGACGTGGCGCACCGCAAGCAATGTCGACGCGCTGGACGGGCGCGCCGGTGCGGTGCGGTGCGTGCCGGCCGGCCCGGACAATCACGGCCCGGTCCGCGTGACGCGCGATGGATATCATTTCGCCTATGCCGATGGCACGCCGTTCCGGCAGATCGGCACGACCAGCTATTCCTGGGCGCTGCAATCCGACGCGAAATGCGCGCAGACGCTGGAAACGCTGCGGACGGCGCCGTTCAACAAGATCCGCATGTGCGTGTTTCCGAATGTTCCCTCGGTCGCGACCGATCCCTTCGTCCGCACCGGGCCCGGCCTGCGCGACTGGGATCCCACCCGGTTCGACCCTGCGTTCTTCCGGCGGTTCGAAGATCGTATCCGGCGCCTGGGCGAACTAGGGATCGAGGCGGATATCATCCTCTTCCAGCCCTATGACGAGAAGCGCGGCTATTCCGACATGGGCCGCGCCGACGACGAACGCTATCTACGTTATATGGCGGCGCGGTTCGGGGCATTCCGCAACGTCTGGTGGGCGATGGCCAACGAATATGATGCGGTGAAGTCAAAGTCGGTGGCCGACTGGGATCATCTGTTCGGGGTGCTGCAGGCCGTCGATCCCCACGACCGGTTGCGGTCGATCCACCAGCTGAACGTCTATTATGATCACCGCAAACCGTGGATCACGCATGCCAGCGTGCAGAATGGTGCGGCTGTCCTGGACGACGGACGGGTCGAACTCCATCGTGCATTTGCCTTGAAGCCCGTTATTTTCGACGAGGTCTGTTACGAAGGCAATTCGACCAAGCGCTGGGGCAACCTGACGGGCGAGGAGATGGTCGAACGCTTCTGGTGGGGGGCCGTCGGCGGCGCCTATGTCGGCCATAGCGAAACGACGCAGGCCGAGCGCAACGCCGATTTTTCCTGGCTGGGACAGGGCGGTACGCTGTCCGGGACTAGCCCGCCGCGGCTCGCCTTCCTGGCGCGCATCCTGGGCGAGGCACCGCGTCCAGGGATCGATCCGATCCAGGCATGGTGGAACTACCATCTCGGCGGAAAGCCGTTCGAACAATATCTGCGGTACTTCGGTTCGGCCCGGCCGACAGAATGGCCGGTCGTCCTGCCTGGTCGCGGGGCGGAGGCGCTGTGCCGGTATCGGGCGGATATCATCGACACCTGGGCGATGACGGTGACGCCGGTGCCGGGCGTGTTCACGATGGCGCGACGCAACGACTATGACGTTCACGATCCGGCCCGACCGACCATCGCGTTGCCGGGCCGGCCCTATATGCTCGTGCGGCTGATGCGCGTCTGAGCCATGTCGGGTCGGGGCCGGATCAGGCCCAGTCCCGGCGGCGGCTGGTCGCGCCGATCCCGGGGTTCAGGCGGTTGGTGGGATCGAGCGATCGGTAGAAGTCCGCCAGCGGCGGCTTGGCGGGGTACAGGTGTCCGACATTATGTTCGGCGGGATATTCCGCGCCGCGCAGGTCCAGCAATTCCCACATCCGGTGTTCGATCGCGATCGGATCATGGCCCTTCGCCACGACATAGTCCTGATGCAGGACGTGGCATAGGAAATGCCCGTAATAGAGCTTGTGCAGGATGGCTGCATCGAGATCCGCCGGCAGTGTTTCGAACCAGGTGCGGGCGTTGCGGGGGAGCGCGATGTCCAGCGCGACGATGTCGGCGACCGCGTCGGGATGGATCGTGCGGTAGCGGACCGCGGCACCCGCGGTCACGAACCTGTGCAGGAACGCGTCGGCGGCCTCCGTCTCAGTACATTCGAACATCGCGCCGGCCGCCGACGGGAAGACGTCCTCCAGCAGCACGCGGGTCGATGCCTGCGCGTCGGCCCCCACCTTCAGCAACAGATGATGTTCGTAGTTGTCGCGAAACGCACGCATCCGTGGCGGCAGATGATCTGGCAAAAGGCGACCGAACGCCTGCATCAGCCGGTCGCTCGTGCTGCTTTTCAGGCCGAGCCGCGCGGCCAGAGTGTCGAACCGTGCCTTCACCGCGTACAGCATCGGCAGGCGGTCGGTGCCGAGCCGCTTGATCGCCAGGAAACTGTCCTTGCCGTACCGCGCGGCGATGTCGAACGCGTCGCGGTGGATATATTCCGCCGCGATCGGCAGCGGACATTCGGGGGCAAGCAGCCGGTGGCGCAGCGTGGCCAGTTCGTCCGGATCGTTGGTGCCGATATAGAATGTCGACGTCGCCAGCTCGCGCGCGAAGGTGTCCAGCCGGACGGCGAACACGATGACGCGGCCCGCGCTGCCCGACGCGCCGGACAGGCGCCGGGCATCCGCGTTGAAGCGGGCAGGCGTATCGGCGGTGACATCGCGGACATGCGCGGCATAGCCCTTGTCCGAAGCGGTGCGGACCGGATCATGCACGACGTCGCCATCGCCGAAATCGCCGCGGTCCAGCCGGCCGAGGATTGTTTCGGCATCCTCGCCCAGCCGGACCCCGAGCTGATCGACCAGTTCGATCGTCCCGCCCACGTCGATCCGGGCGTAGAGCGCATATTCGGTGTATGCCGGCCCGCGCTTCACCAGCGCGCCGCCGGAATTGTTGCACACCCCGCCCACCACGGACGCGCCGAAACAGGAAGAGCCGATCACCGAATGCGGTTCGCGATCCGTCCTGGCCAACCGCCGTTCCAGCTGGTGAAGCGTCGCCCCCGGCAGGCAGATGACCTGCCGGCCACCGTCGATCAGGTGCAACCGGTCCAGCCGTGTCGTGCTGACGATCACCACGGGCCGATCATAGCGTCCGTCGGGGGTCGATCCACCGGTCAGCCCGGTGTTGGCGGCCTGGACGATCACGATCACGTCCGCCGTGACGCAGGCCTGAACGACGCGCCACATTTCGACGAGGCCGGCCGGGCGGACGACGGCCAGGACCGGCCCACCGCCGAACCGGTATCCTTGCGAATAACGCCGCGTCCGACGGGCCGTCGTCAGCACATGGCCACGCCCCGCAATCCCGCGCAGCGCATCGATCAGTTTGGATGATTCATCGGCAACGTCCACTACGCCGCAATAATACTATTAAAATACAAAACCAGAGAAAATAACGGGCTTGCCGTTTGTCGGTCGGCGGTTTCAGAGATCCCGCAGGTCGCGCCAATAGGCGAGGGTCTTGATGACAGCGCGCATCGCTTCCGCCGCGCCATCCTCGTCGCCGGCCTCGATCGCATCGACGATCCGTTCGTGGCTGCGCACGTTATGATCGTGCAGCACCGGATCGTCGATCGGCGAACTCATCGTGAAGGACGCGACCAGCGCGGTTTCGATGACCGCGGAGATGGATCGCATCAGCACGTTGCCCGATGCCGCACCGATCGCCTGATGAAAGGCCAGGTCGGCTTCGGCGAACTGACGGCGGGTGCTTGTTGCCACCCGCATCGCCGCCACGGCGTCGCGCAGTTCGGCAACTGCCTCTGGCGTCCGGCGCAGCGCCGACAGGGCGGCCGCGCGCGGTTCGATCGCCAGCCGGATCTCGGTCAGGTCGCGGTGGAACGCTTCGTCCAGTCCCTGTGAGATCTTCCACGACAGCACATCGGCATCGAACAGGTTCCAGCGGGTGGGATCGAGCACCTTCGTACCGACCCGCGTCTTGGACACGATCAGTCCTTTGGCGGTCAGCGTCTTCAGCACTTCGCGCAGGACGGTGCGCGAAATGGCGAAGCGAGCCAGAATGTCGGCTTCGTTGGGGATCTTGGAGCCGGGCGGATAGGTCCCGTCGATGATCTCGACGCCGAGCGTCCGTGCCACCTGATCGTGGCTGGACAGTGCCGTTTCACTGAACGTGTCGAAGCTCTTTGACGGGGTCACGTGGTAGTGCTCCGGGTGCGTGCCGACCGCGGGCTACCGCGCGCAGCCGCCGGTAAGGCGGGGTCACAGGCCGACGTCAACGCGATCAAGGCTTTGGAAACAGACAGGATTTCAGGCGCTTTCGCAGAGTTGCTAAGTCCACACCGCGGAACCGTGTCAGACAATCGGGCGTCACTTAGCGACTGCGATTGATAGAACAAGCACCCCGTCGTTACAATTGCGACGTTAGGCATGCGAAAGTCCGATCCATCCATCCAGGCCTAGCGGAAGACATGCCGAGTTGCGACTTTGCCTCCAGCCACTCCGGGCAGCGGCGTGGATCGCCCGTCATGGCTCAACCCGACACGCGGACTTCCGACCACGCCCGCAGTTCGGGAGCGGACCCGACGTCAATGGCAAGGCGGCTGGTTGCGCCCTACTCTTGGCATGTCCAAGACGTTTTCCAACTGCACGCAGGGTGCGGGTTGGTTTGTGGAGAGTCGATGCCTTGGTGCGCCCAGGCTTGTGCGTGTTGTGGTACTTGTCCGGAGGACCGCACCCAGTCACTCGCCCGGGCGGTCAGGACCGTTTCCAATCCAATGTTCGATCGGATCTGCTGACATGACGCAATTCGATGTATATCCCTGCGGACGAACAATGGTCCACCGCCCACCCAATATTCCGGTGCCAGATGAGCGCACCGCCGTCATGCAAGCCGACATGCCCCGGGATCGCAGCTGATATGGCACCAGAGATCGAAGTCCTCAGCGTGCGGGATCGCCATTACCGTCTTGTCGTCGATAGTCCGATTCCGTCCGTCATCAGCGATCCGCGCTTGCCGGACAATCCGATCGTCGCCTGCAACGACGCATTCTGCGATCTGACAGGGTATCCGGTGGAGGATGTCGTCGGCCGTAACTGCCGATTCCTGGCAGGTCCCGCGACCGAGCCCTGGCTGACCGAGGAGATCCGGCGCGGCGTGCGGGAGCATCGTCCGGTGCTGGTGGAGATCCTGAACTACAAGCGCAGTGGTCAGCCCTTCCGCAATGCCGTCCTGGTCGCACCGATCTACGACGAGCAGGATGCTCTGTTGTACTTTCTGGGATCGCAGATCGAAATCCACGCCGGTGCGTCGTCGCCGTCGAGCATGCGGCGCATCCGTGCCGCAGAAATGGTGAAGGCGCTGTCGCGCCGGCAGGGTCAGATCCTGAAGCTCGTCGCAAACGGGCTGCTGAACAAGCAGATCGCGACCGAACTCGGTCTGGCCGAAAAGACCGTCAAGATGCACCGCGCCATCCTGATGAACCGCCTCGGCCTGCATACGACGGCCGACCTGATCCGCCTTGCCGTCGAGGCCGGTTTCTAGCGCCCGTGCTCGTGGGATACCGTACAAGGTCCGTATCGCCGACATGCTGAGGTCGGCGTATCCCTGCCGGGTCGCACGGCGGTACGGCGGTACGGGTGCATACTCCGCACTTCAGTGTGATGTGCGACGTTTCTGTCGCGCATCGGTTGCCGCAGTGACGACGTCTGGGGGATCAACGATCGGCGTCTGACGATCCAGCGACCTCCCGCAAAAATTCCTGTCCAGCGCCGCTGCGCTGGGAATCACTGCGACGGAGACTTCGATGGATATCGTGACACCCTTTCAATATTCTCTCATCTACAATGCCTTCTCCTTCACCTTTGCGGCCATGGGTGCGGCAACGGCGTTTCTCTGGCTCAGTCGGTCGCAGGTTGCACCCGCCTATCGGACCGCGTTGACCATTTCGGGCCTCGTCACCGGGATCGCGGCCTATCATTACTACCGTATCTTCGAGAGCTGGATCGCCGCCTACACCTTCGGTAACGGCGTCGTCACCGCCACCCCCTTCGCGTTCAACGATGCGTATCGCTACGTCGACTGGCTGCTGACCGTCCCGCTGCTGCTGATCGAGCTTGTGCTGGTCATGCGGCTGTCGCGCGAGGAAACCATGTCGAAGTCGATCCGGCTCGGCTCCGCCGCCGCGCTGATGATCATACTCGGCTATCCGGGCGAGATCTCGGGCGATATTCCGACCCGCGTCCTGTGGGGCACCCTGTCGTCGATCCCGTTCGTCTACATCGTGTGGGAGCTGTTCAGCGGTCTCGGCAAGTCGATCGCCCAGCAGCCGGCCTCCGCGCAGGGCCTGGTCCGGGCGGCCCGCCTGCTGACCTTTGCATCGTGGGGCTTTTATCCCATCGTTTACATGGCCCCCTATGCCGGGCTGACCGGCGGTTCCGTGACCACGGCGATCCAGATCGGGTACACGATCGCGGACATCGTCGCCAAGGTCGGCCTCGGAATCTTGATCTTCCTCATCGCGGTCCGCAAGTCGGAGGCCGAGGCCGACGGGCACAAGGGATACGCCGCCTGATCTCATGGTGACGTCGGCCTACCTACCTCCGTCATCGCATCGCCGTGCCCTCCCGGGGCGCGGCGACGTCGTTTATCCGATCTATTGGATCGCGGCGGCGGCGTTGATCGTCGCCGCTCTGCTCGGCCTGCCGCTGAACCAACCGGCGGCAGTGGCCGGCGCCACTCTCGTGTTCATCGGTGGCGGGCTCCCGCACGGGGCGTATGACATCGCGCTCTTGCGGCGGTCGGTTGCGTTGAACCGGTCCGCGCTGTGGCGCGCCGTCGGCGGCTACGTCGCGGTCGCGATGGTGATGGTGCTGCTCTGGATGACCGTGCCACTGGTGGCGCTGGTACTGTTCCTGGCGGTTGCCTCGGTGCATTTCGGCGAGGACTGGCCCATGCTCGAGGAGCCGCTGTTGCGGGTCGCGGCGGGCGCGGCGGTCATCGCGGCGGCCACGATCGGTCACCGCGAAGACGTGTCGGCACTGTTCGTCGCGATGAGCGATCCGCGCGCTGCGGTCATCGCTCAGATCGTCACCGCGGCGGCCCCGGTCACGTTGCTGGTCACCATGGTCGGCATAGTCCTTGCCTGGCGGGAGGGAAGCCGTGATTGGGCCGCCGCGATGGCCCTGTGTTTCGTCCTGCTGGTGGCCTTGCCGCCGGTCGCCGGTTTCGCGCTGTTTTTCGTTTTCCTGCATTCGCCGCGGCATCTTGCACAGACGCGCGCGCTGTTGCGGGACATGACGCTCGTGCGCTGGATCGGCACCGGCGCGCTGCTGTCCGGATTGGTCATCCTCGGCTGGTGGGGTATGCGGATAATAGCGCCGTCACGTTTTGATCCGTCAGTCGTTGCACAGGCATTCCAGTTGCTTGCGTCGGTAGCGGTCCCACATCTGCTGCTGTCGCGCTGGCTCGAACGCCGGCTGATCGCCGCCCCTTTTTCCGAAGGCAAGACATGAACTCCGTACCCCGTCGTACAGCGATCGTCATCGGTTCCGGCATTGGCGGCATAGCCTGCGCGATCCGCCTGCAGAGCCTGGGGTTCGACACCAGGATCGTCGAACAACTGGACGACGTCGGTGGCCGCGCCTACGTCCGGCGCGCGCAGGGTTTCACGTTCGACATGGGGCCGACCGTGCTGACCGTGCCGCATTTCATCGAGGAGCTGTTCTCGCTGGAACGCGACGTGGCGATGCTGACCGCGCCCGACTTCCCGGCCGGCGTCTTTGCGGACGGCCAGCGCGTCCGTTCCGGCATAAGCGGCGGGTCCAACACCAGCCGCTATCTCGACATCGTCCCGGTTCTGCCCTTTTACCGCATCTATTTCGACGACGGCACCTTCTTCGATTACGACGCCGACCCGGTCAATGTCCGCGCGCAGATCGAACGGCTCGCGCCCGAGGACCTCGACGGCTATGACCGTTTCCACGAGGCGGCGCGCGCGATCTTCCAGCGTGGATTTCTCGAACTCGGCTACACCTATTTCGGCAGCCTCGGGTCGATGCTCGCGGTCGTGCCGGATCTGCTCCGGCTGGGTGCCGTGCAGCCGCTGTTCTCGCTGATCAGCAAATATTTCAAGAGCGACAAGATGCGGCAGGTGTTCAGCTTCGAACCTTTGCTGATTGGCGGAAACCCGCTGAAGGTGCCCGCCATCTACGCGATGATCCATTTCGTCGAGAAAACCTGGGGGGTCCATTATGCGATGGGCGGCACCGGCGCGCTGGTTCGCGCCCTGATCGTCAAGTTCGAGGAACTGGGCGGATCGGTGCAGCTACGTGCCGAGGTCGCGCGGATCGATGTCGAGAAGCGCGGTGGCAAGCGTGTCGCGACCGGCGTGACGCTCACGACGGGCGAAACCCTGGCGGCCGACCTGGTCGTTTCCAACGGAGATTACGCCACCACCTATCTGAAGCTGATCGACAAGGCGCACCGCCGGATCAATCGCGATGCCGTGGTCAAGTTTCGCAAGCAGAGCATGTCGCTGATGGTCATCTATTTCGGCTACGAGAAGCGCGACGGCGATCCCGATGTGCGGCACCACAACATCATTCTCGGCCCGCGGTACGAGGAATTGCTGACCGATATCTTCGAACGCAAGATCCTTGCCGACGATTTCTCGCAATATCTCCATATTCCGACGCTTACCGATCCAAGCCTGGCGCCACCGGGACATCATGCCGCCTATACGCTGATCCCGGTGCCCAACACGCTGGGCGATATAGACTGGGATGCGGTGGGCGAGGGGTTTGCGGATAAGGTGCTGAATTTCCTGGACGACCGCGGCTATATTCCGGGTTTGCGCGAACGACTGGTCTATCGCAGCTTTGTCACGCCCGATTATTTCGAACAGGTGCTCGGGGCCTATGCGGGCAACGGGTTCGGGGTGGAGCCACGGCTGACCCAGACCGCATTCTTCCGCCCGCACAACCGCAGCGAGGACGTGGCCAACCTGTATCTGGTCGGGCAGGGCACCCAACCGGGCGGGGGAACTCCGTCGGTGATGATGTCCGCCAAGATGACCGCCCGGGAAATAGCGCGAGATTATGCGGTCGACCCGAAGGTCGTCGCGGGAATGCCTGCCTAGCGTCGGGCGGACAGCTGGCGCTCTCGGTCCTTGATGCGAGCAGCCAGTCGCCGACCGCTCTGATCCGAGTTTCGTTGGGTAATCTCGTTGCGACCCGCGATGCTTGGCCCCGGCGCGGACTTGGCGCAGGCCGTGGTCGATAGGTATGAGTGGTCGCAGCGTCTCGCTGGCTAGGCGGGGCGCGACGATGGCAGTGCACGTACGCCGCCCACCCGGTATCAGGTACGATCGGGATTGCACCGGCGACCGGGGGCATCGCTGCCACCGGTCGCCGGCGTCGGGGGTTCAGCCCTTGGGCAGCAGGACGGTATCGATGACGTGGATCACGCCGTTCGTGCATGCTATGTCGGCGGTCACGACCCGCGCGCCATCCACGGTGACGCCATCGGTACCGTCGACATGGACGGTCGAGCCGCTGGCCGTAGTCGGGTCGAGCATCTGGCCCACGACATCGGCGGCCATGACCTTGCCCGGCAGGACGTGCAGCAGCAGGATCGCGGTCAGCTTGTCCTTGTTCTCGGGCTTCACCAGCTCATCTACCGTGCCTGCGGCCAACGCCGCGAACGCATCGTCCGACGGCGCAAAGACGGTGAACGGTCCGTCGCCCTTCAGCGTATCGCCGAGGCCGGCTGCGGTGACGGCAGCGACCAGCGTGGTGAAGGATCCCGCGGCGACGGCAGTATCGACGATGTCATGTGTCGTATCGGTCATGTCTGTTCCTCGATTTCGGCAGGGTTCAGGGCGGAACGGACAGTCCCGGATGCCTCAAATGGAAGGACCCCGCCGGCTCGGCTGGCTTCCACGCGATGCCCGTCGCATCGGCGACCATCTTCCTCAATACGGGCTTTGAACCATCTTGCGTGATCGCACCGCCGTACGTGATCGAGTGGCAGGACCTCGCCGGATCGAACACGGCTGGCGGGGCGGCAATTCGCAATATGAACGCATGTCGACCCTGCCCACGGTCGGTCCGACCGAGGTGATCGGCACGTCGCAAATCGATCGCCGAGGCGATGCCGAACACGGAGCAGGCGCAGGACATCGCCAGCACCGCGAGCGGGACGACCGGCCGGACGTCATCGAGCGTCCCGAGGTCAGACCAGCGGTGAAAAGTCTATTCTATCGGCTACCGCTGTCCCGAGCGGACGCCCACAACAGGCCCATTTCACGGTCGAGCGCGATCGGGTCGAGCCGGTACAGGCCGGAGCCCGGATAGAAGGTCATCTCGCTGAATTTGGGCTGCCCGGCGACCTCGTAGAAATCGACCCGGACGAAGTCGAAGTCCTTCGCCAGCGTCTCCGCCGCATCGATCATGGCCGGTAGCGAGACCGGTCGGCCGGGAACCGTGCCGCTGCGGCTCCCATTGCCCCCGGCCGCACGCCAGTCTCGATCGACGACGATCCAGCGGTGCGCGGTCTCGCGCGCCAGATGGACCTGGACGAAGGCCACACGCCCGCCGAAGACGAACAGCTTATAGTCGATCGGCAGCGCGCCGTCAGGGCCGATGAACGGTTCGATCAGCACGCCGGGCGGGATATGGGCATACAGCCACTCGTCCAGCCAATAGCCATAGCGACGCGAAACCCAGCGGTCGGCGCGGCGGCGCAGGGCTTGCCAGTCGACGTCCGGAGAGCGGACGAACGCGCGCTGATTGCACCCGTGCCGGCTCTTCACGACGAACGGACGTGGGAAGTCGGGCCGGTCGGGCAGAGCCGTGCCGTGCCACAGCGTCGGGATGATCCAGTCGTCGCCCAGGATTGTCGCGACATGCTCCTTCGCCGTCACCTTGTCGGCCAGGCCGGGATAGCGCGGATCATGATCGTGCAGCTTGCGGTGCTGCACATATTCGGTGAACAGCCGCGGTTCCGCAATCCGGGCGGGGCGGCCGTGGCTGTAGAGATAGGTCAGCTGGACGCGCAGCCAGGGAAGCGCGGTGGGCCGGTGGCCTGCCCGCCGCGGGGCCGTCGGGATCAAGGCGGCGTCCCGTCCTGTCGGTCGTTCGGCTTTGCGGGCGTCATGGCGTCGGCGTTCCTTCGGAGATATCCGTCGCTGAACACGCGAAGCGCCGTTCCGGGCCATATGGTTGGTGAACGGTTTACCATCGGCGTCGACGGCCGGTTGCGCCCGGCGACGATGACCGTATGTGGATCGGATGAGCCTTTCAAAATCCGACGATACCCTGCTCGCGCTTTCCGGGAAACTGGTCGCGCAGGGCTATCACCATGTCACGCCGACACCAGACACGCATCGCCGCGTGCTGGCCCGGACGCCGGGGCGCACCGCCCGGTCGCTGACGGACATTTTCGGCTGGAGCCTGCCGTTCGACGACGCCACGATCTCCGCCGATATCCGGGACGCGTTGCGCGATGCCGGGATGCTGGACGAGACGGACGGAACGTTGCGTAGCGCCCTGCGACTGTCGACCGTCCGGGACGTCGCCTTCTGGCATTCCGCCTTTCCCACGGCCGGCACCGACGCCGTGTTCCTGGGGCCGGACAGTTACCGGTTCGCCAACCTGATCGCGGACGAACTGGCGGCGCGGCCATTGTCCGGTGCTGCACGGATCGTCGATATCGGCGTGGGCGCAGGGGTCGGCGCGGTCACGGCCGCGACGCTATGTCCCGTGGCGACGGTTATGGCGACCGACATCAACGCGCAGGCGTTGCGGCTGGCCCGCGTGAATGCCGCGGCGGCGGGTTTCCGGATCGATACCGTCGAAACCAGCGGCCTGGACGATGTTGCCGGCCCGTTCGACCTTGTCCTGCTCAACCCGCCCTATCTGATGGATGACGACAGCCGCGCCTATCGCGATGGTGGCGGGATGCACGGCGCGCAGCTGCCGTTCGACCTGACCGTCGCGGCGCTCGGCAAGCTGGCGGCGCAGGGCCGGCTAATCCTGTATACCGGCAGCGCGATACTGGACGGTCAGGATCCGTTGAAGGTCCGGCTGGTGCAGGCGGCCGCCGACCATGGCTGCGCGCTACGCTACCGCGAGATCGATCCCGACATTTTCGGCGAGGAACTGGACCGGCCGCAATATGCGGCGGTCGAACGCATCGCGCTGGTGTCAGCCATCTTCACGCGCGACTGAACGGCCCGCCAGTCGCACCACCGCGAGGTCGGCGGTGACGTTGCCGAACGTGCGGAAGATGTCGGGCAGCGATTCGACCGCGAGCAGCACGGGCAGGAGGGTGATCGGCACGCCCATCGCGACGCAGACCGGCGCGATCGTGGCGAAGAACGAAACCTGCGCCGGCAACCCGACCGCCGCCAGGCTGACGGCCGCGGCGGTGACCGCACCGACCGCCAGCGTCGCGGCCGTCAGCGGCACGCCGTGCAGATGCGCCAGATAGACCGCGACCGCCATGTTCGCCGCCGCGCTGGCCGCGCGGAAGATGGACACGGCGAGCGGGAAGATGACGCCGGCGGCATCGCGATCGACCTGCAGCGCGGGGGCGGCATCGATCATCGCCGGCAGCGACGCGAGCGAGGATTGGGTGCTGACGGCGACGACTTGTGCCGGCAGGGCGGCGCGCAGGAAGGCAAGCGGTGAAATCCGTCCCGCCACGATCGCCGCGACGACCGCGAGCAGCGCTGCGGACAGACAGGCGACCGCGACGATCAGCACATAATGGAGCAGCGTCCCGGCCGCCCCCAGCCCGAGCTGCGCCCCGACCGCGATCCCCAGCGCGAAGACGCCGAGCGGGGCCAGCCACAACACCCATTCCACGATCACCAGCATGGTTTCGACGATACCGCGGAACGCGGTCAGCAGCGCGATGCGGAGCGGTGCGGCGATGCGCGCCACCGCGAAACCGAACAGCAGGGCGAAAACGACGAGCGGCACCATCGCGGTGTCGGCGGCCGCCTTGATCGGGTTCGTGGGAATGAGGCCGGCGACCCAGTCGGACGCACCCGCCGTCGGAGCAGGCGGCGAGGCGGCGGCAGCGCCGCCGAGCAATCCCGCCGACGCGGCCGGCGGCCATACGGCGAGCAGGCCCGACGACAACAGCGCGCTGACCACGCAGGCCGCGACCAGCAATATGGCGAACCACAGCAGCGCCCGCCGCGCGATCCCGCCGGCCGACGCGCTTTCGGCTGCGCTCGCGATACCCGTTACGAGCAGCCCGAAGACCAGCGGCACGACGGTCATCGTCAGCCCGTTCAGCCACAACCGGCCGACCGGCGTCGCCACCGCCAGCGCGTGTGCCAGCAACGCGGGTTGCCGGTCGGCCAGCACGGCCCCGAGCAGGACGCCGCCGACCAGCGCCGCGAAGATCCGCGCCGACCGTCCGCCGGGCATGGACCGCCGCACGTCTCCGCTCGTGGGCTCAGTCGCGACCATCAGGCCACCCCGGCGCGTCGGATATCATACGGCATGCGGCAGGGCGTCGGCATGGGGGGCGTCTCCAGCAGGTCGGCTCAGTTATCGCTGCGATGTAGCGAAGATTTGCGCGTCGCGCCTTGATCGACACTAATCACCGCCGGATTGCCTGACTGGCTATCGGCCCGTGACTGTATCGAACAGTCCGACTCTAGCGTCCCGTTCGGCTCGAGCCTGTCGGGATCATTGCGCCGGGTTTTCGGCAGGCTCGACCCGAACGGGCAGAGCGGGTATCGCATTCGATGCGATCGCGCCCTACCGCCGGCGGACGAGCTTGCGGAGCGCGCGGGAGAGTTCGTCGATCGAATAGGGTTTGCGGACCAGTTCGAAGCCGTGCGTGCCGGTCTGGGCGAGCACCTCGCTGTAGCCGCTGGTAAGGATGACGGGGATCGTGGGATAGAGCCGCGCAATCTCCTGCCCCAGCTCGATCCCGGACATGCCGGGCATCATCACGTCCGAAAACACGACGTCGAACCGTTCGGCGGAGGCGGCAAGTTCGGCAAGCGCCTTCTGTCCGTCCATGGCCAGCACGGTCTGGTAGCCGAGTTCCAGCAGGGCCTGCGTCGCGAACATGCCGACGTCCGGATTGTCCTCGACCACCAGCACGCAGGCATCCTCGCCGATCGAGGGCGCGTCGTCGCCTGCCATGTTCGACAGGGTCCGGTCGTCGGGCGTGACCTGCGGCAGATACAGCGTGAAGGTCGCGCCGTGGCCTTCGCGGCTTTCGACGAAGATGTCGCCGCCGGACTGCTTGGCGAACCCGAACACCTGCGACAGGCCAAGGCCGGTCCCTTCGCCGATGCCCTTGGTGGTGAAGAACGGTTCGAAGATCTGGTCGATCCGGTCCGCCGGGATGCCGGAGCCCGTATCGGTCAGCGCGATGGTGACGAACCGGCCGGTGATGGACGGATGCGTGCGGATGGCGGGCATGCGCGACGTCGTACCGACCGTGATCGTCAACGCGCCTTCGCCGTCCATCGCGTCGCGCGCATTCACCGCCATGTTCACGACGGCCGTGTCGAACTGGCTGCGATCGGCATCGATGTAGCAGGGTTCGGGCGCCAGCCGCACCGCGACCGTGATACGCGACCCGGTGAGCGTGCGGATCATGTCGCTGACCGCGCGCACGCTCTCGCCGGTGTCGAATATCTCGGGTTTCAGTGACTGGCGGCGGGCGAAGGCGAGCAGCTGGCCGGTCAGTTTGGTGGCGCGGTCCGCCGTGCTGGCAATCGCGTCTATATAGCGCCGGCGGCGTTCGTCAGTCACGTTCGGGCGGCGCAGCAGATCGATCGAGCCGCGGATGACGGTCAGCAGATTGTTGAAATCATGCGCGACGCCACCGGTCAGCTGACCGATCGCCTCGACCTTCTGTGACTGGCGAAGCTGGTCCTCGGTCCGGCGCAGCGTTTCGGTGGCCAGCTTGGCATCGGTGATGTCGCGGCCGATCGCGTAGATATCCCGTTCCGAAGGGCGCGCCACCCAGGAGAACCAGCGCGTTGTGCCATTCTTGTGGCGGTAGCGGTTTTCGAGCGTTTCAAGAGCGTCGGAACGCGCCTGATCCAGCGCCTCGACCGTCCGTTCTGTATCATCCGGGATGACCAGATCAGCGATGAAACGGCCGACCAGTTCGTCTGGAACATGGCCCAGCAGATCGGTCCACGCCGGATTGACGCGTTGGACGATGCCGTCGAAATCGAGCACGAGCAACAGGTCGGGCGACGTTTCCCACAGCCGGTCGCGTTCCGCAGAGGTGATCGCGAAGTTCCGTTCGAGCAGCGCGTTTGCGGCCGCCAGTTCGGCCTGGCTCTGGCGCAGCGCCTCGTCCGCCAGGCGCTGGTCGGTCCGGTCGCGCAGGACCTTCACGAAACCGACGACCGAACCGTCGTCGTTGAGCAGCGGGGTCAGCTCGCCATTGGCCCAGAACCGTTCGCCCGACTTGCGCTGGTGCCAGCGCTCGTCGTTGCCGACGCCGGTTTCCAGGGCCAGCCGCATTTCGGTCCGGGGCCGGTCAGCCGTGCGGTCTTCCGGCGTGAAGAAGCAATCTATCGGCTGCCCGCGCATCTCCGCCTCGGTCCAGCCTAGGATACGCTCCGCGCCGGCGTTCCAGCGGGTCACCCGGCCTTCGCGGTCCGTCGCCAGGATCGCATAGTCGATGGCGCTGTCCAGTATCTGGCGGTTGCGCGCCTCGCTGTCGCGCATCGCGCGGTCCGCCATGACCGAACTGGTCGTTTCGTTGCACGCGCAGAAGAAGCCCGCGACCTGCCCCCCGTGCAGCCGGACCGGCGTGTAGGAATAGGCGAAATGCGTCTCTTCGGGATATCCGTTGCGTTCCATCATCAACATGATGTCGTCGGTGTGCGTCGGGATGCCGGCATAGGCGTCCGCCACCAGCGGCCGCAGATCGTCGGCGATCTCGCTCCAGACCTCCAGAAACGGCCGGCCGAGCGCGGCGGGATGGTGGCCTTGCAGGATCGCGGCATAGTGATCGTTATAGATCAGCCGCTGGCCGGGGCCCCACACGACGAACATCGGCTGGTTCGCGCCCAGGATGACGCTGACCAGCGTCGTCAGCGCCTCCGGCCACTCGGCGGGATTGCCCAGGTCGGTATCGAACCAGTCATATGCCCGGATCCGTCCCGCCAGCTCGCCTTCGCCGGCCATAAACCTCAGCATTCCGCGTCGCAGTCCTTCGTTTGGTGGACCGCGTCTAACGAAGCGATCCGCCCGTCACCACGAAAATTTACCCAACCTACCGCAGGTCCGGCGGGTCAGCGGGCGGTCGCCACCGCTTTGGCGACTAGGCCGCGGTGCATGACGAAATCGACATGTTCGAGCCGGGTGACGTCCTGCAGCGGGGAACCGGTGACCGCGATGATGTCGGCGGTCTTGCCGGGTGCCAGCGTGCCGATGTCGGTGCGGCCCAGCAGGTCCGCCGCGCCGACCGTCGCCGCTGCGATCGCCTGCGCCGGGGTCAGGCCGTTCCGCACCAGCAGCGCGAATTCGGTCGCGTTGTCGCCATGTTTCGACACGCCGGTGTCGGTGCCGAACGCGACCTTCACGCCGGCGGCATAGGCACGCCGGTGGTTCGCGGCCATCGCGGCGGCGGCTTCCTCCGCCTTTACGATGGTGGCTGGGGGCAGGGCGCCGCCGCGCGCCTGCGCCAGCGCGGCCACGGGCGCGATCTCGGTCGGCACCAGCCAGGCGCTCTTTGCCTTGAACAGCCGGATCGTCTCGTCGTCCAGGAACGTGCCATGTTCGATCGAATCGACGCCCGCCTCCAGCGCCGCCTTCGTCCCCTCCGCCGCGTGGCTGTGCGCGGCGACCTTGCGGCCGAGCATATGGGCAGTGTCGATGATCGCGCGCATCTCCTCCGGTGTCATCGCGCGGCCAAGCCCACCGCTGACGTTCGACAGGACGCCGCCCGTCGCCGCGAACTTGATGACGCGGGCGCCCAGCGCGACCTGCGCCCGCACCGCGCGGCGGCACCCGTCCGGGCCGTCGCACAGATTGACCTCCGTCTTGTGGACCATGTCGGCAAATGCCTCCGCCAGTCCGTTTCCGCCGTCGCCGTGCCCCCCGGTCACGGAGATCATCTCGCCCGCATTGGTGATGGTCGGCCCCTCCACCTCGCCCGCGTCGATCGCGTCGCGCAGCGCGCGGATGCCGCGCGGGTCGCCGCCCAGATCGCGGACCGACGTGAAGCCGGCGGCCAGCGTCGTCCGCGCGTTGGCGACCGCGGTCATCTCGTCGTCGAACCGGTCGCGGGTCATCGCCCCCAGCCGCGCGCGCATCGGATTCCCGCCGATCCCCCAGAGATGGACGTGCATGTCGACAAGACCCGGCAGGACGAAGGCGTTGCGCAGGTCGATCAGCGTCGCGCCCTGTTCGGGCGCGACGAAGCCGGGGCGCACGTCCGCCACCTTGCCGTCGCGCACGATCAGCGTGCTGTTGCCACGCGGCGGCTGGCCGGGCCGGTCGAGCAGCGTGCCGGCGTGGATATAGGTAATGGCCGGGCGTGCGTCCTGCGCCAGCGCGGGTGCCGCGACGGTGGCCGCCAGTGCGACCAGAAGTGCCTTCATCATCGGTTCGTCCCCCTGTGCGCCCGGCCTTGTCCGGTCGGGCTTCGTCTTCAGACTGATTATTGCGCGCGGACGGGTGCCGCCGACAAGCGATAGCGGTCGAACCAGGCGATGATCGCTGCGGCCTTCGCCGCGGATTGCGACGGGCGGGCCGTGAAGCCGCCATGGCTGGCGCCCGGCACCTTGACGAGCGCGGTCGGCACCCCGCGGATCTGAAGCGCGGCATAATATTGTTCGGATTCCGAAACGGGCGTGCGGTAATCGTCGCTGCCGACCACCACCAGCGTCGGCGTCTTGACGTTGCCGACCAGGCTGAGCGGCGATCGGTTCCAGTAGCTCATGGGATCTTCCCACGGCAGCTTGCTGAACCAGTAGCGCGAGGTGAACAGCGTATTGTCCATCGTCAGCGCCTCGCTGACCCAGTTGATGACCGGCTTCTGCGTTGCGGCCGCGCGGAACCGGTCGGTCTTGCCGACGATCCACGCGGTCAGCACGCCGCCGCCCGACCCACCGGTGACGAACAGGTTGGCGGGATCGGCCGTGCCGTCCGCGATCGCCGCATCGACCGCGGCGATCAGGTCGTCATAGTCGGCGGACGGGTAATTCTTGTCGATCAGGTTCGCGAATTCCGCGCCGTAGGAGGTCGATCCGCGCGGATTGGTCCACAGCACCGCATAGCCGGCGGCGGCGTAAAGCTGCACGTCCGTCGCGAAGCTGGGACCGTAGGCGCTGTTCGGGCCGCCGTGGATTTCCAGGATCAGCGGAGCACGCTGCCCCGCGACACGGCCCGGCGGCGTCGCGATCCAGGCATCGATCGCGCGACCGTCCGGCGCGGTGACCGCAATCCGGCGAACGGGCGCGAGGGCCTTCGCGCCCGTCATCACGGCATTGAGATCAGTCAGCCGGCGGGATCTGCCGCCGCTCCAGATCCAGATGTCGGCGGGTGCGGTCGCATCGCCGCCGGTATAGGCGATCGTCCCACCGCGCGAGACCGAGAATTCGCCGCCGGTATAGGGCCGGTCGAGCATGCCGCCCGCAGCGTTATCGATCAGCGGCGTCGTCCGGCCGTCGAGCGCGATGCGTGCGATCCGCCGCCGGCCGCGGTCGTCGTAACTGGCGTAGAGGCTGCGCCCGTCCGCGTCCCACACCGCATCGTCGATGGCGCGGTCCAGCGGTGCCGTAAGCGAGCGCGGCCCGCCGGCGTTCCGGTCCCCGACGTAAAGCTGCGTATTCTCATAGCTGCGCCTCTTGTCGTCGAAACCGAGCCAGGCGATGCGGGCACCATCGGGCGAGACGAGCGGCTGGCCATCCGGGCCGTTGCGCGTCGTCAGCGTGCGCAGCGTACCGCTCGCCACGTCGACCGCGATCACGTCCGAGTTCATGACCTGCCGTTCGGCATCCGGGCCGCGGATCGCGGCGAACACGATCTCGCGCCCGTCCGGTGTCCAGGACAGCGGGCCGCCATCGTCGAACGCGCCGAACGTCAGCTGGCGGGCCGCGCCGCCGTCCGCCGCGATCACGAACAGATGGTCGTGGCCGGGCTTGGCGTAGCCGGGGCCGTCGTTGCGGTAGTTGACCCGGTCGATCACCACCAGCGGCTCGGCCCATTTGGCCCCCGCCGGCTTCGGCGGCGCCTTGCCCAGCGTCGTCGCTTCGCCCGCCGCGTTCGCGACATAGGCCAGGCGCGTGCCGTCCGGCGACCAGGCGAGCGCCTGCGGATCGCCGGGGAAACTGGTGATCCGGGCGCTGGCTCCGGTTGCCAGCCAGCGGACGAACAGTTGCGAACTGTCCCCGTCGCCGGCGGAGTAGGCGATGCGCGTCCCGTCGGGCGACCAGCGCGGGTTCGACCCTTGCGCGGCCAGCGGCGACTGGCGTCCCGACGCGACGTCGATCAGCCACAACGACGACTGCATCCGGTCCGTCATCACGTCGGCGGTGCGGCGGACATAGGCGATAGTCCGGCCGTCCGGGCTGATCTGCGGATCGGCGGCGATCGAAAGACCGAACAGGTCCGATCCGGTAAAGGCGCGCGTCGGACCGGTGGCGGGCGCGGCGCCGGGCGGCTGCTGCGCGATGACTGCGGCGGAGGGGGTTATGGCGGCGGCGAGCAGCAGGACGGCAAGGGACAGACGCAAATGAGCTTCCTTGAATGACGCGTCGCGCGATCATGCCCGATCGGGCGGGGTGCGCAATCCCATCGTGACGGCGGGCGATCACCTCGCCCGGATAAAGTCGATCGTGACTTTTGCGTTACGCACTTCGGTGGAACAGCGGCGGCGATGCCTGACGAGGCGAGCAAGGAACACCGATGCCGAACGACCCTATGGAACAGCCGCATCCCAGGACGGCGCGCACGATCGTGCGGACCGCTCTGGCGCTGGCCGCGACGCTGCTGCCAGCCGGCGGCGTAGATGGCGTGGCGGCGGCCGCACCGGCGACGGCGACCCGGGCGCGCAACGTCATCCTGTTCCTGGGCGACGCGGGTGGCATTTCGACCATCAATGCGGCCGGGATCCTGGCGCATGACCGGCCGCAGTCGCTGTTCATCCAGTCGATGCCGCATGTCGCGCTGTCCGACACGTCCTCGCTCGATCGCTGGGTCACCGATTCCGGGGCGGGAATGACCGCGATCATGACGGGTCGCAAGACCGACAATGCGATGGTTTCGGCGGTGCCGAGCGGGGTCGGGGACGGCGTGGCGCCGCTGAAGACGTTGCTCGAACATGCCGAGGAACATGGCCTGTCGACCGGCATCGTCACGAACATGAAGATCTGGGACGCGACGCCGGCTGCCTGTTTCGCACATGTCGCCGCGCGCAAGAGCAAGGACGAGATCTTCCGCCAGATGCTGGCCCCGCGGTTCGGCGACGGCGTGGACGTGCTGATCGGCAAGGGGCAGGCGGACGCGACTGCATCCTTCGCCGCGCGCGGGACGACCGCCGAACGGGCGTTCCGCACCGCGGGCTACCGTTATGGGGACGATCCGGCGATCGTCGGCCAGGGTGGGCGCGTGGCGGTCCTGCGCGATGCGGACTTTGCGCCGCTGCCCGCGGTGGAGGCGACGATCGGACAGCTGGCGCGCAATCCCAAGGGCTATTTCCTGATGGTCGAATGGGACATGCACACCGACGACCCACAGGCGGGGCTGCGGCACGTGATCGAAATGGACGACATGATCCGCCGCGTCAGCACGGTTGCGGGAAAGGACACGCTGATCCTGTTCACCGCCGACCATAGTTTCGGACTGCGGATGGGGGGTGGTCGGCGTGGTACGCCGCTAGCTGCGCAATATGCGGCGGAAGCGGCAAAGCCCGGCGCGACGAACGCCAGCAACGCCGTCATCAGCGTCGAGGACGGCCATACCGGCGAGGAAGTCATCGTCGCGGCATCCGGCCCCGGGGCCGAACAGGTCCATGGATTCATGCCCAATACCAGGCTGTTCGGGATCATGATGGGCGCGTTCGGGTGGGGGGCGGGCAGGTAATCCATCCGGATATCGACCCGCGCTGTCTCGTCGCGGGTCACCGATCGAGGTGGCGTCGCGACCGTGATGTCGGGGCCTGCATACCCTGCGGATCGACCCGGAAAGAAGTCGAGTCAGCCATATTTCAGCTGCGCGAAGCGGTTTCATGGAGGCGTGGGATCATGATCGGAGAACCGCGTCCGCTGGTGTCCCGGCGGTTAACCAGTCTTCGATACGCGCCGTTCACGACCGGCCGCTACTTAGACTTTAATCTATATGGACCAGCTACCGGTATCGCCTTGGGGCGGTATTCTGCAACGTCGGCGCGGCGCTTCCGCGAATTTTGACACGAGCGCGATGGGATGCATGCAGCTCCCGTTGCCCGCGGAAGGACATCATCATGGCGACACTGACAGTCGGTCCGAATTCGACGTTCCGCTCCATTGCCGATGCTATGGCCGCCGGCGGGGCAGGCGACCTGATCCTGCTCGAGGCGGGATATTCCGGTGAATCCGCTACCGTGATCCATACCGGCATGACCATCACCGGCGACGCGACGTCGCTCGGCATCGTGCTGACGCTGGCACCCGGCGTCACCAGCGTCACGCTGGGCGGCACCGCACCCATGAACGTGCTGGACGCGAGCGACGGCAACATGATCGTCGGCAATGACGGCGACAATGTCGTCCAGGTGTCGGGCGGCGCGGATTCGGTCAGCGGCGGCATGGGGCGCGACCGGCTGATCGTCGACTACAGCCTCGCGACCGGCGCCGTGACCGGGGACGCGACGTCGAACTTCGCCGAGGCCGGCAGCGGCGGTCGGCTCGTCACGGTAAATGGCGGTTTCGAGGATTTCACGATCCTGACCGGAAGCGGTGCGGACACGATCACCGTCGGGTCCGGCGAGAACGAGATCCGGGTGGGCGACGGTGCCAACACGGTGACCGCGGGCCAGGGACGAAACCTGATCGTCGGCGGCATCGATGCGGACACCATCGTGGCGGGTGACGGCGGCAACCGGGTCGAGGCGGGCGCCGGCGCGAACACGATTACCACGGGCGGCGGCGCGGACGTGATCGGGACGGGCAACGGCGCGGACTCCATCACCTCCGGCGCCGGGGCCGACCTGATCACCATTGCGGGCGGGGCCGACACCGTCGATGCCGGCGCGGGCAACGATACGCTGGTCGTCGATTATTCGGCGGCTGTCACGGCGGTGACCGGCGGGGTGGTCAGCGGCGACCTGGCCGGCGGCTATGTTGGGACGATCGCCGACCTGTCCGGCGCGAATGCCGATTTCGTCGGCACGGAAAATTTCCGGATCACGACCGGCAGCGGCAATGACGCCGTCATCATCGGCGACGGCATCGACTATCTGTCCGGCGGCGCGGGCGCGGACAATCTGCAGTCCGGCGGCGGCAACGACGAGATCTTCGGGAACATGGGTGACGACCAGATCTTCGGCGGCGCCGGCAGCGACGCGGCGTACGGCGGGCAGGGCAACGACGTCATCTATGGCGGCACCGGTGCCGCCGACACGGCCGACATCGGCGATTTCCTGTTCGGCAATCTGGGCGACGACACGATCTTCGGCAATGCCGGCGCCGACCAGATCTTCGGCGGCGGCGGCATGGACACCGTCTATGGCGGTGCCGACGACGACGTGATCTATGGCGGCGTCGGCGTGGGTGATCCGGGCGATGCGGCGGACATGCTGTTCGGCAACCTCGGTAACGACACGATCTTCGGCAATGGCGGGAACGACATGATTTCCGGCGGCGCGGGCAGCGACGTGATCTTCGGCGGGCAGGGCGACGACCGGATCGTCGGCGGCGCGGGTGCCGATCTGCTGCATGGCAATCTCGGTGCGGATACCTTCCTGTTCGCGCAGGGCGAGGCTGGAGGCGATACGGTCGTAGACTTCGCGAGCGGCGATGTCCTGCGGTTCGAAGGCTATGGCCCGGACGCGACCTTCGCCCAGATTGGCGACACGAACCAGTGGCTGATCGACTCGAGCTTCGCCGACGAGATCGTGACATTTACGAACAACGCCGCGATCGATGTGACGACCGACGTCATCTTCGGCTGAGGCCGGGCCAGGCGGGTGGGGGGTCGCCGGCGGCGATGCCCCCGACCGACACGTCCGGGCAGAGTTTCATTGCATGAGACGGTTCCCGCTCCCTAGAAGGGGGGGGTGACGGTGGTTCGTCGCGGCGGCGGGGAACGAGCATGCCATGGTGACCGGGTGAAGACGAACAGTCCGTCCGGCGCGACACCGACCGGGCGGCCGGGTGCCGTCGATCACGGTGCGCGGCTGGGCGTCAGCCTGTCCGGGACCAATCTGGAACGGGCGGGCGACTACAACCAGCGTACCGTGCTGCAGGCGATCCGGGTCAGCGGGGAAGCGAGCCGGACCGACCTGGCGGCGATCACCGGGCTGACCGCGCCGACCATCGCGAACATCACGCGCCGCCTGCTGGACGCCGGGCTGATCGCCGAGGCCGGACGGCGACAGGGCGCGCGGGGACAACCGGCGGCGCAGCTGGTCATCAATCCCGGGGGCGGCTTCTCGATTGGCGTCAATATCGACCGCGATCATATCACGATCGTGTCGCTGGACCTTGCCGGCACGGTCCTGACCCGCGCGACGCGTGAAGTGGCGTTTCCGATGCCGGACGACGTCGCCGCCTGGCTCGGGGGTGAGATCACCGCGATCCGCGCGTCCGATCTGATCGACGAACGCCGGATGCTGGGCGTGGGGGTCGCGTTGCCCGACGATCTGGGGCGGGTAACGCTGCCGCACCGGCCGGCCGGGTACGAGATCTGGAACGACGTCGATGTGGCCGCCCTCGTCGGTACGATGGTGCCGTGGCCGGTGCATGTCGACAATGATGCCGCCGCCGCCGCGATCGGCGAGGCGCAGTTCGGGTCCGGCATGGTCCTGCCCAGCTTCTTCTACGTGCTGGTGAGCGCAGGTCTGGGCGGCGGGCTGGTGATCGACGGCAGTTATTTCCGGGGTGCGGGCAGGCGCAGCGGTGAAATCGGCTTCATGCCCGACATGACCCGCCGCGCCGCCGGCCGAACCGTGCAGGAAACCGTGTCGCTGTCCGCGCTGTACGCCCGACTGGAGAAGCGCGGCTGTGCGGTAACCGGGGTCGATGCCCTGACGGGCGGCGATCCGGTGGTGGCGGCGGTTATCCGCAGCTGGACCGAAGATGCCGCCCAATCGCTGATCGAACCGCTGATCGCGGTCAGTTGCCTGGTGGACCCTGCCGCGATCCTGATCGGCGGGCGGTTACCCGCCGCACTGGTCGATGCGCTGGTCGATCGGTTGAACGTAATGTTGGCCGATGCCGGACTGCCATCGGACGCACGCGTCCGGCGTGCAGCGATGTCGCACGATGCGCCGGCCGTCGGCGCGGCGATCCTGCCGTTTCTGGATCATATCCTACCGTCCGACGCGATTCTGATGCAAGCCGGGCGGACCGGCGGTCTTTCTGAACGCAATTTGCCTTTTTAATCTTCACCGTGCTCGCTACGGCTGTTCCCCAACATTCTGCCGCGATCGACGGCCGGTGGGAGAAGACGTCGCGCGGTGTGAACCGTATCGCGGCAAACCGCGCGTGGCACGCACGCTTCCCCCGGCCCAAGGCCTTGCACGACGGCGGACGGAAGGAGCGGGCGATGGTCCAGATTGGTATCGATTTCGGCGGCACGAAGATCGAGGCGGCGACGCTGGCCCGGGATGGACAGTTTCTGAGCCGGCTGCGCGTGCCCAATCCGGGCGATTATGATCGCGCCGTCCGCGCGGTGCGCGACCTGATCGCCGCGGTCGAGGCCGAGACCGGCGCGACGGGCACGATCGGGATCGGGACACCGGGGTCGATTTCGCCGCGGACGGGGCTGATGCGCAACGCCAACTCGGTCTATCTGAACGGCCGCCGGTTCCGCGAGGATCTGGAGACCGCGCTCGGCCGGCCGGTGCGGATGGCGAACGACGCCAACTGCCTGGCGCTGTCGGAGGCGGTGGACGGGGCCGCGGCGGGCGCAGGATCGGCTTTCGCGGTCATCGTCGGCACGGGATGTGGCGGCGGGCTGGTGATCGACGGGCGTATCGTCGAGGGGGCGAACGGGATTGCAGGCGAATGGGGCCATGTGCCGCTGCCCTGGCCCAATGCATCGGAATATCCCGGGCCGGATTGCTGGTGCGGCCAGCATGGTTGCCTGGAAAGCTGGGTATCGGGCACCGGGTTCCGCCGCGACCACGCGAGCGCGACCGGCGCGATGCTGGAAGGTGCGGCGATCGTCCAGGCGGCGCGCGACGGCAACGCCGCGGCAGTGGCGACGCTCGATCGCTATGTCGACCGGCTGGGGCGGGCGCTCGCGCTGATCGCCAATCTGGTCGACCCGGATTGTTTCGTGCTGGGCGGCGGCATGTCGAACGTGACCGAACTCTATGATCGGCTGCCCGACGTGATCCGGCGACACACTTTTTCGGACGGGTGGGACGCGCAAATCGTACAGGCGATGTGGGGCGACAGCAGCGGCGTGCGCGGCGCGGCACGATTGTGGCCGGCCTGATTACCAGCCGATCCGGCTCCTTCATACCGGTGTCGAAATCAATGCGCGCTAATGAGTCGTCATTCCGGACCCTATCCGGAGTCCAGGGCCGCGCACGCGGTGCTTCAAACCCCGTATCTGGGACCGTATCCGGGACGACGAGGATGGTGGTCGTCACATTCGATCGAGACCGCCGCTAAGGCGCGGCCCGGAGACCGCAGACCGGCCCGCGCAGGTCGTTTCCGGGCTGCGGTCCACCATTGACGAACGCCAGATAGCTTCTGGTGCGCAGATCGTAGCGCGGCCAGGCGGGCAGTCCCGCGGCGTTCGGATTGCCGGTACGCGCGAAGGCGAGCCAATAGGCCTGCATCGGCGGCGCGCCCGGTTCCAGTTCGTCGGTTCCGGCCATGACGTAGCGAATGTCGCTGCCGTGCGTCACGGGCCTGCCGTCCGGCGCGGAGTAGTCGAACTGATAGTGCCAGACCGGCTGGCCGGTTCGCGTGCGGGCGGTGGCGACCACCGTCGTGGGGCAACGGAAATTGATGTCGTTCGACAGGATCAGGTCCAGGTCGCCCATCCGCGGATCGGCGACCGGTATTCGGTCTAGCCCATAGGCGTGGCGGGCGGCGTCGGCATTGTGGCCGAATGCGTCCGCGATCGCGGTGCCGGCGCGCGCGACGCCGCCATGCAGAGTCAGTTCGCGCGCATTGCTGCCGACGATCAGCGGCGCGGGATTGCCGCCCTTGGCCAGTATCGCCGCCGGCGTATCGGGCAGGACGCGCCCGTCGACGATCGCCTGGAGCCAGATGAAGCTCTTGTCGACCAGGCCGGGCACGTCGACGGCCTCGGTCGCCGCGATGAGTCCGGCAACGGGCAGCACGCGGAGCGCGGTGGCGGTCTGGGCACTGCCGGCCTGTGCCGCAATCATCACCCCCAACCGTTCGTTGTCGGCAAGGCTGCGCGGCGGCGTACCGAAACCCGGCGTGCCGCTCTGTTCGATCGCCCTGGCGAACAGCCCGCGCGAACCGGGGCTGAGCAAGTGCAGGCCGACGTCCATGCCGCCCGCACTTTCCCCGAACAGTGTGACGTTGGCGGGGTCGCCCCCGAATGCGGCAATGTTCGCGCGGACCCAGCGCAGCGCCGCCTGCTGGTCCATCAGCCCGTAATTGCCCGACGCGCCGCCGGCTTCGCGGGAAAGCGCGGGGTGCGATAGGAAACCGAGCGCGCCGAGCCGATATTGCAGGCTGACCAGCACGACGCCCTTGCGGACGATGCCCGACTGGATCGTGCCCGCACCGCCGCCGGCATAGTTGGAACCCCCGTGGATCCAGACCATGACCGGCATCGGTTTCGCCGGTTTCGGACCGGGTGTGCCGACCTCCAGATACAGGCAGTCCTCGCTGGCGAAGCGCGCGGCCGCCGCATTCCAGCCGCGATCGACCTGCGGGCATGACGGCGCGGAGCGGGTGGCGTCGCGCACGGACTTCCAGCCGCGCACCGGCTGCGGTGGCGTCCAGCGAAGCGGGCCGACCGGCGGGGCGGCGTAGGGTATGCCGCGGAACAGGTGGCGGCCGTCCGCCGTCAACTCGCCGCGCACCGCGCCCTGCGCCGTCGGAACGACGCTGGTGGCAAGCGCGAGGGCGGCGAAGAGCATCACCGGGCGATGACCGCGCATGTAGGGGCGGGTCGGGCGAGCGCCGCCTTGAACGCGCGTTCGGCGACGGGGGCCATCACCGCATAGCCGGCGGGGGTAGGATGGACATGGTCGGACGACAGGCCGGCGCGCATGCCCATGGTGCCCGGGGCCGCCAGCGCGGTCCAGTAATCGGCGTAGGTCGATCCGGTCGCGGCGGCGTAGGATTTGAGCCAGCTGTTCATCGCCACGATCTTGCTGCCGGTATCGAGGCCCGGGCGCCATGGATAGCGATCGGCCGGGGGAATGGAGGCGAGGATGACGCGGATGCCGTTGGCTTGCGCCAGTTCGGTCATCGCGCGGATATTGGCCTTGCTCTCCTCCGGCGTCATCGGCCCGGTGTTGAATGCGATGTCGTTGGTGCCGGCCATGATCTGCACCACCGCGGGTTTGAGCGCGATCACGTCGGCGGGGAAGCGGACGAGCATCTGCGGCGTGGTCTGGCCGCCGATCCCGCGACCGATGCGGCCGGGCGTGAAGAAGGCCGGCACCTGATCGTACCAGCCTTGCGTGATCGAATCGCCGATCAGCACGATCCGCGGCTGGCCCGCCACAGGCGCGGGAAGGGCGGCGTTGGCGGCGCGGTAGCGCCCGAGATACGCCCAGTCGGTGTGCAGCCGTTCCTCACCCTCCTTCGCCCAGATCGCCTTCTGTTCGGCGGTGGGTTCCGCGGCGGTGGCGGGAAGCGCCACCGACATGGCGAGCATAGCGAGGAGGAGGCGGGCGTTGCGGGTCATGACGGGTCCATGGCTTGAGCGGGTCATCGTGCAGGCACGAGGCGGACGGCCGCACCGCCGCTGCCCGCCAGCACCACGCGGAGCGTGTCGCGCGCGGTGACGGTGCGGGTGGTAGTGGCGACATCGGTGGGCGCTGCGCCGTCCTGCCAAACGGTCGCCGTGAACCGCCCGCGCCCCAGGAAGGCGAGCGGCACGTCAAGCGTGCGGGGGTTTTCGTCCGTCATCGCGCCGACATACCAGTCCCTGCCTGAACGACGGGCCATCACGATCCGTTCGCCAATCGCGCCGGACAGGACGCGCGTCTCGTCCCAACTGGCGGGAACGGCGCGCAAAAAATCCATGCCGGCCGCGCCCGCATAATTGTCCGGGCTGTCGGCGATGCCCATGAACGGGCTGTCAAACACGACGTACATCGCCAGCGCCTGCCCGCGCGTCGTCTGGACCATCGGCGTGGCCGGTTCGATCCGGAACGTTGCGGGCGTCGCGTTGCGGAAGCCGCCGGGGGTATAGTCGTAGGGGCCGGCCAGCCCGCGCGTGAACGGCAGCGTGACATTGTGGCGCGCGGTGATGCGACGCGTCCATTTGTTATATTCCGCGCCCAACACGCCTTCCTGCGTCAGGAATTGCGGCCAGGTGCGCGTTGCGCCGGTCGGGTGATAGGCGCCGTGCAGGTCGAGCATCAGCCGGTGGTCGGCGCTGGCGCGGAAGATGCGCTGGTAGAATTCGACGATCTGCTGGTCCGTACGGTCCATGAAATCGACCTTGAACCCCTTGATCCCCATCGCGGCGTAGCGCGCGAAGGCGGCGTCCATCTTGGCATCCAGCACGCGCCAGTTGGCCCAGAGCCATAGCCCGACCTTCCGATCGGCGGCGTAGCGGACAAGGCCGGGCAGGTCGATCGCGGGGACGACGGACAGGATGTCCGCCCCCGGATAGACGAGCGGGCCGCCGCCGCTGTTGGCGTACCAGCCTTCGTCGATCAGCATGTAGGGCAGGCCGTTGGCGGCGGCGAAATCGATATAGGCGCGGATCGTCGCGTCGTTCATCTTCGCGCCGCCGGGCAGCGCCTTCAGAGTGGGGCCGTTCCACCAGTCCCACGCGGTCTTGCCGGGTTTGACCCAGCTGAAGTCGCCGGTTGGAGCAGGATTGAGGCTGGTCAGCAGCGTCGATTCGATCAGCCGGCCGGGCGTGTCACCCAGCATCACGACACGCCACGGCGTGGTGAGCCCGGTGGTGCGAACGTCCGCCTTCACGGCGATCGCCGGATCGTCCAGCCGCGGGGTGAGCCGCGTGGCGAAACCGAGCGCGCCGGTTTCGCGCCCGGTGAGGTAGGCGCCGGAATAGTCGCGCAGGTCCGCCTCGGTCAGCGCGAAGCTGGTGTTGCCGTCACCGGTACGGCAGGTGACGGGCGTCTCGAACAGATTATGCGGGCGGACCTGCGACGCGGCGATCGGATCATATTCGCCCTCATGACTGGTATCGAAGCGTCCGAGGTTGAGGCCCCAGCAGCGATAATCGCGCGGAAAGGCATATTCGGTCAGCTCGCCGGCCAGCCGCAGGTCGGTGAAGCCGGGCTGGACCGGCAGGCGGTAACGAAACGCGACGCCGTCGTCATAGGCGCGGAACAGGATGTCGAGCCGGCGGCGGGCACCCGTAGTCTCGGTCAGGGAGAGCGTGAGTTCATTATAGTGATCGCGCGCTGTCGATGTCTTGCCGGCGATCAGGCGGTAGCGCGTGTCCGCGCCGGCCCGCGTCGCGCCCGTGACCGCGGTATCGGGGCCGAGCTTCTTATACCCCTCGAACGCGAGGCCGAGCGGCGACGTGCCGATGACCGGCCGGCCGTGGAAGGCGACGGCGTAGGTCGGTCCTTTCGTTGTCGGGTCCGTGCCGATGGCGATATCGACCGAGCCGTCGGGGGACAGGAGATGGCGGTCCTGCGCGGACACCGCCGTCGTGCCGGCGATCAGGGCGGCGGCGATCAGCGTCTTGTGGGCGATCCGCATCGGATCAGCGGACCGGCACGGCGGCGGGGGTCACGTTCCAGCCGCGCAGCGCGACGGTCGTGGTCCCCTTCGCGGCCGTCGCGGGATAGCGGATCTCGATCCGCCGCCGTTCGCCCGGCAGCAGCGAGACATAATTGTCGGTGAAATAGGCCGGCAAGACTTGCGTGCCGTCCGCGTTCATGACGGTTAGCTTGGTGGCGAGCGCAGCAACCGGGCCGCCGTTCGCCAGGTCGAGCGTCGTCGCGACCTCTTCCCCATCGCGGCGGCTGGACGCGGTGGCGGTCAGGCGGGCGGGGGCCATTTGGGTCATTCCGCGATAGGCCGCGTCGTTCGCCCCCTGCCAATACAGGTTCTGCGACAGGACCTTGCCGGCCGCATCGGTGACGTCGAGCGCCACCAGCACCATGCCCTGCGCGGTCAGCGGCTTCAGATCGAGCGTGAAGGCGTCCGCCACCAGCCCCGCGCCGGCCCCGACCTTGGCGCGGCGTTCGGCCAGCACGCGGTTGTCGAGCGACGTGACCTTGGCATGGACCACCGCGCCGGACAGTGCGGGGCCGTTGTTGACGAGCACGACCTTGTGGTCGGGCAGGTTCAGCTGAACATGGACCGGTTCCGACGCCTTCTTCGTGCCGTAGAAGGCACCGTGCGTGTCATAGTCGGACGAGAAGATCTGCCACGCAGACGACGGCCAGGCCGGCTGCGTCATCCACAGCATCCGCGCGGTGTTCGTGGTCCAGAGACCTGCGTTGAACCCTTCGAAGATCGCGCGGTAGGAGTCATACTCCATCATCTGCGCCTTGCGTTCGAAGTCGGGCAGGCTGGTGCCCGCGCCGTAACGGACCGCCAGCACGTCCATGAAGCTCTTGACCGCGCCGTTCCCGGTCTGGTGCCAGTCGTGATAGGCCCAGGTGTCGCCGATCGGCCAGAGATCCGCCTTGGGCATGGCGCGGGTCCACGCCTCAATCGTCGGAAAGCTGGGCGTGCCGAGTTCGACCGAGAAGCCCTTGGCATGTTCGGTGAAGTAGGTGGATTCGGGACGCCAGTTGTACGGCCCGCTGTTCTGCAGGTTCACGCGGTTGGACGACCCCATGTAGAGCCGTGTGCCGTCGTTGCGGTTGACGATCGTCTGCAGCGCCTCGTTCAGGATCGGTTGCGGCACGCCTTCGTTGCGGCCGAACCAGACGACGATCGACGGGTGGTTGCGGAACCGCCGGACGACGTCCTCCGCATTGCGGGTGAACAGCGGGATGTCCTGCGCCTCGATATTATAGTCCTGCGTCGATTCCCAGAAGTCGTTGAGAATCATCAGGCCATGTTCGTCGGCAAGGTCGAAGAAGGTCTCTTCTGTATTCTGGCCGACCCAGTTGCGGATGATGTTGAGGTTCGCATCCTGATGCAGCCGGAAGAACGGCAGCAGCCGCGACCGTTCCGTCCGCTTCATGAAATCGTCCATGCCGATATTGCCGCCGCGCGCCGCGATCCTGACGCCGTTGACGCGGATCAGCAGATAGGGGGCAAGCGCCGCATCGCCGGCGATCGGCGTGACCGCGGGCGAGCGTTCCGCGCCGGGGACGAGCGAGGCGGCCCAGCCGTTCGGCGTTTTGCGAATGCCCTGATGCGTGCCGTCGACGACCTGCTGCCCCAGCGTCCGCGCCTTCGACAGGTCCAGCCCGACGCGGCGGAGCCGGTCGTTCCTGTCCATCAGCGATATCTCGTACGTCACCTGCCGCATGCCGAAGCGCAGCGACCTGGTGTCGGAGACCGCGCCGGCCACCGTCGTGGTGAGTGTCAGGTCATGCAGCGCCGGCATGCCGTAGCCATTCGGCCACCAGAGCCTGGGATTGCGGACGGCCAGCGCGGGAAATTCGGCGGGGGCCATCGTCACGTCGGCGGTGGCACCGGGGGCGAGCGCAACCGACTTTGTCACGGTCACATCGTCGAACCGCGCGGTGACGGTCGCGGTGGTCGCGCGGTCGGTCTGGTTGCGGACCGGCACGGTGATTTCGACGTTCGCCACGCTGTTGTCGGGCTTCGGCAGCGTCGTCACGACCTGCGCATCGCCGATCGCGGCGGGGCCGGTGGCGATCAGGTCGACGCCCTGCCACAGGCCGGTGTTGCGGTCGCGGATCGTGGGGATCCAGTCCCAGCCCTCGGTCGCGACGAAGGTCGGGCCGTCGAGCATCTGCATGCCGCCATTTTCGCCGACGCCGGCGGTCATCGATTCCTCGTGCGCGATGCCGGGATGCGGCGGGGGCGACACGCGGACCGCGATGGCGTTGCGACCGAGCAACAACTTGCCCGTGACATCGAACCGGCCGCGGATGAAGGCGCCCTTCATCGTGCCCAGCGACCGCCCGTTCAGCCAGATTTCGGCGGCATAGTTCACGCCCTTGAAATTCAGTTCGAGATGCCGGCCGGCGGTTTCGGCCGGGACCGTGATTTCAGTGCGATACCAGTAATCCTGCCGCGCGAGCCGTTCGGGAATGGCCATGTTGTTCAGGCCGAAGGCGGGATCGGGATAGACGCCGCGGTCGATCAGCGTGGTCAGCACCGTGCCGGGTACGGTGGCGGCATACCAGCTGCGCGCATCGTAACCGGCCCGCGACAGCGTGGCACCGTCCGCACGCACCTTGGGTGCCTCCGCCAGGCGCCAGCCGGCGACGGTCCAGAGGCCGGGTGCCCGCTGGTCGAGCGCGGGGCCGCGCGGTTCGGGCTTGGCAACGGGTTTGGACAGCGGGGCGCGGCTGCGCGGCAGCGTCGCGGCATCCTGCGGCGTGATCTGGCCCGGCATCTGACGCACCTGGACCGGCCATTCGGACTGCACCGGATCGATGGTGGCGTAGCCCGACGGAAGCCGCGCGGGCTGCGCGATCGCGGTCGACGCGAGCAGCAGCGCGAGCGCGGAGGCGCCAAGAAGGAACGGACGGTCGGTCATGCAGTCATCCCCTGTGCGGGCAGCCGGTTCTCTGGCCGGGCTGCGCGATCATCCCGACAAGAGCATGGTCGGACGAAAAAGCCAAATCATTTGGCAAATTGCCGCGCCGCTCCGCTTGGTGCGTGCCGGGCGATGAAGTCGGCATGCGTCGGCAATGCCTGCGCGGACCGCAGCGTGGTGGCCCGCATCTGGCGCAGCGCGTCGGCGACCCGGTCGGCATCCAGCGCATCGACGATCGGGTCGTAACCGACCGGCACGACGTTCTGGCCGAGCAGGACCTGCACCCAGCTGGGGATGCCGAACAGTTCGTCGTCATACCGGAAGATCCGGCCCTTCTCACGGAACAACGACAGCTTGCGGGTCAGGCCGTCGGGTACGGGCATGGTACGGACGTGGCGCCAGAAGGCGGAATCATCGCGCCGGGTGGCGTGATAGTGCAGGATGATGAAGTCGCGGACCGACGTGTAGGCGTCGCCCATCAGCCGGTTATATTCGTCGCGTTCCACCGCGCCGAACCCGCTGTCGGGGAACAGCGCGAACAGTTTCGATATGCCGGTCTGGATCAGGTGGATGCTGGTCGATTCGAGCGGTTCGAGGAAGCCGCCCGCAAGACCCAGCGCCACGACGTTGCCCTCCCACATCCGCGCGCGGCGGCCGGCCTTGAACCGGATATGGCGTGGATCGGCGGTCGGCTTCGCGTCGAGATTGGCGAGCAGCAGGGCGGCCGCCTCGTCGTCCGACATATGCGCGCTGGCATAGACATGGCCGTTGCCGGTGCGGTGCTGGAGCGGGATGCGCCATTGCCAGCCTGCGGGCCGCGCGGTGGCGCGGGTGTAGGGCAGGATCGGCGTGCTCGGTTCGGTCGGGACCGCGACCGCCCGGTCGCACGGCAGCCAGTGGGACCAGTCCTCGAACGGCACGCCCAGCGCCTCGCCCAGCAGCAGGCTGCGGAAGCCGGAGCAGTCGATGAACAGGTCGCCGGCCACGGTCGTGCCGTCGTCCAGCCGGACGGCGCCGACATGACCGGTTTCGCCGTCGCGGTCCGTGCCGGTGATCTGCCCCTCGATCCGCACGACACCGCCCGCTTCGGCCAGACGGCGCAGGAACGCGGCATAGAGCCCCGCGTCGAAATGATAGGCGTAGGCCAGGGGCGGGGCGGGGCGGGCCGGGTCGGGATGGGCGAAGCGGCCAAGATAGGCGGCGACCGCGGAGGGGGAATAGCCGTCCAGCCCGCCGACACCGGCCCGGTCGCGCAGTTTTAGCCAGAGCTGGTGGAAGGCCAGCCCCTGGATATCGCGGCCATGCCCCCCGAAGGCATGCATGTAGCGATCCTGCCCCGTGTCCCAGCCGACGAATTCGATGCCGAGTTTGAAGGTGGCGCCGGTGGCGGCCATGAAATCGCGTTCGTCGACGCCGATCAGCTGGTTGAAGCCGAGGATGGGCGGAATGGTCGCCTCGCCGACGCCCACCGTGCCGATCGCATCGGATTCGATCAGCACGATCTCCCGCGTGCCGTCGTTCAGGAACCGCGCGGCCGCCGCGGCCGCCATCCAGCCGGCGGTGCCGCCGCCGACGATCACGACCTTGCGGATGGGGGAGCGGGCGGGGGAGCAGGCGGTCGTCATCGGCGGCGTTCCAGTTGCGCGAGATAGGCGGGGTAGGGCGGCAGGCGCGCCGGCAATGCCGCGATGCCGTCCACCAGCCGGTCCAGCGCGGGAAGCAGTGTTGCCGGCGCGGTGGCCGACGCGATCGGGTCCGGCACATTCGGCATGATGCCCAGGCCCAGCAGCAGGCCGTGCCAGTCGTCCGGATCGAAACTCTCATCCTCGTAGAAGGGCAGGCGTCCGCGATGCGCGAACTGATCGAGCGTATGGGCAAGGTCGTCCGGGCGGGGCAGGCGGTGCAGGCCCTTCCAGAACGGACCTCGCGTGCGGCCGGTGGGGTGGTAATGGGCGGCCTGGAACGCGCGGACGCGGATGGCCTGCCGGTGGGAACGACGGTTATATTCCGCCAGTTCGGTCGCGCCGAAATCGCGGCCGGGCAGCAGGTCGATCGCGCGCAGGATCGCGGCATGCGCCAGGTGCAGGTTGGCGTCGCCCAGCGGATCGAGCGCCACCGCCGCATCACCCAGCGCGAGCACATTATGCGCCCAGGGATCGGCCAGCGCACCGGGCGCGACGACGACCGTCTCGTCCCCTGCGGGCAGGATGCGGCGCGCGCTGGAGTCCGGTGTCTGGCCGGCGACATAGGCCAGACCGACCAGCGTCCGGTCACGCAGCGGCCTGGCGAAGCGCCACCCGGTAGGCAGCGCCACGAGGTCGTCGGTCGGGGTGGGCGGCTGTGGCGGCGCGGTGCCGATCAGCAGCCGATCCACCGGCAGGAACGCGCCCCAGTCCGCGCGCCCCGTGCCAACGCTCATGCGCAGCCGGGCAGCGGGGCCGGAACAGTCGAGATACAGGTCGGCCGCGATCCGCCGGCCGTCGGTCAGCAGCAGCGCCGCCACCCCGCCGTCCGGGTGCCGCTCGACACCGGCAAGGTCGCCGATGGTCGGGACGATGCGAAGATGACGGGCGAGCGCGCGCAGCAGGTCGCGGTAGCGCGGCGGATCGAGCCGGAGCGCATAGCCGAACTTCGACAGGGGCGACGCAGGGTCGTCGGACGGATGCACGAACCGGTCCGCGGCGGCCAGCACCGCGGCGGAGGAGAAGGCATCGAACGCAGCGACCCTGCCGGCGCGGCGCGCGTTCAGCCAATGCTGGTGGAACGCGCCGGGCGCGACCGCCGCACCGCGATCACCATGCGCCAGCACCAGCGGCGCGCCATCGTGGCGCCAGTCTGACAGCCGGGTCCCGATGCGGTGCGTCGCGCCGGCGGCGATCAGGTCGGCCTCGCCAAGGCCGATCCGGTCGTGGAAGGTCGCGATCGACGGCAGCGTACCGGGCATCCGGTCCGCCAGCGCGGCCGGGTCGGGCGGCGTCTCGATCACCGTCACGGACAGGCCCGGCAGGGCGCGCGCAAAGGCGATGGCGGCCGAAAGCCCGACGATGCCCGCGCCGAGGACCGCGATGCTGGCGACGGGCGGCCGTCCCGTCATGCGGCGATCGTCGCATTGCGATGCGCAAGGAATGCGGCATGATCGGGCATCGCGGCGGCGGTGTCGGCCACCTGCGTGCGCAGCTTGCCCACCGCGCGTTCCAGCGTATCGAGCGCCGGGCCGTCGGCGCGCTGGTCCCACGCCTGCGGGACGATGCCCTGGCCAAGATAGACCGCGATCCAGCTGGGTTCGAGGAACAGGCCCTGGCTATAATGCGCGACCCGACCGGCGCGGCGGAACAGGTCCATCTTTTCCGCCAGCGTATCGGGGATGTCCATCGTCCGGACATGGTTCCAGAAATCTGAATCGTCGCGGCGGGTGGCGTGATAATGCAGGATCAGGAAGTCCCGGATCCGGTCATATTCCATGTCGACCATGCGGTTATATTCGGCGCGGTCGCCGGCGGCGATGCCGTCCGTGCCCGCCCGCTGCGGGAACAGTTCGATCAGCTGCGTGATCGCCATCTGCGCCAGGTAGATGCTGGTCGATTCGAGCGGTTCGAGGAAGCCGGAAGCGAGCCCCACGCCGACGACGTTGCCGACCCAGCTGTTGCGCCGGCGGCCGGCCCGGAATTTCAGGAAGCGCGGATCGGCAAGCGGCGCACCCTCGACCGAACGGACCAGCGCGTCGGCCGCCGCCTGATCGTCGAGATGCGCGCTGGAATAGACATAGCCGTTGCCGACGCGGTGCTGCAGCGGAATGCGCCACTGCCAGCCTGCGCTCTTCGCCGTGGCGCGGGTATAGGGTTCGATCGGCCCGGCGGGGGAGGCGCAGGGCATCGCGACGGCGCGGTCGCACGGCAGCCAGCGCGACCAGTCCTCCCAGGGTTCGGCCATCGCATCGCCCAGCAACAGGCTGCGGAAGCCGGAACAGTCGACGAACAGGTCGCCTTCGATTGTCATGCCAGTGTTCAGCCGCACCGCGCGAACGTCGCCGGTTTCGGGATGGCGATCGATCGACTGTACCCGGCCTTCGGTCCGGCGGGCCCCGTGCTCCTCGGCAAAGCGGCGGAGATAGGGGCCGAACAGGTTCGCGTCGAACTGATAGGCATAGCCGAAGCTGGCCGCCAGATCGTCGGCCGGTCCGTCCGGGATGGCAAATCGGTGGCCCTTCGCGGCGGCCACCGCGACCGAATAGTCGCCGATCGGCCCGGCCCGGCCCTCCTTTGCCAGCCGGAGCCAGTAATGGTGGAAGCCGACATCGGCGAGCGGCCGGCCGAACGTGCCGAACGGGTGGATATAGCTGTCGCCGATAGCGCCGAAATCGCGAAAATCGATGCCCAGCTTGAACGTGGCGTGCGTGGCGCGCATGAAATCGGCCTCGTCCAGTCCCAGCCGCTGCACGAAGGCGCGGATATGCGGCAGCGTCGCCTCGCCCACGCCCACGATGCCGATTTCGGCCGACTCGACCAGGTCGACGGTGCAGGCGGTGGGCAGTAGCCGAACGAGCGCCGCCGCCGTCATCCAGCCGGCAGTCCCGCCACCCAAAACCACCACGCGCGTGCGATCGATGCCCGTCATCATCCCCTCTCACCCGGACGGTCCGTTGCCCGCCTGTTACACTTTAGCAACAATACGGCGCCGTCCGACATATCTGTCTATCAATTTGCCTTATTCAGCTTGTGGCCGAAAAAATAGCCGCCTACCAGATCGGACATAGGAACGGTCACCGTTCGTATCGATAGGGAGGCACGTTCGGAACGTCTGCTGAACAAGCGACGGCGGCGTGCTGCAGGATGTTGAAGGGGTCTATCATGGCAGTTGTTGCGTCGTCGTCGCGGACGATCGGTATTGCGTCTCGTCTGTTCGGCGCGAGCGTGTCTGCGCTGGCCATCGCCTTCGTCACCACGCCGGCCTTCGCCCAGGTCGCGCCGGCCCCGGCCGATCCGCAGGGCGTTCCTGCGCCGGCCGGTCCGGGTGCCGCCAGCACAACGTCGGGCGCGACCAGCGTCGATGCCGCCACCGCAGGCACCGCCCCGGGTTCGGCCAGCACCACGACCGGCACGTCGGGCGCATCGCCGGACGCGGGCAACCCGACCCCGGATGCGGAGCGCGAGGAGATCGTCGTTACCGGCATCCGCCAGAGCCTGGCCAATGCGCAGAACATCAAGCGCAATTCCGACACCGTCGTCGACGCGATCACCGCTGAAGACATCGGCGCATTGCCCGATCGTTCGGTCAACGAAGCGTTGCAGCGCGTGCCCGGCGTTTCGATCAGCCGGTTCGCCGCGCCGAACGATTCGCAGCATTATTCCGCACAGGGTTCTGGCGTCGTCATCCGCGGGCTCGGCTATGTCCGCGGCGAAATCAACGGCCGCGACGCGTTCGCCGCCGGTGGCGGTCGCGAGATCGGTTTCAACGACATCCCGTCGGAAATCGTCGGTTCGGTCGAGGTGTTCAAGAACCTGACCGCCGATCTGATCGAAGGCGGGATCGCCGGTACGGTCAACATCAACACCCGCAAGCCGTTCGATTCCACGAAGGACCTGCTGTTCCTGTCGGGCGGCATGAACATCGGCGACCTGGCGCGGCGCGGCGCGCCGCAGCTGGTCGGCCTGGTGTCCAAGCAGTTCGATCTGGGCAATGGCGGCCGGTTCGGCGTTCTGGCCAGCGGCACCTATCAGAAGCTTTACAGCCGTTCGGACTCGGTGTTCGTCTCGTCGATGCTGCCGCGCTATAACGACGACCGCAACGGCAACGGGGTGCAGGATCCCGGCGAGGGCCGTGTGCTGAACCGTGGCACCCCGTTTGAGTCCACGCTGTTCGACACCTTCCCGCTGCCCGCCGGCCGCAACGTGGTCTATGCGCCGCTCGGCGCGGGCTCGCGGTCGCAGGATTTCAAGCGTCAGCGCATCGGCTTCTCCGGCGCTGCGCAGTATGAGAATGCGGACCGCACGCTGCTGGTCACCGCGCAGTTCGTTCGCGCCGAATCGCGCGAGGACTGGCTGGAGCATACCGTCGAACCCAACGTCTATTATGGCGACGTGAACACCGTGTTCCCGGTCGGCGGCACCGACTTCACCTATGACGACGATGGCATCTTCACCAGCGGTACGCTGGGCAAGCGCACCGGTCCCGTGCAGGGCAATGGTCCGAACGGCTACGGCGTTCTCGGCCAGTTCGCACCGGACGGCATCTTCACGACACAGTCCAACCGGCATTTCTTTTCGAAGTCGATTTCGCAGGATCAATCGCTCAACATCAAGTTCGAGCCGATCGAACGCCTGCATCTGAACCTTGACGGGCAATATGTAACGTCGAAGGTCAAGGTTCGCGACGACATCCTTGATACCGCGACGTTCAGCCAGACGTCGATCGACCTGCGCGGCGGCATTCCGCTGATCACGTCGATCACGCCGGGCGTCGACACGACCAGCTATTTCGCCAATCCGAACTCGCTCTATTTCCGCGACGCCTTCAACGGCCGGCAGGATAATGACGGCCACGAATGGGCGTTCCGCGGCGACGCGCAGTATGACGTCAGCGACGATGCGTTCCTGCGCACCGTGCGGGTCGGCGCGCGCTACGCCGACCGCAAGCAGCTGGTGAAGGCGGTCGACTATAACAACTGGGGTTATCTCTCCGAAACCTGGTCCGCCAATGGCCCGATCAGCTATGCCGCGCTGGGCAACGAGGAACGCCAGCTCTACAGCTTCGGCAACTTCTTCCGCGGCAAGACCAACACGCCGCCGTCGACGACGTTCGTCCCCGACAACATCTTGGCCGATCATGACGCGTTCACGGACTTGCTGCGCCGGATCACCGCGTTGGGCGGCGGCACCTACCAGCCGGCAGAGGATCGCAGCGGCGTAACTGTCGATGGCGCATATCGCGACAATGAATTGTATCGCAACCGCGAGCAGACGATGGCTGCCTATGTACGAGCCGATTTCGGTGTCGATGATTTTGGCAATGGCATGAGCCTGACCGGGAATGTTGGCCTGCGGTATGTGAATACCAAGGATTCGTCGAACGGCGCGCTGACTTTCCCCTCACCCAACTCGATCTTCAATCCGGACAGCTTGCCGCTCAGCCCGGCCGGAACTCCCTATTCCCGCGACGTCAACGGTTTCTGCCAGTCGCAACGGGATCGTCCGCCGGCTAGCGGCACCATCAACGCGATCTGTACGGTAACATCGGCGCAGCAGGCGGCAATCATCGCGTTCGCATCCGGCGGAGCGGACCGTACCACCGGCGCATCCGTCGCGGATGTCGCTCGGCAGAAATACGACTTCTTCCTGCCCAGTGCCAACGTGAAGCTGCAGGTAACGCCGACGCTGCTGTTCCGGGCAGCCGGATCGAAGGCGATCTCGCGTCCGAACTTCGGCGATCTGCGCAACTATGTCGGTGCGAGTCCTTCGGGTGGCAATTCTGCCGGGAACTACCGGTTCGAGGCGCAGGCCCGCAACCCGTTCCTGCGCCCGGTCGAAACCACGCAGTTCGACGTGACCAGCGAGTGGTATTTCTCGAAGGTCGGATCGCTGACGGCCGCGGTGTTCCACAAGACGCTGTCGAACATCATCGTCGACAATCTCGGCTATACCCGGACATTGACTAACAACGGCCAGACGTTCGACGTGCTGATCAACGGTCCGGCCAACGTCGACGGCAAGTCGCGGATCAAGGGCGTGGAGCTTGCCTATCAGCAGACCTACGACTTCCTGCCGGGCCTGTTGCGCGGCCTCGGCCTGCAGGCGAACTACACGTTCGTGAAGGCGGGCAAGATCCCGAACCCGGTGCCCGCCAACGGTGCCGCAGACGGCAGCCGTCCGCCGCAGGACGTTGCCGGGCTGTATGACAACCTGCCGTTGCAGGGTCTGTCGAAGCATACGGTCAACGTCGCCGGCTTCTACGATCTGGGTCCGATCTACGCCCGCGTTGCCTATAGCTGGCGGTCGAAGTTCCTGCTGACCAATCGGGATTGCTGCTTCCCGTTCCTGCCGGTCTACGCATTGCCGACCGGCCAGCTCGACGCATCGGCCTTCGTGACGGTCAACTCGAACTTCAAGCTGGGCGTGACCGCGTCCAACCTGCTCGACGAGACGACCAAGACCAACTTCCTGCTGAACGGCGATGGGCTCGAGGCGAAGCGGAGTTTCTTCAAGAACGACCGCTCCTACACGCTGTCGGCACGACTGACCTTCTGATCGTCTGAACCGCCGGATCCGGTCTTCTTCGACAGGAGGTCAGTGATCCGGTGGTCGACGCGGCGGGCCCACGGGATTAGGGCGACCCGATGGACGAGATCACAGGCCTGCCGGTTGTCGAGACCGGCCTGATCGACACGGCGCGGTTCGAGGCGGATATTGCGACCGGCTATGTGCCGGTCGTGATGCGCGGCCTCGCGGCGGACTGGCCCGCGGTGCGGGCGGCGCGCACGTCCGACCGGGCGATTGCGGACCACATCCTGCGCTTCGATGGCGGGCGTTCCACCGACGTCATGGTGGGACCGGCCAGTATCGCCGGCCGCTTCTTCTACGACGATGCGCTGAGCGGTTTCAATTTCGAACGGACGAAGGCGCCGATCCGGTCGCTCGTCGAACAATTGCTGGCCATGCAAGGGGTGGCGGGGGCGCCGGCCATCTATGCCGGGGCGGCGGCGGCGGAGGATCATCTGCCGGGCTGGGCGGCCGCGAACCTGCTTCCCCTGCCGACGCCGGACGCCGTGCCCCGCGTGTGGATCGGCAATGCCAGCCGCGTCTCGACGCATTACGACGTGTCGAGCAATGTCGCGGTCGTGGTCGCCGGTCGACGGCGCTTCTGCCTGTTCCCGCCGGACCAGGGGCCGAACCTGTATGTCGGCCCGCTCGACCGGACGATCGCTGGGCAGCCGGTTAGCATGGTCGACCTAGAAGCCCCCGACCTCGACCGCCATCCGCGCTTCGCCGCGGCGCGGTCGCAGATGCGGGTCGTGGTGCTGGAGCCGGGCGATGCGATCTTCATCCCGTCGATGTGGTGGCACGATGTGAAGGCGCTCGGCGCGTTCAACGTGCTGGTGAACTACTGGTGGGGCTATGCCGGCACCGCGTCGCCATTCCCCGCGCTGATCCACGCGATCCTCGCGATCCGCGACCTGCCGCCGGGCGAACGCGCGGCGGTGCGTGGGTGGTTCGACCAATATGTGTTCGCCGACGACGCGGGGCAGGCCGGCGGGCATCTGCCCGATACCGCGCAGGGCGTACTCGGACCGCCGTCGCCGGAACGCACCGCCGCGATCCGCACTTACCTGGCCCGGACGCTGGAACGGTTCTGACTGCCTTTGGGGGGTGGCAGTTCGATCAACTTACCATTTGTGATCCCCGGACTGATCCGGGATCCAGGCCATACGCGCTGCGCTCAAGAAGCTGGATCCCGGATCAAGTCCGGGATGACGGGTGTGGCGGTCAGCCTTTTGCGACCCCGACCCAGCGCCCGAACCATGTGCCCCGCATAAGGGTGGCAGCGTAGTCGGGGACCTGTGCCGCGGGCGGCGAACCGCGCCTCGACACAGGACCCGTCACCCGCCTCCGGCCTCAGTCGCCGCAACGGGTCATCGGTACGGGCGCGCTGTCGATCTTCACGTCGGAGATCGATACGGCGAGCGTCCCGTCGGTCGCCATCACGAACGGAGCCGTGACGTGGGCCATGTCGATGCCGCGCGTCGCGAAGCATTGCAGCGGAACGATCACCTGCTGCCATTCGCCCGGCTTCGTGGCGGCCAGCATCTTCGTGATCGGGACGGTCACGCTCTTGCCGTCGTTGCTGACCATGCCGAGCCGGACCGCCGTGCTGGGCGCACGATCGACGCGGACATCGACGACCAGGCTCAGTTCGCCATTACTCTCGCGCGTCAGGTCCAGTGGCCGATCCGCTTCGACCCGGGTTTCGGCGACGCCGCCGGCCCAGACGAGGCTGCGGGCATCCTCCTGCTGACGGCGATCGACGGCCGACGCGGTCAGCCGCTTCGTCGTCGTCGTCGCACTCGGGCCGAGCAGGCGGACCTTGGACTGATCCTGTTCCAGCAGGGTCAGCGACCAGCCGTCCGGCACGCGCCCCTTGCCGAAGATGGTGCCGTTCGACGCCGAGGCGAGGCCGGCGGGGCGTACCGCGTCCAGCGTCGGCACGCGACCGGGCTTGGCATAGCTCAGCCCGTAGCCGATCGGGAACAGCGGGTCGTAGCCGGGATCGGTGCGGTTCAGGACATATTGGTCGGGGCGCTTCGGCCACGAAAAGCTGAGCGTGCCGCGGAAATCATTGGCCACCTTGCCCGCCTTCGTGCGGAACAGCATGTCGGCCACGCCGCCGCCCTCGCTGCCCGGCAGGAACGCCGCGACGAACGCGTCGGACGCATTGAGTTCGGCATTCACCCAGAGCGGCCGGCCGGACAGGAAGACCGCGACCACCGGCACGCCCGCAGCCTTCAGCTTGCGAAGCAGGGCGAGGTCGGCCTTGTCGTCGGGGCTATATTCCAGCGTGGGGCGGTCACCCTTGAATTCGGCATAGGGCGGCTCGCCGAACACCACGATCGCGGCGTCGGGTTTCTTGGTGAAGGCCCCGTCGGCGGACAGCGTCGCCGTCCCGCCCGCTGCCTTGACCGCGGCGGCGATGCCGGACCAGATCGTTTCGGCGTTGGGGAAATCGGCGTTGGTCGTGCCGCCGCCCTGCCAGGTCAGCGACCAGCCACCGGCCTGCTGCGGGATATTGTCCGCACCGCCGCCGGCGACCAGAATGTTCGCGGACGGCTGGAGCGGGAGCAGCCCGCCCTCATTCTTCAGCAGCACAAGTGATTCGCGGACCGCACGGCGCGCGACGGCACGGTGGTCGGCCGCCCCGATCAGGTTCATCTTGCCGGCCAGCGCGCGCGACGAGGGCCGGCCACGGTCGAACGTGCCGGCGCGGACCTTGACGCGCAGGATACGGCGGACCGCGTCGTCCAGACGGGCGGCGGGAATTTCACCCGACTGCGCCTGCTTCAGCGTGTTGTCGTACAGCGCCTTCCAGCCGCTGCCCGAATACATGAACATGTCGAGGCCGGCGTTGATCGCGGCGGCGCAGCTCTCGTTGCTGCACCCGGGGACCTGGCCATGGCCGTTCCAGTCGCCGACGACGAAGCCGTCGAAATGCAGCCGGTCCTTCAGCACGCCGGTCAGCAGGCTCCGGTTGCCGTGCATCTTGACGCCGTTCCAGCTGGAGAAGCTGGCCATGACCGACTGCGTGCCCGCCTCGATCGCGGCCGGATAGCCGCCGAGGTGGACATCGCGCAGCACCGTTTCGGGGATAAGGGCGTCGCCCTGGTCGCGGCCGCCGGTGCCGCCGTCGCCGAGGAAATGCTTGGTCGTGGCGATCACGCGGTCGGGGGCCAGGAATTCCTTCGTACCGACCCGCCCCTGAACGCCCTCGATCACCGCGCCGGCATAGTCGGCCGGAATCGCCGGTTCCTCGGAATAGCTTTCATAGGTGCGGCCCCAGCGATCGTCCCGCACCACCGCCAGCGTCGGGGCGAAGGTCCAGTCGATGCCGGCGGCAGCGGTTTCGACCGCGGTGACATGGCCGATCTCGCGCATCAGATCGCGGTCATGTGCGGCGCCCAGGCCGATATTGTGCGGGAACAGCGTGGCGCCCGGAATATTGTTGTTGCCGTGCACCGCATCGGTTCCCCAAATCACCGGGATTGCGGGGCGGCCGTCGCTGCGGACCATCGACGCATCGTAAAAGGCATCGGCCAGTTTCAGCCAGTCGCCGGGCGGGGCGAGATCGTTGCCGCCCGGGCCGGCATTGCCGCCGTTCAGGATCGATCCGAGCTTGTAGGTGCGCAGGTCGGCCGGCGTGATGCTCGCGATGTCGACCTGGATCAGCTGGCCCACCTTGTCGGCGATCGACATGCGCTTCAGCAGCGCGTCGATCCGCGCCTCCACCTTCGGATCTCGCAGCGGGCGGGCGTTGGCGGTCGGCCAGAGTTCGGGGTGGGCGACGGCCGACGGCGTCGGTGCGGTCGCGGGCACCGGGGGCGTCACCGCCGCGGTCTGTAGAAGTAGCGCTACCATCGCCGTGGAAAAACCTGCCGACATCATACTCTCCCTGCTTGGTACGCGATCACGATCCAAGCCTCCTTGTGCCTGCTACCGGCTTGGCACCGGTTTGCGCAAATGATTTGGCTATCGCCGGCGCGCTGCCCAGATTTCCGGATGGCCGTCGATATAGTTTGCCAGCGTGGTGGCAATCCTGTCGTCGTCCGCGGTGGATGGATGGGCGTGGCACCCCGAGAAGGCGAGGTCCGTCACGACCACGAACCCGACATTGCGTTCCCCCGCGGCCTTCAGGCGGGCGACGACCTTGGCCACTTCCGCCGCGATTTCGCCATTCGCCATGTCGGTCGCCCACAGTAGAACGTGGGCGTCCGGATCGCGGGCGCGCAACCGCCTGACGAACGCGACATAGGACGCCTCGTAATCGGCATGCAGCGCGGCGCGGTCGGCCCAGGGTTCGCCGGCGTGGAGCGCCGTCGTGAAATCGTTGGTGCCGAGCGCGATGGCAATCAGCCGTGGATGCCAGCCTGAATCGGCATAGCGCGTTGCCCGGTCAAACAACGTGAAGGGGTAGGCGGTCGGCAGCGTCGCGCCGGCACCGCCATCATAGTTGCGGACGATGCCCCGCCCGGAGATCGCGTTGACCTGATAGTCCGCGCCGTACCGTCGCGCGGTGAGGGCCGCTATGCCGCGTGCGGTATCGGTGGTGGCCCAAACCTCTTCCTCCGAACAGTCGCGCTTCGTCGCGAGATTGCCGTAGCCGACGGTGTGCGAGTCACCGATGAACTCGATCTGCCGGGCCCGCGCGGGCGCGGGGAGAGCGCGGGTGCCCGGTAGCGTCCGAAACCCGCCGAAGACGGTCGGGGCGGCCTGGCTCTCGCTAGAGACGGCGACGCGGATGCTGTGCCGACTGCTGGTCAGGCCGTCGATCCGGTAGGATCCGGGCCGCGGCTTGACGAGCCTGGTCACGGTGACGCCGTCGACCGACACGGTCAGGACAACATCGCCCGGCCCGACCGTGAACAATATGCCGCGGCCGTGGAACGCCGCCTCGAAATAGGTGCCCGGCCATTGCCGGCGGAATCCGTCCACCACGCGGTCCACGCGGCCGCCGATATGCAGGGGCAGGGGTTTTCCCGCAACGGCCGCGACCGGCGTGACGGTGATCGGCGCGGCGACCGCCGCGGTGGCGAGCAGCGCGGCACCCAGCATCGCGGAGATCGTCAGCGCGTAACCTTCAGCCATGCGGGCAGTTCATCTTTCGTGATGTAGCGTTTCGATGCGAAATCGCGGCGTAACTGATCGGGCCGGTTCTGGTCGGCACCGGTCAGCCAGCGCGTATGCCATGTCATGAACCACAACCAGTCGGCGGACGGGCCGAGCAGGGACGGGTCGGGGACCGGGCCGTTTTCATGCAGGCAGATCGGCAGCGTATCGCCCACGATAGCCTTCACCTGCGCGAACATCTTCGCCAGATTGCCATGATCGAGCGCATAGATGTCGGCCCCCGCAATATCGACCTGCGCGCGGCCCGGATACCAGGCCGGATCGATATTCTGTCCGGCCCAGCCGAGCACCCAGATGAGGTTGTCGAGCCGGTGGACGCGGATGAACCGGTCGTACATCAGCGCCCACAGCGCCTTGAACGCGTCCGGCCCATGCTTGCCCCACCAGAACCAGTCGCCGCTGAATTCGTGGAACGGCCGCCACAGCACGGGCACGCCGCGATCGCGCAGGACCGCCAGCAGCCGCGCGATGTCCGTCATGTCGCGCATCATCGCGACATTCTGCGGCGTGCCGGTCTTCAGCGCGGCCGCAACGTCGAAATCCTTCTTCGAATTCTCATACCCCGTGCCAATATCGGGTGCGCCCCAGTGCCAGCAGAGCGTGACGATGCCGCCCGATCGCGCCCATTCCGTCGCACGATCGTTCACCGCATCATTGTCGCGCGGGTCGATATAGTCGAGCCCGAGCAGCGCGGGCTGCCTGCCCGTCACCCGGCGGAGATAGTCGAGTTCGCCGTTCGGGTTCGGCGGGGCGGATCCCTGCTCCTGCTGGCCGGTCAGCGTCGTGCGGCCATATTGATGCCAGAGATAGGCGTAGAGCCGCCGGGCTGCGGGCGTGGCATTCGGGTTGGTCAGCGTCCGGTTCGCGGTCGCCGCCAGCGCCGGCGTGCCGTGCAACAAGCCGATCGCGGCGGTGGCGCCTAGCGCTTCGCGACGGTTCAGCGCCATCAGAGCGCCGCCATTGCCGCGGCATGCCCGCGGAGCACGGCCTGCGTCGTCGCGTCGCTGTCGAACACGCCGTACCAGCCCTGCGGTTCGTGCGGCGGATCGCCCATATAGCCCAGGTCGCCGCGCTGGAACCGGTGGTCGGCATGGGGGGTACGCGCCTCGCCGTTCCACGCCCAGAAATTCGATCCGGCAAGCGGCCCGCCGGCCTTCGCGTCCGCTTCGATCGCGGCATAGATCTGGCGGTAGAAGCGGTCCTTGTACGCGGTCGTGATCGTCGGATCATAGGCGTCCTGGCCGTCGCGCGGATACCCGAACTCCTCGATCACCAGCGGCTTGCCCAGCGTGCGCGCCATGCGAACATGCGCATCGATATAGCCGGCGACCTTGACCGCCCCGGCATCATAGGTGCCCGCAAGGTTGCCGGCATCCATCCAGCTCCAGTTGTTCGGCCAGATATGCGTGGTGAGATAGTCGATCGACGCCGGGCGGTGCGCGGCCAGCACGACATCCTCGCGCTCGATCGACCCCTTAAGCCCCTCAGACCCGGTAGAGACGAGCTGATCGGGGGCCAGCGTTTTGATGTAGCGCGCGGTCTCGTCGATCCAGCGGTAGAAATTCGGCAGATTGGGCACGGCGACCGCGTCCGACCCGCCGGGGCGCGGTTCGTTGGCAAGCTGCCACGCCATGATCGTCGGATCGGCGGCATAGGCGACACCGGTGACGCTGTTCGTGCGGGTCAGCATGGCGCGGATATAGTCGCGGTACAGCGTCTGCGCGCGGCCACTGGCGTAGAAGGCGGCGTTCCAGTCCGGAAACTCCGGCCAGGGGTGGGCCGGATCGTTCATATTGATGAATTTGCCACCGTTGACCCAGGACAGGTAGGTCATCATGCCGCCAGACCATTCCCAGAAATTGGTAAGGTAGACGACCGCCGTCATGTCGCGCTTCGCCATTTCGGCGAGCGTCCAGTCGAGGCCCTTGAGCAGATCCTGATTGTACGTCGGCCCCGCATCGCGGAAGCCGGGGGTGATCGAGTTCTTCAGCGGCGAAAGCTCCGCCGACCCGAGGATGCGCAGGTTGCGGACGCCCAGCGTCTGCAACCGATCGAGCTCGCGGCTCAGCCGGGCCCGGTCGCCATACGCCGTGTCCGCGCCCAGCCATGCGCCGTACCAGATGTTGGCGCCGGCATAGCGATAGGGCCGACCGTTGCGGCGGAAACCGAGCCCATCGACCGTGACGAACCCTGCCGCGCGGCCGGTGCCGCCGCGCGGCAGCGTGCCTAGCGGGCCACTGGTCGTGCAGCCGGCGGCCAGCGCCGCGCCGCCCACAAGCGCCATGCGCCGATCGATCATCCTCAATGTCCGCTCCCTCTTCCCGCCGAAACCCGGTCAGGCCCGGTCGTCCATGGACCGGCTCGCTGTACCGGACATTAGGTTCGGCGAGCACGCGGCGCCACCGCCGAATTGCGCGCCGCTAACAATAAGCGGGTCCGCGCGCATACCCGGCACGGCCGACATGCCGGTCCGTCCTGACGAGCGGCACAGTGTTGAATTATGGTAGCGGTACTCGCCGGTGCGGGTGATGTTCGACCGACCTGTGCCCGCCAAGGGAGAGGGTACCGCAACAGCGGCCCTGGAAAGGGATCCGATATGCGTAGCGCGGATCGCGCGCGACCGGCCGACATGGGGCGTGGCCAAGGGCGACGATGGGCGACTGGACGATCACCGCCAGCTTCGGCAGTGGCAGTTCGGGCAGAAGGACTGGACCTCGATCACGTCCGACACGCCTGCCTGGGCGGACCAGCCGGTCGGCGGTGTCGCGGTGGCGCAGCTGTCGCCGAACGAATTCCTGCTGGTCGGCGACTATGTCCGCCTGCAGTTCGGCGGACGGGCAGGGGGGCCGGCAAACGGCATGGTCGTCCGGGTCGAGGAAGGGACATTCGATCGCGGACGCTGGAAGACCAGCCGGATATGGAACGGCGACCAGACCGATTACGGACTGAACCTGCTGGACCGGCCTGTCCTGTTGAAGGTGACGATGGGCCGGTATCGCTAGGCTGGAACCGATTCTAGAAATCCATCTCTGCCGAGCGAAATCGAGGCACCTTGCCGACCGCAGCCGAAAGGTGCTGTCGGCTTCTCAACCAGGTTCGAACGGTCCCTCGACTTCGCTCGGGATGGACGGGTTCCAGAACGCGCGATGTTGGAACGGGACCGCATCAAGTGGTTCACCCAGTCCCAGTGCCGTTTGGTTAGAGCCTGTTGAGAACCCTGCGCAGCGTTCTCGACAAGCTCGAACCAAACGGGCCGGAGCTTACCTGGTCGATACGGTCATGCCTTAGCTGATCCGCGCCAAACGGAGTTCAGGGCACGGGTGAACCCGATTCTATCTTGATCTGGCGTAACACACTCTGGTTCAAATCAACCCCCGTCGAATAGCAGATGTCAGGCCTTTACCTGGCGATCGGGTCGGTTTGGCGCAGCAGCCAATGTGTCTTACAGCTTTGGTCCTTGCGCGGGCTACCGTCTCCGGTTGAGCGGGCGTGCCAGGGCCGCGCGGATCGCGCGATCGGCGACGGGGACCATGCGGGCATAGCCGCTGTCGAGGGGATGGAGGCCGTCGGTGGCATAGTCCCGGCCGAGCATCCCGGCGCTGTCGACCAGCGCGGCATGATAATCGGCATAGCCATGGCCGCGCCGGTCGCAGAAGGCGCGCAGCCAGGCGTTCAGCGCGCGCAGCTTGGCCGGGTCACGTTCCTTTGGCACGTCGCGCGCGGCATCTGTATAGTTGTTGACCGGCAGCAGCGACCCGAACACCACCGCGATGCCGTGCGCTTCGGCGAGGTCGGCCATCGCCTCCCAGTTCGCCTCAATCTGTTCGGGGGTTTCACGTTGCAGGAAACCCTGCACGTCGTTGACGCCCGCCAGGATCACCACGGCGGCGGGGCGCAGCGCGATCACGTCCTGATGGAAGCGCAGCAGCATCTGCGCGGTAACCTGGCTGCCGATTCCGCGATTGACATAGGGCCGGCCGGGGAAGCTGGTTGCGAGATTCCAGCGATCGGTGATCGAATCTCCCAGGAACACCACGCGGCGCTCGCCCGGCCGCGGTGCGGGCAGCCGTGCATTGGCCGGCTGGTAGATGTAGCGTTCACCGAAATCCTGCATCAGGCTGGGTACGAGACTGGCGCGGTACGGACCAAGTACCGGTCCCCAATCCTTTTCCGCCACGGTCCGGCGTGCCGGCGCACTGCGATAGTCCGCGTCAGCCGCCGCAGCCGCCGGCACCGCCAGCAGCAGGACTGCCAGGCACAACCGCCTCATGCCGTCGGGGCGGGAAATATGCCCTGCCGCGCCGCGAAGGTCGCGAACAGGCGCGGCCATGCCGACGCCGACTGCGCGGCGGGCAGGCGGGTGCCGAAACCGTGGCCGCCGTCCTCGAAGATGTGCATCGCCACCGGGCGTCGCGCCGCCTGCATCGCGGTCCACAGGGCGACGCTGTTCGCGGGTGGGACCAATCCGTCGTCGGCCGCATGCGCCAGGAACAGCGGCGGGGTGGCGGCATCGACCCGCTGCTCGACCGATTGCGCCTGCCGATCCGTCGTGCCGGAATCCGGCCCGAGCAGATTGTCGCGCGACCCGCCATGCGTGAAGGCGGCGTCCAAGCTGACCACCGGGTAGATCAGCCCCGCCAGGTCCGGGCGCGCGCTCATCCGGTCCGCGGCATCGACCGGCGCATAGACGGGTTCGGCGTGCCGCGTCGCGAGCGACCCGGCCAGATGCCCGCCGGCCGAGAAGCCGAGGATCGCGATCCGATCCGGACGGACGGCATAACGGGTCGCGTTTGCGCGGATCAGGCGTATCGCCCGCTGCGCATCCTGCAGCGGTACGTCGGCGCGGCCGTCCCACCCTTCGCCCGGCAGGCGGTAGAGCAGAATGAATGCGGTGACGCCGCGCGCGTTCAGCCACGCCGCCTGTTCCACCCCCTCATTGTCGTAGGACAGGAACCCGTATCCGCCGCCCGGCATCAGCAGGACCGCCGATCCGTTGGGCTGCGCCGGGCGCCGCACGATCATCACGGGGCGTGCAATGCCGGTGATCCAGCGGTCCGGATGGGCCGGGTCCTTCGATCGTTCGTTCACCTTCCGCACGATCGCCGCGCCGCGGCTGCCGGGCGGGGGGCCGCGCCACAGATCGACAACTTCGTCCGTCCGGGCGATCTGCGCCGCTATCGGTGCGGCTTTCGCGGCCAGCAGGGTTGCACCGCCAAGGACGGTACGTCGCGACAGAATCATGCTTCGGGTTCCTCATGTCGGGCAGTCGGCTGGTCCGCACGGGGCGGGGCGGCCGCCAGCAGTGCCGGCGCAGGCGACAGGACGATGGTCCGAAAGCAGCCCTCGCGCGCTCTGATCGACATCGCTTCCCTAACCCTCGCTTGACGTGACTTTCGCCAGTCCGGCGGCCGATGACAACCGCTAACCGCCAGGGCGCCCCTATATTCCGCGATGAATCCATCGCGCTTGCGGCGCGACGTTCCCGACAGGCGCGAACCAGATGGACCGAACGGTAAATTCGGATCGTCGGGACGCCGAAATGCGCAACGATCCCATGGGCAGGGCGTGACGGCACTGGCTGGACCCGTCGATCAAAGCTATACAAAAGTTGTAAGGGGCCATATAATTCCTCACATAAATCTCAGTAAAAATCTAGTTAAGTAGTATAACTAGACCTATGTCGAATATCATCTCTCTATTGGCTATCAGTTATGTGTTGATATGTTAAAACTAGTGGCACCAGATTGTCCTCTCCCGGCACCTCCGCTTACGGAGTGCCAACTGACAGGAGAGCCGATCATGAAAGCAGTCCGTTCCCAGTATGGCTTCAACGGCGCGCAGTCGGACCGATATGTCGACGGATCCCTGTTCGATACGGCGTTGATCACGCTCCCCATCTTGGGCACCGAGGGCAACGATGTCCTGACCGGCGGTAACGATGGCGACCTGATCTCCGGCTTCGGCGGGAACGATATCCTGACGGGCAATGGCGGCATCGATACGCTGAACGGCGGTTCCGGCAACGACCAGTTGTTCGGCAATGCGGGCAATGACTTCCTCGACGGAAGCTTTGGCGACGATGCTCTGTACGGTGGCCAGGGCGATGACATAATCTCCGGCGGGACCGGATCGGACGTGATCGAAGGTGGCGTCGGCAACGATTTCATCGACGGGGGCGGTGTCCTGGGGATCATCGACGGTTTCGGCGATACGGCGGGCTATTCCACCACCAATGTCACCAGCGGCGTGACGGTCAGCCTGGAACTGCAGGGCGAGTCGCAGAATACCGGCGGGGCCGGGTTCGATACGCTGGTCGGCATCGAGAACCTGCTCGGCTCGGCGTTTGGCGACAGCCTGAGCGGAGATGGCCGCGACAACAGGCTGGACGGCGGAGCAGGTGCGGACCAGTTGTTCGGTCAGGCCGGCAACGACCTCCTGTTCGGTGGTTCGGGCGACGATACGCTGAATGGCGGCGAGGGGACGGACACGTTGTTCGGTCAGGACGGCAACGACACCCTGTTCGGCAATATGGGACGCGACACCATGTGGGGCGGGGACGGGAACGACACTCTGTTCGGCGGGCAGAATGAGGACATGGTCGATGGCGGCGCGGGGAACGACGTGTTGCAGGGGGGGCTCGGTGCCGACTTGCTGATCGGTGGTGTGGGGGCGGACAGTTTCCGCTTCGCGTTGCTGGCGGACTCCGCACCCGATGCCGCCGACACGATCCTGGATTTCCAGTCTGGAATTGACCGGATCGACCTTTCCTTCCTGGGTACGGGCGCATCCGGTACGGCATCGATCGCCAATGTGGGCGGGATGAGCTTCGTCACGATTGACCTCGGCAACGACGGGGCCGCGGACATGCAGATCACGGTCGCCGGGGCCGATGCGATCGTGGCCAGCGACATCTTCTGGGGCTGATCGCCCGGACACCTGCCTTGTCGGAAAAGCATGACCGGGCCGCGACACAGGCCCGGCCATGTCACAAAAATAGCGCATGGGCCTGACAGAGACATTTACCATGATGGCGGGACCGGGCGGAACGCACGAAGGCAATGCGCCTTCGTGCGTTCCGTATTATGCGGCCCGCCCACAGGTGAGGAAACTGGGCATGGCGCAAGTCGGTGATATCGCGATTGTCGGATATGGTGCGGATGCGGGGATCAAATCCTTTTCGTTCGTGATCCTGGCGGACCTGTCGGGCGAAACGATCAATTTCACCGACAGTGGCTGGCTGGCGACCGGTGGTTTCCGGGTCGGCGAAGGTGTCGTGCCCTACGTCGTGCCGGCCGGCACCGCGATCGGTACCGTGGTGACGATCTCCGGCCTGACCAGTGCGTTCAACCCGTCGACGAACGGCGACCAGATCATCGCCTATAGCGGCGACGCAGCCACGCCGACCCCGCTGTTCGCCATCGATTTCGCCGACGGCAACGCAAATTATGCCGACACGGCGAGCAACGCGAACACCTCCGCCGTCCCGACCGGGCTCATCTTCGGTGAAACCGCGCTGGCATTTGCGGCAGACAACGCCGCTTACAGCGGCCCGCTGGACGGCACGCGCGCGGAGATCCTGGCGAACATCGCCAACGCGGGGCTCTGGACGCAGGACGACGCCTTTGGCATCGCCTATCCGGTCGGTTTCAGCGTCACCAGTGGCGACGGGGCAGGCAGCTTTGCGATCGCCGATGCCAGCGTGCAGGAAGGCAATACCGGGACCACGGCGATTGAATTCGTCGTGCAGCGCAGCGGCGGCAGCGCTGGTGCGGCCACGCTGGACTATGTCGTCATTATCGGCACGGCGGGCCAGGACGATCTGGCCGGTGCGTTCACCGGTCAGGTCAGTTTCGCGGACGGGCAGACCGAGGCGCGGGTCACGATCGCAGCGAACGGCGATACGACGTTCGAGGCTGACGAGACCTTCTCGGTCACGCTGTCGAACGCCAGCATGGGCACGATTTCGGACGCGCAGGCGACCGGCACGATCCTGAACGATGACGCAGCGCCGCCGGTCGGGACGTTCTCGATTGCGGACGCCAGCGTGGCGGAGGGCAATGCCGGCATCACGCAGATGACGTTCACCGTGACGCGCGCCGACAGCAGCACCGGCGCGGTCGACCTGTCCTACGCCATCGCGCTGGACGGCAGCGCCGACGCCGCAGATCTGGACGCGGCGGCGGGCACCGTGCGGTTCGAGGACGGCCAGACCAGCCAGACCGTTACCATCGCGGTCAACGGCGACCTGCTGGTCGAGGGCGACGAGACGTTCGGCATCACGCTGTCCACGACGGCGACCGGGGCCACCATTGCGGACGGCAGCGCTGTCGGCACGATTCTGAACGACGACGTCCCCGGCCCGGCCGGCACGCTGTCGGTGGCGGACGCTGCGGCCTTCGAAGGTGCATCGGGCATCACCGCGCTCACCTTCACCGTCACGCGCGACGGCGGCAGCAGCGGTGCGGCATCGGCCAGCTACATGGTCATGCTGAACGGCACTGCATCGACGGACGATCTCGCCGCCCAGACGCTGTCCGGCACGGTCGAATTCGCGGACGGCGCGACGAGCGCTACCATCATCGTCCAGGTCGCGGGCGACGCGCAGTTCGAGGGCGACGAGACGTTCGGCGTGACATTGTCTGCCCCGGTCGGCGCGGCGCTGGGCGATGCATCGGCGGTCGGCACGATCCGCAACGACGACGCGCCCGGCGTCTTCATCAACGAAATCCATTATGATGACGCCGGCACCGACGCGGGCGAGGGGGTCGAGGTCGCCGGGATCGCCGGCACCGACCTGACCGGCTGGTCGCTGGTGTTCTACAACGGCAATGGCGGCGGGGTTTACGCCACGCAGGCGCTGAGCGGCGTGATCGCGAACCAGGATGACGGCTACGGCACGCTGTCGTTCGCGGGTCCGGCCGGCGGTATCCAGAACGGCGCGCCGGACGCGATCGCGCTGGTCGCGCCGGGCGCGCAGGTCGTCCAGTTCCTGTCTTACGAGGGCACGGTCGTGGCGACCGGCGGCGCGGCCACGGGGCTGACCAGTACCGACATCGGCGTTGCGGAAGAGGGCGTGGCGGACGGTTTCTCGCTGCAACTGACCGGCGACGGATCCAACTACAGCGACTTCACCTGGGCAGCGGCGCAGCAGAACACGTTCGGCCAGCTGAACACCGGCCAGAATTTCCTCTCCGCCAACGCACCGGGTGTCGTCCGGATCGGCGATGCCAGCGTTGTGGAGGGCAATGCAGGCAGCGCGCAGCTTGTCTTCACCGCGACGCGTGCCGGCGGCGGCGCCAGCACGGCGTCGGTCGAGTATTTCCTGAACCTGACGGGCAGTGCGGACAGCAATGATCTCGCGCCGGACACGGCGCTGTCCGGCACCGTAACCTTTGCCGAAGGCGTGTCGTCGCAGCGGATCGTGATTGACATTTTGGGCGACGTCAGCGGGGAGTTCAACGAGACGCTGAACGTCCGGCTGGCCAACCCGCTCGGCAACATCAGCATCGCCGACGATATCGCGGTCGGCACGATCGTGAACGACGATCCGCTGAGCCTGGAAATCTACGATATCCAGGGCGCGGGGCACCGTTCGGAATATGTGGGGCAGGTCGTCACCACCGGCGGCATCGTGACCGCGGTCGACAATAACGGCTTCTACATCCAGGCCGCCATGGGCGACGGCAACACCGCAACGTCGGACGCGGTGCTTGTGTTCACCGGCACACGGCCGACCGTCGCGATCGGCGATCGGCTGAACGTCACCGGCACGGTCGCCGAATTCGTCGGCGGGGTGGGTGCGCTCAGCCTGACCCAGATCACGGCACCGACGACGATCTCGGTCGTGTCGCAGAACAATGCACTGCCCGACGCGGTGATGATCGGGGTCGGCGGCCGGCTGGCTCCGTCCGAAGTGATCGACGACGACGGGCTGACCTCGTTCGATCCCGATCTCGACGGTCTGGATTTCTACGAGAGCATGGAAGGCATGCGGGTCACGGTTGACCGGCCGCAGGTCGTGGCCGCGACCAACAGCTTCGGCGAAACCTTCGTTGTGGCATCGGGCGGCGAGGGCGCGACCGGTATGAACGCGCGCGGCGGCATCACGCTGTCCGAAGGGGACAACAACCCCGAGCGTCTGCAGATCGACGCCGACAGCGACCTGTTCGCCGGCTACGCCCCCGGGCACACGCAAGGCGACCAGCTCGGCAACGTCACCGGCATCATGAACTATGCCTTCTCGACCTATGAAGTGCTGGTGACCGAGGCGGTGTCTGTCGTGACCGACGCGCCGCTGCCGACCCGTGAGACCACGGAGCTCGTCGGCGGCGCGGACCAGGTTTCGATTGGCAGCTTCAACGTCGAAAATCTCGATCCCGGCGACGGCGCGGCCAAGTTCACGCTGATCGCCGAGGAGATCCTCTACGCGCTGCAGGCGCCCGACATTATCGGGTTGCAGGAAATTCAGGATGCGGACGGGGCCGGCAACGGGTCCGACCTGTCGGGTGCGGCCACGGCGCAGGTGCTGATCGACGCGATCGTGGCGATCGGCGGCGCGCGGTACAGCTATGTCGAGGTCACGCCGGCCTCGCCCAATTCGACGGGCGGCGAACCGGGCGGCAACATTCGCAACGGCTTCCTCTATAATAGCGACCGGGTCGGCTACATCGCGGACAGTGCGGTGGCGGTGCCGGGTTCGGCCTATGCGGGCACGCGTTCGCCCCTGGCGGCCGATTTCTCGTTCAACGGGCAGACGGTGACGGCGATCAACGTGCACTTCACGTCGCGCGGCGGATCGGACGGCTTCTTCGGCGATACGCAGCCTCCGTTCCAGGCCGGCGACGGCGCCCGCACCGCGCAGAACACGCAGTTGCGCGCCTATGTCGACGGTCTGCTGGCGGCCGACCCGGCACTCAACATCGCGGTGCTGGGCGACTTCAACGGATATTATTACGAGGACGGCCAGCGCGCGCTGACCGCCGGCGGGGTGCTGACCAACCTGTACGACCTGCTGCCGGAAGAGGAGCGTTACTCCTATCTGTTCGAAGGCAACGTCCAGGCGTTCGACAACATCCTGGTCAGCGGCGGGCTGGCGAGCGGCGCGGCGTTCGACGTCGTCCACTATAATTCGGAGCAGCCGGACTCGGCTGGGCGCGCGACCGACCATGACCAGGTCGTCGCCGTGCTGAACGTACCGCGCAACCCCGGCTCGCTCGGTAACGACGTGCTGACCGGCACCACCGGTGCGGACGTGCTGAGCGGTCTGGCCGGCAACGACGTGCTGACCGGGCTGGAGGGCAACGACACGCTCGTCGGTGGCGAGGGCGTCGACACGCTGTTCGGCAACCAGGGCAATGATGCGCTGTCCGGCGGCGCGGGCAACGACACGCTGTACGGCGGTCAGGACGACGACCAGCTGCGCGGGGACGCAGGCGACGACGTGCTGGAGGGTGGCCGCGGCGACGATCTAGTCGATGGCGGCGAGGGTATCGACACCGCGTCTTATTCTAACGCGTCGGGAGTGACGGTCGATCTTCGCCTGTCCGGCAGCGCGCAGAACACGACCGGCGCGGGCGTCGATACGCTGGTGGCGATCGAGAACCTGATCGGTAGCGGTTTCGACGATGTTCTGATCGGCGATGCGGGTGAAAACGTGCTGAGCGGCGGGTTCGGCAACGACCGGCTGGCCGGCGGCGGCGGCAATGACGAACTGTTCGGCAACCAGGGTAACGACATGCTGGAAGGCGGCAGCGGCGTGAACGCATTGTACGGCGGACAGGGCGACGACATGCTGATCGGCGGAGAGTCCCGCGACTACCTTGAAGGGGGCAAGGGCGACGACAGCATCAGCGGCGGCGGGGACAGCGATACGGCCGGTTACTTCAATGCCACACAGGGTGTTACCGTCTCATTGCTGCAACAGGGCGTGGCGCAGGCGACCGGCGGGGCGGGGACGGACACGCTGTTCGATATCGAGAATCTGTCCGGCAGCCGGTTCGGCGACGTCATGACCGGTGACGGCGTTGGTAACAGCATAGATGGCGGTGACGGCGACGATCTCCTGACCGGCGGCTTCGGCATAGACTTCCTCACGGGCGGCACCGGTTCCGATACGTTGTTCGGTAACCAGGACATGGATGTGCTGGATGGCGGCGACGGGAACGACTTCCTTTATGGCGGTCGTGACGGGGACTTCATCATCGCTGGCAGCGGCGACGACCTCCTGCAGGGCGGCCTGAACTCGGATGTTCTGTTCGGCGGGGCGGGGGCGGATACGTTCCGTTATGTCCTGCAGGGAGACTCGGTCGCGAACGACACCGACAATATTCAGGATTTCCAGTCCGGTGTGGACCGTGTCGATCTTACCGGACTGGCCAACGCGCAGTCGGTGTTCACCTTTACCAACAGCGAGTTCGATACGGCTCTGGATATCGACCTGGGCGGCGACGGCGTGTTCGACATGCAGATCCTGTTCAACGGTCAGAACGCGATCGTGCTGAGCGACATCGTCTTCGGATGATACGGTTTCCCGCGGCGGGCAAGGACCCGTCGCGGGGTAGGTCGACCCGCCCATCCGACTACTGCCCTCGTCATCCCGGACTTGATCGGAGATGACGATCATCAAGCTGGTCGATTTCGTCTCCAGCCATCCCGTTTGGCTCGAGCCTGTCGAGAACACCGCGCCAGTTCTCGACACGCTCGAACCAAACGGATTGATGTGGGGTCAGAAAAAAATGCCGACAGCACGGGTGCAGCGGCTGGATCCGGTCCCCGGTCCGCATCCGGGTCCTAAAAGAGCTCAGGCATTTCCTGACGCCACATCGCCGTCGTCAGCTCGCGGAAAGCGCAGGATGATTGTGGTGCCGACGGCGCTATCGCCGAACGTGACGGTCGCGTTCAGGCGGGCGGCGGCGGAACGGACGATGGCGAGGCCCAGGCCGCTGCCGTTGGGCGTGGCGGCGGGGTCGAGCCGGGCGAAGCGGTCGAACACCGTTTCGCGATGTTCGGGCGCGATGCCGCGGCCGTCGTCGGCGACGCTGACCGTCGTTTCGACCGGTGTGGCGCGGATCGCGACCGCCACCGTGCCGCCGCGGTGGTTGTAGCGGATGCCGTTGTCGATCAGGTTGGACAGGATTTCGAAGATCAGCGTGCGGTGACCGGAGACCACCATGCCGGACGCGGCATCGCAATCCAGCGTGAGATCGACCCCCGCATCGACCGCCTGATGAACCTGCCGGGTGATGACCGCGGCGGCGACCTCGCGCAGGTCGACCGCCTCCAGCGGGGCGGACATGCCCGCTTCCTCTGCCCGGGCCAGCGCCAGCAGCTGCGTCACGAGCCGTTCCAGCCGGGTCACGGCCTCCGCGATCTCGGCCAGTGCGTCGCCGCGTTCGGCGTGCGAACCGCGCCGCGCGAGCGCCACCTGCACCTTCAGCACCGACAGCGGCGTGCGCATCTGGTGCGACGCATCAGCGGTGAAGCGCCGGACCCCGCCGGTCATCGTATCGAGCTGCGCCAGCAACCGGTCGAACGCACTGGCCAGCGGGCGTAGTTCGGCGGGCAGCGGCCCGGCATCGAGCGGGGAAAAGTCCGGCCGGGCGCGTTCGTCGCGCGTCTCCACCGCATCGCGCAGCCGGGCGAGCGGACGCAGGCTCCAGCCGAGCGCAGGCCGCAGCAGCAGCGCCGCAGCCCCGACCAGAACACACTCGCCGACCAGCAGCGCCAGCATCAGCCGCCGGTTGAGTGCGCCGCGATTGTCGAGCGTCTCGGCGATCTGGACAACGACCGGCGCGTCAATCCGCGGCAGCGACCGCCGGACCTCCGCGATGCGTATGTCCTGCCCGCGATAGCGCGCAAAGCGGTACCGCGGCACGTCCACTGCCAACGCCGCGGGATTCGGGGCGGGCAGGTCGGCATAGCCGGTCAGCAACGCGTCGCCGACCGCGATCCGGTAGTAGACATTGTCGCGCTCGCCATTTTCCAGCATCCCGAACGCGGCGGCGGGCAGATCCAGCGTTACCTCGCCCCGTTCGACCTGGACGGTTTCGGCGATCGCGCCCAGCGCCCCGCCCAGCACGCGGTCGCTTGCCCGGCGGACGACGTCGGCGATCAGCGTCGCGCCGGCCAGGCCGATGACGACCGCGGCCAGCAGCAGCGGGCCGACCATTGCCACGAGCAACCGCGTGCGCAGCGACGGGACGCGCGGGTCAGCCCGCATCGAGCATATATCCGACGCCGCGGACCGTGCGGATCATCGGGCCATCCGGCGCAAGCTTGCCGCGCAGCCGCGTGACATGCACCTCGATCGCGTTGTCGCCGACCGGTTCGTCGAACCCGAACACTTCGCCGATCAGCAGTTCGCGCGGCACGACCCGCCCGGCGCGCGTCGCCAGGGCTTCCAGGACGGCGCGTTCGCGGCGGCGCAGGTCCAGCCGGCGGCCGGCGACGTCCGCCCCGCCGCTCGACCGGTTGATGGTCAGCGCGCCGACCGACAAAGTGGGGAGCGGATCGCCGCCGCGCCGCCGGCCCAGCGCCCGGACGCGTGCCTCCAGCTCCTCCGGTTCGAACGGTTTGCGCAGATAGTCGTCGGCCCCAAGATCCAGCCCGCGGACCCGGTCGTCCAGCGCGTCGCGCGCGGTGAGCATCAGGACGGGCACTTTGTCGCCGCGGCGGCGCAACCGTTCCAGCACTGTGAAACCGTCGATATCGGGCAGGCCGACGTCCAGGATGACGAGGGCGTAGGGTTCCCCCGCCACGACCGCCAGCGCCTCCGCTCCGGTCGCTACATGATCGACCGCGTTGCCGCCCGCCCGCAGCAGCGCCGCGATGCTGCGGGCCAGGGCGGCGTCATCCTCGATCATCAGGATGCGCATGACGCCGCCGATCGTCCGCGCGGGGCGGCGTGAAAGGTTGATGACAGGTTCGGATCGTACTGCACGATCGCTGTCTATCCGAACTCAGAGGCGGAAGGCGAGGAGAGGTGCGATGGCCATGATCGTTTCCAGATTGCGCATATCGATCGTGTCGGCCGGGCTGGTCGCGCTGACGGCCGCCTGCCCCACGGTGGCGCAACGTCCGGCGGGCTATCCGCGGTCCTATGACCGGCTGATCGCGGACGCCGGCGTTGAACGGCAGCTGCGCATCTATGCCAATGCCGATCGCGCGGAGATGGTCCCGGTCGTCGCCGCGTTCCGCCGTCGCTATCCGGGCATCGCGGTGCTGTATGCCGATCTGGGGTCGGCCGAACTCTACCGCCGGTTCGTCACCGAAACGCGCGCGCGCCGCGGGTCGGCAGACCTCGTCTGGTCGTCGGCGATGGACCTGCAGGTGAAGCTCATCAACGACGGGTTCGCGCAAAGCTACTCCAGCCCGGAAAAGCCCGCTTTGCCGCCCACGGCGGTCTGGAAGAATATGGGCTTCGGCGTGACCGCGGAGCCGGTGGGCATCGTCTACAACCGCCGGCTGGTTCCCGAGACCCGCGTTCCGCGAACCCATGCCGCGCTGGACGCGCTGCTGCGTCGCGAACGGCGTGCGTTTGTCGGGCGGGTGACGACGTTCGATCCGCTGCAGTCCAACGTCGGCTATCTCTACCTGGCCGAGGACATGGCCGCGACGCGCGACACGCGGTCGCTGATGCAGGCGATCGCGGCGACGCGGCCGGTGCTGTCCGCCAAGACGGAACCGATGCTGCGCGCCGTGGCGGAGGGGCGTCAGGCGATCGCGTACAATGTGATCGGTTCCTACGCGCTCGCCCGGGCGCGGACCGACCCGCGGATCGGCGTGGCGTTTCCGCAGGACTACACCATCGTCACCTCTCGCATCGCGTTCATTGCGCGCGACGCCGCCCATCCTGCCGCCGCCCGGCTGTTCCTCGATTTCCTGCTGTCGCGGCAGGGGCAGGGGCTGCTTGCGCGGCAAAGCCTGTGGCCCGTGCGGACCGACGTGCCTGCGCGGCGGTTGCCGGCGGCACAGGCACGTCCGATCCGCGTCGGGCCGCAACTTCTCGTCAATCTCGATCGCGTCAAGCGCCAGCGTTTCCTGCGCGACTGGACCGCGATCATCGCCACCGGAGCCAAGACCCGATGACCTATTTCCGTACCGGCTGCGCCACGCTCGCGCTGATCGCCGCCACCCCCGCGCTGGCACAGATACCGGCTGCGACGCCGGCCGATGCCGATCTGGTCGCGCTGGTCCGCGCGCAGGCGGCCGAGATCGCCGGGCTGAAGGCGCGGCTCGACCGGCTGGAAGCGGGCGGCGGCGCGGTGGCGCAGATGAGCCCGACGCCCGCCCCCGGTGCCGCACCAGCCACAGCGCCGACGCAGGTGGCGCAATCCGCCCAACCGCGCCGCACCGTGCCATTCGCGCCGCAACTGGCCCCGCCTGGCCCCGCCGACCGCGACGTCACGCGGGCGATCGCCGCGCGCGACAATCCGTCCGGCCTGACGACCGAATGGGGGGCGGGCCTGCCCGTGTTCCATTCCGCGGACGGGGTCTACACCTTCAAGCCGCGCGGCCGCATCCTGACCGACGTCAGTTCCAGCTTCGGTTCGCGCTATGCCGGCCGCAACATCACCACCACGGGCATGCGCGCGCTGCGCCTCGGGCTGGAAGGCGGCGTGGGCACACACTTCTTCTACCAGTTCGAAACCGATTTCTCCGAAAATGACGTGGACGTCGTCACCGCCTTCGTCGGCTGGCGCAACCGCTTCCGTCCCGGCCTGGATTATGACGTGCGCGCCGGGCACCTGTTCAACGATCGGGGGTTCGAAGGATCTACGGGATCGGATTCGACGCCGTTCCTGGAACGCACGACGGTGGCGACCGCGATCATCCCGCAACGCGGCTTCTACGGCGTGGGCATCATGCCGCGGCTGTTCTGGAAAACGGGCCATGCCTCGCTGACCGTGACCGGCGACCGGATCGACGGGGCGCAGGCCGTCAGCGACAGCCGGACGGCGCTGGGCCGGGCGCACTGGAACCCGGTGAAGGGCGACCGCGGCGTGCTCCATCTCGGCATCTGGGGGTTTGACGAGCATCTGTCGTCGGTGGCCGGAACATTGACCCGCAACACGGTGATCGGCGGACGGTTCAACGGCGCGTTGCGCGTCGGCAGCGGCACGTTGACCGGCGGGACGGGCACGACCGGCTACGGCGTCGAACTGGGCGGCTATCGCGGTCCGCTTTGGGTGATGGCGGAGGCCGGGCGGCGCAATGCGCGGCTCGACGCCGGCCGGTCCGACTTCGTCAGCAAGGCGTGGAGCGTGTCGACCGGGCTGTTCCTGACCGGTGACCTGCCGCCGTACAATCCCCGGCTCGGCGCGTTCGGGCAGCCCAAGGTCCTGGCCCCCACGTTCGAGGGCGGGCCGGGCGCGATCGAGCTGACCGCGCGCTATGAGAACCTCGATTACACCGACCTGCTGACCGGCGGCGAAGGCTGGGCCGCGACGGTCGGGGTAAACTGGTATCTGAACAGCTTCACCCGGTTCCAGGTCAACGCCATCCGGTGGAACACCGACAACCGGTCCGGCGCCTTCACCGGCGACGACAGCGGACAGACGCTCAGCGCCCGCGTCGGCGTCACTTTCTGATCCTCCCGTTCCCAAGGACGATGCGATGAACCTTGCCCTCCTCGGCTTCCTGATGGTCGCCACGTTCATGACGCTCATCATGACGAAGAAAATGACGCCACTGGTCGCTTTGATCGTCATCCCGTCGCTGTTCGGCGTGATCGCCGGGCAGAGTGCGGGCCTGGGCGACATGATGATCGACGGGATCAAGAACCTGGCGCCGACCGGCGTGATGCTGCTGTTCGCGATCCTGTTCTTTTCCACCATGACCGACACCGGGCTGTTCGATCCGCTGGTCGGGCGGCTGATCCGCATGGTCCACGGCGATCCGATGCGGATCCTGATCGGCACGGTCGTGCTGTGCGCGCTGGTAAGCCTGGATGGCGACGGATCGACGACCTACATCATCACGATCGCCGCGCTGCTGCCGCTGTACAAGCGGTTCGACATGAACCGGCTGTACCTCGTCTGCCTGCTCATGACGACGAGCGGTATCATGAACCTGACGCCGTGGGGCGGGCCGACCGCACGCGCGGCCAGCGCGCTCAAGCTGGACCCGGCAACCTTGTTCCTGCCGCTGATCCCCGGCATGATCGCCGGGCTGCTGTTCCTCATCGGGCTGGCGATCTACTTCGGGCGGAAGGAACGCGCGCGGATGGGCGCGGCCGGCGTGCAGCAGCCGGACGCCGTGACCGACATGGCCGTCTCGCAATATCCCGAGGCACGGCGGCCGAAGCTGATCTGGTTCAACGCCGCCCTGGTCGTTACGCTGCTGACGCTGCTGGTCTGGGGCCTGTTGCCGCTGTCGGTGCTGATGATGCTGGCGTTCGCGATCGCGATGATCGTCAACTATCCCAGCGTCGCCGACCAGAAGGAGCGGATTTCCGCCCATGCCGGCAACGTGCTGGCCGTCGTCTCGCTGATCTTCGCGGCGGGCATCTTCACGGGCATCCTGGGCGGCACCGGCATGGTCGAGGCAATGAGCAAGGAGGTCGTCGGGTTCATCCCGCCCGCGATGGGGCCGTACATGGCGCCGATCACCGCCGCGCTCAGCCTGCCGTTCACCTTCTTCATTTCCAACGACGCCTTCTATTTCGGGATGCTGCCGATCCTGGCCGAGGCCGGCGCGCATTACGGCGTTGCCCCCGAAGCGATCGCGCGCGCATCGCTGATGGGGCAGCCGGTCCACCTGCTCAGCCCGCTGGTGCCGTCCACCTATCTGCTGGTCAGCCTGGTGGGCATCGACCTGGCCGATCATCAGCGCTTCACGCTGGTCCCGGCGACCGCCGTATGCGTGGTGATGACGCTGGTCGGCATGATCGCGCTCGCCTTCCCGTTCGTCGCCTGACGTCGGATGCAATCGAAATGAGGAGGGTCAGATGATGAGGGGGACAAGCATGGACCGATCGCCGATGCCGCTGATGCTGCTGCCCGCCATGGGGTGCGACGGGCAATTGTGGGCCGCGCAGATCCTGGCACTGTCGACGGTTGCGCAGCCGGAGTTCGGCGACCTGTCGCAGGACGATACGCTGGCCGGGATGGCGGCACGTGTGCTGGCGGACGCACCGCCGCGCTTCGCCGTGGCCGGGGTCAGCCTGGGCGGCTATGTCGCGGTGGAAATGGTGCGGCAGGCCCCGGACCGGGTGACGCGGATCGCGCTGTTCGGGACACGCGCGTCGATGGATATCCGCCCGCGGACGGTGGTGGGGCAGGGGCTGCTCGCCACCGCGCCGCACGCCGACCCGCGGCTGACCGCCAATGTCAGCGGCCCGGCGCAGGCGATGGCCGACCGGGTGGGTCAGGCCGTGTTCGAACGGCAGCAGCGCGCCCTGCTCGCCCGTCCGGACATCAGCGATGCCATCGCGGCGATCCATGTGCCCGCGCTGGTCGCGGTCGGCGATCGCGACCGGATCTGCACACCTGACGATGCACGTGCGCTGAGCGCGCGCATCGCGGGCGCACAATTCCACATGCTGCGCTCCTGCGGGCACCTGTCCCCGATGGAACGGCCTGGCGAAGTGACCGCTCTGCTGCGCGACTGGTTGCGGCAGGGCTGAAGCGCATTTGACGGTGCGGCACCGCCCCGATCCGTGCGAAGAGGGGGGTCCCCCGGGTTGGGGACCCTGATCGGGATCGGAATTCGGCTTGGCAGTTGCGGTGCAGAAGGCGTGGGACGGCGGCATCGTCCGCACATGGCTAGACAGCCGGATCGTCGCGGCGCGCGCCGATCAGGTCGCGGCCGAACGCGGCGGCCGCGCGTTGCAGGACGATTGCGACAAGGCGACCGCCGAGGAGATGGTCTGCACCCTGATGAAGGCCGGCGCCGCCGCCGATGCGCAGGCGAGCTTTCTGGACGGATTGCGCCTGCTGCTGGACCGCGAGGACTATGTCTGGCGCGGCGTCTATGACGACATGCGCTTCGATCGGCATGTCCGGTCCTACATCCGGAAACTGGCCCGGATGGCCAAGACGAACGATGGGTTCGGCAAGACCGCACATTATCAGTAACGATCGATCGAAATCGACGGGGCCGTTCCTTTGCGGCCGGCAACGACCATTTCTATCGAGTCGCAAATAAGGACGCTGCTGCACACTTATGACATCCATCGAACAGACGCTGGAGGCCCTTGGCTGGAACCCGCATTTCAGCGCGCAGGTTTCGGCTGACGAGGCCATGCATTGCCATCCTGTCCGGGTGATGGCGGTCCACCGCGGCAAGATCGCCGTTTCGGGGGCGGGATCGCAGGGCTTTCTCGACCCGCATATCTCCGGTGCGCGGCCGGGGGACGATCATCCGACGGTCGGTGACTGGCTGCTGGTCGACGGTGCGACGCAGCTGGCCACCCGCGTGCTGATCCGCATGAACCTGTTCAAGCGGCGTTCCCCCGGCGATCCGCGCAAGGAACAGATGATCGCTGCCAATGTCGATACGGTGTTCCTCGTTGCCTCGTGCAACCAGGATTTCAGTGTGGCGCGGCTGGAACGCTATCTCGTGCTCGCCCATGAGGTCGGTGTGCATCCGGTCGTCGTGCTGACCAAGGCCGACCTGACCGACACGCCGGACGTCTATGCTGCCGCGGCCCGCGCGATCGAGCCGGGGTTGCTCGTCGAAACCGTCAACGGCCGCGATCCGACGCATGTCGCCGGGCTGGCCGCGTGGTGCGGCCCGGGCAGGACCGTCGCCTTCCTCGGTTCCTCGGGCGTCGGCAAGTCGACGCTGGTGAACACGCTGCGCGGGTCGGACAGCATCGCGACGCAGGCGATCCGCGCGAACGACGGCACGGGCCGCCACACGACGACGGTGCGCGAAATGCACCGCCTGGCGCAGGGCGGTTGGCTGCTCGACCTGCCGGGCATGCGCGAATTGCAACTGGCCGAGGCCGCGACCGGCATCGCCGAAATCTTCGACGATTTCGCACTGGCCGCACAGGACTGTCGCTTTTCCGACTGTTCGCACGGCGTCGAACCGGGCTGCGCCGTCCGGACCGCCATCGAAACCGGCGCGCTGACCGCGGAACGCTTCGATCGCTGGCGCAAGCTGGCGACGGAGGAAGCCGCGGCCGCCGTGAAACCCTTCAAGCGCCGGTCGCGGTAAGGGCGCGATCTGGAGCGTGACGATAGTGCGTTGACCCGTTTCTCCAACGCCATCTGGCTCAGACACAGGCCCGTCTGAAAGCATCATGGTGTAAGTAGACCGGTGCATGCCGAGCAAAGTCGCAGGACTTTGTGGCTACACTCGAGATGGCGGGGTCCGGGAGTGGTTCGACCCGAAGTTGTCCTGCCCCATCCATGAAGTGCGACCGCTCTGAGCGCCATTGTGGCGGTGCGCGCTTTCCCACTCGACAAAGCGTCACGCTAGTAGCATCTTATGGTTCTTCGTTTCACATATTGGGACACACACCTCAAAGAAGGTGGTGTCGGGAAGAGGGAGAAAATCATGATACGCATGTCCTGCGCCGTTCGTTTGCACGCTGGCGGGTCGCTTGTGGCGCTCGGTATCCTCGCAATCGGTGCGCCGGCCTTCGGGCAGAGCCTGCCCGCCACCACCGGCAAGGCGGCCAGCGGCGATGCGGTGACACCCGCGCCCGTCGACGCCGACGAAATCGTCGTCACCGGGTTTCGCGCCTCGCTGAACAGCGCGCTCAGCCAGAAGCGGCTCGAAACCGCCGCGGTGGACAGCATCGTGGCGGAGGACATCGGCAAGTTCCCCGACTCCAACCTGGCCGAGTCGATGCAGCGGATCCCGGGCGTCGCGCTGGCGCGTGGCGACGGTGGCGAAGGGCGCAACATCTCGGTCCGCGGGCTGGGGGCGGGTTTCACGCGGGTGCGCATCAACGGGATGGAGGGCACGGCGCAGACCGGCGCATCCGACATTTTCGGCGCGGGCAACAGCGGTCGTAGTTTCGACTTCAACGTCTTCCCGACCGAGATCTTCTCCGCCCTGTCGGTACGCAAGACGCCGTCGGCCGATGTCGAGGAAGGTTCGCTGGGCGCTACGGTCGACCTGAACGCACCGAAACCGCTCGACGCGCGCGACGACTTCGTCCTCTCCACCACGGTCCGCGGGATCTACAACGAACTGTCGAAAAAGGCCGATCCGCGCGCCTCGCTGCTGGTGTCCAAGAAGTTCGCCGACGGTACGGTCGGGATTCTCGGGTCGCTCGCCTATCAGAAGCGCCGTCTGCGGGAGGTCGGCTATGCCGCGGTCGACCTGCTGTCGGCCAATACCAATGGCGGCTTCTGTTCGCCGGTCGGTTTCGAACGGTCCAACCCGGCAGTCAATTCCCCGGACCCGATCGTCCGTGCCGCCAATGCCCTGCGGGGCGTAACCGCCGCGAATTGCAGCACGAACAATCCACGCACCGGCACGACCGCCGCCTACCAGACGATCCAGAACCTGCGTCGCGCCGACCTGCCCAACACGCCCGGCAGCGGCGCGTTCCTGCCGCGCATCCCGCGCTACCTGAATTCGGAACAGAATCAGGAGCGGATCGGCGGCACCGCCACGATCCAGTTCCAGCCGGACGACGACACCGACATCTCGCTCGACATGCTGTATTCGCGGTTCGAGGTGACACGGCGCGATAACTACATCGCGGCGATCTCGTTCGGACGGTCGATCACCAATAATGGTCAGCCGATGACCTCGGTCCGCGACATCGCGTTCGACGACAAGGGCTCGCTGACGTCCGGCACGTTCGACGGCGTCGATGTCCGGTCCGAGGGGTTGGTCGACAATTTCATCTCGACGTTCAAGCAGGCTAACCTGAACTTCCGCCACCGGTTCAACGAAAGCCTTGAAATCAGTGCCCTGGTGGGCATGAACCAGTCGGTCCTGAACGGCAAGAAGCGCCTCCAGACGTTCATGGACGTGATCGACAGCGACAACTACACGCTGGATTTCGCGAACGGATCGACGCCGACGATCGGGTTCGGCTTCGACGTCGCGAACCCGAACCTGTTCAACTATGCCCCGGCGCAGGCAGACGGCACCGTGCTGGGTGGGTTCAGTTTCCAGGGCAAGCCGTCGCGCCAGGACACAAAGAACATGACCGGCGAGGTCAACGTCGCCTACACGCTGGGCGACGCGCTGACGATCAAGGCCGGCGGGCAGTATCGCGAGAGCGACTATGTCAACGCGTTCCAGCGGCCGTTCAACGCCGACTCGGTGGTGCGCGCGCTGCCCGCGGGGACCACGCTGGCCAGCATCACGACGCAGATCACCAACGTCGGCAAGCTGTTCGGATCGGGTGCCCCGAACAGCTGGGCGGCGATCGATCCGGACAAATGGGCGGACACGTTCGGGTTCGATGCGGTCCGCTACTGCGGTGTCGAATGCGGTGGCGGACGTGCGCGCGTGAAGGAAGAAATCACGAGCGCCTATGTCATGGGCACGTTCAACCTTGACGAAAGCGTGGGCCTCGGGCTGCGCGGCGACGTCGGCGTGCGCTATATCAAGACAAACATGAACGCGACCGGCTATATCGCGGTCGCACCGCCGGCGGGGGTCACGTCGCCTACCAACCTGATCGGGCAGTTCGCGTCCGCCAAGAACAGCTACGACGACTGGCTGCCAGCGGGCAATCTGGTGATCGAACCGATGCGAAACCTGCTGGTGCGGCTGTCGGCGGCCAAGGTGCTGGCGCGGCCCGAACTGGGCCTGCTGACCCCGACCAGCGGCGTCACGCCGACCACGCGGGTCGGCACCATCAACAACCCGTTCCTCGACCCGATCCGCGCCAACACCGCCGACGCCGCGGTAGAATGGTATTTCCGCCCCGGGTCGCTGCTGTCGTTCGCGTACTTCTACAAGGATATCAAGAGCTTCATCCAGAATGTTAACAGCGTCGTACCGTTCACGGACCTGGGTCTGCCCGCTGCACTCCTCGACAATTCGAATACGCAGCCATCCGAACTGTTCACCGTATCGCAACCGTTCAACACGCCGGGCGGCAAGCTGAAGGGGTTCGAGGTGAACGCCCAGCTGCCATTCACCTTCCTGCCAGGATTTCTGAGCGATTTCGGGATGTTGGCGAACTATACGCGGGTCACGTCGAAGATCCAGTACATCCTGGCGAGCGTCAACGGTGTGCCGACCGTGACGACAACCGCGGACCTTGTCGGCCTGTCCAAGAACACCGCGTCGGGCACGCTTTATTACGAGAATGACAAGTTCAGCATCCGCAGCACCGCAAACTATCGCGATCGGTTCATCCGCGGCATTCCGGCCTCGCCGGGCAGCGATCTGCAGGGCAATTCGCCGACGCTGTATGTCGATGCGTCGGCATCCTACAACATCACGCCACGTCTGAAGATAATCGTCGAAGGACAGAACCTGACCGACGAGCAGAACCGGCTCTATACCGACAGCGCACGTCAGGACACGCTGTTCGAAACGAGGATCGGACGGACGGTGACGTTCGGCGTGAACTTCCGCCTGTGACGTCGCCTTCGGAAATGGTGCGGCGGCGGGACGCGCTGGGATTGCTGGCCCTGCCGGCGCTTGCGACGACGCCGCTGGCCGCCCGTACGCCGGCGCGCGCCGCGACGGGCGGGCGGCCCGGTCCCTATATGCTGGGTGCCGACATATCGTGGATACCCGAGGACGAGGCGGCCGGTGCGCGCTATTTCGAAGGCGGCGTGCAGCGCGATCCGATCGCTCTGCTGAAGAACGCTGGGTTCAACTATATCCGCCTGCGGATGTTCGTGGACCCGGCGCGCGGCTATTCGGCGCGTGAACCGGACCGGGCATGGAGCGGACTTGCGCAGACCGTGAAACTGGGCCGGCGCGTGCGGGCGGCGGGCATGGGGCTGGCACTCAGCCTGCATTATTCCGACACTTGGGCCGATCCGGAGCATCAGGGCGTACCGGCCGCATGGGCGGCGCGCGACCTGCCCGGGCTGACGCGGGCGGTGGAGGCGCACACGCGCGACACGCTCCGCGCGATGCGGGCGGGCGGCGCGCCGGTCGACATGGTCGTGATCGGCAACGAGATCACGTTCGGCATGCTGTGGCCGCGCGGCCAGGTGGCATTGAAGACCCTGACCGGCAATCCGGTGACAGATGCGAACCACCGCGATACCGGCGCGGTGGGCGGGTTCGACGCGCTGGCGGCATTGCTGCGGGCCGGGATCGCGGGCGCGCGGGTCGCGGAACCGGACGTGCTGATCCAGGTCCATAACCATCTCGGTCGCCACTGGGCGATCGTGCGCGAGTGGACCGACGCACTGGTCGCCCGTAACGTCGATTTCGACGTGATCGGGCTGTCCTGCTATCAACAGGTCGCGCAGGGCGACTGGCAGCGCACGTTCGAGAACTTCATCAAGCGCTATCCATCGAAGGGGCTGCTCGTCGCGGAATATTCGAGCCGCAAACGCTACATCAACGATCTGGTCCATGCGCTGCCCGATCGACGCGGGTGGGGCACCTTCATCTGGGAACCGATCCGCCACCAGGAGGCGCTGTTCGACCGGGGCGGCGTCGATGCCGGCGGCGGGGCCAAGCCCGACCTTCTGTCGCAAGGCGCGAACGCGGCGGAAGCACCGGGGGCGGTCCTGGCGACCGGCCCGAAGCCGAAACCAGCCGCGCCGAAGACCGGCCCGATCGGCGAGGGCGGGGACTATGTCGCCAATGCCCGCCTTGCCGAATATCGCCAGATGGCAAGGGACTACGGGCTATAGTTGGGAACGCCGCTCAACTACCTTGTCTTACTCAAGGGAGGTATCGTGCGGGCTTACGGCACGACCGATCATCAGGCTGAGTATGTCGGCGAACCGGCGCACCGGTGAGGGAGCGCAGGATACGGTCCAGTTCCATCCGGCGCGCGGCACCGTCCAGCGCAAAGGCTTGATCGACGTCCGCTGTGGGGGCGACCGGTCGGGATCGTCAACGCTTGCCGGATCGCCGACTTTGAACGGGCGCAAGGCAGTGCGCGCCGGACCGGCCGCCATACCACAGCACTGTAGGGCATCATTTCCGGGCCCGTCAGGCGGCTCCGCTCAGTCCTTGTGCAGCGCATCCGGCTTGTGCGCAGCGCGCTTGCCGTCTTCGGTCTCGACGATGAACTGCGGCTCGTCCTTCGTCGCTGCGACCTTGTGGCCTTTGATCTCGGTTGGTTCGGTCACCTTCTCGACGACCTTGCCGTGCGCCTCACCGCCATGGCTGTTCCAGCTGACTTTACTGCCGATCTTGGGGTTCTGGGTCATGTCATGCTCCTTCTGTCCGACCCAACCCCCGTGCGCGGCGGGAGTTGCCTTGGCGCAGGACGGGCCCCTGGAAAAGCGATGTTCATGCGCGGGCCGGCCGCTTATGCCTGTGGCGATGAGCGAGATATCATCGACCGGGGCCGCACGGTCGCCGGATGCCGCGGACCGCGCGACCCCGCATCTGGTGCGCGCACCCTATCCGCGGCGGGCGGTGCCCACCGTCATCGTGATCGGCGACCGGATGGAAGCGGGCGATGCGCCCGCCGACTTGCCCTGCGGCCCGGTCGCCGACAACGATGCCGGCGGCATCATGCCCGACGCGCGCGACCGGCTGGTGGTGGAGGGCGGCTATCTGGAACGGCTGCCGCTGGCGCTGGTGAAGGCGGGGATCGTCGACCGCGCCGAGATCTGGCACCATCGGACGGGTCGTGGCGATGCCCGGATCGCCACCGCATCGCCGCTGCTGGTGCGGCGCACGTTCCGGGCGTCCGGCCCCGCGGCACCGATCGCGTCGGATGCGATGCTGGCGCATCTGGCCGAACATGGCGCGCCGGACATATTGATCGTGTTCGGGCTGGGCGTGGATGCCGCGATCCTCGATGCGTGCGCGGGCAGCGTGCTGATCTACAATTCGATCGACGCGCCGGCCCTGCGGATCCCGGATGCGCTGGCCCAGCGGTTCGACCTGATCCTGACCGGGGCGCAGTGGCAGTCGGACGTCGTTGCCGCCCGCGCGCCGGGCGTCGCGACACTGATCCTGCCGGTCGGTCCGGAGTTCGCGGCGATCGACCAGTTCCGCCCGCTGGGTACGGACAAGCCGTACGACCTGATCTACGTCGCGGCGGCGCAACCCTACAAGCGCCACGATATCCTGTTCGATGCGCTGGCCCAGCTGCCGCGGTCGGTGCGGGCGCTGTGCGTGTTCGGTTATGGCGAGATGGCGGAGATGCTGCGCGACCGTGCGGCGGCCGATGGCCTGTCGGTCGATTTCATCGGCCCGCCCGGAGTGCCGTTCGATGCGGTCAACCGGCTGATGAACAGTGCGCGGATCGGCGTCGTGTGCGGTATCGACGACGGCGCGCCCGCGATCCTGACCGAATATATGCTCGCTGGGCTGCCGGTGCTGGCCAATGAAGCGCTGTCATGCGGGTTGCAGTTCGTTCTGCCCGAAACCGGTGCGGTCGCGTCTGCCGATGGGTTCGCGCAGGGCATCGTAGACTTGCTCGCCCGTGCGGACACGCTGCACCCGCGCGACGCCGTGCTGGCGCGCTGGACCTGGCCGCACTCCGTCCGACGCATTGCGGGGGCGGTCGCGGCGGCGCGTGCAAAAAAGCGGAGGGCTGATTGAGGTTAGCGGAGCGGTCGGGCGGATCGATTAGACGAGATTAAGGTTACGATCCTGTCTCCAACCGGAGTTTTGCGTGCAACGATTCAGTCGGTCCCATACCGCTGCCGAATTCGGGCAGTTAACCAGAGGCACGCCGCCGGTCGTCTGCTTTTCCCACTTGCGGTGGGACTTCGTCACGCAACGCCCGCAACATCTGATGCGACGGTTTGCGGTGGAAACGCCGGTCTTTTTCTGGGAAGAGCCGATCGGCTGCGATCACCCGCTGCCCTATCTGGAGCATCACCCCTTTCCAGAGGACGGCGTGATCGCGTTGCGCCCGCGCCTGCCGCATTGGTGGGACGCGGAAGCCGTCCAGGCCGGTCTGCGCGACCTGCTCGACATGTTCGTGGCCAACACGCTGGCCCAGCCGCCGATCGCCTGGTTCTATACCCCGATGATGTTCGGTTTCGCGCAGCATGTCGCGGTCGCCGCGACCGTCTATGACTGTATGGACGAACTGTCGGCGTTCCGCTTCGCCGATCCCGCGTTGCATGCGCAGGAGGCTGCGCTGATGGCGCGCGCGGACGTGATGTTCACCGGCGGACAGAGCCTGTACGAGGCGAAGCGCGCCGGCCATGCCAATGTCCACCCGTTCCCGTCCGCGGTCGATACCGCGCATTTTCGGGCGGCGCGGGGCCATGGCGGCGAACCGGCGGACCAGCGCGAGATCGCAGGCCCGAAGCTCGGTTTCTACGGCGTCATCGACGAGCGGATCGACCTCGCGCTGATCGACGCGGTCGCGGCGGCGCGGCCGGACTGGTCGATCGTGATGATCGGCCCCGTCGTGAAGATCGACGAACGGGACCTGCCGCGCCGACCGAACATCCACTGGCTGGGCGCGCGCGATTATGCGGCGCTGCCCGCCTATCTGTCCGGCTGGGACGTGGCGCTGATGCCGTTCGCCATCAATGCGGCGACGCGGTTCATCAGCCCGACCAAGACCCCGGAATATCTTGCCGCCGGCAGGCCGGTGGTATCCACCCCGATCGTCGACGTGCAGGCGACCTATGGCGGGCTGGACGGCGTCGCGATCGCCGCCGATGCCGATGCGTTCGTGGCGGCCTGTGCCGCCGCGCTCGCTCTGCCGCGCGGTGGCGCGTGGCTGGACGCGGCGGACGGACTGATCGCGACGATGTCGTGGGACCGGACGTTCGCGGACATGCGCGCCTTGCTGGAAACCGCGATGGATACGGCAAGGGTCCCCGTGCCAGCGCCCGTTCCCGCAATTGACCCCTCCGCCGCGATCCGGCCGGGCGTCCGGCGGCCTGACTATGACGTGCTGGTCGTCGGCGCGGGCTTCGCCGGCGCGGTGCTGGCCGAGCGGCTGGCGGCCGGGTCGGGCAAGCGCGTGCTGCTGATCGACCGGCGCGACCATGTCGCCGGCAATGCGTATGATCATCATGATGCCGCCGGCATCCTGGTCCATCGCTACGGCCCGCACATCTTTCACACCAACAGCGAAGAGATCGTCGCCTATCTGTCGCGCTTCACCAAATGGCGGCCCTACGAGCACCGCGTGCTGGCCAGCGTCGGATCCAAGCTGCTGCCGGTGCCGATCAACCGCACGACGCTGAACGACCTCTATGATCTGGACCTGAAGGACGAGGCGCAGGCCGCGGCGTTCCTGGCAGCGCGGGCGGAACCGCGTGCCGATATCCGAACATCGGAGGACGTGGTGGTCGCAGCGGTAGGCCACCAGCTCTACGAAACCTTCTTCCGTGGCTATACGCGCAAGCAGTGGGGACTGGATCCGTCGGAACTGGACCGGTCCGTCACGGCGCGCGTGCCGACCCGCACCACCACCGACGACCGCTATTTCCTCGATACGTTCCAGGCGATGCCGGCCGCCGGTTACACCGCGATGTTCGAGGCGATGCTCGATCATCCGCTGATCGATATCGAACTGGCGACCGACCACCGCGACGTGGCCGCCCGGGTCAGCGTCGGCCACACGATCTTCACCGGGCCGGTGGACGAATATTTCGACCAGCGGTTCGGGCCGCTTCCCTATCGCTGTCTGAAGTTCCGCCACGAAACCCATGATCTCGAACGATATCAGCCGGTGGCGGTCGTGAACTATCCGGACGAGGCAACGCCGCACACGCGGATCACCGAATATAAACATCTGACCGGCCAGGTGCATGCGCGCACGAGCATCAGCTACGAATATTCGGACGCGCACGGCGATCCCTATTATCCGATTCCGCGCGCCGACAACCAGGCGCTGTACAAGCGCTACGAGGCGTTGGCCGATACGCTGACGGACGTCAGTTTCGTCGGGCGGCTGGCGACCTATCGCTACTATAATATGGATCAGGTGGTGGGGCAGGCGCTGGCAACATACCGCCGACTGGGCGACCGGATCGCGCCGCAGCGCGCGCTGGTCGAGTCCTGACCGGCGTGCACGGCGGGGAGGGTGCGCGCCTGCGGGTGTGCCTGATGACCGACAGCCGCGATCCGTCGGGCGTCGGCTGTCACATGCTGACGCTGGCGAGCGGCATGGCCGCGTCGATGGACATCGTCGTCGGCGCACCGGAGGGCAGTCCGCTGCTGGCCGATGCGGTCCGCCGCGGGCTGGGCGTTATCGCGTCCGACGCGCCGGATGCCGCCGGACTGCGTCGCCGGATCGCGCATGGCGGCTATGATATCGTCCATGTCCATGCCGGAATTGGGTGGGAGGGCCACGGCCTTGCCGCCGCCGCGCGTGATGCGGGCGTCGGCGCGGTCGTGCGGACCGAACATCTGCCTTATCTGCTGACCGATGCGGATCAGCGTGCGGCGCACGATGCCGGCCTGGACATGATCGACCGGCTGATCTGCGTATCGGACGGCGTGGCGGACAGCCACCGCGCCGCGGGCGTGCGGCCGGACCTGCTGACCGTGATCCGCAACGGCATCGACGCCGTCCCAGCGACGCGGGATCGCACAGCGATGCGGCAGCGGTTCGGCATCGGCGATGCGCCCGTCCTGCTGATGGTCGCCCGGTTCGCGGCCCAGAAGGGGCATGACCTGCTACTCGACGCGTTGCCGTATGTGATCCGCGCGCATCCCGATCTGGTCGTGCTGCTGGTCGGCGAAGGGCCGTTGCTGTCCCCGATCGCGCGGGCGGTGGCGGCGCGCGGGCTGGCGGGCCGGGTGCGGATGCTGGGGCGGCGCGACGACGTTCCAAACCTGATGGCGGCGGCCGACCTGCTCGTCCTGCCGTCGCGGTTCGAAGGTCTGCCGCTGGTCGTGCTGGAGGCGATGGCATCCGGCCTGCCCGTGGCCGCGACCGCGACGCTGGGCACGGCGGAGGTGATCCTGCCCGGCCGGACCGGCTGGCTGGCCGAAGCGGCGGCCGGACCGCTGGCCGCCGCGATTTGCGATGCGCTGTCCGACCCGGACGTGCGCACAACGGTCGCGGCGGCGGCGCGCGACCATCATGCCGCGCACTACCGCGCCGACCGCATGATCGCCGAGACCGTCGAATGTTATCAGGGCCTGCCCCGAACCGAAGGAAACAGCATGCAGAAGACCCGGATCGGCTTCATCGGGGCAGGCGGCATCGCGCATCGCCATTTCGGCGTGCTGGAAACGTTCGACGATGTCGCGATCGTGGCGGTGTGCGATCCTGACCTAGTCCGCGCGACCGATGCGGCCGCCCGGTTCGGCGCGCGCGCGTTCGACGACGCCGCTGAGATGCTGGATGCCGTGCCGCTCGACGCCGTCTATATCTGCGTGCCGCCCTTCGCGCACGGCGCGCCCGAACGGGCGGTCCTGGCCAAGGGACTGCCATTCTTTGTCGAAAAACCCGTCGCGCTGGATATCGCGACGGCGGACGCGATCGCCGCGGAGGTTGCCGAGCGCGGTGTCGTGACCGCGGTCGGCTATCACTGGCGTTATCTAGATACGGTGGACGAGGTCCGCGCGATGCTGGCGCGCAATCCGGCGCGGCTGATGTCGGGCTATTGGCTCGATTCGACGCCGCCGCCGGTCTGGTGGTGGCACGCGGACCAGTCCGGCGGGCAGATGGTTGAACAGACCACCCATCTGCTCGATCTGGCGCGCTATCTCGCGGGTGACGTCACCCGCGCCTACGGGCTGGCGGGGCATCTGGACCGGCCGGAGTTTCCGGGCCTCGACGTGCCGACGGTCAGCACCGCCAGCCTGCTGTTCCGGTCCGGCGCGGTGGCGAATTTTGCCTCGACCTGCCTGCTGAAATGGAACCACCGGGTCGGCCTGCATATCTTCGGCGACGGGTTCGCGATCGAACTGACCGACCGCGACGTCATGATCGATACCGGCCACGGCCGCCCGGTGCGCGGGGCCGAGGGCGACCCGGTCTGGCGCGAGGACCGCGACTTCATCGACGCGGTGCAGGGCGGCGAGAACCGCATCCGCTGCCCTTACGGCGATGCGGTTGAAACGCACCGCCTGGCGCTGGCGGTCGTGGAATCGGCGCGCTGCGGCATGGCCGTCACATTGGGAGACGCCTGAATGAGCGAGCATCGCCACATCCGTTCGCTGGGGTTCGACGCACCGGGTCGGGCCGGCTTCACCGGCTATGACGAGGGGCCCCCCGGCGAAGGCCAGGTTCGGATCGAGACGCTCTACACCGGCTTCTCGGCGGGTACGGAGCTGACCTTCTTCAAGGCGACCAACCCCTATCTCCATTCGCGCTGGGATGCCGGCCGCGGCGTGTTCGTGGAAGGTGAGGCGGGCATGCATTTCCCGGTGCCGTTCCTCGGCTACATGGAGGTCGGGCGCGTAGTCGAAAGCCGCGCGGGTGACTATGCCCCGGGCGACATCGTCGCGGGGACGTGGGGCCACAAGAGCGGTCACATCGCCGACCCGTTCCACGACCTGCTGGTGAAACTGCCGCCCGGCATGGATCCGCTGCTTGGCATCTATGTGGCCCAGATGGGGCCAATCGCGGCGAACGGCATCCTGCATGCCGATGCCGAACTGCTCGGCCCGAACGTGCCGACGCTGGGCGCCGGGATCGCCGGGCGGCCGGTGCTGGTGATCGGCGCCGGCGTCGTCGGCCTGTTCACCGCGCTGTTCGCGCAGGCCGCGGGCGCGTCCGAGGTGGTGATCGCCGATCCGTCGCCGTTCCGCCGGATGCGGTCGGAATGCCTGGAGCTGACCGCGATGACCGAGGCGGATGCGTGGGCACATGCCAAGGCGCGCTGGACGCATGGCGGCGACGATCGTGGCGCGGACGTGGTGTTCCAGACGCGCGCCGACAGCGCCAGCCTGCATGCCGCGCTGCGTGCGCTCCGCCCGCAGGGAACGGTGATCGATCTGGCCTTCTACCAGGGCGGCGCGAACGGGTTGCGGCTGGGTGAGGAGTTCCACCATAATGGCCTCAACATCCGCTGCGCGCAGATCGGTCGCGTGCCGCGCGGGCTCGGTTTCCAGTGGGACAAGGCGCGGCTGGCGCGCGAGACGGTGAAGCTGCTTGTGGCCCGCGGTGACGAGATCCGCGCGCAGATCGTGACCCACGTGGTGCCGATCGACGAAGCGCCCGGCTTCATGCACCATCTGGTCACCGACCGGCCGGAGTTCCTGCAGATCGTGTTCCAGGTCCAGTCTTGACCGGTGATCACGGGCGCGGGCCGGTCCGCATCCTGTTCGTCTTTGCGTGGCTGGTCGTCGGCGGCGAGGAGACAGAGGTCCGGCTGCTGGCGGCGGGGCTGGACCGGACACGATACCGAATCGACGTGGTCGCCTGTTTCCGCAAGGAAGGCATGCCGGAACAGACGCACGAGCAGCTTCGCGCGCTGGGCGTCGACGTGGATACGGTGCCGTATAACCTCTCGTTCGACGAGACGGTCGGCTATCTGGCGAGCAAGATTCCGGCCTATGACATCGTCGTGTCGTGCCAGGACGTGGCGGACCTCTATCCCGCGCTGGAACGGCTGCAACTGCGCCCGCCGCTGATCGAACATGGCGGACTGGTTTCGGAGGCGTTGTCCGGCCCGAAGCATTTCACGACCCGCTATGTCGGCGTGTGCAATTCGATCCGCGATGCCGCCGCGACGCGGATGCCGGGCCGCGAAGAACATGCGCTCGCCATCCCCTCGATGGTCGATCCGGCCGAATATGACTCGGCGCACCGTGCTGCGGTGCGGGCAGAACTGGGCATTGCCGACGCTGTGCCGCTGGTCGGCTGGGTCGGCCGGCTGGACGCCAAGAAGCGGGTCGAGGACTTCATCGATGCCGCGGCACGGGTCCATGCCGTCCGCCCGGACGTGCGCTTCGTCGTGATCGGCGGGCCGGACGTGTTCATGCCGGACTATGCCGATACGTTGCGCGCGCGGAGCCACGTCCTCGGCCTGGACGGCGTGCTCCGTTTCCTCGGCGACCGTGGGGACGTGCCGCGGCTGTTCGCCGGGCTGGATATCTTCGCCTGGCTGTCGCGCGGGGAGGGGATGCCGCACGTGATCGCGGAGGCGGGCATGGCCGGCCTGCCGGTGATCGCGACGCGCGACAACGGGTCGGAGGAGCAGATCACCGACGGTCGCAGCGGCCTGTTCGTGCCGCATGAAAGCCCGGCCGTGGTGGCCGATGCGATCCTGCGGCTGGCCGGTGACGCTGCGTTGCGCCGGCGGCTGGGCGATGCGTTGCAGGCGCATGTCCTGGCCAGCTACGCGACGACCGCCGTCCTGCCGCGCTGGGCCGCGCTGTTCGATACGGTGCTGGCGGAGCATCCGAAACCGGTCCCGGACGCACCGTTGTTCCGCAGCTTCTTCCAGGGCGGCTTCGAATGTTCGACGCACCGCCGGGCGCATGACCGGCAGCGCGTCGATACGATCGCCGCGACGCATCACGATACGCATGCGGCGGCGGACTACCGCGCGTTGCAGGCGCACGGCATCGTCACGGTCCGCGACGGATTGCGCTGGCACCGGATCGAGACCCGGCCGGGCGTGTACGACTGGTCAAGCGTGGCGGCACAGCTCGATGCGGCCACGACGACGGGCACGGAAGTGGTCTGGGACCTGCTCCATTATGGCTGGCCGGACGATATCGATATCTGGTCGCCCGAATTCGTAACGCGCTTCGCCCGGTTCGCGGCGGCGGCCGCGCGGATGATTCGGGGCCGGACGACGGGCCGGCGTTTCTACGCGCCGGTGAACGAGATCAGCTTCTTCGCCTGGGGCGGCGGCGACGTCGCCTATCTCAATCCGTTCGCGCGCGGGCGTGGGTTCGAACTGAAGGTCCAGCTGGCGCGGGCGAGCATCGCGGCGATGGAGGCGATCCTGCGCGACGATCCCGAGGCGCGCTTCATTCATGCCGACCCGGTGATGCATTATGCGATCGATCCTGCGCGTCCGCACGACGCAACGGGCGCGGAGGGCCGGCGGCAGTCGCAGTTCCAGGGCTGGGACCTGCTTGCCGGGCGGTTGTGGCCGCAGATCGGCGGCCGGCCGGGGCTGCTCGATATCGTCGGGGTCAACTATTACCACAACAACCAGCGCATCCACGGCGGGGACGAGATCGACGTCGGCCATCCACTCTACAAGCCGTTCCGCGCGATCCTGGCCGATACCTATGCGCGCTACGGCCGGCCGATCTTCGTCGCCGAAACCGGGATCGAGGCGGATCGCCGCGCGGACTGGCTGCGCTATGTCGCTGCCGAGGTGCGGGCCGCGATGGCGCTCGGCGTTCCGGTCGAGGGGATCTGCCTCTACCCGGTGCTGAACCATCCGGGCTGGGACGATGACCGCGCGTGCCACAACGGCCTGCTGGAACAGGAAATAGTCGGCGGGGGCCGCGCAGCCTATCCGCCGCTAGCCGCCGCGCTGCGGGAGGAGACGTTGTTGTTCGGGGCGACGCAGGTGGCGGATCGCGCGCCGGTCTGACCAACTGAAGGACTTGCACTGTGAACCGCCTGTCGCGAGCGAAGTCGAGAGACCCTTCGGGAGTGGCCCAGAGGCCCACCGCGGTCCTCTGCTACGCGCGGGGGAAACGCCTCGACTGCGCTCGGCACGGACGAATCTGATCGTGGTTTGACCGAAAATCAGGTCCCTGCACCATCAGGTTCATCGATTTCCTCAACGGAGTCAGGCGCAAGATAAATCCGAAATCGTCAGGTCTCAACGGATTTTACCCCACCGGCGCTCGTGCCCCCACGCGCGGCCGTCCTGCCGGGGCGTGCAGCAGTTCGTGCAGCCGGACCGCGAGTTCGGCCTGGCGGAACGGCTTGGACAGACGCGGTACGTCTGCCGGCACGTCGTCCCCCGCCGCGGCATAGCCGGTGACGAGCAGGATGGGCACCCGGTTGCCCATCGCGCGCAGTTCCGCGATCAGCGCCGCGCCCGTCATGCCGGGCATCAGGTAATCGCTGACCAGCAGGTCGATCTCGATCCCGGATCGGATGGCGGCCAGTGCCTGGCTGGCCGATCCCGCCTCCACCACGCCGTACCCGATGTCGCGCAGCATTTCGGCGGTGGCGAAGCGGACCAGATCCTCGTCGTCGACCAGCAACACTTTCGCGGCGCGGCCGACCGGCACCGGGTCGGCATGGGGCAGGGCGGCGCCGGCGACCGGTTCGTCCGTCGTGGGCAGCCACAGGGTGACCACCGTGCCACGGCCGGGTTCGCTGGCCAGTTGCAAAGTGCCGCCCGATTGCGCGGCAAGACCGTGGATCATCGACAGGCCGAGGCCGGTACCCTTGCCGACCCCCTTGGTTGAAAAGAACGGTTCGGTCGCGCGGGCGAGCGTGGCGCGGTCCATGCCGGTGCCGGTATCCGTCGCCTGCAGGCAGACATAGTCGCCGGGTTCCAGCCCGGTGACGTTGCGGTCCGACGCGGTGACCGCGCTCAGCGTCAGCGTCAGCTTGCCGCCGCCGGGCATCGCATCGCGCGCGTTGATCGCGAGGTTCAGCAGCGCCAGTTCGAGTTGGTTCGGATCGACCTTGGCCGCCGGCAGGTCGCGCGGCACCTCCAGCACCACCGTGATGGTCGGACCCAGCGATCGGCGGATCAGTTCGACGATTCCGTCGATCAGCGCGGCGAGGTCGACTGCCTTCGGCTGCAACGCTTGGCGGCGCGCGAACGCCAGCAGGCGTTGCGTCAGCGTCGCGGCGCGTTCGGCGGCCTGCAACGCGCCGCCGATCATCTTCTGGCTCCGCTCGTCCTCCCGGTGCCGGCGCCGCAGCATATCCAGGCTGCCCACGATGGGCGTCAGCAGATTGTTGAAATCATGCGCCACGCCGCCAGTCAGCTGGCCGATCGCGTCCATTTTCTGCGCCTGCGCCAGCTGCGCGTCCGCCTCCTTGCGGTCCGTCACGTCGGACACGACGCCGGTCATGCGGACCGCGGTCCCTTGCGCGTCGTACCGGACCCGCCCGCGCGCCACGATCCAGCGGCGCTGCCCGTCGTTGCCGATCACTTCGCAATCCACGTCCAGCGCGCCGTCGATCAGTGCGGCTTGGAACGTCGCACTGACGCGGGCGCGGTCGGCGGGAACGACATGGCCCAGGAACCGGTCGACGTCCCATTCCGGCTGCAGCGTGGCGTAGCCGAAGATCTGGTCGTGGCGCAGCGTGCGCCGGGCCTGCCCGGTCCTGAGGTCGATATCCCAGCTGCCCATGCCGGCCGCCTCCAGCGCGACTTCGAGGCTGTCGCGCGCCGCCTCCAGTTCGGTCGTGCGGTCGCGCACCGCGCTTTCCAGCGTCCGGCCGGCGACGCGCACCTCATATTGCCGGCGGCGGGCCTTCAGCGCGGTACGGATCGCGCCCAGCATCGCGTCGGCATGCAGCGGGCGTTGCAGCAGCACGATGTTGGCGAGTTCGCCCAGCCGCTGTGTCGCCGCCGCGGTGCGCGGTGCCGTGCCGCCATTGCCCAGCACGATGAATTGCAGGTCGGACCATTGCGGCTGGACCGCCACCCAGTCGGTCAGCACGGTCCGGTCGGGTGCGGCCAGCGCCTCCTCGGTAATCAGCACCGCGCCAACCCCGCGGTCGATCTCCCGCACCAGATCGGTCAGCGACGCCTCGATCTCCGCCCGGATGCCGGCGCGGACCAGCAGGTCGCGCGCGACGACCGCGTCCCGGCCGCGCGGCGCGACGATGAGGACCCGGTCCTCCATCAGGCGGTCTTGCCCGTACCCGCCGCCGCCGCGTCCGCCATCAGGGTCCCGCCATCGCCCAGGAAGGTCGGCACGCCGCTCAGCACGCCCTGGAACCGGGTGAGCGGTTCACCCAGCCGCAGGCCATGCTGTTCGATCTGGAACTCGCGGATCGTGCGTTCGTGCCGTGCGGTCCGCGTCTTGATGACCGATATCGCCTGCCGCACCGTGCCCGCAGCCTCGAAATAGCGCAGTTGCAGGACCGTGTCCGCCAGGTAGCTGAGATCAACGTCGGACCGCACGTCGCCCGCAATGCCGTGCAATCCCAGGATCATCAGGATGACGACCCCCTTCTGGCCGAGATAGCTCAGCAGTTCGTGCATCTGCAGGACGAGGAACTTCTCGTCCGGCATGGATTGCAGATAGGCGTTCAGGCTGTCGATCACGATTGTCCGCGCGCCGTCGCCTTCCACCGCCGTCCGCACCGCGGCCGCGAATTCGCCCGGCGACATCTCGGCCGGGTCGATCGACCGCACTTCCAGATGCCCGCTGGCGATGTAGGGGCGCAAGTCCATGTCCAGCGCCGCCGATCGTTTCAGCAACGTCGGCAATCGTTCGTCGAACAGGAAATATACCGCCCGTTCGCCGCGTTGCAGCGCCGCCATCATGCACTGTACGGCCGCCGTCGTCTTCCCCACGCCGGCCGGGCCAATGAGCAGCGTGGCCGTGCCCGGCGCAAGCCCACCGCCCAGCAGTGCGTCCAATGGGGCCGATCCGGTCGACACGACGGTGTCGGTAAAGGTCGCGCCATGTTCGGCGGCGACGAGGCGGGGATAGACCTGCAATCCGCCACGTTCGATCTCGAAATCATGGTAGCCGCCACGGTAACGCACGCCGCGCATCTTGATGACGTGCAGCCGGCGGCGCTGCGCCCCGAACCCGGACAGCGTCTGTTCCAGAGCGACGACGCCGTGCGCGATGCTGTGGAGCTGTACGTCGCTGCCCGTCGTGCTCTTGTCATCCAGAATCAGGACGGTGCAGTTCCGCTGCGAGAAATAATGCTTCAGCGCCAGGATCTGCCGCCGGTAACGGATAGGGCTTTGTGCCAACAGCCGCAGTTCAGACAGGCTGTCGATAATGACGCGGGCGGGGCGGATCGCGTCGACGCGGTCCATGATCGCGCGGATCGTCTCGCCCAGTTCGACCTCGCTCGGATGCAGCAACGTCTGTTCCTGGTCCTCGCCCAGCCCGTCGACAGGCACCATCTCGAACAGGTCGAGCGCGTCCAGCGACCAGCCGTGCGTCTTGGCGACGGCGTGCAGTTCGACCTCGGTTTCGGCCAGCGTGATGTACAGCCCCGCTTCGCCGACCGCCGCGCCGGCCAGCAGGAAACCCAGCCCCAGCGTGGTCTTGCCCGTCCCGGGCGTTCCTTCGACGAGGTAGAGCCGGTCCGGCGTCAGCCCGCCGTTCAGAATGTCGTCCAGCCCGGCTATGCCGGTCGATGCCTGCGTGGGGGCAGTATCGAGATGTTGCGCCACGCCATAGATCCTGTCCATCGCGACAGGCTATATGCCCGATCGCTTTAGGTCCTTAGCGCAGGACCCCGAAAGGGCAAAGCGGGAACAGCGTCGTCGGAACGCCCCGTTCGCGCGGTCAGATCAGGCCCAGCGCCTTGAAGCTGGAATGGCCACCGCTGCCGATGATGATGTGATCGTGGACCGCCAGGCCCAGCGGTCGGCACGCGTCAACGATGTCGCGGGTGAGCGCGATATCTGCGCGGCTGGGCTTCGGGTCGCCGCTCGGGTGGTTGTGGACCAGGATGATCGCCGCGGCGTTCAGTTCCAGCGCGCGCTTCACCACTTCGCGCACATGGACCGCGGCCTGGTCGATCGACCCTTCCGACACAAGTTCGTCGCGGATCAGCTTGTTGCGGGTATCCAGATGCAGCACGCGAACCCGTTCGGTCGCACGGTGCGCCATGTCGGCGTGCAGATAGTCGAGCAGCGCCTGCCAGTTGGACAGCACCGGGCGGTTCGCGATCGGCGACCGCAGCAGGCGCAGCGCCGACGCCTCGGCGATCTTCAGCGCCGCGACCGCCCCCTCGCTCAAACCCTCGACGCGCGACAGCGTGGCCGGATCGGCGCTCAGCAGCGCGCCGATGCTGCCGAATTCGGCGAGCAGCGTGCGGGCCAACGGCTTCGTGTCGCGTCTCGGAATGGCGAGCGCGAGCAGATATTCGACCAGCTCATGATCCAGCAACGCCTCCGGCCCGCCTTCGAGCAAGCGGCTGCGCAGGCGGGCGCGGTGTCCGGACGCATCATCGGCAGGGGCGATCATGGGGCGGGTGTAGCGCCGGATCGGTGCGATGGCATCCCGCTTCTTTGCGGTAAAAAGCGTCGGGCCGGCATGTTTGAACTGGAACCGTTCAGGGTCGGGCGGGTAACGCGGACGGGATGGACGCCCCGCCCGCCCGCCGACGCAGCCGCGTCCGAATCGCCGTGGCGGCGGCGTCCGGCCTGATCGCGCTGGCGATCGCCGGCGTGTGGACGCAGCGCAAGGACGTCGCGGCCCACTATATCGATGCCGAACTGGCCCGCCGCGGGGTGACGGCCAGCTATACGATCGCGCGGTTCGGGATCGGCGGGCAACGGCTCGAAAATATCCGGATCGGCGATCCCGCGCGGCCGGACCTCACCGCCGACCATGCCGATATCCGGATCGCGATCGGCCACAATGGCCCGTATGTGGCTTCGATCGCGGCCGGTCGGGTCCGGCTGCGCGGACGGCTGGTGGACGGACGGGTCACGCTGGGCGCGGTCGACCGGCTGCTGCCCGCCCCGTCGGGTCAGCCGTTCGCGCTGCCGGACCTGCGCGTCGCGCTGGACGATGCGGCGATCCGGCTGGAGACGGCCGGCGGTGTCGTCGGCTTCGGGATTACCGGGTCGGGGCGGCTGTCCGACGGGTTCAGTGGGCGGATGGCGGTGGCGGCGCCGGACCTGCGCGTGGCCGGCTGCCTGATCCGGCAGGGCCGCGCGCATGTGAACCTGGCGATCACCGCCCGTCGTCCGGTCCTGGACGGGCCGGTCGCGGCGGACGGCGTGACGTGCGGCGACAGGCTGACGATCACGCGCCCCGCCGCGACGGTCGACGTGGCGCTGAGCGCCGCGCTAGACCGCTGGACGGGCGGCGCGTTCGTCGATGTCGCACAGGTCCGGTCCGGATCCAACCGGATCGACCGGATGGCGGGCCGCGTCGGCTTCGACGGGACCGCGAAGGGGACGCAGGGCACGCTGGCGGTAGTCGGGCACGACGTCGTGACGGCCGCCGCGACGGCCCGGCGGATCCGGTTCGACGGGCGTTACGGAGTCGGTCCGGCGACGCGCATACAGGGCGACCTCCGGCTGACCGACGGCGGGGTCGCGGCGGAGACGCGCACCGCCATCGCCGCGGCCGGACGGGCGGGGGGCGGGACGCCGCTTGCCCCGGTGCTGACGGCGATGACGACCGCGGCGGCGCGCGCCACCGCGCAGTTTCAGGCGACCGCCACGATCGATTATGCGCCGGGCGGGCGGGCGGCACCCTTGCGGATCGGCCGGCTGACGGCGGACGCGGCGAGCGGCGCCCGGCTTGTCCTGACGGAGGGCGCTGGGCTGACTGTCGATCCCACGACCGGCGGCACGCGGCTGGACGGGCGGGTGCGGCTTGCGGGCGGCGGCTTGCCGACCGTCGACGCGACCGTGCGGCAGGCCGGGGTCGATACGCCGATCACCGGCACGATGCGCATCGCCCGCTACGCCGCAGGCGGGGCGACGCTGGACCTGACCCCCGTGCGGTTCCAGGTCGCGCCGGGGGCGACCCGCTTCGATACCGTCGCGACCATGACCGGCCCGGTCGCCAGCGGGACGGTCACGAGCCTTCGCCTGCCCGTCACGGGCCGGCTGGGGCGCGGCGGATCGTTCGTCGTCGATCCGGAGTGCGTTCCGCTGGCGTTCGATCGGCTTGTGCTGTCCGGCCTGACGGTGGGGGCGACACGCACGACGCTGTGTCCGAACGACATCGGCCTGTTGTCGCGCGCGCCCCACGGGCGGATCGCCGGGGGCGGGCGGATCGCGGGTCCGGTGCTGGCCGGCACGCTGGGCGGGTCGCCGGTGCGGATCGCGGCGGGGGCGGTGGCGTTCGACATCGCCGGGCCGGACTTCACGGCGGACGCGCTGTCCTTCGCGATCGGGCCGGCCGCCGACCCGACCATGCGCATCGCGATCGACCGGTTCGCAGGCGATTTCGTGACGGGCGGCGTCGGCGGGCGCTTCGCCGGACTGTCCGGTCGGATCATGGCGGTGCCGCTGCTGCTGACCGAGGGCATCGGCCGCTGGCGACTGATGGGCGGGGCGTTAAGCGTCGACAGCGATGCCGTCACCGTGTCGGACGCGCAGGCCGATCCACGGTTCGTGCCGCTGCTGTCGCGTGATTTTGCCCTGGCGCTCCGTGAAAACCGCATCGTGGCGCGCGGCCGCTTGCAGACCCCTACGGATGGCGTGGCCGTCGCCGATGTCGCGATCCGGCATGACCTGACGCGCGGGGCGGGCACCGCGCGGCTGATCGTGCCCGGGCTGCGGTTCGATCCGGCGTTCCAGCCCGAACGGCTGACCCGGCTGACGCTGGGCGTCGTCGCCAATGTGAAGGGGGTCGTCACTGGAGAGGGCAACATCGCCTGGAATCGGCAGGGCGTGACCAGCACCGGCCGGTTCGGAACCGAATCGATGGATCTGGCTGCCGCGTTCGGACCGGTCACCGGGTTGAAGACCGAACTCATGTTCGACGATCTGCTCAACCTGCGCACCGCACCGGGACAGATCGCCACCGTTGTGGAAATCAACCCCGGTATCGCGGTGCGCGACGGCGTCGTCCGCTACCGCCTGCTGCCCGATCGTCGCGTGCAGGTGGAGGGCGGGCGCTGGCCCTTTTCCAACGGCGAACTGACGCTGGAGCCGACCCTGCTCGATTTTAGCGGCGCGACCGAACGGCGGATGACATTCCGCATCGTGGGCATGGACGCCGCGCAGTTCGTGCAGCAGTTCGGGTTCGAGAATATTGCCGTCACCGGAACGTTCGACGGCGTGCTGCCAATGACGTTCGACGACCGGGGCGGGCGGATCGCGGGCGGGCGGCTGTCGGTGCGGCCCGGCGGCGGGACGCTCGCCTATGTCGGCGAAATCTCGAACGCGAAGCTCGGCCGGTTCGGGGCGCTGGCGTTCGATGCGCTGAAACGGATGCGATACCGCGACCTGACGATCCTGCTGGACGGGGCGCTCGACGGCGAACTGGTCAGCAAGGTGGTGTTCGACGGGACGAACCAGACCCCGAAGGAAGCGATTCGCCGAAACGGGTTGCTGTCCTCCTTTGCCAACCTGCCGTTCCGGTTCAACATCGTCATCAAGGCGCCGTTTCGCGCCCTGTTGAACAGCGCGCAATCGCTGAACGATCCCCGCGGCCTGATCCGCCAGGCGATGCCGCCGCCCGCCGAAATCCTGCCGGGGTCCGCCCCCGTTCAGCCCAAGGAAAGCGAACCTGTGCGATGAGCCCGACCATGACGAAGAACGGACGCCGGACGACCCGACGGAGCACAGGTGTGATGTGTGCGGCGATGGCAGTGCTGCTGGCCGGGTGCATCACGGTGAAGGCACCCGAAAAGCCAATCGAGATCAACCTGAACGTCAATATCCGTCAGGAGGTGGTGGTCAGCCTTCGCAAGGACGTGCAGAATCTGGACCAGCAATATCCGGGAGTGTTCTGAGATGAAGCGGCGCATGAAGATCCTGATCGCAGGCGGCCTCCTGGTCGCCATGGGCGGCGCGGGCGTTGCCCTGGCGCAGAATGACGACGGCGTGGTCGCATCGGCGCGCGCCAGCGGCGACGTGGGTGAACAGGCGGACGGCTATCTCGGCTTCGTCACCGCGCCGTCCAGCGCGGTCAAGTCGGCGGTGGACGCGGTGAACATCAAGCGGCGCGCAATCTATACCGATATCGCCGCCAAGCAGAACGCCACCGTGCAGGAAGTCGCGGCGGCGCGAGGCTGCGACCAGCTCGCCAAGCGCGTCGCACCCGGTCAGAAGTATCGTACCGGCGGCGGCTGGCAGACGCGCGGGGCGGCACCGATCGACCTGCCGGCGATCTGCGGCTGACGACAGCCGCCGTCGGGATGCCGTCGACTTGTGCCGTCCGCGGCCATGTTGACTTGGTTCCGACGCTTTCCTAAAGGAACCGGGCCTTGGCGGGGCTGCTCGCCGACAATGTCGTGCGCGCTTCTGGATAGGAGGGTGACGACGTGGCGGCAGGCGATCCCGGGCAGGACCCGACCGGCGTGGATGACCGGCTGACGTCGCTCGACGAGCGATTGCAGCAGGCGCATCGGGCCGAATCGATCAGGACCGGCAAGTCCGAACGCGCTTCCACGAAGGGATACTCCCAGGGGAACCGCGTACTTGCCGAATTGATCGCGGGGCCGGCCGGTGGCGCATTGATCGGGTGGTTGCTGGACCGCTGGTTCAATAGCGCGCCATGGGGTCTGCTGGTGTTGATGGTCCTCGGGATCGGCGTCGCCTTCAGGAATATCATACGGATTTCGAACGAGCGTCCGGAGTAGTTTCCGGGCGCTCGTCGCATGCTAACTAAGGGTTCAGACGTGGCGGCAGAAGGCGGCAAGATCGATCCGATGCACCAGTTCACGGTCGAGCCGTTGTTCGGCACGATGAACTGGCATTTTCCGTTCACCAATTCCGCCCTGTGGATGGTGATCACGCTCGTCTGCCTCTGGGGCTTCATGCTCGGCGGCATGAAGCGTGAACTGGTTCCCGGCCGCTGGCAGGCCGCGGTCGAGGGCGTGACAGGCTTCATCAACGGCATGATCGCGACGAACGTCGGGCCGGAAGGCAAGCGGTTCGTACCGCTGGTCTTCACGCTGTTCATGTTCATCCTGCTGTCGAACATCCTCGGCCTGCTGCCGATCGGGATTACGGGCGCACATCCGTTCACGTCGACCAGTCATTTCACGGTCACCGGCGTACTTGCGCTGCTTGCGTTCGGCACCGTGCTGGTCGTCGGGTTCGCGCGGCACGGTTTCCACTTCTTCTCGCTGTTCATTCCGTCGGGCACGCCCAAGCTGATGATCCCGCTGATGTTCGTGATCGAACTGATCTCGTTCATGGTGCGGCCGTTCAGCCTGGCGCTGCGGTTGTTCGTGGCGATGACCGCGGGGCACATCCTGTTGAAGGTGCTGGCGGGTTTCATCATCAATTCCAGCGGTGCCGGTCTCGGCTGGGGCATCCTGGTCGGCGGGCCCAGCTTCATCCTGATGGTCGGCATATCGGCGCTGGAATTGCTCGTCTGCGTGATCCAGGCCTATGTGTTCGCGCTGCTGACGTCGCTCTACCTGAACGACGCCGTCAATCTTCACTGAGTTTCGTCCACGTCCAATCTACTGTTGAAAAGGGAATTTATCATGGATCCAGTCGCCGCAAAGCTGCTCGGTGCCGGTCTTGCTGCCATCGGCGTGGGCCTTGCCGCCCTCGGTGTCGGTAACGTGTTCGCCGCCTTCCTCTCGGGTGCCCTGCGCAACCCGTCGGCTGCCGACGGTCAGCAGGGTCGCCTGTTCATCGGTTTCGCCGCGGCGGAGCTTCTCGGCTTGCTCGCGTTCGTGATCGCGATGGTTCTGGTCTACGCCGTCTGAGCCTATGACCGACCCGGGGGCGTGCGATCGGCACGCTCCCGACCCCTGACAGGATGACCAGATGCCACAGATCGCACAGATCGCTGCGACCTACGCCTCGCAGATCTTCTGGATGCTCGTCATTTTCGCGATCATCTATTTCGCGATCGGTAATGGCATGGTGCCCAAGATCGAAGCGACCGTCGATGCGCGCGACCGCAGGATCGCCGACGACCTGGCCGCCGCACACAGCGCACGCGCCGCTGCGGATGCGACGGAAGACGCCTATCGGACCCGCATGGATGCGGCCCGGAACAATGCCCGGATAGAGACCGAGCGTACAAAGGCGGATGCCGTGCTTGCCGCCGAAGCCCGCGTGAAGGCGGCCGACGCCGAACTTTCTGCAAAGGCCGATGTCGCCGAGGCGGACCTGCGGGCCGTCACCGACCGCGCGCTGGCCGGGATCGAAGGCGTCGCCGCCGATGCCGCGCGCGATATCGTCCTTCGCCTGTCCGGTGCGGAAGTCGCGCCGGACGATGCCACCCGTGCGGTTCGTTCCGCGCTGGCGGCTTGACCACCTAAGGACAGCAGATGAGCACCGAAGGATCCGCAGCGGTAACGCAGCATCTGGCCCATCCCACCGAAGTGGAGGGGCTGTCCCCGACGCATGTCGGTGCGACGTTCAGCGAAGGGACGGAAGTGGCGCATGCCGATCCGACCGCGCTGGGCATGAACGGCACGGCGTGGGTCGCGCTCGCCATGCTGGTACTGATCGCCATCATGCTGTGGAAGAAGGTGCCCGCCGCGATCGGCAGTGCCCTCGACCGCAAGATCACCGGCATCCGGGCGCAGCTGGACGAGGCGCGCCAGTTGCGCGCCGAGGCGGAGGCTCTGAAGGTCGAATATGAGGCCCGCGCCGCCGCCGCCGCGACCGAAGCGGACGCGATCGTAGCGCAGGCGCATGTCGATGCGCAAGATATCGTCGCCAAGGCGCAGGCCGACGCGACGCTGCTGATCGAACGCCGCGGCCGCATGGCGGAGGAAAAGATCACCGCTGCCGAACGCGCCGCCGTCGCAGAAGTCCGGGCCCGCGCCGCGAGTGCTTCGGCCGCCGCCGCCGCGATGTTGATCGGCGAACGCCACGATGCCGTCATCGACAAGCGGCTGGTCGACCGGACAATCTCTGGCCTGGACGGCGCCCGCCTGAACTGACCGGATCGTTTCAGATAGATTGGTCTAGGATGTCAGACGATCCGAGTGGCCACCCTGCCGCTCTTATCCGGGCCACGCGTTTGAGAACAATGGGTCAGATCTCGTCGTAGCTGAAAAGCCACATGGTAGACGCCTGCTTGCTGGCCTTGTCGCCAGTGCTGTGTAGCCGACCGACCGCCGTATATCGGGCGCCGTTCTTCAGCGCGCCGGAGGGCATGAGCGGCGCGAGCCGCGGTGCGACGTACAGGACGAGGTCATGACCGTCATCGGTGGTCATGCTGACGGCCGTGTAGCCGAGCTTCCCACTTAGCAGCCGCGCGTTCGCCTGCCCGAACCCGGTCGGGGATCTGAGGCTGGTGATCCGGCCCGCCACCCGAACCAGTTTGCCGTTGGGCAGATCGGTTTGGGGGTTGAGCGAGCGCTTCGTACGCCGCCGTTCGGCATCGACCGCGTCATAGTGATCCAGCAGTGCGCTGAGACTTCGATACTCGATCGTCCATGTGCTGCGTTCCGCCCAGAACAGCGTGCCGTTGAAGGGACTGAACAGCGTGTCGGTCCAGCCGGCGCAGCCGTCGGCGTCCTCGCAGTTCGGCCATGCCGCATCGATCCATTGCAATAACTGCTTGTTCGGGTCGGAGAACTCAGCTTCCTTCGCTAGACCGGGCCCGAACGCGACGGCGGCCTGACGTTGCCGGGGGGCGACGACGGCGACGGCACCGTTGCCGACATCGAGCTTCCCGACCCGAAGCTGGCGCATCATCGCCCAGGCATAGTCATTCGCGGACAGGCCCTTCAGGTCGTTGACGACCAGGATGCTCATCTCGACGCCGGCGTTCTTCGCCAAGCCATAGAGCCGCTGCTCCATCGTTCTGACGCGTGCGGGGTCGAGCCGCCCGGTCTCGTCGACGATGAAGCGGCCATATTTGAACGGGATCGATCCCGGGGTCGGCAGGGTGCGCGCGGGAACGGACGCGTTGGCGACCGGCGGGGTGACGGCGGAGGGCGGGGTCGGTCCCGCGGGAGTGACGGCGGCACCGGTCGATCCCGACGCGATGCGCGTGGACGCGGCAAGCGCGTTGCCGCTGCGGCAGTCCAGTCCGCCGGATTGGGCGCGGGCTTCCGCCCAGCCTTGCCGGATCGAGGCGGCACGCCGGTCCTTCGCCGGATGCGTCGGCGAGCCATGATTGCTGCCGACGGTCAGGATCATGCGCTGCGCATCGGCGAGCGGTGCGCCCATCTTCTGCAGGACATAGCCGCTGAACTTGTCGGCCTCCAGCTCGATCTCGGGACGGCTGCCGCCCGGGACGATCGTATGTCCCGACAGATGGTGCGCGATCTCATGCGCCATGATGCTGATCGGTCCCCAGACGCTGCCACCCACCTGCGCCTCGGCCGCCTGCATGAATTCCGGGTTGAAGGCGATCACCCGGCGCGGCACCCGCTTGTCGTCCAGCAGGATGACCGCCGCCGCGTTCGGCACAGGGCCGGATACGACGACGAAATTGGCAGGGAGGCCGGTGTAGCCCATGATCCGCGTCACGGCACTGGCGCAATCGCGGGGCGCGCCGCCGGTCAGTGCGGACCCGTCGGCCTGAAGCGTCTTTCCGTCATAGGAACAGGCTTGCAGGGTCGACGCGATCGCTTCGACCCGCGCGGCGCTGGATGCGGTCCTGCTGGCGTCGTCCGCCTGGCCGCATCCACAGGTCAGCAGCGCTGCCACGGCAGTCATCGATGCGCGGTGCAGGTTCCGCATGTCGCCGTCTCCTCGTCAGCGGTTGACCAGCCAGAGGATTGCCCATGCGTAGACCCGCAGTAGCACCCAGTTGATCGCCAGGAACATCATGGAGGCCGAAAGCAGCCTTGGCCAGTCGCTCCGCCAGGAGAGCAGGTAGAATTGACGATACCCGACCGCGACGACCAGCGTCTTCAGTGCTGGAACATAGACTTGCGATGCTGCCTTATGTGCCAGGATGGTATCCGGATCGTGCCATATGAGCGTCGGCAGCAGGTTCACGCTGATGAACGCCAGGACGACCGACTGGCAGTAGATCGCAAGGACCGTCACCTCGATCATGTTGTAGCGCAGCCGGTTGCGGAACGTGAGCCGCGCCGCGACGACGATTGCCAGGATGCCGAGCGAGAAACTCCAGTTGGAATAGGCCAGCACCTGACTGGCCATGCGCTTGACCACGGCATCGCGATCCACATCGGCATAGACGCTGAAATACTGACTGCCGGCCAGCAGCAGGACGAGGATGGCGACGGTGGCCACGAGCAGCTTGAGCGGGTGCATGTAGGCGGCGCGCCGGCCCAGCACATAGTCGCGGGCGACCGTGCCGGGGGCAACGACCAACCTGCCGAGCGTTTGCACCGATTTCAGTTCGAACAGGCGAAGTCGATCCCAGGATTCGGTACGGATATCGCGCCACACGAACCGCTGCGCCGCCTTTTGCCCGCAACCGCCACAATAAGTGTCCGCCATCGCTTTTCCGCAGTTCCGGCATGTCTTCTGCTGGAACCACGCGTTCGACACCGCGGCCGCGGACACCGCAGGATCGGGCGCCCCGCCTTTGCCGAGCATGGCGTCCATCCTGCTGCGAAGGTCCGGCATTTCCCCTCCCGCCTTTACGGTCAGCCGGGCTAGCATATGCGCATGGGGTGGGGGAACGGCCGTTCTATCGACGATGGGCACGACCTTTCCCGCCAGCCCTTCTAACCCGAAGCCATCGTTCGGCCGCTGGCGGCGCTACCTCCCGTCGCTCCGGTTGACTGGCCCGCCGTTCACGAACAATCGTGGGTCACCGGCGGGCCTTTTCATCAGAACGCCACGCTGACGGTGCCGAACACCTGACGGTCCGCCAGCGGGAAGAAGTTGTAGGTGCCCGACGCGGCACCGATGCTGAGCGTGGATTCCGCACGCTTGTTGGTAAGATTGGTGACGTTGAGCGCGACCGTCATCTTGCGAACGAACAGCCCGGTGCTCAGTGGGATATCCGCCGCGATGCGCGCCGACATCGTATAGTAGCCGCCGACGCTGAGATCGTTCGTGAACGTGGCGTAACGCTTGCCCAGATAGTCGCCGATCAGCTGCAGCTCGACCGGTGCGACGTTGAGCGTAGCAACCGTCTTGTTCAGCCATTCGGGGCTGCCCGGCACCTTCTTGCCGGACGTCGGCACGACCGTGAGGGCGGTACCGGTGACATAATCGTCCTGATAGACCGAGCGGTTGTAGGACAGCGCGTTGTAGAGCGAGAATGTCGGGCCGAACCGCAGCGTCGCGGCAGCATCGATGCCGTCGGTCTTCACGCTGCCGACATTCTGCAGGATCGTCGCACCGCTGGCGATCGCGGTGATCGTGGTGTTCGGGCTGATCGCGAGCAGGCGGTTGCTGAAATCGACGTGATAATAGCTGATCTGCCCTTCGATCGCGGTCAGCGGGCCGAGGTCGACCTGATGGCGCGTGCGCAGGCCGGCCTCGTAGGTCCAGCTGGTTTCCGGCTTGGTATTGTCCTTGAAGAATTCGAACAGCGTCTGGCTGCCGAGCGCGAAGGGCGACAGGCCCGCGGCGGCGCTGGTCTGGAACTGGCGGATGTTCTTCTGGGCATTGAAGAACAGCTGTTCGCTGCCCGTCACATCCCAGATGCCGCCGACCTGCGGCAGGAACCAGCGTTCGGTCTTGATCCGGCCGACGGGCAGTTCGCGCGATCCGGTGAACGAACCCGGAATCGGCTGGACCGGCACCGCCTGGCGCGCGTCCTGGATCGTACCTTTGAAGCCGGCCTGAACCGTCAGCTGCGGCGTGATGTGCCAGGCGTCCTGCAAGTGATACTGATATTCCTTCACGCGGATCTGGCTGCCATATTGCGTGATGAGCGGCGTCGCATAGTCTTCGGGCCGGCTGTACGGATCGGACGGGTTGTTCACGTCGAGCCCGTACCAGCGGCGGTAGGCGGACGATCGCTGATGTTCGTACCAGCCGCCGATTTCCAGGTCATGATCGCCGATCTCGGCGCGCAGCGTACTGATCGCGCCGTAGCGTTCGATCCGGTATTCGGTGGTGCGCGTCGCGATGCCGGCACCGCCGAAGATGGTCGACAACCGCGCGAGATTGGTCGCCGACGTCGGGCTGCTGCCCGCGGCTCCGGGATAGTAGAAGGAGAACAGCAACGGCAGGCCGGCCGCGGTGATCGGTCCGGCGACAATGCCCACGCCGCTATTGTGGTGATAATAGCCTTGGTTCGACCACGTCACATCATCCGCGACGTTCAGGTCATATTTGGCATAGCCAAGATAATCGCGTCGCAGGGCGGCACTGTAATAGTTGCGGTAGTTGGCGCCCGGTGCGGCGTTGACCGCGGCATATTCTGGCGACTGGAAATAGGCGACGGCACCGCGGAAGTCCGGATAGAGGAACGGCCGGATGTAAGGCGCGACACCTCGGTTATCGACGGCCGCGGTTGTGCCGGTGGCTGGCCGCACAACGATCGAGGTGGCGTCCTCATTGGGTTCCTGCTTGTCCGAAAAGGCGAAGTAGCCGGTGAACGTACCGCTATCGTCGGTGTGGACGAGCTTGGCGTTCGCCTGCCAGCCCTTCTGCTTGCCGTTAAAGTCCCATGCCTTGGCATATTGCCGGACGCCGGACACGTAGAGACGGGTGTTGCCACCGATGTCGCCACTGTCGATCCGGCCATAGGCGCGAAATGCATTGTGGCTACCGATCGTCGTCGCGGCGCGGATGCCGAAATCGGCCGCGGGATCGCTGCTGAACGTATCGATCGTGCCACCGAGATTGCTGGTCGACGGTGTTCCGAGATTGCCCGCGCCGGTCGCCAGCGTGACCCGGCCGACATTTTCCGAGATCACGGCGCGCTGCGGCGACAGGCCGTTATAGTTGCCATATTGCTGGTCGCCCAGCGGCACGCCGTCGAGCGTGTAACCGAGCTGCTGCTGGTTGAAACCGTGGATGAACAGCGAGATATTCTGTTCGTTGTTGCCCCAGGGATCGGCTGTGAGGAAAGTGACGCCGGGCAGTGTCTGGATCGCCTTCAGCGGGCTGATGCCGGGCAGGATCTTCTGGATCTCCGGCCCCTCCAGTGTTGCGACCGACCGGGTCACGCGGCCGGTCACGACGATGGCGGCTTCGCCATTCGCCGCCTCATCGCCCGGAACCGCGGACGACGCGTCAGCCGCGGTCGCCGGAACGTCCGCCGCTTGGACGATGGTTGCGGTGGACGCGAGCATAACGGCCAGAATCGAACGAGAAGCGACGGACATGGAACCCCCTGAATTCGTGCCTTTCCGGCACTGCTTGTGCGCGGTAGCGGGGCGTTCGCGTCACTTCGGTGACGTGACTGTTGCTGCTTCGTTACAGCGCCGACTTTGCGAACAGCGGATCGATTTGGCCTGCCAAATGCTCGCAGCGCGTGGCCTTCGATCAAGGCAGATCCGGTTTCCGGGCATCGCGTCCGGGACCGCGATGGTACGTGGTCATCGGGGACGTCTCGCCGTCAGCTCGGGGGGAAACGAAGCGCGTCGACCGGCTTGATGGAGTTGCGCGGTCGAGACTGTCGGTAGCGGCACCGCTGCTGACGGACGCCTTTGCATTACGAGCGAAAATTGCAGCTGGTCGTGCCGGCCTGCGTGATCGGGGGGCAGGCATCGGCTGGCCGGGTTGCCCGGCGTCGCGGCCGCGTTCTTCTGCATCGGCGGTTTCGAAATCGGTTGGTCGGCGGCGCGCGCGTCACCCTGTGCGCGAACGTGTTCGGCAACTATAAGGGTCGACACCGTCGAAGGCATGGCCGGCATGTCTGCATAGGTGGCGGCTGTTCTTGCGTAGGAATATGTTGCGCGCCCGGACCGCTGGCGCTGCGCGAAGTCAGGAAGGCAAGTGACGTGTTGATGACGCAGACGATGCGGTGGTTCGGGCCGAACGATCCGGTGAGCCTGCATGGAATACGCCAGTCCGGCGCGACGGGCGTTGTGACCGCGCTGCACGAGGTGGCGAACGGCGCGGTATGGACCGCAGAGGCGATCGCGGCGCGCAAGGCGATGATCGCGGCCGCCGGGCTCGACTGGCGCGTGGTGGAAAGCCTTCCTGTCGACGAAGGGTTGAAGACGCGTTCTGCGGACTGGGACCGGCTGATCGATCATTATCGGCAAAGCCTGACCAACCTGGCCGCCAACAGCATCGACGTGGTTACCTATAATTTCATGCCGCTGCTCGACTGGACACGGACGGACCTTCATTGGACACTGCCCGACGGAGCCCGCGCGCTGCGGTTCGAGCGGGTGGCGGTGGCCGCCTTCGACATCTTCATCCTGCGCCGGCCAGGTGCGCAGGACAGCTATGACGATGCCACGCTCGCGGCGGCCGAAGCGCGATTTGCCGCGATGGACGACGCGGCGCGCCAGATGCTGGAACGCACGATCATCGCGGGCCTGCCGGGCAGCGAGGAGGGGTTCAGCACCGCGCAGTTCCGACAGGCGATCGAAAGCTATGCAGGGATCGACGCCGGTAGGTTGCGGGCCAATCATGTCGCTTTTCTGGAGGCGGTCAGTCCGCTGGCCGACACGCTGGGTATCCGGCTGGTCGTCCACCCCGACGATCCACCCTTTCCGATCTTCGGCCTGCCGCGGGTCGTGAGCACCGAGGCAGATGTGGCCGCGCTGTTCGCACAGGTGCCCAACCCATCGAACGGGCTGTGCATGTGCACCGGATCGTTCGGCGTGCGGGCCGACAACGACCTTCCCGGAATGGTCGATCGGCTGGGCAGCCGGATCGGCTTTCTGCACCTGCGGTCCGTTCAGCGCGAGCCGGACGGGGCATTCCACGAGGCCGGGCATCTGGCCGGTGACGCGGGCATGCCGGCGGTGATGGCCGCGATCCACCGGCTGTCGGAGCAGGAGCAGCGCAGCATCCCCATGCGCCCGGATCACGGCCACCAGATGCTCGACGATCTGGGGCGCAGTACCAACCCCGGCTATTCGCTGCTGGGCCGGATGCGCGGTCTTGCCGAGCTGCGTGGGCTGGAACGCGGCATCGCACACGCAGCGGGCATGTTGGCATGATTTGCCCCCTTGACCCGATGACGTGCAGTCGCGCGCATGCCTTATGCGGGGAAGGTATCGTTCCCGGTTAACGGCCCGCACGGCGATAGCGACGCGCGCTGATTTTCAGACGAGCGGCGTGACGCGACACCCCGTCGGGCAACGGCGCCTTTCCCATGCGTGGCGGACAGCCCGGGTGCGTGATCATGTGATGCTCGACCGGGTCGTGGAGCCCGCAGAACGCGCTCCGATCGTCACGGAGCCCGTTCACCGATGAAGTCTTCGCGGCCGCTGTTCCCTATGAAGCGATGCCCGAACTACGGTGGACCGGCGTCGCCCCCGCGATCGCCCATTCGTTCGCCGAGTCGCACGGACCGTTCCGGTGCCCAGCCCTGGTCGAAGACGACCGCCCCCGGCCTGAACAGCATCACGATCGTCGAGCCGAGCAGGAAGCGACCCATCTCCTCGCCCTGCGTCAGGACGATGTCCCGGTCGGCATAGGTCCATTCGGACGGCGCGCCGGTGCGTTTCGGATTGACCACGCCGTGCCATACGGTGGCGATGTTGCCGACGATGGTTGCGCCGACCAGGACCATCGCGAACGGACCATGGTCCGCCGACTCGAAGATGCAAACGACCCGCTCGTTGCGGGCAAACAGGTTCGGCACCCCGCGCGCTGTCACCGGATTGACCGAGAACAGCGCGCCCGGCACGTAGATCATCCGCCGGAGCGTACCGTCACAGGGCATGTGCAGGCGGTGATAGTCCTTGGGCGACAGATACAGGTTGGCGAAGCTGCCGTGGCGGAACTGGGCGGCCAGCGCGGCGTCGCCGCCGAGTAGCGCCGTGGTGGTGAAGCGGTGGCCCTTGGCCTGCACCATGTGGTGATCGTCGATGGCGCCGAACTGACTGATCGCGCCGTCGACCGGGCATATGAAATCGGCGTTGGCGATTGGGCGCGCGCCGGCTTTCAACGGGCGGGTAAAGAAGTCGTTGAAGCTCCTGTAGCTGCCAATGTCCGGATCGACGGCCTCGCGCATATCGACGCCGTAAGTGTGGACGAACCAGCGGATCAGACGGGTCGTCAGCGTGCCGCCCCGCGCGCTGGCGATGCGGCCGGCCAGAATGGTCAGGCGGCGCTTGGGCAGCGCATGTTGCAGCAAAATCTTCAGACGATCGGACATCGGAACCTCGAAACTACGCTGTCGCAACGATGCGCCGACCGGTCGAGCTTTGAAAGCCGCAAGCGCGACGGCGGGTTCACGCGCGGCCAGGCGGACAAATAATGACTGCGCGGCCTCCGATCGAGACGGGCGTACCGCCTTACCACAAGCCGATCCAGACGGTTTCGCGTGCGGCGGGATGGGAGTCTCCAATAGGGCGTGGTGACCGACGCAAGATCGGGGGGAACCAACCGGCAGGGTCGTGCGGCCAGCGGCGGCGTCAGGAATAACGGGCGCGTCGATGGACAACGCCGGGGGACGTCGGAATGCACGCGGAGACACTGTGCGGTCGATCGGTTGTGATCCTGCTCGCAGGCGCATTTGCCGTCGCCTCCTGCGCTCAAAGCGGAAGCGACGAACCACCGGAAGAGGCGATCGCGGCACAGGCCGCAGTCTGTCGCCCCGAACTGACGGTCGATAGGAAGACGGGCGCGGCAGGCGATACCGGAGCGCACCATGCAGGTCACCGGGTCAGGGATTGTCCAGACGGTGCCTGATATCGCCGTGCTGGACATATATCTCCGGGGTGAGGGGCCTGCGCCCGATGATGCCACGACCATGATCGCGGCAAAGCAGAAGGCGGTTACCGATGGGTTGAGGGGGTTTCTCGGTTCAGACAGCGAGCTGACCGCCAGTAACGTCGTCATCATCGAGGCGCGGGCGAGCAGCTGCGCGGACGCGCGGGGTTATGGCAGCCAGCCACGCCTCAGCACCGGCGATTGCGCCGTGAGCGGCTTCATCGCGACGATGCAGCTGCGCGTACGCACGCGCGCGGTCGGCAAGTCCGCGACGGCGGCGGGGCTGGCCTCGCGCCTCGGTGCCAGCGACGCGCGTGTGCAAGGCTTCGCACTGTCGGACCCCGAAGCGGCGCAAGCCAGAGCCAACGCCGCGGCCATCGCCGTCGCCGGCCGGCGAGCCGCAGCGCTGGCGAGCGGCGCGGGCCTGCGCCTGGGTTCGATCGTCACCGTTCGCGATCAGGCAGGCTATGACGGGACAGCGTTAACAGCGTCGCTTGCACGGGAATATGTGGTGGCCCCACCCATGGTGCGCTCGCCGATGGTGATAGCGCTGAAGCCGACGCCGATCGAGACCAGGGCTCAAGTCCTCGTCACCTACGCCATTGCGCCTTGAGCAGTCTTGCCTGCCGACTTCGACGTCCCTTTTGGGCTCGGTCCGGCCACTTTCGTCGATGATTGGTGCCGTCACGTCGGCTGTACCGGGCGTTCCAGCGGACCTCGGGCATCGTTGCGGTTGGCCTCTCCCTCAGGATCCGGAGACAGGATCTGACGATGCTACGCGCGGATCGCCCCGCCGCGCCGTGCTGGCGCTGGTCGTGCATCATACCATCAGGGCTCCTTAATGACCGCGCGGTGACTCAGGTGCATCGCATGCGATCCGCGACCGGGTTCTAGACGCGGCATCGGATGACATCGCGGCCTATGTCGCCAAGATCGATCGCGAGTACCGCGCCTCGGCCAGCTTTTTCGTAAAGCAGACGAGGACGCGATATGTGGCCGCCGTGCCGGGAAACGCAGGGGCGGGCGCTGGCGAGACCCGCTGGAAGCGATCGCGCCAATCATGCTCGCCGCTGATAGTAGTGGTGGTGCTGGTCGTGCCGTTCGTCGCCCGCGCCGAACGCCGGACAGCCTAGCGCACGCGAGAGTTGGTCGGTGCTGGCCGTGCCGCTGGTGCACGATGCCACTGCGGGGGAATCAGGTGCGGACATCGCCACCTCCGAAAATGATCTGGTTGCGCATTTCGGGCTTGAAGAGCTGGTAGAGGAATGCCTGATCGGCGCTGACGGCGTCGAGCGTGGCGCGTTGTTCTTCGGGCAGGATCAGGGCCAGTGCCGCCGCGTTATCGCCGACCTGTTCGGCACGACTGACACCCATCAGCGTTGCGGCAACGCCGGGCCGGCCGACGACCCAGGCCAGCGCGACACGCGCCGGTGTCTCGCCAAGATCGGCGGCGACCTGCCTCAGCACCTCGAGGATCCGCCAGTTCCGGTCGGTGAACAATGTGTCGCCGAACGGATTGTCGCCGTCGAGCCGCTTGTCGTCCGCGGGCCGGGTCGCGCCATCCGTCACGCCTTGATTGGGCACGCCACCGCGGCGCTGTGGTCCGGCCTCGACGGTCGCACGGTCATATTTGCCGGTGAGCAGGCCGTAGGCGAGGGGGCTCCACGGCATGATCCCCATACCTGCCGAGAGCGCGAGCGGGACATGTTCGCTTTCGATGCCGCGTTCCACCAGCGAATAGAAATATTGCAGGCCGATCGGCCCCGGACAGCCCTGCAGCCGGGCGAGGGTCGCGATTTCCGCAACGAACCAGGCTGGGGTGTTCGACATGCCCCAGTAGCGGATCTTGCCCGCGGCGACGAGGCCGGTCATCGTTCGCAGCAATTCCGCGGCCGGCGTGATCCCATCCCACACATGCACCCAGTAAAGGTCGATGAAATCCGTCCGAAGTCGGCGGAGCGAGCCTTCGACCGCCGCGATGACGTGGCGCGCGCCGTTGCCGCCTGCGTGATATCCCCGGCCGGTCGCGAAACCGGACTTCGTGGCGATCACCGTCCGGTCGCGGGCCGATCGTTCGGCGACGAAGGCACCGATCATCTCCTCCGACCGGCCGCCGGCATAGACGTCGGCGGTATCGATGAAATTGCCGCCGAGCTCGGTGTAGCGGTCCAGCACGGCGCGGCTGCCGCTTTCGTCCAGCCCCCAGCGCGGGGTGCCGAAGGTCATGGTGCCCAGCGCCAGCGGGCTGACGAGCAGGCCGGAGTGGCCAAGTGGGCGATAGGTTTCGAGGTTCATCGACAAGCATCCCGGTAGTGATGATGCCGCCCAAGATGGACGCCATGAGCCCCGGCAATTAGACGGCTACGGGCGCATGGGTCACTGAAGGATGTTCAGCAATGGATCGCGAGCTATGGTCCGGTCTTGCCGTATTCGCGGCGATCGTCGAGGCGGGCAGCTTCGCGCGGGCCGCGACGCGGCTTGGCCTGTCCGCTTCGGCGCTCAGCCATGCGATGCGGTCGCTCGAAACCAGGCTCGGCATACGCCTGCTCGACCGGACCACCCGGTCGCTGTCCCCGACCCGCGCGGGCGAGCAACTGCTGCTCAGCCTGAAGCCGGCGATCGACTCCGTCGAGAAGGCGCTGGGTGACCTGGACGACGACCGTGACAAGCCGGTCGGTCACATCCGGGTCAGCGCGCACCGCGTTGCGGCGGTTTATGCGATCCTGCCACGCCTCGAACGTTTCGCGCGGGACTACCCGGATGTTGCGGTCGAACTGGTGGTGGAAGACGGGTTCGTCGATATCGTCGCGGACCGCTTCGATTGCGGCGTGCGGCATGCGATGACGTTGCAGGGCGACATGATCTCGGTGCGGATCAGCGCTCCCGTTCCGCTCGTCTATGTCGTGGCACCGGCCTACCTTGCCGATCGGCTGCCGCCGACGGGTCCGGACGATCTCGATACACATCGTTGCCTCTGCTATCGCCATACCTCGTCGGGCGTCGTTCATCGCTGGGACTTCGAACAGGGTGGGCGCGCGTTCGCACGCGCGATCCGCGGCGACTTCACCACCAATGACGTTGACGTGATGCGCGACGCCGCCGTGGCGGGGCTGGGCGTCGGATGCCTGCCGCTGCCGCACGTGGCCCGGCAACTGGCGGACGGCACGCTGGTCGAGGTGCTGGCCGGCTGGGCGCCGACCCTCCCGCCGAACCACCTTTATTATCCGAGCCGGCGGCAGCCAACCGCAGCGTTCCGGGCCTTTGTCGACGCGATGCGCGCCTGACCGTCGCCTGCGTCTCCGTGCGGGTGCCCGCAGGCCCGGGCGAAGAGATCGGGTCAGGCCTGAAGCGGGTAACGTGCGGCGATTTCATACTGCGCGCCGGAAGTCAGCAAATGGCTCTCGAACAGGCTGAACGCGTCTGCCTGCCAGCTGTCACGCAGGTCGGCGTGTCTGGTCAGCCAGTCGGCGATCGAGCCGGTGTGACGGTTCAGGCGCGCGATCGTGATGTGGGGGGTAAAGCGCCGGGTTTCGCAGCCAAGTCCCGTCAGGTCACAAACCCGATCGATCTTCGTCCGCAGCCGCAGGAGTTCGGCTGTGGGCGGTACCTTCGCCCAGATCGCGGTCGGGGAGCCCTTGCGCTCGAAATGCGACACCCCGTCCAGCGCCAACTCGAACGACGGCATCGCGATGCTTGCCAAGGCAGCGGCCAGGTCGTTGGCCACCTCGCGCTCGACTTCGCCGACGAAGCGCAGGGTCAGATGCAGTTGCTCATCGTCCTGCCAGCGTGCGCCATCCAGCGCCTCCATGGTATCGATCAGTACCTGTCGCACGGCGGCGGGTGGCCGGATGCCGATGAAGAGGCGGTGGGGCATAGTGGCTACCTGTTATTTCGGTCCGACCTGCCAGTACCTCGCGCCAGGAAGGCGGCATGTCGGGTGAGGAGCGCCGCGGTGCGCGACGTCGGGCGATGCGGCAGGCATGGATTGCTGTCATCGCTGCCTGCCGCTGCGCCGCTACTGCCTATGCTGCGGCTTGTCCTGCGTGCGCGTATCGAAGTCCGCGGCATCATGCCGTTCGTGAAGCTGGCTGGACGGCGCACCGGTGACCCGGTTCACCATGCGGCCGCGTTGCACGGCGGGACGGGTGGAGACCTGCTCGGTCCAGCGTTGCAGGTTGCGATACGCCTGCACCTGGAGAAACTCGCCCGCGCCGTACAGTTCGCCCTGCGCCAGCCGACCGTACCAGGGCCAGATCGCCATGTCGGCGATCGTATAGTCGGGACCCGCAACGAACATGTTTTCCGCCAGTCTGCGGTCGAGCACGTCGAGCTGCCGTTTGGTTTCCATGGCGTAGCGATTGATCGCATATTCGATCTTTTCGGGCGCATAGGCATAGAAGTGTCCGAAGCCGCCACCGACGAATGGTCCGCTACCCATCTGCCAGAACAGCCAGGACAGGCATTCCGCACGCGCCTGACCCGCGGATGGCAGGAAGGCGCCGAATTTCTCCGCAAGATACATCAAAATCGCGCCGGACTCGAACACGCGCACGGTTTCGGCCCCGCTATGGTCGACCAGCGCCGGGATCTTGGAATTGGGATTCACCTCGACGAAGCCGCTGCCGAACTGGTCCCCATCACCGATGTGGATCAGCCAGGCGTCGTACTCGGCATCCGCGTGCCCTACTGCGAGCAGTTCCTCCAGCATGATGGTGACCTTGACGCCATTGGGCGTACCCATCGAATAGAGCTGGAGCGGATGCTTGCCGACCGGCCGGGGCTTGTCGTGCGTGGGGCCGGCGGTCGGCCGGTTGATGCTTGCGAAGCGACCGCCGCTTTCCGAATCCCAGGTCCAGACGGCGGGGGGCGTGTAAGGGTCTTTGCTCATGATCGGTCTCCGGTGCAGCCGGGGTTGGAAACGCGGGCAGCGGCAGATGGCACCAAGGCCGCCGTAAAGATCCTGACATCGTCATCCGTCGACGCCCGGCCCCGTTGTACCCGACCGCACGACCGGAGTTGCCCACGGCACAGAGCGGCTCCAGATCCCGCCGTCACAGGCGTTGTTTTAAGTGACGGACCGAAACTCCGCCTGACGTGCCATCAGCGTTGTTTCTTCGATTGGGTGGCGGTGAAATCCGGGTCCTTCTTCGCGACCCAGTCGACGAACTTGCGCACGGCCGGGTTGGCCAGCAGGCCGTCCACATCCAGCCCATGCCGTTGCAGTTCGGAATTGGTGAAATTGGCGATCACCGTCTGCTGACAGATGGGATGCATCGGCACGACGTCGCGGCCGCCGCGGCTCTTGGGGACGGGGTGGTGCCAGACGGTCGTCTTGCCGATGGGCCGTCCGCACAGCCAGCAGAATACAGCAGGCGTCGGGGTTTCATCGCCCTGTCGCATGTCGTCCTGCACGGAATGTTTCGAAGGCTTACGGGCCATATGTCTGCCTGGAGTTTCTCATTACGTTGCCTGATGCCGGGGCCGACCGCATCGCCGGCCATACGCTATTTGCCGTTCAGGACGCGCTTGGCGTCGAATACGGCGTCGGCGGCCCGATCGCCGACCCGGCCTACATCCCGATCGAACTGGCTGACGATACGCGGTGCCGTCAAACCGTCCAACCCGGCGCGCAGCTTGCGTTGATAGTCCTGCCGCGAGTCCGCCTTGGCGAAAGTCCGGGCCTTGAACTCAGAAAGAGCGCCTTCGAACTTGAGCCGGTCGCGCGGGCCGAGATCGGCTTTCGCTGCGCTCAAGGTTCGGTCGAACGCCTCTGCGCTGCTACCGTCTATGACGGTTGGCACGTCGGCGCCGAAGCCACATGCCGATACGAGGAGACATGCCGATAGCAGGTGCAACTGTCGCATGAGATGTTCCCTTAATGCCCGCTTCGATCGCAGTTCCGAATCTGATGGTAGCGGGTCTACGCTTGATATTCGAGCCGGAGGGCGCGCCTAGGCGGTTCGGTTCGCAACGGCCTAGGCCTTGAAAACCGATCGGTGATCCGAGGCTGCATCACCGGAGTAGCCCGTGCAGGTCGGGAAACCACCGAGCGGCGTCTCCATGCCGAGACGTCTCATGCCGTTAAATGTCGACTCCCGGCGCCTATCAAGCACAGCGACATTCCGCTTACGTGCCCTGAAATGGTGACCCCTACGAGAATCGAACTCGTGCTTACGCCGTGAGAGGGCGTCGTCCTAACCGCTAGACGAAGGGGCCATAGCGGTGTCGCGTTCCTATGAAGCGACACCGCGTCCGTCAAGCATTTCCGTCCGAAACCGAAGCCGTCAGGCGGCGGCGCGTTCGCGGATGCGCATCTCGTCGTTCAGCATCTCGGCCAGCAGGAAGGCGAGCTCGATCGACTGGCCGGCGTTCAACCGCGGGTCGCAATGCGTATGATACCGGTCGCCGAGGCTTTGTTCGGTGACGTCGATCGCGCCGCCGGTGCATTCGGTCACATTCTGGCCGGTCATTTCCGCGTGAATGCCGCCGCCATGGGTTCCCTCGGCGCGGTGGACGGCGAAGAAGCCGCGCACCTCGGCCAGGATGCGGTCGAACGGCCGCGTCTTGTAGCCGCTGGCAGCCTTCACCACGTTGCCGTGCATCGGATCGCACGACCAGACGACGGGCCGCCCCTCGCGCTGGATGGCGCGGACGAGCGCGGGCAGGTGCTTCTCGATCTTGTCATGGCCGTAGCGTGTGATGAGCGTGATGCGGCCGGGGATGCGCGCCGGATCCAGCGTATCGAGCATGCGGAGCAGCGCGTCGGGATCGAGACTGGGGCCGCATTTGACGCCGATCGGGTTGTGGATGCCGCGCAGATATTCGACATGCGCGGACCCTTCGAACCGGGTCCGATCGCCGATCCACAGGAAATGTGCCGACAGGCCGTAATAGTCGCCGGTCAGGCTGTCCTGCCGGGTCAGTGCCTGTTCGTAGGGCAGCAGCAGCGCCTCGTGGCTGGTGAAGAACTGCGTACCCTTAAGCTGCGGCACGGTTTCAGGATTGATCCCGCACGCCGCCATGAAGTCCAGCGCCTCGCCGATCCGGTCCGCGACGTCCTGATACTGTGCTGACCACGGGCTGCGGCCCATAAAGTCGAGCGTCCAGGCGTGGACCTGATGCAGGTTCGCATAGCCGCCCTGGCTGAACGCGCGCAGCAGGTTCAATGTCGCGGCCGACTGGCTGTAGGCGCGGATCATGCGCTGCGGGTCGGGTTCACGCGCGGCCGCCTCGAACCCGATGTCGTTGATGATGTCGCCGCGGTAGCTGGGCAGCGAAACGCCGCCGATTTCCTCCATGTCGGTGGAGCGTGGCTTGGCAAACTGGCCGGCCATCCGGCCAAGCTTCACGATCGGCAGCTTCGACGCGTAGGTCAGCACGACCGCCATCTGCAGGATGACGCGGAACGTATCGCGGATATAGTTGGGATGGAATTCCGCGAAGCTTTCCGCGCAATCGCCACCCTGCAGCAGGAATGCCTTGCCGGCCGCGACCTGCGCCAGCGACGCGGTCAGGTCGCGCGCCTCCCCCGCAAACACCAGTGGCGGGTAATGACCGAGTTCGGCCTCCGCCGCGGCCAGCCTGCCCGCATCGGCGTAGGTGGGAAGCTGACGGGCTTCGGCCTGTTTCCAGCTGTCGGGGGTCCAGTTCAATGACATCGCTTCATCCAGTGAGTTCGTAATTTCCTTGCGTCGGTCGGCGCGCAAACGCAACAGCCGCAATGGTGAGGGCAGCGGCGGAACCGTCAGTCGCCCAGCAGCGGACGCCATTCCCAGCCCAGCGGATCGCCGTCCATGACATCCACGCCGCCTGCCGCCAGCCGATCGCGGAGCCTATCCGATTCGGCAAAGTCGCGGGCGGCGCGGGCGGCCGCCCGGTCGGCGATCAGTGCTGCGACCTGTGCGTCGTCCAGCATGGCGGTAACCGGCCGGATGGACAGCGCCCGCCGGTCGAGCGTGACCAGCCCGAGACCAAGGACGAGATCCATGCTGGCGACGAGCCGGAGCCGTTCGTCGGCGGACAACGCCTTGGTGGAAATCGCCTCGTCCAGCACCGGCAGCGCCTGCGGCGTCATCAGGTCGGCGGCGATCGCGGCGTCGAACCGGTCCAGCCAGACGCGCGCGGCGTTGCTCAGCGGTTCCTCGATCACCGAGCGCTGATAGGATGTCGCGGCGCCGCGCGTATCGCGGGACTCGGCCAGCACGCGCAGCCAGGCGGTATCGGTCGCCCGGTCGCGCAGCGCGGATACGGCCGATACCAGCCGTTTCAGCCGGGTCAGCGCGGCCCCGAGGCTGTCGACCGAAAATTCCAGTTCGGACCGGTAATGCGACGACAGGCACAGCAGCCGGTAGGCCAGCGGCGCGATACCGCGATCGACGAGCGACGCGAGCGTGGCGAAACCACCCTTCGACTTCGACATCTTGCCGCCGCGATCCACCAGGAAATTATTGTGCATCCACACATTGGCCCCGGTCGCCGAGGTGCAGGTGAACGCCTGATTCTGTGCGATTTCGTTGACATGATGAATCTCGCGGTGGTCGATGCCGCCGGTGTGGATATCGAACTGCCGGCCAAGATATTTCAGGCTCATGACCGAACATTCGAGGTGCCAGCCGGGCGCGCCGGGGCCCCAGGGCGACAGCCATTCCATCTGTCGGTTCGCATCCGGCGGCGACGTGCGCCACAGCGCGAAATCGGCGGGGTTGCGCTTGCCGGCGACCGGATCGATCCGCGCGACCGTCTCGTCCGGCCGTGCGCCGGCGAGCAGACCGTAATCCGGCGCGCGGGCGGTATCGAAATAAAGCCCGCCGTCCAGTCGGTAGGCGGCACCGTGCCTCTCGATCGTCCGGGCAAAGGCGATCATGTCTTGAACATGGTCGGTCGCGACGCTCCAGAGCGTCGGCGGCAGGATGGCGAGGGCGGCCAGATCGGCCTTGAACGCCGCGGTGTAGAAGGCGGCGACTTCGTGAATGTCGCGCCCGGCCGCGGTCGCGGCGGCCTCCATCTTGTCGTCGCCCGCGTCGGCATCCGACGTCAGATGGCCGACGTCGGTGATGTTGACGACGTGATTGACCGCATAGCCCTTCCAGTTGAGCGTGCGGCGGAGCGTATCGGTGAAGACATAAGCGCGCAGGTTGCCGAGATGCGCGTAATTGTAGACGGTCGGCCCGCAGCTATAGATCCGGACCATGTCGGGATCGATCGGCAAGAACGGCGCGGTGGCGCGCGTCATGCTGTTGAACAGGACCAGCGGGGCAGATGGGGTCAGTGGGGCAGGGGGCGTCATCCGCCGTCCATAGGCGCAGCGCCGGGCGGCGGGCAAAGAAAAAGGCGGGGGTCCGCAATGGACCACCCGCCTTCAAACCGTCTGCTCCGGTCCGAGGACCGGAGCAGCCACGATTACATCGCGTTTGCGGCGTTCGCAGCAACGGCACCGTTGTCGACGGCGTCTTCGACGTTGTCGGCAGCCGCAGACATGTTGTCAGCAGCATTCTCGAGAGCGGCTTCGGTCGACTCGTTCGTCGCGTTGTCGGCCTGGTCTTCGAGGGCGTCGGCGGTGTTCTCCATCGAGTCCGCAACGTTCTCGGCGGCATTTTCGGCCGGAGTATTGTTCGTGCAGGCGGCCAGAGACATCAGGCCGGCGGCGACGACGAAGCTGAGCTTCTTCATATGTGCTGCTCCAAGAAAGGCAAACGGAAGGGCCGGCCCGAATGCCGTCCCCCCATCCGTCTGTAGCGACGTCATCTCTTCCGTCAACGTAGAAATAGCTGGAATGCCGCGCGATTCGTCGCATTTGTTGCGGCTGGATGAACGACGTGCAACCTAGCGGGGCACGATACGTTCCCTCATCAACAGCCGCGGGGTGCGTCCGTCGGCACTGCGTACATGACAAGGTAGACACCCATGGTGACCGACAGAAGCGTGCCGAAACCAGACGTTCGGATCGACCGCATCGCAATCGTGGGCAATCACCCGCCACGGCTGTGCGGCATCGCGACCTTTTCGCGCGACACGGCGCTGGCGATGCGTGCCGCCTTCCCCGATCTGACGGTCGACGTGTATGCGATGAACGATGTCGGGGCGTCGCATGACTATGCCGGGTCGGTCGTCGCCGCCATCGGGCAGGACGATATCGCTGACTATCGCGCTGCCGCCCGCCTGATCGACGAGAGCGGTGCGCAGGTCGTGATGGTGCAGCACGAATATGGTATCTTCGGTGGCCCGGCCGGCGCCAACCTGCTGACGCTGCTCGACCGGGTAAGCGTTCCGGTCATCGTGGTCCTCCATACGGTGCTTGAAACGCCCAACGTCGAACAGCGCGCGGTCATCGAGGCGCTTGCTCGTCGCGCATCCAAGCTGATCGTGATGGCCGAGAAGGGCCGCGATATCCTTGAACGCGTCCATGGGCTGTCGCGCGACGCGATCGCCGTCGTGCCGCACGGCGTTCCCGACCGACCATTTGGGGAAGGGGCCGCGAAGAAGACGCGGTTCGGGTTCGACGGGCGCAAGGTCCTGATGACGTTCGGTCTGCTGTCCCCCAACAAGGGGATCGAGACGATGTTGCGCGCGCTGCCGGCGATCGTGGCGCAGAACCCGTCCGCACTTTACGTCATCCTGGGCGCGACGCATCCGCATCTGGTGGCGCGGGAGGGCGAGGCGTATCGCGACGGACTCCGCGCGCTGGCCGACGAGCTGGGCGTAATCGACAATATTCAGTTCGTGGATGGTTTCCTGGAACAGGAACTGTTGCTCGACTATGTAGAAGCGGCAGACATCTACGTCACGCCCTACCTCAACGAAGCGCAGATCACGTCGGGTACGCTCGCCTATGCGGTGAGCCTCGGCAAGCCGGTCGTGTCGACGCCCTACTGGCATGCCAGCGAACTGCTTTCCGACGGTACGGGTATCCTGGCGGCGTTCGGCGACAGCGACGCCTTTGCGCAGGCGATCAACGCGCTGTTCGCGGACCCCGCCCGGATGCGCACAGTCGCCGAGCGGGCCTATGCCATCGGGCGCGGCATGACGTGGGAAACCGCGGCCCACCGCTACATGGCGATCATGCACGCCGCCGTTGAACGTCAGCCGGTACGGATGGTCAAGCGGCCGGCCGCGGACCTGCCGACGATCGCACCGAACCTGGCCGGGGTGGAACGCATTACCGATGGCTGCGGAATGATCCAGCATTCGATCTTCGCGGTGCCGGACCGCGACCATGGCTATTGCGTCGATGACAATTGCCGCGCGCTGATGCTGATGCACCGGATCGACGGACCGGCGGCCGACCGCGCAGACCAGCTTGCGACTGTCTATGCCTCGTTCGTTCAGCATGCCTGGAACGGCGAAACGGGGCGTTTTCGCAATTTCATGGGATTCGATCGCAGCTGGCTCGAAAGCGTCGGGTCAGAGGATAGTTTCGGCCGTTCGCTCTGGTCGATCGGCGACACGGCGGCGCGGGCACGCAAGGCGGACATGCGACGCTGGGCGTTGCACCTCTTTGATCAGGTGGCACCTTATGCGATGGAACTCGGCAGCCCGCGGACCTGGGCGTTCGCATTGCTGGGTGCCGACGCGATCCTCGACGTCCACCCCAGTCATGCGGTTGCACAGCGACTGGTAAAATATTTCGGGGACAAGCTGGCACGCCGGCTGGCAGATGCGCGACGGGGGGACTGGGTGTGGTTCGAAGCGGTGCTGGGATATGACAATGCCCGTCTGCCCGAAGCGATGATCCGGGCCGGTGCACGCACCGGTAATGCCGGCTGGCTGGCCGATGGGCTTGCAGCGATGACATGGCTGGAAGAGGTCCACACCGGGCCGGACGGGAACTTCCGTGCTGTCGGCACCGAAAGCTTTGGTCGCGAATATCAGGGGCCGTTGCGGTTCGATCAGCAGCCGCTGGAGGCTTGGGCCACGATCGATGCGGCGTTGACCGCCTATCGCGTGACCGGTGCGGAGCCTTGGCGTGACGCCGCTCTCCGCGCCTATCGCTGGTATCTCGGCGCGAACGATGTCGGCATCCCGATCGCATCGATTTCGGACGGTGGCTGCTTTGACGGATTGATGAGTGACCGGGTGAACCTTAATCAGGGAGCCGAATCGGTGCTGGCTTTCCAGTTCGCCTGTTGCGCCATGGCGTCGCTGGCGGTGGAGCCCGCCCAGTCCGCAGACGATCGGACGAGCCAGGCCTCCTAGCTCGTCGGCGTCCGCGTCGTGAAAGGTACGGACGCCAGTGATCGATGTCATACACGCCCCGCTGAAGCTGGCGGCGGATCCGTCCCGCGTCGTTGTCCGGCCATTCCATATTCCGATCGAGGCCGGCAAGGTTGCGGGCCGGCCGGGACGGGTCAGGCGTATCGTCGATGCCGTGCTGGCACTGGACCCGGTCGCGACCGAGGCCGAACTGGATCTCGTGCTGCGCGATTTCGAGGCGCGCCACTGGCAGACGCGCAACGTGTTCGACCTGCGCTACGCGGCAATCGAGCGCGCGCTGAGCCTGGACGGCGCCACGATCCCACATGCCAAGCGCCAGCTGATCGGTGCCTATTTCTGCCACGAATACAGCTATGCGGCCGCCGCGCTGATGAACCCAAGCATCATCCCTCACCCCGACCAGACCGGGCTGAGCGGCGGCGCGATCCGGATCGCCATGTCGCTGCGCGCGGTGGGGGAGGGGCACATCTCCTCGGTCGCGTTCCGCGAAGGCATATTGGGGCCGGGTGCCAATTTCGAACTGATGCCGGAGCCGCCGTTCGCCACTGCGGCCGACACGGCGCGCGAACTCGATCGCGGCGCGGTCGAGGTGCATCGTCACCATGACAGTTCGCTGTCGGGCACGGTGCTGTTCCCGATCACGGAGGCGCAGCGGAACGGCCTCGAGGACCTCCGGCTTGTCCAGTTCACGCATGAGGACGGCGCGGTGGAATGGATCGGGACTTACACCGCCTATTCCGGTTCGACGATCCGGTCCGAACTGCTCCGCACCCAGGATTTCCGCAGCTTCATCTTCCAGCCGATGAGCGGGCCGGCGGCGCGGAACAAGGGCATGGCGCTGTTCCCGCGCAAGGTGGGCGGCGAATATATGATGATCGGTCGGCAGGACGGCGAGAATCTGTACCTCCTCCGGTCGAAGACGATCGACACCTGGGGTGAGGGCGAGTTGTTGCTGACCCCGCATTACCCGTGGGAGATGGTGCAGATCGGCAATTGCGGATCGCCGATCGAACTCGACGAGGGCTGGCTGCTGCTGACCCACGGCGTGGGCGCGATGCGTAAATATTCGATCGGCGCGGTCCTGCTGGACAAGGACGATCCGTCGAAGGTCCTCGGCCGCACGTCGCAGCCGATCCTGTCTCCCAACGAGGACCGCGAGGGCTATGTCCCCAACGTGGTCTACACCTGCGGCGCATTGAAGCAGGACGACATGCTGTTTGTGCCGTACGGCGTGGCCGACAGTTCGGTAGCGTTCGCCTGGGTCTCGATCCCGAACCTGCTCGCGGGGATGCGCGCGGACTGAAGCGCGCTACCGGTTTGCGGGATCGCGACGGACGACAGCTTTGACGAGCGCGATCGTCTCGACCTGCGCGCCGCATTCGCTGGCGGTGTAGCGCGCCATTTCGATCCAGCCGTGATGGCGGTAGAAGGCGAGCGCGTCTCGATTGAAGGCGCGCACTTCGAGCCGGCCTTGATCGTGCGACCGGGCGATCTGATCCTCGCCATGGGCCAGCAGGACGGTTCCGATCCCCGACCGTGCCGCGCGAGGATCGACCTCGATCGATTCAATCGTGTCACCGACGATGTGCAGCACACCGACGATCGATTGGGCGCGGATCGCGACGCTGAACCCCGGCAAATGCGTCTCGACATAGCCGGTGACCGGATCCTGTTCGACGAATAGCCGAACCGCGTCGAACGGCAGTTCCGGTGCCCAAGTCCGCAGCCATGATCGACGCAAGAGATCGATCAAGGCAGGGCGATCGTCGCCGACCGCGGCGCGCAGACCGATCGGCGATGCGATCATGGCGGGTGCTACTCCGCGCCGCCTTTCTCGACCGGGCCCAGCTCGGTCGGATCGTTGGCGACCACCGCGAGCATGGTGGTCCACGCCGCGACATTCTGGCGCAGCTGAATGGGATCGACCTTGTCGAGCGTGTCGTCCGGCGTGTGGTGCAGGTCGAAATAGCGCGTGCCGTCCTGCCGCAGGCTGACGATGGGGATGCCGGTCGCGGCCAGCGGTGTGATGTCCGATCCGCCGGATGCCAGGTTGTCGCCACGCGCGATGCCGAGCGGCGCCAGCGCGGTGGCGATCCGGTCCATGACGGGCAGTGCGCCGGGGGCGACCTTCGTATCGAATTTCCAGACGCGATCGGCGCCGAAATCCGACTCCGCCATCAGGACATGCTTCTCGCCGGCATGCGCCTTGGCATAGGCGATGCCGCCGAACGCGCCGACCTCCTCCGCGCCGAACCACACGACGCGGATCGTGCGGAGCGGCCGGCCGGCGTCCATGACGCGCTTGGCCGCCGCGGTGGTGATCGCGATGCCGGTCGCGTCGTCGATCGCGCCAGTGCCCAGGTCCCAGCTGTCGAGATGGCCGCCCACCACGACGATGCCGGCCTTCGGGTCGCGGCCCGGCACTTCGGCAACGACGTTGCCCGACTGGCGCATCCCCGTCTGGCGCGGGGTCAGAAGCAGTCGCATCCGCACCGGGCGACCGCGCTTCAGGATACGGTCGAGCTGTTCGGCGTCCGGGATGCTGAGTGCCGCCGCCGGGATGGGCGCGGCACCGTCCGCGAACATCTGCACGCCGGTATGCGGGGTCCGGTGGTGGTCCGTGCCGATCGAGCGGATGACGATGGCGGCCGCCCCCTTCTGCGATGCGACCGTCGGCCCCTGACGCCGGACGATGCCGGACGCGCCGTAGCTCGATCCGTCCTGCGTCGGCAGCATCGCGTGGGTCAGGTAGACGATACGCCCGCGCACCGCCGCTGGATCCGCCGCGCGCAACGCCTCGATCGACGGGAAGGCGACGATCTCCGCGTCCAGCCCGGCGGGCGGGGTGGCGCCGCTGTTGCCAAGCGCGGTCAGGCTGAGCTTCTGTGGGAAGGGGCTGAGGATCTCGCCGCGTTCCTCGCCGCGTACCCAGACCGGCATGTCGTACGTCTCGATATGGACGTTGCGGAACCCCAGCGCCTTCAGCCGCGCGACGCCCCAATCGCGGGCGCGGGCCTCCGCATCGGTGCCCGCCAGTCGCTGGCCCACCTCGGTCGTCAGTCCCTCGGTGATGGCATAGGCCACGTCGTCGGTCAGCGCCGCATCCCGCAGCGCTGCAACCTGGCGCAGCGCGGCGACCGGGTCGAGCGACCGGGGCTGCGCGCCGGCGGTTGCGGGAAGGGCGGCGGCGCACAGCAGCGCGATGGGAAACGTCTTCATGGTGCGAATGCCTATCCGCCATGCGCGTGTTTGCCAACGGCGCGGCGACCCCTTACATCGCGACCTGATTTTGCCAGCCATATGTTATCGGAGACCGCGCCAGATGGCCGTTCAATACAGCTATGTGATGAAAGGTCTGACCAAGACCTTCCCCGGCGCGCCGAAGCCGGTGCTCAACAACATCCACCTGCAGTTCCTGCCGGGCACCAAGATCGCCATCATCGGCGTGAACGGCGCGGGCAAGTCGACGCTGATGAAGATCATGGCGGGGTACGACAAGGACTATGTCGGCGAGGCATGGGCCGCCGAGAATTTCCGCGTCGGCTATCTCAGCCAGGAACCGCAGCTGGATCCCGAGAAGGACGTCCGCGGCAATGTGATGGACGGCGTGCGTGCCACCGCCGACCTGGTCGACCGGTTCAACGAGATCAGCAACATCATGGGCGACCCGCCCGAGGATTGCGATTTCGACGCGCTGCTGGCCGAGATGGGCGAGTTGCAGGAGAAGATCGACGCGGTCGACGGCTGGACGCTCGACAACCAGCTGGAGATCGCGATGGAGGCGTTGCGTTGCCCGCCGGGCGATGCGGACGTCACGACGCTGTCCGGGGGTGAGCGGCGTCGCGTCGCGCTGTGCAAGCTGCTGCTGTGGAAGCCGGAAATCCTGCTGCTCGACGAGCCGACCAACCATCTCGATGCGGAGAGCGTCGGCTGGCTGGAGAATCATCTGAAGGAATATGCAGGCAACGTCATCCTGGTGACCCACGATCGCTACTTCCTCGACAATGTCGTCGGCTGGGTGCTGGAGATCGACCGCGGGCGCGGCCTGCCGTTCGAGGGCAACTACTCGGCATGGCTGGAGAACAAGGCCACCCGCATGGCGCAGGAGGACCGCGAGGAGGAGGGCCGCCAGAAGGCGATCCAGCACGAACTCCAGTGGATCCGGCAGAGCCCGAAGGCGCGCCAGACCAAGTCCAAGGCGCGCATCCGCGCGTTCGACGAACTGGTCGAGAAGCAGAATGACCGTCGGCCGGGTGCCGCGCAGATCCTTATCCAGATCCCGCAGCGGCTGGGCGGCAACGTGATCGAGGCCAAAGGCCTGACCAAGAGCTTCGGCGACAAGCTGCTGTTCGAAAATCTCGACTTCAACCTGCCGCCCGGCGGGATCGTCGGTATCATCGGGCCGAACGGCGCCGGCAAGACGACGCTGTTCAAGCTGATCACCGGTCAGGAACAGCCCGACGGCGGCGAGATCAACATCGGGTCCACCGTGAAGCTGGGCTATGTCGACCAGAGCCGCGATCACCTGAACCCAAACAAGAATGTCTGGGAGGAGATTTCGGACGGGCTCGACCGATTCACCTTCGGCAAGCATGACGTGGCGACGCGGGCCTATGTCGGCGCGTTCAACTTCAAGGGCGGCGACCAGCAGAAGAAGGTCGGCCAGCTGTCGGGCGGTGAGCGCAACCGCGTCCACATGGCGAAGATGCTCAAGGAGGGGGGCAACGTCCTGCTGCTCGACGAGCCAACCAACGATCTCGACGTCGAAACGCTGCGCGCGCTGGAGGAGGCGCTCGAGAGCTTTGCCGGCTGCGCGGTGGTCATCAGCCATGACCGCTTCTTCCTCGATCGACTCGCCACGCACATCCTGGCGTTCGAGGGCGACAGCCACGTCGAATGGTTCGAAGGCAATTTCGAATCGTACGAGGAGGACAAGAAGCGCCGACTTGGCGATGCCGCCGACCGTCCGACGCGGCTTGCTTACAAGAAGCTGACCCGCTGATCGTGCGCGCGGGCCGTTCGATCGGTTCGATCAAGCCACAACGTCACCCCGGCGAGAGCCGGGGTTCCGTTACGGTAACGGGCGGCTTCGAGCGCAAGCCGCCCTACGCTGCTCCCTTCCGCCCGATCCGCAACTCGCTCACCACGACACTGCTGACGATCAGCCCGGCGCCGATCAGTCCGAGATCGGTGAACCGCTCGCCCGCAGTCCAGCCGATCAGCCCGGCATAGACCGGTTCGGCAGCGTAGATCAGCGTCGCGCGGGCGGGCGAGACACGCGCCTGTCCCCAGTTCATCGCGACCTGTATCACGGCGCTGGCGATCCCCAGCCCCACCCCGCAGGCCAGCAGCGTCGGCGTGAAGACAGGCAGCTGTTCCCCCGTCGCTGGCATCAGCGCAAAACTGCCCAGCGCCAGGGTCGCCAGTTGGATAAAGGCCGCACGGCGTGGGTTACCGCGGCGCGCGAACCGTCCGATCAACAGGATCTGGAACGAGAAGGCGAGTGCGGACCGGACGCTCAACAGTTCGCCGTGCCCGAGGGTCAGCGTCGCCACGGTCGCCGGCCCGGCCAACAGGATAAGCCCGCCAAATGCCATGGCAATGCCGACCCAGACCATCGTTCGCGGCACGCGGCGAAACAGCAGGAGTTGCAGGAGCGGCACGAACGGAACGTAGAGCGCGGTCAGGAAGGCCGACGTGCTGCTTGGAATAGATTGCAGCCCGGTCGTCTGCAAAGCGTAGCCGGCGATCATCGTGCTGCCGATCAGCACCGACCCGAACAGTTCGGATACCGACAAACCCCGCCATATTCCGGGTGACAGGACTGCGACCAATAGCGCAGCGACGGCGAACCGGACGCCAACGAAGAAGAGTGGTCCGCTGTCGCCAAGGCCGATCTTGGTGATCAGGAAGGTCCCGCCCCACAGGATCGTGATGCCGACGAGCACCAGTTCCGGGAGGAAGCGACGTGGTGCCACATCCTCCCGTTCCGATAGGATCATGCCGGGTTGAACGCTCCGGTTTCCGGATCGCGGACGAGCAGGTCACCTTCGGCAATGCCGAACCACGCGCCGTGTAGCTTCAGCCGCCCGTCATCCAGCCGTTCCTGCACGAAGGGGAAGGTCCGCAGATTGTCGAGGCTCACCCCGACTGCGCGATGCTCCATCTCCCGCACCGCATCGTCGCTGGTGCCCATGTCGGCGATCACGTCGTCGCGCGTCTCGGCCAGCATCGAGATCCAGGAATCGATGAAGGCACCCTTGCCATGTTCCGATCCTTCGAACGTACGGCTCAGCGCTGCCTTGCATCCACCGCAGGACGCGTGGCCCAGCACCAGCACGTCGGTCACTTCAAGCTGCGTCACCGCAAACTCGACCGCGGAGGAAACGCCGTGAAAACCGCCGCCGGTTTCGTAGGGCGGCACCAGCGCCGCGACGTTGCGGACCACGAAGGTCTGGCCGGGCGCGACATCGAAGATCGTCGCCGGATCGACGCGGCTGTCGGAACAGGCAATGATCATGATCTTGGGGCTTTGCCCCTTGGCCAGCGTTTCCCAGCGTTCCAGCTGCGTATCCCAGCCGGTCGCCTTGAAACGGCGATAGCCGTCGATGAGGGGAGTGATTCCATCCATGATATGCTCCTGTCGATGACCGTCGAGGGGTGGCAAACCACCCCATAGGCGCTATCTAACGTCCTATGAACCAGATGGTGCCGAACTCCGCCGACGTTGCAACCCCCGCCCGCGTCCGCAAGCCGGACTGGATCCGGGTCAAGGCGCCAACCGGCGCGGTGGTGGCCGCCACGCGCGCGCTGATGCGCTCGAAAAGCCTGACCACCGTCTGCGAAGAGGCGGCATGCCCTAACATCGGCGAATGCTGGAGCAAGAAGCACGCGACCGTCATGATCCTGGGCGATACCTGCACCCGGGCCTGTGCATTCTGCAACGTGAAGACCGGCATGCCCCGCGCGGTGGACCGGATGGAGCCGCAGAACGTCGCGGACGCCGCAGCGCAGATGGGGCTGCAGCATATCGTGGTGACGTCGGTCGATCGCGACGACCTGCCCGACGGCGGGGCGAGCCAGTTCGTCAAGGTGATCGAGGCGTTGCGGCGCACTACGCCGGGCACGACGATCGAGATCCTGACTCCGGATTTCCGCAACAAGGCGGACAGCGCGATCGAGGCGATCGTCGCGGCGCGGCCTGACGTCTACAACCACAATCTCGAAACCGTGCCGCGGCTCTATCCGACCATTCGGCCCGGCGCGCGCTATTATGCCTCGTTGCGGCTGCTGGAACAGGTGAAGCGGCTCGATCCGTCGATCTTCACCAAGTCCGGCGTGATGGTGGGCCTGGGTGAGGAGCGGCTGGAGATCCATCAGGTGATGGACGACATGCGATCCGCCGGCATCGATTTCCTGACCATGGGGCAGTATCTGCAACCGACGCCGAAGCATGCGAAGGTGGCCGAGTTCGTGCCGCCGGTCACGTTCAACGCCTACGCATCGATCGCGCGGGCCAAGGGCTTCCTGCTCGTCGCGGCTAGCCCGCTGACCCGGTCGAGCTATCACGCCGGCGACGATTTCGCGAAACTGCGCACCGCGCGCGAGGCGCAGCTGGCCCGCCGCTGATGCCCCGACACAGCGAGACGCGGCACCTGCCGTACAGTCCGGAACAGATGTTCGATCTTGTGGCAGATGTCGCGCGATACCGTGAGTTCCTGCCATGGGTTGTAGCGGTGCGTGTCCGGTCGAACAGCGAGACGGAGATGGTGGCCGACCTGGTCGTCGGGTTCAAGGCGTTGCGCGAATCATTCACGTCGCGCGTCACGAAGACCCGGGCCGAGCGGATCAGCGTCGAATATGTCGACGGGCCGCTCGAACATCTGCTGAACGACTGGACGTTCCGGCCGGATGGAAAGGGCGGAACGCTGATCGACTTCAAGGTCGATTTCGCATTCCGGTCGCGAATCTTCGAGGCGATTGCGGGCCAGGTGTTCGAGCGCGCGCTGCGCAAGATGATCGGTGCGTTCGAGGAACGGGCGGCGGCGCTTTACGGGTCGAGCGTGGCACCCGGCATGAGCAGTTCGAGCGCGCACAACGCCGCATGAAGCCGGATGCCGGCGCGGCCATTGTCGGCGAAATGCCGCATGTCCGCGGTGACCTCGTCCGGGTCGCTGTCCCGGTCGGCACGGGCGAACACGACGGTGCCGACCGGCTTCTTCGCGCTCCCGCCGTCCGGACCGGCGATGCCGGTGATCGCGACCGCGACGTCCGCCTTGCTCCGTGCGAGCGCACCACGCGCCATCGCCCATCCGACCGCGATCGAAACCGCACCGAATGTTTCGACGACCTCGCTGCTGATGCCGAGCAGGTCCACCTTCGCGGTATCGCCGTAAGTCACGAACCCCGCCTCGAAAACGGCGGATGATCCGGGGATCTCGGTCAGTGCGGCCGAGACCAGCCCGCCGGTGCAGCTTTCGGCAACCGTGATCCGACGGCCAAGCGCCAGGTTCGCGTCCACGACGCGGCGGGCGGCAGCGACCAGCTCGGCAGGCAACAGGGTATCGGGCATGTCAGCGTGCTCCGGCGGTGGGGCAGATGCGGATACCGGTCCGCGATGCTGTGCCGCGATCCAGCTGGACCAGCGCAACCAGCAGGGAAGCAACGTTCCCGATCGGCAGCGGGCTGATCTGTTCCGCGATTCGGCTGATCGCGGTGCAGTCGCGCGTCGCGACCGCGGTGCCGATCCGGTCGGCGATCAGCTGTTCGACGACTGTGGTGAGCGTCGACGGATCCAGCATGTCGGGGACCGACTGTCCCGACAGTTTCTCGATCACTGCAAGCGCGGCCGCGGGATTGCCGCCACCGTCCCGGCGATAGCGCGCGGCCATCCCGGCCGCACCGCGATTGAGCCAGGCGGATGCGGGCAAGGCCGGGCGGCAGCGCGCGGCGGTCGCCTCGATCGCCGCGGGGAGTGCGTAGGCGACGACCGAACGCGCTTCCGCCTCGGTCAGGCAGTCGGCCGACTGCGCCATCGCCGGAGTGATAGACAGCGTGATCGCAATGGCCGCAAGGGTCGCCGGGCAACTGGAACGCATCTATTCGTCCTCCGGCAGTCGAACGGTCGCCACGGCCTGTGCCGCGATCCCCTCACCACGACCGGTAAAGCCGAGCCGTTCGGTCGTCGTCGCCTTCACGCTAATCCGCCGTTCGGGAAGCTGCAACAGCCGTGCGATGCTGGTGCGGATCGCGGCGCGGTGCGGCCCGACCTTCGGCGCCTCGCAGATGATGGTCACGTCGACATGATCCAGGATGCCGCCGCGCGCCGCCATCAGATCCCGCGCGTGGACCAGGAACCGGTCGGACGATGCGCCGCGCCACTGCGGATCACTGGGTGGAAAATGGTCGCCGATATCGCCGTCGCCGATCGCGCCCAGGATCGCATCGGTAATGGTGTGCAGCACGACGTCGGCGTCGCTGTGCCCCATCAGCCGGAAAGCGTGCGGCACCACGACCCCGCCCAGGATGACATGATCACCGGGCGCGAAGGCATGGACGTCGAACCCGGATCCGACCCGCACCACCATCATTCGCGCGCGGGCATCCGTCAGGTCCCGCTGGTGGGTCAGCTTGTCGAGCGCCGCGTCGCCATCGACGATCGCCACGGGGCCGCCCGCGGCGCGCAGCATCTGCGCATCGTCGGTCGCCTCGACCGCAGCGTCCCAGGCGGCATGGGCCGCGACGATCGCGGCGGTCCGGAACGCCTGCGGCGTCTGGACGCGCACCAGGCCGGCGCGGGGCACGACATCGCCCAGCGCGTCGCCGCCCATCGCGAGCGTATCGGCAACCGGCAGGACCGGTACCGCGCCGTCCGCCGTATCCAGCGCTGTTAGCAGCCGGTCGATAACCGCCGCCGGCACGACCGGCCGGGCCGCATCGTGAATCAGCACGCGATCCCCGCCGATCGCCGCCAGCCCAGCCGCGACGGACGCCCGCCGGGTTGCGCCGCCGATGACGGGCGGGGGCAGGGGGCGGTCACCGATCGCGTCCTCATAGACGGCCTGCTGTCCGTCCCCGATCACGACCTGCACCGCATCGATGCCGGGATGGCTCAGGAACGCGTCGATGGCGTGCGCCAGGACGGTCCGGCCGCCGAGCATGGCATATTGTTTGGGGCCGTCACCGCCCATCCGGATGCCCGATCCGGCGGCGACGATCAGGGCGACGGTACGCATGTGATCCATGGCGCGTGCCTAGCGGAGGCGGGAGCCGCCCGCCAGCGGGTTATCCATCTGGCGCACTGCCTCATTTTCGGGCATATCGCTGAGATGCCTGCGATGTTGTCCCCGATCGACATCGGTCCCGTGCGGATCGAGAACCCCGTCATCCTCGCCCCCATGACGGGCGTCACCGACCTGCCGTTCCGGCGGATCGTGCGGCGCTACGGATCGGGCCTAAACGTCACGGAAATGATCGCCAGCCAAGCGATGATCCGTGAGACGCGCCAGTCGCTGCAGAAGGCGGCGTGGAACCCGGTGGAAGAGCCGGTGTCGATGCAGCTGGCGGGCTGCACCGCGCGCGAAATGGCGGAGGCGGCCAAGCTGAACCAGGATCGCGGTGCAGCAATCATCGACATCAACATGGGTTGCCCGGTCCGCAAGATCGTCAACGGCGATGCGGGCTCCGCGCTGATGCGCGACCTGGTCAATGCGGCGGCGATCATTGACGCGACGGTGAAGGCGGTCGACGTGCCGGTAACGCTGAAGATGCGAATGGGGTGGGACCATGACAGCCTGAACGCGCCCGAACTGGCGCGCATCGCGGAGGACCTGGGCGTGAAAATGGTGACCGTCCACGGTCGCACGCGCAATCAGATGTACAAGGGCACCGCCGACTGGAAGTTCATACGGCGGGTGAAGGACGCGGTGTCGATCCCGGTGATCGCCAATGGCGACATCAACAGCATCGACGACGCCATCGCCGCGCTGGAACAGTCCGGCGCGGACGGGGTGATGATCGGGCGCGGGGCCTATGGACGGCCCTGGCTGCTGTCGCAGGTCATGCGGTATCTGGCCACCGGCGAACGGCGCGCCGACCCGTCCATCGCGGAACAATATGCCATGATCGTCGGGCATTATCATGCGATGCTCGATCATTATGGCACCGAGATCGGCGTGAACATGGCGCGCAAGCATATCGGTTGGTACACCAAGGGGCTGGACGGATCCGCCGAGTTCCGCAACCGCGCGAACCAGCAGCCCGATCCGAAGATCGTGCTCGCCATGCTCGAACGGTTCTACGAACCCTGGCTTTGCCGCGCGGCGGCGTGACCGGGCCGCCGACCGGTGCCGCCCTGTTCGCCGCCGGACCGACGCCCAGCCTGGCGATCGACGGGGACGATCGGGTCCGGGAAGCCAACCCGGCCTGCGAGACGCTGTTCAACCTGTCGCGCCATATCCTGGTCGGTCGTCGGATCGACGACCTGATCGGCCCCGGCCCGACCGGTGCGCCGGTCGCGGCGCCTTATGCCGCGTATGACCAGGTTTTGACCTTGCCCGGCGGGCGGCGGGTGGTGGCCGACGTCATGGCCGCGCCACTGGCGATCGAGGCGGGCTGGCGCGTGCTGACGCTTCATCCGCGCAGTCCCGGACCGATCGGCGGGCGACGCGATGGCGGACAACGCAGCGCGACGGCAGCGGCTGCGATGCTGGCGCACGAGATCAAGAACCCGTTGTCCGCCATTCGCGGGGCGGCGCAGTTGCTCGACCGCGCGGATGACGAGACCGCGCCGCTGACCCGGCTGATCCGTGACGAGGTCGACCGCATCGCACGGTTGATCGATCGGATGGAAGGCTTCACCGACTCCCGACCGCTGGTCCGTACGCCGCAGAACATCCATGCCATTCTGGCGCATGCCCGCGACGTGGCGGTGCAGGGGTTCGCCGGAAACGTCACGATACGCGAATCCTACGATCCGTCGCTGCCCCCGGTGCTGGGCGACCGCGACGCGCTGGTCCAGATATTCGTGAACCTCATCAAGAACGCGGTCGAGGCGGTCGACGCGCAGTCGGGTGAGATCGTGCTGCGGACCGGATACCGGTCGGGCCTGACGAAGCGTATCCATGCCGACGCACCGCTTGCCCTGCCCATCGAGGTCTGCGTGATCGACGATGGACCCGGCGCGCCGGATGATATCGCCGACCACCTGTTCGAACCGTTCGTCACGTCCAAACGCAGCGGCAGCGGCCTCGGGCTGGCCCTGGTCGACAAGCTGATCGGCGATCATGGCGCGGTCGTGGAATATAGGCGCGAAGGCAATCCGGTGCGGACGGTCGTGCGGCTGCTGCTGCCGCGGGTCGGGGGGCGCGCATGACCGGGCGCATCCTGGTGGTCGACGACGACGCCGCGATCCGCACCGTCGTGCGCGAGGCGCTGCACCGCGCCGGCCATGTCGTCGAACTCGCCGCGACCTTGGCCGCGGCACGCACGCGCATTCCGGCGTTCGCGCCGGACGTGCTGGTGACCGACGTCATTCTGCCGGACGGCAATGGCCTCGACATGCTCGCCGGCCTAATCGCGCTGCGTCCCGGCATGCCGGCCATCGTGATGTCCGCGCAGAATACGCTGACCACCGCGGTCCGCGCGACCGAAGAAGGTGCCTTCGATTATCTGCCCAAGCCCTTCGATCTGGGCGAATTATGCCGATCGGTCGATGCGGCGTTGGCGATCGGCCGACGCGAACCGGCGGGGCCGGAGGGCGACGCGGTCACCGATGGCCTGCCGCTGATCGGCCGATCGCCGGCGATGCAGGATGTGTACCGCACCATCGCCCGCGTCGTCGCCAACGACCTGACGGTGCTGGTGCTGGGCGAAAGCGGCACCGGCAAGGAACTGGTCGCGCAGGCGATCCACGATCTGGGGCCACGCGCCGCCCGGCCGTTCGTGGCGATCAACATGGCGGCAATCCCGCGCGACCTGATCGAAAGCGAGTTGTTCGGGCATGAGCGCGGCGCGTTCACCGGCGCTGCACAGCGTAGCATCGGCCGGTTCGAACAGGCGCAGGGCGGCACGCTGTTCCTGGACGAGATCGGCGACATGCCGATCGACGCACAGACCCGGTTGCTTCGCGTGTTGCAGGCCGGCGCGTTCACGACCGTCGGCGGCACGCGGCAGATTGTGGCGGACGTCCGCGTGATCGCGGCGACCCACAAGGACCTGACTGCCCTCATTGCGGACGGGCGGTTCCGCGAGGACCTCTATTACCGCCTGAACGTCGTCCCAGTTCGCTTGCCACCGCTTCGTCAGCGTGGAGCTGATATCATTGACCTTGCACGGCATTTTCTCGACCGAGCGGCAGTGGAAGGGCTGCCGCGCAAGCGGCTGAGCAACGAGGCCTGTGCACGCCTGCTGCTGCACGACTGGCCCGGCAATGTCCGCGAACTGGAAAATGTCATGCGCCGGACCGCGGTGCTGGCGCGCGCCGACGTCATCGACGCCGCGCTGCTGGACGCGGAACTGGGCGGTGATACCCGACAAATGGAACGGGCGGCGGACGGCGACGGCGCGTTGGCGGATGTCGTCGATCAGTGGATGGCCGGGTGGTTCCGGAACGGCGCGGCAGCGATTCCGGACGGACTGTACGATCGCCTGCTCCCGGCGTTCGAGGGGCCGTTGCTGCGGCATGTGCTGGTGGCCGCGCGCGGGAACCAGCTGCGCGCCGCCCGGATGCTCGGCATCAATCGCAACACGTTGCGCAAGAAGCTGGTTTCGCTCGGCATCGAGGCGGCGGACCTGCGGCGGACCGAAGGCACGCCGGACGGGTGATCGCGCGGTAGCGGGCAGGGGTGTGGCCAAGACGCAACAACCTGATATGCTATGAGTCGATGACGGCATCTCCCATCCGCAAATTGCGACGCGCGCCGCGCTGGCGGCGGCTGGTCACCCTGATCCGTCAGCGGCGACTTCTTCGTCTGGTCGAAATCCTCGTCATGGTCGCGGTCGTCGGCATCGCGGCGGCGAGTTATTTTGCGGTCCTGCGCGGCGGTACAGCGGACCGGCTGCTGACGCCGCCGACCGTGGCGCTCCTGCTCGTGGCCAATCTGGTGCCGATCATCTCGCTCATGGTGCTAATGGCGCGGCGCGTCGCGATGCGGCGGGCGGCGTCGTCACCGATCGGCGGGGGCGGGCGGTTGCATGTCCGGCTGGTCGCGCTGTTCTCGGTCGTGGCCAGCGTGCCGACCCTGCTGGTGGTGATCTTCGCGTCGCTGCTGTTTCAATATGGCGTGCAGTTCTGGTTCTCCAACCGCGCCCGCGCAGTGCTGGAGAACAGCGACAAGGTGGCACAGGCCTATATCAGCGAGAACAGCAAGCGGCTGGCGGACGATATCGTCGCGTCGCGCACCGATTTCCGGCTGGCCGCCAGCCAGGTGCCGTTGCAGGACCAGCGGATGCAGTTCTTCGTGGCCGAACAGATCGCCTATCGCCAGTTCGGCGAGGCCGCGCTGATCCAGGTCGGCGGGGACGGCGTGCCGCGCATGCTGATCGGTTCGCTGGACCAGCGGCCGCTGGAAAAGCGGTTGCCCGCATCCGCACTCGCCACGTTGCGCAACGGCGCGCCGCTGACGTCTTTCTCGTCCGGGGACCGGGTGGAGGGAACAATCGCGTTCGATCCCGCCAGCCGGACCTATCTCTACGCCTCGCGCTCGGTCAAACCGCTGGTTCTCCAGCAATTTTCGCGCGGACGAGAGGCCTTGACCGAATATAACGCGCTGCTCGACCGGTCGAAGTCGTTGCAGCTTCGGTTCAATGCCGCACTGCTGCTCGTTTCGCTGCTGATCGTCGGCGGGTCGATCTGGGTCGCGCTGGCGGTGGCGGACCGGTTCGTGCGGCCGGTGGGCGAACTGGTCGGCGCGGCGCGGCGCGTGGCGGGCGGCGATCTTTCGGTACGTGTCAAGATGCGGCGCGGCCAGGACGAGGTCGGCACTCTGGCGCTGGCATTCAACCGCATGACCCGCCGCCTGTCGGAACAGACCGGGGCGCTGGTCGCCGCGAACGAGCAGGCCGAAAGCCGGCGTGCGCTGATCGAGGCGGTGCTGTCCGGCGTGACGGCGGGCGTCGTGTCGGTCGGGGCGGACGGTCTGATCCGGATCGTCAATTCGACCGCGGCGGACCTGCTGAAGATCGGCGGACGCAGCCCCGTCGGGCGGCCGCTTGGCGCGGTGTCGCCGGAACTTGAGTCGTTCCGGGCATCCGGCGATCGCCAGGCGGTCGTGAAGATGGCGAGTGGCGGCGACATGCGTACGCTTGCGGTCAAGCGCGTCCGCACGGCGGAGGACGACGTGCTGACGTTCGACGATATCACGCAGCAGCTGCTCGATCAGCGGCGTGCGGCGTGGGCCGATGTAGCACGGCGGATCGCGCACGAGATCAAGAACCCGCTCACCCCGATCCAGCTGGCCGCCGAACGGCTGCAACGCCGCTATGGCCGTGAGATCCAGTCGGACCCTGCGACGTTCGAACGGCTGACCCAGACGATCGTGCGGCAGGTGGGCGACCTGCGCCGGATGGTCGACGAATTCAGTTCGTTCGCGCGCATGCCCAAGCCTGTGTTCCGCGACGAAGAGATCGCCGAGATCGCGCGGCAGGCGATGTTCCTGCACGAGGTCGCGCATCCATCGATCCAGTTCGTGGTCGATGCGGCCGATCCGTCGCCGCATCTGGTCTGCGACCGGCGGCAGCTGGGGCAGGCGCTGACCAACGTCGTCAAGAACGCAGCGGAAGCGATCGAGGCGCGGCCAGCCGGCGCACCGCAGGGCGAGATCCGGCTGGTCGTCCACCCCATGCCGGCAGACGGCACGCAGCGGCTGGTGATCGACCTGATCGACAATGGGATCGGCCTGCCGCCGGAACGGGAACGGATCACCGAACCTTATATGACGACACGCGCCCGTGGCACCGGTCTTGGTCTGGCGATCGTCAAGAAGATCGTCGAAGAACATCACGGCACGATCGGGTTCGAGGATCGTCCAGGCGGTGGAACCGTTGTAAGACTGAGTTTCGACGCGGCTACGCTGGTCCCCATGGCCAGCATGGACGATGACGACGAAGATGGCGACGGAGGACATCAAATCCGTGTCCCCGAACTTACTCGAACGAAGGCCGATTGATCGATGGCGTTGGACGTATTGGTAGTCGACGACGAACAGGACATCCGCGAACTCGTGGCCGGCGTGCTGGAGGACGAGGGCTATCAGACACGCGTGGCGGCCAACAGCGACGCCTGCCTGGCGGCGCTGGACGAACGGCGCCCATCGCTGGTGCTGCTCGACGTCTGGCTGAAGGATTCGAAGCTCGACGGGCTGGACCTGCTCGACGAGATCAAGCGGCGTGATCCGTCACTGCCGGTGCTGGTCATTTCGGGCCACGGCAATATCGACACCGCGGTCTCCGCGGTCCGCCGCGGCGCCGCCGACTTCATCGAGAAGCCGTTCGAGGCGGAAAAGCTGCTGCTACTGGTCGCCCGCGCGACGGAGACCGACCGGCTGCGACGGGAGAATGCGTCGCTTCGCGCCCAGATCGGCCAGGAGGAGGAGCTGACCGGCAGTTCGGTCAGTATCAACGCCGTTCGCGCGACACTGAAGCGTGTGGCCAGCACCGGCAGCCGGGTCCTGATTACCGGCGGGGCAGGGGTCGGCAAGGAAGTGGCCGCCCGGCTGCTCCATATGTGGAGCACACGCGATGCCGCGCCCTTCATCGTGGTGTCGGCGGCCCGGATGACGCCGGAGCGCGTCGAGGAGGAATTGTTCGGCATCGAGGACGGCAGCGGTGCGATCCGCCCCGGTCTGTTCGAACAGGCGCATGGCGGCACCCTGTTCCTGGACGAGATCGCCGACATGCCGCTGACCGCGCAGGCCAAGATCCTGCGCGTCCTGACCGACCAGAGCTTCGCCCGCGTGGGCGGACGCCGTGTGGTGAAGGTCGATGTGCGGGTCGTGTCGGCCACCGCGCGCACCCTGCCGGCCGAGATCGAGGCGGGTCGGTTCCGCGAGGACCTCTATTACCGGCTCAATGTCGTGCCCGTCCATCTGCCGTCGCTGACCGACCGGCGCGAGGACATTCCGGCGCTGGTCGATCATTTCGTCGCGCGCTACGCCACCGAGCGGCGGGTCGCCACGCCGAAGGTTTCCGACGAGGCCTACGCGGCGCTGCAATCCTATGATTGGCCGGGCAATGTCCGCCAGTTGCGCAACATCGTGGAACGGACGATCATCATGGCGCCCGGCGATCGGATCGGTCGGGTCGACGTCGACATGCTGCCGCCCGAGGTCATGTCGGACCAGGAGAAGTTCGCCCCGACCAGCGCCTCCAAGTCGATCATGGGTACGCCGCTGCGGGAGGCACGCGAGACGTTCGAACGCGAATATCTGCGGGTCCAGATCCGGCGCTTTTCGGGCAATATCTCGCGCACGGCGACATTCATCGGCATGGAACGATCCGCTCTCCACCGGAAGCTGAAGACGCTCGGGCTGGCAGATGCGAAGGAGGAAGGCGGCGATTGACTGCCGACGGGGCGTTTACGGAACGGTTCGCACGTCCTACATCGGGCATGGCCGGGACGTGGTGTTCCGGCTTACCGACGCCCTTCAGGGTGCCCCCGCGGACTTACGGTCCGCCAAGACCGGAGACCGGCACCATGGCCGAAAAGGTCAACAATCTTCAGGACATCTTCCTAAACACCTTGCGCAAGACCAAGACACCGGTGACGATGTTCTTAGTCAAGGGTGTGAAGCTGCAAGGCATCATCACCTGGTTCGATAATTTTTCCGTTCTGTTGCGCCGCGACGGGCAGTCGCAGCTTATCTACAAGCACGCCATTTCCACCGTGATGCCGGCCCAGCCGGTCGACCTGAGCGATGTCGACGCGTCTTTCGAAGAGCGCAAGGCGACATTGCTGCAGGAGATCTTCCTGTCGGCCGTGCGCAAGCAGCGTGAGCCGGTCACGATGTTCCTGGTAAACGGCGTCATGCTGCAAGGCGAAATTGCGGCCTATGACCTGTTCTGCATGATGTTGCGGCGCGACGGTCAGTCGCAGCTTGTTTACAAGCATGCGATATCAACGGTGCAGCCGGCAAACCCGATCTATCTGGGCGGCGTGGACGACAATGCGGAGGATGCGGATTGAGCGTCTTCAACCGCGCCGATGCGGATGGCGTGACACGGGGGGCGCGCGCGATCGTCGCCCTGCCGGAGCGAGGCGAGAACGCGCGGACGACGGAAGCCAGGCTCGCCGAGGCGGCAGGTCTGGCCGCGGCGATCGGGATCGAGGTCATCGACCGGATCGCGATCAAGCTGCGTGAACCGAAGGCGGCTACGTTGTTCGGGTCGGGACAAGTCGAAAATCTGGCGACCGCAGCGCGGATCGCGGAGGCCGAACTGGTCATCGTAGATGCCGCACTTTCGCCGATCCAGCAGCGCAATCTGGAGAAGGGCCTGTCCGCGAAGGTCATCGACCGGACGGGCCTGATTTTGGAGATCTTCGGTGAACGTGCCGCGACCGCCGAGGGACGGTTGCAGGTCGAACTCGCGCATCTCGACTATCAGGCCGGGCGGCTTGTCCGTAGCTGGACCCATCTGGAGCGGCAACGCGGCGGTTTCGGCTTTCTGGGCGGCCCCGGCGAGACGCAGATCGAGGCGGATCGTCGCCTCATCCGCGATCGGATCGCGAAGTTGAAGCGCGAGCTGGAACAGGTGGCGCGTACGCGTACGCTCCACCGCTCCCGGCGGCAGAAGGCGCCGTGGCCTACGATTGCGCTGGTCGGCTATACCAACGCGGGCAAATCGACGCTTTTCAACCGGATGACCGGTGCAGCAGTGATGGCGGAGGACCTGCTGTTCGCGACGCTCGATCCCACGATGCGGCAGATCGCGCTGCCTGGGATCGACAAGGCCATCCTGTCCGACACGGTAGGTTTCGTCTCCGACCTGCCGACGCAGCTGGTCGCAGCGTTCCGGGCTACGCTGGAGGAAGTGATCGCCGCCGATCTCATCCTGCATGTCCGCGACATGTCGCATCCTGACAGCGCGGCACAGGCGGCAGACGTCCTGACCGTGCTGCGCGACATCGGGGTAACGGGGGAGGAGGGGGCTCCGATCTTCGAAGTCTGGAACAAGTTCGACTTACTCGAGCCTGCGCTGGTCGAGCATGCGACGAACGAGGCGGCGCTACGCGACGATGTGGCGATCGTTTCGGCACTGACGGGCGAAGGCGTTGCCGAGTTGCGCGACGCCGTGTCGGCGCGGCTGACGCAGGGTGCGCGGTTGCGGCACGTCGATCTCGATGCGGGCGACGGCGCGGATCTGGCTTGGCTGCACGCGCATGGCGATGTCGTATCGAGCGATCCGGATGGCGACCGGATGCTGGTCGACGTGCGGATGACGGAAATGGAATGGGACCGGTTCCAGGCGCGACGCCACGTCTGAACCGATCACTCGCGCTGCTTGACCGCGGTCCAGAGCGCTTCCTTTTCCGCAAGGCTGCGCCCGACGAAGTCCGGGTCCAGGGCCTCCATGGCGGCAAACCGACGCTCGAACTTGCCGTTGGCGTTGCGCAGTGCGGCTTCCGGATCGATACCGAGATGGCGTGCCCAGTTGACCACAGCGAACAGCAGGTCGCCGACTTCTTCTGCCTGATGATCCGGGTCGGTCGCTGCCTCGACCTCGGCAAGTTCCTCGCTGATCTTTTCGCGTGCGCCGCGCGGGTCGGGCCAGTCGAACCCGACCCGCGCGGCACGCTTTTGGAGCTTGGTCGCGCGGAGCAGGGCCGGCAACGCCTGCGCCACGCCGGCCAGCGCACCGGGCAAGTCCGCGGTGCTGCGTTCTGCCGCCTTGATGCTTTCCCAGTCGCTGCGCGGAGCGTCAAAGAAGATATGCGGATGACGTCGTTCCATTTTGGCGACGATCGCCGCCAGGACGTCGTCGATCGTGAAGGCACCGCGGTCCGCCGCGATCGCTGCGTGGAACACGACCTGAAGCTGAAGATCGCCAAGTTCGTCGCACAATGCCGCCATGTCGTCGCGCGCGACGGCATCCGCGACTTCATAGGCTTCCTCGATCGTGTACGGGACGATCGACGCGAAATCCTGCGCACGGTCCCAGTCACAGCCACCGTGACCGCGCAGGGTGGCCATCAACGTCACCAACCGGCCGAACATGACGGGCTCCATCCAAGTCTGATAATATATATTATGTTAAGTCGAGGCTTTTGGTGTGAGGATCAGAGTGCGATCCTCGACCCCCCAGCGCTGCAACCCGGAGAGAAAATTCATGCCGAGTACGTTGACGTCGCCAAAGCCCGTAGTCGTTACCGCACCAAGCGTCTCGACGCGAATCGAGCCGATCTTCAACGTTGGGATGACGACCCGGTCAGCGCGTATATCGCCATTCGCGGTACGCAGGATCATAGGCCGCCGCGTGTCGACTTCGAGCCCGCCCTTGCGGACGGTATCGCTTGACAGTGCGGTCATGGTGGCGCCACTGTCGATCAGAAAACGGATCTTCTCCTGCCCGATCCGACCATCGACCCAGAAATGCCCGTCCGGCGACATCGCGATCCGTACCGTCTTGCCAACGACCGTCGGCGTTGCCGGCCGGATGTCCGTCGCCACCCGATCGATCAAGGGCCGGAACGCGTCGCGATTGACGAACAGCAGATACGCACCCAAAAATATGGCAGCCCAGGACAGCAGATACCCGATCGTCCGCCCCAGCGGCAGCCTGCGCGCGCCGAGCGATGCCAGCAGCAGGACGATCAGCAGCCCGAGATAGCCCGCATGCATGCCCTGGTCCATGGTCATCCGACGACCCGCGTCAACCCGTCATGGCCCGGCACGACTGTCGGCGGCAGACCGGCCACCAGGGTTCGATAGTCCATCGACTGGTCCATATGGGTCAGGATCGCCTCACCGGGCGCGAAGTCCGCGATCCAGCCTAGCGACTGGTCAAGCGTCGGATGGCTGGAATGCGGTGCCCGCCGCAAGGCGTCCACGACCCAGATATCGAGTTCCTGATATAATATGGCCATGTCATCGGTCATATCACTGAAATCCGTGGCATAACCGATCGCGACCCCCGGTTGCGAGAAGCGCAGGCCGGCGCTTTTCGTCCCGCCGTGCGGCTGGTCCGTAGCCCGCAACTCGATATCGCCGATCATGACGACGTCGGGCAACGCCCGACCCGCCAACGTCGCGGGATAGCCGGAGTTCCCACCGAACGCGTAACCGAAACGGCGCGCGAGCGAGGTCATCGTATCGGGCCGTGCATAGGCCGGTATCGGCGATCGCCGGTTGTGGAAGACCTGGCGGAGATCATCGATACCATGCGTATGGTCCGCGTGGTCATGCGTCCAGATGATCGCATCGAATGTGCCGACGTCCGCACGCAGAAGTTGTTCGCGAAGATCCGGCCCAGAATCGACCAAGATCCGCGTCGTCGCGCTCTCGATCAGGATGGCGGCACGCGACCGGCGGTTAAGCGGTTCCATCGGGTCACACGCGCCCCAGTCGTTACCGATTCGCGGCACGCCGGAAGACGTCCCGCAACCCAATATCGTCAGCTTCACGCGGCGGCCTTGTCGAACAGCGTCAGAAAATTCGCGCGTGTTTCGCGGGCAAGGTGCTCGACCCTCGCGCCGCGCAAGGCCGCCAGGAACGTGGCCGTATCGGCGACGAACGCGGGCTCACCCGGACGGCCGCGATGCGGTACGGGTGCAAGGAACGGTGCGTCCGTTTCGATCAGCAACCGGTCGCCGGGCAAGGTCGCGGCGGTCGCCTGCAACACCTTTGCATTCTTGAACGTCACGATACCAGAAATGGATATATAAAGTCCTAGAGCCAATGCCTTGGCCGCGAACTCTGCAGACGCCGTGAAGCAGTGAATGACACCGGTGAAGGCCCCCCTCCCCATTTCCTCGGCTAGGATCGCGGCCGTGTCGTCCTCCGCATCGCGGGTGTGGACGATCAGCGGCAGGCCGGTCTCGCGCGACGCGGCGATGTGCGCCCGGAAACTGCGTCGCTGGCGTTCGCGGTCACTATGGTCGTAGAAATAGTCCAGCCCGGTCTCGCCGATACCGATGACCCGCGCATGTTCAGCCGCATCGATCAGCCGCGCCGTATCGACGTCCGGGTGCGCGTCCGCTTCATGCGGATGAATGCCGACCGATGCCCAGACATCCGGCTCGCGGTCTGCGGTGGCGACGATGGCATCCCAGTCCGCCTCGCGCGTCGCGATGTTCAACATTTCGGTGACGCCACGAACCCGGGCGCGGTCGATTACGGCACGTTGGTCCTTGACCAGGCCGGGGTAATTCAGATGGCAATGGCTGTCGGCAAACATGGGCATGAGATAGGGACTGCCCCGCACCGCGTCACCCCGCCTTTTCATCCTCCAGCCGCGGAAACACGCCGACCGGCGTCGGCAGCGGCGTTCCGACCACGATCGGGAGCCCGAGCGCGGCAAAGTCGCGGACGTCGGCCCCCTGCCCGAGTAGATCGAGCAGCCGATCGGCACTACCCGGCACCGCCCACCGCACCAGGATCGCCAGCCGTCGGACCGCCTCGGCCGTATGATACAGGATCGTATCGGCCGCTGCTGGATCGGTCTTGCGCAGGCTCCACGGCGCGTTGTCAGCGAAATAGCGGTTCGCGTCCCCGACCGCCTCCCAGATCGCCTCCAGCGCACGGTTGGGCGACAGTTGCGCTATCGCTGCATCGACCGCCGCCCGGGTGGTTGCCCCGGCAAGGTCCGGATCCTCCGACCCCGCCATAGGTTCCGGAACCAGGCCATTGCAATTCTTGGCAATGATCGAAAGGCATCGCTGCGCCAGATTGCCGAGGCCGTTGGCAAGGTCGGCGTTCGAACGGGTTACGATCGCGTCCGCCGCATAGCTGCCGTCCTGCCCGAAACTGACCTCACGCAACAGGAAGTAGCGCACCGGATCCACCCCGAACCGCGTCGCCAGATCCTGCGGATCGACCACGTTGCCGAGCGACTTCGACATCTTCACGCCGCGGTCGAGGACATGGCCATGACCGAACACGCCCTTGGGCAGCGGCAGGCCGGCGGACATCAGGAAAGCGGGCCAGTAGACGGCGTGGAACCGGACGATATCCTTGCCGATCACGTGCAGGTCGGCGGGCCACCAGCGCGCCATGCGCGTGGCATCGTCCGGATATCCTGCCCCGGTCAGATAGTTGGTCAGCGCATCGACCCAGACATACATGACGTGGCCCGGGCTGTTCGGGACGGGCACGCCCCAGTCGAAACTGGCGCGCGAGATCGACAGGTCGGTCAGGCCGCCGCGCACGAAAGCCAGCACTTCATTGCGACGGCTTTCGGGCAGGATGAAGTGCGGGTTGGCCTCATAATGGGCGATCAGCCGGTCCTGATAGGCCGAGAGCCGGAAGAACCACCCCTCCTCCACCGTCCAGGCGACGGGCGATCCTTCGGGCGACAGCTTGCCGCCGCCGGCGGGATCGTCGACCAGTTCCTTTTCGTCGTAAAACGCTTCGTCCCGCACCGAATACCAGCCTTCGTAACGGTCGGCGTAGATGTCGCCGGCGTCGGCCATCGCCTGCCACAGCGCCTGGCTGGCGCGGTGGTGGGCGGGTTCGGTCGTGCGGATGAAGCGATCGTAGGAGATATCGAAAGTCTCGGCCATTTCCTTGAAATAGCCGGACATTTCATCGGCCAGGGTTCGGGCCGCGATGCCGCGTGCGCGCGCCGCCTGATCCATCTTCAGGCCGTGTTCGTCCGTGCCGGTCTGGAAATACACGTCGCGTCCGGCCAGCCGGTGATAGCGCGCGATGGCGTCGGTCACGATCGCCTCATAGGCGTGGCCGATATGCGGCCGCCCATTGGGGTAGCTGATCGCGGTGGTGATATAATAGGGCTCGGTCATGCGCGGTCCTTAACCGAGCCGGCGGCAGGGGCAAGGCCGGCGGCAAGGCTCGCAATCTCATACACAGTCGTCTGCGGGTCGAGCGACAGGCCAACGGCGGCGGCAGACACCCCCCGGACCCGTGCCCAGGCGTCCAGCGCCTGTTCGAGCGCCGCGCCGGTGCGGCCACGCGCGGCAGCCGCGAACCGGCTGGGCGCGCGATCGAGGAACGCCTCGAATCGGGGTTGTGCGGCCTTCGTCGCCATCGTGCGGGCGAACCGATTGCGGATGGCGTTCGTCGGATCGCCGCTCTGGATAAGCTGGTCCAGCGCCGCGTCGATCGATGCGATGTCGAGCCCCGCGAACCGCAGTGCGCGCCCCGGCGATCCGTCCCCTGCGCGGATCAGCGCCGCCCGTTCGTCCGGTGTCAGGTCCGGCGCGGCACGGATAAGCGCAGTCGCCATCGCATCATCGTCCAGCGGGCCGAAACGCAGCAGCCGGCACCGCGACCGGATGGTGGGCAGCAACCGGCCGGGCGCGTGGGTGACGAGCAGGAACAGCCCGTCGGCCGGCGGCTCCTCCAACGATTTGAGCAGCGCGTTGGCGGCCTTCGTCTCCAGATCGTCGATCGAATCGATGATCGCGATCCGGCGTGACGACATGCTGCCCGTGGTCGCGAACACGCCGTTCAGCGTGCGGACCTGTTCGATCGAAATGTTGCGCGCATGATCGCCGGTCTTGTCGCGGAACAACCGTTCGGCGATGCGCAGGTCGGGGTGGCTGCCCGCCGCGATCAGCGCGGCGATCCGGTGGGACGGATCGACGCTGAAACCCGGCCCCGCCGGACGCGGCCCTGCGGAATCGGCCAGCAGCCAGGTGGCGGCGGCCCGCGCGAACAGTCCCTTCCCCACCCCCTCCGGCCCGGCAAGCAGCCAGGCGTGGTGTAGCCGGCCATTTTCCGCCGCGCCGCGCACCGCGGCGACGTTGGCGTCATGGCCGATCGGCGTCATGCCGGATCGTCGATCGCGGCAAGCAGCCGTTCGGTCACCCGCTCGGCCGGGCCTGTTGCATCCACGATTCGGAACCGCGCTGGTGCCGCATGTGCGAGCGCCAGGAACGCATCGGCGACGCGCTGGTGATAGCCGGCATCGCGTGCGCCGAACCGGTCGCTGTGCCCCGCGTCGCGCGCCGCCGCACGCGCCGTCGCCTCCGCCAGCGGCAGGGTCAGCAGCAGGGTGCGGTCGGGCAACAGTCCCTCGCTCCCGATCGCGTGCAGCGCGCGGATCTGGTCGGCGCCGATGCTGTCCGCCCCGCCCTGATAGGCGAGCGAACTGTCCAGGAACCGGTCGGTCAGCACCCATCGGCCGGCGGCGAGCGCCGGGCGGATGGTGCGCGCGACATGGTCGGCCCGGGCGGCCGCGAACAGCATCGCTTCGGTCCGGGCGGTCCAGCGGTCGGCCGCGCCCTCGAGCAGCAGGCGACGGATCGCCTCCGCCCCCGCGCTGCCCCCGGGTTCGCGCGTTTCGACGACGTCGTGACCGCGCGCGCGCAACGCGGCCGACAGCGCGCGCATCTGCGTCGACTTGCCCGCCCCCTCCCCGCCTTCCAGCGACAGGAAACGGCCTGGCGTGGTGGTCACGCGATCCCGAACAACCAGCGGAAGCCGGCCGCGATCCGCCCGAAGAAGCCCGCTTCTTCGACCGCCGCGCCGGCCACCAGCGGCAGGCGCTGCGGTGCGAGGTCAGGCCCGCTGATGACCAGGTCGGCAATGTGCTGCCCCGCCGCGATCGGTGCGGCGACCGGCCCCTGATACACGACGCGCGTGCGCAGGTCGGAACCGAGTCCGGCGGGCACGGTGACGGCCAGATCGGTGGGCGCCACCAGCGCCACGCTACGCGCGTCACCGCCCTGCACCTCGGCATCCTGGACATGCGCGCCCTTCCGGACGACGGGCTTGGACGTCCATGCCCCGAAGCCCCAGTTCATGAACGACACCGACTGTTCCTGACGCTGTCCGGCCGAGGTCAGCCCGGCGATGACCATGACCAGCCGGCGCGGGCCCTGCTTGGCGGATCCGGTGAAGCCGTAACCCGCCTCCTCCGTGTGGCCGGTCTTCAGGCCATCGGCCCCGTCGACCCGGCCGAGCAGCGGATCGCGGTTCTGCTGCGTGATCGCCTCACCCCCGCCCATCGTCTTGCCCCAGGTGAAAGAGGTACGGCTGTAGAATTTCTTGTACAGGTCCGGATGGTTCGAGATGGTCGCCTCGGCCAGCGTGCCCAGATCCTTCGCGGTGACATAGGTGCGGCCTGCATCGGGCCAGCCGTTGGACGTCCCGAACTGCGAATTGCGCATGCCCAGTTCCGCCGCGCGGCGGTTCATCAGCGCCACGAACGCCGGCTCCGTGCCGGAAATCGCCTCTGCCAGCACGACGCAAGCGTCGTTGCCGGACAGCGTGACGATGCCGTTCAGCAGGTTTTCGACGCTGACCTGTTCGCCCGGTGACAGGAACATGGTCGATCCGGCCTCAGGCCCGTGCCAGCGCCGCCACGTCTCGGGCCGCACGGTGACCATCCGGTCCAGTTTCAGGTCGCCCTTCTTGATGAGGTCGAACGCGACATAGACGGTCATCATCTTGGCCATCGAGGCCGGCGGCATGCGGCGGTCGGCATCCTTGGCGTACAGGACGGCGCCGGACGACAGGTCCTTCATGTACGCGACGGGTGCCGGCGTGTCGAAAGGCGGCGCGGCGGCCTGACCGGCGGTGCCGAGCAGCAGGATCGCGGGAAGGAGACGCTTCATCGTACGGGTTCCATGAACTGGGGTGTCGGACCGGGATCGCGGACCAGCCTGGCATCCTGATAGCCGGCAGCCCTGACCCGCGCCAGCGCCGGTTGCGCATCATCTGGCGTCACCGGGCCGATGCGGACGCGGAACAGCACCCCCGCCCGGGTAACAGTACCGCCGAGATCGCGGGCAAGCCGGTCCGCACGATCTGGGGAGGACAGGGTCGCGACCTGCACATAGAGGCCGGCATCGGTCGCGGAATCGACCTCGATCGGAACGGTCCGGACCGCAAGCAGCGTGGTGTATTGGCCGGTACGCGGAGCCGCAGGTCGGCCTGCGCGGAGTGCGGCACGGTCCCGCTCGTCGGGGAAGACGCGGCGGACCCGAACACGGGCGCGACCATCGCGTTCGATGCCGAGCAGTCGCGCCGCGCCGCGCGACAGATCGATGATCCTGTCTGCTGCAAAAGGCCCGCGATCGTTGATCCGCACCAGGATGGTACGGCCGGTGCCAAGCGCGGTAACTTCGACATAGCTTGGCAACGGCAAGGTTCGGTGCGCGCCGCCGATCCAGTCCGGCCGGAACCGTTCCCCGTTCGCGGTCCGGCTGCCTGATTCGGATCCATACCAGGATGCCATGCCGACCGCGTCATATCCACGCTCGTCCACCGGGACATAGGTCCGCCCCCGGACCGTATAGGGCGGCCCGATCCTGACCGGCAGGTCCGCGACCGGACGATAGCCGCCCGAAGACCCGCGCGGCCGGTCCGGCGCACCGGCACATCCGGCCAGCACCAGCAGGCCGAGCAGCATCGCCTGATACCGCATCGGGCCCGGCCGCTCAGCGGCGGACGGCATCGGCCAGCAGTCCGACCGACAAGGCGTAGAAATTGGAACAATTATAGTCGAGGATCGAGCGATAGTTCGTGGTGAGGAGATAGGCGGTCGCACCCGGACCGTCCGGCTCGATCAGGCTCGCCTGTTCGCCGTCCGCCGGCACCGGGTAACCGACGATCTGGACCCCGAGCCGCCGCCATTCGCCGATCGTCTGCCAGCGGCTGTGCCGGTCGTACACGCGCGGGCAACGCGGTGAGACGAGCCTGGTCCGCACGGCCGCCCGGTCGAGATCGGCCGGTACGCGGACTGCGACGCCCCACGGCACCGCCCGCCGCCACCCGGCCTTCGCCAGATAGTTGCCGATCGACGCCAGCGCGTCCGGCTCGCTGTTCCAGATGTCGACCCGTCCGTCACCGTCCCCGTCGACCGCCAGACGCAGGTACATGCTCGGCAGGAACTGCGGATATCCCGTCGCCCCGGCCCAGCTGCCCTTCAGCGTCGACCGCGGCACCCCGCGTTCGAGTAGCCTTAGCGTTGCGATGAATTCTGCGGTGAACAATTCGCGGCGCCGGCCCTCGAACGCCAGGCTGGCGAGCGAGCGCAGCAGATCGAAATCCCCGACCACCCGGCCATAACCGGTTTCGTGGCCGTAGATCGCCATCATGATCGGACCGGGCACGCCCGTTTCCGCCTCGATCCGCTGGAGGCGCGGCTGCAGTTGCGCATAGCGGGTCTGCCCGCGGCCGATGCGGTCCGCATCGACATGGGTGCGCTGGTACGGCGCGAACGCCGGGATCGACGGCGTCGTGCTGGCCGGGTTGCCGCCGGGCTGGCCGCGGTCCAGGCTGATGACGCGCGGGTTGAACGTCAGCGTCGGCAACACACCGTCCAGCGTCGCCGCGCTCACCCCGGCCGCCATCGCGCGCGGCCGCAGACCGGCCAGGAAATCCCGGAACGCCGCATCGCGTGGATCGGGCCGTGGATCGGTCGCGTCCATATCCTGCGCATGGACGGAGGACGCGGACGGCAGCATGGTCGCCAGCAGCATCGCCGCCACGATGGTCGATCGCATCTTCATTCCCTGCAAAACCCCGCAAGCCGCCCTGATGCCACGTCCGGCGCGGCACGATAACCCCGGTCGTCGCAGCGTCGGCACGGCCGGCCCTTCCCACCCCGCGCCAACCACGCTAATTGGCGATGGCACCGGACGGGTGGTCGAGTGGTTTATGGCTACGGTCTTGAAAACCGTCGTGGGTTCACGCCCACCGTGGGTTCGAATCCCACCCCGTCCGCCAAAATCCCGGAGTATCGCATGGTTGCCGAACTGGACCGCATGATCGCGGCACGTGCCGCATGGGAGGGCGCGCCGATGGCCATCGCCACGGTCGTATCGACCTGGGGTTCGGCGCCGCGGCCGAAGGGCAGCCATATGCTGGTCGCGGCCGACGGTCGGTTCGAGGGATCGATCTCGGGCGGTTGCGTCGAGAACGAGGTGCTGCAGGTTGCCAGCGAAGCGATCGTCGACGGACGCAGCCGCCTGCTCGACTATACGATCGGTGACGAGACCGCCTGGGAGGCGCATCTGCCCTGCGGCGGTGCGATCAGCGTGCTGGTTCAGCCGGTTTCGCCCGATGGGTATCGGCCGGAAATCTTCGACGCACTGGCCGAGGCGCGCGCGGCAGGACGGAGCCTGTCGGTCACGACGGACATCGAATCGGGGCAGAGCCGAATCGCGGCGGAACCCGGCGACGGGCAGTTCGTGAACCGCTATCGTCCCGCCCGCACGCTGTTGATCGTCGGCGCTGTGCAGATCGCGCAGGCGCTGGTGGAGTTCGCCAGTCCGCTCGATACGCGCGCCGTGCTGATCGATCCGCGCGAGCGGTTCCTGACCGCCGCCCGCTTTCCCGGCATCGAACTCGATTCCCGTTGGCCGGACGAGGCAATCGCCGCCTACGCGCCCGGCCCGGAAACGGCGGTCATCACGCTCAGCCACGATCCCAAAATCGACGATCCGGCGCTGGTTGCCGCGCTGTCCGCCGACACCGGCTATATCGCCGCGCTGGGCAGCAAGCGCAGCCATGCCGCGCGTCTGGAACGGCTTGCTGCCGCAGGCCTGACGCCCGGACAGCTGGCGCGGATCGATGCGCCCGCCGGCCTGCCGATCGGGGCACTCGGCCCGGCGGAGATCGCGCTGTCCGTCGCCGCCGGCATGGTCCGCGCGTTCCGGACCGCCGGCTGAAGGCCATAAGAAAAGGGCCGCGGTGGGATATCCCGCCGCGGCCCTTTCTGTCGTAGGATCAGGCCGGCTTCTTCGCGCCCAGCGAGAGACCGCCGAACCGCTTGTTGAAGCGGGCGACCTGGCCACCCGTGTCGAGCATGCTCGACTTGCCGCCGGTCCATGCAGGATGGACGGTGGGATCGATGTCGAGGGTGAGCGTGTCGCCCTCCTTGCCGTAGGTCGACCGCGTTTCGAACACGGTGCCGTTCGTCATCTGAACCTTGATGACGTGATATTCGGGGTGGATATTCTTCTTCATGTCGCAGCTCCGATGTTGTGCTGGTTTCCGACCAGCCGGGCGAAGGCGCGCTCCTACCGTGCCCTGTACCGCTTGACAACCCGCCCGGCCTGACGCACCCGCCGCCGGGACTAGAGGTGCCGTTCACGGGAGCGATCCCGGGGGGACGGTTGAAAGGGAAGCCGGTCCGAAACCGGCGCTGTGCCCGCAACTGTGTTCGCCTGTCGCCCCGGCGACGTGCGTCAGCCAGGAACCTGCCACTGGTCGTCGTCCGCGCCCGGCCGGGTCCAGCCGTCAGCGCGTGGATCGGCACGTCCCATGCGGGTGGTCCGACTCTCCGAGACGACGTCACCGTCTCGTCGAGGATCATCATGCTCAATCTGTTTCTTCTCGCCGCCGCCGCCGCGGCGCCGTCCGATATCGTCATCACCGCATCGCTTGAACCCATCGCCGCGCGGGATACCGCGGCATCGATCACCGTCATTGACCAGGCGACGATCGATGCGCAGGGCCTGCCGCTGGTCACCGATCTGCTGCGCCTGACGCCCGGCCTGTCGGTTGCCACCTCGGGTGGCCGCGGCGCGCAGGCGCAGGTCCGGGTCCGCGGGGCGGAGGCCAACCATACGCTGCTGTTCATCGATGGTATCGCGTTCAACGATCCGGCCGCCGGCAACGAGGCACGGTTCGAGACGCTGATCACCCACGGCCTGGGCCGGGTGGAAATCATCCGCGGGCCGCAATCCGCGCTGTTCGGGTCCGAAGCGCTGGGCGGCGTCGTGGCGCTCGAAACGCCCGATCCGCTGGCCGGTACGCGCGTCGTGGCAACCGGCGAATATGGCAGCCGTGGTTTCGCGCGCGGATCGGTCGCGGCCGCGGTCGGCACGGATCAGGGCGGCGTGTCGGCGACCGCCAGCTACCTCCGCGACGACGGGATCGACATCCTGGGCGGCGGCACCGGCGACCGCGACGGATATGAGAATATCACCGCAAGCCTGAAGGGCGTGGCACGGCCGGGCGAGAATGGCGAGATCGGCATCGTCGGTCGCTACATCCAGTCCGACTCTGAATTTGACGGGACCGATCCGGTCACCTTCCTGCGCGCCGACACGGCGGACTCATCGCGCACCGAAACCGGCGCGATCCGGGCCTGGGCACGCTACGGCCTTGAGCCGACCGATCCGTTCGCCGTGCAGATCGACGGGCAGTATCTGCGCTCAACCAACCACAACCGCAACGGCGACACCGCGCTGAACCGGACCATCGGCGATCGTTTCCGCACCGGTGGACAACTGGTCGGCCGGCTCATGACCGGCACGGTCTCGCACGAACTGATCGGGCGGATCGAGCGCGAGGATGAGAGTTTCGCGTCGAACGACCAGCAATATGGCGGCGCGACCAACCAGAACCGGACGCGCGGCCGCACCGCCTTCGTCGGGGAATGGCGCGGGACCTGGGGCACGCTGCTCACCACCGACTTCGCCGTGCGGCGCGACCAGTTCAACCGGTTCGCGGACGCCACCACGTTCCGCGGCAATGCAGCGCTGAAACTGACGCCCGCGCTGTCCGTCTTTGGCGGTTATGGCGAGGGGATTGCCCAGCCGACCTTCTTCGATCTGTACGGGTTCTTCCCCGGATCGTTCGTCGGCAACCCAAACGTCACGACCGAACGGTCGCGCGGCTATGAGGCGGGCGTCCGGCTGGAACGCCCGACCTTCTTCCTGTCCGCGGCCGCGTTCGACAATCGCCTGCGCAACGAGATCGTGTCGACGTTCGACAATCTGACCTTCCTGTCGTCAACCGCCAACGCAACCGGGCGTAGCCGCCGCTGCGGCTTCGAGCTGTCGGGCCAGGTTCGCCCGCTGGACGGCCTTCGTGTCGATGCCAGCTACACCTATCTGGATGCGGAGGATCAGCAGGTCGCGGCGGGCATGCAGTTGCGCGAGGTTCGGCGGCCCAAGCATGGCGCCACGCTGAGCGCGGACTATGTGATCGGTCCGGTCAGCCTCGGTGCCGCGGCAAGCTATGTCGGCCGGCGTCGCGACACCGACTTCGACGCGTTCCCGGCGCAGCGCGTCCTGCTGGACGACTATATTCTCGGGTCCGCCAGGATCGGTTACCGTATTGCTCCGGCGATCGAGGCGTTCGGCCGCGTGGAGAATATCGGCGATGTGCAATATCAGGACGTGGTCGGTTACGCGACGCCGGGCCGGACCGTGTTCGGCGGCGTGCGGTTGCGCTTCGACTGATCAATGAGAAGGCTTGGTCGATGAGGACGCTCGGCGCGATCTTCGCGGGTGGCGCCGGGCGTCGGTTCGGCAGCGACAAGGCACTGGCGCTGCTCGATGGACGCCCGCTGCTGGCCCATGTGGCGGACCGGCTGGGATCGCAATGCGCGGCGGTGGTGGTGATCGGTCGGGACTGGCCCGGCCTTCCGGGCGTGGCGGACCGGCCCGCACCGGGCCTCGGCCCGCTCGGTGGTCTGGCCGGCGCGCTGTGCCATGCCCGCGACCACGGGTTCGATCGGGTCCTGACGAGCGGCTGCGACCTGCCCGACCTGCCGCGCGACCTTGCGGTCAGGCTGGGCGACGCACCTGCGGTCGTCGCCGGTCAGCCCTTGCTCGGCCTATGGGGCGCGACACTCGCCGACCGGGCGGTTGCGTGGGCGACGACTTCGTCGGACCGGTCCATGCGGGCCTGGATCGCCGAGACCGACGCACGGCGGGTGACGCTCGACACGGAAATAGCGAATATCAACCGGGTGGAGGATCTGGAGGCGTTGGAGCGTGCGCACTGCGCGACTAACCTGTCACCTCCCGGACCTAACGCGGGCTTGATGTAATGCCCGGGACAAGCGTAGCTGCCACCCGTCTGACCAAATCTGCCGAGACGCCACTGCGAAATTCTCGAAAAACTTAAACTAAACGGGCTAGCACGTTGACTTTGCTGGATTCTACGGCAGGTGAAAGCCTGCCGCATGTCTTGGATCAGACGCGGATCAGGCTGGCGGATCGGCGATCATTGCCATGAAGCTCGCTTGTGCGGCAAGTTTGCCGTCGACCAGTGCACGGCCTGCGAACTTGCTGGCCGACTTCCGCATCTGGGTGAATTCTACCTCCAGCGTCATCAGGACACCGGGTTCGACCGGCACCCGGAACTTCGCATCGTCGATGGCCATGAAGTAGACGAGCTTACCCGTCCCCTCCAGCCCGAGCGACTTGACCGCAAGTACGCCGGCGGCCTGCGCCATCGCCTCGATGATGAGCACGCCGGGCATGATCGGCCGACCCGGAAAATGCCCCTGGAAGAACGGTTCGTTGATCGTCACCGCCTTGATCGCACGGATCGACTTGCCCGGAATGAGCGATTCGACCCGATCGACCAGCAACATCGGATATCGGTGCGGCAACGCCGCCATGACCTGCCGGATATCCAGCGGGCCCATGGCGACGTCGGTCTGCAGACCGTCCGTCATGGACGCGTCGTTCACCGGCCCTGCGGACGGCGTGCGGCGGGGGCGGCGGCAGCAGGTGCAGCACCTGCGGCCTGGCCGCCCTGGCCCGGCTGCCAGCCGGCCGGTGGGGTGATCGCCACGGTCTTGACCAGTGCGTTCAGCTGCGTCGTGACGTCGGCGGTCAGGTCCGCCGCCGGCTGGATGGCGACGACGGCCTGCGGGTTGATGATGATGCCGATCCGCTTGGCGACCATCGCGGCACGCAATGCCTGGTCAAGCTTCGTCGCGACCTGTTCCTGCGCATAGGACAGCGGACGCTGGAACGGCGCGGCGAGCGGCTGCAGCTCGCGCTGGGCGGCGGCCTCGCGGGCACGATATGCGGTGACCTTCGCCTGCAAAGTCGCGGGCGGGGTTGCCGTATTGGCCTGCAGCGTCTGGATTTCGCGTGCCATCGGGTCGAGTTCGCCGCTGATCGCGGTGCGGCGCGCGTTGAATGCGTCGATCTGCGGCTTGTACTGCGCCTGGATCTGCGCCTCGGCGGCCCGCAGCGCGGCAGAGTTACCCAGCGCGCCTTCGAGGTTCGCAGACGCGACACCCAGCCCTTGGGCGGTGGCCTGCGTCGCAAGCAGCGGGGTCGTCGCCAGTGCCATGCCGATCGCGATGGTCTTCATACGGTTGGTCATCAGAACTGCGTCCCTACGTTGAAAGTGAAAAGTTTCGTATCGTCGCCGGGTTCCTTCAGGAGCGCACGGGCGACATCGATCCGGAACGGACCGAACGGCGAATTCCAGTTGACGCCGGCACCGACGGAAAGCCGCGGCTTGGCACTGTTACCGAGATAGACTTCGCGGAACGCACCCGACTGATCGGCGGCAGGTGCCGAACCGGTCGGGCAGCCTGCGGACCTGTTGACCAGGCGCTGCCTTGCCGGGGTTGTACCGACCGCAGGTACGTCGCAGATCTGCGTATCGACCAGGTTGGGCCGGGTCAGGCCAAAGACCGCACCGGCATCCATGAACAGCGAAGGGCGCAGGCCGAGATCGCGCGCGCCGGAGCCAAGCGGGATTTCCAGTTCGGCACGGCCCAGATAATAGACCCGCCCGCCGATCGCATCATCCTGGATCTGGTTGCGTGCGATCGTGGTGTTAAGCGTACCGTCCGCGTTATACGGGATACGCTGCACCCGCGGCCCGACGCCGCGGATGTCGAACCCGCGCAGCTGGGGCTGGCCCAGGAACCAGCGATCGACCAGCCGGACCTTGTCGACGCCTTCGCCGCGGCTCTTGTCGTAGGAGTAGATATACCCACCCTCGAGACCCAGTGAGAAAACGAAGCCGGAGCCAAGCCCCCAATATTTATCGGCGTCGATCTTAGTCTTGATATATTTCACGCTACCGCCGAGCCCGGCAAAATCCTGCGAGAAGATGACGCGCTGACCGCCGGTCGGGCGGATCGAGTTGTTGAGCGTGCTGTAAACCAACGAGTAGCCGACCGACGAAGTTATCCGCTTGCCCAATGCATCGCAGAGATAGCGCCCGGCCTGCAACGGATCGCACGTGTCTCCTGGAAGCTCGCCTCTGATACCGTTGCCATCCAGATCGGTATAGAAGGTCCCACGGTCGAGCGTGACATTGTCCTGGCTCAACCCGTAGCGCAGCGCCAGCTGGACGAATTCGGTCAGCGGCACGCCGGCACGAACCTGGAACCCGGTCGTCGTCTGCTGGTAGGTCGTGTTGCGGCTATTGTTCTGGAAATTGAACGAGTTGAAGTCGCGGCGGAACACGTCCACGCCGACCGCGATATTCTGGTCGAACAGATAGGGTTCGGTAAAGCCGAGCTCTACCGATTTCGAATAGGTGGAGTAGCTGCCGCTGGCACGCAGCACCTGCCCCTTGCCGCGGAAGTTCCGCTGCGTGATCGACAGATCGACGATGAACTTCTCGAGGCTCGAATAGCCGGCCGACAATTGCAGCTCGCCGGTGGATTTCTCCACGACGTTCGCTTCTAGAATGACGCGGTCCGGAGCGGAGCCCTGCTTGCGTTCGATCTCGAACTTGTCCTGGAAGAAGCCGAGCGACTGGATCCGGTCGCGCGAACGCTTGACGCGGAACGAGTTGAACGCGTCGCCTTCCGCCAGCCGGAACTCGCGGCGAACGACCTTGTCCTGCGTCAGCGTGTTCCCGTTGACGTCGACCCGCTCGACATAGACGCGCGGCGCGTCGTTGATCTTGAAGGTGACGTTCATGGTGAGCGTCTCCTTGTCCGGACGGAAATCCGGTCGGACGTCGGGGGTGAAGCCCAGCAGTCCGGTGGTCTCCGTAATCGCGTCGACCGTGTCCTCGATCTGCTTGGCGTTGTACCAGTCGCCCTTCTTCATGGGCACGAGGTAGCGGAACGTATCCGCCTTCACGTCGCGGATGTCGCTTTCCAGGTCGACATCGCCGAACTTGTAACGATCCCCTTCCTCCACGACGTAGGTCACGATGAAGTCGCGCTTGTCCGGCGTCAGCTCCGCCACTGCCGACACCACGCGGAAATCCGCATAGCCGTTGGTCAGGTAGAATTGCCGCATCTTCTGCTGGTCGTACGACAGCTTGTCGGGGTCGTAGCTGTCGCCCGACGAGAAGAAGCGATAGAAACGCGACTGCTTGGTCGCCATTTCACCGCGCAGGTCGCCGTCCGAGAATTTCTCGTTGCCGATAATGTTGATCTGGCGGACCTTGGACTTGGCCCCTTCGGTGATTTCGAACACCACATCGACGCGGTTCTGGTCGAGCTGCACCATTTTGGGTTCGACCGTGGCGGCGAACCGCCCCTGGCGGCGATAGAGTTCGATGATCCGCGCGACGTCGGCGCGCGCCGCCTCGCGCGTGAAGATCTGCCGGGGGGCGAGCTTGACCTCCGGCCGGATCTTGTCTTCCTTCAGCCGCTTGTTCCCTTCGAACACGATGCGGTTGATGACCGGATTTTCGCGCACCTGCAGGACGATATCGCCCGTTTCGGCGCCGACAATCTGCGCATCGGCAAACAGCTGGGTCGCATACAGGTCCTTGATCGCCTGATCGAGCTGTTCGGTCGTATAGGTCTCGCCCACGCGCAGCTTGACGTAGGACCGGACCGTCTCCGGCTCCAGCCGCTGCGCGCCCGTGACGGTCAGCGTCCGGATCATGCGGGTCGGCGCCAGGCTGACCGCGGCGGGTGTCGCGCCGGCGGCCCCGGGGGTAGGCTGCACGGTGGGGGGCACGCGCGGACCGGCCGGGGTCGCAGTCTGCGCGCCGGCCAGCGAAGCGGTCCCGCTCAGAATGCTGCCGAGCAGGAACCCGGACGCAGCCCGTCGTCCGAAATTGGTCTTAATCACCGTCACGCAAACCCGCCCTCGATAAGGATGTGTCGCCCCTGCCCCCGCGAGGTAACGCCATGTTGCTGCCCTGCCCTATCAGGATCAGCCGATCAACCCGGCAAGCCGCCGCCACAATCCGAAAGAGCCCAGATCATTGACCGTCACGAACACCATGAAACCCAACAACAGCACAAGCCCGGACCGGAACGCCCATTCCTGCGCGACCGGGGCAAGCGGTTTCCGCCGCACCGCTTCGATCGCGTAGAAGAACAGATGGCCGCCATCCAGCATGGGGATTGGAAGAAGGTTCATGAATCCCAGATTAATGGAGATCGCGGCCATGAAGTAGACGAAATCCAGCCAGCCCAACGTCGCGACCTGCCCGGACAGGCGCGCGATCTGCAACGGTCCGCCCAGTTCCCGGACCGATCGCCGGCCGGACACGATCTGCCACAGCGTATCGACCATCGTCCGCGTCATCAGCACGGTCTGACGGAGCGCGGCACCGGGCAGTTCGGCGAACGCCAGCGGCACCGTGACCTGGCGCCCCGCTGCGATCCCCAGCATGCCAATCCGGAATTCGTTGCCGAACCGGTCGCGTTGCAGGTCGGTGGCCGGTGTCGCCGTCAGGTGCAGTTTCTGCTGGCCGCGATAGACGTCGAGCCGCACGGGTTCGCCCGCCCGGTGGCGGACGATATCGCCGATGTCCTCGAACCGGTACACACCCTGCCCTGCGATCATTGTGATCCGGTCCCCCGCGCGGATCCCCGCCTGCTGCGCGGCCGACCCCGGCATCACCGCCGCGACCGTCGACGGGGTCCGCCCTTCGCCCACGATGGCGAAGATCGACATGAAGATCAGGATGGCGAGCGCGAAGTTGATCGCCGGCCCGGCCGCCACGATCAGGAAACGTTGCCACACGGGTTTCGCCTGGAAGGTGCGTGCGCGCTCCTCGGGCGGCAATGCCAGCCAGTCGGCGGTCGGCACGCTGGCCGGGTTCATGTCGCCCGCGAACTTCACATAGCCACCCAGAGGCAGCCAGGCGACGCGCCAGCGGGTGCCGCGCGTGTCGGTCCAGCCGACCAGCTCGCGCCCGAAGCCGATCGAGAAAGCGTCCGCCTTTACCCCGAACGCGCGACCCGCAAGGTAATGCCCCATTTCGTGAATGAAGATGAGCGGCCCGATGACGAGGAAAAAGCTCAGGACCGTCATCACGACACCGGGGGTTTCGATCACGCCGCCATTTCCTTAATCACGCCATTTCCGCCATCACGATGGCGGCCACCCGCCGCGCCTCGCCATCGATCGCCAGGACGTCGTCAATCGCCACCGGGACCGGCGGGTCATAGCGTGCAAGCACTTTGCCGACGATTGCGGCAATGTCGAGGAAACCGATCCGCGACGCGAGAAATGCCGAGACCGCGACCTCGTTCGCCGCGTTCAGGATCGCCGGCCGACCGCCGCCGGCCGTAACCGCGTCGCGGGCAAGCCGGAGCGCAGGGAATCGTTCGGGATCGGGCGATTCGAAATCCAGCCGGCCGAGCGTTGCGAAATCCAACGGTGCCGACGGTCCGTCCATCCGGTCGGGCCAGGCGAGCGCGTGCGCGATCGGCGTCCGCATGTCCGGCATACCCAGCTGCGCGAGCGTGGATCCGTCGACATATTCGACCATCGAATGGATGATCGATTGTGGATGGACGACGATCTCGATCCGGTCGGACCCCACCGGGAACAGGTGGTGGGCCTCGATCAGTTCGAGCCCCTTGTTCATCATGGTCGCCGAATCGATCGAGATCTTCGCGCCCATCGACCAGTTCGGATGGCGCACGGCCTCCGTCGGCGTGACGGTCCGCATCCTGTCCAGCGACGCGGTGCGGAACGGTCCGCCGCTCGCGGTCAGCAGGATGCGGCGGACCCGTTCAATGCGGCTGCCCGCCAGGCACTGGAAGATCGCATTATGCTCGGAGTCGACGGGCAGCAGCGTTGCGCCGCTCCGCCCGGTCGCGCGGATCATCAGGTCGCCGGCGGAAACGAGCGCTTCCTTGTTGGCCAGTGCCACCGTCCGGCCTGCGCCGATCGCGGCCATGACGGGCACCAGACCGGCGCATCCGACAATGGCCGCCATCGTCCAGTCCGCGCCCAGCGCCGCGGCATCGCGTACCGCATCCGGCCCGGCAGCAGAGGTGATCCCCGTCCCGGCCAGTGCAGCCGCCAAAGCCCCCGCCTGATCCGGATCGGCAATCACCGCCAGTTCGGCACCCGTCCTGATCGCCGCCGCCGCCAGACCCGCGACATCGCGGTGCGCGGTCAGTGCCAAGACATTATACGCATCGGGCGTACGTTCGATCAGGTCGAGCGTCGATCGCCCGACCGACCCGGTCGCCCCCAGGACCGTGACCGTCCGAACCGTCATAGCACGCCACCTGCGACGAGCCCGGACACCAGCACCGCGACCGGCACGACACCGTCCAGCCGGTCGAGCGCGCCGCCATGCCCCGGCAGCAGCCGCCCGCTGTCCTTCACCCCGGCGCGACGTTTGAGCCAGCTCTCGAATAGGTCTCCGATCTGCGCCAGCACCGCCAGCGGCGGGCCGAGCAGGAGACAGGCGGTCGGCAGCCCGGTAATCCAGGCGATCAGCCCGCCGACCAGGAGCGCACCGGCCATTCCACCGAACAGCCCGGCCCAGGTCTTGTTCGGGCTGAGCCGCGGCGCCAGCTTGCGCCCGCCGATCGCCCGGCCTGCAAAATACGCCCCGATATCGGTCGCCCATACCACGGCCAGCGTCCACAGCGTCCAGCCGACGCCGTTCGATTGATCGCGCAGGAACATCAGCCCCGCCGTGGGCAGGCCGGCATAGAGCAGCCCCACCCCGAGCCGGCCGGAATTGCCGATGACCATGACGAGCAGTGCCGCGGCGACCAGCAAGGCGACGGCATCGCGCCCCGGCCCGCCCAGCGCGGGCATCAGGAACAGCATCGGTCCGGCGAACAGCGCCAGCGCCAGCAGGATCCGCCGCGACGAACTTCGCATCAGACCGGCCCATTCCGCCAGCATCAGCGCCGCCGCTGCACTGGACAGCAGCCAGAACGCCGTTCCACCCAGCCACAGCGCGACGACCGCGACCAGGATCATGGCCGCGCCGGCAAGCGCTCGGGTCGCAAGATCGGATCGACGCCGAGCGGGCGTCTGGCCCGGAACGACTACCACGGAATGACTGTCACAGGCCGCCGTACCGCCGTTCGCGCGTCACGAAGTCGTTGACCGCCGCGGTCAGCGCCGCAGCATCGAAATCCGGCCACAACGTGTCGACGAACAGCAGTTCGGCATAGGCCGCCTGCCAGAGCAGGAAGTTTGACAGCCGCCGTTCGCCGGACGTGCGGATCAGCAGATCAAGCGGCGGCAGGTCCGCGGTATCGAGCCTTGCGCCGATCGTGTCCACGTCGATGGCAGCCGGATCCAGCCCCTCGGCGGCGATCGCCCGGACGGCGCGGACAATCTCGTCCTGCGCGCCGTAGTTGAGCGCGATTACCAGCGTCGTCCCGCTGTTGCCGGCCGTCCGCATCACCGCATCATCGATCAGCGTCACCACATCGGGTTCGAAACGCCGGTAATCGCCGATGATCCGCAGCCGGATACCAGCCTCGGCAATCTCCGCGATTTCGGCACGGATATAATGGCGCAGCAGCCCCATCAGGTCGGCGATCTCGCTGGCCGGTCGGCGCCAGTTCTCGGACGAGAAGGCGTAGAGCGTCAGGACCTCGATCCCCAGCTGACCAGCGGCCCGGATCGTGCGACGCAACGCCTCGGCTCCCGCCCGGTGGCCGGCGATCCGCGGCAGCAGCCGCTTCTTGGCCCAGCGCCCGTTGCCGTCCATGATGATCGCGACGTGGCGTGGACGGCCGGACCGGCCCGACCGATCGTCGACCGGCCCGGACAGGGGCTCCGCTACGGCCGGGACACCCTTCACTTCCCGAGTATTTCCTTTTCCTTCGACGACGCCAGACTGTCAATGTCGCCGATCGTCTTGTCGGTCAGCTTCTGGACGTCGCCCTCATGGCGCTTGCGCTCGTCCTCGCTGATCTCACCCTTCTTCTCGTCGGCCTTCAGCGTGTCCATGCCGTCGCGGCGCACGTTGCGCGCGGCGATGCGGGCACCCTCGGCATATTTGCTGGCGAGCTTGGCCAGTTCCTTGCGCCGTTCCTCGGTCAGTTCGGGGATCGGCAGGCGCAGGGTCTGGCCATCGACGATCGGGTTCAGCCCCAGGCCCGCCGCACGGATCGCCTTGTCCACCGGGCCGACATTGGTCTTGTCCCATACCTGCACGGAGATCATCCGCGGTTCCGGCACCGAAACGGTCGCAACCTGATTGATCGGCATGCGCGCGCCGTACACCTCGATCTGCACGGGATCGAGCAACGACACGGATGCACGACCGGTCCGCAGGCCCTGCAGGTCATGATGCAGCGCATCGATGCTGCCGGCCATGCGCCGTTCGAGATCGGACTTGTTATACGCCGCCATGCGGACTCTCCTCGTTGCGGACGATCGTCGCGACCCCTTCCCCCGCCAGCACGCGGGCAAGGTTGCCGCGTTCGCGGATGTTGAAGACGACGATCGGGATATTGTTGTCGCGGCACAATGCCACTGCACTGGCGTCCATGACGCGCAGGTCGTCGCTCAGGACACGATTGAAACTGACGCTTTCGTAACGCCGCGCGGTGGGCACCTTCTTCGGGTCGGCGTCGTAAACGCCGTCTACGGAGGTGCCCTTCAGCAGCGCATCGCAGCCCATTTCGGCTGCCCGCAAGGCGGCGGCGCTGTCGGTGGTGAAGAACGGGTTGCCGGTGCCGCCCGCGAAGATCACGATCCGGCCCTTCTCCATATGCCGTTCGGCACGCCTGCGGATGAACGGTTCGCACACCGTCGGCATCGGAATGGCGGACTGGACGCGGGTATCGACGCCGATCCGTTCCAGCGCGCTCTGCACGGCCAGCGCGTTCATCACGGTCGCGAGCATGCCCATATAGTCGGCGCTGGTACGATCCATGCCGCGTGCCGAACCGGCCAGCCCGCGGAAGATGTTGCCGCCGCCCACCACGATGCAGAGCTCATGCTCGCGCGCGACGCCGGAAATCTCCTCCGCAACGCGGCCGACCGTATCCGGATCAATCCCGAACTGTCCGTTGCCCATCAGGACCTCGCCGGACAGCTTCAGCAGGATGCGTTTGAAGCGCGGACGTATCATTACGGGCAACGGTTCCGATTCATGAATGAAGGGTGGCGCACCTTAGGCAGTGCAGCACCCGGTGCCAAGCGGTCGATCGGCCTTGACACGAACGCACGGCCGAATGTCTTCCACGCGAAAGTCGCAGGTCAAGAAAAAGGGCGGATGGTTTCCCACCCGCCCCCTTGCTCACATCGTGTCGGATCAGCCCTTGGCGCCGACGCCGGATGCCGCAGCGACTTCGGCGGCGAAATCGCTCGTCTCGCGCTCGATGCCTTCGCCCAGCTGGAACCGGACATAGTCGGTCAGCGCGATCGTGCCGCCGGCTTCCTTGGCCGCCTGTGCGACAACGTCCCCGATCGGCGTCTTGCCGTCGATCACGAACGCCTGCGTCAGCAACGCATTGTCGCGGCGGAACTTCTCGACCGGACCGTTGATGATGCGGGCAGCGACCTCGTCGGACTTGCCGGCGATCTTGTCGGCATTCTTCTCCCGCGCGATCGCGGCTTCGCGTTCCACGATGGCGGGATCGATGCCGTCGGCGGTCAGCGCCAGCGGGAAGGCCGCCGCGATGTGCATCGCGATCTGCTTGCCCAGCGCCTCGATCTTGGCGACGTCGGCATCGCCTTCCAGCGCAACCAGCACGCCGATCTTGCCGAGGCCCGGTGCGGCCGCGTTGTGGACATAGGCGACGACGGCCCCCTGCGTCACGGTGACCGTGCGCGCACGGCGCAATGCCTGGTTCTCGCCGATCGTGGCGATGTTCGCGGTCAGCTTCTCCTCGACCGTGCCACCCGACGGGTATGCGGTCGCCTTCAGCGCGGCGATGTCGTCACCGGTGGTCAGCGCAAGACCGGTCACGGTCCGGACGAAATCCTGGAACTGCTCGTTCTTGGACACGAAATCGGTCTCGGAATTGACCTCGACCGCAGCGCCCTTCTTGCCGTCGACCACGACGCCGATCAGGCCCTCTGCCGCAGTGCGGCCGGACTTCTTGGCGGCGGTGGCGAGGCCCTTGGTGCGCAGCCAGTCGACCGCAGCTTCCATGTCGCCGCCGGTTTCGGTCAGCGCCTTCTTGCAATCCATCATGCCCGCGCCCGAGCGTTCGCGCAGGTCCTTCACGGCCGCAGCGGTAATGTCCGCCATGTCATGTTCCTTTCAATGGGTCAGGCGCGCCGTATGTGGCAGCGCCATGTTGCACATATGCGTACCCCCGCGCAGGCGGGGGTCCAGTTCGACAGATCGGGACTGGACCCCCCGCGCGGGGGCACGAACGAGCGATCAGGCGGTCGCCAATGCTTCCTCGACCGGCGGCTCCATCATGGCACCGAGATCTTCGCCACGGGCGGCACGGCCACCCTGGTTGCCCTGCGTCGCGGCGGTCGCGATCGCATCGCAGTACAAGCGCAGCGCGCGGGCGGCGTCGTCGTTCGCCGGGATCGGGAACGCGATGCCGTCGGGGCTGACGTTCGAGTCCAGAATTGCCACGACGGGAATACCCAACGTGTTGGCTTCCTTGATCGCCAGTTCTTCCTTGTTCGCATCGATCACGAACATCACGTCCGGAATGCCACCCATGTCGCGGATGCCGCCGAGCGAAAGCTCGAACTTGTCGCGCTCGCGCGTCAGCTGCAGCACTTCCTTCTTGGTCAGGCCGTGCGTGTCGCCCGACAGCTGCTCCTCAAGCGACTTGAAGCGCTTGATCGAACCGGAAATGGTCTTCCAGTTGGTGAGCATGCCGCCCAGCCAGCGATGGTTGACATAGTGCTGGCCCGAACGGCGAGCGGCCTCTGCGATCGGCTCCTGCGCCTGGCGCTTGGTGCCGACGAACAGAACCTTGCCGCCGTGCGAGACGGTCTGGCCGATGAAGTCGAGCGCGCGCGCCATCAGCGGCACGGTCTGCGACAGATCGAGAATGTGGATGCCGTTGCGATCGCCGAAGATGTAGGGCTTCATCTTGGGGTTCCAGCGGTGCGTCTGGTGGCCAAAATGTGCGCCTGCGTCGAGCAGGTCATGCATCGAGACGGTGGGTACCGCCATAGGATAGTCTCCTTCCGGTTATACCTCTGCAGGGCAGTGACCGGGACGCATCATACGTCCACAGCACCGGTTTATGACGCCCTGCATGGGGAATATGGCGCGGTTAGCCGCGTTCGCAGCACAAATCAAGGCTTGATCTAAGAACAGAAAGGGAACATACGGAACCCACATAAACCATCCCCGTTACACTTCGGCAGGCCGGCGTGGATAATCGGGACTGCGGCCAGGGAGGCTCCCGTGCTTCATATCATCGGTTTCGTGTTTTTCTCGGTTCTGTTTTTTACCACTGGTTGTGGCCTCGTCGCGATCCTGCTCAATGCACGCGATGCGATCGGTACTGCGCTTGGGTTGAACGCAGCGCCGGTGGTTACGACCGCGCCCGGCGTGGCTCGGGTTCGCGTCCGTTATGTGTCGACCGCCCGCCGGGTCATGCCGCCCCTTCGCGCAGTCGCCTGACCTTGCGATAGGCCGTGATGCCGAACGGTATCGCAGCAATATAGGCCAGGCTGGCGACAGTCAGCGTCGCCCAGGGCGCGCTGATCAGGGCACCGGCCAGCACCGCCACCGCGACCAGCGCCCCGAAGCGGACGCCATGGCGAAGGCGCAGTGCCCCCCAGCTGAACGTCGCGATATCAGACACCATCAGGAACGCGACTGCTGCGGTCCAAGGTGCGACGACATACCATTCGCGGAAAATGCCGAGGCCCGTCCACAACCAGAGATAGATGGGCAGGAAGGCGAGACCGGCCGCCGCGGGTGCCGGTATGCCGGTCAGGAAGCCTGCGGACTTGTGCGGTTGCTCCTTCACGTCGATCGCGGCGTTGAACCGCGCGAGCCGCAGCGCACAGCATACCGCGTGGGCCAGCGCGAAGGTCCAGCCGAACTGCGGCATCGCCTGCAGCGACCAGAGATAGATCACGATCGCGGGTGAAACCCCGAAGGCGATCACGTCGGAAAGCGAGTCGAGTTCCGCACCGAACCGGCTTTCGCCCTTCAGCATGCGGGCGATCCGCCCGTCGAGACCATCGAGGACGCCCGCGAACAGGATAGACAGCAGCGCCTTCTCCCAGTCCCCGGCGGCGCCACCGGCCGCCGAGATCGCGAAGCGCACGCCAGACAGGCCGAAGCAGAGCGCCAGCGCGGTGACCGCATTGGGCGCCACCGCACGCAGCGGGATGCCACGCCGCGGACGGTCCTTCTGCCCGACACGGCGGATCGGCCTCACTGTGCAATTCCAGTCACGGCTACGGTTTCGCCGATCCGGGCCAGCACCGTTTCGCCGGCCAGCGTACGTTGCCCCAAGGCGACACGCGGCTGCGTGCCGGAGGGCAGATACACGTCCACGCGGCTGCCAAAGCGGATCAGGCCGACGCGCTGCGCCTGCGCCACGATATCGCCGGTCTTGACGAACGGTACGATCCGCCGCGCGACCAGGCCCGCAATCTGGGTAAAGCCGATCCGGGTGCCGTCCGCGCCCTCGACCAGGATGTGCTGGCGCTCGTTATCCTCGCTCGCCTTGTCCAGATCGGCGTTCAAGAACTTGCCGGAGATATAGACCACGCGGCGGATGGTGCCTGAGATCGGCGATCGGTTTATGTGAACGTCGAACACGCTCATGAAGATCGAGACGCGCGTCATTGGCAGGCAGCCCAGCCCGTCCGGCCCTTCGAGTTCGCGGGGCGGCGGCACGGTGACGATCATCGTGATGAGGCCGTCGGCCGGCGCGATCACCAGCCCCTCCCCCCGCGGTGCGGTGCGGATCGGGTCACGGAAGAACGCCGCCACCCACATCGTGACGCCAACGAAAATGAACCCCAGCTCGTCCCAGACAAAGAACAGCAGCAGGACGGTGATGGTCGCGGATATGAGCACGAACTTGCGTCCATCCGGATGAACCGAGGGAAAGCGCCATTTGATCGTGGTAGTGCCGACGTCCGGCTTTTCGAGAGATGTCATGCCTGCCATCCTAGCAGCGTCGGCCCGCCTGACAATGATGACGCTTCGTCCCCCGCCCCATTCCGGCCCTACCCCCGGTTGATCCGGGCCGCGCGGTCCCGTAAGCGATCCCCATAGTCGGACAACGACTTTCCTTCCCCGGAACAAGGCGGACCAGCATGGCCAAGATCAAGGTAAAGACCCCCGTCGTCGAGATGGACGGCGACGAGATGACCCGCATCATCTGGGCCTGGATCCGTGAACGGCTGATCCTGCCATATCTCGACATCGACCTGAAATATTACGACCTCAGCATGGAGCATCGCGACGCCACCGACGACCGCGTCACGGTAGAGAGCGCGCACGCCATCCAGCAGTACGGCGTCGGCGTGAAGTGCGCGACGATCACCCCGGACGAGCAGCGCGTCGAGGAGTTCGGCCTGAAGAAGATGTGGAAGTCGCCCAACGGCACGATCCGCAACATCCTGGGCGGCGTCGTCTTCCGTGAACCGATCGTCATCAAGAACGTGCCCCGCCTGATTCCCGGTTGGACCGACCCGATCGTCGTCGGCCGCCACGCATTCGGCGACCAGTACCGCGCGACCGATTTCAAGGTGCCCGGCCCCGGCAAGCTGAAGATGATCTGGGAAGGCGAAGACGGCCAGCGGATCGAGGAAGAAGTGTTCAATTACCCGTCCGCCGGCGTCGCGATGGGCATGTACAATCTCGACGATTCGATCCGCGATTTCGCGCGCGCCTCGATGAACTATGCGCTGCAGCGCGGCTGGCCGCTGTACCTGTCCACCAAGAACACGATCCTCAAGGCCTATGACGGCCGCTTCAAGGATCTGTTCGCCGAGGTGTTCGCCGCCGAGTTCGCCGACAAGTTCCGCGCCGCCAATATCGTCTACGAGCATCGCCTGATCGACGACATGGTCGCCTCCGCGCTCAAGTGGAGCGGCAAGTTCGTCTGGGCCTGCAAGAACTATGACGGCGACGTGCAGTCGGATCAGGTCGCACAGGGCTTCGGCTCGCTCGGCCTCATGACGTCGGTCTTGCTGTCGCCCGACGGCAAGACGGTCGAGGCGGAAGCCGCGCACGGCACCGTCACGCGCCATTTCCGCATGCACGAGAAGGGCAAGGCGACGTCGACCAACCCGATCGCGTCGATCTTCGCGTGGACCGGCGGCCTGAAGTTCCGCGGCCAGTTCGACGGCACGCCGGAAGTGACGCAGTTCGCCGAGACGCTCGAGCGGGTCTGCGTCGAAACGGTCGAGCAGGGCGCGATGACCAAGGACCTGGCCATCCTGATCGGGCCGGAACAGCCGTGGATGACCACCGAGCAGTTCTTCGAAGCGATCGTCCAGAACCTCGACAAGGCAATGACCGAGGCCGCTTGACGGAACGCGCATTCGGGTCCCTCGTTCTTTCGACGAACGAACGGGGGACTGAATGTCGAAAAGTACACGGGCACGGCTGGAGGTGCGCAACGCGCTGCCGGCCGACGCCACCGCGATCATGACGCTGATCGAGAAGGTCTATCCGCGGATGGGCACTTATTCCGACGGCCAGATCCGCGGGCAGATGAACAATTTTCCCGAGGGACAGTTCGTCGCCGTCTATGACGACGCGGTGGTCGGCTATTGCGCCTCGTCGCGGCTGGACGAAACGGTCGTCATGTCGCCGCACGACTGGGAACAGATTTCGGGCAACGGCTTCGGCTCGCGCCACGATCCCACCGGCGACTGGCTGTACGGGTTCGAGATGTGCGTCGACCCCGACCGTCGCGGCCTGCGGATCGGGAAGCGGTTGTACGACTCGCGTCGCGCGCTTGCCGAACGGCTGGAGCTGCGCGGCATTGCGTTCGGCGGTCGCTTGCCCGGCTATCGCCGCATACGCGACCGGGTCAACGGGCCGGAGGGCTATCTCGCCGGGATCAAGGACGGCACGCTGCGCGATCCGGTGATCGGGTTCCAGCTCGCCAACGGGTTCGAACCGGCCGGTATACTGCCGCGCTACTTGCCGGAGGACAAGCAGTCCGGCGGTGCGGCCGCACTCATGATCTGGCGCAATCCCTATGTTGATCCGAACGAGGCGCCCGAGTTCCGCGTGCCGCGCGGGATCGAGAGCGTGCGGCTGGCGACGGTCCAGTTCCAGGCGAAGCCGGTCGCCGACTTTGCGGAATTCATCCGCAACGTGGAATATTTCGTGGACATCTCGTCCGACTACAAGGCGGATTTCGTCGTGTTCCCCGAGCTGTTCACGCTCGCGCTGCTGTCGTTCGAGAAGCGCGAACTCTCGCCGATGGAGGCGATCGACCGGCTGACCGAACATACCCAACCGTTGATCGCCGAACTCAGCCGAATGGCGCTGGAGTATAACGTCAACATCATCGGCGGATCGCATCCGACCCGCGCCGAGGATGGCGACATCCAGAACATCGCCTATGTCTGCCTGCGCGACGGATCGGTGCATGGTCAGGAGAAGATCCACCCCACGCCCAACGAACGCTACTGGTGGAAGATCAGGGGCGGCGACTCGCTCGATACGATCCAGACCGATTGCGGCCCGATCGGCGTGCTGATCTGTTACGACAGCGAGTTTCCGGAACTGGCGCGGCGGCTGGCAGACGGTGGCGCGCGCATCATCTTCGTGCCGTTCTGCACCGACAGCCGGCAGGGCTATCTGCGGGTCCGCTACTGTTCGCAAGCCCGCGCGATCGAAAACCAGTGTTTCGTCGTGATGTCCGGCAATGTCGGCAACCTGCCGAACGTCGACAATATGGACATCCAATACGCCCAGTCGGCGATCCTGACGCCGTGCGATTTTCCCTTCGCGCGGGACGGCATCGCCGCCGAATCGACGGAGAATGTCGAAACGCTGACGATCGCCGACGTGAACCTGGCCGACCTGACCTGGGCGCGGGCCGAGGGCACCGTTCGGAACCTGGCCGACCGTCGATTCGACCTGTACGCGATCGACTGGAGCAACCGTCCGCACGGGGAACAGCCGAAGGTCGACAGCCGGCCGATGGGCACGCGCGCGCCCGGCGGCGGCTGACCGGGTTTTCAGGCCGCACGGTGCGGTAAAAGGGTGACACCGCACGTCGGATAACGAATGGTCGGACGATGGCACTCCCGATCGAATCCGACGCGTTCAGCGATGCTCTGGTAATCCTCGGGGCGGCGGGTCTGGTGATCCCCGCCTTCGCGCGCGCGCGGGTCAATCCGGTCATCGGGTTCATCCTCGTCGGCATGCTTGTCGGGCCGGCCGGGCTCGGCGCGTTGTCCAGTCGGTTTCCGTGGCTCTACCACATCACCATATCCAACCCGCACGCGATCGAACCGTTCGCGGAATTCGGTATCGTCCTGCTGCTGTTTTCAATCGGCCTGGAATTGTCGTTCCGGCGGCTCTGGTCGATGCGGGTCGATGTCTTCGGGCTGGGCGCAGCGGAACTGGTTGTCTCCGCCGGCCTCATCGGCGGTGCGCTGTTCCTGATCGGGCAGGAACCGGCGGGCGCGATGGGTCTTGGCCTCGCTCTTGCGCTATCGTCCACCGCGCTCGTGCTGCCGATCGCAGGCATGCGTAGCGCGGTCGGCAAGGCGGCGTTTGCGATGCTGCTGTTCGAGGATCTGGCGCTCGTCCCGATCATCTTCCTGCTCGGTGCGCTGGCACCGATGGCGGCGGACGGCGGGTGGGACGGGCTGGTCCGCACGCTTGTCATTGGCGCGGCGACCGTGGCGGGCATGATGGTGCTCGGTCGGCTGCTGCTGCCCCGCCTGTTCGCGCAGGCCGCCCGCACGAAGAGCCCCGAGCTGTTCCTGGCGGCAAGCCTGCTCGTCGTGATCCTGGCCAGTGTGGCGACGACCGCCGCCGGCCTGTCGCCGATCGTCGGGGCGTTGCTCGCCGGCATCCTGATCGCGGAGACCGATTACCATACCGAAGTAGAGGCGATGACCGCGCCGTTCCGTGGCCTTGCGCTGGGGGTGTTCCTCATCACGGTCGGCATGTCGCTCGACCTCCGGCTGATCGCGGGGAGCTGGGTACCGCTCGCCACCGCGGTAGCGGGCGTGGTGATCGCCAAGACGGTCGTGACCGCCGTCCTGCTCCGGCTGCGCGGCGCGCGGCGCGGCATGGCGGCGGAGGTTGGTCTGTTGATGGCGTCCCCGTCCGAAACCACGCTGATCGTGCTGGCGACCGCGGCCCAGGCGCAGCTGATCCAGCCGTCGACCGCCTCCTTCTGGCAGATCGTCACCGCGCTCGGCCTCACCATCACGCCGTTGCTGGCGCGGGTCGGCAGCGACCTGTCGAAGCGGGCGGAACGCGCAGCCAAGACCGACTTTCCCGAACCGCCCGCCGATGGCGCCCGTACCGTGATCGTAGGCTGCGGCCGGGTCGGCCGGCTGGTGGCGCAGATGCTCGACGCGCACGCCCAGCCTTATGTCGCGATCGAGGCGGACGTCGATGCGGTCGCCCATGCGCGCAGCCGCGGATACCATGCGCAGTTCGGCGATATCGCGCGTCCCGGCATGATCGAACGGCTCCAGCTGGAAACCGCCAAGGCGCTGGTCCTGACGATGGACGATCCGGTCCAACTCGTGCGCATCACGCGCAAGGTGCGCCTGCTGCACCCGGAATTGACGATCGTGGCGCGCGCACGGGACCCGAACCATGCCGCCGAACTCTACCGCGCCGGCGTGACCGACGCGGTGCCCGAAACACTCGAAAGTTCGCTGCAACTGTCGGAGGCGGTGCTGGTCGACCTCGGCGTCGCGATGGGGCCGGTGATCGCATCGATCCATACCAAGCGCGCCGAACTGCGCACCAAGATCATGGAAATGGGCGCGGTCGACCATGAGCCGCCGATCCAGCGCCGCCGGCTGAGCGATCCGGTGGCCGATCCGGTCGTGGAATGAGCAATATTTCGCGATCCCGCCCGCGCGTTTCTGCCGTGTAGCGACCGCGTGACGGCCTCGGAGTTATCCGCTCTCCCAGTTCGTTTGGTTCGAGCCTGTCGAGAACCCTGCGCTGAGTTCTCGACAGGCTCGAACCAAACGAATTGGGTGCGAATTTATCTTGAATTATCGTGCCTTACCCGACCACCAGCTCCGCCCGCCGATCAAGCGCGGCAGCCAGCGCCTTCATTCGCCGTTCCACCGACTCGCCCGACAACTCGCGGCACTCGCTGGGTAGCGTCAGCGTGACCGTTTCGGTGCCTAGCGTGACGTGGCTTCCCTCCAGCGGGCCGGCGACGCCGCCGGACAGGCGCTGTCCCAGTCGCATCGCATGGCCCCACCGGTCCGCCATCGCCTTGTCCTCCGGCGTGAACAGCCGGTCCAGCAGGGGGACAGGCAACGTGCCGCCGAAACTGGTGTAGAGCGCGCGTGCCATGATGGCCCGGCCGCGCGCGTCGATGCCCACCCAATTACCGTGCAACGCAGTGTCGAGGCCGCGTGCCGCGCGAAATTCGGGATGCGCGCGCCAACCGACATCGGCCAGCAGGCAGGCCGCATGGCGCAGGCGGGCGTCGTCGGCCCCCTCGTCCGGGAACAGCGGCGCGATCCAGCGATCGAGCAGATCGCCATGTTCGGGAAAGCGCCCCTGCCGGACACCTTCCTCCCGCGCCGCCGTGACGAGCGGATCCTGCCGCCGCTCTTCGACCGAGAGCGAATCGTGGAGCAGCCCTTCGCGCAGGCCGTAAGCCGAGGCGATCAGCGAACTGGTCTGCAACTGACGCACCACGATGCTAAGCAGCGCCGCCGCATCGGGCAGCGTCGGTGCGCGCGATGCGGACAGTCCGATCACTTCGCGCAACCGTTTCCGATCGATCTGCGCCAGCACGCGGACGAGCCGCGCCGCACGGTCCGCCGGCATGCGGTAATGATGGATGATCGGCAGTGGCCAATCCTCCAGATACATGTCGAGCCGGGCCAGCGCGCGCCACGATCCGCCCACCAGATAGAGTGGCAGTCCGGCGGGAATGTCGGTCCACCCGGCGGCGTCCAGTCCGGCGGCGACGGTCCGCTGCAACGCGCCCGGCCCCCGCGCGCGGATCGCGCCGAGCCGGAGGACGCCGAGCGGCAGCGACAGCTTCTCGTGCACCGCACCGCCGTGAACGCGGATCAGTTCCAGGCTGCCACCACCCAGGTCGCCCACGATGCCGTCCGCCCCCGGTATGCCGGCCAGCACGCCCATGCCGGCCATCGTCGCCTCCTGGTCGCCGGACAACAGCTCGACCTTGAGGCCCAGCCCCTCGATGCGCGCCAGGAACAGCGCGCCGTTGCGGGCATCACGAACGGCAGCGGTCGCCACGGTGCGCAACGTCTTTACCTGCATCTGCCGCGCGAGAGCGGCGAAACGGGTCAGCGCCGTCATGCCGCGGGCGATGCCGTCCTCGGCCAGCGCACCATCCTTGGCGAGCCCCTTGCCCAGCCCGGCCATTACCTTTTCGTTGAACAATATGACGGGGGTGCGGGTCGGCGCATCATAGACGACCAGCCGGATCGAATTGGATCCGATGTCGATGATGCCGATACGGCCCGTCGGGACGACGACCTCGTCCCGGCGGCGGAAAATCGGTAAGGCCATGCGCTGGGGGTTAGCGGAGATGGCCGCGGGGTGGAAGCCTTGTCCGACCGGACCCGCCCGGCCGACCCACCTGTCGGACAAGGCTGGTAACGATCTCAGGCACCGCGTTTCAGACTCAGTTTCGGTACCGCGCCGCTGCGGGCCTCACCGCGGCCGGACAGCGACGGGTTGGTCATAAAATACCGGTGCAGGTTGAAATGCCGGCGGGCGTTATGGACCCGATCGTAGCTGCCGTCGGGCAACAGTTGCCAGCTCTGTTCGTCGTCGATCAGGTTTGCGACCATGACCTGTTCCAGGATCTGCGCATGCACGGTCGGGTTTTCGATCGGCAGCAGATATTCGACGCGCCTGTCGAAGTTGCGCGGCATCCAGTCGGCGGACGAGATATAGACCTTCGCATTGCGGTTCGGCAGTGCGGCACCATTGCCGAAACACATGATGCGGCTATGTTCCAGGAACCGCCCGACGATAGACCGCACGCGGATATTGTCGCTCAGACCCGGCACCCCTGGCCGCAGGCAGCAGATGCCGCGGATGATGCAATTGATCTGCACGCCGGCCGCGGATGCCCGATATAGTTTCTCGATGATCGCCGGATCGACGAGCGAGTTCATCTTGATCCAGATCGCGCCCTCGCCCCCGCCCCGCGCGATATCGATCTCGGTATCGATCAGTTCGGCCAGCCGTTCCCGCATCCCGATCGGCGATATAGTGAGCAGTTCCATGTCGTGCGGTTCGACATAGCCGGTGATGTAGTTGAACAGTCGCGCCGCATCGCGCCCCGCCCGCGGATCGGCCGTGAAGAAGCTGAGATCAGTATAGATCTTCGCGGTTACCGGGTGATAATTGCCCGTGCCAAAATGGCAGTAGGTGCGGTAGGTGCCGTTTTCGCGACGGACAACCATGGAAACCTTGGCGTGCGTCTTCCAGTCGATGAAGCCGTACACCACCTGGACGCCGGCGCGCTCCAGCTGGCTTGCCCACATCAGGTTCTGCTCTTCGTCGAACCGCGCCTTCAGTTCGACCACCGCGGTGACCGACTTGCCCGCCTCCGCCGCATCGACCAGCGCGCGGATGACGGCGGACTGCTTGCCCGCGCGGTACAGCGTCTGCTTGATCGCGACGACGTCCGGATCCTGCGCCGCCTGTTTCAGGAAGGCGAGCACGACGTCGAACGATTCATATGGGTGATGGACGACGATGTCCTTCGACCGGATCGCCGCAAAGCAATCGCCGCCATGTTCGCGGATGCGTTCCGGGAAACGCGGGTTGAACAACGGGAATTTCAGGTCCGGCCGGTCCTCCTCGACCAGCTGTTCCAAGTCGGCGATGCCAAGGAAACGGCCGGTGTCGGTGATGATCGCGTCGGCGCCGCCAATCTCTTCCTTGATCAGCTTCTCCAGATTTTCCGGCATGCCGACTTCCATCACCAGCAGGATCACGCGACCCTTGCGGCGCCGCTTGATGGCGGAGCGGAAGTAGCGGACGAGATCCTCGGCTTCCTCCTCCAGCTCGATATCGCTGTCTCGGATAATGCGGAACGCGCCATCCCCCTGCACTTCGTATCCGGGGAACAGAATATTGGTGAAACGGCGGATAACGGTTTCGATCGCGACATAGCGCGCGCGCGGCACGACGCCCTCCTCGCCCGCCAGATCGGGCAGCCGCACGAAACTGGGCAGCCGCGCCGGCACCATCAGCAGTTCGCGAATCGGCTCGTCGTCCGACAACCGGCGTAGATCGAAGATCAGGCTGAACCCCTTGTTGGGGATGAACGGGAACGGATGCGCGGGGTCCAGCGCCTGCGGCGTCAGCACGGCGAACACCTGTTCGCGGAAGAAGCGTTCCAGCCACGCGGTCTCGTCGTCGCGGATCTGGCCCAGGTCGAGCACGTCGATGCCGGCCTTGGACAAGGCCCCGCGGATCGAGGACCAGACACGCTGCTGCGCATCCATCAGGCGGTCGGCCTCCTCGGTGATGGCGGCCAGTTGCTGCGCCACGGTCAGCCCGTCCGGCGACCGCGTATCGACGTCCTGCAACAACTGACCCTTCAGCCCCGCGACGCGGACCATGAAGAATTCATCGAGGTTGTTGCCGGAAATCGAGAGGAAACGCAGCCGTTCGAGCAGCGGATGCGCTTCGTTGCAGGCCTCGTCCAGCACGCGCTGGTTGAACGCGAGCCAGCTGAGTTCGCGATTGAAATAGCGTTCGCGAAGCGTGATCGGGGCGGCCGGATCGGTTGCGGGGGCAAGGGGTGCTGCGGTCGGTTCCATGGCTTCCCTCCTACCCGACATCGGATGACGCGTCGATGAATCCGCATGCGACCAGCGCGTCGCGGGCCAGCGGCACGGTCAACCCGCGTTGCCGGACGAGTGCGGCGGTATCGAGCGCGTCGACGATCCGCGCGATGGCGACGTGGCTGCGATCAATTCGCGCGAGGACATAGGCGGCCACCGCCGACGGCACCGCCAGCCCGCGTGCGCCCAGTTCCTTGTCGAGCAGCGCGGTGGCCAGCGCGTCGTCCGGATGTTCGAGCCGGACGACCGGCGTCGCCGCAAGGCGCGAGCGCAGGTCGGGCAGCGTGGCGGACCAGACCGGCGGCGCATGGTCCGCGATCATCAGCAGGGGCTGCCGTTCGGACTGCGCCCGGTTCCAGGCGTGGAACAGGTCTTCTTCCGGCTGACGATCGGCCGCGTCGATCAACGTGCCGCCGCTCTGCGCCGCGAAGATCCGGCCAAGCAGGCTGCGTCCCGACTTGCGCGGCCCGACCAGCACCGTCGCCATGACGGGCCAGAGCGCCAGCCGTTCCAGATGCCGGACCGCATCCGCATTGGTGGGGGACAGGATGAAATCCCCGGCTGCCGCGTCCGCCGGCCACAGAAGCGGCAGCGCGATCTGGTTCACGCCGGCGTGCCGGGTTCGGGCACGGTTTCGGCCGGAGCCGCGGCCGGCGGTGCGGTCGCGGCCGGCGGACGCAGGCGGAAACGGTTGTCGCCGGTCTCCTCCGCCCGGATGCCGCGCGCGCGCAGCGCGATCGACAGCGCGGCGGCATCCCCCTGAAACAGCACCCGGATCACCGAGACACCGCCGAGCGCAAGGCTGGGCGTGCTGAGCGACCGCACGCCGGGGATCGCGCGGATCGCCTGTTCCGCGCGGGCCAGCGCTGCCGCGTCGGGTGTGTCGACGTCCAGCGAGAAACTGCTGCTTGCGACGTCGCCGGGCGCGACGACCGCGGCATCGGGGTCCGCGCCGGCCAGGTCGAGCGGATCGATCGGGACCGGATCCTCGACCAGCATGGCATCGGGATACAGCCCGCCCGACCGCAACGCGTCGGCATAGGCCATGTCGATCCGCCGGACGCCTTCGTCCAGCAGGCGGGGGATCGCGGCGGATGTTTCGGCACGCAGTACGAACCGCTCGATCACCGTGCCATCGGGGCCGTGCCGCGCGGTGAACGTCGCCAGCACGGGGCCACCGGGATAGCTGCGCTTGATCGAGACTTCCGGTACCAGCACGTCCGACGCGCCATATTGGTCGAGCAGCATCCGCCACCACGCGCGCCCCGGCCGACGGGCCTGCGCCATGTTCATCAGGAGTGGATCGGCCCCGGTGCCGACGGGGCGGACATAGTCGATCAGACTGCCGCCGGTGCGGAACCGCGCCCAGGCCTGCTGCCACTGCGTCCGCAGTTCGAAACTCTGCGCCGCGCCGCCGGACCACATTACCGGAATGGTGAGCATCGGGGCTGACCGCCGTACCTGACCGCCCACGCCCAGCAACGCCCCCGCCCGCCCGCGATCGAACAGCACGCCCAGCCGACCGATATAGCGCCTCGCGCTGATCTGTTCGTCTTCGACCACGATCCCCGCCACGATCGAATCGAGCGTCGAATCGGGCAACCGTGGCGCCGCGGCGAACGGGACATTGTGCACGCGCGCGTAGAGCATGCGCCAGCCTTTGCGCTGCGCCTCGCGCCAGCCGCCGGTGCGCGCGGCATCGGCATCCTTGCCCGAAACGTCCACGGTCACGCCGCCGATCTCGTAGCTGGACGTGCTGTCGATGGGGGCGACACCGCGGTCACCCGGTTCGATCTGGCTGACCGCCATGCCGCCGGCGACGAGCGCGGCGGCACCGGAAAGCGCGATCAGGATGCGCGAAGGGGTCAGAAGTCGGGCCACGAACGCGCTTGTGGCGAGTTGGTCGTGGAAATCCAAGCGCGTTATGTCTAATCGCCGCGCATGGCCAATGACGACACCCCCTATACCTATGCCCAGGCGGGCGTTTCGATCGCGGCGGGCAACGCGCTCGTGCGCGCGATCGCGCCGCTGGCCCGGTCCACCCGGCGCCCCGGCGCGAACGCGGAACTCGGCGGCTTCGGCGGCTTCTTCGACCTGAAGGCGGCCGGCTATGCCGATCCGCTGCTTGTCGCGGCCAACGACGGGGTCGGCACCAAGCTGAAGTTGGCGATCGACAGCGGGCGGCACGAAACGGTCGGGATCGACCTGGTCGCGATGTGCGTCAACGACCTGATCGTGCAGGGCGCCGAACCGCTGTTCTTCCTCGATTATCTGGCCTGCAACAGTCTGGACGTCGGCCAGGCCGAAACCGTCGTGGCGGGCATCGCGGAGGGCTGCCGCATCGCGGGATGCGCGCTGATCGGCGGTGAAACGGCAGAGATGCCGGGCATGTACGCGCCGGGCGACTATGACCTGGCGGGTTTCTGCGTCGGTGCGGTCGAGCGGTCGGACGTTCTCGACGGCGACCGCGTGGCGGACGGCGACGTTGTGCTGGGGCTGGCGTCGTCCGGCATCCACAGCAACGGCTATTCGCTCGTCCGGCGGCTGGCGGCCGACAAGGGGTGGAAGCTCGATCGGCCGGCGCTGTTCGATCAGGACGTCATGCTGATCGACGCGCTGATGGCGCCGACCCGGATCTATGTGAAATCGCTGCTGCCGGTCGTGCGGTACGGCCGCATCCATGCGCTGGCTCACATCACCGGCGGCGGGCTGCTGGAGAATATCCCGCGCATCCTGCCGGACGGGCTGCACGCCACGATAGACGCCGATGCCTGGGTCCAGCCGCGGCTGATGGCGTTTCTGCAGGCGCAGGGCAATATCGAGCCGGGCGAGATGGCACGCACGTTCAACTGCGGCATCGGCATGGCGGTGGTGGCGGCCGCGGACGATGCGGATGCGGTCGCGGCAGACCTGACCGCGGCCGGCGAGACGGTGTTCCGGATCGGATCGATCGCCGCCGGCGACAAGGGCTGCACCGTCCGCGGATCGGCCGAAAGCTGGAGCGGGCGTGGCGAATGGTCGGCATCGTTCCATGGCTGATTTCGGCGCGGTCGGCCGTGCGGATGCCTCTGCGGAACGGATCCCGGTCGCCGTCCTGATCTCCGGCCGAGGATCCAACATGGCGGCGCTCGTGGCGGCGGCGCAGGCGGACGATTGCCCCTACCGCGTCGTGCTGGTTGCGGCGAACGATCCCGATGCCGGCGGCCTCGCCATCGCGCGGACCGCCGGCATCGCGACGTTCGCGCTGAGCCACAAGGGCATGGCGCGCGCGGCATTCGATGCGGTGCTGGACGCGGAGATCCGCCGGGCGGGCGCGGAATGGATCGCGCTCGCCGGCTACATGCGGCTGCTGTCGCCCAGCTTCATCGCGGGCTGGACCGGGCGGATCGTCAATATCCATCCGTCGCTGCTGCCGCTCTACAAGGGGCTCGACACGCATGCCCGCGCGATCGCGGCCGGCGATACGGAGGGCGGCTGTTCGGTGCATATCGTGACGCCGGAACTGGACGACGGGCCTGTCGTGGCACAGGCGCGCGTACCGATCCTGCCCGGCGATACGCCCGACACGCTGGCGGCGCGGGTCCTGCCCGCGGAACATGCACTATATCCGAAAACACTGGCGGAGCTGGTGCGGGCATGACGGACCGAGAGGACAAGGCGGAGACCGCGCGCAACCGGCGGCGCTGGATCACGATGGGCGAGGTGCTGGCGGTCGCCGCGGTTTCGATTTCCGGGCTTACGCTCTGGAACAGCTATACCGAACGGCAGGACGTCCGCGTCGAAAAGGCGGGCGAAGCGGCCAAGGCCAATGTGGCCAACCGCACGCTGCTGCTCAAGGCGACCGCCGACCGATCAGCGGCGCGGCTGGACCTCGCTCCGCTGCGTGGTGAACAAAGCATCCAGGGGCAGACGGTGGCGTTTCCGTCCGCACTCGGCGTCGCGGCGGTCGATACCACGGGCGAGGCGCGGATCGAGACGGGCTGGTTCCACGATGCGCTGGTCCGTGCGCGCAAGGCGGCCGGCATGCCGGCCGAAACGCGTGGCGACGAACGGCTGCCGGTGCTGCTTACCACACGCTATCTGGCGGACGGGGTCGTGATGACGGACCGGGCGATCTACGACATCGGCTATGCGACCGACACGGCGTTCCTCAGCGGTACGGACGTGCGGCTGCGCGGCCTGTCGCTGGTGGCGCGGGTCAAGGCCGACGGCGTGAAACGGCTCGATACATTATGGGCAGGCAAGGCGCGCTGAGGGTGTGCAGTGTCGCGGATGATCGCGGCGTTCTACTGGGGCCCGGTTAGCTCAGGCCACCACTCCTCACCTTACCCTCTCCCCGGAAGGGAGAGGGCTTTGATGGTGGAGCGGTGGCACTTCACCAGCGTGACAGGCCCCCTCTCCCCATCGGGGAGAGGGTTGGGGAGTGGGGCGATGGCTTGATGCAACGCCCCGTCCAGTCAGCCCACAATCTCTTCCGGCTTGAAGAAGTACGCGATCTCGGTCGCGGCATTCTCGGCGCTGTCCGAACCGTGGACCGTGTTGGCTTCGATCGATTCGGCGTGGACCTTGCGGATCGTGCCTTCGTCGGCGTTTGCCGGGTTGGTGGCGCCCATGATCTCACGGTTGCGGGCGACGGCATTCTCGCCTTCCAGCACCTGGATCACGACGGGGCCGGACACCATGAAACCGACCAGGTCGGCGAAGAACGGGCGTTCGGCGTGGACGGCGTAGAAGCCTTCCGCCTGTTCGCGCGTCATCTGGATGCGGCGCGACGCCACGACGCGCAGGCCGGCGGCCTCCAGCATCGCGGTGACGGCACCGGTCAGGTTGCGACGGGTGGCATCGGGTTTGATGATCGAAAAGGTACGCTCGGTCGCCATGGCCGGACGGGCTCCTATGTTAGCGATTGGGAATGGCGCCGCTCTAGGCGTGCGAATCGCAGGCCGCAAGCGGGGTTCAGGCGACGCGCGTCCAGCGGCCGTCCTCGTCCTGTCGCCAGAACCGGCGTTCCAGGCCCGCGACGTCGTTCAGCGACCGCCAGGCCGCCCTCGCCGGCTCGATCGATTCGTCGTCGAAGAAGTGGAAGCTGCGGTCATAGTCCAGCGCTTCCGCCCGCCACCGACCATCGACCAGTGCCACGTTACGCGCGGCGTTGAGCGGATCGAGCGTGGTGGAGAGCAGCACCGGCTGATGCGCCTCCCCCCCCTGCCCCGTCCGACCGTGCGGCAGGAACGCATCGGCGGCATAGGCCCACAGGTCACGATCGAGCCTTTCGAGCAGCGCCGCATCGTCGGCCACGACCAGCAGTCGCGCGCCGGACCCGGTCACCCGCTCGGCGATGCGGGGCAGCACCGCGGCGATCGGCGCATGCCCCAGATGGTAGAAGTCGACCTGCATCCCCGCGGTCTAGCAGGTCACAGGCCGTCTCCGAAACGCCCTACCGGCTCAGCTCTCGAAATTGTCGCGGACGAAGCTGTCGAGGAGCCGCACGCCGTATCCGGTCGCGCCCTTGTCGTGCAACGTGCCCGGCTTGGCCGCCCATACCATGCCGGCAATGTCCAGATGCGCCCAGCGCACGTCCTTGTCGACGAACCGCTTGATGAACTGCGCCGCGGTGATCGATCCCCCGGGGCGCGGGCCGACATTCTTCATGTCCGCGATCGGGCTGTCGATCAGCTTGTCGTACGGATCGCCCAGCGGAAAACGCCACAACATGTCGCCCGATGCCGTGCCGGCCGCCAGCAGCTGATCCGCCAGCCCGTCGTCATTGGCGAACAGGCCGCCATATTCATGGCCGAGCGCCACGATCATCGCGCCGGTCAACGTGGCGAGATCGACGATCGTCTTCGGTGCATAGTTCTTCTGCACCCAGGTGATCGCATCGCAGAGGACGAGGCGACCTTCTGCGTCGGTGTTGATGACTTCGATCGTCTGGCCGGACATCGATGTCACGACGTCGCCCGGGCGGGTCGCGGTGCTGGACGGCATGTTTTCGACCAGGCCACAGATGCCGACGACGTTCACCTTCGCCTTGCGCCCGGCTAGGGTCGCCATCGCACCGGCCACGGCGCCCGCGCCGCCCATGTCCCATTTCATGTCTTCCATGCCGGCGGCCGGCTTGATCGATATGCCGCCGGTATCGAACGTCACGCCCTTGCCGACCAGCGCCAGCGGGGGCGTGCCGGTGTCGTCCGTCCCGTTCCAGTGCAGGACGAGCAGCTGTGCCTCGCGCGCGCTTCCCTGGCTGACGCCCAGGATCGCCCCCATGCCGGCGGCTTCCATCTCCGCCTCGCCCAGCACGGTGATGGTGATGCCGAGATCCGCGAGCGGCCGGCAGCGCGCGACGAACGATTCCGGATAGATGATGTTCGCCGGCTCGGTCACCAGTTCACGGGTCAGCGACAGCCCCTCCGCCAGTGCAGCGAGCGGTGCATAGGCATCGGCCGCCCCCGCCCCACCGCCGACAATCACGATATCGGTCAGCGTCGGCTTCGCCGTATCGGACAGTTTCGTCCGATACTTGTCATAGCGCCAGCTGCGCATCAGTGCGCCGAACGCGATATGGGCGGCCGCGGTCGCCGTATCGGCAATGCTGCTGCCGGTCAGGTCGACGACCAACGTCGTCTCGCCGGACGTCAGCAGCCGCGCGGCCAGCGCGGATCCGGCCTTCTCATATGTGGCAGCGGACGGTGCCGCCTTGCCGACACCGGCGAACAGCACGCGCGTCGCACCATCGCCGGTCGGCACGAACAGGTCGAGAAGCGTGCCGGCATCGCCTTCGAACCGCTGCGCGGCAGCGGACGCCGTCGCCAGTGCCGCGGCCGCGGCATCGATGGCCGGGAACGCGGTGCCGGCCACCGGATAGGCGACGGTCCGCATGTCGGCGGGACGGCTGTCTTCAAAACGGACCTGCATGGGTGTCTGCTTCCTTATGTTTGATCGTCGCGGGTAGCGATCCGCCGTCCCGGGGCAATTCGAAATGGGGATCATGCCCGCCGTTTGCCAGCATCTTCCCGCGTCGGCCGCGATCCGCCGCATCGGCGATTGCGGCCATACGGAGACGATGCGATAGGCGAACACCGGCCATAGCGGCCGCAGAGGGTTGCTGGCTTGCATGTGATGACGACCGGCGGGGCATTCCTCTCGCTTGCGATCCTGATGTCTGGCGCTGCCGCGGCGCAGCCCGGCCCGTCCGCCCCGCCCGCGGTCGCGGCGCCGGATGCGGTGCCGGACCTGTTGCCGCGCGCGGTGGCGCCGCCGGCCGACGTCGGTGTCACGACCCCGCTCAACGACGATGAAGTCGGGTTCAGTTCGGATACGCTGGATTATGACAGCAACGGCGACGTAGTCACCGCGGCGGGCGACGTGCGGATGGTGCGTGCCGGCAACCGGGTGCGCGCTGACCGTATCGTCTGGAACCGCCGCACCGGCGCGGTCCGGGCCGAAGGCAATGTCGCGGTCGCCAATCCCGGTGGCGACACCGCTTACGGCGACAGCGTGGACCTGACCGACACGCTGAAGGACGGCGTGATCGAGAATCTGCTGCTGGTGCTTGAGGATGGCGGGCGGCTGGCCGCGGTCCGCGGTACGCGCGTGAACGGCGTCAGCACGCTGGAACGCGCCGCCTATACCCCCTGCGCGGTGACCGATGCGGCGGGCTGCCCGCGGACGCCTGTCTGGACGATCAGCGCGGTGCGCGTGGTCCACGATCCGGTTCGTCACAGGATCAGCTACCGCGACGCGCGGTTCACGCTGCTCGGCGTCACCATATTGTGGCTGCCCGGTTTTTCGCATCCCGACGGGCAACAGGGCGGCGGGCCGGGGCTGCTGGTGCCGGATTTCCAGTTCTCGCGGTTGAACGGGGCCGAATTTTCGGTGCCTTATTATATCAAGATGGCACCGGGGCGCGACCTGACCATCACGCCGCACGTCTATACCAAGGTCCTGCCCGCGATCGGTGGTCAGTACCGAGAACTGACGTCGAACGGGGCCTATCAAGTCGGCGGCATGGTGACCTACGGATCGCGGTCACCTGCGCTGCTGATGCCGGCGGACGTCGATACGGATCGCGGCGTCCGCGGCTACATTGATGCGAACGGCAAGTTCCAGTTCGATCCGGCCTGGTCGCTGACGGAGTCGCTCCGGCTGACCACCGACCGGACGTTCCTGCGGCGCTACGACATCACCAACGACGACCGGCTGCGATCGGTCGCCAACGTCGAACGGATCGACCGCAGCAGCTATCTGTCGATCGCCGGCTATGCGGTGCAGACGCTGCGTGCTGGCGCGATCCAGGGGCAGCAGCCGATCGCAATTCCGGCGATCGATTACCGTCGCCGGCTCGACGATCCGTTACTCGGCGGCCGCGTGGAGCTTCAGGTCAACAGCCTGTCGCTGATCCGCACCGCGGGCCAGGATACGCAGCGCGCCTTTGCCGGCGCGCGCTGGGATATGCATCGCTACACCGCGCTGGGCCAGGAAGTGACCCTCACCGCCTATGCGCGCGGCGACGTGTACCACACCGATGACGGTGCGCTGACGCCGACGGTCAGCTATCGCGGGCAGGACGGGTGGACCGGGCGCGGGGTATTGGCCGGCGCGGTCGACATGCGCTGGCCGTTCGTCGGCACCCTGTTCGGCGGTACGCAGACGATCACCCCGCGGGTGCAGATCGTCGCCACGCCACCGCTCCGCAATTCGGACATTCCGAACGAGGACAGCCGCGCGATCGACCTCGAAACACTCAACCTGTTCGCCATCAACCGGTTCAGCGGATATGACCGGTTCGAGGATGGATCGCGCGCCGTCTATGGAGCGCAATGGGCGTTCGACCGGCCACGGCTCTCGGTCCGGTCCGTCATCGGACAAAGCTATCGCCTGACCAAGGAGCCGACGCTGTTCCCGGAAGGGACCGGCCTGACCGACCGCTTCTCCGATATCGTCGCACAGACCACGGTGCGCTACGGCCGGTTCGCGGCGCTGACGCAGCGGATCCGGATCGACAAGGACAGCCTCAACGTCCGCCGCAACGAGGTCGACGCCACGATCGGCGGGCGGCGCACCTATGCCACCGTCGGCTATTTCCGGCTCAATCGGAACGTGAACACCGCGATCGAGGATCTCCGGGATCGCGAGGAGGTCCGGCTGGGCGGGCGGATACAGCTGACGCGCACCATGTCCGTCTTCGGATCGACGGTGATCGATCTGACCGGCCGGCGGGAGGACCCGGTCTCGCTGTCCGACGGCTACCAGCCCGTCCGGCAGCGCATCGGCCTGCTCTATTCCGACGAATGTCTGGAAGTGGGTGCGACCTATCGCCGAGACTTTGACATCATCGGATCGACACGCCGCGGCAGCACGGTTGCGGTCAGGCTGGCGCTCAAGAACCTCGGGCGCTAAGCTAGGGTTCAGGCGGGGGCGCCTACGCGGGCAGAAATGCGTCGGCAGCTGGGGTACTTTCGAATTGGAGTGGGTTTTGGGCGGATTACGTAAAGCTCGGGTCGGGCGTGCCGTCTTGCTCGCGGCAGGTCTCGGCTTTGGTGCGGTTGGGCTGGCGCAGACGGTGGACGACAGCGTCGGCCCTGCGGTTCAATCGATGAACCTGCCCAACGACCTGACCGTGTTCGGCAAGGTCGACCCGAACGTCCGCAAGGCGACGGCGATCATCAACGGCACCATCATTACGCAGACCGATATCGAACAGCGGCTCGCGCTGGTGCTGGCCGCGAACGGCGGCAAAGTGGAAGGCGAGGAACGCGACCGGCTGAAGCTTCAGGTGCTGCGCAACCTGATCGACGAGACGCTGCAGATCCAGGAGGCCAAGGCGCGCGATATCGTCATCACCGCGCCGGAAGTGCAGCAGACCTACGCGCGCGTCGCCGGCAATTTCAAGCGGACGCCGGCCACGTTCGGCACATTCCTGCGCGAACAGGGTTCGTCCGAAGCGTCAATCAAGCGCCAGATCGAGGGCGAACTGGCGTGGCGCCGCCTGCTCAGCCGGCGGATCGAACCGTTCGTCAACGTCGGCGACGACGAGGTCGCGGCCGTGATGGCGCGGATCAACGCGAACAAGGGCGCGCCGGAATTCCGCATCGGCGAGATCTTTCTCTCGTCGACCCCGGAAACAGCGGAAGCGACGCTCGCCAACGCGAACCGCATCGTGGATCAGGTTCGCAAGGGCGGATCGTTCGTCGCCTATGCGCGCCAGTTTTCCGAAGCATCGACCGCTGCGGTCGGCGGCGATCTGGGCTGGGTGCGGGCCGAACAGCTTCCACCTGAACTCGCGGCCGTGGCACAGACGATGCAGCCCGGATCGGTCAGCGTGCCCATCCCGGTGGCGGGTGGCTATTCGGTCATCGCCGTGGTCGATCGTCGCACCGGCGGCGGTGTCGATGCGCGCGATGCCGTACTGGCGTTGAAACAGGTCGGTATCAAGTTTCCGGCCGGCGTCACGCGTGAGCAGGTCGCACCCGAGGTCGCCAAATTCGGTGCCGCAATGAAGACGGTGCGCGGGTGCGGTTCGGTCGAGGCGATCGCCAAGACGCTGGGTGCCGAAGTGGTCGACAACGACCAGATCCCGGTTCGCGGCCTGCCCGCCGCCCTGCAGCAGATGATGCTGGACCTTCAGATCGGTCAGGCCAGTCCGCCGTTCGGATCGGTCGAGGACGGTGTCCGGTCATTGGTGCTCTGCGGGCGCGACGAGGCGCAGGCCGCCGCCGGTCCCGACGCCGCGACGATCCAGTCGCAGCTTGAGGAGGAACGCGTAAATCGCAGCGCGCGGCGGTATTTGCGCGACCTGCGGCGCGACGCGGTGGTCGACTATCGCTGACGATCCTGCCCTGGTTCCGCTGGCGGTGGCGCTGGGCGATCCGGCCGGTATCGGCGCGGAGATTGTCGCCAAGGCGTGGAGCCTGCGGCAGGTCCACCGCCTGCCGCCGTTCTTCGCGGTGGGTGATATCCGTGCGATCACTGCGGTGTGGGACGGCCCCGTCGTGCGTATCGCCGATCCGTCGGAGGCGGCCGAACGGTTCGACGGCGCGCTGCCCGTTGTGCAGGTCGAAGGTGCTGCCGATATAGTCCCCGGCAAGCCGAACATGGCCGGTGCGCGCTGTTCGCTGGATGCGCTGGAACTCGCGGCGGGGCTGACCCGGTCGGGTGTCGCATCCGGACTTGTGACCGCTCCGGTGTCGAAGGCGCAGCTTTACTCGATCGGCTTCGTCCATCCGGGTCAGACGGAGTTCGTGGCGGAACGCTGCGGCGTGGCGGCGGACAATGTCGTCATGCTGCTGGCCGGTCCGACGCTGCGCACCGTGCCGATCACCACGCATCTGGCAGTGCGCGACGTGCCCGACGCGCTGTCGGTCGAACTGATCGTCGCCAAGGCCCGGGTGACCGAACGCGGTCTGGTGCGCAATTTCGGCATTGCCCGCCCGCGGCTGGCGATCGCCGGGCTGAATCCGCACGCCGGCGAGGAAGGCGCGCTTGGGCGTGAAGAGATCGATCTGATCCTGCCTGCGGTCGAGATCCTGCGTCTGGAGGGGATCGATATCGTCGGCCCACTGGCGGCCGATACGATGTTCCACGAGCGGGCGCGGGCGCATTATGACGTCGCGCTATGCCTGTATCATGATCAGGCGCTCATCCCGATCAAGACGCTGCATTTCGACGAAGGCGTCAACATGACGCTGGGCCTGCCAATCGTGCGGACCGCACCCGATCACGGCACCGCGTTCGGCATTGCGGGGCAGAATCAGGCCCATCCGGGCGCGATGATCGCGGCGATCGCGCTGGCCGGCAGCGCGGTTCGTTACCGCGCGGACTGCGCGTGACGGATAGATCGGCGGCGGTCGTGCTGCCGCCGCTGCGCGATGTCATCGCCCGCCACGGGCTGGCGGCCTCGAAGGCGCTGGGCCAGAACTTCCTGCTGGACGGGCAGCTGCTCGATCGTATCGCGCGCGTGCCTGGTCCGCTCGATGGGCAACGCGTGTATGAGGTCGGGCCTGGACCGGGCGGCCTGACCCGCGCGCTACTGAAGGCCGGTGCGACCGTCGTCGCGGTCGAACGCGACCGGCGCTGCGTGCCGGCACTGGCCGAACTGGCGGATGCCTATCCCGGCCGGCTGACCGTGATCGATGACGACGCGCTGGCGGTCGACGAGGCCGCCTTGGCGGGCCCCGGCGCGCATATCGTGTCGAACCTGCCGTATAATGTCGGTACGGCGCTGCTCGTCCGCTGGTTGACGGCCGAACCATGGCCGCCCTTCTGGGCATCGCTGACACTGATGTTCCAGAAGGAAGTGGCGGAACGGATCGTCGCACGCACCGATACGCCCGCCTACGGCCGGCTGTCGGTGCTGGCGCAGTTCCGTTCGATCGCGACGCTGGCTTTCCCGGTTCACCGTTCCGCCTTCGTCCCCCCGCCGAAAGTCACCTCGGCGATCGTCCACCTCGTCCCCGCGGTCCAGCCCGCCGGCGTGGCCATGCGCACGTTGGAACAGGTTACCGCCGCCGCGTTCGGGCAACGGCGCAAGATGCTGCGCCAGTCGCTGAAAGGGGTCCCCGGCGCGGTCGATGCGCTCGACATGCTCGGAATCGATCCGACCCGGCGGGCCGAGACATTGCCGGTATCCGAATTCGCCGCGCTCGCGGGGGTACTGGATGGCGGCTGAAGAATTGGTTGGATCCAACTACGCTTCATCCGGACTTTGATTTAATATCAAAGGACATATGCGTTACGTTTGAAACACCGGATCTCGGATCAAGTCCGGAATGACGCAGACGGGTGGCGTTGTTTATAGCTCATCTACCCGGACGTCTTGGTCCCTGTCTTCGGTTTGCCTCACGCCTCTCACGAACCGTGCGATGTTCGCGCCGGGTGGGACCAGAACCGCGCAACCTGCTGCAGTCACTGAATAACGCGCACGCTTAGTGGTGATTAACCGATCATCGCTTGATGGTCGCGGCTTCCTGACCCTTTGGCGGCACCACCGTCGTCGCCTGCGCGGTTACGACGGCGGGCGGCGGGCCCTTCGCGATCGCGGCGGCGAGCGTGGCGGCAGGGGCGCAGGGCGCGGCCTTGCACAATGCCCGGATGCGGGCGAGGTTGACCTTGGCGCGCTCGACGGCACCCTTCTGGACCATCGCCTCACCCTGCCCACCCAGCGCCGCCACGTCGTTCGGTTCGATGACCAGCGCCTCGCGGTACAGCCTGATCGCCTTGCCGGGCAACGCCTGCGCCTGCGCCACGCGGGCCAGCGCGATATAGGCCGCCCGATTGCGGGGATCGACCGCAAGCGCGGTTTCGATCAGGTCGTTCGCGCCGGTCAGGTTGCCGGCGCGGCGGGCCGCATCGCCGGCCTGCATGAGCGCGATGGAGCGCGGGTTGATCTGATCGTCGGGCTTCTGCCCGGAACCCACGCTGGCAGTCAGGCCGAGAACGACGGCGAGGGCAACGGCGGGGCCGGAGAAACGCATGAGGTAATCCTTAAAACTGGCGCGCTGCGACGCTAGCACGGCGCCCGTGCCCTCGCGACGAAAAATCCGTCGGTGCCGTCATGCAGCGGTGTCAGGCGGCGACCCTGTCCGTGTACCCGCCCCGCGCCAATAGCGACGGGATCTACGGTCCACTTCGGATGGCGGGCCAGAAACGCGTCGAAACCGCCCGCCCCTTCATCATCAATCAGCGAACAGACCGCATAGACCAGCGCCCCGCCCGGTCGCACCATCGATGCCGCGACGTCGAGAACATGCGCCTGCAACGCCACCAGCTTTTCGACCCGGGCGCGCGTCAGCCGCCAGCGCGCCTCCGGATTGCGCCGCCACGTACCCGTCCCGGAACAGGGGGCATCGACCAGGACGATATCGGTCTGCTTGACGAAATCGGCCAGCGCCTCACGCTCCCGATCCGGGTCGAGCAGCAGCGGCTCGACGATCGTGACGCCGGCCCGCACCGCACGCGGCGCCAGGTTGCCGAGCCGACGCCGGTCCGTATCACATGCGATCAGCCGCCCCTCGTCCGCCATCACCGCGGCCAGCGCCAACGTCTTGCCACCGGCCCCCGCGCACAGGTCGATCACGGTCATGCCCGGCCGCGCATCGCAGGCGATGGCCAGCAACTGGCTGCCTTCGTCCTGAACCTCGACGCGACCTTCGCGGTAAGCCGCAAGTGTTTCCAATTGCGTGCCTTCCGGCATGCGGACGCCGTCCGGCGCATGCGGCGTCGCCACCGCATCAGGCAGCTCGGCCAGCACCGCGGCACGGTCGTCCTTCAAGCGGTTGACGCGCAGGTCGAGCGTCGCGCGCCCGAGCAGCGCGGCCCGTTCCGCGCCGTCCAGCGTCTCGAGCTTGCCCAGCAGCCAAGCTGGGGCGACGCCGGCCCGCGCCACCAGTTCCCCCGGATCGATCGCCGCCGGACCATGGTCGCTGCCGTCGAACAGATCGCGCAGTTCCGGCTGGTCGGTCGCCAGCCCCAGCATTGCGGCACGTCCCGAAACTGGCCGTTCCCCCGCACGCCGGATCGCGGCGTACACAAGGTCTCGAACCGCACGACGATCCTTCGACCCGGCATAGCGACGCGTCTTGAAATAGCGCGCAATCAGCGTGTCAGCCGCGGCACCCCCGGCGCCGGCCGCCGCGATCGTTTCATCCAGCAGGTCGATCGCGGCCTGGACGCGCGCGGCAGGTGTCATCGATCAGCCCCGGGTCGGATAATTGGGTGCCTCACGCGTGATCGCGACGTCATGAACATGGCTTTCGCGTAGGCCGGCATTGCTGATCCGCACGAACTTCGCCTTCTTCAGGTCGGTCAGCGTCTGCGATCCGGTATAGCCCATCGCCGCCTTCACGCCGCCGACCAACTGGTGGATCACGTCGCGCGCCGGCCCCTTGAACGGCACCTGCCCTTCGATCCCTTCGGGAACAAGTTTCAGCGAGTCCTTGATTTCCTGCTGGAAATAGCGATCCGCAGAGCCCCGCGCCATGGCGCCGACCGATCCCATGCCACGGTAGGACTTGTAGGCACGGCCCTGGAACAGGAAGGTTTCGCCCGGTGCTTCCTCCGTCCCCGCGAGCAGCGATCCGATCATCACGCAGCTCGCGCCCGCCGCAAGTGCCTTGGCGACGTCGCCCGATGTGCGCAATCCGCCGTCCGCAATCACCGGCACGTCCGATTTCGCCGCCTCGTCCGCAGCTTCCTTGATGGCGGTAAGCTGCGGCACGCCGACCCCGGCCACGATCCGCGTGGTGCAGATCGACCCCGGCCCGATCCCGACCTTTACTGCGTCCGCGCCGGCGTCGATCAGTGCCCGCGTCGCTTCCGCCGTGGCGACGTTGCCGGCCACGATCTGGATCTGGTTCGATATGGCGCGTACCCGCTCGACTGCGCGACTGACCTCGCGGTTGTGGCCGTGCGCGGTATCGATGACGATCAGGTCGCACCCCGCATCGATCAGTGCCTGCGTCCGTTCCCAGCCCAGGTCGCCCACGGTCGTCGCCGCCGCCACGCGCAGCCGGCCCGCTTCGTCCTTCGTGGCGGTGGGATAGGTAACCGCCTTCTCAATATCCTTGACCGTGATAAGACCGATGCAGCGATAATCGTCGTCGACGACCAGCAGCTTCTCGATCCGGCGCTGGTGCAGCAGTCGGCGCGCACCTTCCTGATCGACATCGGCCGGCACGACGGCGAGGTTGTCGCGCGTCATCAGCTCGGACACCGGCTGGTTCGGATTTTCGGCAAACCGGACGTCGCGATTGGTAAGGATGCCCACCAGCCGCCCCGACGTTTCGACCACCGGGATACCGGAAATACGGTGCCGGGCCATCAGCGCCTGCGCGTCGGCCAGCGTCGCATCGGGCGCGATCGTGATCGGGTTCACCACCATACCGCTCTCGAACCGCTTGACCTGGCGCACGGCCGCCGCCTGTTCCGCGACCGTCAGGTTGCGGTGCAGGACACCGAGCCCGCCAAGCTGCGCCATGACGATCGCCATATCCGCCTCGGTCACGGTATCCATCGCGGCCGACATCATCGGGATGTTGAGCGCGATCGACCGGGTGACGCGCGTGCGGGTGTCGGCCTGCCCCGGCATCACGTCCGACGCGGCCGGACGGAGCAGAACATCGTCGAAGGTGAGGCCGAGCGGAATATCCATCATGGTCCTGAAGCAAGGGGAGTCGGGTGCGCCCCTATAAGGCGGATCAAGCGCGTAGGCCAGACCGTCACGGTGCAGGGTAGGCGACCGGATCGACCAGCACGCGCGCGACGGCGACCGTCAGATCCGCATCCTCGGCCGCCCCGCCCAGCACGACCCCGTGGCCTGGATTGTCGGTCGGACCATGATAGGCCCCACCCAGAAAGGCCTGTAACCGCTTCAGATCACTGAAGGAACCACCGATCATGACCGCCGGAACGCCGCGCCGGACGAGGACCGCGCCGTCCTGCCGATCGATGAATGCATTCGCCTCCAGATCGTCATCCACCCGCCGGCCGAGCCGCCGCGCAGTGGCATCGACGATCGGATCCAGCCGCGTCAGCCCACGCCCGACGATCGCCACCGGCAACCCGCGCGGGGCGATCGCGACGGTATCGACGTTGATCGCCGCCACGATCTCGGTCAGCGGGACGGTTGGTGCGGCGGCCCACGCCTCCATGCCCAGCAACCCAAGTTCCTCGCCGGTGGTCGCGATGAACACTTCGTCGCGTACCGGTTTCGGCCCCGCCCCCAGCTGCCGCGCCGTCTCGATCAGGCTGGCAATGCCGCTGGCATTGTCGACCGCGCCGTTGCAGATCCGATCCGCCGCCCCGGCCGGCCGACAGATGCCGAGATGATCCCAATGGCCGGTGAACAGCACGGCCTTGCCCTGCGCGGCCGTACCGGCGCGGCGTCCGATCACGTTCCAGGACGCGAATGGCCGGACCTGCGTTTCGACCGTCATCGTCATATGCCGCGCCAGCGTCACGGGGCGGAACGCCGCCCCATCGGCCGCCGCGAGCAACGCCGGGGCGGCGGGCGTCAATCGCGCGAACGCCGCATGGCTGATCGCGCCCTGCACCGCGGGGCGCTTTGCGGTCGCCAGCATGGTCGATCCGCGCCCGACCTGTGACGCGACATCCACCCAGGCCGCCCCGGCCGGAGTGATGGTGAGGACGGCCCGTGCGCCACGGTCTAGCAAGGCGGCCACGCGTTCGGCCGGGCGCGGCGGATGCGCCATGCCCTTCGGTGTGCCACCCCGGATGAGCACGATGGCCCCGGCGAGCGAAACTCCGTTCAGGTCGTCGCGCCCCTCCCCCACGATACCGTAGCCAGCGAAGACGACTGGGGCGTCGACGATGCGGATGCGCGGGTTCAGTCCCGTTGCCACGACCTCGCTTTCGTGCCGGTCGCCGATCCGCAGGTCGGTGGACACCGGCATGCGCTCGACGAAGGCGACCGTCTGGTACCAGCTGCCGTCCGCCGCGCCGGGGACCAGCCCTGCATTACGAAAGGCACCGGCGATGTAGGTCACCGCCTTCACCGCACCGGGTGTTCCGGGTTTCCGCCCCTCATAGGCGTTGCTGGCCAGCACATCGATATGGCGGGCCAGCGCAGCCTCGGTGATGGGGGCGGCCGCGGCCGGCGCGGACAGGGCGAGAAGCGGCAGCAAGGCCGCAGTGCGGAGATCGATCATGTACCCCGATACCCACCGATCCCCCGGCCTGCCAAGCCTGCCCCGCAGTTCATCGATCGCTGGCCGCACCCGTCCGATCAAGGATCACGCCGTGGGTTTCGCCGGCCTTAGGATCGGTTGCCGGTCTCGCGAACCCGCTACGTCTGATCCGGGCGTGTTCGGCGGATCGCATCGAACCGTTTGCCGGCCTCGTCGAACCGGTTCCAGTCGAAGACCAGCCGGAACGCCTCGCTGCCATAACGTAAGCCATGGCTGCCGCTCGCATATGCCCCGAAACTATCCTGAATCCGGGCGAGGCCTCGATTGCTCCGAGCAGGCCCCGGCGAGCGGTTCACCTCCAGACGTCGAAGGTCCACTCCGCCTGATCGTTCAGCCCGATCGCGTATCATCATTCGTTGTCTGCGCGAGACCGTGCACAGGGATTCACGGGAAACAAGAACCGCCCGCTGCCATCCCGCGCGCGCTGGTCGGACATGGCACCATGTCCGGTCTCGGGGCGGGGTTCGGCGGTCCCCTTCGGGGGGAGCCCGCGCGGCAACGGACGGTTTGTTGGGCAGCTCTCCTGGTCAGGAGCCTGGCTCGTCCCACGCGGAGATCGGCTTGCTTCCTGTATTTCGGGTACTAGCGCAGCCACGCCCCGGCGACAATGTTACCGACAGCGTTGACAGGTTCACGCCCGATACACGCGGCACGCGCGTTGCCCTCGACAGACCTATCCGCTAACCGGTGCCCTTGCCGGATGGGCAGGAAAGGCAACCGGAATGTCCGCTTCGATCGCGCTCGTCGATGACGATCGCAATATTCTGGCGTCGGTATCGATTGCCCTGCAATCCGAAGGCTTCGCGGTGCGGGTCTATTCCGACGGCGATACCGCGTTGAAGGCTCTGGTTGATTCGCCACCGGATCTGGCGGTGCTCGACATCAAGATGCCGCGGATGGACGGAATGGAACTGCTCCGCCGCCTGCGCGAAAAGAGCGCCATGCCGGTCATCTTCCTGACGTCCAAGGATGACGAACTGGACGAGGCGCTCGGCCTGGCGATGGGCGCGGACGACTATATCACCAAGCCGTTTTCGCAGCGCCTGCTGATCGCCCGCATCCGCGCCATCCTGCGCCGGTCCGAGGCCCGCGCCGCGCCGGATGCGGAGGGCGAGCCGGTGCCCGCAGCCGAACGCATCGTGCGCGGTCGGTTGACGATGGACCCGGCTCGCCACCGCGTCCTGTGGAACGGCGCGGAAGTCGTGCTGACGGTCACCGAATTCCTGATCCTGGAGGCGCTGGCCCAGCGGCCCGGCTTCGTGAAATCGCGCGACGCGTTGATGGACACGGCCTATCAGGACGACGTCTATGTCGACGATCGCACGATCGACAGCCACATCAAGCGCCTGCGGCGCAAGTTCCGGCAGGTGGACGGCGATTTCAGGGCGATCGAGACGCTATACGGCGTCGGCTATCGCTTTTCCGAGGAATAGAATGGCCGCCTCGCGATCCCGCGGCAGGAGTACCGGCGACCACGAGCTGGACCGCGACCTCGCGCTCGCCTGGTCCGGACGCTGGACGCTCGTCACCCGCATTCTGGCGGTCAACATCTTCGCGCTGGCGCTGCTGGCCGGGGGCTTCTTCTACCTCGACAGCTACCGTTCGCGGCTGATCGACCAGCGCATCGATCAGTCGACCGTGCAGGCGGCCCTGATCGGCGAGGCGATCGATGCCGCGCGCCCCGCCGACCGGCCGGCGCTGATCGCCCGGCTGGGACAGTCCACCCGGCTGCGGCTGAGGCTGTACGGGCCGGACGGACGATTGATGGACGACAGCTGGCGGCATGAACCGGCAACCTACGAACTGCGCGATCCGGCAACCGAAGGCTGGCGGCGGCAGGTCGCGCGCGCTCTCGACCGCGGCGTCGACATGGTGGTCGGCGCCGACGTGCCCGAGGCGTTCGTGGAACCCGCGCTCGATCGCGGTGCCGCATGGCCGGAGGTCGCCGCCGTCCTGACCGGAGATCCGGTCGAGGCGCGCGTCCGCCGGGCGCCGGACCGGACGCTGGTCGTGTCGGTGGCGAGCCCGCTGCCGATGCGCGGTCGCGGCGCGTTGTTCATCACCGGCAACGCGCGCGACATCACGCGGATCGTGCGCGAGGAACGGCTGCGGCTGGGCATCGTCCTGCTGGTCGTCATCCTGACATCAGTCATGCTGTCGCTGTTCCTGGCGCGGACGATCGCCCGTCCGCTGCGCCGCCTGGCGATCGCGGCGCAGCGCGTGCGGCTGGGCCGATCGCGCGAGGTGCAGGTTCCCCGCCTGCCCAGCCGCCGCGACGAGATCGGCATGCTGGCGCGCGCACTGTCCGACATGACGCAGGCCCTGCGCCAGCGGATCGACGCGACCGAGGCTTTCGCAGCCGACGTGACGCACGAACTCAAAAACCCGCTCGCCTCGCTGCGGTCCGCGGTCGACAGCCTGGACGTGGTGACCGATCCTGAACTGCGCGCGCGGCTCGTGGCGATCGTCCATGACGACGTTCGCCGGCTGGACCGGCTCATCACCGACATATCGGAGGCGTCGCGCGTCGACTCCGAACTGGCTAGGGCGAAGTTCGAATTCGTGGATCTGGGCACGATGATCGAAGGGCTGACCCAGGCACGCGAGGATCGCGGAATCGACGGCGGCGTGCGGATCGCCTTCGCCCGCCCGCACCGTGGCAGCGCCGTGGTGCTGGGGGACGGATCGCGCCTGACCCGCGTCGTCGAAAACCTCATCGACAATGCGGTGTCCTTCTCGCCGCCGGGCGGGCTGGTGCAGATCGGCGCGACGCGGATCGGTGAACGTGTGACGGTCTGGGTGGAAGACGAAGGCCCCGGCGTCCCGGCGGCATCGCGCGAGGATATCTTCCGGCGTTTCCATTCGGTCCGACCGGAAGGCGAGACATTCGGCCGGCACAGCGGCCTGGGTCTGGCGATCGCGAAGGCGACGGTCGAGGGTCATCAGGGCTGCATCGCGGTACGCGATCGTGACAGCGGCGCGAGCGGCGCGCGTTTCGTCATCGAACTGCCGGCAGCCGAGCTGTGACGTCCGATGCGGCATCCGGCGAAGCGACCGAGACCGTCCACGCGACCAGTGTCGCACGCCACGATCTGGCGGTCCTGCTGTTCGGACGGTCAGGTGCGGGCAAGTCGGATCTCGCGTTGCGGCTGATCGATCGCGGCTGGTCGCTGGTCAGCGACGACTATACGATCGTCGCACGGCACGGTGCATCCGCGGTCGCATCGCCGCCGCCGTCGATCGCGGGCCGAATGGAAGTGCGCGGGATCGGCATCGTCGGGATGCCCCATCGCACCGCGGTGCCGGTGGCCTTGCTGTGCGACCTCGACGGTCTGGTGGAGCGGATGCCGGGCGCGTGCACCGGAACCGTAGCCGGCATCGCCCTGCCCCGCATCGTGCTGGCCGCGCTCGAACCGTCCGCGCCGCTGAAACTCGAACTGGCGCTGCAAAGGATTACGGCATGACCGAACCGAGCCGCATCCTGCTGGTCACCGGCATGTCCGGCGCGGGCAAGACGACCGCACTCAAGACGTTCGAGGACATGGGCTGGGAAACGGTCGACAACTTTCCGCTCGCGTTACTGGACCGGCTGCTCGGCGCGCCGAGTGCGGAAGGGGCCGAGGATGCGGACCGTCCACTGGCGATCGGCATCGACATGCGCACGCGCGGCTTCGACGCGGACCAGATCGTCGCGCGGATCGCCCGGCTGCGCATCGAACGCGGGGGCTTGGCGGAGATCCTGTTCCTGGATTGCAGCGGGCCGGAACTGGTGCGGCGGTTTTCGGAAACCCGGCGACGGCACCCGCTGGCACTGGACCGGCCGGCGGCGGACGGCATCCTGCGCGAACGCGACCTGATCGCCCCGGTGCGCCGTGCGGCCGATCATCTGATCGACACCACCGACCTGTCGACCAACGCTTTGCAGGCCGACATCCGCGGGCGGTTCGGCACGACCGACGAAATGCCGACGCTGACCGTCCTGTCCTTCGGCTTTTCGCGAGGGGTGCCGCGCAACGCGGACCTGCTGTTCGACATGCGGTTCCTGCGCAACCCGCATTGGGACCAAGCGCTGCGCCCGCTGACCGGGCTGGACCAGTCCGTCGTCGATCACATCGCGACCGATCCGGCCTATGCCGACGTGGTCGGGCGGATCGAGGATCTGCTGCTGACGCTGTTGCCGCGTTACCATACCGAGGGAAAATCCTACGTGACGGTGGCGTTTGGCTGTACCGGCGGGCGTCACCGGTCGGTCCACGTCACCGAACGCGTCGGGCAGCGGTTGCGCGATGCTGGCTTTTCGCCCACGATCATACACCGCGATCTGGGCGATCCTGCCCGGAATTCCATCGGCGACGCGCCGGCGGCGAAGAGGGCATGATGCGACGATGATCGGACTGGTTCTGGTGACGCATGGCCGGCTGGCCGCGGAGTTCGTGACCGCGATGGAACATGTGGTCGGCCCGCAGGAGGCGATCGTCCCGATCTGCATCGGTCCCGACGACGATATGGAAGCCCGCCGGGCGGACATCGCACGCGCGGTGGCCGAGGTCGATCGGGGGCACGGCGTCATCCTGCTGACCGACCTGTTCGGTGGCACACCGTCCAATCTGGCGATTTCGCTGATGGAACCGGGCCGGGTCGAGGTGATCGCGGGGGTGAACCTGCCGATGCTGATCCGGCTGGAGGGTGCGCGCAAGATGTTGAAGGTACAGGCAGCGGTCGCGGCCGCGCGGGATGCCGGTCGCAAGTATATCTCGGTCGCGTCCGAAGTTCTCGGCGTGGCAGCGGCATGACCGACTGCACCCGCACCGTCCCGATCACCAACCGGCGCGGCCTGCATGCGCGGGCCAGCGCGAAGTTCGTGACGCTGGCCAGTCAGCAATCCGCCGCGATCGCGGTTGAAAAGGACGGGACCAGCGTCACCGGTACGTCCATCATGGGACTGATGATGCTCGGGGCGGCAATGGGCGACAGCGTCACCATCTCCGCAACCGGCCCGGGCGCGGAACGCTCACTCGAACTGCTCGTCGCACTGGTCGAGAACAAGTTCGGCGAGGATTGAGGCGACGCACGCCTGTCGGGCACGATCACATCGGTTTGCGCGAGCCGTCCTGACATGGTCTGGTCTTGGCAAATCGAGAACCCGGCGTCGAATGATCGCCAGACCTGAACTGGACGGGAAAGCTACCGAGCCGATCTGAGATGGTCACGCTCGGCCGCCCGATCCTGGCGGCGATGCTGGTGGACAGTCGACTTCGACACGGTGGCAGGATCGCAGGAGACGGTGTCACTTGGCTCCAGTTCCGTTTGGTTCGCCTGTCGGGAACTCCTCGCGCCGTTCTCGACAGGCTCGAACCAAACGGACCGGGCGGTAACGATCTGACCGGTGGTCGTGCGAGCAGATCAGACGGAAGCCTGAAATTGCGGTTTTGGGATCGGGTGCGGCACCCTCATGACCACACTGTTTCTAACCGCGATCGTCGGTTAGACACCCGCCATGCCCCGCACCATCACCGCCTTTTCCAACCCGCTTATCAAGCGTGTCCGGTCCCTTCGTGAAAAGAAGGGGCGCCGGCTCGAACGGCTGTTCCTGGCGGAAGGGCTGCGCATCCTGACCGAGGCGCGCGAGATGGGGCGGGTTCCGAACTGGGTGTTCTATGCCCCCGAAGGTGCGGCCCACCCGCTGGTCGATGCACTGATCGCCGCGGTCGAGGGAGCGGGCGGCGAGGCGATCCAGACAGACCGCGACATCCTGTCGAAACTCAGCGGCAAGGACAATCCGCAGGCGATCCTTGGCGTCTTCGACGAACCGGCGACCGACCTTACACTGGTCGACCGCACGTCCGCCGACCTGTGGATCGTGGCACAGGCGCTGCGCGATCCCGGCAATATCGGGACTATCCTGCGCACCGGCGATGCGGTGGGTGCGGGCGGGCTGATCCTGATCGACGACTGCGCCGATCCCTTCTCGGTCGAGGCGGTCCGTGCGTCGATGGGGGCGATCTTCACGCAGACTCTGGCGACCGCGCGCTGGCCCGCGTTTCTCGAATGGTTGCGCGGCAGTCCCGGACAGCTCGTCGCGACCGCGCTGGACGAGGCGGTCGATTATCAGGAACCGCGTTATGCAAGGCCCTGCTTCCTGCTGGTCGGCAACGAGTCGCAAGGTCTGCCCGCCGACTATGCTGCAGCCGCGGACCTCCGCGTGAAAATCCCGATGCTGGGCAAGGCGGACAGCCTGAACGCCGCCGTCGCGACCGCTGTCGCCGCCTACGAGATCCGCAACCAGTGGCGCCGCGGGTAGCTTCAAGCCCCAGCCCATCTACCCAGGAACGGAGAAAGGCTTGTCGTACTTCGGTCCGAAGCGACACCCGCTTCAAGCTGACGGCAGTCGCCGACATCGCCTTGAGTCGCACAGAACCGCCGCTCCTGTACGGGGACAGGGTTGCGAAGAGGGGCGGATACGTGACGCGACAAAACCCAACCGATCCCCTACTCTGCCGCCTCGCTGTAGCGCGGCAGCGCCTCGACCGGCACGGAATCCTCGATCGCCTTCGCACCCGTCTCGATATTGAGGTCGCGGAACTTGCGGCCAGTCACCAGCACCCGCCCCTCGAACGAACTGACGAACTTGTTATAGTTATTGACCGCCGTCGACAGCCCTCCACCGACGGTCTTGAGATGGCCCGCGGCCACCGCCAGCCGGTCGTACATCTCCTTGCCCAGCTCGCCGATCTGCTGCGCTTCGGCGGCCAGCTTCTCCTGCCGCCACACCGCAGATACGGTCCGCGCGATGGCGATGAGGTTGGTGGGCGTGGCGAGCAGCACGCGCTTGTCGAACGCGAAGTCCCACAGCGTGGGATCATGTTCCAGCGCCGCGGACAGGAAATGTTCGCCGGGCACGAACATGATGACATAGTCGGGCGCATCCGCGAACTGCGACCAGTAGGCCTTGTTGCCCAGCCCGTTGACATGCGCCTTCATCGACGCTGCATGCGCGGCCAGCCCCAGCGTGCGCTCCCGGTCGTCCACTGCCCCGAACGCGTCCTGATAGGCGTTCAGCGACACCTTGGCATCGATCACCAGCGCGCGGCCGCCGGGCACGCGGACCACCGCATCGGGTCGCATCCGGCCGCCGTCGCCTTCCCCGTCGGCGATGCTGACCTCCATCTGGAAATCCGTATGTTCGGCCAGTCCGCAGCTTTCGAGCACGTTGCGGAGCTGCTGTTCGCCCCAGCGGCCGCGCGCCTTGGGTGCGGAGCGCAACGAGTTGACCAGCTTGGCCGCTTCGTTCCGTACCGCGTCCTGCCCGTCGCGCATCGATGCGATCAGGCCGGTCAGCGTGCCATATTCCTGTCGACGGTCCTGCTCGACCTTGGTTACCGTCTCCTCATAGCGTTGCAGCCGTTCGCGCACCGGTTGCAGCAGCGCCTTCAGCTCGACGCCGCTCTTCTCTTCCGATTGGCGGAAGCGCGCGTCGGCGCGTTCAAGGAAGACTTTCTGCGCATCCCCCAGCGCCTTGCCGGCCAGTTCGCCGAACCGCGCGTCCAGCCGGGTTTCCAGCTCGCCCAGCCGCGCCGCCTGCTCATCGTGCGCCCGCGCGCGTTCCGCCTCGCCCCGCACGAAGGCGGCGCGCTCGGCCGCCAGCGTCTCGACCCGCAGGACCGCATCGGCCAGCCGCGCCTCCAGCGTCGGGACGCGCGTCGCGGTCGCCTCCGCGCTCGCCAGCGCCTGCCGCGCATCGTCGCGTTCGCGGGTAACCTCGGTCAGCATCTGGCGGACGAGGCCGGCGTCCCGCGCGCGTTCCTCCGCCACGGCCAGCGCCTGTTCCGCCACGCGGCCGCGCTCGACCGCCTTGTCGCGTTCGGTACGAAGAGCCGGCACCGCGCGACCGAACAGCAGCCAGCCCAGCGCGACCCCGACGGCAAGCGCCACCAGCATCAGCAAAATCAACTGGCCGTCCATCACATCATCCCGACAAGAACATTGTAGGAACAATGCCGTCTTCGCTTCCTCCTTGCAAGGCCGAACGCTTTGGGTTCACACCTTATCGGCGCAAACGCTGCGACTTCAGCACCTTCTTCATTGCCATGTCGCGCTTCAGCTTGGACAGATGATCGGTGAACAGAACGCCTTCCAGATGGTCCATCTCATGCTGGACGCAGGTGGCGAGCATGCCGTCCAGCCGCTCGTCGTGCGCGGCTCCGGTCTCGTCGGTCCACTGTGCCCGGACACTGGCGGGCCGCGTCACCTCCGCATAATATTCCGGGATCGACAGGCAGCCTTCGTTATAGGCGGACAGCTCCTCCGACGGTTCGCTCAGCACGGGGTTGATGAAAACGCGCGGGCGGCGGACCGGCTTTTCGTCCTCGCCTTCCTCTTCCTGCAGGTCGATCACCATCAGCCGCTTGGCCACGCCGATCTGGATGGCGGCGAGCCCGATGCCCGGCGCATCGTACATCGTGTCGAACATGTCGGCGATCAGTCGCGGCAGATCGGCATCGTCCGGCGCGACCGGTACGGAGATCTCACGCAGGATCGGATCGGGAATTTCGAGGATAGGAAGAATGGCCATGCGCCGCAGCTAGGATTTGGCGGCGATACGGTCAAGGCTCAGACCACGGGTCGACGCGCACGCAGCGCCTGCGCCAACGTGCCTTCGTCCATATAGTCCAGCTCCCCCCCGACGGGCAGGCCGTGCGCGAGTTGCGTCAGCCGCACCGGAAACGCCTCGATCCGTTCGGCCAGATAATGCGCGGTGGTCTGCCCTTCCAGCGTCGCGTTCATCGCGAGCACGACCTCGTCGATTCCGCCGGCCGCGACCCGCCGCAGCAGCGCGTCGATCGTCAGATCCTCCGGTCGGATCCCCTCCAGCGCCGAAAGCCGGCCGCCCAGGACATGGAACCGGCCGGGGAACAGCCGCGACCGGTCGAGCGCCCACAGGTCGGCGACATCCTCCACGACGCACAGCATGCGGGGATCGCGCCGATCGTCGGTGCAGATCGCACACGGATCGCTCGTGTCGACATTGCCGCAGATGCCGCACGTCGCCAGCCGGTCCGCTACCGCGCCCAGCGCCTGAAGCAGCGGCACGAGCGCGCCTTCCCGCTTCTTCAACAGGTGCAGCGCGGCCCGCCGGGCGGAGCGCGGCCCCAGACCGGGAAGCCGGGCGAGCGCCTGGACGAGCCCTTCGATTTCGGTGGATGCCATGGAACATGCGATATGGGCTTGCATCGCGGCTTGCCAAGCGTTTCAGGAGGGGGATGCGCATCATCTTCATGGGAACCCCCGATTTCGCGGTGCCGACGCTCGACGCACTGGTCGCGGCCGGGCACGACATCGTCGCGGTCTACAGCCAGCCGCCCCGCCCCGCCGGCCGCGGCAAGGCGTTGCGCGCCGGCGCGGTGCAGGCGCGGGCGGAAACGCTCGGCCTGCCCGTCCGCTGTCCGTTGTCGCTGCGGGATCCGGCCGAACAGGCGGCGTTCGCGGCGCTGAACGCAGACGTGGGTGTCGTCGCCGCATATGGGCTGATCCTGCCGCAGGTCGTGCTGGATGCGCCGCGGTTGGGGTGCCTGAACGTCCACGGATCGCTGCTGCCGCGCTGGCGGGGGGCCGCCCCGGTGCAGCGCGCGATCCTGGCGGGCGACACGGAAACCGGCGTCGGCATCATGCAGATGGAACGCGGGCTCGATACCGGGCCGGTGCGGCTGGAGGGGCGCACGACGATCGGCACCAGGGATGCCGGCACGCTCACCACCGAACTGGCCGCCATGGGTGCCGCGCTGATGGTCCAGGTGCTGACCGATATCGCCGCATTCCCGCCTGTGCCCCAAGTCGGCGAGACGAGCTACGCGCCGAAGATCGACAAGGGGGAGACACGGCTGGACCTGACCGGCAGCGCCGTCGCGGTCGAACGCCAGATCCGCGCCTTCGCCCCCGCGCCGGGCGCCTGGTTCGAACATGCCGGAGACCGCGTCCGCGTGCTGTCGGCCGAGATCGTCGCGGGCGACGGCCCCGCGGGCACCGTCCTGGACGACCGGCTGACCATCGCCTGCGCGGCGGGTGCCATCCGGCCGACCGCGGTGCAGCGCGCCGGACGCGGCGTGATGACGCCGGCCGACCTGCTGCGCGGTTTCCCCCTGCCCGCCGGCACGCGGATCGCATGACGCGGTTCCGGCTGACGGTGGAGTTCGACGGTCGACCCTATATGGGCTGGCAGCGGCAACCGCATGGGCCGAGCGTGCAGGGCGCGATCGAGGCCGCGGTGCTGGCGATCACCCGCGAACCTGCCACCGTGACCGCGGCGGGCCGCACCGACGCCGGCGTCCACGGCGAAGCGATGAGCGCGCATGTCGACATAGCCCGCCCGATCGATCCGTTCCGGCTGGGCGAGGGGCTGAACGCGTTGCTCCGGCCGCAACCGGTGGCGATCCTGGCGACCGCGGCGGTCCCGGACGACTGGCATGCCCGCTTTTCCTGCACCGGGCGGCGCTATCGCTATCGCATCGTCAACCGCCGCGCGCCGCTGGCGCTGGACGCGGGCCGCGCCTGGCATGTCCGCGCGCCGATCGACAGCGATGCGATGGCGGAGGCCGCGCGCATCTTGGTCGGGCGGCACGATTTCACCACCTTCCGCTCCGCCCACTGCCAGGCGGACAGCCCTGTTCGCACGCTCGACCGGCTGTCGGTCACGCGTATGGGGCAGGCGATCGACATCCATGCAGACGCGCGCTCGTTCCTGCACCATCAGGTCCGCTCGATGGTCGGTTGCCTCATGCTGGTCGGGCGCGGTCGCTGGTCGCTTGCCGACATGGCGGACGCGCTCAATGCGCGGGACCGGACCCGGCTCGGCCTGAACGCCCCGCCGGACGGACTGTACTTTGCCGGTGCGGACTATCCGGAACCGGAGCCGCACGACCTCGCGCCGGCCGTCAGATCGTCGTCCGGAACGGCGTGAAGTCCGTCCCCTCGTCATAGACGTCGATCCCTTCGCGACGCTTCAGGAACGCGACGGCGGCGTAGGTGGCCGGCGTCAGCGCAACCTCCCAGGCCACCTTCAGCACGAACTGGCTGACCATGACCATCAGCAGGGCATCGCTCGACCAGCCCGCCGCGCCGTAGAAGGCGAGCGGATAGAAGATCAGGCTGTCGACCCCCTGCCCCACCACCGTGCTGCCGATCGTCCGCAGCCACAGGTGGCGGCCGCGGGTGCGGACCTTCAGCCGGGCAAGCACCAGCGCATTGGCGAACTCGCCCGCCCAGAAGGCGCAGATCGACGCCAGCACGATGCGCGGCACCTGACCGAACACCTGTTCATACGCCGCCTGGCCGGTCCAGCCGGCATCGGGTGGCATCCGGACGACGATCCACGACATGCCGGCCATGAACAGCAGCGCCGCGAACCCGACCCAGATGCATCGCCGCGCACGGGCATAGCCGTACACCTCGGTCAGGACGTCTCCGATGACGTAGGAGATCGGGAAGAACAGCAACCCCGCCCCGAACGGCCATGGTCCGATCAGCGGCAGGTCGACGACCGCGCGCTTGCCCGCGCCGATCACGTTGCTGAGCAGCAGGATCGTGACGAACGCCGCCATGACGAGATCGTAATAGCGGAACGGACGATCGCCCAAAGTCCTGGCCGACGTCATGGCAGGCGTCGCGGACGGCTCGCTCACCCCGCCACCCCGAACAGCCGCACCAGCGACTTCTCCAGCATCAGCAACTGCCACAGCAGGCGGCCATGGTCGGCGCGGGCCGTGCGGTGGTCGTCGGCGATCGCCTTCAGCCGCGCGCCGTCGAACCAGCCGGTCGCGGACAGCGCCGATCCCTCGCCGATCCGCTGCGCCTCACCTGCCAGCGGGCCACGGAACCATGCGGTGATCGGCGTCACGAACCCCATCTTGCGGCGATACAGGATCTCGTCGGGCAGCCTTCGGGCAAGCGCCTTCTTAAGCAACCACTTGCCCTGCCCGCGGTGCAGCCGCAGCGCCGCCGGAAGACGGGCGGCGAACTCGACCAGCCGGTGGTCGAGCAGCGGCTCGCGCGCCTCCAAGCTGACGGCCATGCTGGCGCGGTCCACCTTCGTCAGGATGTCGCCGGGCAGCCAGATCTGCATGTCGGCATACTGCGCACGGTCGATCGGGTCACGCGCCGGCGCCCCCTCCATCGCCGCGACATAGCGGTCCTCCGCCCGGTGTCCGCCCAGGCCGCGCGCGAAACCGGGCGCGTACAGCGCGTGGCGATCGGCATGCGACGTGATCCCGACTGCGGTGGCATAGGCCTCCGCCCCGCTCTGCCCCAGCGACTGCAAGGTCGACTTGGCGCGCAGCATCTGCGGCGCCCACGCAAGTTTCGGATAGGCCGCCCCCAGCCGCCCGAACACCGGTTCGCGCCAACGCGCGGGGATCAGACCGCGCACCCGTTCCTCCGCCGCGTGAAAGGCATGGCGACGATAGCCGGCGAACGCCTCGTCCGCGCCGTCGCCCGACAGCGCGACCGTCACCGTCTCGCGCGCCAGTTCGCAAACGCGGTAGGTCGGCAGCGCCGACGCATCGGCGAACGGTTCGTCATAGGCGGCGACGAGCGTATCGATCAGCCCGAAGTCCGTCGGCGACACGGTCCGTTCGCGGTGGTCGGTCGCGAACCGGTCCGCCACCATGCGGGCATAGCGGGTCTCGTCATGACCGGCGCTGTCGAACCCGATCGAACAGGTGCGGACCGCCTGCGGGCTGGCCTCCGCCATCATCGCGACCACGCCCGACGAATCGACGCCGCCGGACAGAAACGCGCCCAGCGGCACGTCCGCTACCATCCGCGACCGCACCACATCGCGTAAGCAGACGTCCAGTTCCTCCTCCAGCGCCGCCGCACTGCCGGTTGCGCGGTCCGCGAAGCTCAGCTGATACCAGCGCGTCGGGGCCGGCAGCGGCTGCCCGCGCCGGACCAGCATATGATGCCCCGCCGGCAGCTTGTGGACGCCGGCCACGATGCAGGCGTCGTCCGGGACATAGCCATAGGCCAGATAATCGTCGATCGCGGTCAGGTCCGGCGCCGCGCGGAACAGCGGGTGGGCCAGGATGCCCTTCAGTTCGGACGCGAACAGCAGCGCGCCGTCCGACAGCGTCGTGTAGAATAGCGGCTTCACCCCGAACCGGTCGCGCGCCAGGAACAGCGTGTTCGCCGCCGCATCGTGCAGCGCGAAGGCAAACATGCCGTTGAACCGGTCGAGACAGGCCGGCCCCCATTGCCGATAGGCATGCAGGATCACCTCGGTATCGCAATCGGTGTGGAACCGGTGGCCAGACAGCAGAAGTTCGGTGCGGACTTCCTTGAAATTATAGATTTCGCCATTGAACACGATGGTCAGCGCATCCAGCAGCATCGGCTGCGCGCCGGCGGGCGTCGGATCGAGGATGGCCAGGCGACGATGGCCCAGCCCGACGCCGCTGCCCGTCCAGACACCCGCCCCGTCCGGCCCGCGATGCGCGATCGCGTCGGTCATGCCCCGCACACGCGCCGGATCGACCGGCTTTGCCGTTTCGCGGTGAAATATTCCCGCAATGCCGCACATCAGCGCGCGGCCCGATCGGCGAGTGCATCGACCGGACCGATCGCGACGCGGAACGCATCCAGCGTCGGGCGGGCGGTGCCGCCGCGCGGAGCCTGCGCCGACAGCAACACGGCGACCGCGCGCTGCGATCCGCCCATCAGCCGGTTACGAAGGGTTTCAAGTTTCACGCGGGTCTCGCTGCCGGTGGTGAGGGTGCCGATACGGTAGAAGATCAGGACGTCGCGCGGCGTATCACCGGGACCGACGATCCGCATCGCGCGCCCGTCCGCGATCTTCGCGCCGTCCGCCCCCCATGTCCAGCGGCTGGTCGGATCGACCGCACCGATGCCGTAGCCGACGATCTCGTGCCCTTCCGCCTGATCGCCATAGGCGGCGATGGCAAGATCGACTATCTGGCCTTCCGCCGCGCGGTAATGCGCGAGCGCGAACCGGTCCGCCCCCGGGAATTGCGGAGACCAGGGCAGGCCCGCGCCGTCCGGTACGATCGTCCATCCCGCCGGCTGCGGCAGCGTGATCGGTGCGGGCGGCAACCGTCCGCCCGATATCACCAGTGCGGACCAGGCGATCGGCGCGGCGGCGATCAGCACCGCGGCGACCGCGATCACCGTACTACGACGGGGATCGACCAGCGGCGCGACCGGTTCGATCCGGGCCGGGTCGAACGCCGGATCGTCCGGCGCGCGATCGAAGAACCGCCAGCTGACGCCCAGCAGCAGCGCGATCACGAACGCGAAGAAGAACCAACCGTACAGCACATGGTCGAAACTGCCCGCGACATCCGTGTCCGAATAATGCGCCACCAGGATCGTGCAGAACGCCCGCACCCCGTTGGCCAGCACTGGGATGAGGATCGCGAGGCTCATGAACACGGCGCGACGCCGGGGGCTGCGGAACCCGACATTGGCCCCCAGCGCACCGAACGCCAGCATCGCGATCAGGAACTTGGCGCCGGAACAGGCCTCCGCCACCTCGAACCAGCCGTTCGCCGTCGTGATGAAGATGCCGTCCAGTCGCGCCGCGATCCCGAACAGCTGGAGCAGCACCATGCACATCCGCGCCGTCACCGCCTGCAACGGCGGCACCAGCCCCTCCCCCGCCGGCACGAGGAAGAAGGCGTAGCACAGCGGGAACAGCAGCCCGCGCGCCACCGCCGGGCCGAGCGTCGCCACCACAGCGCCCTGCAGCATCAACACAAGCCCGAGATGCCGCGCCACCGCCACGCCCGCCGCCTGTCCCAGCAGCCAACCGCCCGCCCCTACGGCCACGATCAGCAGCCCCGGCGCCCAGCCCCGCGGGTTCAGCCGCGCCAGTTCGGGCGCGCGCTGCCACACCATCCAGCCGATCAGCGGCGGGATGAACAGGCAATGTTCGAACGTCGAACTGGTCCACCAGATGACCGCCATGTCCGCGGCATCGCCATGCAACAGGAGCAGGATCGCCAGCAACGCCGCGGCCACCACCGGGATCGCGGCCGGCCAGCCCGCGCGGCCGTCAGCCGCCATCGCCCGGGCCGACGCGATCGTGCCGGGCGTCATTCCGCCGCGATCGCGCTGGCGTCCTCGGTCCCGCCCACCATCGCGGCCAGCGGGGCCAGCACCCGGTCCCAGCCGTACCGTTCCACCATCCGCGCGCGCGCCGCCCGGCCCAGGCTGGCGCGCCGCACCGGATCGGCGATCAGCGCGCGGACGGCGTCCGCCTGCCGGTCCGGGCCGGCGACGATCAGGTGGCGGCCCGGATCAGCGTCGATCCCCTCATGCGCCGCGGGGCTGGCGACCACGGCCTTGCCCATCGCCATCGCTTCCAGCACCTTGTTCTGGATGCCGCGCGCCAGTTTCAGCGGGGCCACCACGACCTCCGCCGCGGCCAGCCACGGCCGTACGTCGGCCACCGCCCCGGTCACCTCGACGCCAGGCAGCGCGGCCAGCGCCCGCACCGCCGGCACCGGTGCGCGCCCGACGATCACGAACCGCGCGGTAGGGAAGCCGGCGCGGATGGTAGGCAGCACAGCCCGTGCGAACCCGTCGACCGCCTCGACATTCGGGGCATAGTCCATCTGCCCGGTGAACAGGATCAGCGGGCCGCCGTCGGACGCGACGGGCACGACATCCGCATCGGGCCGGAAAGTCGCCAGGTCTATGCCGTTCTCCAGTGCCATCACGCGCGCGGCGGCGGCGGGATGGCGACTGGCAAACAGCGCCGCCTCCGCCCGGCTGACGAACAGCGACAGGTCCGCGCGGTCGGCGACCGCCGCCTCATAGGCCGCGAGCAAGCGGCCTTCGCGTGCGTTGACGTGCCGCCAGAATGGACCGGCGGTGGCCGCGTAACCGGCGAACTTCGCGCTATCGACGTCGACAAAATCCATCAGAAAGCGGGCATGAACGTCATCCGGCACGAACTGCGCCATCTGCCCTGAAAAGGCATAGACCGTGTCGAACCGGATCCGTCCGAACAGGCCGTGTGCGGCGCGGCGCATCGCCGGATCGTCGAACATCGCCAGCGACACCGGCCGCCGCGACGCAAGCGCCGACAGCGCGGCGAACGCCCGCCCGCGGCGCCGCACGACGACCGTTGACGACGCGACCCACGGTGCCAGGCCGTCGGCATGTGCGGCATCGGCCGCGTCGTCGGCAAAGGTCAGCAGGTGGACACGGCCGAGTGCGGCCAGTGCCTTAAGGATATTGAAGGACCGGATCTTGTCGCCGCGGTCCGGCGGGAACGGCACGCGGTGGCACAGGAACAGGATGTCGCGGCTCACCCCAGACCCCGTGCGATCCACGGCCCGATCAGGTTCGCGACCGGCAGGGGCAGCTTCTTCCAAAGCGCGATCTTCGCCTGATATTGCGGATCGAGCGGATTGATCTCGCGCGGAGCGTCGCCGTGAATTGCGTAGGACAGGGGTTGCGGATCGAACCCCCAGTTGCGCTTGAACGCGGCGGCCCCGGTGCCGACCTTCGACCGGCCGAAATCAAACCGGGTACAGCCGCGCGCACGGGCATGACCCATCAACGCATAGTACATAAGGTCGTTGGCGCGCATGACCCGGGCCTCCCCGGTCCCGCCGCCCCAATAGGGCAGCACGGTGCCGCGATGATAGAGGCTGAGGACCGATGCGATCGCCCTTCCGTCATGATGGACGGTCAGGATGTCGGCATCGTCGCCGAACCGGTCGAGCACCGCGCCGAACAGCTTGGCAGGAAAAACCGGCGTGCCGAGGTTGCGAACACTCGCCGCATAGACGGCATGATGGTCTGCGCGCGCCTGCGCATCGCGGCCGGTGGTTACGGTCAGCGGATTGCCCAGCGCGCGCCGCACCTCGGCCCGCTGCTTGCGCGGGATCGCAAGCAGTTCGGCTGCATCATCGGCCGCGATCGGGCGCGTGAAACCGGCATAGGTCGTATCGTCGCGGTGCCATCCGGTAGGCAGCCAGCCGCCGCGCAGTTCGACGGAGGGACAGGACGTCCGTTCCGCCAGCGCTACCGCCGCATCGGCCAGCGCATGAGCGGCATCGTCGTCGTCCGCCAGTATCCCGCCGCCCACCGCAAATCCGGTCGCCGCCAGCGCGCGCCCGAACAGCGCCGAATGGACCTCCGTCAATGGCAGGATGCCGACGAGCGCTTCGCCGCGATACGCCGCGAGCAGATGCGGCGTCTGTCCGCACCCTTCGCATACGGCGAAATTCCAGGTCGACAGGTGGAAGGGCGTGCCATCGGGATGGCCGCGCGCATAATGGTCGCACGCGCTGACGACCGCAGGATCGGCAATCACGTCCCGGACCGAAAGACCCGTCATCACAAGATGACCGCCACCGTCGGGCATCACCGGACGCCCCGTCGATCACCGGACCTGCGATGGATAAGCCGCGTGCAACGGACAACAGTACCCCGGCGAAGGCCGGGGGCTAGGTAAAACTGCTTTACCAAGGCCCCGGCCTTCGCCGGGCTGCGGTTCATGCGGTGCCGGCCGATCGCCACGACCGAAGATACCGCGTAACGCCGCCCGTGCGGCGGCATGACACAGACGACTTCATCGCAACACATCGGACCACGGTTCGCGGGTCGGGCACTCACAACGTCGCGGCCTGCCGGGCAGCGACGCTGTCCGTGCGGTCCCAGGCGAATTCCGTCAGCAGCCGTTCCAGCTTGCCTTCCATCGCGGACAGTCGGCTGTAGTGGCGCAACTTCGACCGCAGCGGGGCGTGCGTCACGCGCGGCTGCGCCGGGTCGATCTCCCACGGATGGAAATAAAACACCGCCGGACGTCCCTCCGTCCCGTTCGCGCGGTCGATCGCCCAGCGCGTGAAACCATAAGGCAGCATGCGGAAGAAGCCGCCGCCGCCCGCCGCCAGTGTCCGTCCGCCGATCCGCGCGGTTGTGACCGGCAGTTCGATCAACGCACTGTCCGCCAGCGGACGCCAGACGTGGCGCGGCGACTCGGGCCAGCCATAATGGTCGTGCCGCACGGGTGCGACGCTGGACGAATAGGCATAGCCCGCCTCCGCCAGCACGGGGTGCGCCCAGGGCGTCCGCGCATCGATCGAGAAACTGGGTGCGCGGTAGCCCGTGACGTGCGCGCCGCCGGCATCCTCGATCGCGGCGCGTGCCTGCGCCAGGTCGTCGCGAAACTGGTCGGGGGTCAGCGTGAAGACCCGCTTGTGGTCCCAACCATGACTGGCGATCTCATGCCCGGCGGCCACGATCCGCCGGATCAGCGCCGGGTGCTGCGCCGCGACGCAGCCCAGCGTAAAAAAGGTCGCCTTCACTCCCGCCCGGTCGAACAGCGCAAGCACTGCATCACCGTTGCGCGCGACGCGGTCCTCGCATCTTCCCCAGTCCGCCCGGTTGATCACCTTTTCGAATGCGCCGACGTGGAACCAGTCTTCGACATCGACCGACATCGCGTTGCGCAGTGGGGGCGTCTGGACGTCGGGCATGGCGGATCAGGCCGCGTTGTGACGCGAACGATCGGCGCGGCTGAACGGAGTGTCGCTCTCGACCCAGTCGATCAGCAGGCCGAGCACCCGGCGGAGTGACGCTTCCAGTTCGTCCTGCCGCGCTTCGATCGCGTTCAGGCGGGCGTCCTGCGCCGGCTCCGCACGCAGCGGCGTGACCGACGCGCTGCGCAGCCGCGGTTCGACATCGCTGCCGGCCGCGATCCGCGGGCGATTGGCGTCGCCGTCCATCTCGGCCGCCACGCTGTCGACCAGCGCCGCATCGATCGTGCTACGACCGTCGACCGCGGCGGCCAGGAGGACGCGACCGGCAATCTGGTTCAGCTTGCGCGGCACCCCGCCCGAATGACGGTAGAACGCGTCGTAGGCCGAGGTTTCGAAATCCGGATTGCCCGCCCAGCCGACCTGCGCCAGCCGGTGCAGAATGTACGGTCCGACTTCGTTCGCGGTCATTGGGTCCAGATGGTGCGTCGCGATCACGCGCTGCCGCAACTGTTCCAGCCGGTCCGATCCCTGCAACAGCTCGCGAAACTCGGGCTGGCCCAGCAGGAAGATCTGGAGCAGCGACTCCCCGCCCGACTGGAAGTTGGACAGCATCCGCAGTTCTTCCAGCGCGCCGGGCGACAGCGTCTGCGCCTCGTCGACGATAAGCAACGTCCGCCGTCCGCTCCGCGCCTGGTCGAGCAGATGCCGTTCGATCCGGTCGAGTAGTACCGCCTTGCCCTGCTCGCCGCTGGCGATGCCGAACGCCTGCGCGGCAAGCCCCACCAGCTGATCGCCGTCCGCCTGCGTCGACGCCATCCGTACCGCGGTCAGTCGCTGCGGATCGATCGTCGCCATCAGGTGCGCGACCAGCGTGGTCTTGCCCGCGCCGATATCGCCGGTGATGACGATGAAGCCCTCCCCCTGCGCCAGGCCGTAGCCCAGATAGGCCATCGCCTTGCGGTGCGTCGCGCTTTCGAACCAGAAACGCGGATCGGGCGTCAGCTGGAACGGCCGGTCGGTCAGGCCATAATGGTCTTGGTACATCTTCGCGCCTCCTGCGCGGCATGATAACCGCGCATTCCTTAACGATCGCCTAGAAAACGTAGCGGGCGCCGACCAGCAACTGGCCGGAGATGTCCGTGTCGTAATCCGTCTGGTCGGTCGCGAAGACCGCGACCGTCGCATTGCCGCTCAACCGGTCGGTCAGGCGGCGGTAATAGCTGCTCGACGCGCCGCCGGTCAGGACACCGTCGGCCCCCGGCAACCCGCTTTCGAACCAGCCGACGAAGATCTGGTTCGAAAGGCTGGACCGGTCGTCCAGCGCAATCGATGCATTGGCCTGCGCCGTCACGCCGCGATCCGTGACATTGTCGAACGCGATGCCGTTGGCGACCAGCACCGGCCCCAGATAGCGCCGCTCGTCATAGCCGATCCCGAAGCCGAGCGACACCGCCCCACGCTGGTTGGTATAGAGCGCGTTGATGCCGCGCGCGCGGTAGTTGGATGTGCTGGCCGACTGGAACGCATCGTTGAAACAGCCGCCGGTGCCCTGATTGCCGAACACGCACCCGTCGAACCGGTTGTTCAGCCCGGTCCGCGGCACTGCGAACTGCGTGGGCAGCGAAGCCAGGTTGTTGCCGACCGACCGGCCGAAACTGTCGATGCCGTTATAGACGCCGATCGTCACGCCGCTGCGCGAACTGATCCGGTGACTGAACGATCCGTTGACCGCCAGCTGCCCGTACCGCTTGCCTACCGTGGCGACCAGCGTGGTCCGCACGCTGGGTCGCCAGATGACGCCGGCATCGTAGAACAGCCCGTCGAAATCATAGGCGATCAGCCGGGGAGCCGACCGGTCGGCCACGAAGCGGCCGTTGCGGTCCACCACCGGCACGCCGGCGGCGCTGCGCTGCACGGCCTGTTGCGACACGCGGATATCCTCATATCCGATGCCTGCCGTCAGCGCGAGCGTGGGGGCGACCGGCACCACCACCTGCCCGCGCACGAACGCATTCTCGAACCGCTGATCGAGCGGCCGGGCGTTCTCGCGCGAATAGGAACCCGACACGTTCCAGCCGAACGGCAGCCGGCCCGGCTGCATCCCCACGCTGGCATTGGCCAGATGGCTGGTCGAACTGTTGTACCGGTTCAGGGCCGCCTGACCATCGCCCAGCGCGGTGCCGCCGAAGCCGTCGTCCGTCTTGACGTAGCCGAACCGGTAATTTGCCGCGACGTCCAGCCCGCCGACACGCGTCGCCAGGCTCGGGCCGACATAGCCGCCATAGACCTGGGTCACATTGTCGCCGCGCCCGAGGAAATCGATGCCGCCCCCCCGCGCGTCGATCCGCGTCCGCGTCGCGATCGCCCCGGCCTGCATGGTCAGCAGGTTGGGAACGAGTTGCATGCTGCCCCGCGCCAGCCCGCTGTGCGTGTCGCTGGGCACCGCACCGTCGCCGCCCCATGGAAAGCGCCGTTCGTAGCGGTAGCTGAGCGTGCCTTCGACGCGCTGGCCCGCCGCCCCCGCATCGACGCCGGCGGCCAGCACACTGTATGTCAGGACATCGCGACCGCCGGTGATCGGCACGTCGAGGATCTGCTGCGCTTCGATATAGGGCGTGACAAAGGTCCGTGGCGCGGCAAACGCGCCCGTCCCCGGCAGGCTGCCGATGGCCGCGGCCAGGATGATCGACCGGCGCATGTCAGTCCCCCTGCCCATAATAGGAACCGAACCGGCGCCCGCCGGACGACATGGCCGTCGCATTCAGCAGGAGCCGGATATCGGCACAACCAGACAGCAGCGCCACCGCTTCGTGCAGCTCCGTCTCGCCCGTACGGTCGGCGCGGACAACCAGCATGACGCGGCCGACATGATGCGCCAGTTCGGACGCCGGCGACGCCGCCAGCGCGGGCGGCGAATCGAACAGCACGATCCGGTTGGACCGTTGCGCCGCGATCCTGTCCAGCACGGTCCGGGTCCGGTCGGACGCGAGCAGTTCGGTCGCGTCGTTGCCCGCCCGTCCGGCCGGCAGGACTGACAGGTTGCCGACGTCGGTCCGGATGATGCAGCCTTCCACATCCAAGCGTGGATCGGCGATGGCGTCCATCAGGCCGGGTCCGTCCTCCAGCCCCAGCAGTGCGGGGATCGACGGCTTGGCGACGTCGGCATCGACCAGCAATACCTCGAAATCCTTTTCCGCCGCGATCGACAGCGCAAGGTTGACGGCACAGAAGGTCTTGCCTTCCGCCGGCAATGCGGACGCAACCAGCAGCATCCTGTCGCGCGGGCTGGCGTCCGGCGCGGTCGCGGCCTGCAACAGCTGGCGCTTCACCAGCCGGAATTCCTCCGCGATCGCGGTTACCCCGCCATCCAGCGTGACGAACCCGGCGGCGGCCAGCGCGCCTTGATTGACGCTGCCGCGCCGGTTGGGGGCGGCCGGCCCCGCAAACGCCGCCTCGATCCGCTCCCTATCCAGCGGTGGCCGAGCGTCCACCACCGGGCCGGGCGCACGGGCGCGGGCCGCGGCCCCGAAATCATAGACTTCGGCGGCACGCTCGAACAGCGAACGGCGGGGTTCGGTCATCTCGACGTTCCTCACGCTACCAGCCCGCGCTGGATGAATTCGATCGTCATCAGCAGGATGAAGCAGCCGACCAGACCTGCGAGGCCGCCCGCAAAGCGCACCGCATGCTTGCGCCGCACCGCCTGCTGAACCGGCGTCACCACTTCGGACACCGCCCCCAGCACCGGCAGGCCGGTAGCGGACGCCAGCTTGCCCGCGGTGGGATAGGTCGTCGTCAACTGTCCGCGGGCGAAGGCCACGCCGACGCCGGCGCCCAGCGCCACGATCAGGATGCCGGCCAGCAGCAGTGGCCGTTTCGGCGCGACGGGCACCTGCGGCGCGGACGGCGGGTCCATCACCTGCACCCGCACGGCATCCGTCTTGGTGCTGACGTCGGCGCGCAACTGCACCTGTTCGCGGTCAAGCAGCAGCTTGTCATATTGCGTCTTCAGCACCTCGTAGCCGCGGTTCAGCCGGTCCTGTTCGGCGGCAACGCCGGGTTCGGACGCCTGCCGCGACGAATAGGACGCGATATCGGCCTGCAGGCTGGCGCGGCGTTGCGACAACGCCGATACCGTCCCCTGCCGGTCCGCCTGCACCGCGCGCAGCGAGGCATAGGCCGGGTTCTGCATGCTGCCACCACCACCGCCGCCGCCAGTCGACTCCCGTGCTGCCTCCGGCCGGACCCGCGCAATCTGGGCGCGCAACGCGATCACGTCCGGATGCTGGTCCGTCCAGCCACGCGCCGCCGCGTCGCCCATCTGCGCCTCCAGCGCCGCCAGCCGCGACCGCGCACCGCCGACGGCCGCACCGCCGCCGCCATAATATGGCGCGGGCACGGTGGCGGGCGTGCTGGCCAGCTGGCCGCTCATTGCGGCCAGCGAACTCTGCGCGGCGACCAGTTCCGTTTCGACCTGGCTCAGCTCCATCCGGGCCTGTTCGGCGCGCTGTTCGAACGAACCGACGCCGGGCAGCAGGCCCATATATTTCTGCTGGAATTCAACGCGCCTGGCCTCCGCATCCGAAAGCTGCGCCGCACGCCGGGCAAGTTCCTGGTTCAGGAACGCCAGCGTCTGGCCCGCCTCCGCCCGGCCGCCCATGACGTTTTCGGTCGAAAAGATCGTGACGAGCTGTTCCACCACCCGGCGGGCCAGCACGGCGTTGGTCGCGTCGCTGTTGCCGCCGGCCGATATCCGCGCGCTGATCTCGAACATATTGTCCGGCAGCGCCTTCACTGTCACCGCGTCGCGCAGCGTCGTGATATGGCCCGCCATCGTCGCATCGTCGGCACCGGCGGGCACCATCCCGCTCGCCAGCACAACCTTGCGCAGGTTGGCGGCGGACAGCAGCGCGGACCGGACACGGTCGATATCGCCCTGCTGATCGTTCGGGCTGATGCCCATCGTGTCGCTCAGCATCGACTGGTTCTGCACTTGGACGCGCGCTACGCTTTCGTAGCTGTTGGGGATCAGCGCGATGACCAGCCAGCCAAGCAGCGCGACGCCCCAAGCGACACCGAGCGCCAGCCAGCGTTGCCGCCAGACCGAATGCAGCGCGATCTTCAGTTCGTCGTAAAGGCCGTTCATCTGTATCCGCCGTTCCCGCTCGCTTGCCCGTCCGATCGCCCCGCCGGGGTCAGAACATGCTTTCGGGGATGATGATGACGTCGCCCGGTTGCAACGCCACGTTGGCGCTGGCGTCGCCCTGCTTCAGCAGGCGGCCGATGCGCAGGCCATATTCGGTCTGCTTGCCCGACGCCTTGTCGAACCGGATCAGCCGCGCCTTGTTGCCCGACGCGAATTCGCTCAGGCCGCCAACGGCGATCATCGCATCCAGCAGCGTCATGTTCGCGCGGTACGGGATGGACGCGGGCTTCGCCGTGGCGCCCACGATGCGCACCTGTTGCGAAAAGGTGCCCGAGAAATTGTCGACGATCACCGAAACCAGCGGCTCCTTGATGAAGGTACCCAACCGCTGCGTGATGTCGTCCGCCAGCTGCGCCGGCGTACGGCCCACGGCCGGCAGGTCGGCGATCAGCGGCGTCGTGATGCGTCCGTCGGGCCGCACCTGTACCTTGCCGCCCAGTTCCGGGTTCCGCCAGACGAAGATCGTCAGGCTGTCGAGCGGTCCGATGACATAATTCTCGCTCGGCCCCTGCGCGCCCGATACGAACGCGGCGGCCGGCAGCTGCGGTGCCGCCGACTGCCCGCCGGCGCAACCGGCAATGGCGGTGGCGGTCAGCGCCAAGGTCAGGACAGTTGCGGTCTTAACGGTCATGGTCTTCACCTTGGCAGCTGCTCGGGCGATGCGGATCGCTCCTGGGGTTAGGGTTCCTGCATGCGTGGTACAGGTGAAGATACGGTTAGGAACACCGCCTGGTTCGCGTCTTTACCAGAAAGTAACCGTCATTCGGGACAGATTCGGGCGTCGCCGTCCACCAATCGTTCGATCGGTGGCGGGTGGCCGAGAAAGGCCGCCGGGCTGGCCGTCGCGCCATAGGCGCCCGCCATGAAGATCGCCACGACATCGCCGACATCGGCGTGCGGCACCGCCACCCGGTCGCCCAGCCGGTCCAGCGGCGTGCAGAGGCACCCGACGATGCTGGCCGTCTCGGTCGCCGGCGCGCCGAACCGCGTCGCGATCGCCAGCGGATAGTTGCGCCGCACGACCGTGCCGAAATTGCCGGACGCCGCCAACTGATGATGCAAGCCGCCATCGGTGACCAGAAAGGTTTCGCCGTGGCTCTCCTTCCGGTCGATGATCCGGGTCAGGTACACCCCCGCCTCCCCCACCAGCCAGCGGCCCAGTTCGATCGCGAACCGCGTATCCGCCAGCACCGCGTCCCGCGCCGCAAGCGCATCCGCCAGCCGGCGACCCACCGCGGCGATATCCAGCGGCACCTCGTTCGGGAAATAGGCGATGCCGAACCCGCCGCCCAGATTGACCAGCGGCGGCGCCGTGTCGCTGTCGCGACTGACGCGCGCCGACAGCGCAATAGCGGACGCCTGCGCATCCGCGATCGCATCGGCATCCAGCGCCTGCGATCCGGCAAAGATGTGCAACCCGCGATAGTCCGCGCCCGCCGCCACGATCCGCCGGACCAGGGCCGCGGCCCGGTCCGCATCCACCCCGAACGGCTTGGCCCCGCCGCCCATCTTCATGCCCGACCCGCGCAGGTCGAAATCCGGATTCACGCGCACCGCCAGCCGCGGCCGTACCCCCGCATCCGCCGCGATCGCGATGGCGCGTTCCGCCTCCCCTTCCGACTCTAGGTTCAGCGTGACGCCGGCCGATACCGCGGCGCGCAGTTCACGGTCGCGCTTGCCCGGCCCGGCAAAGCTGACATGCGTCGCGCCGGCCGCGACCGCACTGGCAAGTTCGCCCGCGGACGCCACGTCGATCCCGTCGACCAGCGCCACCATATGCGTCAGCAGCGCGGGCCACGGATTGGCCTTCATCGCGTAATGCAACGAGACGCCGTCAGGCATATGCGCGCGAAATGCTGCCACCTGCGCCCGGACGCGCGCCAGATCGTACACGAACAGCGGGGTATCGCCGGCCGCGGCGATATGCGCCGAAACGCCCTTCCCCGCGATCTGCAGTTCCCCGTCGATCGCGGCGAAGCCAGCCGGAATGATCCCCATTGCCTTCATGCGCGATACTCCGTCTTCAGCGCCACGCGGTCGAGCTTGCCGTTCGCGTTGCGTGGCATGTCCGCGCGCCAGATCACGTCACGCGGCACCATGAAATTCGGCAGGTCACGCTTCATCGCGGACAACAGCCGTTCCGCGTCGCCATCGCCGCGCGCGATCAGCAACACGGACTGCCCCAGCCGTTCGTCCGCAATGCCCAGCGCTACCGCCTCCGCGGCGCCGGCCGCAACCGCCGCTTCCTCCACCTCGGTCGGGCTGATGCGGTTGCCGGCGGACTTTATCATCTCGTCGTCGCGCCCGACGAAACGGAGCAGCCCGGCCGCGTCGCGCATTACCGTATCGCCGGACCAGACCGCCATGCCACCCAGCACCGAAGCAGCCGGCGCGGGCCGGAAACGCAGCGCGGTCCGTTCCGCATCGTGCCAGTAGCCCTGCGCCACAAGCGGCCCGACATGCACCAGCTCACCCGGCATCCCGTCCGCCGCGATCGTGCCGTCCGCCGCCACGACCAGTATCTCGGCGAACGGGATCGCGGTACCGATCGAGTCCGGATGCCGATCGATCAGCGCGGGGTCGAGGAATGTCGACCGGAACGCCTCGGTCAGCCCGTACATGGAAAACAGCCGTGCGTCGGGAAACAACGCGCGCAGCCGCCGGACGAGCGGCACCGACAGCCGCCCGCCGGTATTGGTGATCCGGCGGAGCGTCGGCGCGCCCGCACCCGGCCACTTCGCCTCGACCAGCTGGACCCAGAGGGGCGGGACGCCGGCCAGGGTGGTGATGCCGTGCCGCGCGACCGCCTTCACCGCATCACCCGCCGTCAGATAGTCGAGCGGACAGGCACAGCCACCGGCCGCCCAGGTGGCGAGCAGCTGGCTTTGCCCATAGTCGAAACTGAGCGGCAGCAGTGCCAGCACGCGGTCGTCGGCCGCCAGCCCGAGATAATGCGCGACCGAAACCGCACCAAGCCAGAGATTGGCGTGACTCAGCATCACCCCCTTCGGCCGTCCGGTGGAGCCGGAGGTGTAGAGGATCTGCGCTAACGCGTGCGGATCGGCGTCCGGCGGCGACGCGGGCAGCGGATCGTGGTCCGTGGGGATCGAAAGCGCATCGATCGCCGCCGCCGCGCGTATGTCGCCGGGTTCCAGCGTCGCGATCCGCGCCGGCTGACTTATCAGCAGCACGGCCCCGCTGTCGGCCAGGATATGCGCCACCTGCGCCCGTTTCAGCAGCGGATTGATCGGAACATGGACCATCCCCGCCCGCGCACAGGCCAGCGGCAGCAGGCACGCAATGCGCGTCTTCGGCAGCCAGCACGCAACCCGGTCCCCGACCGCCGCCCGGGTTAGCAAAGCGGCAGCCAGCACGCCGATGGTCCGATCGAACGCGCCATAGTCCAGCGTGCCGCCGCGATCGACCAGCGCCGCATCCCGTGGCCGTCCGCGCAGCGCCAGCCGGTCGAGCCGTTGCGGCACCGGATCGGGTCCATTAACCGGAACTTGCACTCTTCCTCCCTACATCCAGCGACGGCGACCGGCCGCAGGATAACGCGATGCACGTTAATGTTCACCTCTACGAGGATCTCGCTGCGGTCGCCGCCGACGCCGGCCCGGCGCTGGACCGTGCCGCGCAACCGAACCTGTTCGATCGGATCGCCTGGTTCCGGCTGATCGCCGCGCATCTGGCCGACCTCCGCCCGGTCGTCATCCGAGCGGAATGCGACGGGGCACGCGCCTGGCTGTTCCTCACGGATCGCGGGGGCGGTCGGGCGGAGGCGCTCGCCTGCTGGTACACGCTCGGCTTCGCCCCGGTGTTCGCCGGTGCCGGCGGGCATGACCGGTTGCTGGCCGCCTGTGCGAAGGAAGCCAAGGCGCGGTTCCGGCTCGTCACCCTGTCGCCGATGACGGACGAAGACCGCACGCTGGTCGAACGCGCCTTCGTCGCCACCGGCTGGGGCACCATCGCGACGCCGGCGACGATCCGTCATGCGGTCGCGGTGGAGGGCGACTTCGCCACCTGGTGGGCGGGGCGACCGGGCAAGCTGCGCAACACGGCCAAGCGCAAGGCGAAGGCATCCGCGTTCCGGATCGAGATCGCGGACGGGTTCGACCCTACGCTGTGGGCCGCCTACGAGACGGTCTATGCGGACAGCTGGAAGGGTGCGGAGGGGGCGCCTGCCCTGCTCCGCGCGCTGGTCGAGCAGGAGGGTGCCGCTGGCACGCTCCGGCTCGGCATCGCCTTTCTGAAGGGCGCGCCGGTCGCGGCGCAGTGGTGGCTGGTCGAGCGCGGCCAAGCGACGATCCACAAGCTGGCCTATGTCGATGCGGCCCGCGCGCTGTCGCCGGGCACGGTGCTGACCGCGGCGATGTTCCGCCATGTCATCGACCGCGACCGGCCGACGGCGATCGACTTCGGCACGGGCGACGATCCGTACAAGGCGGACTGGATGGACGAACGGCAACAGCTATGGCGCGTCGATCTGTTCCGGCTCTCCAGCCCATCCGCTTTGCTGCGCTACGCCCGGGCGCGAGCGGCGGCGCTTGTCCGGGGGGCGAAGGGCCGTTAGTGGCGGCCCCCCAAGGGAGTATGACAATGAGCCAGGACGCCGAGATCGTCGAGACCACGTTGCGGTCGGTGCTGACCGACGTGCTGGGCATCCCTCCGGCGCGCGTCGCGACGTTCGATTCGCTGACGCCGCTGTTCGGATCGCTCCCCGAACTCGACTCGATGGCGGTCGCCGGCCTGCTGACCGAGATCGAGGACCGGCTCGGCATCGTCGTGGAGGATGACGAGGTCGACGGCGAGATGATGGAGACGTTCGGCAGCCTGCTGCACTTCATCCGGACGAAAGCGCTGCTTTGACCACCCCGCTGGCGGAGGTCGCGCGGCTGACGATCGCCGGGCGGGAGGAATATGCCCGGATCGTCGGATCGGGCGACGCCGCGGCGGTGCTGCTGGTCCCCCCGCTGTTCGGGGAAATGAACCGGTGTCGCCGCCTCATGGTTGATGTGATGACAGAACTGGCGACGCTCGGCCGCGGCAGCGCGTTGCCCGACCTGCCCGGTACAGGCGAAAGCCTGATGCCGTTCGGTGCGGTGACGCTGGACGACTGGCGGGCGATGGTCGCCGCGTGCGCTGCGCTGCTCCACGCCGCGACCGGCCGCACGGTGATGATCGCGTCGCTGCGCGGTGGCGCGCTGCTGGACGATGCGCCCGATCCGGTGGATGTCGCCGGCCGCTGGCGCATGACCCCCGTCGAAGGTGCGACCGTGCTGCGCGAACTAGGCCGTGCGCAACGGCTGGCCGGGACGTCGGGTCCGCCGCTCTCCGGGGCTGTGTTCGCCGGTACGCCGCTTGCCCCCGGACTGGCCGGGCCGCTCGGGTCCGCGCGACCCCAGGGGTCGGCGCGTATCGTGCGGCTGGGTGAGGACGGCAAGAACGCGGACGAACGGCTGACGGGATCGCCGCTGTGGCGGCGCGCGGAACCGGGGCGCGATCTTGCGATGGCACTGGCTATCGCACGCGATATCGATCGGACGGCGGCGACATGCGCGAATTCCTGAACTTCGACTGCGCGGGCGATGCCATCGCCGCGACGCTCGATACCGGCATGGACGCCGCAGCGGCACCGGCCGGGCTGCTGATCGTCGGCGGTGGCACCGAAATCCGTAGCGGCGCGCATGGCGGCATGGCGCAGCTGGCGGCGGCGGTCGCGGCGGCCGGCTGGCCCGTGCTGCGCTACGACCGGCGCGGTGTGGGCGACAGCGCCGGCGCGGATCCGGGCTTCGCGGACAGCGGACCGGATATCACGGTCGCCGCCGACACGCTGAGGGCGCGGCTGGCCCCCGGCGCGCGGGTGATCGGGTTCGGCCTGTGCGACGGTGCGACGGCGCTTGCCCTGCACCACCATGCGGCGCGGGTGGACGGGCTGCTGCTCGCCAACCCCTGGGTGGTCGAACCGGTCGGCGATCTGCCGCCGCCGGCCGCGGTGCGCGCGCATTATCTGGCGCGGCTGACCGACTGGCGGTTCTGGAAACGCGCGCTCACCGGCGGCGTGGACCTGCGCAAGGCCGCGCGCGGCGTCGCCAGCCTGGGTGCGGCGACCGACGACAGCCTGCCCGCGCGGATCGCGGGCGCACTGCTCACCGGCCGGCGACCGCTCGCCATCCTGCTGGCCAAGGGCGACGCCACCGCGATCGCCTTCGACGACGCATGGGGCGGCAAGTCCTTCGCTGCCATCCGCGACGACGTGGAGGTTGTGCGCATCGACAGCCCATCCCACACCTTTGCCGCCGGCGATGCGGCCATGCTGGCCGCGTTCGTGGTGGCCGGCCTGGAGCGTTTCTCTTCTTAGCCCCCCCCTTCAGGGTAGGGGTTGGGGTGGGGGCAACAGCCTCGCACCTGCAACCTCACCGGCTTGAAGCGCTCAGCCCCACCCCAACCCCTCCCCTGAAGGGAGGGGCTAAAGAAAGGCACCCCTCACCCCGACCGCAGCAAGCCCACCGCCGCATCGCGTTCGAACAGGTACAGCGCCACCCGCGCCGCCTGCCCACGCGGGCCGTCCAGCCCGCCGTCGCGGTCGACCAGCAGCCGCGCGTCCGCGGTCGCGGTCTCGATCAGCGCGGCCGTCTTCTCCGGGCTCGCCAGCCGGAACTGCGCCTCGCCCGACTGGCGCGTGCCCAGCATTTCCCCCGCACCGCGCAGCCGCAGGTCCTCCTCCGCGATCCGGAACCCGTCATTGCTCTCCCGCATCAGCGCGAGGCGCGCGCGGCTCGTCTCGCTTAGCCCGTCGCCACGCAGCAGGAGACAGGTCGACTTGCCCGTCCCCCGTCCGACCCGCCCGCGCAACTGGTGCAACTGCGCCAGCCCGAACCGGTCCGCCGCCTCGATGATCATCAGCGTCGCGTTGGGCACATCGACGCCGACCTCGATCACAGTCGTCGCGACCAGCACCTGCGTCTCAGCACGCTGGAACGCGGCCATCACCGCGTCCTTTTCCGGCCCCTTCATCCGCCCGTGGATCAGCCCGACCTTGTCGCCGAACCGTTCGCGCAATGTTTCCGCCCGGCTTTCCGCGGCGGTCAGGTCGCTGATCTCGCTTTCCTCTACCAGCGGGCACACCCAATAGGCTTGCCCCCCGGCGGCGACATGACGCCCGAGCGCGTCGGCGATCTCGTCCAGCCGCGCGGCGTTCAGCACGCGCGTCTCGATCGGCTGGCGCCCCGGCGGCATCTCGTCCAGCCGGCTGACGTCCATCTCGCCATATTGGCTGAGCGTCAGCGTGCGCGGGATCGGGGTCGCAGTCATCACCAGCAGGTGCGGCGGCCGTTCCGCCTTGGCCTGCAGCATCATCCGCTGTGCCACGCCGAACCGGTGCTGTTCGTCCACCACGACCAGCCCCAGTTTCCGATAGGCGACCGCCTCCTGGAAGATCGCATGCGTGCCGATCAGGATATCGATCGAACCGTCCGCCAGCCCCATCAGCGTCGATTCGCGCACCCGCCCCTTGTCGCGCCCGGTCAGGATCGCGACCGTCAGCGGCAGCCCGGCCAGCGTCTTGGAAAAGGTCGCATAATGCTGCCGCGCCAGGATCTCGGTCGGGGCCAGCAGCGCGCCCTGCGCCCCCGCCTCCACCGCCGCCAGCAGCGCCATCGTCGCAACCAGCGTCTTGCCCGACCCGACATCGCCCTGTAGCAGCCGCGTCATCGGTCGCGGCTGGATCAGGTCACCCTCGATCTCCGCGATCGCGCGTGCCTGCGCACCGGTCGGCGCATAGGGCAGCCTGAGCGCGTTGCGTAGCCGTCCGTCACCCTGCAGCGGCACGCCCTTGCGGCGGCGCGACGAGGCGCGGAGCAGCATCAGCGCCAGTTGGTTGGCGAATACCTCGTCATAGGCCAGCCGGTCCTTCGCCATCGCATCGGTCGGATCGGCATGGGCGCGAACCAGCGCGTCGCGCCACGCCGGCCAGTCGTTCTTCGCCAGCAACGTCGGTTCGATCCATTCGGGCAAGGTCGGTGCGCGCGCAACCGCCTGCGCCACCAGCGCCTGCAACCGGCGGTTGGTGAGGCCTGCGGTCAGCGCATAGACCGGATCGCGTGGCGGTAGTGCCGCGGCCTCTTCCGGCGTCATCACGTCCGGGTGGACGATCTGCAGCCACTGGTCATATTGCTCCAGCTTGCCCGACACCGCGCGCGCCTCGCCGATCGGCAGCAGCGCCTTTGCCATCCCTGCGTTGGCGCGGAAGAACACCAGCGCCACGATGTTGCCCGCCGGATCGGTCGCGATCACGCGCGACGGGCTGCGCGGGCCGTTGCCGATGCGGTGCTCGATCGGCGTCACCACCACGGTCACCACCCGCCCGACATCGACCGCGTCCAGTTCCGGCACCGCCGTCCGGTCGATATAGCCGGTCGGCAGATCGAACAGCAGGTCGACCGCGCGGGCCAGGCCCAGCTTGGCCAGCGGCTTGGACAGCGCGGCACCGACGCCCTTCAGCGCGTCGACGTCTACGAACAGCGGATTGAGAATATCGGGGCGCATGACTATCTGCGTGCCCATAGCCCCCGCCGACGATGTTCGCCAAGACATCCGCCGGCCTATTCGTGTTGGAACCGACGATGGACATCGACATCCGTATCAAGCGCCAGCGGTTCAGGGCCTGGCATCGCGGCACCAAGGAAGCCGACCTGCTGATCGGCGGCTTTTTCGACCGCGAACATGCCGGCTGGACCCTGGCCGAGGTCGACTGGTACGAGGCGCTGCTCGACGAAGAGGATGTCGAGATCATGGGCTGGGCGCTCGGCACGATCCCGGTGCCGAAACGCTATGAAGGACCGATGCTGGAGCGGATGCGCAAGCTGGATTATATTCCCGTCGCGGAATGATGCGCTCTTTTGAGGTTCCCGACCCCGCGACCGTCATTCCGGCGGACGCCGGAATTCATTATCACTACGCCGGCATTCGGCCCCGACCGGAGTGATAATGGATCCCAGCATCCGCTGGGATGACGACCGATCGCGGCCGACGACTGCCCTGCCCTTCCGAAAGTCCCGAATGCCCGATCTGAAGACGATCCTCGCCGCCACCCGCCCCCTCACCCTGTCGGGCGTGCCGATCGGGTTCCTGCCGTCGCTCGTCGCCGATCTGGCGCGCGCGGCCCAAGGAAACAAGGCTGGGGGCCGCGCCGTGCTGGTGACGTCCGACGAGGCCGCGATGCGTGCGGTGGGCGATGCCGCGACCTGGTTCGCGCCCGAACTGGAAGTCATCCAGTATCCGGCCTGGGACTGCCTGCCCTACGACCGGGCCTCGCCATCGCTCCGCTCCACCTCCGAACGGCTGGCGGCGCTCTACGCCTTGCAGGACAAGCGGACGAAGCCGCAACTGCTCGTCACCACCGCCAACGCGGCGACGCAGCGGACGCTCACCCCGTTCCGCGTCCGGCAACTTGTCGCCAAGCTGGCGCCCGGGGAACGGATCGGGCGCGACCGGCTTGCGGCCCTGCTCCAGGCCAACGGCTATGTCCGCACCGATACGGTCGCGGACGCCGGCGAATATGCGGTGCGCGGCGGTCTGGTCGACCTGATGCCTGCCGGCGCGGCGCACGCGCTGCGGCTCGATTTCTTCGGCGACGAGATCGAGAGCGTCCGGCAGTTCGACATCGCCGACCAGCGCACGATCGGCCGGATCGACGGCTTCACGCTCCTCCCCGCATCCGAGACGCTGCTCGACGAGGACACGATCAAGCGGTTCCGCGGCGCCTATCGCGAACGGTTCGGTGCAAGTGCAACCGGCGATCCGCTGTACCAGGCGATCAGCGAAGGGCGGCGACTGGCCGGTATGGAACATTGGCTGCCGATGTTCGAGGAACGGCTGGAGACGCTGTTCGACCATCTGTCCGACGACGACATCATCGTTCGGGACGCATCCGCCGATCCGTCGGTCGAAACGCGGTTCGAGGCGATCACCGACTATCACACCAACCGCGTCCGGGCGCAGTCGTCCGACCCCGGCAGCTACCGCCCGCTGGCCCCGGCCACGCTGTATCTCAGCCCCAGGGACTGGCAGGCGGCGATCGCCGAGCGGCCGGTCCATCTGGTCGGCGCGTTCCACGAGCCCGAGAGCGATACCGTCCTCGATTTCGGCGTCGATCCCGCGCGCGATTTCGCCCCGGAACGCTCGCAGCAGATCAATATCTACGACGCGGTCGTGGATCATGTCGCCGCCCTCCGGAAGCAGAAGCGCAAGGTTGTCCTCGCCAGCTACACCCGCGGATCGCGTGATCGTTTCTCGGGCCTGTTGCGCGACCATGGGCTGGAGACTTTCTCGCTGGCCGAAAGCTGGCAGGATGCGCTGGGCAAGGCCCATGGCGGCGTATCGCTCGCGGTCGTGCCGCTCGATCACGGCTTCACCACGCCCGACGTGGCGGTCCTCACCGAACAGGACATGTTGGGCGACCGGCTGGTTCGCCGCCCGAAGCGCAAGAAGTCCGCCGACGCCTTTCTGGCCGAACTCGCGACGCTGTCCCCCGGCGACCTTGTCGTCCACATGGACCACGGCATCGGGCGCTATGAAGGGTTGACCTCGATCCCGGTCGGCGCCTCACCACATGATTGCGTCATGCTGAGCTACGCCGGCGGCGACAAGCTGTACGTGCCGGTCGAGAATATCGACATCCTCTCGCGCTACGGCAATGCGGAGGACGGCGTCGGGCTGGACCGGCTGGGCGGCGTTGCGTGGCAGGCGCGCAAGAGCCGGATGAAGGAGCGCATCCGCGAAATCGCGGGTGACCTGATGGCCACCGCCGCCGCCCGCGCGCTGCGCCCGGCCGACGTGCTGGAGGTCGATCCCGGCGGCTATGCGGAGTTCACGGCGCGCTTCCCCTATCAGGAAACCGAGGATCAGGACGCAGCGATCGTCGACGTGCTGGCCGATCTGTCCGCCGGGCGGCCGATGGACCGGCTCGTCTGCGGCGACGTGGGCTTCGGCAAGACGGAGGTGGCGTTGCGCGCCGCGTTCGTCGCGGCGCTGGCGGGCATGCAGGTCGCGGTCGTCTGCCCTACCACGTTGCTCGCGCGCCAGCATTTCATGAACTTCGTCGACCGGTTCCAGGGGTTCCCGATGAACATCGGCCGGCTGTCCCGGCTGGTGAGCGCCAAGGAGGTTCGCCAGACCAAGGAGGGCCTGGCCGACGGCACGGTCGATATCGTCATCGGCACGCATGCGCTGCTCGCAAAGGGAATCGATTTCAAGCGGCTCGGCCTCGTCATCGTCGACGAGGAACAGCGGTTCGGCGTCACGCACAAGGAACGGCTGAAGGCGCTCAAGACCAACGTCCACCAGCTGACGCTGACCGCCACGCCCATCCCCCGCACGTTGCAGATGGCGATGTCGGGCCTGCGCGAACTGTCCGTCATCCAGACCCCGCCCGTCGATCGGCTGGCGGTGCGGACCTATGTCATGCCGTGGGATCCGGTCGTGGTGCGCGAGGCGTTGCTGCGCGAACATTATCGTGGCGGGCAGAGCTTCTTCGTCACGCCACGCGTCGCCGACCTCTCCGATATCGAGGACTTCCTGCGCCGCGAAGTGCCCGAGGTGCGCTACGTCATCGCGCACGGACAGATGGCCGCCAGCGACGTGGAGGAACGGATGTCCGCCTTCTACGACCGCAAGTTCGAGGTGCTGGTGTCGACCACCATCATCGAATCCGGGCTCGACATCCCCTCCGCCAACACGATGATCGTCCACCGCGCCGATCGCTTCGGGCTGGCGCAGCTCTACCAGATCCGGGGCCGCGTGGGCCGCGCCAAGACGCGCGCCTATGCCTATCTCACCACGCCGGCCTCACGGATCATCACGGACACGGCCGAGAAGCGGCTCCATATCCTCTCGAACCTCGATACGCTGGGGGCGGGTTTCCAGCTTGCCAGCCACGACCTCGACATTCGCGGCGCGGGCAACCTGCTGGGCGACGAGCAGTCGGGGCACATCAAGGAAGTCGGGTTCGAACTCTACCAGTCGATGCTGGAGGAGGCGATCATCGAGGCCAAGGCCGGCGCATTGCGCGACGACCGGGTCCGCGACCATTTCAGCCCGCAGATCACGATCGATGCGCCGATCCTGCTGCCCGACGACTATGTCATCGACCTCGACCTGCGGATGGGCCTGTACCGCCGGATGAACGAACTGGACGGCAAGCAGGCGATCGAGGCCTTCGCCGCCGAGCTCATCGACCGGTTCGGCCCGCTGCCCGATGCGACGCAGAACCTGCTGACCGTGATCGAAACCAAGCTGAACTGCCGCAAGGCCTGCGTCGCCAAGCTCGACGCCGGCCCGCGCGGTGCGCTTGTCAGCTTCCACGACGACAGGTTCCCGGACATTCCGGGCCTGCTTGCCTATGTCGATCGGCTGAAGGGCACCGCCAAACTGCGCCCCGACAACAAGCTGGTCATCACCCGCCCCTGGCCCGATCCGAAGGCGCGCCTGCACGGAGCGTTGCAGCTGTCCAAGGGTTTGGCCAAGATCCTCGGCAGCTGAACGGAGACCTGCGCCCATGAAACAGATTCTCGGCCTTGCCGCCATGCTGGTCCTGGCGACGCCCGCTATCGCGCAGCGCCCGGCCCCGAACCCGTTCAGCGACAAGCTGGCGACGCTGAAGGACGTGCCGCGCCGCGCGGTGCTCCGTCGTGCCATCCTCGACAGCAATTTGTGGTGCGATCGCGTCTCGCAGGACCTGCGCCGGGGATCATGGCGCAACCTGTCGGTGTGGAACGCGCGCTGCGGTCGCGGGGCGGACTATGGCATCTTCATCGGACAGGACCAGTCGGTCCAAGTCCGGCCCTGCAAGGACCTCGTAGCGCTCAAATTGCCGCGCTGCGTGCTACCGGAACGCTTGAAGGGCGCCCGACTCTAACCATACGTCATCCCGGATCAGGTCCGGGATGACGTAGTAATTGCTTCAGGCCGGCACCGCATTCCCAGCCAGCGCTGCACGCACCGCATCGAGCGCGGCGGGTGCCGCCGCCCCGTCGGGTCCGCCGCCCTGCGCCATGTCGGGACGACCGCCGCCGCCCTGCCCGCCCAGTGCCGCCACCGCGACCTTGATCAGGGTGACACTGCTGAACCGGTCGACCAGATCCGCGGTCACACCCACCGCGACCGCCGCGCGACCGTCCTTTTCAGCCACGATAGCCACGACGCCCGACCCGATGCGCTGCTTGGCCTCATCGACCAGACCGCGCAGGCCCTTCGGATCGAAGTCCTGGAGCGTTTGCGCCACGAACGGCACGCCGGCGATCGTCTCCATCGGGGCGGCGTCCGGACCGGCCGGGCTACCCACCACGAGCGCCTTCTTTGCCTCCGCCAGTTCGCGCTCAAGCCGCTTGCGATCGTCGATCAGTCCCTGGACGCGACCCACCACCTCATCCGGGCCGGTCCGCAACGCCGCGGCGATCTCACGCAGTCGTTCGTCGCGCGCCGTCAGCCACAGCCGCGCCGCCTCGCCGGTCAGCGCCTCGATCCGCCGAATGCCGGACGAGACCGCGGTTTCTCCGACGATCTTGAACAGCCCGACCTCGCCCAGCGCGGCGACATGCGTTCCGCCGCACAGTTCGACCGAATAGGTGCCGTTTTCGGCGCGACCCATCGACAGGACCCGAACCTCGTCGCCATATTTCTCGCCGAACAGCGCCATCGCGCCCTCGGCGATCGCCTCGTCCGGCGTCATCAGGCGGGTCGTGACGACGTCATTCCCGCGGATGTAGCGGTTGACCTCGGCCTCGACCGTGGCGACGTCCTCCGGCGTCATGGGACGCGGTTGCGAGAAGTCGAAGCGCAGCCGCTCGGGCGCGACCAGGCTGCCGCGCTGCGCGACATGATGGCCCAGTCGTTCCCGCAGAGCGGCGTGCAGCAGATGCGTCGCGCTGTGGTTCGCGCGGATCCGGCCCCGGCGCGCGACGTCGATCGCCAGCCGCACCGTATCGCCGACCGCGACGCTGCCCGCCTCGATCCGCGCGCGATGCGCATGGAGCCGACCGAGCGGCTTGCCCGTGTCGGCCACAGCGGCATGCAGGCCGGTATCGGACGTGATCGTGCCCGCATCGCCGACCTGCCCGCCGCTTTCCGCGTAGAAGGGCGTCTGGTTGGTCAGGATCGTCACGGCATCGCCGGTTTCGGCCCGCGGCACGCGCGCGCCCTCACGCAGGATCGCGACCACCTTGGCCTCGCCGCTGTCATTGGCGTAACCGGTGAACTCGGTCCCACCATGTTCCTCGACGATGTCGAACCAGACCTCGTCCGACGCCTTTTCGCCTGACCCCTTCCAGGCGGCGCGCGCGGCAGTCTTCTGCTCGGCCATCGCGCTGTCGAACCCGGCGCGGTCGACGGTGCGGCCCCGTGCGCGCAACGCGTCCTCGGTCAGGTCGTAGGGAAAGCCGAACGTATCGTAGAGCTTGAACGCGACGCGGCCGGGCAGTTCGCCGTCCGCCGCCATGTCGGCGGTCGCATCGTCCAGCAGGCGCAGACCGTTGGCCAGCGTCTGGCGGAAGCGCGTCTCCTCAAGCTTCAACGTCTCCTCGATCAGCGGCTGCGCGCGGACCAGTTCGGGATAGGCGACGCCCATCTCCGCGATCAGGCTGGGCACCAGGCGGTGCATCAGCGGTTCGGCCGCACCGAGCAGATGGGCGTGGCGCATCGCACGGCGCATGATGCGGCGCAGGACGTAGCCCCGCCCTTCGTTGGCGGGCAGCACGCCGTCCGCCACCAGGAACCCTGCGGCGCGCAGATGGTCGGCGATCACGCGGTGCGACGCCTTGCTCTCGCCCGTCGCCGCGGTACGCGTCAGGTCGCATGAGGCGGCGATCAGCGCCTTGAACGTGTCGGTGTCGTAATTGTCGGTCACGCCCTGCATGACCGCAGCGATCCGTTCGAGCCCCATGCCGGTGTCGATCGACGGGCGCGGCAGGGCGACGCGGTCGTCCTTCGTCACCTGGTCATATTGCATGAACACCAGGTTCCAGATCTCGACGAAGCGGTCGCCGTCCTCGTCCGGGCTACCGGGCGGGCCACCGGGAATGTGATCGCCATGATCGTAGAAGATTTCGGAGCAGGGGCCGCAGGGGCCGGTATCGCCCATCGCCCAGAAATTGTCGGAGGTCGGGATGCGGATGATCCGCTGTTCGGGCAGGCCGGCGATCTTGCGCCACAGGTCGAACGCCTCGTCGTCGGTATGGTAGACGGTGGCGGTCAGGCGGTTCGGGTCGAGCCCCCATTCCCGCGTCAGCAACGTCCAGGCGTGGGTAATCGCCTGTTCCTTGAAATAGTCCCCGAACGAGAAATTCCCGAGCATTTCGAAGAAGGTATGGTGCCGCGCCGTGTAGCCGACATTGTCCAGATCATTATGCTTGCCGCCGGCCCGGACGCATTTCTGCGAAGAGGTGGCGGTGACGTAGGGCCGCGTTTCGAGACCCGTGAAGACGTTCTTGAACGGCACCATGCCGGCGTTCACGAACATCAATGTCGGGTCGTTCTGCGGCACCAGCGGCGCGGAGGGCACCATGCGGTGCCCGGCGCCTCCGAAATAATCGAGGAAGGAACGGCGGATATCGTTGGTCGATGTCATGTCGGCGGGCTTAATCGACCACCCGCCGCTACTCAAGCAAATCGGTTCCGGCCCCAGGCACAGGGTCAGGCATAGGCGTAAGGGCCGCCCCGATCGAGCGCACGCCCGTAGGCGGGACGGGCGTGACAGCGTTCCAGCCAGTCGATCAGTTGCGGTCGTCGGCCATCCAGCCCCGCCCGCGACCGTGCGGCTTCGATAGGGAAACTCATCATGACATCTGCGGCGGTGAAATCTGCCCCGGCGAACCACGGCCGGTCCGCAAGCTCGGTCTCCAGCCAATCGAGATGCGTGTCGAGCATTGCCTGGATCGGCTTGCGTGCCGGCAGGCCGAGGACGCCGAGCCGGCCGAGCACGAGCATCGCGAACAGCGGTGGCATCATCGAGCCCTCCGCATAGTGGAGATAGTGGCGGTAGCGCAGCGCCGCATCGCGGTTGCCCGGCGCGCCCAGGCGGCCGCCACCACGCTCGACCAGATATTCGACGATCGCCCCCGTTTCCGCGATGATGCGGTTGTCGTCGGCGATCACCGGCGACTTGCCGAGCGGGTGGACTTGCTTGAGTTCGGGCGGGGCCAGCATCGTCTTCGGGTCCCGTTCGTAACGCTTCACTTCGTAAGCGAGGCCGAGTTCCTCGAGCAGCCAGAGAATGCGCTGCGACCGGGAATTTTCGAGGTGATGGACGATCAGGGTCATGATGGCGGGCCTGTGGCTGCGGGGTGACAGTCGGGTTCCGGTCCGACAGGGCAAAGACGCTGACGTTGCAAGTCCGCGTAGGACAGCGAAGTCCTATGATTTCGCGCCCAACCGGTACACCGTACCGACGGAGGGAAAAACCGGATCGACCTGCAAGCCACCAAAGGTACGAAAAAGATGGCGGGGGGGGTCAGGCTGTCACCGATTAAAGCATGCTGAACAACAGCGGCTTCGAGTCGCGGACGATGATGCCCGAGTCGTTTAGCGTTTGCCGATGCCGGTTCCGACCATGATCGGTGCACGGCACCCGCCGACATGACGATCGACCGCAAGATACTGATTGGCCGGGGGCAGGTCGCCGAGCTTGCGCGGGACGGCCGGACGGGTCGTCACGGCCAGATGCTTCTCGATCACGCGACAAGGTGGAATGTCCCTACCGATCGATAGCGATGGCGGAACGGGCGCCGCGGCGATGACCAGCGAAGGGGACAGGATCAGGAGTAGGGATAGGGCACGCATTGCGGCATCCTTCGATCGATCGGATCGCCGGAAACTGCGCTCGTTGGTGGCCGGGTGCAAGACGGGCCGGTCCAGAGAAGCCGCGGGACCGGACCGGTTTCGCAGCCCCGACTGGAGTCGCGAGGAACCAGTAACAATCAGTCGTCATCCCGGACTTGATCCGGCATCCTGAGTTTCAGGGGCTGCGTCTGTGACCCTGGATCCCGGATCAAGTCCGGAGTGACGCGGTTAGCCGTTCGATGTCATCAGAACCGACCCGCCGACATCAGAAGCGGCGGGCGGCGTGTTGCCGTTCCCGCCGCGTCAGGGCCGTGGCCGCCTCAGTCCTCGTCGGGACCGGTCATCATCTGCTCGGCGACGCCCGCGGCGTTGTCGCGGATCGCCTTTTCGAGGCGGACGGCGACGTCCGGATGTTCCTTCAGATAGGTCTTGGAGTTTTCACGCCCCTGACCGATCCGGATCGAATCGTAGCTGAACCATGCGCCCGACTTCTCCACCACGCCGGCCTTGACGCCAATGTCGAGCAGCTCGCCCATCTTCGACACGCCTTCGCCGTACATGATGTCGAATTCGACCTGCTTGAACGGCGGCGCGACCTTGTTCTTTACGACTTTCACGCGCGTCGTGTTGCCGACGATCTCGTCGCGGTCCTTGATCTGGCCGATGCGGCGGATGTCGAGCCGGACGGACGCGTAGAATTTCAGCGCATTGCCGCCGGTCGTCGTCTCGGGCGAACCGTACATCACGCCGATCTTCATGCGGATCTGATTGATGAAGATCACCAGCGTCTTCGACCGGCTGATCGATCCGGTGATCTTGCGGAGCGCCTGGCTCATCAGGCGGGCCTGCAGGCCGACATGGCTGTCGCCCATCTCGCCCTCGATTTCGGCACGCGGCACGAGTGCCGCGACCGAATCGATGACCAGCACATCGATCGCGTTCGACCGGATCAGCGTGTCGGTGATCTCTAGCGCCTGTTCGCCATTATCCGGCTGCGACACGATCAGTTCGTTCGTGTCGACACCCAGCTTACGCGCATAGCTCGGGTCCAGCGCATGTTCGGCGTCGACGAACGCAGCGGTGCCGCCGGCCTTCTGCGCCTCGGCGATGACATGCAGCGCCAGCGTGGTCTTGCCCGACGATTCGGGGCCGTAGATCTCGATCACGCGGCCCTTGGGCAGGCCGCCGATGCCGAGCGCGATGTCCAGCCCGAGCGAGCCGGTGGAGACGGCTTCGATCTCGACCGCTTCCTTGCTGCCCAGCTTCATCGCCGAACCCTTGCCGAATGCGCGGTCGATCTGCGCCAGCGCGGCGTCGAGCGCCTTCTGCCTGTCCATGTCGGCCTTTTCCTTTTCGGATCCGATGAGCTTCAGTTGTGCCGCCATGATGTCGTTCCCCGCGTGTCAGGTCCAGTCCGTACAGAACTTCGTATGTACGTGCTTTGTTCTGTAGGAACAAGTAGGGAACGATGGATTTCATAGCGGTGGGTCGGTGACGTCGCCGTTCCGTTTGGCACAGACCGGGGCGCAGAAGAAGCGGGATCCCGGATCAAGTCCGGGATGACGGGCCGATGGGACCGAAGGACTACCACGCCGGTTCCATCGCCGGCGAAGATCGGCTAGCGGCGGCGCGAAGGAGTGCCGCCGATGTCTGCCACCTTGGGTCAAGCATGATCGTGCGGGCATCGCCGGTCCAGCGCGCGCTGGCCGCCGCGGGCCTTGGGCTCGTTTCGGCGACCGGGTTCGTGCCGCTGGGCGCATGGCCGCTGACGATCGTCGCGCTGGCCGGGCTGTCGTGGCTGCTGCACCATGCCCGCGGCCCGCGACAGGCGGCGGCGACCGGCTGGTGGTTCGGGCTCGGCCATTTCGTGCTGGGCCTGAACTGGATCGCGACGGCATTCACCTATCAGGCGACGATGCCCGCCTGGCTGGGGTGGCTCGCCGTCCTGTTGCTGTCGGTCTATCTCGCGGTCTTTCCGGCCATTGCGGCCCTGACGGCCCGGGCCGTCGCCGGGCGACGCGCGATCCCGCTGCCGTTCGCGCTGGCGGCGGCGTGGCCGGTCACCGAATGGCTGCGCGCGACCTTGTTCACCGGCTTCGCGTGGAACCCGCTGGGCGTCGTGTGGATCGGCCAGCCGGCGGCGCAGGCGGCGCGCTATATCGGGACCTATGGCCTGTCGGCCCTGACGGTGCTGGCGGGCGGCGCGGTGTTCCTGGCGGCGCTCCGCCGGCCGGGTGCGACGGCGGGCGCGGCGGCGCTCCCGCTGCTGCTGTCGCTGACCCCTGCCCCGGCGGCACGCGATACCGGGCGGGCGATCCATGTCGTGCAGCCCAATATCGATCAGGATGCCCGCAACCATCCCGATTATGCCTATGAAGGCCTGCTGAAACTCGCGCGGCTGTCGCATCGTCCGGCGGCGGGCGCCCCGCCGCGCTTGCTGTTCTGGCCGGAGGCGGCGGTCGAATATTATCTGGAGACCGACCGGCTGGCGCGCGACGCGTTGACCGACCTGCTGCGGCCGGGCGACCTGCTGGTGACGGGGGGGACACGGCTGGAACGCGACGATCGCGACAACGTCATCGGCGCGCGCAACAGCCTGTTCGTGATGGATGCCGGCGGGCGTCTGCTGCACCGGTACGACAAGGCGCATCTGGTGCCGTACGGCGAATATCTCCCAATGCGGGCGCTGCTGTCGCCGATCGGGCTGTCGCGGCTGGTGCCGGGCGATATCGATTTCTGGCCGGGTCCGGGACCGCGGTCGTTTGCGCTCCCACGCTTCGGGAAGATCGGCGTGCAGATCTGTTACGAGATCATCTTTTCCGGCCATGTGGTCGATCGCGGCAATCGACCGGACTTCATCTTCAACCCGTCCAACGACGCCTGGTTCGGCCGCTGGGGCCCGCCGCAGCATCTGGCGCAGGCCCGACTGCGCGCGATCGAGGAGGGGCTGCCCGTGGTGCGCGCGACGCCCAACGGCATATCGGCGGTGATCGATCCGGCCGGACGGTTGCTGAGAACGATCCCCACCCACCGGGCCGGCGCGATCGACATGACACTGCCTGCGCCGTTCGCACCCACGCCGTTCGGCCGGTTCGGCAACCTGCTGCCGCTGCTGCTGGCGCTCGCGCTGGGCGGGGTCGCCGCGATTGCACGTTGGTGGAAGCCGCGCTAAGGCCGATATAAGGATAGCTTTATATCTTTATATGCGGTCGTCTCTACCACTGCCGCACCACCGGAAAAGGCTGCTTGTACCCATGCGCGATACGTTCCTGTTCACCTCCGAAAGCGTTTCCGAAGGCCACCCGGACAAGGTTGCCGACCAGATTTCGGACGCGGTCGTCGATCTGTTCCTGGGCAAGGACGCGCAGGCGCGGGTCGCATGCGAGACGATGGTGACGACGCAGCGCATCATCCTGGCCGGCGAAGTCCGCGGCGAAGGGATGATCGATACCAAGGGCAACTGGTCCCCCGGCGCGCTCGACGAGATCGAGGCGGCCGCGCGCGAGACGGTGAAGCGCATCGGCTATGAGCAGGAAGGCTTCCACTGGCAGACGGCGGAATTCGCCAACCACCTGCACCCGCAATCGGCGCACATCGCGCAGGGTGTGGACGAAAGCGGCAACAAGGACGAAGGCGCCGGCGATCAGGGCATCATGTTCGGTTATGCGACCGACGAGACGCCCGACCTGATGCCGGCGACGCTCTACTACGCGCACCGCATCCTGGAGAAGATGGCAGAGGATCGTCACAGCGGCGCCGCGCCGTTCCTCGAACCGGACGCCAAGAGCCAGGTGACGCTTGAATATCGCAACGAGAAGCCGGTCCGCGCGACGGCGCTGGTCGTATCGACCCAGCACGGCAAGGGCACCGACCAGGTCATGTTGCGCGATTATGCGAAGGACGTGATGGCCGGGATCCTGCCCGACGGCTGGATGCCGGGCGACGAGTCGATCTTCGTCAACCCGACCGGGCTGTTCGAAATCGGCGGGCCGGATGGCGACGCGGGCCTGACCGGGCGCAAGATCATCGTCGACACCTATGGTGGCGCATCCCCGCACGGCGGCGGCGCATTTTCCGGCAAGGATCCGACGAAGGTTGATCGGTCGGCCGCCTACGTCACGCGCTATATGGCGAAGAATATCGTCGCCGCGGGCCTCGCGCGCCGCGTGACGATCCAGCTGAGCTATGCGATCGGCGTGGCCGAGCCGCTGTCGCTCTATGTCGACACGCACGGCACCGGCCAGGTGGACGAGGCCGCGATCGAGCGCATCCTGCCGCAGCTGGTGCGCCTGACGCCGAAGGGCATCCGCACGCATCTGAAGCTCAACGCCCCGATCTATGCGCGCACCGCGGCCTATGGGCATTTCGGCCGTCAGCCGGACGGGGACTTCTTCACGTGGGAGAAGACCGATCTGGTGGAAGAGCTGAAGCGCGCTTTCTGAGGGTAGACTTGGCGGTTGCGCGGACGCGTTCCGCGCGACCGTAAGTCGTTATTTGGTTCAGCTCGCGGACGGATCGAAAACATCTCGGCATCCCGGACTTGATCCGGAATCCAGGGCCGCGAGACGCAACGCCCGAAACTCTGGATCCCGGATCAAGTCCGGGATGACGGCGAAGATGGGATACAACGCGGTACCACCTCATCATAGCCGCGAAAACGCAACCCGCCTTCCCCTTCCCCGCGCGCTCGGCTAACCGCGCAGCGATGGAAGATCCAACGACGCTCCGCCGGCTGTACGGCCGCCGCACCGGACATAAATTGCGCGACGGCCAGGCCGGGCTGGTCGAGCGGATGCTGCCCGAACTGTCGGTCCCCGCGACCGGACCGATCGATGCACGGGCGCTGTTCGGCGACGACCGGCCGCTGCAGGTGGAGATCGGGTTCGGCAAGGGCGAGCATCTGGTCGGTCAGGCCGCGATGCATCCCGATCACGGCTTCATCGGCTGCGAACCGTTTCTGGACGGCGTGGTCGGCGCGCTGATGAAGATCGATGCGGACAGCGTCGACAATGTCCGGCTGCACATGGGCGATGCGCTCGACGTGCTGGAACGGCTGCCCGATGCGTCGCTGGAGCGCGTCTATTTGCTCCATCCCGACCCGTGGCCGAAGGCGCGCCACGCCAAGCGGCGGTTCATGAATGCCGGGCCGGTCGACCGGATCGCGCGCAAGCTGAAGCCGGGTGGCGAGTTCCGCTTCGGCACCGACCATCCGGTCTATGTCCGCTGGGCGATGATGATCATGAGCCAGAGCCCCGATTTCGAGTGGCTGGTGGACGGGCCGCAGGATTTCCTGGTGCGGCCGGACGACTGGCCGGAGACCCGCTACGAACAGAAGGCGCGGACCAAGGGGCACGAGGTGTGGTATTTCCGATATCGCCGGCATTAGCGCCGGCACGCGCCAAGACGGTTGACGAACCGCCCGCGCGAATGGCAGGGAACCGCCAGCGCGGGTATAGCTCAATGGTAGAGCACTAGCCTTCCAAGCTTGTGACGCGGGTTCGATCCCCGCTACCCGCTCCAGGATATCACGCCACCGCCCGCCCCGATCGCGACGCGGCGAGCAGCGCGATCAGGCTGACCGCCGCGCAGCCCGCCAGATACCAGCCGACCGGGGCCAGCCCGCCGCGTTCCGCCATCGCCTGCGCCGCCAGCGGTGCGACGCCGCCGCCCAATATTCCGCCGACGTTGAACGCGATCGACGCGCCGGTGTAGCGCACGCCAGCCGGGAACAGGCCCGGCAGCCACGCGCCGAGCGGGCCGTAGACGAACCCCATCGCCAGCAGCGCGAGCGACAGGAACAGGAATACGCCGACCGCCGACCCGCTGCCGAACAGCGGGGCGAGCAGCACGCCGACCGCCATCGTTCCGACACAGCCGCCGATCAGCACGCGGCGCGGATCATAGCGATCGGACAGGACGCCCGCCGCCACGATGCCTGCCGCCATGAACAGGATCGCGCCGAGCTGCATCAGCAGGAACGCGGTCCGCGAATAGCCGAGCGGCCCGGTGCCCCAGCCCAGTGCGAAGGCGGTGGCGAGATAGTAGAGCGCGAAGCAGGCGACCACGCCGAACGTACCGGCCAGCGTCGCCCCGAGATGCCGGGCGAACACGGTCGCGAACGGCACGGCCACGGGCGGCCCGTCCGCCAGCGCCCGCGCGAACGCCGGCGTCTCGGTCAGCTTCAGCCGGACCCACAGCCCCAACCCGACGAGCACCGCGCTTGCCAGGAACGGCACGCGCCAGCCCCAGTCGCGGAACTGGTCCGGCGTCAATGTCAGGCCGAGCAGCAGGAAGAAGCCGTTGGCCGCAATGAACCCGACCGGCGCGCCCAGTTGCGGCACCATGCCGAACCGCCCGCGCCAGCCCGGCGGAGCGTTTTCCACCGCCAGCAACGCCGCGCCGCCCCATTCGCCGCCGAGCCCGAACCCCTGCCCGAACCGCAGGATGCACAGCAGCGCCGGCGCCCACCAGCCGGCCATCTGGTACGTCGGCAGGAACGCGATCAGCGTGGTCGACCCGCCCATCAGCAGCAGCGAGGCGACCAGCGTCGACTTGCGCCCGATCCGATCGCCATAATGGCCGAACACCGCCGCCCCCACCGGTCGCGCGACGAAGGCGAGGCCGAGGCTGGCATAGGCCGCCATCTGCTGCGCGGCGGGCGATGTGGCAGGAAAGAACATCGCACCGAAGAACAGGCTGGCCGCGGTGGCATAGATGTAGAAGTCGTAGAACTCGACGGCCGTCCCGACCAGGCTCGCCCACAGCACGCGGCGGTTCATGTTCGGGTCGGTCATATGATTTCCTTCATCTCGTGCCGGCCTCCTTACCCTGTCCGGGCGAGGAAGGGAGACCCAACGCCGCGGAGACTATCGACCTGAACGTACCCCGGCGCAGGCCGGGACCTGGACGCGGCCGTCCCACCTGGGCCCCGGCCTGCGCCGGGGTACGAACACCCCTGCCCCGCGCTTGCCCTCCGACCCAAACCGCGACTAGGTTTCACGCAAAGAAAAGGGGCGGCGCATGACGATCATCCAGAAGACCGGCTGGGCCGCGGTCGCGGCATTGGCGGCGGGTGCGCTGGCGGTGGTCGCCACGTCGCGCGGGGAACAGATCAACGCGCTGTGGATCGTCGCGGCGGCGGTCTCGGTCTACCTGATCGCCTATCGCTTCTACGCGCGCTACATCGCGGACAGCGTGCTGGGGATCGACGCCGCCCGCGCGACCCCGGCGCACCGTCGCGCGGACGGGCTGGATTATGTGCCGACCAACCGCAACATCCTGTTCGGGCATCATTTCGCGGCAATCGCGGGCGCAGGGCCGCTGGTCGGCCCGGTGCTGGCCGCGCAGATGGGGTATCTGCCGGGGACGCTCTGGATCCTGGCCGGCGTCGTCGTGGCGGGCGCGGTGCAGGATTTCATGGTCCTGTTCATTTCGATGCGCCGCGACGGCCGGTCGCTGGGCGAACTGATCCGGATGGAGATGGGGACGGTGCCCGGCACGATCGCGCTGTTCGGCGCGTTCATGATCATGGTCATCATTCTGGCCGTCCTCGCGCTGATCGTCGTGCGCGCGCTGGCCGAAAGTCCCTGGGGGCTGTTCACGGTCGCCGCCACCATCCCGCTCGCCATCCTGATGGGCTGCTACACGCGCTGGATCCGCCCCGGCCGGGTGGGGGAGGTTTCGCTGCTCGGCATGGTCGGGCTGTTCGCGGCGATCGTCTTCGGCGCGAACGTCGCGGCATCGCCGACGCTCGCCCCGCTGTTCACCTATACGCCGGTGCAGCTCTGCTGGATCCTGATCGGTTACGGCGCGGTCGCCTCCGTTCTGCCGGTCTGGCTGCTGCTCGCGCCGCGCGACTATCTGTCGACGTTTCTGAAGATCGGGGCGATCGCCGCGCTGGCGATCGGCATCGCGATCATGGCGCCGCCGCTCCGCATGCCGGCGGTCACCGCGTTCGCGGGTGGCGGCGGGCCGGTCTGGTCGGGGTCGCTGTTCCCGTTCCTGTTCATCACCATCGCGTGCGGCGCGGTGTCGGGCTTCCATGCGCTGATCGCCAGCGGCACGACGCCCAAGCTGATCGCGTCGGAAGCGGACGCGCCGTTCATCGGATATGGCGCGATGCTGATGGAAAGTTTCGTCGCGATCATGGCGCTGGTCGGCGCGTCGATCCTCGATCCCGGCATCTATTTCGCGATGAACAGCCCGGGCGCGTTGCTCGGGCCGGATGCCGCCAGCGCCGCCGCCGCGGTCACCGCGATGGGGTTCCCGATCGACGCCGCAACGCTGATCCAGACCGCGCGCGACGTGGGCGAGGCCAGCATCATCTCCCGCACCGGCGGCGCCCCCACGCTGGCCGTCGCGATGGCGCAGATCTTCAGCCATGTGCTGGGCGGCAAGACGATGATGGCGTTCTGGTATCATTTCGCCATTCTGTTCGAGGCGCTGTTCATCCTGACCGCGGTCGATGCCGGCACGCGGGCGGGGCGGTTCATGCTGCAGGACCTGCTCGGGCTGGTCGTGCCGCGCTTCCGCGATACGTCGGCCGTCATGCCCGGCCTCGTCGCGACCGCACTGTGCGTCGCGGCGTGGGGGTTCTTCCTCTACCAGGGCGTCACCGATCCGCTGGGCGGGGTGAACACGCTGTGGCCGCTGTTCGGCATATCGAACCAGATGCTGGCCGCGATCGCGCTGACGCTGGCGACCGTCGTGCTGTTCCGGATGAAGCGGGACAGGTTTGCCTGGGTCACGATCGTGCCGGCCGGCTGGCTGATTCTGTGCACCACCACGGCGGGGCTGCTGAAACTGTTCTCCGCCGATCCGAAGGTCGGTTTCCTGTCGCACGCCGCTCGCTACGCCGACGCACTCGCGCGCGGCGAGGTGCTGGCCCCAGCCAAGTCGCTGGCCGACATGGGCCGGATCGTGATGAACGACCGCATCGACGCGGGATTGTGTGCGATCTTCCTGGGCGTGGTCGCCGCGATCCTGTTCTACGGGGTCCGGACCTGCCTTGCCGCGCGCCGGGTGGACCGGCCAACGGTTTCGGAGCTTCCGGCCCCGGTGGCAGCCGCGGTGGCCGCGGAATGAGCCGCGCGGCCCGCATCCTTCGCGCGCTGCGCGATGCCGCCCGGCTGATGGTCGGCGTGCCGAGCTATGCCGCGTATCGCGCGCACATGGCCGAACGGCATCCCGACCTTGAACCGATGTCCGAACGCAGCTTCTTCCGCAACCGGCAGGACGCCCGCTACGGCAGCGCCGGCGGTGGGCGCTGCTGTTGAGGGACGGTTCGCGATGTGCTGTTCCGGTGAAGCGCGTACCCCATTGAAGCTCAAACCGGATCCCGGTGTGCGCCGGGATGACGGGGACGGTCCCGGGCTGCTAAGGCCGCTACATGCTTCAGGTCGCCGCCCTCTACCGCTTCACCCGCTTGCCCGACCCGCGGGCGCTGCGCGAACCGCTGTTCGCCGCCTGCGTCGCGAACGGGGTGAAGGGCACGCTGCTGCTCGCCGCGGAGGGGATCAACGGGACCGTCGCCGGGCCGACCGAAGGGCTCGCCGCGGTGCTCGATCATATCCGCACCCTGCCCGGCTGCGCGGACATCGCCGTCAAATATAGCGAGACCGCGACCATGCCGTTCCACCGGATGAAGGTCCGCCTCAAGCGCGAGATCGTGACGATGGGCGAACCCGAGATCGACCCACTGGGCGACGTCGGCCATTATGTGCCGCCCGCCGAATGGAACGCGCTGATCGCCGATCCAGGCACGCTGGTGATCGACACGCGCAACGATTACGAGGTCGCGATCGGCAGTTTCGCCAATGCCGTCGATCCGCAGACGCAGAGCTTTCGCGACTTCCCCGCCTGGTTCCGCGCGAACCGCGACGCCATCGCGCCCGACACGCGGATCGCGATGTTCTGCACCGGCGGCATCCGGTGCGAGAAGGCGACCGCGTTCCTGAAGGCGGAGGGGCTGACCGACGTCCACCATCTGGAGGGCGGCATCCTGAAATATCTGGAAACCGTGCCGCCGGCCGAAAGCCTGTGGCACGGCGAATGTTTCGTGTTCGACGAACGGGTCGCGGTCGGCCACGGCCTGGTGCCCGGGACGCACGACCTGTGCCGCGCCTGCCGCCGCCCGGTGTCCGCCGCGGACCGCGCGTCGCCGCTGTTCGTGGCGGGCGAAAGCTGCCCCGCCTGCCACGCCGTGCGCAACGCCGAACAGCGCGCCGGCTATGCCGAACGCCACCGGCAGGTCGCGCTGGCGCAGCACCGCGGCGAACCGCATGTCGGCGCGCGTCGTGCGTGACGCGATACCCGTCGACGATCCCGCGGACCCGCGGATCGAGGCCTATCGCGATATCCGCGACCGTGACCTGGTCGGCCGCGACGCGCTGTTCGTGGCGGAGGGCAAGGTCGTGCTGGCGATGCTGCTGGCGTCGCGGGCGTATCGCCCGATATCGGTGCTGATCGCCGCCCACCGCCTGCCGCAGCTGACCGATCTGCTCGCCCGAGTGCCGGACGACGTGCCGGTCTATGCCGCGACGCAGCCGGTGCTGGACGCGATCGCCGGCTTTGCGATCCACCGCGGCATCCTGGCGGTCGGGCGGCGGGTCGATACGCCGGACGCCGATACGCTGCTGGCTCGGATCGACGGGCCGGCGACCGTCCTGCTGCTGTCCGCGATCGCCAATCACGACAATATCGGTGGCATCTTCCGCAACGCCGCGGCGTTCGGCGTGCCGGCGATCCTGCTCGATTCGGACTGCTGCGATCCGCTCTACCGAAAGGCGATCCGCGTCTCGGTCGGCGCGGCGTTGCTGGTGCCGTTCGCCAAACTGCCGCGCGGCGCGGACCCGGTCGCGCTGTTCGACCGGCATGGTTTTGCGCCGGTCGCGCTCAGCCCGTCCGCTCCGGCGACGCTGGCCGCCTATCGCCCGGCCGCACGCACCGCGGTCCTGCTGGGTGCCGAGGGGCCGGGGCTGGATCCCGCACTGCTGGCGCGGGCGCATCCGTTGTCGATCCCGATGGCGCCGGGGTTCGACAGCCTGAACGTCGCGACCACCAGCGGCATCGTGCTGCATCATCTGAACCGGGTGGCGTCCGGCTGAGCCGCGGCTCGATCGGCTCAGCGCGCCTGTTCGTCCAGCTTCGCATCGACCCGGCGGAGCAGCGCCTTGATCTCCTCCTGCTCATGATGCGTGAACGCGTCGTTATCGACGATCAGCCGCGACGCCATTCGTGCGGTAATCAGCGGGATGATGAACAGCGGGACGATATGCATCAGCGCGATCCCGACGATCCGGCCCGCCACCGTCACCGGATAGATATCGCCGTAGCCGATCGTCATCGCGGTAACGAACGCCCACCACAGCGCCTCCCCGAACGGCTTGCCCTCGACCTGCGCGAACACCGCGGACGCCGCGAAGATGCAGCCGATGTAGAGCGTCAGCAGCCCCGCCACGTCGTCGATCGCGTTCGTGGCGATCCCCTTCACCCGTTTCGCATATCGCCGCCCTGCCATGCCGCTTTCCCCCGTTCCCGATCGAACAGCGCTTAGCAGGTCGCCACAGACCGACCGACTGGAAACTGCTGACGAACGGAGCAAAACGCCGGCGTCGCAGCCACCTACCGCAACGTTCGGCGGGCTCGGGCCTCCGCGCCCTCACCGGGCAACGACCGGGTTGCGTTGGGTGACCCGACCGTCCTACCCGCATGATCGTGCGGGGGGACGCGCTCTACGGTCCGCTCGGCAAGCCGGGTTCGTTCGACCAGCGACCGCTGCGCATGATCGTTCGACCCCGTGATGTAAGTGCTCGATCCGTGGTTTCGATGAGGAAGTGACGATGAACACCAGACCGTTTGAGCGCGCGGGTGCCCTGCTCGGCCTGACCGTGCTGAGCGCCTGCGCCGGCAGCGGCGACCATGCTGGGGCCGCGACCTGCCGTGCCGGTGTCGCCAAGGCGCTGGTCGGGCGGCCCGCGCCGGACGACGCCGCCATCCTGCGCCAGACGGGGGCTGCGACGGTCAGGCGCCTGGCCCCCGGTGACATGGCGACGCAGGACTACCGCGCGGATCGCGTCACCGTCACGATCGCGGCGGGCCGGGTCATCTCCGCATCCTGCGGCTGATCGCATACGCGGTGCTACACCCCTCCCCCCTGCTCCTCCTGCCGTTCCTCGCCGGCTGTGCCGCGACCGGCGCGGTCGAAGGACCGGTACGGCTCGGCCAGACCGCGCATGTCGGCGGGCCACGCGTCCGGGCGGACCGCGTCGTCGAGGACAGCCGCTGTCCCGTCGATACGCAGTGCGTCCGGGCCGGTCGGCTGATCGTGCGGGCGACCGTATCGGATGGAAGCTGGTCCAGGCAGGTCGACCTCATGCTCGGCCAACCCGTCCCGATCGCGGACGGCGCGCTGACGCTGATCGCCGCGGTCCCGGATCGCCGGCGGAACCGCAGGGCTATCGGTACGGCGTCCTACCGTTTCAGCTTCGATTTTCAGGGTGGACTATGACAGCGCACGAAGCAGCAGGACCGTGGAACCGGTGACCATGGCGGGAAGGAACAGCATGATTCGCCTGATGGGATTTTCGGCAGGCGCGGCACTCGCGCTGACCGGGTGCGCGACGAGCGGACCGGTGGCCACATTGCAGACCCCCGCGCCACCGCAGGCGCAGATCCAGGCGATCACCTATGCGACGACGCCCTGTCACGGCTTCTGCCCGGTCTATTCGGTGACTATCGCAGCCGATGGCACCGGGACGTTCACCGGCACGCGCAATACCGCGGTCACCGGCGAACGCCGCTTCACGGTCAGGCCGGCACAGGCGGCCGCGTTCTTCGCCCGGTTGCAGCCCTATCTCCCGACCGGGGAGTTGCTGCTGAACGGGCCCGATGCCTGCAACTCGTATGCGTCCGACCTGCCATCGGCGGACGTGACATGGCGCGGCGCCGGCGGGTCCGGGCATCTTGTCTACGATTATGGCTGCGACCGCGACGAACACCGGCAGCTGGCCGATGCGCTGCGTGCCGCACCGACTGTGCTCCCGATCGCAGAGCTGATAGGCCGGCGTTGATCTTGCGCCGGCGATCGCCGACAGGGTGATTGCCGCATCGCGGTCGACGACATTTCAGCAAGGCAGACCATTATGGCGGAAGCGACCTGGGGCGACGCGAAGACCCCCGCCATCGACTGGCGGATGAGCGCATCGCTGGCGAACGTCCCCCGCGGCGACAGCGACGTGGCCGAAGTCACCAATCTGGAGCGCGCGGTCCGTGATTGGTGCACGCTCGACGCCGGGCACCGGGCGGCCGCGGTCCTGACCACGGAGTATCCGGTACAGGTCGACGGCACCTCCGGCACGACCTTTACCGGCCAGGACATCGCGGTGCTTGTCGATCATCTCCCCACCGACGCTTTGACGAAAGGGTAATCGAGCATGGCCGAGCCCAGCGTACGTTTCGAACCCGGCGAGTGGTACTGGGTCGCCGAACGGGAAAGCGTCGGCTTCACCGGAACCACCAACCTCGGGATGGTCGAATTCCTCATCACCAGCGAGGCGCTGACCCAGCTTCTCGATCCGGACCGCGACATGCTGGATAGCGAAACCGCGCTCGAGGTCTTTGCTGATTTCGAAGAACACATCCACCGCATCGCGCAGCGGGAGTTCGTCAAGCGCTTGGGCGGCGAACCGCCGATCCTGCTGACCACGGCGGACGTCGAGGAGTGAGAAGGAACAGCCGATAGGCGTCGCCCATCGATTGACCACGCTGTTCGTTGTTGGGGTCAGGCTGCCGCGACGCTTCCGTCTGCTGCCGATGCACGGCGCGGCAATCGCCAGTTCGGCCGGACGAAGTGGCAGGTGTAGCCGTTGGGCTTGCGCTCGAGATAGTCCTGATGCTCGGGCTCTGCCTCCCAGAAGTCGCCAACCGGAGACAGTTCGGTCACCACCCTCCCCGGCCACAGTCCGGATGCCTCGACGTCGGCGATGGTCTCTTCGGCCACCGCCTTCTGCGCGTCGCCCGTGTAGAAGATGGCCGAGCGATAGCCGGCGCCGCGATCATTCCCCTGACGGTCGACCGTCGTCGGATCGTGGATCTGGAAGAAGAATTCGAGCAGCGTGCGGAAATCCGTGCGGGCCGGATCGAAGAGGATCTCGATCGCCTCGGCGTGGCTGCCGTGATTGCGGTAGGTCGCGTTCGGCACGTCGCCGCCCGAATAGCCGACACGCGTCGCCACGACGCCCGGCAGTTTCCGGACCAGGTCCTGCATCCCCCAGAAACAGCCGCCGGCCAGGACCGCGCGCTGCGTCGTCGCGGGCGGCTCCGCGATCTGGTCCAGATAGTCGCCATAGCCCTGCTCGGTCATCTCCGCCCGCGCCACGAAGCGCAACGCCGCCGAGTTGATGCAGTAGCGCAGGCCGCCGCGGTCACGCGGCCCGTCCTTGAAGACGTGGCCGAGATGGCTGTCGCCGTGCGCCGAACGCACCTCGGTGCGCGGTATCAGCATGGACCAGTCCCGCCGCACCTGCACGTTCGCCGCGTCGATCGGGCGGGTGAAGCTTGGCCATCCACAGCCCGACTCATATTTGTCGGTGCTGGCGAACAACGGCTCGCCGGACACGATGTCGACATAGATGCCCGCTTCCCGGTTCTTCAGGAGCGGACCGGTGCCCGGGCGCTCCGTGCCATTCTGCTGGGTGACCCGAAACTGCTCGGGCGTCAGGGCGGCAAGGGCTTCTTCGGTTTTGGCATAGCTGGTCATGACACGGATGTGGTGCGCGACCGGTCCGCTGTCGAGAGCCCGAAACGGCGTTCCCGCACCTTGTAACAGGGAGCCGCGCGGGTGATCCCCAAGGCGCGGCCACGTCGATGGTCGTTCATTCGGGTCCGGCCGGATCCTCATCGAGCGTGGCGACGCCCATCAGCGGATGCATGACGAAGGTCCAGCCGTCGCCGCCGACGATCATCAGACGCAGCGACTGGCGATCTGCGGTGCCCAGCAGCGATGCGGCCCCCGACGCAGCAGGCAGGGTGATCGTGCCGCCATCCTGCCGAATGCCGGTTGCCCAGCCGCGCCGGCCATCGCGGATCTCGGTCGCAAGGCGATCGAGCGCGGTCTCCAGCGCCGTACGGGCGCGGGGACCGGTGACCCACGCATGGCCCGACGGTCGCGGTTCTGCCGGTGCCGCGATGGTTTGCGGGGAGGCCGGTGCCGGCTGTCTCGCCGGGCGGCGGGCCTTCTCCTTCGGTTGCTCGAGAGGGCGCACCCCCTCCATATTCATCATGCGCGCAAATTCATCCATGATCGTCCCTCAAATGGTTGCGCCGAACCGCGTTCGGCAAGAGGCGCGCACCGCCACGCACCAGCCCGTATCGCTAACGGCGGAAACAGCTTTGTGGGATCGAAAGCGTTGACGAAAGCCGTGTTTCCGGGCGCCCATTGTACGAAAGCCTGTTCGCGGCTCAATGTGGCATCACGCCCCTGCCGCCCGTTCGCTGGACCGCCGATCCCGCACTCGACGGTTCGGCGTGCTTCCATTGCTGGCCAGCCTTGCCTCGAAACGCCTGCCTGGATCCTGATCCCTTTCGCAAATGGGGTCAGCCCAGATGGCTTCGATGTGCTGGGAACCGTCCTCCACACCGGGTGCGGCGGACGTCACGTCCTGCGGCGTCCGGGTTTGGTCATGGGCGGTTTTTCGAACCGCTGGGCAACCTGCGCACGATCAGACCGACAGCCGGGTCATGACCGAACTGGACCGCCGAACTTTTACTCGCCGCCTCCACCTAATCGCAAAGCGGCGATCCGCCAGCCCTTGCGGGCAACATCATCTGCAACCCGGAACACACCCTGCGGAACCGCCGGCTACAACCTTTACACGCATGACCGTTTAAACGTACATGCGTGAACGGTTACGTCGAATGCCACGTATCTGCACAGTTGGAGGAACGACATGTTGACCTGCGACGGGCTTCGCATGGGTGGTACGATCGCCATCATCGGGGCGGGTCCCGGCGGGGCGACGCTCGCCCGTCTGCTTTCCGGGCGTGGCTTCCGGGTCCGCCTGTTCGAGCGCGACGCGTCGCTCGATGCGCGTCCGCAGGGCGGCAGCCTGGACCTGCGGCCGGACTCCGGCCAGCGTGCGATCACTGCGGCCGGGCTCGATCGCGCGTTCGCGGCACGCTCGCGCGACGACGCCAAGGCGTTCCGGATGATCGATTCGATGGGATCCGCCATGCCGGGTGCCGGTCAGGACACACATGAGGATGCCGGCCCCGAAATCGACCGCGCCGACCTTCGCGCCATGCTGGTGGAGGCGCTGCCGGAGGGCATGATCGCGTGGGATCACAAGGTCGATCGCGTATCGCCGCAGGGCGATGGCCGGTGGCGGATCGACGTCGCCGGCCGCGGGCCGGTCGTCGCCGATCTCGTCGTCGGCGCGGACGGCATCGGCTCCTGCGTTCGTGCCGCACTGACCGACGTACGGCCGATCCACACCGGCATCACCATGGTCGCCGCCTATATCCGCCCGGAACTCCGGCGCGGATCGGCGCTGTCCGACTTCCTCGGCGAAGGTTCGGTGATGTTCGCCGGCGGGAAACGGACGATCTTCGTCCAGCGGTGCGCGCGCGATGTCATCCTGCTCTATTATTCGATGGCGGTGTCACAGGGCTGGCCCCGCGATGCCGGCTTCGCGGTGGACGATCACGCTGCGGTGATGGCGTCGGTGCGTGCCGCCTATCGCGACTGGTCGCCCGAACTGCTCGATATGCTGACGCAGGTTCAGGACGGGTTCCACCTGTGGCCCACGTCCGTCATGCCGCCGGACTATCGCTGGGAAAGCCGGCCCGGCCTGACGATGTTCGGCGATGCATCGCACGTTATGCCCCCGTTTACCGGCAAGGGCGTCAATCTCGCTCTGCTCGACGCGCTCGACCTTGCCAATGCCTTGTCCTGCGACCCTGCGCGACCGGTGCAGCAGGCGGTTGTGGGGTTCGAGCGGGCGATGCAAGCCCGCACCGCGACGGAGATCCGCGCCTGTCTCCGGGTCGGCCGTTACGCCTACGGGATTGATCTCGGCTTCGACCTGGGCGAGGCGGCGTGATCGCATGACGATGTCCGTCATGCCGACACCGAGGCCAACGATGCGCGCAGATGCCGAGCGGAACCGAGAGCGGCTGATCGTCGCGGCCAGCGACGTGATGCGCAGCGAGGGCGGCGACGTGGCGATGGAACTGATCGCCGACCGGGCTGGCGTGACCCGCCCGACCCTGTACCGCAACTTCGCGGACCGGCAGGCGATGTACGAGGCGGTGCTCGAGCGCGATCTGCACAACCTGGTTCACGCTATTGCCGAGGACAGTGCGGCAAATCCGCTCGCCTTCCTGCGCCACACCGCCGAGATGATGCGCGTCTATGACCGCTTCCTGGCGCGGCTCGTGGACATGCCGGATTATGATGCCGCGACCAATCAGGCGCGTATGGCCGATATCCTGGCCGCGCCGCTCGCGAACGCGCAGGCGACCGGCGTGCTGCGGGCCGATCTCACCGCGGCGGACATATTGATCGCCTGCCGCATGCTGGCGTCGCATTGGAAGCTCGACGACGGTGCGGACTTCGCCGCCGTGTTCGATCGCCGGCTGGCGCTCCTCGCGCACGGTCTCAGCGGATCGCCGGACAGCGCGCAGCCCGGAAGGATGAGAGCATCATGATCGTCGTGACCGGTGCGAGCGGCAAGCTGAGCTCCCGCATCGCCCACGCTCTGGTCGCCTTGGTCGGCACGGAACGGTTCGCCGCCATGACACGCGATCCGTCGAAGGCGGGCGACCTCGTCCGGCGCGGCGTTCGGGTGCGCCAGGGCGACTTCGGCGATCCGGGCAGCCTGCCAGAGGCATTCGAGGGCGCAACCCAGCTCCTGATGATATCCTCGAATGCGGCATCGTCGGGCGGCGATCCGATCGCTCAGCACTGGAATGCGATCGCGGCCGCCAGGGCATCCGGCGTCCGGCGTCCGGCGGATCGTCTACACCAGTCATATGGGGGCCAGCGCCACCTCGGCGTTCAAACCCATGCACACGCATGCCGCGACCGAGGCGATGCTTGCGGAAAGTGGCATCGCCTGGACGGCGCTGCGCAACGGCTTCTACGCATCCACGGTGTCGCAGCTGGTCGGTGACGCCGCCGATACCGGCGTCCTGGCGGTTCCTGCGGACGGCCCCGTGGCATGGACAGCGCATGTCGACCTCGCCCGGGCGGCCGCCCGCATCCTCGTCGACGAAGGCCGATTCGACGGACCGACACCACCGCTCACGGCTGCGGCGGCGTGCGACATGACCGATATCGCGGCCATCCTTTCCGCGCGGATCGGGCGACCTGTCGAGCACAGGGTCGTGACCGACGCGGAAGCGGAACGACGCCTCGCCGCCAGCGGACTGCCGCCGACGGCGATCGCGATCATGCTGGGCCTCTATCGCGCCGCGCGGGATCATGAGTTCGCCGCCACCGATCCGGCACTGGCGCACATTCTGGGGGCAAACCCGTGTTCTTTGCAGAAAACCCTGGACTAGGACCGGATCGATATCGGGCGGGCGTAACGGATGCTCCCGCGGGTCGCGGACGTGGTTCGTTTGAAACGCCGCGCCCGTACTCATCGCTACGCCCCCCGATCACGCCATCGTCGCGCTGCAATTCTAGAGGCGGCCTGTTCCTTTGACCGGCTATTCGCAATGACAGACCGGATACTGCGCTCGCCACGGGATGCTATGCAGCGCAGAATATACGGTCACTGCGAAGCCAGGCCGGCGGCAGGCAAAGCGGCGTGGACGAAAGCGGCAGGATCGACGGCGCCATGGTCGCGCCGATCACGTCGGTCATGAACCGTCGGCGTGCCTCGATCCGCGACCACATCGCGGGATGATCGCGTGCCAGTTCAGCCCGCAGACCTTCGTCGGCAAAAACGATGCAGTCCTCGCAATTCAGCGCCCATCCATCGGGCATCGGCACCGGGATCACGTCGACCTGCATATGCATGCCTGACCGCAACCGATCGGTCGAACCGGGCCGGACAGGGGAATGCGACCATTCCTCGTGACCGGTCAGATGTCCGGGGTTCAGCATCGACTGCAACCCACCCCGAGCCAGAGCCTCGCGGACGTGGGCATCCAGAACGCCGCCTTCCACCCCAACGTCCGCCACGGCATACCAGGCGAGGAGACCGCTGAAATAGTTGGCGGCGACCTGTTCGAACGCCGCGTCCTCGCGGACGATCAACCCTGCGCGTGCAGTAAGGCCACCCCATAGCCCGACCGCGGTCGATACCCCGTCCCCTTCGGCGATGCGTCGCGTGCCCGCGCTTGCCAGGCCAATCACCGGGCCGCCCGACGCATCACCGGAGGCGAGCATCGGGTGAACCGCGAACGGCTCGCCCCGATACGTCATCCGCGCCGCCGCCTCCCGCTCGGTATCGCCCGGGCGGAGCTGGCTGAGTATCGACCAGACCATTTCCGAACTGCGCGCGGCGGCCGCTTCGAATATGGCGATCTGGTGCGCGTCGATGATGGAGCGCTGCCCACGTTCCGGATGGAGCATGACGTGCGTGGCATCGACGACGCGACCGGCAACCCGACGCGCGGCTGCGACGAAAGCCGCCGGCAGAAACATCGGCAGGTCCTCATCGGCCTCCCATTCCGCCGGTTCCAGATACTTCCAGCCGACGAGGCCAACGCTGTCGCCCGCGCCGATCCCGGCCTCGCGCAGCGCATCCGTCAACCGCGGCGCACGTGTCCGATCCTGACCCAACAGGCTCAGGCTTTGCGCCAACAGCACATGCAGGTCCGGCAGGGGCGAGATGCGCGCATAGGAGAAGCACTCGTTCCCCGCGACCAGCACGCGGGTTGCACCCGGTCCAAGCAGCAGCAGGGCTTCCTCGAACCGGGGCTCGAAACCGGAGAGGAAGGCGACATTCGCCATATGCTCCCGATCCGCATACACCATCAGCCAGTCGGTGCCGGCAGCGGCCAGCGCGGCGTCGCAACGTGCGGCATAGATCGTGCCGGACAAAGGCGCCGGATCGGCAATCGGGCCGAAATCGGGAATGGCGATTTCACGCAGGCGGGGGACCATCGACAGCTCCAATCTTTTGCTTTCGACATCTTTATATATGATTTATCCGGGACGCAATTGCAGGTGGCTATGATTGGAATGGCGATGCGCTTCGGTCGGACATGCGGGCTTATCCTGACATCGTTGCTGGTCGCGCCGGTTCATGCCGCGGGCGTTCGCGATGCTGCCCGCGCGGCACGGAGCAGCATCGTGCGGGACGATTTCGGCATTGCCCACATCCATGGACCCAGCGATGCCGACGCCGTGTTCGCCATGATGTACGCGCAAGCCGAGGACGACTTCCCGCGGATCGAGCGCAATTACCTTACCGCGCTGGGGCGCGTGGCGGAGGTCGATGGCGAAGGCGCCGTCTGGCAGGATCTACGCCAACGACTGTTCGTGGATCCGCAGGCTCTCCAGTCCGAATATCGTCGCTCACCCGGCTGGCTGCGCGCGCTGATGGACGGGTGGGCCGCGGGTCTGAACCATTATCTCGCCACTCATCCCGACGTCCGTCCGCGGGTGATCCAACGTTTCGAACCCTGGATGGCGCTTGCCTTCTCGGAAGGTAGCATTGGCGGCGATATCGAGCGCGGCGTCGATCTCGACGCGCTTCGCGCCTTCTATGGCGGCACGAAGTCGCCCGGTGCCGCCGATCGCCTTGCCGCCGCCGGTCGCATGACGGAACCGAAGGGTTCGAACGGGATCGCGATCGGCCCGTCCCGGTCGGCCTCCGGACACCCGCTCCTCTGGATCAATCCCCACACCTCGTTCTTCTTCCGGGCAGAACAGCAGGTTACCAGTGATGCCGGGCTGGATGTGTACGGGGCGGCGACCTGGGGACAGTTTTTCGTGTATCAGGGTTTCAACCGGCACATCGGCTGGATGCACACGTCGAGCGGGGTGGACAATATCGACGAGTTTGCTGTTGAAATCGCCCGGCGGGGGAAGGTCCTGTCCTATCGCTACGGCAAGGAATGGCGCCCGGTCCGGCAACGCGTCGTCACGCTGCGCGTGCGGCAACCCGCCGGCATGTGGACGAACCGGCGCTTCACCGTGCTCGCCACGCATCATGGTCCGATCATCCGCTCGGACGGGGGGCGCTGGATTGCGGTCGCGATGCTCAACTCGCCACGTGCCGCGCTCGAACAGAGCTACCTTCGAACGAAGGCGGGAAACCTTGCCGACTATCTGCGCGCGGCGGACCGCAAGGCCAATTCGTCCAACAACACGATCTTCGCCGGCGACGATGGCATGATCGCCTATCTCCATCCCCAGTTCGTGCCGATCCGCGACCGCCGGTTCGACTATACGCGGCCGGTGGATGGCAGCGACCCGGCAACCGACTGGCACGGCCTGCACCGGCTCGATCAACTGCCGGCGGCCGTCGCGCCGGTGACGGGCTGGGTGATGAATACCAACAACTGGCCCTGGGGTGCCGCGGGTTCCGCCAGTCCGCGCGCGGCCGATTTCCCACGTTACATGGACCAGTTCGGCGAGAATCCGCGTGGCCTTCATGCGACCCGCCTGTTGAGCGGCACGAAGGCCTTCACACCGGCCAGCCTGACCGCAGCCGCGTTCGATCCGTCTCTTCCGCTGTTCGAGGAACAGATCCCTCGCCTCGTGCGTGCCTACAAGGCATTGGGATCAGCCGATCCACGCCGGGCGCGCCTGAAAGGTCCGCTCGACCTCCTGGCAACCTGGGACCGTCGTTGGGGCGTCACGTCCGAACCGACCAGCCTGGCCGTCTACTGGGGCGAGGCGATGTGGCGGCAGGAAGGTCCGAAGGCCGCCGCTGCCAATATGCCGCTTTTCACCTGGTTCGGCGCGCGCATGACGGACGCCGACCGCATTTCGGCCCTCGATCGGGCCGTGGGCGTCATGACCCGTGACTTCGGCGGCTGGCGGATCGCGTGGGGTCGCATCAATCGACTGCAACGGATCGACGGTGCTGCCGTCCAGCGCTTCGACGACGCACGACCGAGCATGCCGATCGGCTTCACGTCGGGAAATTTCGGATCGCTGGCCGCGTTCAGCGTGGAGCATCAGCCGGGCCAGCGATGCCTGTACGGCACCACCGGCAACAGCTTCGTCGCGGCCGTGGAGTTCGGACCGCAGATCAGGGCGTGGGCCGTGTCGGTTGGCGGCCAGAGCGGCGATCCCGCGTCGCCGCACTTCGATGACCAGTCGCGCCGATATGCCGACGGAGCGCTCCGTCGCGTGCCGCTGACCGCCGCGGATCTGCGCCCGTTCGCGGCACGGCGCTATCGCCCGGGTGACCAAAGGCCGGATGCCGCGTCACGCCGCGCGGGGCCCGCACCGATCGGCGACGGTCGCTGCCTCGATCGGTGAGCCCGTCAGGGCCGATTGGGGAGCTTGCCCGCGGTCAGCAGCAGATCCAGCGCGCCCTTGATCAACTCGTACATCCGTTCGGCGGCCAGATCGGCATCGCCAGCGGTGATGGCGTCGGCGACTCTTTTATGATCGCGCGCACTGGCACGGGGCACGCCCTTGTATTCGTTGGTTCGCCGAATCGAGAATCGCAGCGTTGTATCGACCAAGTCCGTGAACTGCCGCAGGAACCGGTTGTTGCTGGCCTGCAGAACCGCGATGTGGAAGCCGATATCGGCCTGCAGCGCGTCCTCCTCCCCGCGTTCGGCCGCGAACATCCGATCGATCGCATCAATGATCGCGCGACGTTGCGGTCCGGTCGAGGAATGGGCGGCAAGTGTCGCCGCGCGTGGCTCGATCGCCAGGCGCATCTCGGTGAAGTCGATGAGCAAGTCGATCGAGAACGCCCGTTCCAGCATCCACCGCAGGACGTCGGGATCGAGCAGGTTCCAGCTTTCCTCCGGCTGAACGACCGTGCCGGCGCGCTTTCGCGACAGGAGTAATCCCTTTGCCGTGAGCATTTTGACGGCTTCCCGCAACACCGGACGACTGGCCGCGTAGCGCAGGCACAGTTCCGCTTCGGTTGGAAAAGGCTGGCCCGGCGTGTAGATCTGGGTAACGATCATGCTGCCAAGGTCGTTGACGATGCTACCCGTCAGATTCCGCCCGTCCTCGCCAATGCCTGACGCGCGATCCAGGAAAGCCGCGGGTTGTTCGTTCATTCATTGCCTCGCATCGCATCGGTAGTGCCGCCATACTCAACCGCCGAAGCTGTATGTCGGTCCCCCTATCACGCGCGCGTCGACTTCGAACAGCGCCCCGGCATGCGCCTCTCCGTCCGCGTCGATCCTGGAAGAAGTGACGAACAGCCGATCCATGCCCTTCCCGGCAAATGCGCAACTGGTGATATTGGTCGTTGGCAGCATGATCGACCGCATCGGCCGACCGGACGGATCGAACCGGGTAACCCGGCCACCACCCCAGTGCGCGATCCACAGGCAACCCTCACGATCCGACGTCATACCGTCCGGGCTCCCCCAGCCGGGTTCGAACCGCAGGAATATCTCCCGTTCACCCAGTTGCCCGTCCGCGGCCACGGCGAAGCGGTAGACCAGCCCGAGCCCGCTGTCGGTGTGGTACAGGACCCTGCCGTCCGGGCTGAAAGCCGGACCGTTTGTGACGCGGTATCCGTCATCGACCCGGATCGGCATGCCGCCCGGATCGAGTCGATACAGCGCGCCGCTCGCGTTTCGGTCACGGTCGTCCTTGCTGCCGAACCACAGTCGGCCGGCGCTATCGACCTTCGCGTCGTTCAGGCGATTGTCGGGCCTGTCGCGCTCCGGTTCATACAGTCGTTCGGTCGAAATCGGATCGAGTGATAGCGCGACGATACCGCTTTTAAAGCCCGCGAGAAGGCGGCCGTCCGATCCTCGCTCGACGACCCAGCCGATCCGTTCGGGCATTGCCCAGCTCTCGATCCGGTCGTCGTCCAGCGAAAGCGACCACAGGCGCTGGCCCATGATGTCGACCCAGAAAAGCCGCTGGCGGGATGCACTCCATAGCGGCCCCTCCCCCAATATGTCGCCTGTGACGCGCGGAACTATTCGATACTCGGCCATGTCGCCTCCTGAACAAATAAGTATGATATTATTTGACCCTTGTCGATCGACGCGGCATGTTGCGCGCAGAGGATGAAGGGCGACGACCGGTGCAGTTCACGCGGAGATCTTGTTTGGCCGGGGGGGCGGTCGCGGGCGGTGCAGCGCTGCTCGGCGGGTGCGTGCAGAACCCCAGGGACATCCGCATTGGCTTTCTGGTCAAGCAACCGCAGGAACAGTGGTTCCAGGACGAATGGCGGTTCGCGCGCAGCGCCGCACGCGAGTATGGCTTCTCACTGATCGCGATCGGTGCGGAAGACGGCGATCGGGTGCTGTCCGCGTTGAACACACTCTACGCGCGCTACGCAGGCGGCTTCATCATCTGCGCGCCCGATCCGCGGCTCGGCCCGGCCATTGCGCGATTTGCAGACCAGACGAAACTGAAGGCGATGTCCGTCGACGATCGATTGACCGGAGCCGACGGACGCCCGGTGCCGGGTATACCGCATGTCGGCATCTCCGCTCGCGCGATCGGCACGTTGGCCGGCGCCAGCGCCGCAGCGGAAGCGCGCCGGCGCGGCTGGACGATCGCGGAAACCGGCATCCTTCGGATCAGCTTCGATACCCTGGAAACCGGTCGTGAACGGTTGACCGGTGCCGTGGACGCACTGCGGGCGGCGGGCTATCCGGCGGCGGCCGTCTTCGACGCGCCGCAACGCACGACCGATACCGAAGGCGCGTTCAGCGCCGCGGCACCGGTCCTAACCGCGCATGGCGGCGTCGACAAATGGATCGTCCTCGGCCTGAACGACGAAACCGTGATCGGCGGCGTCCGCGCGGCGGAAGGGCTGTCGATGAAAGCCGCCGACATCATCGGCATCGGTATCGGCGGTTCGGAAGTCGCGATTGCGGATCTTTCCAAGACACGTCCCACGGGCTTCTACGCATCCGTCCTGTTGAGCCCGCGCCGGCATGGCTACGATACGGCGATCGCCATGTACCGCTGGATCCACGACGGCCGCCAACCACCGCCGGTGACGCTGACGAGCGGCACGTTGATGACGCGCGACAACTACCGGTCCCTGCTGGTGCGGGAGGCGGCGGCGTGACCGCACTCGAATATGCCGCCGTCGGCAAGGTCTTCCCGGGCGTCGTCGCTCTCGACGGGGTCAGCTTCTCGGTCGCGCCGGGCGAGGTGCGCGCGTTGATCGGCGAAAACGGCGCCGGCAAGTCGACGCTGCTCAAGATTTTGGCAGGCCAGTACCAGCCGGACTCGGGCACGCTCCTCGTGGACGGGACCGCGCAACGGTTCGCCACACCCGCGGAAAGCCAGGCGGCCGGCATCAGTATCATCCATCAGGAATTGCAGCTCGTCCCGGACCTGAGTGTCGGCGAGAACCTGATGCTCGGTGCACTGCCGAGACGCCTGGGCTTCGTCGATCGTGGAGAACTGCGGCGGCGTGCCCGCGAGATCCTCGACAGACTCGGTGAACCGATCGACCCGGACGCTCGATTGGGCGACCTGTCGATCGGGCGACGACAGATGGTCGAAATTGGCCGTGCATTGTTGCGCGATGCCCGCATCATCGCCTTCGACGAACCGACAAGTTCGCTCAGCGCACGCGAGACATCACGGCTGATGGAGATCATCGAGCAGCTTCGCCGCGACGGCCGCGCGATCCTGTACGTCAGTCACCGGATGGAAGAGGTGTTCGCGCTCGCCGACAGCGCCACCGTCCTGCGCGACGGGCGTCACGTGCTCGATGCCGCGCCGGTCAGCGCGGCGGATGAAGGCAGGCTCGTGTCCGCGATGGCGGGCCGGACGATCAACGACATCTATGACTGGCGGGCACGTCCGCACGGCCCGACCGTCGCGTCGATCCGCGGCCTGTCGGGTCCGGGACTTGTGGCCCCGGTCTCGCTCGATCTGGCACGTGGCGAGGTCCTGGGATTTTTCGGGCTCGTCGGGGCCGGCCGCTCGGAACTCTTCCGTCTCATCTTCGGCGCGGTTCCGCGGACCGGTGGCGGGGTGAGCATCAACGGCGCCGATCTTCCTGTTGACGATCCTTGCGCGGCCATCGCGGCCGGTCTCGCGCTTCTGCCGGAAGATCGAAAGGCCGACGGTATCGTGCCGCTTGCATCGGTGCAGGAAAATGTGGCGCTCGCCTGGCGCAATCGGGCCGGTGCCACGCCCCTGCTCCGCGACCGGTTGGAGGCGACAGTCACCCGCGAACAGATTGCGGGCATGCGCGTCAAGGCAGCCAATACGGACGTCGCGATCTCGACGCTGTCCGGCGGAAACCAGCAGAAGGCGATCATCGCACGATGGCTGATGGCCGACGCACGCATCCTGTTGTTCGACGAACCGACCCGCGGGATCGACGTCGGGGCACGCAGTGAAATCTACGCGCATATGTACCGGTTCGCCGAGCAGGGTGGCAGCATCCTGTTCGCGTCGAGCGACATGCCGGAAGTTCTTGGCGTCGCCGACCGTATCGTCGTGATGCGGGAAGGGCGGATCTCCGGCATTCTGTCCCGCGACGAAGCCAGTCCCGAGCGCCTGCTCCGCCTCGCGCTGCCCGACGCGGACGCGTCCGCCTCCGCCCCCGCCGATCTCAGGATGCCCGCATGACAGTTCGGAACCTCATCAAGCGATCGGGCCCGCTGATCCTGCTCGTGCTGCTGCTGCCCGTGCTCGCGCTGTTCGTCCCCGACTTCATGGGGCTGCGCAATCTGCGCGGCCTCATGCTGTCCGTGACGCTGGTCGGCACCATCGCGGCAACCATGATGCTCGTGCTCGCGATGCGCGAAGTGGACCTGTCGGTCGGATCGACCGTGGCGCTGTCGGGCGTTCTGACGGCGGTGGTGATCGGCGCGACCGGCAGCGTGGGCCTGGGCGTGGTTGCGGGCCTTGCCGGCGGGACCCTGGTCGGGTTGTTCAACGGCGCTGTCGTGGCCGGGCTGAAGGTCAATTCGCTGATCGTCACGCTCGCCACGATGGAGGTCGTCCGGGGCCTCGCCTTTCTCGCTTCGGGTGGCGAATCCGTCGCTATTCCGGCGGAGTCCTTCTACGCGCTCGGATCGGGTGGCTTCCTCGGGATCAACTGGCCGATCTGGGTCATGCTTGCCAGTTTCACGGGCTTCGGCGTCCTGCTCAATCGAACAGTATTCGGGCGAAACATCCTGGCGATCGGCGGAAATCCGGAGGCAGCCCGTCTGGCCGGCGTCCCGGTCACGCGCGTGCGGATTACCGTCTTTGCCGTACAGGGCTTCGTCGCGGGTCTAGCGGGCATCGTCCTTGCCGCGCGCATCACCAGCGGACAGCCGAACACGAGCGTCGGCCTCGAACTAGCCGTTATTTCCGCATGCGTGCTTGGCGGTGTCTCGCTGTCGGGCGGTATCGCCACGATCGGCGGCGTCGTTGTCGGCGTCCTGATCATGGGCGCGGCCCAAAACGCGCTGAACCTGCTGAACGTGCCGACATTCTATCAATATGTCGTCCGCGGCGGCATCCTGCTGATCGCCGTCGTCGCCGATCGGCTGCGCCAGGGTGGCCGCCTGCCCACTTTCCGCCTGCGGCGCAGCGTCGCGGCCCCAGACGGGACTTCCCATGCATAGAATCTCAAGCGTCGACACATTCCTAGTGCCGCCGCGCTGGCTGTTCGTCCGCCTCACGACGGACGAAGGCGCGGTCGGCTGGGGCGAGGCGAGCCTGGAGGGTCATGCCGAAGCGGTCGTCGGTGCGATGGAAGCGGTGCGCGACCGGATCATCGGTCACGACGCGAACCGGATCGAAGATATCTGGCAGATGCTGTACCGCCTCGGCTTCTATCGCGGCGGTCCCGTCCTGATGTCCGCGATCTCGGGCATCGACCAGGCATTGTGGGACCTCAAGGGTCGCCTGCTCGGCGTCCCAGTCTCGGAACTGCTCGGCGGCCGCGTCCGCGATCGCATGCGCGTCTATGCGTGGATCGGGGGCGATCGGCCCGGTGACGTTGCCGAAGCGGCCAAGGCACGGCGCCTGCAAGGGTTCGATGCCGTCAAGATGAACGGCACCGAGGACATGGAATGGCTCGGCAGTCCGGCCTCCGTGGACGCGTCGGTCGAACGACTGGCGCTCGTGCGCGAAACCGGTGTCGACGTCGGCATCGATTTCCATGGCCGTGTGCACAAGCCGATGGCGCGGCAACTGGTCCGCGCGCTCGAACCCTTGCATCCGTTGTTCGTCGAGGAGATCCTGACCAGCGAACAACCCGAGGCGATCGCGCAGGTCGCGGCGCACACAAGCATCCCGATCGCATTCGGCGAACGGCTCTACAGCCGCTGGGACTTCAAGCCGTTCTTCGAGGCCGCGAGCATCGACGTCGCGCAGCCGGATCTCAGCCACGCCGGCGGCATATCGGAATGTCGGCGCATCGCGTCCATGGCGGAGGCCTATGACGTCGCCTTCGCTCCGCATTGCCCGATCGGCCCGCTCGCGCTCGCGTCAAGTCTTCAGGTGGCCGCCAGCGCGCCGAACTTCGTCATCCAGGAAATGTCGCTCGGCATCCACTACAATCAGGCCGACGCGGACCTGCTGACCTATATCCGCAACCCGGAGGTCCTGAACGTCAGCGAGGGTATGGTGCAGGTGCTCGAAGGGCCGGGTCTCGGCGTCGACATCGACGAGGATGCCGTCCGCTCGGCGGCGACCAGGCCGCATCGCTGGCGTAACCCAGTCTGGCGCGGGCGCGACGGGTCGCTGCGCGAATGGTAGATCTCGACGGGAAAGTGGCCTTCGTCACGGGGGCCGCGGGCGGGATCGGTGGAGCGGTGGCGCATGCCCTGTCCCGCGCCGGCGCACGCCTTGTCCTGATAGACCGCAACGGCGCCACGCCGGACATCCCGGCAAGCGATACCGTCATGTGGATCGCGGCGGACCTGGGCGAAGCCGCGGCGGTCAAGGCGGCTTGGAACACAGGCATTGCGCGGTTCGGCGCGATCGACATTCTCGTCAACGTGGCCGGTGTTATGATCTTCAAGCCGATCGAGGATCAGGATGCGGACGACTGGCGGCGATTGCTTGCGGTCAACCTCATCGCGCCTGCCCTGCTGACCGGCTTCGCGTTGCGGGCCATGTCCCCCGGCGGGGCGATCGTCAACGTGGCGTCGGTCCATGGACGGCGGACGACGACACTGGTGGCATCCTATGCCGCATCCAAGGCCGCACTCATCAGCCTGACACGCTCCACCGCGATCGAGGGACGCGAACGCGGCATTCGGTGCAACGCCATCCTGCCCGGGGCGATCGATACGCCGCTGCTCCATGCAAGTCCGGCGATCAGGTCCGGGGCGGAGGTCATCGACCCGGCCGACATAGGGCGTCCCGAGGACATCGCGGCGCTGGCGCTCTTCCTCGTGTCCGAAGCGGCGGGCTTCGTCACCGGTGAAGACATCGTCGCCGACGGTGGCCGCATTGGCCGGTTGTAGGCCGTCAGTCGCGTGTACCGAAACGCAATCGCAACTGCGAAAGATATGTCTCGCCCGGGTCTAGCCGCGCCGACGGGAATGCGGCGTGGTTCGGGCTGTCCGGCCATCCCTGTGCTTCCAGACAGAGCCCGGCGCGATCCGCGAACGGCGAACCACCGCGTCCGAGCGCATAGCCGTCGTAAAATTGCAGACCCGCCTGGTCCGTTGCCAACTCCATCGTCCGCCCCGACCGTGGCGACCGAAGCGAGGCCGCCGGCCGCAAGCCGTCGCCGGGCAGGATGTAGCAATGATTGTAGCCGCGCCCCGGGCGAAGCTGCACGTCGGGCAGCCGCATCGCGTCCCCGATCGCGCGCCGGGACCGAAAATCGAACGCAGTGCCCGCGACATCGCGCACTTCACCTGTCGGCAGCGCCGCCGTGTCTATTGCCAGGAAGCGATCGGATGCGATCAGCAGTTCGTGCTGCCGGACATCACCACACCCTGCCCCATCGAGGTTGAAATAGCCGTGGCTCACAAGGTTGACGAACGTGGGCCTGTCGGTCGTCGCCTGGTACGTGATCGACACCGTATCCGAACCTATCAGCCTGAACTCCACGATCGCCTTCAGACGGCCGGGCCAGCCCTGATCGCCGTCCGGGCTGTCGATCGTCATGGCGACCCCATCACTCAGCCGCTCACCCTTCCAGATGCGGCGATGGAACCCATCCGGTCCACCGTGCAGATGGTTGCGGCCCTCGTTGGCAACGAGCCGAACGGTCCGCCCGTCCAGTTCTAGACATGCCCCCCCGATCCTGTTCGCGAAACGGCCGCAGCTGCCGCCCAGGCAGACATCCGCGCCCGGCGCGCCCGCGGACGGATAGGCAGCGATATCGGGCAGGCCCAGCACGATGTTGGCCATGCGGCCGTCGCGGTCCGGCGCTTCGATGCCCATCAGCGTAGCACCGAGTTCGGCGACCGTCACGGCGATCCCATCGCGCGCCGAAAGCCGGAAGACCGCGATCTCCCGTCCGTCCTTCAGCCGCGTGGGCATGCGTTCTACGTCGACCATGGGTCCCTCGAAACGATCGGGGCGGGGCATCGCTGCGCCGCCCCGACCCTGGCCCGCCAAGGCCGGTCTGTCAGAAGTTGCCACGCACCCCGACGGTGACCCGGCGACCCTGGTCGGACAAGGTGATCAACCGCTCGTCAAACCGCGAGTAGCTCCGGAACTTCTTGTTCGTCAGGTTCAGCACCTCGGCATAGAGCGAGAATTCGCCGAACATCCGCAACGATGCACTCGCGTCGATCTGATCGTAGCCATTGATGTTCTCTGGCTGGCTCTGCGGGCCGAATGTCTGCCGCAGGAACGGCGCACGCCAGTTATAGGCGCCGCGAACCTGCAAACGATCATCCTCGTAGAACAGGACGAGGTTCGCGGAGTCGGACAGCCCTTCCACGTTGAACGTCTGGTTACTCAACGATGGATCGAACTTGATCGAACTTTCCACCTTCGTATAGTTGGCTGACCCGCCGAAATTGCTGAAGGGCGCGGGCAGGAAGTCGAACGTCGACTGAACCGCCGCTTCGAAACCGTAGACTTCGCCATTCTGGGCGTTGAACGGCCGGTTGGCGATGAAGTTCAGCCCAAAATACTGCTCGGGCTGCTGACCAGATATGATGAAATTCTGCAACTTCTTGTAGAATCCGGCGATGCTCGCATAGCTGGTCTTGCTGAAATAATAATCGGCCGAGACATCCGCATTCCACGCCAGGAACGGTTTCAGGAATGGATTGCCGCCGCTGACAGTATTGGAGTTCGGGGGACGAAACACGAAATCCTGCGACAGCCCGAGCCGGCTCAGCGTCGGTCGCGTCAGCGTGCGCGACCCGGCAAGCCGGAAGCTGAGCTGCTCGGTCGCATCGAGCCGGAAGTTCACCGTCGGCAGGACATAGGTGTAGTTGTTGTCTGCGGTCACGGCGACCGTGGGGCTGTAGACCGGGACCGCCGCGGTCGGATCGGCCGGATTCTGGATCACGTTCAGCAGCGTGACCGAAAATCCGGTCGCGTGAAGGTCGGTATGGATCAGGCGCGCGCCCAGCATGGCGGTCCAGCGGCGATCGCCGAAGTCGCCCTCCAGGCTTGCCTGCACATAGCCGGCATAGGTGTTCTCGCGCACCGTGCCCGAACCGCGATCCCGGTCGATCGGGTCGAGACTGTTGTTGTTGCCGGCATAGACCGCCAGGAACCGGTTGCGCGCGTCGATGGCCGATTGCGTCGTGCCGCCTACCTGGTTCACCGCCGCGGCACTGCCGTAATAGCTGACCAGCGCATCGCGGTCGTAATCGAGCCATGTCAGGTTGCGACCCTGCACCTTGTCGCTGAACTCGGTGAACAGCGAAGCCGGCGCTACCGCCTGGTAGCCGCAATAGAAGCAGCCAAGCGGTTCGGGTGACTCCCGGACGATCGTCGATTTCCTACGATTGGTGAACAGCAGGCCCGTCTGGATCTTTGAAAGCGCGCCCCAGTCCGTCTTCCACGTCGCGTCCAGCGTCGCCTGGTTCACGGTGTCGCCATTCCGCCCGCCGCGTTCCGAACAGCAATGGAGGCGTGGCGCCGAAACGTCATTCGTCGGCAGGATGTTTGTCATTTCCGGCAACCCGCCGGCACCGTCCAGGACGAATGTCGGCGTTACGCCGATCTGCCGGGTCCCCACGACGTAGAACAGCTGGTCCGACGAATTGCGGGAATTTGAATGCGCGCCGTCGAACGAGACCGTCAGGTCATCGCTGGGCGTCCAGGTGAGGTTTCCGCCGATCTGATAGGTGCGCGCGTCCTGCGGGTTCGTCGCCACGATATTGTCTGATGCCAGTCCCGCCGTCGCTGTCGCGGGCAGTACGGTGAAGCTTGTCGCGGTGCCGTTGCCGTTGACGGTCGCGTTGGTGATCCGGTCCGGGTCGACATAATAACCCAGTTGATTGGTCCGGCTCGCGACCTTCTGCTGCGTGTAGAGCGCATCCATCGTGAACTTCAACGTGTCGGAGAATATGTAATCCAACGCGAACGTACCGCCGATCCGCTCCCGGTCGTTGCGCGTGGACGTGAAGTTCAACGACCGCGGTAATGCGACCCCGCGCGTATCGCGGACGCGGTCGCCGTTGGCGTCGATATTCTGGTCGGTGATCCAGCCGTCCGTACTGATATTGGTCAGCTTCGAAATGCGCTTGTCGTAGATGACGCTGGCCTGGATACCGAAGGAGCGGTCCTCGTTCGAACTGCTGATCACGGCCGATCCGAATGGAGTGATCTTGTCCGACGTGCTGTCGTGACGGCCGGCCATGTTCAGCGCGACGCGTAATCCGGACCGATCCGTCGGCCTTGCGGTTCGCAGGATGACCGTGGATCCGATGCCGCCTTCCTGCAATCGCGCTTCGGACGACTTGTAGACCTCCGCCCCGCTGATCAGATCCGACGAGAGGATATCGAACGAGAATGACCGCCCTCCGGCATCGGTCGACAATAGCCGGTTGTTCAACAGGACAGTGTTGAATTCCGGTCCGAGCCCGCGGACCGTGATGCCGCGCCCTTCGCCGTTGACGCGATCGATCGAGACGCCGGGAATACGCTGGAGCGATTCCGCGATGTTCTGATCGGGAAACTTGCCCATGTCCTCCGCGGAAATCGCGTCGACGACGCCGATCGTCTCGCGCTTGATTTCTAGGGCACGTGCAAGACTGGCGCGCTGGCCGGTGATGATGATCTCGGCCTCGGCGTCGCTGGCACTGGACGGATTGGTTGCGGATGCCGGCGAATCGACCTGGCCCGCGGGCTGCGGCACGGACGGTCGATCGATGCTGCCGGATGTCTGCGCCGCGGCACCCGATGCGGCCAGCGCGATGGTGGCCGAGGTAACCAGATAAGCGGCAAATTGAACGCGGCGCATTGTGTCCTCCCTTTTGTGCCTATGAGAATAAGTATGATATTAAATTTCGGGTTGTCGAGCGGAATCTCGTTGCCTGCGTTGCATATCTGACGCACTTATCGACTGCAGAAAGTCCGTCGCCCAGCTACTGGGACTAATAATGTATGATAAAGGAGTGGTTCTGGTGCTGAGACTGGTTCACAAGTCGCTGCTGCTCGGCGCGTGCCTGTTCCCGCTCGCCAGTGCTGCGGCCGAGTCGGGGTATGACGCGGACAAACGCCTGTTCAGGCTCGACGGCGGGGCGGTCACCTATGCCTTCAAGATCGATCCGGACGGGCTCGTCCGATCGGTCTACTGGGGTCGGCGGATCGGCGCGGGCGATCCGATCGACGCAGCGCAGGCCAAGGCCGCAAGCGGCTTCGACGTCGCCGCCAACGTTGTCCCGCAGGAATATGCCGGCTGGGGCGGCGGCCTGTTCGCGGAACCGGCGCTGAAGATCGCGATGCCAGACGGCAATCGAGACCTGGTCCTGGTGTACGGATCGCACCGAATGGATGCCGACGGGGTCACCGTCGAGATGCACGACATCCGCCTCCCGATCACGGTATCGCTGCGGTACGCGATCGACCGGGCCACCGGGATCGTCGCCCGCTCCTCCACGATCCGCAACGGAACGCGTGGTGACCTGCGTATCGATCAGGCGATGTCGGCAACCTACGTGCTTCCGTTCGCACCGGACTATCAGCTGCATTCCCTCACCGGCCGCTGGGGCGCGGAATGGACGCGGCAGCAGCGCCCCGTGTCGGCGGCCGCCACGGTCCTCGAAAGCCGCCGCGGATCGACCGGTAGCGAGAACAACCCCTGGTTCGCCATCGGCCGGGCAGGACGATCGACCGAACAGGACGGGCCGGTCTGGTTCGGTGCGCTGGCTTGGAGCGGCTCCCACCGCATCACCGTGGCGCAGGACGTTGCGGGGCGCGTCCGGATCACGGGCGGCTACAATCCATTCGACTTCGCCTACCGGCTACGCCCCGGTGAGACGCTCGATACGCCCGTCTTCTACGCCGGCTATTCCGGACACGGCATGGGCGATGCGTCGCGGCTGCTCCACCGGTTCGAACGCGATCGCATCCTCCCCAAGCAGGGTGCCGCCCCGCCCCTGCGCAAGATCCTGTACAACAGCTGGGAAGCGACCGAATTCAAGGTCGACGAAGCAGGCCAGATATCGCTCGCCGAGAAGGCGGCACGGATCGGCGTCGAACGTTTCGTCATGGACGACGGCTGGTTCGGCGCGCGAAACAACGACCGGGCCGGGCTTGGCGACTGGACGGTCAACCGCCGGAAATTCCCGAACGGCCTGAAACCGCTGATCGACAAGGTGAAATCGCTGGGCATGGAATTCGGCCTGTGGGTCGAACCGGAAATGGTCAACGCCGATAGCGACCTCTACCGCGCGCACCCGGACTGGGTGATCGGCATGACCGGCCGACCGCGCACCGAGGGTCGCAACCAGATGGTGCTGAACCTCGCCCGGCGCGATGTCCGCGATCACCTGCTGGCCGAACTCGATCGATTGCTCAGCAGCAACGACATCGCCTTCCTGAAATGGGACTATAACCGCAACTGGTCCGAACCGGGTATGATCGGCGCAGCGCCCGCCGATCAGCAGAAGATTTACGTCGACTATGTCCGCAACCTCTACTGGCTTCTCGCGGAACTTCGGAAACGACACCCCAACGTAGAAATCGAAAGCTGTTCCGGCGGCGGCGGCCGCGTCGATCTCGGCATCATGGCCCTCACCGACCAGGTCTGGGCTTCGGACAACACCGATCCGGTCGACCGCCTGCTGATCCAGGACGGCTTCACCCAGGCCTACGCACCCGGCACGATGATGGCCTGGGTGACGGACAGCCCGAACTGGCTGAACAAGCGTGCGACCCCGCTCGCCTTCCGCTTCCTGTCGGCGATGCAGGGCGGGCTCGGTATCGGCAACAACCTGAACCATTGGGCCGAGGAGGATTTTGCGACGGCCTCCCGCTATGTTGCGGTCTACAAGCGCATCCGGCAGACCGTTCAGCGCGGGGAACTGTATCGGCTTGTGCGACCCACCCCGGGCGATGTGCAGTCCACGACGCTTTACGTGGCGGCCGACAGGTCCCAGGCGGCGCTATTCTCGCTGGTCCAGGGCACGTACCGCCTCGATCCGCGGGCACCGATCCAGCTGGCCGGGCTCGATCCCCAAGCGCGCTACCGGATCGAGCGTATGGACGGCGAGCCCTTGATCACGGAAATCCCGTCAGTCGCGAGCGGCGCGTACTGGATGGGGCGCGGCATCGACGTTCCGCTGCGCGGTGACTTCCAGGCCGCCGGCTTCATCCTCACGCGCGTCGGTTGAGGGTGACGATCGGTCATCACCACGATCGGGCAGAACTGCCCGATCGTGGTTGCGCGAGCCGGGCGAAGCGGAGCCGAAGCCGCACGGTGACTCGATCGACGGCGCGACGGTAACGGCGGAGCTAAAGTGACACGCTCAGTGAAGGGCGGATCATCCTTGGCTAATCTCAAGACGTCAGTTGCCCTCTGCATCGACCATAAAGATCATCGGCTTGCCGCGTGACATCGGCTCCCACCCCGCCAGCAGGGCTGAGCGAACGGCGCGGCAAACAGTCGGGTCGTCGATCTGGAGACGCCCACGCGGCAGCCCCTTCATCAAGCGCTTCGGAGCAGGAAATTCCAGCAACGCCTCGCGTTGGCTATCCTGCTGCTGCAAGCGTATCGACATACCTCTCCATCCCTCGTCATCCGACCATTGCGGCTCGCGGTGGAGCTGCCAGTCGTACTTGAATCCATCGACATCGACGGTACCGGTGTTGTTTCGGGTGTTTGACATGGCCCAGCCCTAGCACGCCTCGCCGACCAAGCCATCAGCACCCGCAAATCGATCACGCCACGGAGCGGCGAATGCCCGTGCTGCGAAGCAGAACGGCGCACAGTCGGCCATGCAAACCCCTGTTCACCACCGTTGCAAGCTGATGGTCATCCATGCTGGTCTCACGCGCCTGCCAAGGCGCCGGTCAGATCCCGTCGCAGGCCAGGCTTGCACGACGCAGCTGGCGTCTTTTGCAGCTTGACCGGATGGCGTCCGGGCGCGACGTAAACGAAATGAGCGATCCACGGGCTGCGACGCTGTCCCTCCTTGCGCACCGCGCACCGGACGCGACGATCTGCCCGAGCGAGGTAGCGCGCGCGATCGCGACGGACTGGCGCGGCGCGATGCCCGCGGTCCACGCCGCGATCGACGGGCTGGTCCGCGACGGACTGGTGCAGCTCAGCTGGAAAGGACGGCCGCTGGAAACACGATCTGGGCCATACAGGATCGCCCGTCTCACGGTGATCTGCCCGGGCTTGGACGCGCCAGACAAGGCGGGACGAGAATCGATGTAGTCATACTAGCGGTCGGGTTCTCCTGAAGGCGGAAACGTCAGGCGATCGATCGCGACGCCACCGCTGCGAGCAATGATGGTCAATCGGTGTCGGCCGGCTCCGAGACGCCCGGCCGGCACCTGCAACAGATTGTCGAGAACGGCCTGCCCCCAATCCGGGCTGCCCGTAACGCGAGGCATGTCGATCCGGCGGGAGGGATCGCCGTCAATTGAAACGTCGATCATGATGCGATCGCCATCCTCCGGAAAGCGCGGCAACAGGCCGATGACAAGCGCACGCGCATCCGGCAGGTCGATATCGTACGTCGCCGGCGTGCCGGTGCGGTCGGCAACGAGCGCGCCCCTGCTCCGCCCGAGACCCTGAACGAAGCGCCAGCCGGTGAATGCCCGGCCATCTTCCCCCTCCACGACGATCGCAGGGTGCGGATCGATCGGCAGCGGCGGCAGCGGCGCGTTGGCCATAAGGGCATCGGTTGCGATGCCCGGCGCAGGTAACGCCGCCGGGCTGATCCGCATCGTCCGCCACTGATTGTCCGCCGGTTCCTCCGCCATCATGTAACGCCACTTCCCCGCGGCCGTGGCGGTGTTGTACCGATCGGTCAGCGCCTTGATCTCGCCATCGGCGGCGCGTGCCATGCCCGCCGCGGCCCGGGCGGCATCTGGCTGATTATCGATCAACGCGGCATAGCGTTCGTTGGCGAACGCCCGGCGGTTGGCGGCGGCGGCGCTATGGATCGGGTAGCCGACAAGTTCGAACCATGCATCGCGCAGATCGGCAGGAATACCGACCGCAGTTCGATCCGTCGCGGCGACCAACGCCGCGAAGCGCGCAAGCCGCGCGTCGATATCCGCACCGCTCCAACCGCTCGCCCGCGGCTTCTGGCCGGGCAGCCACCACTGCAGATGCTCCGGACGCCGTTCGAAATTGAGGCTGTAATAGGTGTCGAGCATTCCCCCGATCGTCCTGCCCTGCCCCGCCCCGAACGTCTCCTCCGCCCATGCGTCGAGCTGCGCGCGCTGGCTCAGCCGGCGACGGCCGGGCACGTTCCACGCAAGGTCCATGAACAGCTGGATGCTGATCTCAGCCGGCTTGATGTCGCCGACATTGGCGATCCAGACCCGGCGGGCGTTACGATCCCAGGCGCGGGTCATCTCCTCCTGCACCAGTGCCGGCGGAGTGGTGGCGAGCCACAGATAGGACAGTGGCGCGCCGAGGTACGACAGATGATAATATACGCCGTTGCCGCCGGTTCGGGCCTGTTCCACCATATCAGGTACGTGCCGGATGTAGCCAAAATTATCGTCCGGCCACACCAGCGTCACGTCGTCGGGCACTTTCAGCCCGTTCCGATACACATCCAGTACTTCCTTATAGGGTGTAAACAGCTGCGGTACCCGCGCCGGCTCGGGGCCGAGCATCCTGCGTTGATCGGCAACGATGCGCTCGAGCAGCGTCACCTTGTCCCCGTCCGTCGTCGCGCCGACCAGTGCGGAGTCGTGAATACCGCGCATGCCGAGCGGCCATAGATTCTCAAAACGGGCATTCGCCTGGACGCGCTCGCGCCAGTAGCGGGTGACGCCGTCGGGATTGCGCGCATAGTTGAAACGGTCGGCAGTATCACGCCATTCACCGACATTGTTGCGCAGCATCGGTTCGGCGTGGGATGCGCTCATCACGATGCCCCAGTCGTCCGCGGCGCGCGCATTGGCGGGATCGGCGTTGAACGGCGCGCTGACCTTGTGCATCGCCGGCCAGAGCGTGTTCGCCTTGAGCCGCAGCAGCAGCTGGAAGATGCGGCGATAGGTTTTCGGGCCGATATTGCCGTATTCAGGATCGTGCGTCCGCGCTGCCCAGGGTTGGAGCCCCCAATCCTCGTCGTTGAGGAAGATGCCGCGATAGCGGACCGCGGGTGGACCGAAGCGGCGCGTCCCCGGTGCGACAACCAGCATGGCGTGTCGGCGCAGCGCAACGTCCGCCCACCAGATCCAGGGCGACACGCCGATCGCGCGGCTCAGTTCATAGACGCCATACGCGGTGCCGCGTCGGTCACTGCCGACGATCACCAATGCACGATCGACGCCGGGCATCGGTCGCGCGACGGTGACGATCAGGAAGCTTTCCCACGCCCCCCGCAGCCGCCGCACGTCGATGCGTCCGCGCACAGCAAGCGCGTCGATGTACCGGCTAGACCCCAGCGTCCCGACGATCACCAGCGTCTTGACCCTGGCGGGCGGAGCCGCGAGCCGGTCCGGATGCTGGCTAGAAACAGTGCCGATGTCGTCGGCCAGATCGTCGATGGCATGACCCACGACAGCGGCGTCGCCGGGATCGCTCAGGATCGGCGCGGCGCCGGTGGCATCTGCAAGCACCACGCCGCCCGGCAGGGAGGCGAACCGCACGAAGGACTCGGCCGACGCTGGCATCACCGGCGCCAGCAACAGCGCTACCAGCGCCATCACAGCCCGATGGAACCGGCCGCTGCTTCTTCTCAACGCGACATTTCCCTCGCCCATTTACGACATGACTATTGCTCTACGATATTTCGGGCAATCGCCTTCCGTTATTTGGTGCTGCCTGCGCTGCTGCGCGAGATGTCGGTGAAGACGATGCCGTTCGAAGGGGAGGTCGGAGCGTGATCTGCGGGTTCCATGAACGCTGCATGGTGGTCCGGATGGCGAAACGCGACACTTACCGTTCGCCACCGCCGCGATCCGGGCATCATGCTTGCCCTAAGTGGTGCAAAGCCGCTGCCGGGGCGGCAAGGAGGCAAGCGCCCGGCCTTTCGAGGCCGATAGCATGGCGACAGTTTCAGGTTTCTGCTGCCATGTTTGAATAACACCGGGCACGTTAGAAGGACTGGTCCGCCAACCGGCACGGAAATTTACCAATGATCCGCGTACCTCTCCGGCTCCCGGGGGGCCGGATTTCACGTGAACATGGCGCGCCCAACGGTCTGCTGTGCAACGGCATAGAAATCCCGCTCGGTGTCACCGCTTCGTCATAAGGCGAAGTTAATTCCCCAATAACCATTCCGATTGGGGGGATGCGATGATGCTCAGACTTCGGGGACCGAGGGAGCCTCGCGCGTAGACCTTCATCCGCTTGCGTTTCGTCATCCAGTCCGGAGAGAGTTGTGGACCTGTCAAACTATATCCGCGTTGGCCGCTACGATCTGCCGGAGCCTACCCGCACCGCTGCGCCGGCCGGTAACCTGCTGGGGCAGGAGGCATCGGGCGTCGCCTACAACTGGGATACCGATACGCTGTTCATCATCGGTGACGGCGGCCGCTCGATCACCGAAGTCAGCAAGTCCGGCGAACTGGTCAGCACCATGACCCTTGCCGCAGGCGACAGCCCGCAGGGCACCGCCTTCTACGATCCGGAAGGCATCACCTACATCGGGGACGGCCAGTTCGTCTTCACGGAGGAGCGCGATCGCAACGCGGTGCTCATCCGCTACGAAGCGGATACCGTGAAGGGCCGCGACGACGCGCAGGTCGCCAATCTGGGCACGTTCGTGAACAATATCGGTCTCGAGGGTCTGACCTACGATCCGCTGACCGGCGGCTTCATCTTCGTCAAGGAGTCCGGCCCGATCGGTGTGTTCCAGACCACGATCGACTTCGCTACCAACACCGCCAGCAACGGATCGGCGACGACACAGAATTCGGCGGATCTGTTCGATCCGGCACTGCTCGGCCTGTCCGATGTCGCCGATGTGTTCGCGCTGTCCAACATCCCTTCGTTTGCCGGTACGGCGGAGGAGGGAAACCTGCTGATCATCAGCCAGGAAGAAGGCAAGATCGTCAAGGTCGACCGCGCGGGCAACGTGCTGAGCGAACTCGTCATCCAGACGGATGCAGGCAATGCGCTGGGCGTGGCGGATCAGCAGCATGAAGGGATTACGGTCGATCGCAACGGCTTCATCTATGTCGTCAGCGAGAATGGCGGCGGAACCGCCGACCGTCCGCAGATGTGGGTCTATGCGCCTGCCGACTTCCCGAATGCGGCCCCGACCGGCATCTCGCTCGATAACGCGCTGACAGCGATCGAGGAAAATACCGGGACTGCTTCGCGCGTGAAGGTCGCCGACATCGTCATCGCAGATGACGGGATCGGCGTGAACGCCCTCAGCGTCTCGGGTTCCGACGCCGCATTCTTCGAAGTGGACTCGACCGGCCTGTACCTGAAGGCGGGAACCGCGATCGATTACGAAGCCAAGACCAGCTATGCGGTGACGGTATCGACGGACGACGCCAATGTCGGAACTGGCGTGGACGCGAGCGTCGATTACGTCCTGAACGTCACCGACGTTGCCGACGAAGCCGTTGCGCCCACACTCTTCATCTCTGAAGTCGCGCCTTGGTCGAGCGGGAACAGCGCGGTCGCAGCCGACTGGTTCGAAGTAACCAACAACGGCAGCACGGCGATCGACATCACTGGCTGGCGGATGGACGATAGTTCGGCCCAGTTCAGCAACGCGCGCGCGTTGAGCGGCATAACTTCGATCGGCGCGGGCCAGTCGGTGATCTTCTTCGAAACCGGCGATCTGGACGCGACCCGGGCCGCCTTCATCGACAACTGGTTCGACGGCGTCGCACCGGCGGGCGTGCAGTTCGGCGCCTATACGGGCGCAGGCGTCGGGCTCAGCACCGGCGGCGACCAGGTCAATCTGTACAACGCTGCGGGCGAAGTCCAGGCGAGCGTCAGCTTCGGTGCCTCGCCGGCCGCCAGTCCCTACGCGACGTTCAACAACGCCGGTGCCGTCAACAACGCGGAGATCCCGCTGTTGAGCGAAGCTGGCAGCAACGGTGCATTCTCTGTCACTAATGGGGAAACCACCGAAATCGGCTCGCCCGGTACGGTCGGTCGACTGTTCGTCTCCGAAATCGCGCCGTGGTCGAGTGGGGACAGCCCGGTGGGCGCCGACTGGTTCGAGGTGACCAACACGACCGGTCTCGCGGTGAATCTCGCCGGCTGGAAGGTCGATGACAATTCCCAGTCGCCGATCGCCGCCGTCGCCCTGAATGGGATCGACAGCATTGCGGCGGGCCAGTCGGTGCTGTTCGTCAATGGCGGGGCGACCGAAGTTCAGGCCTTCGTCACGACCTGGTTCGGCGGGACGCTGCCTGCGGGTGTTCGGATCGGGACCTATGACGGCTCGGGCATCGGCCTGAGCACCGGTGGCGATCAGGTGAACCTGTACGACGCCAACAACATGTTGCGCGCCAGCGTCGTGTTCGGAACATCGACGTCACTGCCGTCGCTGGGTACGTTCGACAATGCCGCCGGCGTCAATGGCATCGTGACGCAAGTCAGCAGCATCGGCGTCAATGGCGCCTATCAGATCCAGACGTCGGAAGGGACCGAGACGGGCTCGCCGGGCACGATCAGGACCATTATCGACGAGAACAACGCCGCGCCGACCGGCATCACGCTCGCCAACGCAACGACCGCGATCGACGAGAACAGCAGCACGCTCGCACGGGTCAAGGTCGCCGACGTCGTGATCGCCGATGACGGGCGCGGCGGCAATGCTTTTGCGCTGGCCGGCGCAGACGCCGGTTTCTTCGAGGTCGACGCAACCGGCCTGTATCTGAAAGCCGGCACCAACCTCGACTTCGAAACGAGGGCTGCCTACGCGGTCACCGTCACCGTTGACGATCCCACCGTGGGTGCGACGCCCGATGCCAGCACCAGCTTCGTGCTGAACGTCACCGATATCGCCAATGAAGGTACGGGCCCCGCAATCCGCATAACGGAGGTGGCGCCATGGGCGAGTGGAGACAGCCCGGTCGGTTTCGACTGGTTCGAGGTAAGCAACGTCTCCGACGCGGCCGTCGACATCTCCGGTTGGCGGGTCGATGATGACTCCAAGAGCTTCGCATCGTCGGTCGCACTGAACGGCGTCACCAGCATTGCCAGCGGCCAGTCGGTGATTTTCCTGCAGACGGGCGATTTGGTGCAGGCGCAGGCCGCGTTCATCGATAACTGGTTCGGCGGGAATGCTCCGGCCGGCCTCACCTTCGGCACCTATGATGGCTCCGGCATCGGTCTCAGCGCGGGCGGGGACTCGGTGAACCTCTTCAACGCCGATGGCGCCAGTGTGGCGAATGTCAGCTTCGGCGCATCGACCGGCCTGCCTGCACTCGCGACCTTCGACAATGCCGACGGCCTGAACAATGTTCGCCTGACAAATCTCGCGATCGCGGGCGACGATGGCGCCTTCACCATCGTGAACGGGGAAGGCAATAGCGAAACCGGGTCCCCCGGCTATATCGCGGCCTTGCGGATCGTCGGCGGCTCGGGTGACGACATACTCTCGGGCACGGTCCTCGACGACATCATCCAGGGCGGCGCCGGAAACGACCGCCTGACGGGCTTGGGCGGGAACGATTGGCTGTTCGGGGGTGCGGGCTCCGATACGATGCGCGGCGATGCAGGTAGCGATGTCTTCGCCTTCCTGCTCAGCGACAACGCACCGTCTCCATCGCGCAAGAAAACCGTCGATCGCATCAGCGACTTCTCGTCCGAGGATGTGTTGATCACCGATGCCATGCTGTTCGACAGTAATGCCAACGGCGTGATCACGTTCGGTGGTAACAGGGTCCTGGATCTGACCGGGGGTGGGCAGGTGAACATGACCAGCTCTTCCGGCAAGAGGATCACGGCGCTGGAATTTGACGGGATCTGGCGTGACGACGCGACCGGCATCGACCATTATGTCTACAGCCTGGTCGGGTCCGCTGCGGGCGTAGCGACGGTTGATCTTTCCGCCTGAACGGTCGCAGATCCAAGTATGGCGAAGGAGGGTTTGTCGGAATGACAGACCCTCCCGACGGCGAAGCATCGGCAGCCGTCGCGTGATGCCCGGCCGATCACGGTAGAGCACGAACCGCGTTTGTCTCAAGGCTGCTTTATGCTCCCTGCATTGGTGCCGTCTCGCACCTGTCGGCGCTAGGTCATGCAATCCATCAGAAGCGCCAGCCGGCCGAAGCATTAGCGGCCGTTGTTGTTCGCGAAACGGGTAACGGTGCCTGTCACGTCGCCGCTCCGCATGGCTTGATGACAGAATGTCACCGAGAAGGTTGTTGCGCGCTCCAGGCACCGACAGCGCCGCCGCGGCGTCGAACGTCTAGACGAGCGCGGCTAGGCTGGTCTTTTTCAGGCGTGCAATCAGCAGCGATCTGATTCCCGTAGGGCGCCTGCAAAGGCGCCGTTGACCCAGGCGACCTGGTGGCGAGGGAGGTCGCATCAAGCGTTCTGGAAAGCAGCGTCGCTGAGGATCAAAGCTGCAAGATCTAGCTCATTCACACCGACCGGCTGGGGCCCAGTCCACGAACTCGACAAAATCCAGTTTCCGCTCGCCGGTCTCGACTTTCGAGACATATGACCGCGGCTTTCCCAACCGCACAGCCAGATCCACCTCGGCACCTAGCGTGTCCAGGCGAGCCTTCGTCAATCGTGGTCGCGTTGTACGATCCGCGCAGCCAATTGGGCAATGGTGGTACGCTAGATCAAAACATTGCTAGATCACCGTCGATGTTATTGAAGAACGGTATTGCCATAAAGTCGATCGGGGCAAGCTCTCGGCCAAATGCAGCTATCTCATCGCCCATTGCCACGCCGGAGACTCCGTCCACGGTTACGATTGCCGAGTGCAGCAAAAGATCGCCGACCGATACCACTGCATTTCCGGAGTTATAGCCGTAGACCCTGATGAGGATCTGGTTGAGCCCTGTACCGCCTTGGTCAAACGTCACAAGGGCCAACTCACCCGAGTTGGAAATCGAGACACAATCCGCCGCCGAGGTGTTGAGCGCCAGAAAGTCGATCTTGTCGATACCGGTCTGGAAACCACCAATGCCGTCCGAAGCGATCCGGGGCGAATCGTTGACGGTGACATATCTGAAGATATCGGCGCCTCTATCACCAGAAAGAACATCACTGCCGATGCCACCTTGCAAGATATCGTTGCCTTCGCCGCCTTGCATCTGGTCGTCACCCTGACCTCCGAACAACTGATCGTCACCGACGCCGCCATTCATATACTCGTCATTACCCTGATTCCCGAAAAGCAGATCGTTGCCGGTATCTCCATAGAGTATATCGACGCCGAACCCACCGAGCAGAACATCATCACCGGCGCCGCCCTGAAGTTCGTCACCGCCGTTTCCACCCGACAGAACGTTCGACCCGGCATTACCCCTCAGGTAATCGGCGAAAGCCGAACCGACCAGATTTTCGATCGAGATCAAATTATCTGTGCCGCCGCCACCCGTGCGTCTCGCGCCCGTGTGCTCAAGGTTGACATAAACATAGGACGTCGCGCTTTCATAGCTGACGGTATCGATGCCTGCGCCACCGTCCAGGACGTCTGTTTCGGCCGAGGAAGTGACCGGATACTCAACTCCCGCCGACGTGTTCGAGATATGAAGCGTGTAGGTCGAACCCGCCGCTGGTCCGGTGCCGTTGTCACGATCCAGCACGCGAAGGTAAGCATAGCCATTATTCGAAAAGGTGTAGTCAAGAAAGCTGGCCCCGGGATTACTGCCGGGATCGAGGGAGTCATCATTCTCGGCAATGACGATGCCCGTGTAAGAAACAATTTGAATAAGAGAGTTAAAACTATTGTTATCAATATCCAAATATAAACGTGTTCCAGCTAAGAAAGTGAATGCATAATATTCGGGTACACCGCCGGATGCAGTGGCATGGACTGTTGCATGCGGGATTGTCGTCGAATCTGCAATGTTATCATTCGCAATGAGATCGTGAGATGCGGGTCCAAACTGGAACCGGGTCGGGAAGTCGATAATTTTCGTGCCTGGTTTGACGAGGTCAGGACGATCGAAAGTAAGCTCACCGAGGCTCCCCCCACCGGTGCCGCCGTCCAGCGTATCATTGCCCTCACCGCCGGACAGCAAATCGCTACCCTGGCCGCCATAGGAGACGTTGTCCGCCGCGTTACCGATCAGTGTATCGGCATGAAGCGACCCGACTACATTTTGGATATTAACCAACATATCGTCGCCGCTGCCACCCGTTGCGGTCCCCAGGTTCAGATTAACCGTTACCCCGGACGCTATGATCGAATAGGAAACGGTGTTGACTCCCGCTTCTCCATCGATGACATCGCTTCCTACACCACCTGCAAGATTGTCGTTGCCTTCCCCCCCATAAAGCGCGTCGTTGCCCTGGCCGCCAAAGAGATAGTCGACGCCGGCATCGCCATACAGAAAATCGTTGTCCTGATTGCCATAGAGTATATCGTCGCCGGCAACGCCATAAACCCGATCCTCGCCCTCCCGTCCGCTGATGACGTCGTTCTTTTCGCCGCCATACAACGTGTCGCCGGCTGCCGTCCCTTCGATCACGTCGTTCAACCCAATGTCGTAGAACATCGACCGCTCGACCGTCTCGATTGCCCATGACGACACGTCATCCGCGGCAACCCTAGAGTCAGACCGGGATGCCGACGATATGACCTTCGGCATCCCAGCCAGTATGGTCATGCTCGGTTTTCCGAGCGCAGACAGGTATTCGGAGCCGGTCTGGCTATCGTCAACACCAGGCGCGGATGAAGATCGGACAAAGCTAAAACCATCGGGGTAGGTGACTACGTCGACACCGAATTTGGTCGGCTTGGTGTTACGAATTTTCACTGTAAGCTCCAAATTACTATGATCTGCTTCAGCGCTGCGCCGGTTACCTCGTTCTGGCATGCATCCGGGCAAGCTGTCAGCCATATCCGCGCCACATTAAAGCAATAGCTGCTCCGATAAGCAGCCGCTTAACCATAACTTTGTCCGGCAAGGCGTCGGTTGGNCCGGCAAGGCGTCGGTTGGGGCGAATATCTACGACGTAGAGAGCATGGCCTACCTTCCACAATATTTCGTAAGTTTAGGCATTTTTCAACCGGGGGGGGGGATGGCGACGGCGGCTAGGGCCCCACACTACCCCATGAAACCGCATACAGGACCTAAGCGCCGCAAACACACTAGGCTTAGTACTCGATTGCCATAGCCAGAGCTAAGGGTGGCGGCGCATGCGACAGCGGAAAAAGACGGTTCGACAACGGTCGTATCGAGTGGCGACGCGGCGCCAGCCTGGCGCTATCAATGCTGGAGATAAGCTCGAACAAAGTTGTCGCCCGTTCGCGTAAGCCAACCCTGAGCCGTTAGGTTTATCGCAGCCCACATACGATTGTGGGGCCAAATGTAGGCGTCCATGGGGCGTCAATTCAATCACTCGACCTTTTTAATGCCTTGCAGCCGACCGCTGGCGGAGACGCTACTTGGCACGCCGCCCACCCGGCCATACAGCAGGTGCAATTCACCGAAGCGTCGGCAAGCGAAGGCTCAGCATGCAGATCATTGTCCGCGACAACAACATCGACCAAGCCCTCCGCGCCCTGAAGAAGAAGTTGCAACGGGAGGGCGTGTATCGGGAGATGAAACTGCGCCGGCACTATGAGAAGCCGTCAGAGAAGCGCGCCCGGGAACGCGCAGCCGCCATAAGCCGGGCGCGCAAGGCTGATCGCAAACGTGCTGAACGCGACACCTGATCCTAACAGAAGCGCCAAATGCAACAGTCTCACGCCGCAGCCTGAAAGATCATCTTCCCGGCCATGCAGTGCAGGCGTTTCGACGGCCCGGACCACGCGCCGGAGCAACGCCGCATCATCGGCCGTCGCAGGAACGAAGAGTTTCGCGCAACACATCGGCCGATGCCACGAGCGCGGCCTCCTCATCCGGCGACAGCTGCGGGGTCAGGATACGCAGCACCCCTTCTGCACCGACTAGGCACGGCAGGCTCAGATACACGCCCTCGATCCCGTACTGACCATCCATCATGGCAGACACGGGCAGGACGACATGCTCGTCGCGGTGGATCGCCTCGCAGATGCGCGTGATCGCGGTGGCGATGCCGAACGACGTATAGCCCTTGCCGTCGCTGATCGCGTAGCCTGCCCGCATCACGTCATGAGCCGTCCGTTCACGATCGAACACCGCATCGCCGAGAAAATCATCGAGCTGCATGCTGCCGATGCGCACGGTGGAATAAGCCATTACCTCGCTGTCACCATGCTCGCCCAGCACCAGTGCCTCGACCGCGGCCGGCGCGATCTTCAGCTGGTCCGCTATCCGTTTCCGGAACCGGTTGCTGTCGAGCAGCGTGCCGGTTCCGATCACCCGTTCCGGCGGCAACCCGGATGTCATCTGCGCCACCTGGGTCATCGCGTCGGCCGGGTTGGACGAGACGACGATGATGCCATCGAATCCTGCGTCCCGTGCCTGCCGGACGCACTCCCCTACGATCTTGGCGCTCTTCGCCGCCACGGCGGTGCGCGGTTCGCCGTCCTTGGCATTCGCCCCGGCTGTGACGACCAGAATGCTGGCCTCCTTGACGTCGCCATAGTCGCCAGCCCAGATCCGCACCGGCTGCTCGATCGCACTGGTATCCGCAATGTCGGTGGCCTCGGCCGCCGCCCGTTCGGGATTGTGGTCGATCAGGACAATCTCGGAAAACAGACCGCGCAGCATCAATGCGTAGGCGGTCGTCGCGCCGACGTTGCCGGCGCCGATGATGGCGACACGGGAGGATATGGACATGTCGGAATTTCCTTTGGCTAGAGCTGGACGTGCAAGCCGCTATAGCCGCTGCACGAGATCGTAACGTCACTAACGATCAACGCCGCCGTCAGGCCACACACTTGCTGCGAATGATCGGACGTCCGCATCAACAGCCAATCGCGGGATCGATTCGGCTCGACTCATGACCGTTGCCGGGGTGACCAGATATGCCAGAATCACCGCAGGGAACATCGCATCGCACATGCCTTCGGTCATGCGCAGGCCCACTACATCCGCGGCTTTGCCGCGCAGCGGGATCGGAAGGTGCCGTGGTTGCGCACGACCAAGTATCGGGAGTGCTTTGCCGCCGACAAGCGGTTGGAGCAGGCCGATGTCGCAGCGCGGGCAAGCGCAGCCGCAGCCCATCTTGACCTGCCCACGCTCGTCGGCAGCGATCGGCAGGTGTCCTGGGCAACGACGATCCGGGCCAAACGTCTCGCCGCGATCGTTTCCGCGGCCGTGGCAAATGATCTAGCCGGCAGATCCGCCTGGATGCGTTTGACCGATGCTAAATGGTGGGTCGATCATCGTGTACTGAACAATACCGACCTGCTCGCTACAGCAGACGCCTGCAAGGCCGCCGCCCCTTCGGAGATCAGCACCCCGGCAACTATGCAGTTTACCCAAGCGGCGCGATGGCAGCATTTCGTCGGTAGCAAGGCGCAAGGCCAACCACCGCTGCGGGCGGCGTAGCTATTCGATGAAGTCCTTATGCGATACCGACTCTGCGATCACCTTAGGCAAAGAAGCCGTACACGGTCCTGCGTGAGATGCCGGCCTGACGGGCAATGTGCGCCGGCTTGATCCCTTCGGTTGCCAAATCTGCGGACCATATCCGGATCGATCCGTGCCTTGCCGCCCTTGTAGAAACCCCTCATCTTTTCAGCCTTGATGCCTTCGGCCTGCCGCGCAGGTTGGTCTCCAACTCGGCGAAATCGCCGAGCATGTCGAGGAACGCCTTGCCGGCCGCAATGTTCGTGTCGCTCGGGTGCTCGGTCGCTTTCAGTGCGCCCCCCTGCCCTTCAGTTCATGGACGATGTCCTGAAGATCCGTCATTGATTTGGTGAGCCGGTCGATGCGTCTCACGACTAGCGTGTCGCCTGCGGGCAGGAAGTCGAGCAGGATCTGGAGTTCGGTTCGTGCGCCGCGCTCGGTGCCCGACGTCTTCTCGGACCGGATCGTCTGGCAACCAGCCGCCCGCAACGCGGCTTCCTGAATGCCGAAATCCTGATCAGTCGTCGATACACGCGCGTAGCCAAAAAGCGTCATCGAAGCCCTTTCTGTTCGATCAGGCTCCAGACCTTCCGCAGCACGTGTTCAATACCGCTGCGACTGTCCCTGATTGAACAGTCGTAGCGTCTCATCGCCTATATGCTCAGGATATACCCATATTGATACGATGCCAGTGATAGGTTGGACATGATGTCAGAACGACTTTGTGTCATATTACGCGGAGTGGCATAGCTCTCTTTTAGGCACAAAGAAGAAGACTTCGGTTGCCGCCGGTCGGTCACGGGGTATCTCTTCACTTCTGATGGCCAGTTCCGGGAAGACTCGATCGGGAACAAGTTTAGGAAATGTGGTCCGGCAGAAAGCCGTAGGTTAGGAACACCGTTGCACTTGGCGGCCCCCCGCTCCAACTAGCACCGGTAACATTCCAGTCACACCACCAATCAATAGCTCGCAGCGCAACGAGTTGAACGAAGTTATATTTGCCACCTCGTCGTTTTTCAGAATTTGAAACGCACCCTTCCCACCAGTCTCTCTCTCGCACTGGCTGACGCTCAGACCGCAACGTCTATAAGACGTTCATCCCAAGATACTTCACACTGACCTAAAGCTGCTCGCGACGATTTTCGATCCCGAGCCTCCAGTTCACATAGTCGCCGTCCGGATGAAGGGGTTGAGCGAAATCTGATCTTATAGCGCATCTATACTACGAAATCTGTGGCCTCTCGCTCTGCGCCGTCTTGATAGTCCTGGTTCCACCCTTTCAGGAACTGGAGCCTCCGGCAAACATAGCCTAGCTCAGTTCTGGTTATTAACCTAGTAGACGGGAAATTGCCTTGAATAGTGCAAAATGCTGTCTATCCTTCTTATCGGATACAAGTTCGTTTTGTCCGAAGCTTGGATCAGCGGAGGTTTTAACAACGACGACGTGAGATTTCGGGTCTATCCAGATATATTGATGATAAACACCGATAGCCGTGAAGGGTCCCGTGTCGTCGGGTATCCACCATTGAAAGCCGTAACCGAACGGCGAGGTAGCATTTAAGCGCTCTCCTGGCCGCAAATGTGGTTCAGTTGCAGTCGCACAACCTGTCCAGAAGCCAGCGGGAAGAAGATCGTGACCGTCCAGGCATCCACGATCGGCGTAAAAAAGTCCCAACTTGGCATAGTCACGCAGCGTCGCATTCAGACCCATCGCCGCCGCCTCTGTTCCGAGGCCATCAACGAGAAAATAGCCATCTTCTTCCATTCCGAGCGGCTGCCATAGCATCCGTTCGGTAAAATCCCACAACGGTATGCCGGCAGCACCGGCTACGACCATACTTAGTACATGCGTATCACAGCTGTTGTATCGATTGAAGGTGCCAGGTGGATGCTCTCGGGGCAACCCAGAACACACGGCGCCAAATGATCCACCTTTTGTCAAGGCGTCATTGAACTTGGCTACATCGCTTTCAGAAGTGGTATAATCTTCATTCCATCGGACGCCGGAGGACATTTGCAACACCTGCCGGATAGTCGCACCTTCATAGCCCGAACCGCGTAAGGTAGGAACATAATGATCGACATTGTCATCAAGTGAATTGATCACGCCCTCACGCACGGCAAAGGCGACCAGCGTTGCGACGAAAGACTTGCAAACCGAAAACGAGATATGCTGCGTCGTACGATCAAAACCATGCCAATATTTTTCGTACCGAACTTTTCCATTCTTCAGAACCAGCAGTCCGGTCGAACGACCATCCTCCAGAAAGGCTGCCACATTACCGATTCCATCAACGCCCGGCACGTGGAGCGGCAACTCAATCGGGGGCCCGTCCGCCAGCGGACGGGACTCGGTAGAGCGGCGAATACGGCGCGACGGGTATATCGATGCCATATTTGCAAAATTTTCCGTCTGTTCACCGCCACCGAACAGCTCAACCGGCCGACTCTCCCAACTGGGCATATTTCGCGACTCCATCTGATAGATTGCCGGGGCTCGGTCACGCCGACAACGATCAGTCTGCGCGGGGGTTGCAGGATCGCACTGCGAGGGGGTGACGTGCTCTCCGAAAATCGTGCCACTGGTAAGTTAGCTTGTAAGTTGGAGACGAGTGATGCGGCGAGGCCGATTTACCGAGGATGAGATCATTGGGGTGCTGGGCAAGCATGAGGCTGGCGTAAAGACGGTCCAGTTGTGCCGGAAGCACGGGATCAGCGATGCGACGTTCTACAACTGGAAGACGCGGCCATCATTATGGATGACAACGGGACCTGTCCTACGAGCATTGCGCCGACGTCACCCGTCGCGACAAATGCCTCGGATTGGTAGAAGAACGCTCAGCCTGCGGAACCTAGCCGCGGCGGCCAGTGGGACTCACAATGGCGATGCACAACAACAAATCGCACAACCCACTATTAAATGTGGTGATTTCTACGAAAATTGGCGGAGACGGAGGGATTCGAACCCTCGGAACGAGTAAACCCCGCTCGGCGGTTTAGCAAACCGCTGGTTTCAGCCACTCACCCACGTCTCCGGGTCGGCAAGCCGCGGCTATAGCCAAGGTCTTGCGTTCGATCAACAGGGCGTACGCAAAAGCGTGTCGATCGCGAAAAATAGCGATGTTCATTGCAGCGACAGCCGGTTTGCGCCTTAGGTACCGCGACAAAAGCCGGATGCCCCGGGGGAGCGCGCTATGACGAATTTGGCCACGATGTTCAGGACCGCGATGCTCGGCTTGGCCGCGGTGCCGGTACTGATCGCCACGGCAGGTCAGGCGGCGCAGATCCGCACGGTGGATCCGTCGGCCCCGTCGGTCGCCGGGTCGCGCGGCTCCGCCGCCCCGCAATCGGCCGCCCCCGCCCCGGATGCCGACTATGGCGCCGAAACGGTGCCGACGTCCGATCCAGTGCCGGTGGCGGGCGACACGACCCCGCTGCGGACCGCGCCCGCATCCGGCAAGCCGCAGGGGCCGGTCGATGCCGCGATCGCCGACGAGGCAAGCAAGACCGACCCCACCAGCGTATATCAGGACGACGATATCCTGGGCGCGGCGGAAGGCGTGTTCGGGCGCGGGGCGGAAGGGTTCGCCAAGGCGGTGGAAAGCGTGCTGCGCAAGCAGGGCCGGCCCAACGCCTATATCGCGGGGCGCGAGGTCGGCGGCGCGTTCGTCGTCGGACTGCGCTACGGGTCCGGCACGATGCACCACAAGATCGAGGGCGACCGTCCGGTCTACTGGACCGGGCCGTCGCTTGGCATCGACTTTGGCGGTAGCGGCGCCAAGACCTTCGTGCTGGTCTACAACCTCTACGACAGCCAGGATCTGTTCAAGCGCTTCCCGGCCGCCGAGGGGCAAGCCTATCTCGTCGGCGGTTTCCACATCAGCTATCTGCGGCGCGGCGACGTGGTACTCATCCCGATCCGGCTTGGGGTAGGCTGGCGGCTGGGCGCCAACGTCGGCTACATGAAGTTCAGCGAGAAGGCGAAGATCCTGCCGTTCTGAGGCGCCGATCGAACAAGCGGGTTGTCCGTGAAAATTCGGACTCCAACCGTCATCCCGGCCTTCGCGGGGATGACGGCGTGAGTTGGGGAGGGCTACCCCGGGGTCGCCAGATCACTTCGCGCCGCATGGAACGACCGCACGCCGCCTGGCATCCAGCCAGGACACCGCGCGCGCCACCTCTGCGGCAACACGCGGCAGCCATCTCAGCTCTGGGGTGCGATCGTCCCTTCGAAGCGGATCGGCCGACCGGTGGCCGTGTCCGACAGTTCCCCGTCCCACATCACGCGCCGGCCGCGCACGATCGTGCCCGTCACCCGCCCGGTCAGTTCCATGCCGGTATAGGGCGACCAGCCGCAGCGCGACGCCAGCCAGTCCTCTCCGATCGTCCAGCGTGCCTTTGGATCGACGATCGAGAAGTCCGCATCGTAGCCGACCGCGATCCGCCCCTTTCCGACGATGCCGAACACGCGCTGCGGCCCCGCGCTCGTCAGTTCGACCAGCCGCTGCATCGTCATCCGCCCGGCGGCGACATGGTCCAGCATCAGCGGCAGCAAGGTCTGCACGCCCGGCATGCCCGAGGGCGACTGCGGATAGGGCAGCGCCTTTTCGGCCAGCGTGTGGGGTGCATGGTCGGACCCCAGGACGTCGACCACCCCCTGCCCCAGCCAGTGCCATAACCCGTCGCGGTGCGCGCCGGACCGGATCGGCGGGTTCATCTGCGCAAAGGTGCCGAGCCGCGGATAGGCCTCCTCCCCCGCCAGCGTCAGATGCTGCGGCGTCGTCTCGCACGTCACGATATCCTTGTGCGCGCTCAGATATTCCAGTTCGGCCGGCGTCGTGATGTGCAGGACGTGGATGCGCCGCCCCGCCGCGCGCGCCAGCTTCACGATTCGCTTCACCGCGATCATCGCGCTTTCGTCGTCGCGCCACACCGGGTGCGACGACGGGTCGCCCGCAACGCGCTGATCCAGCCGCGCCTGCATGCGGGCCTCGTCCTCGGCATGGATCGCGACGCGGCGCGTGCCGGATGCCAGCACCGCCGCCAGATTGGCGTCTTCGGACACCAGCAGGTCGCCGGTCGATGCGCCCATGAAGATCTTGACGCCCGCCGTGCCCGGCATGCGCTCCAGCGTCGCCAGTTCGGCGGCGTTGGCGTTGGTCGCCCCGACGTAGAAGGCATGATCGCACCACATCCGATCGCGCGCCAGATCCAGCTTCTGCTGGATCGCGGCGGCACTGTCCGTGTTCGGTTTGGTGTTCGGCATTTCGAACACCGCGGTCACGCCGCCCATCACCGCCGCGCGGCTGCCGGTTTCCAGATCTTCCTTGGCGATCAGCCCGGGCTCGCGGAAATGGACCTGACTGTCGATCACGCCAGGCAGGATGGTGAGGCCGGTGCAATCGATCACCATGCCCGCATCCCCGTCCGCGCCGATCGCGGCGATCCGGCCGTCGCGTACGCCGATGCTGGTTTCGGCCGGCCCGCCCGGTGTCCACACCGTGCCGCCCGTCAAGATCATGTCATAGGTCGCCATGCTGTCGTCTCCGTCGCGGTGCGTGATGCGGGTTACAAATGTCCGGAACGCGCCTTACCTGTTCTCGATGCACGCCACCACATTGTCCGACCGCGCCGTCATCCGCCTGACCGGTGCAGACGTTCGCGGGTTCCTGCAGGGGCTCGTCACCAGCGACGTCGCCGGCCAGCTGCCGGTCTGGACCGGTCTGCTGACGCCGCAGGGCAAGGCGCTGTTCGACTTTCTGGTCTGGGCGGACGGCGACGACCTGCTGCTGGACGTCGAGGCGGCGCAGGTCGACGCCCTCGTCCGCCGGCTCTCGCTCTACCGCCTGCGCCGGCCAATTACGATCGGGCGGGATGAGCGACTGGCCGTCCACTGGGCGCTTAGCGGCGAACAGGGCGTACCGGACCCCCGCCTGCCTGCGCTCGGCCATCGCTGGATCGCCCCACCGACGCTGCCCGCCACCGGGTGGCCGGCGCACCGCCTCGCGCTCGGCGTGACCGAGGGGGCCACTGAACTCGGCAGCGACCGGACATTATGGCTGGAGACCAACGCGCGCGAACTGAACGGCGTCAGCTTCACCAAGGGCTGCTATGTCGGTCAGGAGAACACTGCGCGGATGCATCATCGCAGCAAGGTCAACCGTCGCCTGCTGGTGGAGCGCGCCACCGACGCGCCAGTGGACGCACGGGCCTGGTATCCGGAACTGGGCGTTGCAGTGATGCATCGCCGGGTCGAAGGACTTGCCGAGGGGGCGTTGCCGGACTGGATCGCCGGTTCGGAGCGGGACGAGGGCACGGAAGCAAAGCCCGAGTAAAGGCATGACGTGCATGGCGTGGCGTGGCGTGGCGATAGTGCCGAGAGATGCGGCGACATAGTCGCGATCATAACGGGTTTGCCTGAAAACCTACCCCGTCGGTGTCATCTCAGCGAACGCTGGGATCCATTATCACTAGGCTGAAGGTTCGCCACTGGCGTAACGATAATGGATCCTGACGTCCGTCACGATGACGGCCGCGACGCAAATCCTCGCATCACGACCCAACTACTTCTCGGTAGCAGCCGAAATCAGCCCTTCACACCGAGCACGGTGGCAAGCGGCACGATCTTCTTGTCCGCTTCCTTCTTGGGCTTGCGGGCTTCCTTGTTGCTCTTCTTCTGACCCTTGGCCATGTCGTCTCTCCTGCTGTCAGCGCTGGCGCATGGCGCTGGCCGTCGCGGCGCGCTTGGCGGCTTCGACGCGGGCGGGCACGCGGGCTTCGGCGCGGGCTTCGGCCTCGCCGACATTGGCGACGAGCTTGCGATAGATGCTGTAGGCGCGGCGATGAAACGCACGGTCGCGCTCGCTGGTCGCGGCTTCGGCGGCGGCGAGGCTCTCGGCGGCCTTCGCGCTATAATCTTCAACGGTGCTCATAGCGCTGCTCCCAGACGCAAGCGGGAGCACGAACCGCGCTCTCAGTCGCCGGATGCCTGCGGATATGCTGCGACGATCCCCGGAGCGTAGCGCAAGACGGTCCATGTGGCGAGAGCTGATATACGCCAAGCCGGGGAAGCCCGTCTTGGTTTCTCCTCCCCCTGCCCTGGCCTCATCCCGGCGAAGGGCCGGAGCTTGTGCCGGTGAAGGGCATTCACCGTGCCCGACCAGGATCCAGTCTCCACCGGGATGACGCGGCAAGGGGCGCAGGGATGAAACCCACTCGGCCCCATCCCCGGCCCCGCCCCCGGTCGATTACGCCGCTTACGCCGCCAGCTTGCGCAGGACGTACTGCAGGATGCCGCCGTTCAGGAAATATTCCAGCTCGTTCACGGTGTCGATCCGGCAGCGCGCCTCGAACGTCGATGTCCGCCCGTCCGCATGACCGACGGTCACCGTGACCTGCTGGCGCGGGCGCAGCCCGGCGACGTCGGCGACCGAGAAGGTTTCGGTCCCGTCGAAGCCAAGCGTCTCGCGGCTTTCCCCCACCGCATATTGGAGCGGCAGGATACCCATGCCGACCAGGTTGGACCGGTGGATCCGCTCGAAACTCTCCGCGATGACCATCCGCACGCCCAACAGCATCGTGCCCTTCGCCGCCCAGTCGCGCGAAGAACCGGTGCCATATTCCTTGCCGGCCAGCACGACCAGCGGCGTGCCGTCTTCCTTGTACCGCATCGCCGCGTCGTAGATCGCCATCGTCTCGCCGGTCGGGATGTAGCGGGTCACGCCGCCTTCGATGCCCGGCGTCATCTGGTTCTTGATGCGGATGTTCGCGAAGGTGCCGCGCATCATGACCTGATGGTTGCCGCGCCGCGCGCCGTAGCTGTTGAAGTCGCCGCGGCTGACCTGATGTTCCGACAGATATTTGCCGGCCGGGCTATCCGCTTTGATCGACCCGGCCGGGCTGATGTGGTCCGTCGTGATGCTGTCCGCGAAGATCGCCAGCGGGCGCGCCTCGACGATGTCGGCGACCGCCGCCGGCGTCATCGACATGCCTTCGAAATAGGGCGGGTTCTGCACATAGGTCGAACCGGCGGCCCAGCTGTACGTGTCCGATCCTTCGACCGCGATCCCCTGCCAATGGCGGTCGCCCAGGAACACGTTGGCATAGCGCGAACGGTACATGCCGCTGTCGATATGCGCGGTCACCATGTCGGTGATTTCCTGGTTGGTCGGCCACACGTCGCGCAGATACACGTCCTGCCCGTCGCTCCCCTGGCCCAGCGGGGTCTTGGTGATGTCCTCGCGGACCGTACCCTTCAGCGCATAGGCGACGACCAGCGGCGGCGATGCGAGGAAGTTGGCGCGCACGTCGGGCGACACGCGGCCCTCGAAATTGCGGTTGCCCGACAGGACGGAGGCGGCGACGAGGTCGTTCTCGTTGATCGCCTTCGAAATCGGCGCGGGCAGCGGCCCGCTATTGCCGATGCAGGTGGTGCAGCCATAGCCGACGAGGTTGAACCCGATCGCGTCGAGATCGGCGCTGAGCCCCGCTTTGTCCAGATAGTCGGTCACGACTTGCGAACCAGGCGCCAGCGAGGTCTTCACCCACGGCTTGGGCTTCAGGCCCAGCGCGTTCGCCTTGCGCGCGACCAGCCCGGCCGCGATCAGGACGTTGGGGTTGGACGTGTTGGTGCAGCTGGTGATCGCCGCGATCACGACGTCGCCGTGGCCGATGTCGTGGCCGACCCGCGCGCCGTCCGCATCGACGGTCACGCGCACGTCGCTGTCGCCCGACTTCTTGTAGCCATTCGCCAGTTCCGTGTTGAAATTCTCGTCCACCGCATCGAGCAGCACGCGGTCCTGCGGACGCTTCGGCCCGGCCAGCGACGGCAGCACGCCCGACATGTCGAGCGCCAGCGTATCGGTGAAGATCGGATCGGGCGCCGCCGCATCGCGCCAGAAGCCCTGCGCCTTGGCATAGGCCTCGACCAGCGCGATCTGGTCGTCCTCACGACCCGTCAGGCGCAGGTAGGTGAGCGTCGCATCGTCGACCGGGAAGAAGCCGCAGGTCGCGCCATATTCCGGCGCCATGTTGGCGATCGTCGCGCGATCGGCCAGGCTGAGCGCGTCGAGCCCCGGCCCATAGAATTCGACGAAGCGGCCGACCACGCCCTTGGCGCGCAGCATCTGCGTGACGGTCAGCACCAGGTCGGTCGCGGTGATACCTTCGGCCAGCGTGCCGGTCAGCTTGAACCCGACGACCTCGGGGATCAGCATCGACACCGGCTGCCCCAGCATCGCGGCCTCCGCCTCGATTCCGCCGACGCCCCAGCCGAGCACGCCCAGGCCGTTCACCATCGTGGTGTGGCTGTCGGTGCCAACCAGCGTGTCCGGATAGGCCACCATGTCGCCGTTGGCGTCGACCGAAGTCCAGACGGTCTGCGCCAGATTCTCCAGGTTCACCTGATGGCAGATGCCGGTGCCGGGCGGCACGACCTTGAAATTGTCGAGCGCCTTGGATCCCCAGCGCAGAAACTCATAACGCTCGATATTGCGCTGATATTCCAGCTCGACATTCTGTTCCGCGGCCTTCGGCGTGCCGAATTCGTCGACCATGACCGAGTGATCGATCACGAGGTGGACGGGCACCTGCGGATTGATCTTCTGCGCGTCGCCGCCCAGCGCGTTCATCGCATCGCGCATCGCGGCCAGATCGACGACGCAAGGGACGCCCGTGAAATCCTGCATCAGCACGCGGGCCGGGCGATACTGGATCTCGCGCTCGGACGTCTTGTCGGTCAGCCACTGGACCATCGCCTTCAGGTCGTCGATCGTGACGGTCTTGCCGTCTTCGAACCGCAGCAGGTTTTCCAGCAGGACCTTCATCGAGAATGGGAGCCGCGACACGTCGCCCAGTTGCTCGGCCGCTTTCGGGATCGAATAATAGGAGACGGTCTTGCTGCCGACCTCCAGCGTGGTCCGGGTGCCGAGCGTGTCCTGGCCGATTGCGGTCATGGGATTTCCCTTGGGTCTGCGATTGCGACGTTTCAGGGGCGCATAGCAAGGGGGCGCGCTTTGGGGAAGGGCACGGGCCGCGCACGAGCGACCGCACGCGTACGGCCCCCGCGGAACCGTTTATCGGGCGAAACGCTCCGTCTTGGTTCAGCGGCGGTTCAACGCAAGTCTGCAAAGAACCGCCCATCAAGCAAATAAATGACGATCGGAGCGGACATGGGCTTTTCTGTGAAAAAGATTGCTGCCGGCGCGTTGATGGTGGCCTCCCTGGCACTCGGCGGCTGCGCGTATGACGACTATGGCTATGGCGGCATCAACACCGGCTACGGCATCGCGGGCGGATATGGCGGTGGTTACGACGGGTATGGCTACGGTAACGGCTATTATGGCGGGCCGGGTTATGCCGTCGGCGGCGTCGGCTATGGGTCGGGCTGGTACAACAACTATTATTATCCGGGTAACGGGTATTATGTCTATGATCGCGGTGGCCGCCGCTCGCGCTGGAACAGCGGGCAGCAGCGTTACTGGCAGCAGCAGCGCCAGGCATATCGCGGTGACCGTCGCGACGACCGTCAGGACTTCCGTCAGGAACGGCGCGAGGATCGCCGCGGCCTGCGCAACGGTACGGTGACGCCGGAACAGTTCCGGCAGGACCGCCGCGGCGACCGCCAGGACTTCCGTCAGGAACGGCGTCAGGATCGGCAGCAGTTCCGCCAGAACACCGGCCGTCCGCCGCGTGCCATCGGCAATGGCGGCGGCGGACGCCGCGACGGCATCCTCGGCCGTGTGCAGAACCGCGTCGAGCGTCAGCGCTAAATTCGATCCGAAACGGCGGGGGCGAGGGCCCCCGTCGGATCGGTATCTCAGCTGTGCCCGATCGTGGAGGGCTGGTCCGAAGCCCCCGCTCGACATGTCATCACGACCTCGGACTGATTTACGGCGCAGACGTCTGTCCTGCGTCGGGTCGTCTTCGGAAAGATGTCGTGAGCACCTGCTTCGGCAGGCGATCGAAGAAACGTGTCGAGAGGTACGGCAGCACCTTGTACCTTCCTGCAACGCACCCCGCGACGTCACCGGGACAGGTCGCCATCGAACCGGAAGTCGCCTTTACGCTCGGAACGCGGATCGCGAGGCGCGATCGGTATCGGGGTCAGCCCCCGATCGGTTCGACCCGAACTGCACCAGCCCGTAAGCTCCAGTGGCTGAATATCGATCGGCCTTGGAATCGACCGAACAAGGCCGGGTGACCGGGACGCCATCACGTTCTAGCCCGCAGGACGCGCTCGCACCGGCGGCAGGCTGTTGCAGATGTCCAACGCCGCGGCGGGTCGTTCGTAGAAGTCGTCCATGCGATTGGCCCGCACCCGGATCCACGCGGTGAACGCCGGTGCGTCGGTCTTCATGATCTGCCACGCGGGCCGCTTGCCCGGCGGCAATTCGCTGGCCAGCCGCACAGTCGCGATCCCGGTCCGCTGCGCCGGATCGGTGTAGAAGCCGAGATCACCCGTCCCGCGCGGCAGGGCGGCAAGTGTCTCCATGCCGGACAGGACCCGTCCGACGACCGCGATGTTGCGATCCAGCTGTCGCGGCGCATGCCCGATGGCGACATAGAGTTCCGCGCCGGTCCCGGTATCCGGTGCCAGGTTCCGCCCTACGCCGACCATGCCGTAGCAATGCGGCAACCACGCCCGGTCGCGACTCCTGGCGACCGCCCAGCCGCCGACATGCCCCACCGCGGCGGCATAGCTGTCGCGGTACGGAAGCGCGCGAAACGCCAGCCCCGCCGCTGGCCGGTCGTAGTTGCGCGACGGCGCGACGATGCCCGGTGGCAATGGCTTGGCCTCCGTCGCGTCACCCCACTGCGTCACGTAATTATCCTGCACCCGGTTGATACTCGTCCCGTCCCACCAATGTGCGCGGGCGAGCGCGACGATGTTCGCCACATGCGCGGCCGCGAAATCGGGCGACAGCGCGATCGTCACGCGCCGCCCATCGGCCAGGTCCATTACCAGCAACCGGTCCGCCGGCACGTCGGCCCAGGCCGATGCGGGTGCTGCCGCGACCACGCTGCCGGGCGTCGCGGCGGCCGGCCGCGGCGGCGTAGCGGGAACCGACGGCTGCAGGGCCAGGGCGAGGATCGAGGGAAGCCAGGAGATCATATCGCGATCCTGCCATGTCGATGCCACTTGCGGAAGCCGGCATCACCCGATAGGGCGCGCTTTCCAGGACGCGGAGCGGTGGCCGAGTGGTCGATGGCGCACGCCTGGAAAGTGTGTAAGGGTTAATAGCCCTTCGAGGGTTCGAATCCCTCCCGCTCCGCCAATATTCTATTGTAGGCCCCTGAGAATGAGCGATTATTCTCCCGGTTGGGCAGATTAACCCCTCTTCCAGTTCACATTATAATCACGATTGTGCTCGCGCTTAGGTTTGTGACGCGCTCCTTCAGACCGAAGCCGTCGACGGAGTAGCTGGTCGAAACGGCCGATTGCTACCGTCGCGCCTGTAGTTCCCGGCTTGGTGTCGTTAGCGAGAAGTCTTGCCAAGAGGCGGTGCACTCGGGCAGAACAGCTTCGGCAATGGCAAGGGCGGTTTCGCCTGATAAAATTAAATGGCGTGCTACGACAATGGCCGAGGACTCAGGGTATTGTCCGGCTTCAATGTTGGTGGTCGTCGCAGCAAAGCTGCCCTTTTGCTCTGGCGTAAGCGCAGCAATCTCTAGTATAGGCCGAGGGTGACCCTAGACTTAGGCATCGCCGAGCTAATTTTGTATCGGTTGTAAATTCTGCGCATTTAGTTTCTTGCACTAGCTGATCGAGCAATACAAAACTTATATTTATAGTACCGAAGGAGTGTTCATCGACAATCCTAAAATATGAACAGGGTTAACACGGGCGGCCGCGATCGGCCAGCGTGGAACCGGTAGCACATATTTTGGCCGACATGAGCACGACAGCGTCCGTCCGTCTGCCTTGCCCGTTACTGCACACATCGTTGTGAGGTTCGGTGGACGTAGCAAAACGTAGAAGACGCAGCGCAATTCACTCGAACGCAGTGCGTAAGTTGACCCTTTGCGGTCTGGACATTTCTAAACGACCGCTGCTATGTTTTATTTGCCTTATAACCGAGGACAAATAGATGATCGTTTTGAGACCAGATGATCAGACATGGTTTGATGCTCAGTTTGACTGGGAAAGCTCGCTCAGAAAGTTTGGCATTCGCCTTCCGTCACTTCCAAGTGACGAAATACAAACCGGATTTACATCTCTGTCTGGTCGTCAGAATCTACTTCAGGCATTTGGTTTTTACGGAAAGGCGGTAGAGTATATCAAGTCAATCCATGAGCCAAAGATCATGGACTTTGGTTGTGGTTGGGGGCGTATTTCGCGTTTCTTTCTACGTGAAACATCGCCGAAAAATATGTATCTAGTAGACGCGATGGACGTCGCAATTGATTGCTTGAAAAATACTAATAACCCTTGCAATATCATATACAATACAAAGTCTCCACCAATTGAAGGTATCCCTGACGGACTGGATTTGATTTACGCGTATTCAGTCTTCTCACATCTTTCTGAGAAATACTTTTTGGACTGGGTCCAGTATTTTCTTTCCAAGCTGAAACCCGGTGGTCATATTGTTTTCACAACCCGCGGATGGCAGTTTATCGAGCATTTGCAGTCGCTACGGGATAGTCGTGGCGATCTGCCTTCAAACTTGGTAGCCTATGTCGAGCGGCTTGTTCAAGATATGCCGACACCAGCTCGAATCGCCAGAAACTATGCGGAGGGTCAATTCCAATGGTTCCCCATGGCCGGAGGTCTTGAACTTACTGCAGATTTTTGGGGCGAAACATTCATTCCGGAAAAATATCTGTTGGAAAAGTATGGATCCATGCTTGTGAGCTTCTCCGAAAATACCGAGCATGTCGATCAAAGTATCGTAGTACTTCGCAAGCCAATCTAGGCGATAGCATTGTATATAAGATGCAGAGACCGCCTTACAAAGGTACGGCGGCAATTTTCAGTTTTCCCTAATAAAGCCGATGCGTCGTAAAATCTTATAATGTAGTACAATCAAGAAATTGTCCGATATATTGTAGTTGAGGATTAATAAATCCTATAATCGAACCAAATAATTGCTTTAGGTCAATTTGCAATCTATGACGGCCACATCGTTGTGGCGGCAAAAAATCCGTGAGTGGTCAAGGCTCTCCGCTGCGGCTGGAATAACCGCTGCCGTTTTTGCTCAACGGAATATCGGCTATGCGTCTATCCATTCCTGCTACTATGGGGCCGCGATTGACGTCCGTTATGACCGGCAGCGGCTATTTGGGCGAGCATAGTTGCGACAGGGTCAGCCAGCTTGCTGTGCCCATACCCGCACTGCTGACGATTTGGGATCACCCTCAAGGCTGCGCACAAGCCAGTTGGGAGCCCGGGTGACGTAGCGAAACGCAGAAGGCTGCGGCGCATTTTGCGATCATTCCCCATGCGACCGCCAGAAGCGGCGATGGCTGTCGATCGCTCGCTCAGTAAGCGCCCGAAGCCATCAAGCCCAGCCGGCAGCGGCGTTTTGGGTCACTGGTGGTAAAACGATCGCATACCGATCAGCAGGTACACGCGGCGGTGCCCAGCCGGGCGGCGGCAGAACGCGAGCGTCGATCGCCGAGCGCTGGACCGAACTTAGATCGTGAACATCAGCTGTCCGATATCCATCGCTCGATTGGTGGCGGACTTGGCAGACGCCTCGGCCCCAAGATAATGACGGTCGATCAACAGCCGGCATACCGGCTCGTCAGATGCTTGGCTGACGTCCATCCGGGCTCGTACTCGGCTGCCGCAATTCACTTTTCAGCCAACCCGCACGGGACCAAGCGTGAGTAGTGCGTACAGCATCGACGATCCGACGGATGATAAACGCATGTTAATGCGCTTGTAGGTAATAACTCTATTCCCATTCAGATAAATCGAGTCTTATCAGGTCGTTTTATGGCGAATCGTATCATCCTGTTCATAACTTGGATGTGTTGAAACCATGATATTACTGGCAAAGCATATACTCCGCCTAGCATATGATCAATAATTCAACATCCTCCGGCAAGCCAAGTCTGGCAGGAGACTGGTGGCCTGTCATTGACAGTCCACAATGCTCGATAGCGGTGGATCCTCCCTACCGGATCCTGGACGATCAGGTCCTGCAGAACGGTGCCGCGGTCGGAATATGCAGCGTTGCGGGCGCGCGTCTCAACATGAGGCTGCACGGTGGCCAGATCGGTCCGGCCATCTTCTCCTTCCAGCTTCCCGAAACGATCGACGAAGAGACCCGGATACTGAGCGGTGTTGTCGATGTCATCCCGAGTGCAGGGAGCACCGGATATCGAGCCCCCTGCTCCCTGGTCAGACGTGAATAGCTCCGGCCCTCGGTCGTGATCGTTCGACGGGACTGAACCGGCCTATCGCAAACACGTCGCCGACCGACCTGATCCGCGCAAACGCCTGGTGTTGGCCCCCCGCCGGCCACCGCCGAAACCGCAGGATCGAGCCGCGCGACCCTGGCGAACGCGCCGCTCGAGTCTTACCATTGTTCCATATCCGCAACGCCGGTACCGCTCCGGAAGGGTCGCCCAGCGTGCGGGGGACCTTTCCGAATTTCACCCGGTGTCACGGCCCTGCCCGTCAAACTTCGCGTCCGACATGCATCGCCGTCAACCGCGCAGGCGCTCGGCGTGCCAGCGCAGATGATCCTCCATGAAGGTCGAGATGAAGTAATAGCTGTGGTCGTACCCCGGCTGCATCCGCAGGGTCAGCGGGATGCCCGCCGCGTCGCACGCCGCCCGCAGCAGTTCCGGCTTCAGCTGTTCCGTCAGGAACTGGTCGGCCATGCCCTGGTCCACCAGCAGGTTCGGCACGCGCGCGCCGTCTTCGATCATCGCGACCGCGTCATGCCTGCGCCAGACCGCTTCGTCGTCACCCAGGTAGCCGGCCAGCGCCTTGCGTCCCCACGGCACCTGCGTCGGTGCCACGATCGGCGCAAAGGCCGAGACCGACCGGTAGCGCCCCGGCATGCCCAGCGCGATCGTCAGCGCGCCGTGGCCGCCCATCGAATGACCGAAGATGCCCTGCGCGCCCATGTCGGCCGGGAACTCCGCGGCGATCAACCGGGGCAGTTCGTCGGTGATATAGGTCCACATCCGGTAATGCGCCGCGAAGGGCGACCGCGTGGCATCGACATAGAAGCCCGCGCCATGCCCGAAATCATAGGCCCCGGCCGGATCGTCCGGCACCTGTTCGCCGCGCGGCGACGTATCCGGCGCGATCAGGATCAGCCCCAGTTCGGCGCACAACCGGCGATATTCGCCCTTCTCGGTCACATTGGCGTGCGTACAGCTCAGCCCCGACAGGAACCAGACGACGGGCAGCCGGTCGCCGCTGGCATGTGCGGGCACGAAGACCGAAAAGGTCATGTCGGTGCTCGTCGCACTCGATGCGTGGCGGTACACGCCCTGGATGCCGCCATGCGCATGGGCGGTGGAAATGATTTCCATGGTCTCATACTCCGGATGGGTCAGATGGGTTCAGGCTGCCGGCCTCAATAGACAACGACCGAGCGGATCGATTCGCCGGCGTGCATCAGGTCGAACCCCTTGTTGATCTCGTCCAGCGTCAGGACGTGGGTGATCATCGGATCGATCTCGATCTTGCCGTTCATGTACCAGTCGACGATCTTCGGCGTGTCGGTCCGCCCGCGTGCGCCGCCGAAGGCCGATCCCTTCCACACCCGCCCGGTGACCAGCTGGAACGGCCGCGTGCTGATCTCCTTGCCGGCCTCCGCCACCCCGATGACGACGGACACGCCCCAGCCGCGGTGGCACGCCTCCAGCGCCTGCCGCATGACGGTCGTGTTGCCGGTGCAATCGAATGTATAGTCCGCGCCGCCATCGGTCAGGCCGACGAGATGCTGGACGATATCGCCGTCGATCTTCGACGGATTGACGAAGTGGGTCATGCCGAACCGTTCGCCCCACGCCGCCTTGTCGTCGTTCAGGTCCACGCCGATGATCCGGTCCGCGCCCACCATCCGTGCGCCCTGGATCACGTTCAGGCCGATGCCGCCCAGCCCGAACACGATCACATTCGCACCGGGTTCGACCTTGGCGGTGTTGACCACCGCGCCGACCCCGGTGGTGACGCCGCACCCGATGTAGCAGGCCGACTGGAACGGCGCGTCGTCGCGGATCCTGGCCACCGCGATCTCCGGCACCACGGTGAAGTTCGAGAAGGTCGAACAGCCCATATAGTGGAAGATCGGCTGCCCCTTGTAGCTGAACCGCGTCGTGCCGTCCGGCATCAGCCCCTTGCCTTGCGTCGCGCGGATCTTCGTGCACAGGTTGGTCTTGCCGCTCAGGCACGACTTACATTCGCGACATTCGGGGGTGTAGAGCGGGATGACATGGTCGCCAACCGCCAGGCTGGTCACCCCGGCCCCGATCTCGCGAACGACGCCCGCGCCTTCATGGCCCAGCACGCTGGGGAACAGCCCCTCGCTGTCCAGCCCGTCCAGCGTATAGGCGTCGGTATGGCAGATGCCCGTCGCCATGATCTCGATCAGAACCTCGCCCGGCTTCGGCCCATCCAGATCGAGTTCGACGATCTCGAGCGGTCGTTTGGCCTCGAACGCCACTGCTGCCCGTGTCTTCATACTGCACCCGTCGTCATGGTTTCGGTCTGTCGCCTAACGTAGCGATCCGGCATCCGCCCCGCCAGCACCGCTTGCCCGACCCGGTCAGCCGCCCTCGTTCGCGCAGGCCTGCGCCCATTCGGCATTGCCCAGTCGGCCTGCCAGGAAATCGAGCAGGACGGTCACCCGCGCCGGCCGCTGCACCCCCGGCGGCGTCATCAGGTGCAACCCGACGTCCGCCATGCGCCAGCCGGGCATCACTTCCTCCAGCGTGCCGTCCGCCAGTTCGCGCCACACCATGAAATCAGGCTGCACCGCGATGCCGAGCCCGGCCAGCAGCGCGGGCGCCAGCGCGTCCGCACTGTTCGCGCGCAGCCGCCCGTCGATCGACAGGACATGCTCTCCCTCGACCGCGTGGAACAGCCGCAACTGCCCGGGCGTCGTGACATTGGTGTAGAGCAGGCCGTGCCGCGGATCGAGGTCGCGCGGATGCGCCGGCCGGCCATGCCGGTCGAGATAGGCCGGCGTCGCCACCAGCGGCCGCCGGACCGAACAGAGCCGTCGCGCGCGCAGCGACGAGTCCGCCAGGCTGGCAATCCGCAACGCCACGTCCACGCCGCCGGCGACCAGATCGACCTGCGCGTCACTCAACTGCATGTCGATGCTGACGTCGGGATAGGTTTCGAGAAATTCCGGCAGCAGTGGCGCCACATGCAGCACGCCGAACGTCATGGGCAGCGCGAGCACGACACGGCCATGCGGAGTCGCCGCCTGCGACGCTGCCTCGCCCTCGGCCGCCTCCCCGTCCGCCAGGATCCGCCTTGCGCGGTCCAGCACGCCGCGGCCGCTCTCGGTCAACGCCAGCTGCCGCGACGTGCGGTGCAGCAACGGCACGCCCAGCCTGGCCTCCAGCCGGCTGACCGCCTTCGAAACGGTCGGTTTGGACAAATGCAGCGCGTCCGCCGCCCGCGCGAACGATCCGGCCTCCACCACCTTGGCGAAGATCGCCCACGCTTCCAGGTCGGGCAGCGTGGACACAGGATGTTTCCTTCACCGATGAGATGCCATCATTGCACTTCCGGTACGGTACGGGAAGCATATCTTGCTCGCGACGGCCGCCATCCGGCCACTGATCGGAGCATGACATGATCGACCTTCGTCCCTTCGCCACGCTCGGCGGCGCGAACCATGGCTGGCTGGATGCCAAGCATCACTTCTCCTTCGCGGGCTATCACGACCCGGCCCGGATGGGCTGGGGCAATCTGCGCGTCTGGAACGACGATATCATCGCGCCGAAATCCGGTTTTCCGCCGCATCCGCACCGCGACATGGAAATCGTCACCTATGTTCGCGAAGGCGCCATCACCCACAAGGACAGCCTGGGCAATCTGGGCCGGACGGAGGCCGGCGACGTGCAGGTGATGTCCGCCGGCACCGGCATCACCCACGCCGAATATAATGTGGAGGACGTCGAGACCCGCATCTTCCAGATCTGGATCGAACCGACCAGTCGCGGCGTGGCCCCGAGCTGGGGCGCGCGGCCCTTTCCGAAGGGGGAACGGTCCGGCCGGTTCGTGACGCTGGCGTCCGGTTTCACGGAGGATGCGGACGCGCTGCGGATCCGTACCGATGCCCGCATCGTCGCGGCGTCGGTGAAGGCCGGCGACACGATCGACTATCCGCTCGGTAAGGCCCGCCGCGGCTATCTCGTCCCCGCCACCGGTTCGGTGACGATCGACGGCATCACCGTGAACGCCCGCGACGGCGCCGCAATCAGCGACGTGGACGTACTGCGCGTCACCGCGGTGGAGGACAGCGAACTGATCCTGGTCGATGCGGCCTGACCTGAGAGACCGTCATCCCGGGCTTGATCCGGGATCCCGCTTCTTCTCCACCGTCGAAGAGGCAGCGGCGCCCCGGATCAAGTCCGGGGCGACGGACACAAGCCTCAAATCTCCACCTGGCTCCCCAACTCCACCACGCGGTTGTGCGGCAGCTTGAAGAACTCCATCGCCGTCTCCGCGTTGCGCAGCATCCAGGCGAAGAATTGTTCGCGCCACCGCGCCATGCCCGGCCGGGCGGAGGAAATCAGCGTCTGGCGGCCCAGGAAGTAGCTGGTTTCCATCGGCCGGAACGTGCCGCCGCCGATCGCCACGGTCGCCAGCGCGGCCGGAATGTCGATTTCCTGCATGAACCCGTAATGCAGGACGACGCGCCAGAACCCCTGTCCCAGATCGATCACCTCCGGGCATGCCCCCGCCTCGACCAGCGGCACGCCCTCGATCGTCACGGTCAGGATGACGACCCGTTCGTGCAGCACGCGGTTGTGCTTCATGTTGTGGAGCAGCGCGGACGGGATACCCTGCGGCGATGCGGACAGGAAGATCGCGGTGCCCGGCACCCGCCCGACCGACCCCGCGGCCGAACGGATGAATATGTCGACCGGCATCGCACTCTCGTCCAGCCGGGCGCGCATCAGCCGCCGCCCGGTTGCCCAGGTCGTCAGCACGGTGAACACCACGGCCCCCACCAGCAGCGGAAACCAGCCGCCGTCGGGAATCTTCGTCAGGTTCGATGCCAGATACGCGCCGTCGATGACGAGGAACACGCCCGTCAGGCCGAACGCCAGCCAGCGGTTCCACTTCCACACCGTCACCGCCAGCACGCCCAGCATGCAGGCCGTGATGAACATCGTGCCGGTCACCGCGATGCCGTAGGCGGCGGCCAGGTCGCTCGACGTACGGAACCCCACCACCAGCATGATCACGAACGCCAGCAATACCCAGTTGACCAGCGGCAGGTAGATCTGCCCCGCGGCGGTGGCACTGGTGTGCGCCACCTTCAACCGCGGCAGGAAGCCCAGCTGGATTGCCTGCTGCGTCACCGAGAACGCACCGGATATCACCGCCTGGCTGGCGATGATCGTCGCCATCGTCGCCAGGATGACCAGCGGCAGGCGGAACGCGTCGGGCGCGAGCAGGTAGAAGGGATTTTCGATCGCCGCCGGCGTTTCGATCAGCAGCGCCGCCTGCCCCAGATAGTTCAGCAGCAGACAGGGAAACGCGATGTACAGCCACGAAATGGCGATCGCCTTGCGTCCGAAATGCCCCATGTCGGCATAGAGCGCCTCCGCACCCGTCACCGCCAGCACGACCGACCCCAGCGCCAGGAACGCGCGCAGCGGGTCCAACGCGAAGAATTGATAGGCAAAGGTCGGGCTGAGCGCCTGCAGCACTTCCGGATGGCGCAGGATGCCGCGCGCGCCCAGAACAGCCAGCACCGCGAAATAGACCAGCATGACCGGGCCGAAGATAAGCCCGACCTTCGCCGTGCCGCGCGACTGGATCGCGAACAGCCCGATCAGCACCGCGATCGAGATTGGCAGCACCAGCGGGGCCAGCCCGGCCTGCACGATCGTCAGCCCCTCCACCGCGGAGAGGACGGAAATGGCCGGCGTGATGATGGCATCGCCGTAGAACAGCGCGGTCGCCACGATGCCCAGCAGCACGATGCCGCGCGTCCAGCCGCGGTCGCCGCTATTGCGGACGATCAGCGCCAGCAACGCCAGGCTCCCGCCCTCGCCGCGATTGTCCGCGCGCAGGATGATGAGCACATATTTCAGCGTGACGATCAGCGTCATCGTCCAGAATATCAGCGAGATGACACCGTACAGATGCGGCGCATCGACGGCCAGCTTGTGATGGCCGATGAAGCTTTCCTTCAACGCATAGAGCGGCGACGTCCCGATATCGCCGAACACCACGCCGATCGCACCCAGCGCCAGCTTGCCGGTATGATCGTTCGGGCCGTGATGGGCCGCCGGCGGTGCGCCGTCCAGTTCGATGCCGGTCGCCATAAATCCCCGTTTCGTCGCAAGTCTTGGGGTCGGCCATCGCACGATGCGGCCCGCCAAGACCAGCCATCGCGACCCGCCGCCGCATAGTATTGCCATATGTTTTCGGGGCCGCCGCATTGTTTGCGCCGCGATAGTGCGCGAAGGCAACAGGATGCGATGCCGCGATCTGCCCCGACCGCTTCTGTGATGACGCGCTGTGCGATCTGTGGAAACCGGGGGCGCCACGATCGTCACGGCGGGGTCGCGGAATGTACCCATTGCGGGCTGCGCTATCTGCCCGGCCACCGCCCGCCCGTGGCGATCCGCGCGGACCTGACCGAACGGCTGGCCGCGCCCGCGATCGATCTTGCACGGGACCCGCCCGCCGACTGGACCTGCGGCATCGCGACGCTGCGCATCGCGGCCTACGGCATCGGTCGCGCCATTCGACCGGCGGACGCCCCCCAGGCTACGGAACTTGCCGCGCCGACCGGTCGCCTGCCTGCCGCCGCCACGCTATCTCCGCTGCCGCCACATGGCCCCGCGATCACGCTCGGCATGATCGGGCGGGCGTCCGAACTGCCCGTCATCGCAGCGCTCATCGAACGTATCGGTTCCGGTTTCGCCGCGGTCCGGGTGCTGGTCGACAGCGCCGATCCCGTCGTCGTCGCGGGCCTGTCGCGACCCGGCCTGACCTATGCGGTCCACCCGCTGGCGCAGGATTTCGCCGCCCAGCGCAATCGGCTCCACGCCGCCTGCCATACACCGTGGATGCTGCAACTCGATGCCGACGAGGATCTTGACGTCGCCTTGCTCACCGCGCTCCCCGGCCTGGCGGCCGATGCCGACGCGCACCGCCTGCTGTCGCTCGCCTTCCCGCGTCGCAATCTGGTGGACGGCGTGCCCTCGGACCATTGGCCCGACGTGCAGTACCGACTGAACCGTGCGGAGGTCCGCTTTTCCGGCGTCGTCCACGAACGGCCGGACCCGTCCCGCGACTGGCGGCGGTCCGCGCTCGCCCCGATCGGTGCGATCGTTCACCGACTGGATGGTGACCGCGTCCGGGCGCGGACCGCGGCCTATGGCGCGATGGCCCCCGACGGTGCCCGCCCGGCGGACGAGGCGGCGTTGCTCCGCCCGTTCAGTCGCGACTGAGCAGCCTACGATACGCCGCGATCGTATCGCGGGCCAGCGTGGTCCGCGTGAACCGACCCGCCGCCGCCCGGCTGGCATCATGCAACGTCCGGCGAAGCGCGGGTTCGGCGATCGCACGGCGCAGAACCGCCGCCACCGCCGGCCCGTCGCAGCGTTCGGCCAGCAGCCCCGCCCCGGTCTCCCCCACGAACGACCGCGCGCTCGGGTCCTTCGCGCACGCCACGATCGGCCGGCCGAACGCCATCGCCTCCTGATAGACCAGCCCGAACGATTCGTAGCGCGACGGCGCGACCACGACATGCGCCGCCGCCAGCAGCGCGTGCAGCCGGTCCGGCGCCACGCCCCGCAGCGCCGTGACCCGTGCCCGCGCCGCCGCGGGTAGTGTCGCCAGCGCCGCGTCGTCCACCCCCACCAGCGTGAGCGCGAAGTCCGAGATCGCCCCAAGTTCCGCTTCGTCCGCCAGCACCGTGACGGCGGCGGTCAACGCATCATATCCCTTGCGCCGTTCCGCCCGCCCGATGAACAGGAGGCGCACCGGCCCGGCCGTTCCTTCCGGGTATGTAGCAACGGCCCCCGCCGCTACGATCGCCGGATTTAGGCTCAGCCCCACCACATGATGCGTGGGCCCGGGCCTCGGCACCCCGTAAAGCGCCGCGATCTTGCCGCCATGCGCCGCGGTGTTCGATATCAGTATGTCGCTGCGCATGGCCGACAGCGCCTCCAGCGCGCGCGCCGCGGCCCCGTCCGTCCGGGCGCGAAAGCCACGCCGGCCGGCACCGCTGGTTGCCACCGGCGTGGAATTGCGCGTCACGAACGGCAGTCGCGGGTCGAGCGCCACGAACAGGCCGGGCGCGTACCAGTTCGTCGCCTCGATCAGGTCGAACGCGCGCCGGCGATGTTCCGCGCGCACGGCCCGCGCTATCGCCCACGGCCCCACCAGATGCCCCGCTGCCGGCACACCGCGCAGCCGGGCCAGCACGCCGCCGGCCCGCACCGCGCATCCGATGACCGAGACCGCGCCGTCCGCCTCCCGGCCCGTGCGGTCGAACGTCAGCACGCGCACCGCATGGCCGGCCGCGGCCAGCGCCTGCGCAATCTCCCGCGCGGCGACCGCAAGACCGCTCTGTTCGGGATGATAGCTCCAGCTGAGCAGCCCGATCTCCATCAGCCCCTGGCCAGTATGGCGCGGTACAACGCCACATAATCCGCCGCCATCCGCCGCGCGCCGAACCGCGCCTCGAACCGCTGCCGGACCAGTGCCCGGTCGATCGACGGCAGTCGGGCGATCGCCGCAAGCGCCTCCGCCTCGTCGCGCACGACGAAACCGGTGACGCCGTCCTCGATCACCTCGCGCACGCTGCCGCGGTCCCACGCGATCACCGGCGTGCCGCACGCCATCGCCTCGATCATCACCAGCCCGAACGGTTCGGGCCAGTCGATCGGGAACAGCAGCGCGGCCGCATCGCCCAGCAACGCCTGCTTCGCCGTATCGCCGACCGGCCCGACATAGACCGCGTCGTCGTCCAGCAGCGGCCGGACCCGATCGTCGAAGTAACGCGGATTGCCGACGTCGATCGTACCCGCCAGCCGGATCGTGTGGCCCGCGGCGCGCGCCACCCGGATCGCGACGTCCGGCCGCTTCTGGTCCGTCATCCGCCCGATGAACGCCAGATGCCCGCCGCCGCCGGCCAATCGATACCGATCCTCCGCGATGCCATGATGCACCACGCCCGCCAGATTGCCCGCCGGAATGTCCGCCGCCTGCGCCGCCGATATCGCCGCGACCGGCAGGCGATCGAAATGCGCGAAGAACAGCCTGCGGTCCAGCTCGTCGACCCGCCAGTGGATCGTGGTCAGCGACGGCCGCCCCGCCAGCACCGCGGCATGCGCGAACTCGCCGTGCCCATGGACGATGTCATGGTCGCCGATCGACCGTGCGACCAGGTCGAGTTGCGCCGCCTCCAGCACCCCCGGCACACCCGGCGCGACCTTGCCCCCCGCCGCCCGCTCCAGCGCGGACAGGCTGGGATGGGCGGACCGTAGCCGGGCGGACGTCACGCTGTCGGATGGGGCATAGAGCGTGACGTCGTGGCCAAGCGCGACCAGCGCCTCCGTCAGGTCCGCCACGACCCGTTCCGTCCCGCCATGGTCGACGGGCGGCGTGGGGAAGATGACGGGGGCAAGTTGCGCGATACGGAGAAAAGGGCTGATCGACATTAACGCCCGGAACAAGCCATATGGCCGGCGGTTCCGGCCTGAACGACAAATGAATGGGCAGGCGGCGATGTTCGTGATGCATATTGCGTTGCAGGGGTGCCTGCGCGCCCGCGACGTGGAATATGGCGTGAACGCTGACACCGGTGGCCACATCCGGTATTTGCTCGATCTGGTCCGTGCATCGGCCGCCGAACCGCGCGTCGACCGGATCGAGATCGTCACGCGCGGCTTCCAGCAGGACGGCATGTCCACCTGCTATTCCGCGGAGACCGAGACGGTGGATGCCAAGACCCGGATCGTCCGGCTGGCGACCGCCTGTTCGCGCTATTTGCCGAAGGAAGCGCTGTGGCCGGAACATGACAGCCTGACCGCGGCCCTCGTCGCCCATATCGCCGCGCTCGACCGGCGTCCCGACATCCTGCATGCGCATTATGCCGACGCCGGCGAAATCGCCCGCCGCGTCGGGGCGGCGTTCGACATCCCTTTCCTGTTCACCGCCCACTCGCTCGGCCGGGTCAAGCGCGCGGCCTTTGCCGGCGTGGATGACGACGCGCTGGCCGGCATGGACCGCCGCATCGCGCTGGAGGAAAAGACGATCGCCGCCGCCGCCGGCATCATCGCCTCGTCCCGCGACGAGGCGGAGGTCCAATATGCTGGCTATGGCGCGTACTGCCCCGGCCGCATCCGGGTGATCGAACCGGGCAGCGACCTTGCTGCCTTCGCCGATGCCGCCCCCGACCCCGCAATGGCTGCGCGGATCGACCGGTTCCTGACCGTCCCGGAAAAGCCGATGATCCTGGCGATCGCCCGGCCCGTCACCAAGAAGAACCTCGCCGGGCTCGTCCATGCCTATGGCACGTCCGCGCACCTGCGCCGCACGGCGAACCTCGTCATCGTCGCCGGCATCCGCGACGATATCGGCGGCATGGAGCCGGAGATCGCCGGCAATCTGGACGAACTGCTGCGGCTGATCGATCGCTACGACCTTTACGGCCATGTCGCCTATCCGAAGCATCATCTGCCAAGCGAAGTCCCGTCGATCTACGCGCTCGCCCGGCGGCGCGGCGGGGTGTTCGTGAACCCGGCGCTGAACGAACCGTTCGGGCTGACGCTGCTGGAGGCGGCAGCGGCCGGCCTGCCCGTCGTCGCGACCGACAGCGGCGGCCCGAACGATATCGTCGAACGGTGCGGCAACGGCGTGCTGGTCGATCCGCGCGATCATGCGGCCATGGCGACCGCGATCGCGGGCATCCTGGACGACCGTGCGCAGTGGGATCGCTATTCGCGGGCAGGTGCCGTCGCGGTCGCCGCCTATGACTGGACGCGGCATGCCGAACTCTATCACGACTTCGCCGAGTCCGCACTCGGCCGCCGTCCGCCCCGCCCGTTGCCCGTTCCGGCGGACACCACATTGCTGGTGTGCGATATCGACAACACGCTGGTCGGTTGCCCGGCCAGCACGTCGCGGTTCACCGACTGGCACGGACGACAGGCCGACCTGCTGTTCGGCATCGCCACCGGTCGGTCGCTGCACAGTGCGCAGGCCATCCTGTCGCGCGAGAATGTGCCGCAGCCGCAGGTGCTCATCACGTCGGTCGGTTCGGAAATCTACCATCTCGATCCGACCGGCACCGGCTACGACCGCGACGAGGCATGGGCCGCGCGGATCGCGGTCGGCTGGGACCGGGCGGCGGTGGCGGCGGTGCTGGCGCAGGCGGGCGACCTGCAACCGCAGGGCTCGCTTGAACAACGGACGTTCAAGCTCAGCTACTTCACGCGCGGCGATCCGGATACCGCGCGGCGCGTGCGCGATCTGCTGCGCGCCGCCGGTCATGCCTGTTCGGTCATCCAGAGCCACGGCACCTATCTGGACATCCTGCCCCACGCGGCGTCGAAGGGGACCGCAGTCGAACATGTCCGCCGGCATTACGGCCTGTCGCGCGAACAGGTGATGGTCGCGGGCGACAGCGGCAACGACGTCGAAATGCTGCGGTCCGTCCGCCATTCGATCATCGTCGCCAACCATAGCGACGGGCTGGATCAGGATCCGACGCTGGCGCACAGCTTCGTGTCGCGGTTCGGCCATGCCGGCGGGATCATCGATGGCGTCGATCATTTCCGGCGGCTTTCGCGGTCCGGGCTTCCGGCGGCGGCAAACACCGGAATATCGTGCGTATCAGCGTCCTGACCCTCGTGCGCGGTCGTCGCGCGCATCTCGAACGGTTGATGGCCGGCCTGGCGCAGCAGACCCGCCTGGCGGACGAGTTCGTCATCGCCTTCATGGAAGACGCCACGCCCGGCGACCTGCCGGCGCTGCCTCTGCCGGTCCGGACTGTCCTGGTGCCGGGCGACCCCATGCCGCTGGCCCGCGCCCGCAACCGCGCGGTCGCGACCGCCACCGGCGACCTGCTCATCCTGCTCGATGTCGATTGCATTCCGACCCCGACACTGGTGGAAAGCTATGCCCGCGCGGCCGAATCCATGGACGCGATCTTCCTGGGCGAGGTCCGCTACCTGCCCGCCGGCGCGGTCACGCTGCCGCTCGATTACGCCGCGCTCGGCCGTCTGGGCCGCCGCCACCCGGCCAAGCCGGCGCCGCCCGAAACGGGCATCCGCGCCGAAGCGGATCATGGCGAGCTATGGGGATTATCCTTCGCGCTGTCCCGGTCGACGTGGGAACGCAGTGGCGGGATGGACGAACGCTATGTCGGCTACGGCGGGGAAGAAACCGATTTCGCCGCGTCGCTCGCGGCGGCGGCAGTGCCGATGTTCTGGGTAGGCGGTGCGCGCGCCTATCACCAGCATCACAGCGTCCACATTCCGCCCTACCAGCATTTTGATCCCATCGTGCGGAACGCCATGCTGTTCCGCGCGAAATGGGGTCGGTGGTGCATGGACTATTGGCTGGGGCAGTTTGTGGAACGCGGCCTGATCGCGGTCACCGGGGACCGGATCGCCATCCTGCGCCACCCGACCGCGGACGAGATCGCCGCCGCCCGCCAGCCGGACGACATCCTGTTCAGCTGACGGGTTCCAGGACCGGCTCGCGCACGCGCAACGCCTCTTCGCACCCGGCAACAGCCGCGGCGAATGTCGCGACATGATCATCACCGCCCACCTGGCGTGCCGCCTCCGCGTCGTCGGGCACCGGATCGCCCGCCGCCCATAGCCCGACGACGATGCGTGCGTCCGGCGCGCGCTGCCGGACGCGCCGCACCAGGTATCGCAGATGCGCGGGCGTGCCGGCCAGATCCAGATGGCACAAGGCCACCACCGCCACGCCGGACAGGTCGAGCGTGCCGATCGCCGCGCGCGATACCGCCGCATGCGTCACCCGGCGGGTCGCGATCCCCCGTCGACCCAGCAACTGCGTCAGCATTGCGGCGGCTGCCTCGTCGAACGGGCCACGCCCGGTCACGCACGCCACGATGCCGGGCGGCGCCGCCTCCGTCGGTATCACCGCGCCGCTGCTCGGCCCGTCGCGATGGTCCTGCAGATCGCCGACCAGCGCCAGCATCGCATCCGTCATCCGGTCCGCCCGCGCGCGATCGATCGTCCCGCGCGCATGGTCGATCCCCGCCAGCCGCAGGCCGGGCAGCACGACATCGTCATAATAGCGTTCCAGCGTCCGGTCGGTCAGCAGCAGTTCCGCCTGCGCCAGCGCCTCGTCCGGATTGTCCGCGAGGATGCGCTGGTAGAAACTGTCCACCGCGGACAGTGCGGGCCGGTCGCCAAGCATTACGTCGAAGAATTCCAGCGACTTCACGTGCCGCCCCATCACCACCAGGCACAGCGTCAGCGGCGTCGACAGGATCAACCCGATCGGCCCCCAGATCCACGTCCAGAACACCGCGGCGACGATGACCGAGACAGGCGAAAGACCCGTCGAATGACCGTAGAGATAGGGTTCGACGACATAGCCCACCAGCGGTTCCACGATCACGAACAGCAGTGCCACCGCGATGGCGGTGCCCCAGCCGGGATCGATCGCGGCCGCCAGCGCGATGGGCGCGACAGCCGCCAGGAACGATCCGATATAGGGCACGAACCGCAACAGCCCCGCCAATATGCCCCACATCGCGGCCGACGGCACGCCGATCAGCGCCAGGCCACCGCCGACGATGATCCCGAACCCGGTATTGACCGCCAGTTGCGACGCGAAATAGCGGCTCAGCCGCTGCCCCGCCTCGTCCATCGCGATCGTCGTGCGGTGCAGGTCGTGCGATCCGAACAGCCGGATGAACCGGTCGCGCAGATCCTCCTTCTGCAACAGCACGAAGATCGCGACGATCAGCACGATGACCGTGGTTTCCAGCGGCCCCAGGATCGGTTGCAGGATCGTCCGGGCGACCGTCAGCGGCGACGGCTGTTCCTGCACCACCTGGACCAGCACCGGTCGCCGGTCGCCGCTCGCGCCTGTCGTGGACACCGTCACGATCGACGGTGCCGATACTGATCCTGAGGCGGGCGCAGGACCGCGCGCCGCGGGTCGCGATCGGGGTGCGAATTCCTTCGACACCGCCGCCATCCGCGCCGCCGCGAACGCCTGCACCCCGGCCACCTTGCGTTCGATCGTCTGAGCATAACGCGGCGCGTCGGCGGTCAGGTTGGCGGCCTGCGTTCCGATCATCGTCCCCACCGCGGCCAGCACGCCGACCGCGATCAGCACCGCCAGCACCACGGACGGCGCGCGCCACAGGCCCAGCCGCTGCATCATGTTCACCAGCGGTGCCAGCACGAAGGACAGCATCACTGACAGGGTGATCGGGATCAGCACGTCCTGCGCGAAATACAGCGCGCCCACCACGACCGCCGCCACCGCCAGCCCCAGCAGGCTGCGGATTTCCGGTGCCGATGCGCCCGGGATGGTGACCGCGGCGTCGGGCGACGGTACGCCGGTCCGGTCGCCCGTCACGATATTCTCATATCCGGAAAGCTTCTCCCGCTTGTCCATGCGTACCGTCCCCGCCCGAGTCCGGCGGGACCATAGGCGTTCGCTGCCGCCAAACACATCAGCTATTGACGCTGGCGCGCGGACGCCCATCTATTGTGCAGTGCAGCATGAACATGCTGGCGATACCCGGGGTCACGACCCCCGATCCGGAGGGCTTGGCCCGATGCGAAACATCAGCGATACGATTGCCCGGCTTACGCGTGCCACCGGCCTGCCTGCCGGCATGCCGGCATTCGGCACGGCCAACCCCGTCGACCGCCTGACCGATCTCGTCGCGTTCGGTGACAATCCGGGCGGCCTGCGCGCGCGCACCTATGTTCCGGCCGATCTGCCGCCCGGCGCGCCGCTGGTCGTCGTGCTGCACGGCTGCACGCAGACGGCGGCGGGGTACGATCATGGATCGGGCTGGTCCCGGCTTGCCGATCGGCACGGCTTCGCGCTGCTGTTTCCCGAACAGCGCCGTGCGAACAACCCGAACCTCTGCTTCAACTGGTTCGTGCCGGGCGATACGACGCGCGGCGATGGCGAGGCGCTGTCGATCCGCAACATGGTGGCGCAGGTGACCGCGGACCATGTCATCGATCCGGCGCGCGTGTTCGTCACCGGCCTGTCCGCGGGCGGGGCAATGACCGCGGTGATGCTCGCCACCTATCCCGACGTGTTCGCCGGCGGTGCCGCGATCGCCGGCCTTCCCTATGGATCGGCGACGACCGTGCCGGAGGCGTTCGACCGGATGCGCGGCCATGGCGGCCCTTCGCGCGACATGCTCGCGGCGCGGGCGCGGGATGCGGCCGGGCATGACGGGCGCTGGCCCACATTGTCGATCTGGCAGGGGGCGGCCGACCAGACCGTTGCCCAGACCAATGCCGACGCGATCGCCGGCCAGTGGCGCGACCTGCACGGCCTTGCCGACCGCCCGACGCAGGAGGAAACGATCGACGGACACCGGCACCGCGTGTGGCACGATGCCGCCGGCCGGTCGGTGCTGGAGGAATATCGCATCGCCGGCATGGGCCACGGGACCCCGCTCAATCCGTCGGCCGGGACCGACCATGGGACCAGCGGCGCCTATATGCTCGATGCCGGGATCGCCTCGTCGCACCTCATCCTGCGCTTCTGGGATCTCGAAACGGATGCCGCGGAACTGACGGTCGACACGGTCGCGCCGGCCGCCGACACCGCTGGCGCCGACCTCCCTTTCTCCGACGCCGGTCTGCCCGGCTTCGCGACGCCCGTGAGCATGCCGATGCAGGGCGCGGTCGGTACGGTGATCGAGAACGCGCTGCGCACCGCCGGTCTGATGAAGTAGGCGGCGATCCGGGAATATTCCCGGATCGCCGTGTCCGGTTCAGGCTGGCGAAGGGTCCACCGCGCTAGACGCCCCATGGCGGGACAGGCTATGCCCCGCGGAACGACCCTGGAGTTTCCGACCTTGCCGACGCGCTCGCCTACAATCTTCCGGCACTCCCTGCTGACGGCCGTCGCCGCGGTTTCGGCAGTCGCCCCTGCATCGGCGCAGCCGGCCGACCCGGCCATCCCGACATTCGGCATCCCCGCACCCGCGCTTACGACGACCACCGCCCTGCCGCCGCCGCCCGCGCCGCGCACGATGCCGACGCTGTCGCGCGAACAGGCGCGGCAGCTTGCGGCGATGATCGATGCCGCCGCGGCGCAGGGCCTGCGGCACGATCTGCGCGATACGGACGGCGAAGCGGCGGACCGCGGCGATGCGGACCTCATCACCGCCGCGCTCGACCATGCCCGCGCGGTCCACAGCGGTCGGCTGGACAGCAGCGATTTCCTGAAGGACTGGGGCCTGCGTCCCGCCGCCTATGATCCGTGGCCGGCATTTTCGCAGGCGGTCGCCAACGACCGGCTCGCGGCCTGGATCGCCTCGCTGCCGCCGCCCTACGCGGGCTATGACGGGCTGCTGAAGGGCCTGAAGACCTATCGCGCGATCGAGGCATCGGGCGGCTGGCCCACGCTTGCCCCCGGTCCGGACATGACGATCAACGCCAGCGGTGCCCGCGTCCTGGCGCTCCGCAAGCGGCTCGCGGTCGAGGACAGCGCGGTCGCCCGCAGCGGCGACAGCTTCGACCGGCCGCTGCTCGATGCGGTCCGCCGGGCGCAGCGCCGCTACGGCCTGAACCCCAGCGGGATCGTCTCGACGCAGACGCTTGCCGCGCTGAACGTGCCCGCGCGCGATCGCGTCCGGCAGATCATGGCCAATATGGAACGCTGGCGCTGGCTGCCGCAGGATCTGGCGAAGGACCGGGTACAGGTGAACATCGCCGCCGCCGTCCTCACGCTGTTCGACGGGGACACGCCCGTCGCATCGATGAAGGCGGTCACCGGCCGTCCAGGCGACAATACGCCGATGCTGCAATCGCGCATCCACAGCATTGTCATCAATCCGCCGTGGAACGTGCCGACGTCGATCGCGACGAAGGAATTGTGGCCGAAGGAAAAGGCCAGTCCCGGCTATTTCAAGCGCAACCGCATCAAGGTGATCCCGCTCGACGGCGGCGGCAACCGGTTGCAGCAGGCGGCCGGCGACATGAGCGCGCTCGGCCGGCTGAAGTTCGATTTCGACAATCCCTACTCGGTCTATCTGCACGATACGCCGGCGCAGGCCGGGTTTTCGCGGTGGGACCGACTGGCCAGCCATGGCTGCGTCCGGCTGGAAAAACCGGTCGAACTCGCCGATCGGCTGCTTGCCGGCGACCCGGCCTATGCAGGCGGGGTACAGCCGGCGATTGATGCGGGCGAAACCAAGCGCGCCCGGCTGACCAACCCGGTCACCGTGTACCTGCTCTACTGGACCGCGTTCGCCAGTGCCGGGGGGCAGATCAATTTCCGTGCCGACCCCTATGACTGGGACGGTATCCTGGCTTCCAAGATCGAAGCGCGCGGCAATCGTGCCGCCGCCCTCGCATCGCGATAGGAGCATGCCCGTGAAGACCCGTCTGCCACTCGCCCTGTCCGCCGCGCTGCTGATCGTCGCCTGCGACCGCAGCCCCCCGCCGCAGCCGGAGGGCGAGCCGTATAACGAGACGGTGACCGAAGTGACGCCGGCGGCCCTTCCCGAACCTGAGCCGGAACAGCTGCCTGCCGATGAACCGGTGACGGCCGAACCCGCCACCGCCGCGATCGACGTGCCGCCCCCGCCGGAAGTCGTGCCGCCCGACGATCAGATGATGGAGGACGCCGAGGCGACCGGCATGACCGCACGCGTGTCGCGCGGCGAGGAAGCCGAGACGCAGAACGCACCGGTCGCCGAAGGCCAGTAAGGCCGGTCGGAGGCGCGCGCCGGGGCGTCCGGCGCACCTGCGACCTTGACAATCGGCGGCATTCGGCCATAGCGGACGGTGTCGCGGATCGCGCGCTTTGCGGTCGCCATCATATCCGGATCGTTCATGACATTCGCCGATCTCGGCCTCTCCGACGAAACGCTGCGTGCCGTGACAGAGTCCGGCTATACCGAACCGACGCCGGTTCAGGCGCAGGCCATCCCGCCCGTCCTGATGAACCGCGATCTGATCGCGATCGCGCAGACCGGCACGGGCAAGACCGCCTCCTTCGTCCTGCCGATGATCGACGTGCTGGCCCACGGCCGCGCGCGCGCCATGATGCCGCGATCGCTGATCCTGGAACCGACGCGCGAACTGGCGGCGCAGGTCGCCGAAAATTTCGAGAAATACGGTAAATATCACAAGTTATCGATGGCGCTGCTGATCGGCGGCGTATCGATGGGCGACCAGACCGCGGCGCTTGCCCGCGGCGTCGATGTGCTGATCGCCACGCCCGGCCGGCTGATGGACCTGTTCAAGCGCGGCAAGATCCTGCTGTCCGGCTGTTCGATCCTGGTGATCGACGAGGCGGACCGCATGCTCGACATGGGGTTCATCCCCGATATCGAGGAAATCTGCACCAAGCTGCCGGCGACCCGCCAGACGCTGCTGTTCTCCGCCACCATGCCGGCCCCGATCAAGAAGCTGGCCGATCGTTTCCTGTCAAATCCGAAGCAGATCGAAGTCGCGCGCGCCGGCATGAACAACCTGCTGATCGAACAGCGGCTGGTCGAAACCACGTCCCGCGGCAAGCGCGATACGATGAAGGCGCTGCTGGCGGCGGAAGACGTGCGCACCGCGATCATCTTCTCCAACCGCAAGACCACGGTCCGCGACCTGGCCGAAACGCTGATACGATCGGGCATGAAGGCCGGCCAGATCCACGGCGACATGGAACAGGCCGAACGGCTGCGTGAACTGGATCGGTTCAAGGACGGCACGATCAACATCCTGGTCGCGTCCGACGTCGCGGCGCGCGGCCTCGACATCAAGGGCGTAAGCCACGTCTTCAACTATGACATCCCCTGGCATCCGGACGATTATGTCCACCGCATCGGCCGCACCGGCCGCGCGGGCGCCACCGGCAAGGCAATCAGCCTCGTCACGCCCGAGGACGCCGAAGCCGTTGCCAACATCGAAAAGCTGACCAAGTCCACCATCGAACGCGTCGGCAAGCCCGTCGTCGTTACCCCGGTCGCAGAGACGACCGCGCCTGTTGCCGAAGCACCCGCCCGCGAGGAAACCCGCGGCCCCCGCCGCCGCCCACGCAGCGACCGTCCGGCCAAGTCAGGCCCGGTCGCAGCACCTGCGCCGGACGCAGCACGCGCGCCGGTCACGACATCCGTCGCGATCGCCGAGCCGGTGGTGGCGCAGCCCGCCGCCGCCCCGGTCGTCCAACCGAAGCCCGCCCAGGCACCCCAGCCGCGCCAGGATCGCCACGAGCGTCCTGTGCGCGACGACCGTCGCGACATTCCCTTTCGCGAACCGCGCCGCGCGCCGCAGGAGGACCGCCGCCCGGCCCGCATGGTCGACGAAGGCCCGGACGACGGCTGGAACGGCCCCTTCCCCGCCTTTCTTGCGGTCCGCCTTGATCTGCCTCCACGCGACTGACCATCACGTCCCTGTCTTGCCTCCGCGCCTGACAGGCGTCAGCTTCGGTCCGGTTCGGGCAAGGGAAAATGGCGATGCGGCGGCTGGGTGTATATCTGTTCCTCCTGCTGTCGATCGGGTGCAGCAAGGCACCCGGAGACGACGGACCCGGTGACGCGGTCGCGTCCGCCAGCAATGTCGCCTTTGCCTATCATTATGATTTCCGCCTGCCATCCGACCGGATCGCCAACGCGCAGAAAGCCGACGCGCGCGCGTGCGAGGCACTGACGGCGGCTCGCTGCCATATCACCGGCATGACCTATCGCCTTGACCAGTCGGGCCAATTGACCGCGAGCCTCGATGTCGCGGTGGCCGCTCCGATCGCGCGCGCGTTCGGCCGGGCCGGGGTGCAGCGAATCGAAGCCGCCGGAGGTGCGCTGACCGGCGCCGAGATCGTCGGGACGGATCGGCGTTCCGACCGGACGGCTGAGACCGCCTACGCCGGAACCGGTCGTGCGACCGGGGAAGCCATGGCGTCACCGACGAGCGTCTCCACCACGCCGATCGGGTTCGTCTATACGGCTGGCACGGGCGTCGGCCTGCGCGCGCGCGTCGCCGAGGCGCTGCATGTCGGCTATGTCTCGCTGAGCTGGACAATAACGACCGCGCTCATGCTGATCGCCTATCTCGGGTCCCCGCTGGCATTGCTGCTGCTGTTGGCATGGCTTTGGCACCGGGTCGGCCGCCGTGCCCTGGCCCGCCTGTTGGGGCCACGCGAGACGTCGTAGGGAAGTCGACGGGTCCGCACGATCGCGGCTTCAGGTCATTCGCCCTGCTTGCCCGCGAAATTCAGTCCTTGCGTTCGAACTCCGACACGATCCGGCTGTTACCGCGGATCAGTGTCCCGTCCGCATGATGTTCGCACGCCGCTTCCGCCTCGACGCGCGTCGGATAGATGCCGATCTTCGTCCAGGCCAGCACGCGCCAGCATTGCGCGACATACCAGTCGGTATAGGTCCGGCCGGAGAACAGCGCCTCGACCAGCGACTTCTTCTGATGGATCACCCGATATCTACGCGCCATCGGTCGGCTCCTTCACCCGTACGTATCGCGATCGGAACGCATCGGCATAGGCGCGCAGCCCGCCCGCCGCGATCGCGCCGCGCAGGTCCGCCATCAGCGTCTGGTAGAAGGCCAGGTTATGTTCGGTCATCAGCATCGCGCCCAGCATCTCGTCCGACCGGACCAGATGGTGGATATAGGCGCGCTCCCACGTCGCGCAGACCGAACAGGGGCATTCGGGGTCCAGCGGCCCGCGATCCTCGGCGAACTTCGCGTTGCGGATGTTGATCGGCCCGTCGCGCGTGAACGCCTGACCGGTCCGGCCCGACCGCGTGGGCATCACGCAGTCGAACATGTCGATCCCGCGTTCCACCGCGCCGACGATATCGTCCGGCTTGCCGACCCCCATCAGGTAGCGCGGCCGATCCGCCGGCAACTGGCCCGGTGCGAAATCGAGCACTGCGAACATCTGCGCCTGCCCCTCGCCCACCGCCAGTCCGCCGACCGCATAGCCGTCGAACCCGGTATCGATCAGCTGGTCCGCCGACGTGCGGCGCAACCCCTCGTCCATCGACCCCTGCTGTATGCCGAACAGCGCCGCCGCCTCGGCATGGGCCTCCCCCGCGTCGAACCCGGCGCGCGACCGCCTGGCCCAGCGCATCGACCGTTCCATCGACGCCGCCGACCGGTCATAGGTTGCGGGGTGCGGCGTACATTCGTCGAATGCCATCACGATGTCCGACCCCAGCAGGCGCTGGATCTCCATCGACCGCTCGGGCGTGATCATGTGCCGCGATCCGTCGATATGGCTCTTGAACGAAACGCCGTCCTCGGACTGCTTGGTCAGTTCGGACAGGCTCATCACCTGATACCCGCCGCTGTCGGTCAGGATCGGCCGGTCCCACCCCATGAAGCGGTGCAGCCCGCCCAACCGCGCCACCCGCTCCGCCGTCGGGCGGAGCATCAGGTGATAGGTATTGCCCAGCAGCACGTCCGCTCCGGTGGCGCGAACGTCGGCGGGCTTCATCGCCTTCACCGTTGCGGCGGTCCCGACCGGCATGAACGCGGGCGTGCGGATATCGCCCCGCCGCATGCGGATCGTGCCTGTCCGCGCGGCCCCGTCGGTGGCGTGAACGGCAAAGGCGAAACGGGGTGCAGCGGTCATGCCACCGCTCTACGGCCTGTCCGCCGCGATGAAAAGCGCAGCGGCGCGTCTAGCCCGGCGACGCCGCCGACCCGGCCAGCAGGCCCCCGTCGATGCTGATCTCCGTGCCGGTCACATAGGTCGCCTCGTCGGATGCCAGCGTTACCGCGATCGCCGCGACCTCGTCCGGCATCCCGAACCGCCTCAGCGGCGTATCGGCCACCAACGCCGCCATCCGGTCCTCACGGTCATCTCCGGTTCCCAGCATCGGCTCCCAGATGTCCGTCAGGATCGCGGCCGGATGGACCGAGTTGCACCGGATCCGCCATCCCTGCTGCGCGCAGTACAACGCCACCGTCTTGCTGTGATTGCGCACTGCCGCCTTCGACGACGCGTAGGCGGCCGCCGCCGGAATGCCGACCAGCCCGGACCGCGACGATATGTTAATGATCGACCCGGTGCCCGCCCCCTTCATAGCACCGATCGCATAGCGACAGCAGAGAAACGTCCCGTCCAGATTGACCCGGTGCACCGCGCGCCAGTCCGTCAGGCTGGCATGCTCCGGATCATGGGCCACCATCCCCTGTTCGAACCCGGTGATCCCGGCATTGTTCACCACCACGTCGGCGACCGGGACGATCGCCGCCAGCCGGTGCCAGTCCGCCTCCTCCCGCACGTCGAGCGCCTCGAACCGGCAACCGATCGCCGCAGCGGTCGCGGCACCCGCAGGCGCGTCGATATCGGTGACGATCACGGTCGCCCCTTCCGCGTGGAACCGGGCTGCGATCGCGCGCCCGATGCCGCGGGCCGCGCCGGTGACGACGCAGATCTTGTGGTGCAGTCTCAAGCGCCCGCTCCGCTCACGGCAGCAGCAGCGAGGCGTCGCCGTAGGAGTAGAAGCGATATCCCCCTGCCACGGCATGGGCATAGGCCGCCTGCATCCGGTCCGTCCCCATCAGCGCGGACACCAGCATGAACAACGTCGATTTCGGCAGATGGAAGTTCGTCAGCAACCCGTCGATCCCGCGAAAGACATAGCCCGGCGTGATGAAGATCGCGGTGTCGCCCTCGAACGGCCGGACGATCCCGTCCTGCCCGGTGGCGCTTTCGATCAGCCGCAGGCTGGTGGTGCCGACCGCGATCACCCGTCCCCCCGCGGCGCGGACCGCGTTCAGCCGGTCCGCCGTCGCCGCGTCGATCCGGCCCCATTCGGCGTGCATGACATGGTCGTCGGTATCGTCCGCCTTCATCGGCAGGAACGTCCCCGCCCCGACATGCAGCGTCAGCCGCGCCTCCTGCACGCCCCGTTCCGCCAGCGCCGCCATCAGCGCCGGCGTGAAGTGCAGCGCCGCGGTCGGGGCCGCCACCGCGCCGTCGGTGGTCGCGAACATCGTCTGGTAATCGGACCGGTCCTGCGCGTCGGCGGCGCGCCGTGCGGCGATATAGGGCGGCAGCGGCATCCGCCCCGCCCGTTCCAGCAGCAGTTCGACCGGTTCGTCGCCGTCGAACGTCAGCAGGATCGATCCGTCTTCCGCCTTTGCCCCCGCCGTCGCGCTGACGCCCGCACCGAAATCGATCCGGTCACCCGTCCGCACCCGCCGTCCGTTGCGGACGAACGCATGCCAGGCGCGCAAGCCCGCCCGCTTGTGCAGCGTCGCGCCGATCCGCGCATCACCGCGCGTCCCCTCCAGCTGCGCCGGCAGGACGCGCGTATCGTTGAACACCAGCATGTCGCCCGGGCGCAGGCAGTCTGCGAGCTGCGATACGACCATGTCGCGCATCCCGGCGGCATCCAGCACCAGCATCCGCGCCGCATCGCGCGGCACCGCGGGGCGCAACGCGATCCGATCGGTCGGCAGCGGAAAATCGAACAGGTCGGTACGCATTCCGGCGCTCTAGCCGCGGTTCGGATCGCATGAAAGCCCCGCCGCGGGCCGCACGCCGATCAGTTGTCGGTTCCCGGCGGCCGGACGGGAAGCGGCAGCGGCATCACGGCAATGCCATCCTCCGACAGCGACCGTACTTCGGACGGCGTCGCGCTGCCATGGATCGCGCGGTCCGGGCTGTCCCCATCATGGATCGCGCGGGCCTCCCGCGCGAACCGGTCGCCCACATCGTCGGACCGCTTCAGCACCTCGGCCTGCGCCCGCGCCAGCCCCGCCAGCATCGCCTTTGCGACTTCCGGCCGGAACGCGGGCGTCGTGTCGGTCCCCGACAAGCGCGGTGCCATCGGTGCCTTGGCGACGTCCGCCGCCCCGCAGATCGGGCAGGACAGCAGGCCGCGGGCGCGTTGCCCGTCATAGTCGGCCGCGGAGCCGAACCACCCTTCGAAGACATGCCCTGCCGGCCGGCACGCCAGATCGTAGACGATCACGGGCAGACCCGCGCCGGCCGGATCGTGCGGCGGTGGGCCAGCGTCGGGATGCGCCCGCGAACCTCGGCAACCCGCGCGTCCGCAATCTCGGCAAAGGCGACGCCGAGATCGTCGCCCATGTCGAGCAGGATATCGCCCCACGGATCGACGACCAGCGACCGGCCATAGGTTTCGCGACCATCCGCATGGACCCCCGCCTGCGCGGCCGCGACGACGTAACATCCGGTCTCCACCGCCCGCGCGCGCAGCAGCAGATGCCAGTGCGCTTGGCCCGTCGGCACGGTGAACGCAGCCGGCACCGACAGCACAGTCGCACCCGCCGCACTCAGTGCCTGGTACAGCGCCGGAAAGCGCAGGTCGTAACAGATGCTCAGGCCGATGCGCCCGGCCGGCGTATCGGCAACGACCGCTTCCTCGCCCGCGCGGTACGCGGCCGACTCGCGCCACGACTGACCGTCGGGCAGGTCCACGTCGAACAGGTGCATCTTGTCATATCGCGCACGCACCGCGCCGCCACCGTCGATCAGCAGCGACCGGTTCGCCAGACGCCCGTCGTCCAGCGCCACGCCGACCGACCCCAACTGCACCCAGATGCCGGTCCGCGCCGCCGCCGCGCGGACCGCCGCGACCACCGGGTCGTCCGCCTCGGCCCGGCGGTGGGCCGCGGCCCGGTTCCGGTCGCGGTCCATCAGATTGCCGTTCTCGGGCGTGAACAGCATTGCCGCCCCGCCCGCATGCGCCGCATCGATAGCCGCCACCAGCGCTGCGGCGTTGGTGGTCGGATCGATGCCCGTCCGGCTCTGATGGACCGCGATCCGCGTCATGCCGCCAGCAGCGCGTCCAGCCTGCCGCCGCGCTCGAGCGCCGCCAGATCGTCCGACCCGCCGACATGCTTCCCGTCGATGAAGATCTGCGGCACGGTGGACTTGCCACCCGCGCGGCCGATCATCGTGTCGCGCTCGCCCGGGGTGCGCAGGATGTCGGTCTCGACATAATCCACGCCCTTGCCGTCCAGCAGCCGCTTGGCGCGCTGGCAATAGGGGCACGTCGCTTTCGTGTAGATCTCGACCTTCGCCATGACTTGTCGTCCTTCTTCGATGTGGTGCGGCGCGCGGTGTCGCGCTCCGTCGGCGTTGTCAACGCACGGGATCGCCATCGCGCACCACGACACGCGCCCAGCAGACCAGCCGCACCTCCGCCGCCCCCGCCCGGCGCAGCACGCGCGCGCAGGCCTCCGCCGTGGCCCCAGTCGTGAAGATATCGTCGATCAGTACGACCCGGCGGCCCGCGACCTGCGCCGGATCGCGGACGCGGAACGCCCCGCGCACGGTCATCGCGCGCTGCCGCGGGTTCATGTCGCGCAGCGGCGGCGTGCGCCGGTGCCGTTCGATCGCGTCGATAGCCAGCGCGCTGCCACGCCGGCGCGCCAGCGTCTGCGCGATCAGCGCCGACTGGTTGAACCCACGCGTCCAGATCCGCCAGCGATGCAGCGGAACCGGGACCAGCACGACATCCTCGCCCGCCGGAACCAGCCGTTCCATCAGCCGCGCCATCGTCCGCGCGACACCCGGCCGCCGCCCATATTTCAGCTTCAGCGCCAGCGCCCGCGCGATCGGGCCGTAGGCGACCGCTGCCGACGCATGGTCGAATGCCGGCGGCCGGGCAAGGCATGGCGCACAGGTCAGCACGCCCACCGCCTCGTCCGGAAACGGCATCGCGCACCGCATGCAGGCGGGTCCACCCAGAAAATCCAACCCCACCCAGCAGGTCAGGCAGAAACGATGATCGCCCGGCACCACCACCCCGCATCCCGGACAACGCGGCGGCAGCGCGAGCGCGAGGCACGCACCACCGAACTGGGCGAGATGGGAGAGCATGACGGCCATCCCCGCTTGTCGGGCGCGACCGCGGCGGGCACAAGCCCCGCATGGCCGACCCCACCGCACGCGACGACGCACCCCCCGAAATCTTCGATCGCGCCCGCCGCCGCCACCGGCGTGACCGGGCGGCGGCGCGGTTCGGCGACCACGCCTTTCTGATCGATGCGATCGGCGACGAGATTCTCGACCGGCTGGACGATACCACGCGCACCTTCACCGACGCGCTCGACCTCGGCTGCCACGACGGCCGGCTCGGCGCGCGGCTGGCGGCCCGCGGGATGACCGTGACCTCCGCCGATGCCGGGCGACGCTTCGCAAGCATGGCTGGCGGGGTGCAGTGCGACGAGGACCGGCTGCCGTTCGCCGACCACAGCTTCGACCTCGTCGTGTCGGCCGGCGTCCTCGATCAGGTCAACGACATTCCCGGCGCACTCGCGCTGGTGCGGCGCGTGCTGCGGCCCGACGGACTCTTCCTCGCGGGGTTCGTCGGCGCCGGCAGCCTGACCGTCCTGCGCGACGCGCTGCTCGCCGCCGACATCGCCGCCGACCGTGGCGTGGCCGCCCGCATCCATCCGCAGATCGACGTCCGCGCGGCGGGCGACCTCCTCCACCGCATCGGCTTCCGCCTGCCTGTCGCCGACAGCGTCCGGCTCGGCGTCCGCTACGGTGATCCTGTCCGACTGATCCACGACCTGCGCGGCATGGCGGCGACCAACCTGCTGGCGGACGGTGGCCGCTCTCCGATCACCCGCACCGGCCTCGTCGCCATGCGCACCCGGTTCGCGGCGGGCGCCGATCCGGACGGGCGACGCGCGGAGACATTCGAACTGCTGTTCATGAGCGGCTGGGCACCGGAACCGGGCGTGCCGCTGCCGCCTCCCCCAGCGTTCCGCGGGGCGCGGGTGGGCTGAACTAAGCCGACCGACGAAACGTCAGACCGCCCCTTAAACCCGTCCATGCCGAGCGAAGTCAAGGCACGCTCTCCCCCGAGCGCAGCCGAGGGGCGCTGTCGGCTTCTCGACTGCGCTCAAGGGTCCCTCGACTTCGCTCGGGATAGACGGGTTTAATTTAACCCAAACCCCCACCCCGTTTGGTTCGAGCCTGTCGAGAACTCTGCGCAACGTTCTCGACAGGCTCGAACCAAACGGAGCAGGGAGTACGAACAAAAAAAAGGGGCGCAGCCTCCCGGCCACGCCCCTCTTAGAAAACCAGCGAAAGCTTACCGCCCGCCAACCTTCCGAACGGCACCCTTGTGCGCCCCGACCGATCCGCTGCGGCGCGGTGCGAAGCGGCGCTTCTCGCCCGACGGCGCACCCGGACCGTCGTGACGACGCGGAGCCCCACGATCGCTGCGGCGCTCGTCGCCGGGCGCGGACGGTGCCGGCTTCGGCAGCTTCGCCTTTTCCGCCAGGAAATTGTCCGGCAGCGGCAGCATTTCCATCTTGATGCGGGTCAGCTTCTCGATCGAGCGCAGATACGCCTTCTCGTCATCTGCCACGAAGGCGATCGCGATGCCGCTCGCCCCGGCGCGCGCGGTGCGGCCGATGCGGTGGACATATTGCTCCGACACGTTGGGCAGTTCGAAGTTGAACACATGGCTCACGCCGCCGACGTCGATCCCGCGCGCGGCGATGTCGGTCGCGACCAGGATCTTGATTTCGCCCGACCGGAACTGCGCCAGCGCGCGCTCACGCTGCGGCTGGCTCTTGTTGCCATGGATCGCTTCCGCGCCGATGCCCGATGCCTTCAGATGCTTCACGACCTTGTCGGCGCCATGCTTGGTGCGGCTGAACACCAGTGCGCGGTCGATCGGCTCGCTGCGGATCTTCATGATCAGCAGCGCGGCCTTCTCGGTCTGGTTGCACAGTATCGCGAACTGCTCGACGCGCTCGGCGGTGGTCGCCTGCGGGGCGACGGCCACCTTGATCGGGTCGGTCAGGAACCGGTCGCCCAGTTCCGCGATCGCCTTCGGCATCGTGGCGGAGAAGAACAGCGACTGGCGCTTGGCCGGCAGCAGCTGGTCGATCCGCTTCAGCGCATGAATGAAGCCCAGGTCGAGCATCTGGTCGGCTTCGTCGAGGACGAAGATCTCGACATTCTTGAGGCTGAGCGCGCGCTGGTCGATCAGGTCGAGCAGCCGGCCCGGCGTGGCGACGAGGATGTCGACGCCCGAACCCATCTGGCGGATCTGCTTGCCGATCGGCACGCCGCCGAACACGGTCGCAACCGACAGGCGCATGAACTTGCCATATTCGACAAAACTTTCGGCGATCTGGCTGGCCAGTTCGCGCGTCGGGGCGAGCACCAGCATGCGGCAGCCACCCGGCGGACGCGGGCGGGGCGACGCGGCGAGGCGGTGAAGCGACGGCAGCGCGAACGCCGCGGTCTTGCCGGTGCCGGTCTGCGCGATGCCGCACAGGTCGCGTCCGTCGAGCAGCGGCGGAATGGCCTGCGCCTGGATCGGGGTGGGCACCTCATAGCCCTTGGCGGCGAGCGCCTTCTGCAACGGCTCGGCGAGGTAAAGGTCTGAAAACTTGGTCATGTTCGGCTTTCGCGGCGCGACGGACGCCAGCGATCACGCCGACGACACGAAGCGGGTTCGTGTGACGACCCGCGTGAATGGGGAAGCCCTGTGGGGTCGCGTCCGAAGGGGAAGGCCGGTCTGTCGCTTGATACGCCAGAATTCACGCTGCCATGCCCTAACGGCCGGTAAACCGGACGTCGACGCTGCTGACCATATGGCAGCGTTGTCGGCTCCTTACAAGCAGTTTCGGATGGGGAACGATCGAACTACCGAAGCGTGCGCCGAACGAGACCTTGGGTGCGGTCCGTCCGCCAACGTGACACCCCCGACCCCTTGGTCCCAACGAAACCCCTCCCCCGTCATCCTGACGGAAGTCAGGATCCAGTATCACTCCGCGCGAAGGCCTGACCCAAAGCGTAGTGATAATGGATTCCGGCCTCCGCCGGAATGACGGGGCATAGGGCAGTCCTGACTACATCACGACGGGTGACGTCCCCGACCCGACGGGATACCACCCCGCTCTACAGTCGAAAGGCCCACTCCCGATGAAGCGCATCGCTGCCCTCCTCCTCGCCGCCACCGCCCTGCCCGCGCCCGCAGCCCCCACGCCCGCCGAACGCGCCGCCATCGCCGCGGTCGATGCCGGCATGCCCGCCAACCTGGCGCTGCTCGAACGGCTGGTGAACCAGAACAGCGGCACCATGAACCTGCCTGGCGTGACAAGGGTCGGAGCAATGATGCGTGCCGAACTCGAACCGCTCGGTTTCAAGGTCGTCTGGACGCCGCTGCCGCAGACCAAGCGCGCCGGCCACCTCGTCGCCACGCGTGCGGGGCGGGCGGGCAGCAAGCGCCTGCTGCTGATCGGCCATCTCGACACGGTGTTCGAGGCGGACAGCCCGTTCCAGCGCTACCGCCGCACCGGCGACAAGGCGGAAGGCCCGGGCGTCGGCGACGACAAGGGCGGCATGGTCGTGATGCTTGCCGCGCTGAAGGCGATGAAGGCCGCTGGTACGCTGGACGACGCGACGTTCGAGATCGTGCTGACCGGCGACGAGGAACGCACCGGCGATCCGACGTCGGTCGCCCGCGCCGGCCTGATCGCGGCCGGGAAGCGTGCCGACGCGGCGCTCGATTTCGAAGGGCTGGTCCGACAGGACGGGCGCGATATGGGCTCCGTCGCGCGCCGTTCGTCGAACAGTTGGCAACTGACCACCACCGGCACGACCGGGCACAGCAGCCTGATCTTCGACGCTTCGCACGGCGACGGCGCAATCAACGAACTTGCCCGCATTCTGGCGGTGTTCCGCAGGGAACTGCCCGAACCCAACCTCACCTTCAACACCGGCCTGGTCGTCGGCGGCGCCACCGCGTCGTTCGATGCCGATGCGGTGCGTGGGCAGGCGACCGGCAAGCCCAACATCATTCCCGCCATCGCCATCGCACGGGGCGATTTCCGCACGCTGTCGGACGAACAGACCGCCCGCGTCCGCGCCAAAATGGAGGCGATCGTCGCCGCCCATGCGCCCGGCACGTCGGCAAAGATCCTGTTCGACGAAGGCTATCCGTCGATGGCGCCGACCGCCGGCAACCGCGCGCTGCTCGCCGCGCTCAACGGGGTAAACCGCGATCTCGGCCTGCCGCCAATGCCCGAACTCGATCCGCTGAAGCGCGGCGCTGGCGATATCGCCTTCGTCGCGCGCGACGTGGACGGGCTCGCCGGGCTCGGCCCCTATTCCACCGGCGATCACGCGCCGGGCGAGACGGTCGACATCCCCAGCATCGGGACCCAGGCGAAACGTGCCGCGCTGCTGATGGCTCGGCTTGGGCGGGCCAAGCCTTGATTGACTTGATCCCGCCCCGCCGTCGGACCACATGCAGCCCATGCTGATCGAAACCGAACCCACACCGAACCCGGCCACGCTGAAATTCTCGGCCGGCCGCCCCGTCATGGATTCCGGGACGCGCGATTTCGCCGCGCCGGAAGAAGCCGACGCGTCGCCGCTCGCCGCCGCGCTGTTTTCGCTGGGCGATGTCGAAGGCGTGTTCTTCGGCAGCGATTTCGTCTCGGTCACCGCCGCCCCCGGCAGCGACTGGCGCGACCTGAAACCGCAGGTCCTTGGCGTGCTGCTCGATCATTTCTCCAGCGGCGCGCCGCTGTTCAGCGGCGGCAGCGCGAGCGGCATCGCCGTCGACCCGGACTATAACGACGATCCGGCCGACGCCGACATCGTGGCCCAGATCCGCGAACTGGTCGATACGCGGGTTCGGCCCGCGGTGGCGCGCGACGGGGGTGACATCGTCTATCGCGGGTTCGACAAGGGCGTCGTCTACCTCGCGATGCAGGGGGCCTGCGCCGGTTGTCCATCGTCCACCGCCACGCTGAAGCAGGGAATCGAGTCGCTGCTGAAGCATTATGTGCCGGAAGTCATCGAAGTCCGGGCCGCCTGAGCCAACCGACCAGACCGAGGAATGACGACGATGACGACCATCCTGCCGGACGAGACGCTGGACCAGTTGTTCCGCACCGCGCGCAGCCATTACAGCTTCGCCGACACGCCCGTCACCGAAGCGGACATGCGCGCGATATGGGATCTGGCGAAGATGGGGCCCACATCGGCCAACATGCTGCCAGCCCGGCTGGTCTGGTGCGTCGGCGACAATGCGAAGCGCCGGCTGGCCGATTGCGCCAGCAGCGGGAATGTCGACAAGATCCTGAATGCGCCGGTCACCGCGATCGTCGGCACCGACCTGGATTTCCCGGATCATCTGCCCACACTGTTCCCGCCGGCCGACGCGCGGTCCTGGTATATCGGCAATGCGCCGCTGATCGAGACCGCCGGGCTGCGCAACAGTTCACTCCAGGCGGCCTATGTCATCCTCGCTGCCCGCGCACTGGGGTTCGATACGGGGCCGATGTCGGGGTTCGACAATGCGGCGGTGGACGCGGCGTTCTTTGCGGGCACCAACATCCGCTCGAACCTGATCGTCTCGGTGGGTCATGGCCGGCCGGACGCGCTGCATCCGCGCCTGCCCCGGCCGGACTTCGAGGCATATAACAAGATCACCTGATGCGCGTGCTGGTGATCGAAACCGCGACCGCCGCCTGTTCGGTCGCCTTGCTCGACGACGGCGTCGTAGTCGCGGCCGCGCATGAGGTGGTGGGGCGCGGCCATGCCGAACGACTGGTGCCGATGATATCCGAACTGCCCGGCGGGGGGCGCGCCGACGCCATCCTGGTCGATTGCGGTCCCGGCAGCTTTACCGGCGTCCGGGTCGGACTGGCCGCTGCCCGCGCGCTGGCGTTCGGCTGGGCGATCCCGGTCCATGGCTACGGCGCGCCCGCGCTGCTGGCGGCGGCCGCATGTGCTGAACGGCCGGACCTGGCGGCCGTGACAGTCGCGATCACCGGCGGCCACGGCGAACTGTTCGTCCAGCGGTTCGGCGGTCCCGACCTGTCCGCCCGCACGTCGCTGGCCTCTCTGCTGCCCGCCGCCGCGGCGGCGGTGGCGGAGCGCGACTGGGTCGTCGGTTCGGGTGCCCCGGCGCTGCTGGCGGCCCGCGGCGATGCGGACGGGGCGGAAAGTCTGCCCGACGCCGCCGACGTCCGCTATCTGGCCGCGGCGTTCACCGCCCTGCCCGCCACCCCGGTCTACGGCCGCGCGCCGGATGCGAAGCTGCCCGCATGACGCCCCCGCGGGAGCCGCCGACACTGTGCGATGCCGGGGTCGATGGCCTGCCCGAGGTCATGACGACGATGGCCGACGCGTTCGACCCGGTCTTTGGCGAGGCGTGGACGCAGAGCCAGTGCCTTGGCATCCTGTCGCTGCCCGGCGTCTGGCTGACGCTCGCGCGGATCGATGATCGCCCCGCCGGCTTCGCGCTCAGCCGCGTCGTGATCGACGAAGCGGAACTGCTGTTGCTGGCGGTCCGACCCGCGGATCGCCGCGCCGGCATCGGCCTTGCGTTGCTGGAACATGTGGCACATGCCGCGCGAACCCGCGGCGCGAGGCGCCTCTTCCTCGAGGTCCGCAGCGGCAACCCGGCGCGCGGCCTCTACGACGCGGCCGGTTTCCGCGCGGTCGGCACCCGCCAGGGCTATTATCGCGGACGTGACGGCACCGCGCACGACGCACACACGCTCGAACGCCGGCTGGACATTCGCTGATCCTGCCCGGCACCTGTTCCGGCTTCGGGGTTTCGCCTGACCCCGCCATGTTCTAGACAAACCGTGATACGGCCGCGAATCCCGCGCGGCCGCGCCTGAACCCAGGGACGCCATGCACCGCCGAATCGATGTTGAAGCACTTTGCGCGGAAAAGGGGTTGCGGATCACCGAGCAGCGTCGCGTCATCGCCCGCGTCCTTTCCGAAGCCGAAGACCATCCCGATGTGGAGGCGCTGCACCTGCGCGCCGTCGCGATCGATCCGGGCATCTCGATCGCCACGGTATACCGGACCGTCCGATTGTTCGAGGAAGCCGGCATTCTGGCCCGCCATGATTTCGGCGACGGCCGCGCCCGTTACGAGGCAGCACCCGATTCGCATCACGACCACCTGATCGACATCGAAACCGGCCGCGTCATCGAATTCGTCGACGACGAGGTCGAATTGCTTCAGGCTAAAATCGCCGAACGGCTCGGCTACCGGCTCGTCGACCACCGAATGGAACTCTACGGCGTCCCGCTGAACCGCGATCATTGAATGGGCTTGGCGGTGACCAAGGAAAGATGACCAGCCCGCCTCCGGACCGTCATTCCGGCGAAGGCCGGGACCTCCCGCCGGTCGGGCGGCCCTCCAAGCCGGATCGCGGTGCCGGCCTGCGCCGGGACGATGGCGAACGACTCGCGCAGTCGACCAATCTCACCATCATTTTCCGCATCGTCCTGCGGGTCGGCATGCTGATCGGCTTCCTTCTCTACTGCCTCGTCGGGTACGGCATTGCCCGGGTCGCCGGCACGCCGCTGACCTGGGTACGCCGCTTTCTCAAGGGCGCAGCGCGCGTGCTCGGCGCGGACGTGACCGTCGAGGGGACACCGCTCCCCGCAAATGTCCTCTACGTCGCGAACCACCTGTCCTGGTTCGACATATTGGCGATGGGTGGCGCGACCGGTACGGCGTTCGTGTCGAAGGACAGCGTTGCGGCATGGCCGGTTGTCGGCTGGCTGGCGCGGGTCGGGGGCACGATCTTCATCGCCCGCACCAGCCGCGCTGCCGCCCGGTCGCAGGCCGATGCGCTCGCCGCCGCACTCGCCACCGGTCGCCCCGCCACGCTGTTTCCCGAAGGCACCGTCGACGACGGACGCACCCTGCTGCCGTTCCGCGCCGCGCTGTTCGGGGCCGCGCCGGCGGCTGGCGTGGTCGTCCAGCCGGTCGCGATCGACTATGGCACCGCCGCCACCGAAATCGCCTGGGCACAGGATGAGACCGCGCTCGCCGTCGCCCGGCGGCTGATCGGTCGTGCCGGGCGCTTGGCCGTAACGCTGCGTTTCCTGGCACCGCTCGCGCCCTCCGCCGACCGCAAGCAGCTTGCCGCCGCGGCGCAGGCCGCGATCGACGCGGCGCTCGGCGACCGGGGCTACCCCCTCTCCCCCGGCTCGCCTATAGCGCCGGGATGAACGCCCCACCCCGCTCCTTCCACGTCAAGTCCTTCGGCTGCCAGATGAACGCCTATGACGGCACCCGCATGGCGGAAATGCTGGAGGCGGAGGGCCTGACCGCGACGGCGGAACCGGGCGAGGCGGACCTCGTCGTGCTCAATACCTGCCACATCCGCGAACGCGCTGCGGAAAAGGTCTATTCCGACATCGGCCGCCTGAAACGCGCCGACGGCAGCACGCCGATGATCGCGGTCGCCGGCTGCGTCGCCCAGGCGGAGGGGGCGGAGATTCCACGCCGCGCGCCGACCGTCGATATCGTCGTCGGCCCACAGGCCTATCACCGCCTGCCCGCCATGGTGGCCCAGGCCAGCGCCGGCACGCGCGCGATCGACACCGACATGCCGGCACTGTCGAAGTTCGCACAGCTGCCCGTTCGCCGTCGCCAGGGGCCGAGCGCGTTCCTGACCGTGCAGGAGGGCTGCGACAAATTCTGCACCTACTGCGTCGTGCCCTACACCCGCGGCGCCGAAATCTCGCGCCCCTGGGGCCAGGTCATGGACGAGGCACGCGCGCTGGTGGACGCCGGCGCGCGGGAGATCACGCTGCTGGGGCAGAACGTCAACGCCTGGACCGGCACCGATGCCAGGGGCGCACCCGGCGGGCTCGACGCGCTGATCGTCGCACTCGATCGGCTGCCGGGGCTGGAACGGATCCGCTACACCACCAGCCACCCGAACGACATGACGCAGGGCCTGATCGACGCGCACCGCGATGTCGAAAAGCTGATGCCGTTCCTGCATTTGCCCGTTCAGGCCGGGTCCGATCGCATCCTGCGGGCGATGAACCGCAGCCACAGCCGCGACAGCTACCTCCGCATCCTCGACCGGGTCCGCGCCGCACGGCCCGACATCGCGGTTTCGGGCGACTTCATCGTCGGTTTCCCGGGCGAGACCGACACGGACTTCGAAGCGACGCTCGATCTCGTCCGCCAGGTCGGCCATGCGCAGGCCTACAGCTTCAAATACAGCCCGCGCCCCGGCACGCCCGCCGCCAGCATGGACGGGGCCGTGCCCGAACATGTCATGGACACCCGATTGCACGCGCTCCAGGCGCTGATCTGGGAACAGGCGACCGCGTTCAACGCCGCCACGGTCGGCCGGGCTACGCGCATCCTGATCGAGCGCGACGGCCGCAAGCCGGGCCAGCGGATCGGCAAGTCGCCCTGGCTGCAATCGGTCCACCTCGAAACCGACGCCCCCGTCGGCGCGATGCTCGACGTCCGGATCGTCTCCGCCGGCCCCAACAGCGTAGGTGGGGTGGCGCTCATCTGACTTGAGCCCTCCTGTGAAGGGGAGTGACCAAGATACCACCCAAAACCAAATCACCCACGCCCATCTTTCCAATCTCCCCCCCACCCCCCATCTCGGCTAGTATCGGGCCGAACCGGAATCCCCGGCGGCCGAGGGAGCGAGACGCAGATGACGAGTGTCCATGTCGCGTAAGCCGGTGCAAGCCCGCGCGGGTGAGCGCGCCCGCATCGAAATCCTGTTCGACAAGCCGCAGCTGCTCGGCCGGCTGTTCGGGCAATATGACCAGAATCTGATCGCGATCGAAAGCAAGCTGGGCGTCTACATGTCCGCGCGCGGCAACAAGATCCAGATCGAGGGCGAGGCCGAGGCCGCCGCGCGCGCGCGTGAAATCCTGACCGGCCTCTACAATCGCATCGTGCAGGGGCAGGATGTCGATCCCGGCATGGTGGACGGCGTGATCCAGATGTCGGCCGAACCGACGCTGGAAGGGATCATCCGCGCCGATGCGGGCGACACCCCCCCGGTCATGATCCGCACGCGCAAGAAGACGATCGTGCCGCGCACCGGCACGCAGATCGGCTATATGGAATCGCTCGGCCGCGACGACGTGATCTTTGCGCTCGGGCCGGCGGGCACCGGCAAGACCTATCTGGCGGTCGCACAGGCGGTGCAGCAACTCATCAACGGATCGGTCCAGCGGCTGATCCTGTCGCGCCCCGCGGTGGAGGCCGGCGAGCGGCTCGGCTTCCTGCCGGGCGATATGAAGGAGAAGGTCGATCCCTATCTCCGCCCGCTCTACGACGCGCTGTACGACATGCTGCCCACCGAGCAGGTCGAACGCCGCATCGCCAGCGGGGAGATCGAGATCGCGCCGATCGCCTTCATGCGCGGTCGCACGCTGTCCGATGCGTTCATCATTCTGGACGAGGCGCAGAACACCACCATCGCGCAGATGAAGATGTTCCTGACCCGGTTCGGCATGAACAGCCGCATGGTCGTGTGCGGCGACCCCCGCCAGATCGATCTGCCCGGCGTGGGACAGTCGGGCCTTGCCGACGCCGTCCGCCGGCTGGAAGGTCTGGAGGGCATCGGCACGGTCCGCTTCGGCGCGGCCGACGTCGTCCGCCACCCGATCGTCGGCCGCATCGTCCAGGCCTATGAAGGCCCCGACGATGCGTGAGGCATTCTGCGATTTGCATCGGACCGCCGCATGATCGAAGTCGCCATCTCCCCCGAAGACGGCTGGTCCGGCACCACCGATTGGCAGGCGCTGGCCGACCGCGCTGTCCGCACCGCGCTACGCCACAGCTCGTACGGCGAACTGATCGATGCCGAAGCGCTGATCGAGGTTTCGGTCCGCTTCACCGACGATGACGAAGTGCAGGGCCTGAATGCCAGCTACCGTGCCAAGGATCGGCCGACGAACGTCCTGAGCTTTCCGATGGTCCAGCCCGACCTGCTGCCGGCGCTCGCCAACACCGACGACGGCGAAGTCCTGCTGGGCGATATCGTGCTCGCGTCCGGCGTCTGCGCGCGCGAAGCGGTCGAGCGCGGCGTGCCGGTCGAAGTCCACGCCAGCCACCTCATCGTCCACGGCACGCTCCACCTGCTCGGCTTCGACCATGTCAACGAGGCGGCCGGCGACACGATGGAAGCTGTCGAACGCGTCGCCCTGGCCGCGATCGGCATCGACGACCCCTACGCCATCGCCGACGACTGAGCGCGCAACGCCTTGTTTATGAGCCCCTCCCTCAATGGGCGGGAGAAGGCTCAACCAGAAATCGTTCCGCCCGCTCATCATCGCGATAGCGACAGCGCTCCATTCCGCGCTAGGATTATGCGACCGCAACCCAGGACCCCTCCCCACCCCATGCCAGACTATTCCAGTAGCAACGAGACCGGTGGCCGCCTGTGGTCCGGTCTCCGCAATCTCCTGTTCGGCGAGGACAGCGAACCGACGCTGCGCGATCAGATTGAGGAAGCGATCGAGGATCATGAGGATGGTGGCGCCCGCCCCGATCCGGGCGACCTGTCCTCCGTCGAACGGCAGATGCTGCGCAACCTACTGCATTTCGGCGAGCGGACGGTCCGCGAGATCGGCGTGCCGCGGGCGGACATCATCGCGGTCGCCGAAACGATCTCCTTTCCCGATCTCGTCGCCGCCTTCGCCGATGCCGGCCACAGCCGCCTGCCCGTCTACCGGGGCAATCTCGACCATGTCGTCGGCATGGTCCACGTCAAGGATGTGTTCGCCATCCTCGCATCCGGTGCCGCGCCCCCGACCGACCTGACTGGGCTGCTGCGCGAACCGCGCTATGTGCCCGAGTCGATGGGTGTGCTGGACCTGCTTGCCGAGATGCGCTCGTCGCGTACCCATCTGGCGATCGTCGTGGACGAATATAGCGGCACGGAAGGCCTCGTCACGATCGAGGACCTGATGGAGGAGATCGTCGGCGATATTGAGGACGAGCATGACGAGGCGGCCGACGCGCTGTTCGTCCAGCTCGACGACGGGATGTGGGATGCCGATGCCCGCGCCGAATTGGAAGATATCGCGATCATCGATCCGCGGCTGGTCGATACGGACGAGGATGTCGACACGCTCGGCGGCCTCGCCTCCGCGCTGGCCGGCCACGTTCCGCAGCCGGGCGAAACCATCCTCCACCCCAGCGGCTGGCGGTTGGAAGTGACCGCGGGCGATACCAAGCGAATCCATCGGCTCAGGCTCCATCCTCCGGTCGATCCGGTGGTGGACCAGGACTGACCCCGGCTCCGGGCGCATGCATCTCGGCCGGCCCCCCGATCGTTATCGTCTCAAAGACCGTCTCTCGCCTGGAAGGCCACGCCCGTGCGCAACCGTATCCTCGCCGTCATCGTCCTGCTGCTGGTCGCCGGCGGCGGCCTCCTCTACTGGCTGACGCGCGGCACCACCGCTAAGCTGGATCTGGCGCAGACGCAGGGTACGAAGCCCGAAATCCCGGATCCGACGACGTCCTTCTTCCCCACCGTGAAGATCGCCCCGGCGGTCGGCTGGAAACAGGGTGAGGCCCCCACGCCCGCGTCAGGCCTGGCCGTCAACGATTTCGCCGCCGGACTCGATCATCCGCGCTGGATGCTGCTGCTGCCGAACGGTGACGTGCTGGTCGCCGAAACAAATGCGCCTCCCAAGCCCGGCGAAAAGAAGAGCGTCCGCAATATCGTCCAGTCGATGGTCATGGGCCGCGCCGGGGCCAAGGTGCCCAGCGCCAACCGTATCACCCTGCTGCGCGACGCGAACGGCGACGGCGTCGCCGAAAGCCGTTCCACGCTGCTCACCGGACTGATATCGCCGTTCGGCATGGCGTTGGTCGGCGGCAATCTCTACGTCGCCAATGCGGACGCCGTCGTCCGCTATCCCTATGTGCCGGGCCAGACGCGGATCGACACGCCGCCGGTGAAGGTCGTCGACCTGCCCGGCGGCCCGATCAACCATCACTGGACGAAGAATCTGGTCGCCAGCGCGGACGGGTCGCGGCTGTATGTGTCGATCGGGTCGAACAGCAATGTCGGCGAACGCGGCCTGGACGCCGAAGAAGGCCGTGCCGCAATCTGGGAGATCGACCCCGCCACCGGCAAGCACCGCATCTACGCCTATGGCTTGCGCAACCCGGTCGGCATGGCGTTCGAACCGACATCGAAAAAGCTGTTCACCGTCGTCAACGAACGCGACGAGCTCGGGTCCGACATGGTCCCCGACTATCTGACCCATGTCGAATTCGGCGGCTTCTACGGCTGGCCCTTCTATTATTGGGGCGGTTACATCGACAAGCGCTCGCCCGCCCCGCCGGAGGACATGCGACAGTATAGCGTCCGGCCGGACTATGCGCTCGGGCCGCACACCGCCTCGCTGGGCCTCGCCTTTGCGGACGGTGCCAAGCTGGGTGCACGCTTCGCGAACGGTGCGTTCATCGGCCAGCACGGCAGCTGGAACCGCAAGCCGATGTCCGGCTACAAGGTCGTGTACGTGCCTTTCGTGAACGGTCGGCCGACCGGCAAGCCGGTCGATGTCCTGACCGATTTCCTTAGTCCTACGGAGGACGCCCGCGGCCGCCCGGTCGGCGTCATCAAGGACCGCACCGGCGCCTTGCTCGTCGCCGACGACGTCGGCAACCGCATCTGGCGGGTCAGCGCCGCATCGCAGGTCCGTACTGCCGCGCGGTAACGGCCTGCTGTCGGGCACCAGTGGCCCGTCGTAAAGTCAGCTTGGATCGGGTCCGGCCATTACGGTCGTCATCCCGGACTTGATCCAGGATCCACTATCACTTCGTCCGGGGCCAGCTACAACCGCAGTGATAATGGACAATGACGTTCGTCAGGATGACGGATGAACAGGCAGATGTGCCCAACGCAGAGCTAATTGTTCCTGATTCCGGATCACATCCGGGATGGATGAACCAAGTCGCTTGTCTTGCCCCTGACCCATCCAATTCACGCATGGGACAGTCCGCGACTGAAATCCCGTTACCAGCGGCCGTCAGTCCGCGCGCATGCTCTCCAGCGCGCTTTCCACCCGGTCAAGCGTAAAGGGCTTGGGCAATGTCGGACAATCGGCGTGCCGGGCGGGGGGCGGGTCGATCATGCCGCCGGTGGCGACCACGAATGCCTTGCCGCGATCCGCCAGCGCATCGGCGACCGCCCAGCTGGCTTCGCCGCCGCGCAGGTGGACGTCCAGGATCGCCATGTCGAATGGCACCGTATCGACATGGTCGAGCGCGGCGGACACGTTGTCGACCGTGCCTGCCACCACATGGCCCAGCGCATCGATGAAGTCTTCCAGCATCATCGCGATCAGGGGTTCGTCTTCGACGATGAGAACGGACAGGGGTTGCTTCATGCCATCGCTTTAGAAGGTCGGAACCGGGCGTCAAAGCCATTTCGGTATCGGATCCGGGTGTATGGCTTAAGACAAATCAATATAGACGCGTAATGTCCGGTCAGCGGGAGGGTCCGGTTGGCTTCACCGCGACGCCCAGTGCATCACGCGCGGCCTGCCCCAGCTGCTGCACGGAAAACGGCTTGGGCAGGAACGCTACGTTATCGATCGCGATCGAACGGCGCAGCTGCTCCTCGGCATAGCCCGACATGAACAGGATCGGCAGCTGCGGCAGCGTGGCGCGCGCATGACGGACCATCGTCGGCCCGTCCATCGTCGGCATGACCACGTCCGAAATCAGCAGGTCGATCGTCACCGGATCGGGGTTGCCCGCACCCCAGGTGCCGATCCCCAGCATCTCCAGCGCCAGTTCGCCGTTCGCCGCGGTCAGCACACGGTAGCCCTGCCGGGTCAGCGCGCGTTCCGCCACCGCGCGTACCATGTCCTCGTCTTCGACCAGCAGGATCGTGCCCGTCCCCCACACCTCCGCCGGCTTCTCCTTGGGCAGCGGCAGCACCACCTCCGCCTTGGAGTCGGCCAGATGCACCGGCAGGTAGATGACGAAGCTCGTCCCCTCCCCCATCCGCGAATCGGCAAAGATGAAACCGCCTGACTGCTTGACGATGCCGTAGACCGTCGAAAGCCCCAACCCGGTCCCCTTGCCGACCGCCTTGGTGGTGTAGAATGGTTCGAACACCTTGCCCAACACGTCGGGTGCGATGCCCGTGCCGGTATCGGTCACCGACAGCGCGGTGTAGTCGCCGATCGGCAGGACATCCGAACCCAGATCGCGGACCTGCGCCGCGGTCACGCCATAGGTCTGCAACGTCAGCGTGCCGCCCCCCGGCATGGCATCGCGCGCATTCACCGCCAGGTTGACGATCACCTGTTCCAGCTGCCCCGGATCGGCTCGCACCGCGCCAAGCGCGCGGCCATGCTTGACCTGCAACGTCACCGTTTCACCGAGCAGGCGCTTCAGCAGGTTCGATATCTCCGAAATCACATCGGGCAACTGCAGGACCTGCGGCCGCAGCGTCTGCTGGCGGGAAAAGGCGAGCAGTTGCCGGGTCAGCCCGGCGGCCCGGTTCGAATTATGCTTGATCTGCTGGATATCGTCATAATCGCTGTCGCCGGGCGTGTGGCGCATCATCATCAGGTCGCAATGTCCGATGATCGCGGTCAGGATGTTGTTGAAATCATGCGCCACGCCGCCGGCCAGCTGGCCGACCGCCTGCATCTTGGTCGCCTGCGCCACCTGGCGTTTCAGCTTCGATTCCTCGGTCGTATCCTTCAGGCTCAGCAGGACCGATGCGTCGCCCAGCCCGCGCGCCGTCGCAATGGTCAGCGATACGGGTTCGTCCGGCCGGTGGCGCAACCGTACCGACAGGTCCCCCGAATGTTTCCGCCCCGATCCGAACCGCCGTACCGCGTCCGACACCGCGCCCTTGTCGTCCTTCACCACCAGGTCGCTGGGATAGACCACCGTCTGCCCAGGCGGCAGTCCAGCCGCGCGTTCGAACGCCGCATTGACGAACAGCAGCCGCCCGTCCCGTTCCGCCAGCGCGAGGCCCAGCGGCAACATGCCCAGCAGATTATGGATATGGACGGCCGACGTCGCCGCGGTGGCCGGCGCCGGGCCGGCCCCTTCGGCTTCGTCCAGGATCAGGAACAGGCTCGTGTCGCGGTCCGGATCAATCGGCACCTGCACCAGCCGCAGTGCGCCGGTGTCGTCGGGCTCGCTTGCGAACCGGATGCAGTCGTCGGGCCCACGCCGCAACAGATCGGTCAACAGTCGGCCGGTCGCGTCCACGTCGCCCCCCCCCGCGGCCCCTGCCCCTTCCAGCGCCCGGACGGACAACACGCGATTGGCACCCAGCAGGCGGCCGGCGCGATCGACCAGTGCCGCCATCACGCCCGCGTCGCCCATCCGCCGTCCCGGATCGCCGGTGACCAGCGCCAGCAGGTCGCGCACCGGGTCGATCGCCCGATGCGGATGGAACCGCCAGACCAGATGATCCTCCGCCTGCCCGGCCCGAACCACCTTCACCGACAGGATACGGTCCGGCATCCCCAGCGACTGCGCCTCGCCGGCGCCGTCGCGCCACGCGGCCCGGCCGGCGGTCGTCAGCCGCGCGTTGCCGTCCGCATCGAACAGGATGGCGGATGGCGGCGACAATTCGCCGAACCACGCCTCGTAACAGGGATTGGCGCAGACCAGATGGCCGTCGCGGTCGGTGATCGCGACTGCTTCGTCATCCTGTTCGATCGCCGCGAACGCCACGGCCCAGTCGTTGACCGGTATCGCCCGGTCGCCGCCCGCCGGACGCAACCGGCGGGTGAACCATATCAGCGCGACGATGCAGGCGAGCGTCGCCAGAAAGATCGTCGCCACCTGACGGTCGCCCGCCATCCACCAGATCGCTGCCGCGCTGGCGAACGCAACGCCCGCCACGCCGGCCAGCGCGACGCGCGCGCGGGGATCAGGATCGACGGCAAGTTCAGGAAGTAATGTCATTCAGGGATGCGCTTTCGTCCCGCCGGGGGGGCAGCGTCAAGCGGCTTGGCGCAAACGGCCGACCAGCGGCGCCGGTCGGGTATCCGGGGGCGACGATCGTCACCGCCCCCGATCGATACTACCAGATCCGGACGCGCTGTTCGGGCGTCAGATACAGTTTCTGCCCCGGCGTCGGCTTGTATGCGGCATACCACGGGTCAAGGTTGCGGACGACGTTCGCGCGCTGTTCGGCGGGCGAATGCGGATCGGTCAGCAACTGCTGGCGCAACGCGGCCTCCCGATCGTTGCGACGCCACACCTGCGCCCAGCCCAGGTAGAAGCGCTGGTCGCCGGTCATCCCGTCGATCACCGGTGCGGGCTTGCCGCCCAGCGATTTCTGGTACGCGCCATAAGCCGCGGTCAGCCCGGCCAGATCGCCGATATTCTCGCCCAGCGTCAGCCCGCCCTGCACGTGCAGGCCTGGCAGCGGCTCATATTGGTCATACTGCGCCACCAGCTGCCCGGTCAGCGCCTTGAACTGCGCGACGTCCTTCGGCGTCCACCACTCGGTCAGCTTGCCGGTGCTGTCATATTGCGACCCCTGATCGTCGAAATGATGGCTGATCTCGTGGCCGATGACCGCCCCGATCCCGCCATAGTTCACCGCCGGGTCGGCATTCGGATCGAAGAAGGGCGGTTGCAGGATGGCCGCCGGGAACACGATCTCGTTCATGCCGAAATTGGCATAGGCGTTGATCGTCGTCGGGGTCATGCCCCATTCCTCGCGGTCGAGCGGCTTGCCCAGCTTGTTCAGGTCGCGGTTGAATTCGAACGCCGTCGCGCGCTGCACATTGCCCAGCAGGTCGCCGCGCTCGATCTTCAGCGCTGAATAGTCGCGCCACGTATCGGGGTAGCCGATCTTCGCGCGGAACGCGGCCAGCTTGGCACGCGCCTTCACCTTGGTCTCCGGCGCCATCCAGGTCAGCGCGTCGATCCGGTCGCCCATCGCGGCGATCACGTTCTTCACCAGCAGGTCGGCCTGCGCCTTGGCCTCCGGCGGAAAATATTTTGCGACGTAGATCTTGCCCAGATCCTCGCCGATCTGCCCGTTGACCAGTGCCACGCCACGCTTCCAGCGGTCGCGGTTCTGCGGCGTGCCCTGCAGTTGCGTCGAATTGAACGCGAACGCCGCCTCGACGAACGGCTGTGACAGATAGGGCGCGAACCGGTTGATCGCGCGCAGCTTCAGATAATCTTTCAGCACGGGCAGCGGCGTCGCGGCGAACACGGCCGCACTGCCGGTGAACGCGCTCGGTTGCGCGACGAGGAACTGGGTCTGCGCGGCGACGCCCGTCGCCGCCAGATACCCGTTCCAGTCGAAACCGGGCGCCTTGGCCGCGAAATCGGGCTTAGCCCACTTGTTGTACGTCTTGACCGAATCGCGCGAGTCGATCCGCGTCCACTGGACCTGCGCCAGCTTGGTCTCGAACGCGATCACCGCCTGCGCCCGTGCGGCCCCGTCGGGCAGCCCGGCCAGCGCGAACAGCTTGGTCAGGTAACCGGCATAGGCGGTACGCGCCTCGACCAGCTTGGCGTCGGTTTTGAGGTAATAATCGCGATCGGGCAAACCGAGCCCGGACTGGCCCATCGCGACGATATAGGTTTCGGGGTTGCGGTCGTCCTGCCCCACGCCCAGCCGGAACGGCGACGGCACGCCGACCCGCGCCAGTCGGCCCATTTCGGCCGCCAGCGCCGGCTTCGTGGTCGCGGCGTCGATCGCGGCCAGCGTCGGCTTCAACGGCGTCGCACCCTTGGCATCCACCGTGGCCTGATCGACGAAGCTGGCATACAGGTCGCCGATCCGTGATCCGGGCGTCCGGCCGGCCGCTTCCAGTATCTCGCGGCTGCGCAGCGTCGACAGGTCGTCGAGCCGCGTGAACATGCCGTAGCTCGACCGGTCGGCCGGGATCGGGTTGGTCTTCTTCCAGGTGCCGCTGGCGAATGCGTCGAAATTGTCGCCGGGGGCCACGCTGCGGTCCATGCCCGTCGTATCGAATCCGAACGTGCCCAGTTCGGGCTTTCCGGCCGGCGCGGCTGCCACGGTAGACGCGGCGGACATGAGCGCGGGCGACGGTGCGGTCTGGGCAAGGGCGGCGGCAGCGATGCTGGCAAGCGCAGGCGCGCCCAGCAGGACGATCTTCAGACGCATGGAAATCCTTTTCGATCGGGCACCGCGTATACCGCGGCTAAACGCCGCAGCTTAGGGCCATTTTTCGGTTAAGCGAGCGGTTCCGTCGTCCCATTCGCCATCTTGGTCGCAACGCTCAGGCACCGCGCAAGGCGCGTTCCCGGCCGCGCGCATGCCATTTGTGCCCGATCCAGATCCGCCACCCGACCGTCGCCAGCACATAGCCGACCACGCCCGTCCCGATCGCCAGCACGGTCAGCCCGATCAGCAGGCCCGGCGCCGCCGCCGACAGCAGCCAATGCTTCCATTCGGCGAACGACGCCCCGGCGTGGATCATCCGCATGACCGATCCGGGGTCCGTCTCCATCCCGAACAGCGCCGATGCGATCCACAACGATGCGATCACGATCAGCGGCGTCGTAACCGGGTTCGACAGCAGCGTTGTACCTGCTGTCAACGGCACGTTGGCGCGAAACGGGATCGCCAGCATCGCGGCGGACAACGGCTGCACCACCGGGATCATCACGAATATGCCAACCAGCAGGCCGATACCGATCGCCCGCGGCACCGACCGCCGCGTGAACCGCCAGAGCGCTGGCCGCAGCAGCAGATGTGCCACGGGACGCAGCATCCGGTTCGCCTCCAGCTCCTCGCGGGCGGGCAGCATCGCGCGGATGCGATCGGCGAGCCAGGTCTTAGCCACGTTCGCGCATGATCCGGGCGCGGTCGCGGGTCCAGTCGCGGTCCTTCTGTACCTCGCGCTTGTCGTGCAGCTTCTTGCCCTTGGCCAGCGCCAGTTCCACCTTCGCCCGGCCCCGCGCGTTGAAATAGATCGCCATGGGGATCAGCGTCATCCCCTCGCGCGACACGCCGTTGCGCATCTTCTCGATCTCGCGTTCGTGCAGCAACAGCTTGCGTGGACGCTTCGGCTCGTGGTTGAACCGGTTGCCGAAGCTGTATTCCGGCACGTTGGCGTTCACGAGGAACACCTGCCCGTCCTTCACCTCGGCATAGCTTTCCGCGATCGAGCCTTCGCCGAACCGCAGCGACTTCACTTCGGTCCCGGTCAGCGCGATGCCCGCCTCGAAGAAATCCTCCAGAAAATATTCGAACCGCGCACGGCGGTTCTCGGCGACGACCTTCACCTTCTCGAACTGGACGGGCTTGGGACGGGCCATCAGGCGGCATACTCGGCAAGGGATGAAGAAGCGATCATGGTCGCGCCTAGATGGTCGGTCGGGGCTCCGTTCACAACAGCCCGGCCGCCAGCAGCCCGGCATCGACCTGCGCCTGGGCGGCGACAGATGGCCAGGTCATCGGCAGACGCAGTTCGGTCGGAAAGTCGGGCCGGACCCGCGACAAGGCATATTTCACCGGGCCCGGCGACGCATCGCTGAACAAGGCGGTGTGCAGCGGGAACAACCGGTCCTGCAACGCCAGCGCCTCGGTCCAGCGTCCTTCCAGGCACGCATCCTGGAATTCCGCGCACAAGGCCGGCGCGACGTTGGCGGTCACCGATATGCACCCGACGCCGCCCATCGCCATGAACCCCAGCGCCATGTCGTCATTGCCCGACAGCTGGCAGAAGTCCGGGCCGCACGCCAGCCGCTGCGCCGTCACGCGCACCGCATTGCCGGTCGCATCCTTCACGCCGATCACGGTCGGCAGGGTCGCCAGATGCGCCATCGTGTCGACGTGGATGTCGACCGCGGTCCGCCCCGGCACGTTGTACAGCAGGATGGGCAGGTCGCACCCGCGGGCCAGCGCCTCGAAATGGGCGATGATGCCGGCCTGCGACGGGCGGTTGTAATAAGGCGGCACCAGCAACGCCGCGGCCGCCCCCGCCCGCTGCGCCGACTGCATATGTTCCAGCGCGACCCGCGTGTCGTTGGATCCGCAGCCGGCGATCACCGGCACCCGCCCCGCCGCCTGTTCGACGCAGACCGTGACGACGCGATCATGCTCCTCGATGGTCATCGTGGCGCTTTCGCCCGTCGTCCCGCACGGCACCAGCGCGCTGCTGCCCGATTCGATCTGCAGATCGATGAACATCCGATAGGCGCGTTCATCGAACGCCCCGTCGCGGAACGGCGTCACCAGAGCCGGTATGGACCCGCGAAACATGCGCTTCTCCCCTTCACCCGGACGCCGCCACCCGGCATAGTCGCCGGCATGTCGCAGCCCCGTGATCGTTCAGCGCCTGATAAGGACGCCCCTGCCACCGTGTCCAGCATGCTTAGTCGTATCCTCCTCTCCTCCACGTTGGTCGCATCGGTCGCCACGGCGGCGATCACCGCCCAGCCGCAGGGGCCGGCCGCCACCCCGGCCCCGTTGCCCGCCCCCGGCCAGGCCGCGCCCGCGCCCTATCCGGGCTATGCGGCGTCGGCCTATGATCCGATCCGCGCGATCATCGCCGAATGGAACCGGTTGCGGCAGTCGGACGGCTATGTCTTTGCCGATTATGCGCGTTTTCTGACCGCCCACCCCGGCTGGCCGGGCGACGCCGCGATGCGCCGGACGGCGGAGAAACGGCTGGAGACGACCGGGGCCGATCCGCAGACCATCGTCGCCTTCTTCACCCGCTACCCGCCGCGCACTCCGATCGCGAATGCGCGCTTTGCCGACGCGCTTGCCGCAACCGGTCGCAGTGCCGATGCACAGGCCGCGGCCGTCGCGGCCTGGACCGGTGGCTATCTGCCCGCCGATCTGGAGGCCGGGATCTCCACCCGTTATGGTGCAGGCTTCTCGGCCACCGATCAGGACCGGCGGATGGAGGCCCTGTTGTGGGCGCGGTCCAACGTGCCCGCGATGCGGCAGCTCGCGCTGGTCTCCTCCGCACGACGCCCGCTCTACGCCGCACGCCTCGCGCTACAGGGTAACCTGCCCGGGGCCGGCGTCGCCCCGGCGGGCTATGACGGCGATCCCGGTTATGTCGTTGATCGCGCGAATTGGCTGCGCAACAGCGGCCAGGTGCCGGCGGCGCGCGCCTATCTCGCATCGCCGCTCAGGATCGACACGCAACCCTATGATGCGGAACGGTATCTCGATGCGCTGCTGACGATCGCGCGGGGGGCCGCGACCGACAATCAGTCGAGCTACGCCTATGCCATCGCCGAGAAGGCTGAGGCGGCGTTCGCCCCCGGCACCAACATCCGCGACCGCGATCTGGACGAGCGCGACGACTATACCAGCCTTGTCTGGCTGGGCGGCATTACCGCGCTCAAGAAACTCGGCCGACCTGCGGACGCCGCAACGATGTTCGCCCGCTATGCCCGTGCCGCACAGACCCCGCAGACCCAGACCAAGGGCCTCTATTGGGCCGGCCGCGCGGCACAGGCGGCGGGCAACGCCACCGCGGCCATCGCCTACCTGACCGAAGCCGCGCAGCATATGGATCAGTTTTACGGCCAGCTTTCGGCCGAACGGCTGGGACGCGCGATCATCCTCCCGCCCGAACCGACCCCCGTGCCGGTCGGCGCCGCGGAACGCGCCGCGTTCGAGGCCAGCGAACCGGTCCGCGCCGCCCGCCTGCTCGGCCGCGAAGGCAATTGGCAGGATCAGACTCTGTTCGTGCGGTCGATCGCGGCCGCGGCGAAGGACCAGGTGGCGCATCAGCTCGCGGTCGACCTTTCGCGGACGATGAACCGGCCGGACCTCGGCGTCATGGTCGCCCGCAATGCGCGGATCGGTACCACCGATCCGGTGCGGTACGGCTTTCCCACCATGACCGTCCCTAGCCCCTATGCCGGCGACTGGACGATGATCCACGCAATCAGCCGCCAGGAAAGCCAGTTCGACCGGCAGGCGAACAGCCGCGTCGGCGCACGCGGGCTGATGCAGCTGATGCCCGGCACCGCGCGCGAGACGTCGGGAAAACTTGGAATGTCCTATGATTACGGCCGCCTGACGAGCGATCCGCAATATAATATCACCCTGGGTGCCAGCTATTTCCGGCGTATGCTGGATTATTATGGCGGCAGCCACGTCCTGGCCGTCGCCAGCTACAATGCCGGTCCCGGCAATGTGAACAAGTTCATCCGCGCCAACGGTGATCCGCGCATGGCGGGCGTCGATGTCATCGACTGGATCGAGGCGATTCCGCTTTCCGAAACGCGCGGCTATGTCCAGCACGTCCTGGAAAATGCCGTCGTCTACGACATGATGAACCCTGCCCGTGCAAAGATGCCGGCGACAAACCGCCTCTCGGCGTACCTCGGCAAGCGCACGGCGGGCTGACGCCTCTTTGCCGAAAGCCACTCCCTTTCAGGGGAGGGGTTGGGGTGGGGACAACAGTTCCACAAGCACAACACCAGCAGGCAATCCGATCCAAACCTATGGACCGCCCCAACTACATCACCCCCACCGGTTACCACATGATGCAGGCCCGCTACCGCCACCTCCTCGGCGAAGAACGGCCGAAGCTCGTGGAGGTCATAAGCTGGGCGGCGGGCAACGGCGACCGCTCCGAAAACGGCGACTATATCTACGGGCGCAAGCGCCTGCGTGAAATCGACCGCGAACTCGGCTGGCTGTCGAAGCGCATGAAGGCCGCCAGGATCGTCGACCCAGCCCAGCAGACGGAGCGCCACCGCGTCCTGTTCGGCGCCTGCGTCACGATCGCCGACGAAGACGACGCCCAACGCACGCTCACCCTGGTTGGCGAGGACGAAACCGACACCGCCGCCGGCCGGATCAGCTGGTCCTCCCCGATCGCCCACGCGCTGCGCGGCGCGACGATCGGCGACGTCCGCCGCGTCGACCTCCCCGGCGGCACGAAGGACTATGAAATTATGGCGATCAGCTACCCGACACCACAGCCCTGACGCCGACGCCCCCCGGTCTGGCTAGAAACCCCTCCCGGTTTGGTTCGAGCTTGTCGAGAACCCTGCGCGGAGTTCTCGACAAGCTCGAACCAAACGGGGGATGACGTAGATCAGCCGGGACCCGAGAAACTGTCAATCCAGCTTCAGCGCCGCCCCGAAATGCGCCTTTGCCAGCGCGATCGTCTCCGGATCCGCCTCGGGCGCATCCATCGGCACATGCTTCTCCAGAACCGTCGCGACATGGGTCAGCGCCGCAATCCGCGCCGCCTTCTTGTTCCCCGCATCGACGACATGCCACGGCGCGGTCTCGGTATCGGTATGGCGAAACATGTCCGCCATCGCATCGAGATAGCCCGCGCGCTTGTCGCGGTTCCTGAAGTCGTCGGCGCCGGTCTTCCAGCGTTTCCACGGATGCCGCACGCGCCGCATGATCCGCTCGTCCTGCTCCTGCTGGTCGATATGCAGGAACAGCTTCACGATCTTCGTCCCGTCGGCGCATTGCTGCGCCTCGAACGCGTTAATCTCGTCATAGGCGCGCTGCCACTCGTCCTCGGTCGCATAGCCCTCCACCCGCTCGACCAGCACGCGCCCGTACCAGCTGCGATCGAACACCGCGATCCGCCCCTTGGCGGGCAACCGCGTCCAGAACCGCCACAGGAAATGCCGCGACGCCTCCTCCGGTGACGGTGCCGCGATCGGCCATACCTGGAAATAGCGCGGGTCCCATTCCGCCGTCATCCGCTGGATCGCGCCGCCCTTGCCCGCCGCGTCCCAGCCCTCGAACACTATGATCGACCGCCGCTTGTGGACGATATGGGCGACCATGATCCGGGTCAGCCGCTCCTGCAGCGTCGCCAGATCCGCCTCATAATCGCCGTCATACTTCGCGCCGGTCTCATACTCGGAAAGGTCGATGCCCATCGCCACAGCTCCGCTCGGTTACGCCTTCGGGCCGTCCACCACCCGGATCGACAGTTCGCGCAACTGGCGCGGCGTCGCGGGTGCGGGCGCCTGCATCATGAGGTCCTCGGCGCGCTGGTTCATCGGGAACAGCACGACCTCGCGGATGTTCGGCTCCTCCGCCAGCAGCATGACGATCCGGTCGATGCCCGGTGCGGAACCACCATGCGGCGGCGCGCCGAACTTGAACGCGTTGATCATGCCCGAGAAGTTAGTGTCGACATCGGCCTGCGAATAGCCGGCGATCTCGAACGCCTTGTACATGATCTCCGGCTTGTGGTTCCGGATCGCACCACTTGAGAGCTCGACACCGTTGCAGACGATATCATATTGATAAGCCAGGATATCGAGCGGATCCATCGTCTCCAGCGCATGCAGTTCGCCCTGCGGCATCGAGAAGGGATTGTGGCTGAAATCGACCTTCTTGGCGTCCTCGTCATATTCGAACATCGGGAAGTCGACGACCCAGCAGAACTTGAACACGCCCTCCTCGATCAGGCCGAGCTCCTCGCCCGTCCGGGTCCGCGCAGCACCGGCCAGCTTGGCGGTCGCCAGTTCCTTGCCCGCCGCGAAGAACACGCCGTCGTTCGGCCCGAGGCCCAGCGCCGCGATCAGCTTCGCGGTCGCCGCTTCGCCATGGTTCTTGGCGATCGGCCCGCCGGGCACGCCGTCCTTGATGTTGATATAGCCGAGCCCCGCATGACCGGCCGCGCGCGCCCACTCGTTCATCTCGTCGAAGAACTTGCGGCTCTTCGCCCCCGCGCCCGGTGCCGGGATCGCGCGGACCACGCCGCCGCCCTCGACAATCTTGGCGAACAGGCCGAAGCCCGACCCGACGAAATGCTCGGTCACGTCGACGATCTCGATCGGGTTGCGCAAATCCGGCTTGTCCGACCCGTAACGCAGCATCGCATCGCGATACGCGATCCGCGGGAACGGCGCGGCCGTCACCGTCCGGTTGACCGCGAACTCCTCGAAGATACCGTGCAGGACCGGCTCGATCGCTGCGAAAACATCGTCTTGCGTGACGAAGCTCATCTCGAAATCGAGCTGGTAGAACTCGCCCGGCGACCGGTCGGCGCGTGCATCCTCGTCGCGGAAACATGGTGCGATCTGGAAATAGCGGTCGAACCCGGCGACCATCAGCAGCTGCTTGAACATCTGCGGCGCCTGCGGCAGCGCGTAGAACTTGCCCGGATGCACCCGGCTCGGCACCAGATAGTCGCGCGCACCCTCGGGGGACGACGCGGTCAGGATCGGCGTCTGGAACTCCATGAACCCCTGGTCGATCATCCGCCGGCGGATCGATGCGATGACGTTCGACCGCAGCACGATGTTGCGGTGGATCCGCTCACGCCGCAGATCGAGGAAGCGGTAGCGCAACCGGATATCCTCGGGATATTCCTGGTCGCCCGCCACCGGCATCGGCAGCTCGCTGGCCGACGACTGCACCGTCACCGTGTCCGCTACAACCTCGATCGCGCCCGTCGCCAGGTTGGCGTTCGTCGCCTCGGGACCGCGCGCCACGACCGTGCCGTCGATCGTTACCACCGATTCGGCACGCAACCCGTCGAGAATGCGCAGCGCATCGCTGTCCGCCTTCGCCACGATCTGGGTCAGCCCGTAATGATCGCGCAGATCGACGAACAGCACGCCGCCATGATCGCGTTTCCGGTGGACCCAGCCGGACAGGCGGACGGTCGCGCCGACGTCGCTTTCGCGAAGGGCGGCGCAGGTGTGCGTGCGATAGGCGTGCATGGGATCTCGACAAAATAGTGATTTTGATAGGGTGCCGCTTCACGCGTGCCACCCCGGTTTGTCAAGGCGCGCACAGCCGCTATGACGGTCCCCATGAAGATCCATCCGCTCATCACCGACAGCCAGACGCTTGCCGATCTGTGCGCCCGCCTTTCCAAATCGCCCTTCGTCGCGGTCGACACCGAATTCATGCGCGAAAACACCTACTGGCCCGAACTTTGCCTGATCCAGATCGGCGATGCGGAGGAAGCGGCCGCGATCGACCCCAAGGCCAAAGGGCTCGACATGACCCCGCTGATGGACCTGCTGGTTGAAAATGAGGATGTGCTGAAGGTCTTCCACGCTGGCGGGCAGGACCTGGAAATCGTCCACAACATCACCGGCAAGACGCCCTATCCGCTGTTCGACACGCAGGTCGCGGCGATGGCGCTCGGCATGGGCGAACAGGTCGGCTATTCCAACCTGGTCGAAAGCATGGTGGGCGTGAAGCTGGACAAGGGCGCACGTTTCACCGACTGGGCGCGCCGCCCGCTCGACAAGCGACAGATCGACTATGCCATTGGCGACGTCACCTATCTGGCGGATATCTTTCCCAAGATGCTGGGCAAGCTTAAGCGCCAGGGGCGGGGAGCCTGGCTGGATCAGGAGATGGAGCGGCTCGGCGATCCGGCCAGCTACGTCAACATTCCCGACCTCGCCTGGCTGCGCATCAAGATCCCGAGCCGCAAGGCCGACGTGCTCGGCCGGCTGAAGGCGATTGCCGCCTGGCGCGAGCGCGAGGCGCAGACCAAGAACCTGCCGCGCGGCCGCCTCATTAAGGACGAGACGATCGCCGATCTCGCCGCCCATCCACCGGTGCAGCAGCAGGACCTTTCGCGGGTCCGCGGGATGAGCCCGAGCTGGGCCTCCAACGATATCGGTGCCCGGCTGTTCGCGGTGATCCGTGACGCCGGCCCCCTCCCCGATGCAGAGATGCCCGCGCGCGAGGACCGGAAGCCCGGCCTCGGCAAGGACGGCTCGCTGGTCGCCGACCTCCTGAAACTGCTGCTGAAGATCCGCGCGCGCGATGCCGACGTGGCGTCCAAGCTGATCGCACGCGCCGACGAACTGGAGCATCTGGCCGCCGGCCGGCGCGAAGGGCTGTCGATGCTGGAAGGCTGGCGGTTCGAACAGTTCGGGCGCGACGCGCTGGACCTGGTCGAGGGCCGGCTCGCCTTCGCGGTCGTGAACGGCAAGCTGACCATGACCCGCACTGCGCTGGAGACCGACGATGATCCTGCCGCACATGGCGACGATCGCGATGCTCGCGACGCTGTCGATCACGACGGGCGGTTGCCTGCGGCCGGATAAGCCGGCCGCGCCGGCCGGTCCGGCGTCCGCCTGCAACGCGGCCGTGCTGGGTAACCCGATGGGTCAGCCGGTGTCCGATGCCATGGTCGAACGATGGCGGGTCCACAGCGGCGCGCGGACGGTGCGGATTGTCCGAGCGGGCATGATCGTCACGACCGAGTTCAATGGTGGCCGCCTGACGGTGGACGTGGACGACGCCGGCCGGGCAAGCCGCGTGGCCTGCGGATAAGCCGATCACTCCCGCCCCACGCCGATCGAGACATGATCGCGCGCCCTTCAGTCGTCATCCCAGCGGACGCTGGGATCCATCATCACGCCGGTTTCGGTAAGACCTCCGAGTTGAGCGATAAGGGATACTGACGTCCGTCTGTATGACGTTCGGAGGCTGCCGTCGGATTTCGGACACGCCTCCGCCCGCCCGTCACCCCGGTTCGATCAGAACCGCCGCTTGACCGTCAGGCCATATGTCCGCGGATCTGCGGGTTGCCCGACGATCAGCCCCGTGCTGCCCGACTGGGTTGCCAATATGTCGAAATAATCGCGGTCGAACGCGTTGCGGACCCAGCCGAAGACGTCCCACCGCTCGGTGGCCCGGAACCCCGCGCGGACGTTCGCCACCGCATAGCCGGCGATGTCGGTGTAGGCGGAACGTGACGGGTTGGACGAGAATTTCGACCGGTAATTGCCGTCGAACGCGGCATAGGCCTGCCCGTCCAGACCGAACAGCATGACCGGATGGTTATATTCCACGCCGTAGGAAAAGGCCCATTTCGATATGCCGGGCAGCCACTGGCCGGAGATGTCACAATTGGACGGACTGATCCCACCCGCCGTACCGGGCAGGCTGGGCGTCTGGCCGGCGGTGGGCGCGGTACCACCGGACAGTTCGGGCGGGCATGGCGCATCGACGAACTTCACATATTCGTGGTCGGTGAACGCACCGCTGGCATAGACGGTCAGCCGATCGGTCGGCCGCGCGGAGACATCCGCCTCGATCCCGCGCACCCGTACCTTGTCCGCATTGGCGAGGTAGCCGCGCAGGACGCCGAGCTGGCCGTTGGTGACCGTCGCCTGATAATCGCCGATCTCGGTCCAGAACGCGGCCAGATTGAACGTGGCCCGACGATCGAACAGCTGCGTCTTGAGGCCCAGTTCATAATGATTGACGCTCTCCGGCCGGACCGTCTGCGCGCCTAGGATCGGCCGATTGCCCGCATCGAGCGGCAGGCCCGCCAGGTTGATCCCACCCGACTTGAAGCTTCTCGCATAGGTCGCATAGGCCAGCACGTCGCGGTCGAACTGATAGGATGCGGTAAAGTCCCCCGACACGTTCCAGTCGCTGAACCTGGGGTTGTAGCTTTGCGGCGGCAACGTGGCGCACTGGTCGCGCAGGACGGTATTGGTCGTCGGGATGACGGTACAATCGAGCGCGACGCCCGCGCCGTTGGTGACCGTCGCGACATAGTTGCCGGACTTGCGATCATAGTTCACGCGCAGCCCGGGTTGCAGCTTCAGCCGGTCGGTCACCTTCCAGCTCACCTGCCCGAACGCCGCCAGGCTGGTCGATGTGAACAGGATGTTGTTGGACGACGTCAGGCCGTTCAGCACCGCGGGGTTGTTCGCATTCGCGCTGGTCGGGTTCAGCAGCCAGCGGCTGGCCGCGATACCCTGTTCCTGCACGCCGGTCGTGCGCTGCTTCTGGTGATAGGCGAACAGCCCGACAACATAGTCCAGCAGGTCGCCCGATACCGCATAGCGCAGTTCCTGCGAATATTGATCCTGCTTCGATGGGTTGTTGGACCGCGTCGTGATCGGCAGGCCGGTGAAATCGCGGTCGTTGGACGGTGCCCAGTTCCAGAACCGCCATGCCGAAACGGACGTCAGCGTGCCCGGCCCGACCTCCCATTCCGCCCGCAGCGACGCGCCGCCGATTTCCTGGAACGCGTCGAGCGGCGTGTCCAGATCGGTCCGCCGGTCGAACGCATTCGTACTGGGCGGCGCATAGCCGAACGCCGCCGCCAGCCCGGCGAACTGGCGGTTCAACGGCCGCTGTGTCGCGCCCGTGCGGACATAGATCTGCGCGCAGCATTCCGGGTTCTGGCGGTTATAGTCGCCGGACAGGGTGAGCTTGAAGACCTCGCTCGCTCGCCACAGCAGCGAACCGCGAAAGCCCAGATTGTCCTGCTCGTTCACCCGCCGCCCGCTGGTGACGTTGTAGATCGTGCCGTTCCGGTCGGTGGTCGATGCCGCCAGCCGGATCGCCAGCCTGTCGGCGATCAACGGGCCGGAAACCGACGCCTTGGCCTGGACGAAACCCAGATTGCCGACCGTCGCCTCGGCCCGGCCCTCATATTCGAAACTCGGGGCGCGCGTCGTGATGTTGATCGCGCCGGCCGTCGTGTTCTTGCCGTACAGCGTCCCCTGCGGCCCGCGCAGCACCTCGACCTGTTCCACATCGAGGAAGTCGAACGTCGCGGCCGCGATCCGGCTGTTATAGACCTGGTCGATATAGACGCCGACGCCCTGTTCGATCCCGTCATTGGTCAGCCCGAACGGCGCGCCCAGGCCACGGATGTTGGCCGCCGAATTGCGCGGGTTCGTCGAATAGAATTGCAGCGAGGGTTGCAGCTGGGTCAGCTTGGCGACGTTGAAGCTGCCGGTCGATTCCAGTGTGCGGGCATCGACCACCGAGATCGCCAGCGGTACGCTCTGCACGCTTTCGGCCCGGCGGCGGGCGGTCACGATGATATCGAGCGGGTTTGGCGCCGCTGCCGGCGCCGTCGCCGCGTCTTCCGTCGGCGCAGTCGGCCCCGGTTCGGTCGCGACCGGCTGCACGGCGGCGGCGGCCGGCAGCGCGAAGGCGGCCAGCGCCGATCCTGCGCAGACGATGGTCCGGAATTTCATGAAAGCCCCCTGATCCTACACACGTCATGACCTGCCCCCGTTTGCGGCCCGACGTCGCGGCGGAGGCAGGTCGAAGGCGGTGTGCCTTCGATCCCGATGATGCCATCAATCACAACTAAATCGATAGAGATAAAACTTTAGCGATGACAATGCGGGTTTGCCGGCATGTCGTCGTCACCGTTCGCCTGGGGGCCGGGCCCTTCGTGCCGCTCCCATGGGGGCCTCGCCGAACCGCCGGCATGCCGACGCACAAGACCGCGCGCACGGCCGTCGCAAAGCAAACGGTCGCCGGACAAGTCGTTTCATGGTCTGGAAGGTCCGGCCGAACGCGACGCGCAATAAAGCAGGCATCTCTCGGCACGAAAAGTGGGGAGCTTCTGTTGCTCGGTGCCCCCCGTACCGCCGGTTTCCGCTTCTGTTGCCCGGTGCGGCCCCAACCGCGCTCTTGTCTGTTTAACTTCGTCCGTTAGGACTTAGTTACGCAGCAATCGCGAGTGCCTCGTTGTCGTTAGCACTTGTGGTTGCGATCGGTTTTACGGCTCAATCAGGCCGGGCAAAAACATCGTCTTTCAACACACGTCGATCCTAGTTCGGCCCCGTCAGGATCGGCGCAGTCCCCGTCTAGGGTCGGGGTGCGCCGATGATGGTGGAGCCGCCGGGTACTGCCCCCGGGTCCGCTGCGTCTATGTCACGATATCATTTATCACCATAGCCGGGCGAACCCGGCACCGCCGATATAGGCGGAGATACAGGCCGGTGCAACATGCCGTCATCAGGGCGTCATCAGGGCGTCACACGCCCGGCGCGCAGTTCGTCGCGGATCTCGCGCAGCAGCAGGACGTCGGTCGGCTCAACCGGCACCACGGGCTGTTCCGGTGCCTTGGGCAACGCCCGGGCGACCGCGCGCACGACCAGGAAGATCACGAACGCCACCAGCATGAAATTGACCGCCACCGTCAGGAACTGACCGTAACCCAGCAACGGGACACCGGCCTTCTTCAGCGCGGCATAATCGTCCGGCGACCCGGCATAGCCCGCCGGGACGGCTCCCAGCCGCACGAAGTAGCTGCTGAAATCCAGCCCCCCGAACACCCGGCCGATCAGCGGCATGATGATATCGTCCGTCAGCGACGTGACGATCCGCCCGAACGCCGCCCCGATGATGACCGCGACGGCCAGGTCGAGGACATTGCCCCGACTGACGAACGCCTTGAATTCGGTAAGCATGGTCCTGTCTCCGCTGTCTGCCCTCGGGCCTGTCTGTCCCCGCGGTTTCGCACCGCCGTCACGCGCCCCGCAAGCAGTTATTGCGGGCCGGCGGACCGCGGGCTAGACCCGCAGCCACGTTCAAGGGGGAACATCATGCCGCCATCGTCCCGTCGCCGCCGCACGGCGCTGCTCGCCCCCGCCGTCGCGCTGCTGCTCGCCGGTTGCGGCGTGAACAGCGTGCCCACCGCGGAGGAAACCGCCAAGGCGCGCTGGGCCGACGTGCAGAATGAATATCAGCGCCGCGCCGACCTGATCCCCAACATGGTCGCCACCGTCAAAGGCTATGCCGCGCAGGAGAAGGACGTCCTGACGCAGGTGACGCAGGCCCGCGCCAGCGCCACCGCGATCAACGTCCGCACCGACGATCCGGAATCGCTCAAGCGGTTCGGCGCGGCGCAGGGCGAGCTGTCCGCCGCGCTCGGCCGGCTGATGTCGGTGACCGAAAATTATCCCGACCTGAAATCGAACGCCAATTTCCTGGCGTTGCAGGCAACGCTGGAAGGGACGGAAAACCAGATCCGCGTCGCGCGCCGGGACTATAACGAGGCGGTGCAGGCCTATAATACCCGCATCCGCACCTTCCCCGACGCGATCGGTGCGAAGATCTTCTACGGCGCGAAACCGATGACGCCGTTCGAGGCGACGACCCCGGGCGCACAGACCGCGCCGACCATTGATTTCGCGCCGAAACCGGCCTGACCCGCATGTGGCGCGCGGGCCTTGCAGCGATCGTCGCGCTGACCCCCCTGCCCGCGCTTGCGCAGACCTTTCCCGCCTTTACCGGGCTGGTGGTCGATCAGGCGAACGTCATCCCCCCCGCCGCCGAAGCCGCGCTGACCGACAAGCTGCAGGCGTTGCAGAAGGATACCGGCCGCCAGCTCGTCGTCGCCACGATCGCCGACCTGCAGGGATATAGCGGCGAGGATTACGGTTACCGGCTCGGCCGCGCATGGGGCATCGGCCTGGCGAAGCTGGACAATGGCGCGATCCTGTTCGTGGCACCCAACGCCCCGGTCGGCCAACGCGACGTGCGGGTCGAGGTCGGCTACGGCCTGACTCCGGTGCTGACCGATACCTTTTCCAGCATCGTCATCAATACGCAGATCCTGCCGCGGTTCAGGGCGGGTGATATCCCCGGCGGGCTGGATGCGGGGGCGGACGCGCTGATCGCGCAGCTCCGGCTGCCCGACGCCGCCGCGCGCGCCAAGGTCGAGGCGGCCGCGAAGGAATATGATGCCGAGCGCGATCGCGGCGGCGGCGGCATCCCGATCGAATTCATCTTCATCGGCCTGGTCCTGCTGATCGTCCTGCTCTCGGCGATGCGGCGCGGCGGCGGTGGACGGCGGCATCGGGGCGGCGGTGGCATGCCCGTGATCCTGTGGGGCCCCGGCCTCGGGGGCGGATGGGGCGGCGGCGGCGGGGGTGGCTCGGGGGGCGGTTCCGGCGGCGGCTGGATGGGCGGCGGCTTCA
>NZ_MOLY01000046.1 GCF_001956315.1 Sphingomonas montana | reverse complement strand
CGCGCCGGCGGCCCCCGCCGCCGGTCGCAACACCGCCACGGTCGCGGGTGGCGCGGCCGGTACGGTCACGCGGTTCCACAGCAGCAGCACCGGCACCGCGACCGTCAGCGCCACCGCCGCGGCGGCGGACCGGGGGACGCGCTTCATTGCCCGCCCCCGTCGTCGTCGGACCAGGCCAGCGCGACGCCCTCGAACCGCAACCGGTCCGCCGCGCCCGCTTCCGGCACCAGCCGCCATTCCGCGAACCGGATCGCCGGCCGCCCGCGTTCCAGCCGCGCCAGCACGTCGCGCATCGCCGGTTCCGGCCCCGCCAGCGTGACCAGCGCACGACGTACGCCGCCCTGCCGCCCGCCGGCCGCAAGCCGCACGATCGCCACCCCCGATCCCGCCACGTCCGCCCGCACCCGCGCCACCGGGTCCGCACCGGACCGTGGCGGCAACGGCGTACGCACGACCGCCAGCATCGCGGCCTCCCGCATCCGCACCGCATTCAGCCGCCGGACCATCGCCGCCCCCCACAACGACGTGGCCAGCACCAGGGCCGCCAGCAGGCCGAACCGCACCCGGCCGGTCATGGCCGATCGATCCGCATCAGCATGCGGATGCCGCGATCGGCCACCGCCGCCTGCGCCACCGTCCGCAACCGCGCCAGCACCGGATCGCGCGCCAGCGCGTCGCGCAGCTCCCCCGGGTCCTCGGTGTCGATCTCCACATCGACGGCGCCGTCCCCGCCCATGCCGATCGCATGCAGCGTCGCGCCCGGCGGCAGGCCGGCGTCCATCCGCGCCAGCAGGTCGCCGATCGCCGGCCGCGCGAACACCGCCGCGGCCCGCCCCCGCGCCACACCGTCCGCCGCGCGGGCATCGGCGATCGGTGCCAGCCGGGCGATCCGCACCTCCCCCGCCCCCGTCAGCACGCGCCCGCCGATCCCGGTCAGCAGCGGGATCGTCGCCAGCAACCACCACCAGGACGGCCGCCCCCCGGCCCGCTCGTCCAGGACCAGCACGATGCCGTCGGCCAGCACCGGCCCCATGGTGATGCCCTTCTCGTCCAGCGTCGCGATCAGCGCATCCACCCGGTCGCGGTGCGCCATCGCCACCCGCACGCCGCCATTCTCCCCGGCCGCATGCCCCCAGTACAGCCGCGCCAGCGCCACCGGCGTCCGCCTCGCCAGCGCACGCGCCACCGCCGCCCGCGTCACCCGCCCCCCGCCCGGCAGCGGCAGCGTCATCGTCAGTATGTCCACATCGGTCAGCCGGACCGCGGTCGGGAAAGTAGCGGCCTGCCCCTGCAACGCGGCCTGCCCGTCCGCCGACAGCGTTCCGATCGTCTCGGCGGCGATCGTGGCGCGCCCGCCCGGCTCGCCCTCAACCAAGACGCACCAGCAGCAGCATCGCCAGCAGCAGCAGCGTCGCCATCGCCGCCCGCCCGCCCGCGTCGCGGATCGCCGTTTGCGTCCGCCCCTCCACCGCCGCGATCACCGCCGCGACACCCGCGCCATCCGTTCGCGCCCGCCCAATCCGGTCCTGCTCCGCCGGCGTCAGCACCGCCCCGATGTCCGCATCGACCACCATATCGCCCCGCGCCAGTGCCCGGCAGGTCCGCCGCGCCGCCGCTGCGTCCTGCGCCGCCCCCCACAGCGGCCATGCCGGCAGGGCCAGCACGATGCCCCAGACGCCCACCATGACCCCAGCCAGGATCAGGCTCAGCACCGGCACCGCCAGCGCCTGACGCACCGCCGCCGCGCACGTCACCTCGCCCCGCAGCGCGGCCGCCACCGCGGGCAGCAACGCGGCGGTCGTCGGCGCGCGCCGGTCGGTGCCCCATGCCGGCGGCAATGCCCCCGCCGCGATCCTGTCGATCAGCAGCGTCCGCGCCGGCAGGACGGCGGCAACCCGCCGCACCGCCTCAGCCCGCGCGGCACCGTCGGCCACCAGCTGCGCCATCATTTCCACGGCCAGCCAGTCGGTCCGCCGCCCGCCGCCCAGCGTGGCGAAGATCCCGGCTGCCAGGCTTGGCGCGGGTGCTGCCGATGGTACGGTCGGAATGCCCGCGCCGGCCGGCGGCCCGTCACGCAGGGGCAGCGGCTGCGCGGTTACCGGTCGCCGCGCGGCAAAGGCGATCTGCGCGATCAGCCCGGCATCCAACGGGTCCGGCATCGCCACCACCAGCCGCCCGTCCCGTACCCCGATGGGCACTATGCCGTGCGCCGCCAGGAACGCCGGATCGATATCGTCCGATCCGCCCGGCTCCGCTGCGGCAGGCCCGGCGTGGGACAGAGGCGGGGACGGCCTTTCCATCGCGTCCGCATAGCGCGGGGAAGGGGCAGTCCGCCAGACCGCCATTGCCGATCCGTCGCCGCTGTACCAGAACCCGCGACGAACCGGTAAGGACACCCCATGGACCTGAACATCGCCGATCGCACCGCCATCGTCTGCGCTTCCAGCCGGGGGCTCGGGCGGGCCTGCGCGCTCGAACTGGCGCGCGCCGGGGCACGCATCGTCCTGAACGGCCGCGATCCGGACACGCTGGCGGCCACCGCCGCCGCGATCCGCCAGGAAACCGGGGCGGACGTCATCGCTGTCGCGGCCGACCTGTCGACGCAGGCCGGCCGCGACGCGCTCCTTTCCGCGGTGCCGCAGGTCGATATCCTGGTGAACAACAATGGCGGCCCACCCGCGCGCGACTTCCGCATGGTCGATCGCGACGCGTTGCTGGCCGGGCTGGAAGCGAACATGGTCGCGCCCGCCATGCTGGTCCGCGCGGTCATCGACGGCATGGTCGACCGCCGCTTCGGCCGGATCGTCAACATCACTTCCGGCTCGGTCAAGATGCCGCTCGCCGGCCTCGACCTGTCCAGCGGTGCGCGCGCCGGCCTCACCGGCTACCTCGCCGGCGTCGCGCGCTCGGTCGCGCACGCCAACGTCACGATCAACCACCTCCTGCCGGGCAGCTTCGATACCGACCGCATCACCTCGCTCGTCGCGGGCCAAGCCAAGGCATCCGGCCGCCCCGCTGCCGACATCCTGGCCGAACGCCTCGCCGGCATCCCCGCCAAACGGCTCGGCACGCCCGCGGAGTTCGGCGCCGCCTGCGCCTTCCTCTGCTCCGACATGGCGGGCTACATCACCGGGCAGAGTCTGCTGATCGACGGCGGAATCTTTCCGGGGATCATGTAGGCGTTCCCCCGCGGATGCGGGGGTCCAGCTAAGCGTCCGAAGCCGACAGCGCCGTATTCGACGCCACTCTGGACCCCCGCCTCCGCGGGGGTACAACAGCGGCCGATCCGAGCAAGCCGAACGACAGGCCCCACCCACCATGCACGACGCGCTCATCTTCACCCCCGCCGACGTCGATCTGTCGCGCTCCCCGCTCCACGCCACGCTCGGCGCACGGACCTACGTGCTTGGCGCATTCAACCCCGGCTTCACGCGCCTCCCCTCCGGCAACCTCCTCATGATGGTCCGCATCGCCGAGGCCCTCTCCGAACCGGTGATCGACAACCACGTCCGCGCCATCCGCTGGACACCGACCGGCTACGTCTTGGACGCGCACCCGCTCGCCCATGTCGACATGGCCGACCCCCGCCAGTTCGAACTGCGCGGCCGTCCGCACCGCATGCTCGGCCTCACCTCGCTTTCCTGGCTGCTCCCCGTCGAACTCGACCCGACCGGGCGCGAAATCATCGCCACCCACTACGACCGCGCCATCGCCCCCGCCGCCAGCTACCAGGATTACGGGGTGGAGGACGCCCGCATCAGCCGGATCGGCGACCGCTGGTACATGACCACCTGCTCGGTCAGCGCCGAACGCCACAGCACCACGCTCCACATCTCCGACAACGGGCTCGACTACCGGCTCGAAGGGATCGTGCTCGATCACCAGAACAAGGACATGCTGCTGTTCGAAGGGTTGATCGATGACGCCTACCACGCGCTCACCCGTCCGCTCGGCGAAGTCTATTTCGCCTACCCGCCCGAAAGCTCCTACGCCGGCGGCCCGGCGATCAACCTCGCCCGCTCGCCCGACGCGCTCCACTGGCGCCCGCTCCCCGCCCCCGGCCTGCGCGCCCGCAAGGCCAGCACCTCCGCCATGAAGATCGGCGGCGGCACACCCCCCATCCTCACACCCGCCGGCTGGCTGATGCTCTACCACGGCGTCGAAACCCGCGAGCGTGTCGGCATCTACCGCACCTTCTGGGCGCTGCTCGACGCCACCGACCCGACCCGCATCGTCAGGATCGATGACACCACCGCGCTGCTGGAGGCATCCCCCACCCTCACCGCCCCGATCGCCGACCTGATGTATCTCCCCACGCCGGTCGTGTTCACCACCGGCATCGTCGACGCCGGCGACCACTATATCGTTGCGTCCGGCGAGGCGGACCTCGCCTGCCGCATCACCCATCTACCGAAGGCGCTGTTCGCATGACCGACTGGTGGAAATCCGCGGTCCTGTACCAGGTCTATCCGCGCTCGTTCCAGGACAGCGACGGCGACGGGATCGGCGACCTGAACGGCATTCGCGCCCGGCTCGACCATTTTGTCGCACTCGGTATCGACGCGGTCTGGATCTCGCCGATCTTCCCCTCGCCGATGGCCGATTTCGGCTACGACGTCGCCGACTATACCGGCATCGACGCGCGCTTCGGCACGCTGGCGGATTTCGACGCGCTCGTCGCCGCCGCCCACGCCCGCGGCCTGAAACTGCTGCTCGATTTCGTGCCCAACCACAGTTCGGACCAGCACCCCTGGTTCGTGGGAAGCCGATCCAGCCGCACCAACCCGAAACGCGACTGGTATCTCTGGGCCGATCCCGCGCCCGACGGCGGCCCGCCCAACAACTGGATCAGCGATTTCGGTGGTCCCACCTGGACCTACGACGACCGCACCGGCCAATATTACGAACATGCCTTCCTGGCCGAACAACCCGACCTCAACTGGCGCAACCCGGATCTGCGCGCCGCGATGTATGCCGCGATGCGCTTCTGGTTCGACCGCGGCGTCGACGGGTTCCGCATCGACGTCCTGTGGCACATGGTGAAGGCCGCCGGCTTCCCCGACAATCCGCCCAACCCGGACTATCGCCCCGGCATGGGCGCAATGCACCGCGTGCTGCAGACCAACAGCACCGACCAGCCCGAGGTCCACGCCATCGCCGCCGAGATGCGCGCGGTGGCCGACGAAGATTCGGACCGCGTTCTGATCGGCGAGATCTACCTGCCCGTCCCCGATCTCATGGCCTATTACGGCACGCCCGAGCGCCCCGAGGTCCAGCTCCCCTTCAACTTCCAGCTGATCGACGTCGTGTGGGACGCCCCCACCCTCCACCGCATCATCGCGGAGTATGAGGCCGCCCTCCCCCCCGGCGCCTGGCCCAACTGGGTCCTCGGCAACCACGACCGTCCCCGCGTCGCCACCAAGCGCGGCCAGGCCCAGGCCCGCGTCGCCGCCATGCTCCTCCTCACCCTCCGCGGCACGCCGACGCTCTACTATGGCGACGAACTCGGCCTGGAGGACGTCGCGATCCCGGCGCCCGAGGTCCAGGATCCCCGCGAACTCCGTGAACCCGGCATCGGCCTCGGCCGCGACCCCGTCCGCACCCCCATGCCTTGGGACGCGAGCGAAGGCGCAGGCTTCACCACCGCCACCCCCTGGCTCCCGCTCAACCCCGACCACCGCACCGGCAACGTCGCGACGCAGGCGGCAGACCCGACCTCACTCCTCAACCTCCACCGCGAACTCCTGTCTCTCCGCCGCACCCACCAAGCGCTGGCAACAGGCGACCTGACCCTCCTAACCTCCAATCCCGCCATCCTCGCCTACCACCGCGGCCCCGACGTGCTCATCCTCCTCAACCTGACCGACACCCCCGCCAGCTACGCCCTTCCGCCCGGCAATTGGCACCACCTGGCGTCCACTCTCCCCAACCCCGCCTCCCCCGAACCAACGATAGAACTAGCCCCCAACGAAGGCCTCATCCTCCGCCGCCAAAGTTCCCCGGCGCAGGCCGGGGCCTAGACACAACCCCTTCACCCCTCGCCAAACACTGCTCACCAAAGGTCCCCGTAATGCGCATCGCCATGCTTGCCCCCATCTCCTGGCGCACCCCGCCGCGCCACTACGGCCCATGGGAACTGGTCACCTCGCTGCTGACCGAGGCACTCGTCGCGCGCGGCGTCGACGTTACGCTGTTCGCCACGCAGGACTCGCACACCGCCGGCACGCTCGCCGGCGTCGTTCCCCGTCCCTACTCCGAAGATCCCACGATCGACGCGAAGGTATGGGAGGCACTGCACATCGCCCATGTCTTCGAACGCGCCGCCGAGTTCGACCTGATCCACAATCAGGCCGACTTCATGCCGCTCGCCTTCTCGCGGCTGGTCGACACGCCGGTCGTCACTACCATCCACGGCTTCGGCTCCGACCGTATCCTGCCCGCCTACCGGGAATATCGGGACCGCGTCGCCTATGTCGCGATCAGCGCGGCCGACCGCCACCCCGACTTGCCCTACGCCGCCACCATCCATCACGGCATCCCGATCGACGCCTTCCCGTTCGATCCAACCGGCAGCGAAGACCTCCTCTTCTTCGGCCGCATCCACCCCGACAAGGGCGCCGCCGAGGCGATCGCCGCCGCCCACGCCACCGGCCGCCGCCTCGTCATGGCCGGCATCGTGCAGGACGAAGGCTACCACAAACGCGATGTCGCCCCCCACATTGACGGGGACCGCGTGCGCTACCTCGGGCCGATCGGCGGCACGCAGCGCACCGACACGCTGGGCCACGCCCGCGCGCTCCTCCACCTCATCAATTTCGACGAACCGTTCGGCCTGTCGGTGGTGGAAGCACTCGCCTGCGGCACTCCCGTCATCGCCACCCGCCGCGGATCGATGGCGGAGATCATCGACCATGGCGTCACCGGCTTCCTGGTAGACAGCCTCGACGAAGCCATCGCCGCCATCCCCCGCACCGCAGATCTCGACCGCACTGCCTGCCGCCGCGCCATCGCCGACCGCTTCACCATCGACCACATGGCCGACCGTTATCTGGCGCTGTATCGCGAAATATTGGGTCGCTGATCGCACGGCGCGGCCCGCTCCGACGGCAGCGGCCACCGATGGAAGCCCCGCCCCCGCCACACCGTCATCCCGGACTTGATCCGGGATCCCGCTTCTGCGGCATCGTCAAAAGGCAGCGAGGCCCCGTATCAAGTCCGGCGCGACGCCCTTGCGAAGCCAACCCCACAGACCCCAGAACGAAAAAAGCCAGCCCCGCAGGGCTGGCCTTATCTGGTGCAGACTAGCTACTTGTTAGCCGCCAGACCGGTCCAACGGCAACCAATTCGATAAAGGGGAACAGTGCGCGAAAGATATAACCGCTCAGAGATCGCGGTCCAACGGCAACCCGCCGCGACCTGTTCGCGCGTCAAACGGCGATATAACCGCTCAGAGATCGCGTCCAACCGCAACCTCAACGGCGGCAAGGTCCGCAGGCCGAGCACCATAATTGATCATCGCTCGGAAATCATAGTCGAACGGCAGCAAAAATACCTACAGTACGAAGAATATCACGGATCTCACCACTCAGAGATCGTCCCCGCCTACCCGTCGTCGCTACCCGTCCGCCGCGCAAGTCGGAACGGGCTTGCCGCACCAGCCTGTGAGCCTAGACTGCCGCCCGGGTATTAGCCGGCCGGACAACAGGCGATGCATATGATCTTTCTCCTGTTGCCCGCGCTGCTACTCGCCGCCCCCGTGCAGGCGGACCTTGCTCCGCCTGTCCCGCCCACCCCGATCGCGCGGGCGCTGGCGATGCCGACCGCGGGCGGGCTGGTGGGGGCGGCGGGCCGTCCGCGCTTTGCGTGGGTCGAGAACCGTGCGGGCGTACGCAACCTTTGGCTGGCCGATGTCGGCACACCGGCCCGGCGGCTCACGGCGTATGCGCAGGACGACGGCCAGGACCTGTACGACCTGACGTTTGATGCGCCGGGCGATCATGTCGCCTATGTCCGCGGCGGCGACGCGGAGTATCCCGATGCGGCGGCACCCAACCCGGCGCATCTGGCCGTACCGCCGGTGCAGCGCGTCCACCTGCGCACGCTGGCCGACGACGGTGACAGAGTCCTCGGCCCCGGCCATGCCCCGGCTTTCTCGCCGTCCGGGGACCGGCTGGCCTGGGTCGCCCGCGGCGCGCTGTGGATGGCGTCGGTGGCCGGCGGCGATCCCGTCCAGCTGGCGACGTTCGAAGGGACCGCCGGCCCGCTCGCCTGGTCCCCGGACGGGACACGGCTGCTGCTCGAGAATGATCGTGGCAACCATGCCGTCATCGCGCTGTTCGATGTCGCCGCGCGGACCATGCGCTACCTGGATCCCGGTCTCGGGAACGACGTCGACCCCGTCTTCTCGCCCGATGGCCGCCACGTCGCGTTCATCCGGTTCGCCACGCCGCCGCCCGGTGCCACGGCGGACGGCGGCGCCTACTGGTCGATCCGCACCATCGATCTGGCGGATGACGAAGCGCGCGAGATATGGGCCGCGCCGCCCGGCCCCGGCGGGCGCTATGCCGGCACGCGCGGCCGCAACCTGTACTGGGCGGCAAACGACGAGCTTGTGTTCCCCTGGGAGCGCAGCGGCTGGATCCACGTCCAGGCGATACCCGCCACCGGCGGCACGCCCCGCGCGCTGACCGCGGGGGCGTATGAGGTCGAGGGTTTCCGGCTCGACCGGACCGGCCGCGCGCTCCTCTACACCGCCAATGCCGGCGATGCCGACCGTCGCCGCGTCTGGCGACGGTCGCTCACCGGCGGTCCGGCGACCGCACTGACCCCCGGCGCGGCGATCCACACCGCGCCGACGCTTGGCGGCGATGCGGTCGCCACGATCGCCACGGACGCGACCCACCCGGCCTATCCGGCGCTGGTCGGCCCGGGCGGCACCACCACACCGCTCGCGGTACAGGACGCCGGCCCGGCTGCGGCCTACGCCATCCCGCGCGTCCTTCGACTGCGTGCGGAGGACGGCGCGGTCGTCCATGCGCAATATCTCCGCGCGCCCGGCCCCGGCCGCCACCCGGCGCTCATCTTCCTGCACGGCGGCCCGCGGCGACAGATGCTGCTCGGCTTCCACCCGTCGCGTTATTATTCCAACGCCTGGATCCTGAGCCAGACGATGGCGGCGAAGGGATATGACGTCCTGATCCTCAACTATCGCGGTGGCACCGGGTACGGGCTGGCGTTTCGCGATGCGCCCGGCACCGGACGCGACGGCGCCAGCGAATATCGCGACGTGCGCGCCGCCGGGCTCTATTTGGCCGGGCGCGCGGACGTCGATCCGCGCCGCATCGCGCTGTGGGGCGGCAGTTGGGGCGGCTACCTGACCGCACTGGGCCTCGCGCGCGACAGTGCGTTGTTCGCGGCCGGGGTGGACCTGCACGGCGTCCACGATCTGGTCCGCGCGCCCGCCGCCGGCCTGTCCCCGCCGGAACAGGATGCCGCCCGCCTGCTGCAATGGCGGTCCTCGCCGATCGGCGCGATCGACCGGTGGCGCGCGCCGGTGCTGCTGATCCACGGGGACGACGATCGCAATGTCGCCGTGTCGCAATCGATCCTGCTGTCCGCGATGCTGAAGGACCGCGGCGTCCCGCACGAGGCGCTGCTGCTGCCCGACGAACGCCACGGTTTCATCCGCCACGAAAGCTGGGTCCGCGCCTATCAGGCGACGATCGATTTCCTCGATCGTCGGTTGCGGCCCGCCGCCCCGACCACGCCGGAACCATGACCGGTCACCGCGAATTGAATCATGCAGACGCCTGCAATCGAGGTTCAACCTTCCCGTGACCGACAGACCCGCCCGCCCCCGCCACCTCGCCGCATGCGGCCGCCGCGCATGACCGGCCGTTCGGTCCTGGTGCTGGGCGGCGGCGTGGTGGGCGTCGCCACCGCCTGGTATTGCGCACAGGCGGGGTGCGCGGTCACGCTGATCGAACGGCGCGAGGGCGTCGGGCTGGAAACCAGCTTCGCCAATGCCGGTCAGGTTTCGCCCGGCTATTCGGCACCCTGGGCCGGTCCGGGTATGCAGGTAAAGGCGCTGCGCTGGCTGGCGATGAAACATGGCCCGCTGAAGGTGCAGCCGCGCATGGATCGCGCGCTGTTCGCCTGGCTGATCCGGTTCAACGCCGCCTGCACGGCGGATGCCTATGCCACCGGCAAGTCGCGGATGATGCGGCTAGCGAACTACAGTCGCGACCAGCTTGGCCTGCTGCGCGCCGAAACCGGCATCGCCTATGATCATGGCCAGGGCGGGACGCTACAACTGTTCCGCACGCCCAAGCAGGTCGAGGCTGCCGCAAAGGACGTCGCCGTCTTGCGCGATCTGGGCGTCGACCACCGGATGCTCGACCGGGACGGCGTGCTGGCGCAGGAACCCGGGCTGTCCGCCGCCACGGCGCCGATCGCGGGCGGGCTGCTGCTGCCCGGTGACGAGACCGGCGACGCGCATCTCTTCACGCGCGAACTGGCCCGGATGGCGGCGGACGCGGGCGTGACCTTCGTGCATGACAGCAATGTGGAGGCGATCGTCGCCGACGGTGGCCGGATCGCCCATGTCGTCGCCGGCGGCCGCATCCATCGGGCGGACGATGTGGTGCTCGCACTCGGCAGTTACTCGGCACAGGCCGCCCGGCCGCTCGGGCTCGACCTGCCCGTCTATCCGCTCAAGGGCTATTCGCTGACCGCCCCCGTCGCCGACCCGTCCGGCGCGCCGCTGTCGACCGTCATGGACGAAAGCTACAAGATCGGCATCACCCGGCTGGGCGACCGCATCCGCGTCGGCGGCACCGCCGAACTGGCCGGGTTCGACACGCGCCTGCCGTCGAAACGGACCGAGGTGCTGCGCCTCAGCCTGACCGACCTGTTCCCGCGCGCGGCGGACCTCGACGCCGTCCGCTACTGGACCGGCCTGCGCCCCGCCACACCGGACGGCCCACCCATCGTCGGCGCGTCGCCGTTCGCAAACCTGTGGCTGAACTGCGGCCACGGCACGCTGGGTTGGACGATGGCCTGCGGATCGGGTCGGCTGATCGCCGACCTCATCACCGGTGCCGCGCCGGAGATCGAATATGGCGACCTGTCCTACGCACGCTACGCGCCGGTCGAGATATGATGGCGGTTCGATCCTATCCCACCCGCCAAGAACGAAATATGATGACCTAGTTTCAAACGAAAACAAAACCCGCCCATGTCAAGCGTAGCCGAAGGGCGCTGTTGCTTGTTTGGACTGCGTTCGTCTTCGCTCTGACGGTCGGTTCAAATTGGCTCAATTACTGTCCGGTCCGATCCTGCTTCGAAACAAAAACCCCGTTTGGTCCGATCCTGTCGAGAACTCAGCGACAGGCTCGAACCACCCGATTGATCTGTGGGACCCGAAGCGAACGATACTACCCCCAGAACCCCTCGCCCGGTGGCACCAGCATCCCGCCATCCTCGGTCCCTCCGCCGTCCAGGTCGTGGGACAGCCAGAACGGCCCGTCCAGGTCGACGAACGCCGACCGCCCGGCGATCAGCAGCGCGGGCGCGATCGACAGCGACGAACAGATCATGCACCCGGTCATCACGCCCAGGCCACGCGCCCGCGCCGCATCGGCCAGCGCCAGCGCCGCGGTCAGCCCGCCGGTCTTGTCCAGCTTGATGTTCACCACACCGTACCGCCCGGCGATCCGGTCCAGGTCGTCGACCCCGTGCAGCGCCTCGTCCGCCGCGATCGGCACCGCGCCGGCATAGCCCACCAGCGCATCGTCCGCCTCCGCCGGCAACGGCTGTTCCAGCAGGGCGACCCGCGCCTCGGCCAGCACGTCCTGCATCCGGTCCAGCACCGCAATCGTCCAGCTTTCGTTCGGATCGACGATAAGGCGCGGTCCCGGTGCCGCCCGCCGCACCGCGCGAACCTGCGCCGCCGGGTCCGCCGCATCCACCTTCACCTTCAACAGCGGGACATGCGCCAGCAACGCGGCCGCCGCCGCCATCGCGTCGGGCGTATCGAGCCCGACCGTCAGCGCGGTCGCCATCCGGCCCGGTGCGGGCACCTCCGCCAGCTCGGCCACGCGCCGCCCGGCCAGTCGCGCCTCCAGGTCCCACAATGCGCAGTCCACCGCATTGCGCGCCGCGCCGGCCGGCATCAGCGCGGCGATCGCATCGCGGCCCGCGCCGGCCTCGATGGCGGCGCGCACCGCCTCTATCGCGGCGATCGCCCCGCCCACGCTTTCGCCGTACCGTGGATAGGGCACGCCCTCCCCGCGGCCCGCGACGCCGTTCTCGCCGATCACGACATGGACGACGTCCGCCGCAGACTTGGTGCCCCGCGAAATGCGGAACGGCCGCGCCAGCGCGAAGCTGTGCGGCGTGATGGTCAGGCTACGCCGCATCCCCGCCCCTCCGGCCGACGATCCGCGCCACATGCCTGCCTGCGGTCACACTATTCATCGATCGCTCCTGCTTTGCGCCCGGATATCGGCACCGTATCGGCCTGTCATCCTGACATGCCGGATATTTGTTCGTGGGGTCACGGTCGGCGTTTCGGGCGGTTGATCGACCCCGGCGGAATGATGCGGCAGACATTGCAAACATCCCGTCGACGCTACGGACACCGGTGGCAGAAGGGCCGCGATCGACGACAGTCTAGCGCCGTGCCGGCACAGACCCGGCCGGTCCGCGATGCACCCCGATCAGACTGCCCGACGGCCCACTTAAGTCATGCGACTAAAAAGTATCTGGAATAACTTGGATTAAGCGGGGAATGTCCCTAAGTAGCCGAAATCGAATCTGGAGACCGGCGTTGCTGCGCCGACAGATCGTGATGATACGAAGGACACGCTTTTCCATGCCCGCTAACGAAGATCTTCTCGGCCTCGTCGCCGATATCGTTTCTGCCCATGTATCGAACAACAACGTCGCTACCGGCGATGTCCCCGGCCTTATCCGCGCGACCTACGCTGCGATGGCCAGCCTGGGTGAACCGCAGGCACCCGAACCTGCCGAAAAGCCGGAACCGGCCGTATCGGCGCGCAAGTCGCTGTCCAACCCGAACCACATCCTGTCGATGATCGACGGCAAGCCGTACACGATGCTCAAGCGTCACCTTGCGCAGAACGGCATGACCCCCGCCGAGTATCGCGAGCGCTTCGACCTGCCGGCCGACTATCCGATGACCGCGAAGGCCTATAGCGAGCGTCGCCGTGAACTGGCGCACTCCTTCGGCCTGGGCCGCAAGAAGGTCGAGCCTGCCGCCGCCGCACCGGCCAAGCCGGAGCGCAAGCCACGCGCCAAGAAGGCCGCAGCCGAAACCGACCAGACCACGGACGCCTGATCCGTTCTGCACCGGGGCCATCGTCGCCATGCGCGACGATGGCCCCGGCCGCACCTGACGATCCGCCTGCACGACATCTGCCGGCTAACCTCATTCGGTGTAATCGCCGGCTGGACCCGCCTCCGGTTCAGGGGCGTGACCGCTGCAACGCCGCGCCGGCCAGGAACATGTCGATCGCCTGTCGCAACGTATGGTGCCGGTCGCACCGTTCGGGGGCCTGGCCGTCCTTGAAGATCGCGCGCAGCTGCGGCGCCTGGAAGAACAGGCTGTTATAGATGTGCGCGCACATTTCCGGATCGGGCAGTACCACCCGGCCTTCCGCGTTCCAGCGCGTGAACAGGGCGACGAATTCGTCCATCAGCGGCTGATTGCTGCCCATATAGAGCCGGTTCGCAAACTCCGGGGACGTCAGCGCCTCGCTCATGACCAGCCGGATCAGGCCGACGAACTCCGGATCGTCCATCACGTCCATCAGGTAGTTCGCGGCTGCGGTCAGGATCTCCGCCGGCACGCCGTCCCGCGACAGGATCGCGCGCAACTGCTCGATCCCGTCATATCGCGCGGCTTCCACCACTGCGCCCAGCAGGCCCAGCTTGTTGCCGAACAGGTCGTACAGCGTGGACAGCGATCCGCCCGATCGCCGGACGATCTGAGTCAGGCTGACGGAATCGAACCCGCGTTCCACGAAGAGTTCGCGCGCCGCCGCGATCATCGCTGCCGCGCGGCGCTCCCTACGCCCTACGTCGGGTTCGTCACATAGGCCTGCCATATCTTCCGCAATTCCTACCGTCTTGCTGCACCGCAATATGCATTTGACGCGTAGTGTATCATACATTACACCGCCGACGGAAGGGGGGATGGAGTCCCGGCTCGCGCCGCCGACTCGATCTGCCGAAATATCTTGGAACAAGAGGGGCTCGTTGCTCATGTTCACCGGTTTGAAGGCGGGTGCATCGGGCGCCGCGCTCGCGTTTCTTCTCGTCGCCTGCACGCAGGAGGCACCCCCCGCCCCGCCCCCGCCGGAGGTCGAGGTGATGGTCATCCGCCCGGCCGCGGTCGCGCATGTCGTCGAACTGCCCGGTCGCGTCGCCGCGGTCCGCACGGCGGAGGTGCGCGCCCGGGTCGACGGCATCGTCGAACGCCGCACCTACGAGGAAGGCACCGATGTCCGCGCCGGCCAGCTGCTGTTCCGCGTCGATCCGCGCGAACGCCGCGCCGACTATGAAGCCGCCACCGCCACGCTCCGCCGCAGCGAAGCTGCCGCGCGCAACGCCGCGCAGGTCGTCGCGCGCTACCAGCCGCTGGTCGGGCAACAGGCGATCAGCAAGCAGGAATATGACGCCGCCGTGGCGCAGCAGCGTACCGGCCAGGCCGACGTCGCCAACGCGCGGGCACAGGCCGACCGTGCCCGCCTGACGCTCAACTATACCAATGTCGTCGCACCCATTTCGGGCCGCGCCGGCCGCGCCGAAGTGACCGAAGGCGCGCTGGTCAGCGCGTCCGGCGCCACGTTGCTGACCCGCATCGAACAGCTCGATCCGATCTACGTCAATTTCTCGCAGTCGAGCAGCGAACTGATGCAGCTGCGCCGCGATATTGCGGCGGGCCTGATCAAGACACCCAACCTGAACAGCATCCGGGTCAACCTGTCGCTCGAGGACGGTACGCCCTACGGCCCGACCGGGCGGCTCGACTTCCTCGACATGGCGGTCGATGAATCCACCGGCACCGTATCGCTGCGTGCCGAATTCCCGAACCCCAACCGCTATCTGCTGCCCGGCCAATTCGTGCGGGCCAAGGTCCGCGGCGGTATCGACAGCCGCGGCATCACCGTGCCGCAACGCGCAGTGCAGATCGGGCCGAAGGGTGCCAGCGTGCTGGTCGTGGGGCAGAACAACGTCGCCACGCTCCGTGAAATTCGGCTGGGCGATCTCCAGGGCAGCAACTGGGTCGTCACCGACGGCCTGCGCCCCGGCGACCGCGTCATCGTGAACGGCGGGCAAAAGGCGCAGCCCGGGTCTCCGGTCCGCGTGGCCGGCGCGCCGCCCGCCGCTGCGCGCCCCGCCCCCGCGCCTGCCGCACGCTGATCCGATGACGCCGCCCTCCCCGCGCCGCATCGCGCCGACGCGCGACCGCGGGGCCAAGCGGCCCATCCCCTGTTCCCAGCTTCACGAAGGCTAGGCTCCCCATGTTTTCCCGCTTCTTCATCGGTCGCCCGATCTTCGCCTGGGTCATCGCGCTCGGCATCCTGCTTGGCGGCATCCTGGCGCTGCGCGCGCTGCCGATCGAACAATATCCGGACGTCGCCCCGCCCTCGCTCCAGATCTCGGTTACCTATCCCGGTGCCGACGCCGCCACGCTCGAACAGAATGTGACGCAGGTGATCGAACAGGAGCTGAACGGCGTGGAGGGGTTCCTCTACATGGCGTCGACCAGCCTTTCGAACGGCACCGCATCGATCACAGTGAACTTCGAATCCGGCACCAACATCGACACCGCGCAGATGGATGTCCAGAACCGCCTGCGCCGGGTCGAGGCCCGGTTGCCCGAGGAAGTGCGGCGACAGGGCGTGCTGGTCAGCGAGGCCAATGCCGGCTTCCTCCAGTTCGTCACGCTGACGTCGAAGAGCGGCGAGACCGACAGCACCGAACTCAGCAACATCGCATCGAACGATGTCATCGACGAACTGCGCCGCGTTCCCGGCGTCGGCGACATCCGGCTGTTCGGCAGCCCCTATGCGATGCGCATCTGGCTCGATCCGGACAAGCTCGCCTCGTTCCGGCTTTCCTCGGCGGAGGCGCTCGCCGCCGTGCAGGAACAGAACAGCCAGACCGCGGGCGGTTCGCTCGGCGATCAGCCCGTCGCCAAGGGCAGCGAACTGAACGCCACGATCATCACCCAGAACCGCTTCACCAACCCGCAGCAGTTCGAAAACATCATCCTGCGCGCCAATCCCGACGGATCGACCGTCACGCTCAAGGATGTCGCCCGCGTCGAACTTGGCGCCCAGGACTACAGCACCGGCGCCGAACTGAACGGCAAGCCGATGGCCGGTCTGGGTATCCAGCTGCGCACCGGCGCGAACGCGCTGGCCACCGCCGACGGCATCAAGACGCGGATGGACGAACTGGCCAAGTCGCTGCCCGCCGACGTCCAGTGGTCGATCCCCTACGACACGACGCCCTTCATCACCGTGTCGGTGGAAGAGGTCATCAAGACGCTGGTCGAAGCGATGATCCTCGTCTTCCTCGTCATGTTCCTGTTCCTCCAGAACTGGCGCGCCACGGTCATCCCGACGCTGGTCGTGCCGATCGCGCTCGCCGGTGCCTGCCTGGGCCTCTGGCTGTTCGGTTTCTCCATCAACGTGCTGACCCTGTTCGGCATGGTGCTGGCCATCGGCATCCTGGTCGATGACGCTATCGTCGTGATCGAGAATGTCGAACGCATCATGGCGGAGGAACATCTGTCCCCGCGCGATGCCACGATCAAGGCGATGGGCCAGATCACGACCGCCATCATCGGCATCACGCTCGTCCTGATCGCGGTGTTCATCCCGATGGCGTTCTTCCCGGGGTCGACCGGCGGCATCTACCGCCAGTTCTCCGTCACGCTCGCCATCTCGATCGCCTTCTCCGCGCTGCTCGCGCTCACCCTCACCCCCGCCCTGTGCGCCACGCTGCTGAAACCGCATGAGGAGACGCCGAAGCAGTCGCGCTTCCCGTTCGTCCAGCGCTTCTTCGGCGGCTTCAACGATCGGTTCGCTCGGTCGACCGACAAATATCAGCGCGGCGTCGGCAAGATCCTGGCGAAACCGGTACGCTGGCTGGGCATCGCCCTCCTGCTGTTCGGGATCACCGCACTGCTGTTCACGCGGCTGCCGGGTGGCTTCCTGCCATCGGAGGATCAGGGCTACACCATCTCGGTCATCCAGGCGCCGCCCGGTGCCACGCGCCAGCGGACGGACGAGGCGATCCGCGCCGCGCAGGCCTTCTTCGACAAGCAGCCGCAGGTCGCCAACGTCGTCACCGTGCGCGGGTTCAGCTTCTTCGGTCAGGGGCAGTCGACCGCGATGATCTTCGCCCCGCTCAAGCCGTGGGAAGAGCGTCCGGGCGTGGAAAACAGCGCCACCACTCTGGCGGGCAAGGCGCTCGGCGTGCTGATGCAGGTCAAGCAGGCGACGATCTTCACGCTCACCCCGCCCCCGATCCAGCAGCTCGGCAATGCCACCGGCTTCTCCTTCCGCCTCCAGGCCCGCGAAGGCCAGTCCGAAGAGGAACTGACCGCCGCCCGCAACCAGCTGCTCGGGCTGGCGGCGCAGAGCCCGGTCCTGGCCAACGTCCGTCCCGAAGGGATGGAGCCCGCGCCGCAGTTGCGCGTCAATATCGACCGCGTCCGCGCCCGCGCGCTCGGCCTGTCGATCGGCGACGTCAACACCACCCTGTCGATCGCGGCCGGCTCCGCCTATGCCAACGACTTCAACCGCGACGGCCGCGTCCTGCGCGTCTATCTGCAGGCCGACGCACCGTACCGCATGACGCCGTCGGACATCCTGAACCTGCGGGTCAGGAACACGGCGGGCGACATGGTGCCGTTCGGTGCCTTCACCACCGCCACCTGGACGGTCGGCCCGCCGCAGCTGCAACGCTATAACGGCTACCCGTCCGCCTCGATCTCCGGCGAATCCAAGCCCGGCTACTCGACCGGCGACGCGCTGACCGAGATGGAGACGCTGGTCGCCAAGCTGCCCGGTGGCTTCACCTACGAATGGACCGGCACTTCGTTCGAGGAACGTCAGTCCGGCGGTCAGATCGGGCTGCTGCTCGGCCTGTCGCTGGTCGTCGTCTTTCTCCTGCTGGCGGCCTTGTACGAAAGCTGGACGGTGCCGCTCGCGGTGCTGCTGGTCGTGCCGCTCGGCGTGCTGGGGTCGATCCTGTTCACGATGATGCGCGGCTATTCGGCGGACGTGTATTTCAACGTCGGGCTCATCACGATCATCGGTCTGGCCGCGAAGAACGCGATCCTGATCGTCGAGTTCGCGATCGAACAGGAAGCCGAGGGCAAGAGCGTGTTCGATGCCACGATGGAGGCGGTGAAGCTGCGGCTGCGCCCGATCATCATGACCAGCCTCGCCTTCATCCTGGGCATGGTGCCGCTGTTCATCTCGACGGGGGCCGGCGCCGCCAGCCGCCGCGCGGTGGGCACCGGCGTGATGGGCGGCATGATCACCGCCACGCTGCTCGGCATCTTCTTCATTCCGCTCTTCTACGTCGCGGTCCGCCGCTGGCTGACGCGCAAGGCGCCGCATGCGCCCAACGCGCCCACCGACACCGGCCATGTCCACAAGGATGGGGAACCGACCCATGCATGATCGTTCCCGCACCGCGCCCGCGCGCTTCGTCTGGCCGCTCCTGGCCGCGACCGCGCTTTCCGCCTGCAACTTCGCGCCGAAACATGTCACGCCCGAACTCAGCACCCCGGTGCAATATCCGGCCGAAGTGTTGCCGGCGGGCGGCCGCATCGCCGCGACCGCGATCGGCTGGCAGGATTATTTCCAGGATCCGCGCCTGCGCGAACTGATCGCGATGGCGCTGGTCAACAATCGCGACCTGCGCATTTCCGTCGCCCGGATCGAGGAAGCGCGCGGCCAGTACCGCATCCAGCGCGCGAACCAGCTTCCGCAGCTTGGTGCGGCGGGCAGCGCCGTCCGGCGGCGCGTCGGCATCGCGTCGATCCAGAGCCAGACCGGCGGCGCCACCACCATCCCGACCGACGGCACGGCCGACACCCCGAACGGCTTCACCTTCAACACCTATAATGTCGGTGTCGCGGTCACCTCGTTCGAACTCGATTTCTGGGGCCGGGTCGCCAATCTCAGCGAGGCGGCCCGTTCGAACTTCCTGTCCACCGTCGCGGCGGAACGCGCGTTCCGGCTGTCGCTGATCCGTGATCTGGCAAGCGCCTACCTCACCTCGCGCTCGCTGTCGGAACAGGCCGATCAGGCCGATCGCACCGTGGTGTCGCGGCGCGAAGGGCTGCGGATCGCGAAGCTCCGGCTCGATGCGGGCGTCACCTCCGCCCTCGATTATCGCCAGGCCGAAGTGCTGGTGACCCAGGCGGAAACCGAGGCGGCATCGCTGCGCAACCAGCGCGCCCAGCAACGCAACATCGTCCGCCTGCTCGTGGGCCAGCCGATCGACGAGGAGCGGCTGTCCCCCCCCGCCACGCTTGCCAACCAGGGCATCGTGCGCGACATCGCGGCGGGGCTCCCGTCCGAACTGCTCGCCAACCGGCCGGACATCCTGCAGGCGGAGGAACAGCTGCGCGCCGCCCGCGCCAATGTCGGTGCATCGCGCGCCGCCTTCTTCCCGTCGATCACGCTTACCGGGCAAGCCGGGTTCACCTCGTCCGCGCTCGGCAATCTGGTCGGATCCGAGGGGCTCGGGTGGAGCTTCGGCCCGTCGATCTCGCTCCCGATCTTCGACTGGGGTGCGCGCAAGGGCGACCTCACCGTGGCCCGCGCCCGTGAGACGATCGCCGTCGCGACCTACGAACGCACGGTCCAGACGGCCTTCCGCGAGGTTGCCGACGGGCTTGCCGGCCGCCGCTACCTGCGCGAACAGATTGCGGCGCAGGGCCGCGCCGTCGCCGCCCAGCGGGCACTCGCCCGGCTGGCGCAGTCGCGCTACCAGAACGGCGTCGCGCAATATATCGAAGTGCTCGACGCGCAGCGCAATCTGTTTGCGGCAGAACAGGCGCTCATCATGCTGCGCGGCAACGATCTCCAGAACCTTGTCTCGCTCTATGCGGCCCTCGGCGGCGGCCTCGGCCCCCCACCCCCGCTCCGCCCCGGCGACGCCGCCCCGGTGGCCGCCGTGACCCCGGTCGAACCCCGCTAACAAGGGCGTAACAGGCCCCCTCTCCCCTCCGGGGAGAGGGCCGGGAAGAGGGGCGTCACTGGACGCAACGCGGACGGCTGTCTCTACTCCCAAACCCCAAACGGAGTGGTCCCCAAACCCCGCCCATCCCGAGCGAAGTCGAGGGACCCTTCGAGCGAAGCCGAGAAGCCAACAGCGCCCACCAAGCAATACGCTCAAAGCCTAAGACAACCCGTCACATATCGCGCAACGCCCGCGCTGGCCGCGCGGCCAGCGCCGGCAGCGCCCCCGCCAGCCCGATCGCCAGGATCAGCAGCACGCCCCCCGCCAGCGTGCCCAGCACGACGGACCAGTCCGGCCCCCATTCCAGCTGGAACACCTGCACCACCACATACCACCCGGCCGCCGCCCCCACCGCCAGCGCGACCGCCGACACCAGCAACGCCAGCACCGCATATTCCATCGCCTGCACTGCCAGTATCTGGATCCGCCGTGCGCCCAGCATCTTCAGCAGCACCGCATCATAGACCCGCGCCGCGCGCGATGCGGTGATCGCGCCGACTAGCACCGCGATCCCCGCCGCGATCGCGACGGCGGAGGCCGCCGCCACGGCCGTCGCCAGTTGGCCCAGCAGCGTGCCGACCTGGTCGATCACGTCCTTGACCCGGATCAGGCTGACCGACGGGAACGCCGCCGTCACCGCGCGGTTGACCGCCGTCTCGCGCCCCGGGGCTAGGTCCAGCGTCGCCATATAGTTGAACGGCGCCCCCGCGAACGTGTCGGGCGAAAAGATCAGCACGAAATTGAACCCCAGGCTGTCCCACTTGATTTCGCGGAACGACGCGATCGTCGCCGGCACCTCGACGCCCAGCGCGGATACCGTGATCGCATCGCCGATCTTCAGCCCCAGCAACCGGCCCGCCTCCGCATCCATCGACACCAGCGGCGGCCCCGCATAGCCCGCCGGCCACCAGCGCCCTTCGGTGATGCGGTTACCCGCCGGCAGGTCCTGCGCGAACGTCAGCCCACGGTCGCCGCGCAGGATCCACGCGCCCTCCGGCACATTCTTCATCTCCGCAACGCGCACGCCCTTCACCGCCACCACCGGCCCGCGCAACGACGGAACCATGGTCAGCGTGCTGCCGGGGGCGGTCCCGGCGATCAGCCCGCGGAATCGGTCGACCTCCGCCGACGGGATATCGAGCATGAAGAACGCTGGCGCGCGGTCCGGCACCGTACTGCGGATCTGCCCGCCCAGATTGGTCTGGATCACCGCCAGCGTGGCGAACAGGCTGAGCCCCAGGCCCAGCGCGACGACCAGCCGGTCGGTCTGCGCGGCCGGCGCATGCAGGTTCGCGATCGCCAGCCGCAGCAATGGCCGGCGCGACCGCGGCAGCCGCGCCGCCGCTACCCTGACCCCCCAGCCGATCAGCGCGAGCAGGCCCAGCAGCACCGCCGCCGCCCCGAGGAACCCCGCCGCGAACAGCGGTTCCCGCGCGGTCCCGACCGCCAGCGCCGCCGCCGTCCCGATTGCAGCCACCACCCCGACGACCACGCGCCACGCCGGTCGGGCCGCCCGCTCCACGCCACCACGAAACAGCGACGCCGCGCCCACCGCCCGCGCACGCGCCAAGGGTGCCAGCGCAAATGCGAACGTCACGAGCAGGCCGTACGCCGCCGCCAACGCCAATGGCCGCGGCTGGATCGCGAACCCCGGCGCGACCGGCAACGCCGCCCCCGCCAGCGCCACCACCAGCGACGGCACCAGGGCGCCCGCCACCAGCGCCAGCACGACCGCCCCCACCGCGACCAGCCCGACCTGGATCAGGTAGATCCGGAAGATCGTGCCCGACGACGCGCCCAGCGTCTTCAGCGTCGCGATCCCCGGGCGCTTGCCGCCCAGATAGGCCCCCACCCCGTTCCCCACGCCGATCCCGGCGATCAGCAGCGCGGTCAGCCCGACCAGCGTCAGGAACTGGCCGATCCGTTCGATGAAGCGCCGCGTGCTCGGTGCGCCGTCGCTGCTGTCGCGCACCCGCCACCCCGCTTCCGGAAAGGCGCGATTCAGCGCGACTCCCGCCGCCGCCGCATCGGTGCCGGCCGGCATCGCCACCTTGTACCGCCAGTTGTACAGGCTGCCCGGCTGGATCAGGCCCGTCCGGCCAAGGTCCGCCATCCCGATCAGCACGGCGGGTCCCAGCACGAACCCGTCGCCGACGCGGTCCGGCTCCTCTGCGATGATCCCGCCCACGCGCAGCATCGCCTCGCCCAGCCGGATCGGGTCGCCCACCCCGATCCGCAACCGATCGGCCAGCGCCGGGGCGATCAGCACCCGTCCGCCGCCCGGCCTTGGGGTCTCCGCACCGGGCGCGACGGTCAGCCGGCCGTAGAGCGGATAGGCCGCGTCGACCGCCTTCAGTTCGGCCAGCACCGCCTCGCCATTGTCGCGGCGCGCCGCCATGGCGCGCAACGACGCGCTCTCTGCTATGCGGCCCAGCCGGGCGATCCCGGCACGCTCGGCCGGCGTCGCCTGCCGTTGCGACAGCGACAGCGACAGGTCCCCGCCCAGTATGACGCGGCCCTGCGCGCGCAGCTCGCCCACGATCGCCGACGACAGCGACCCGACGCCCGCAATCGCCGCGACCCCCAGGAACAGACACACCGCCAGCAACCGCAGGCCGACCAGTCCGCCCCGCAGATCGCGCAACGCCAGCCGCCACGCGATGCTCACGCGCCGTGCCCTTCACCGTCATCCTGACGGAAGTCAGGATCCATTATCGCTCCGCCGGAATCCAGCCCCGACCGGAGTGATAAGGAATACCAGCGTCTGCTGGGATGACGGCCGAAGTCGAGGCGGACCACGCCCGAAACCCTCACGCCGTCCGCCTGTCGCCGACGATCCGCCCGTCGCGCATCTCCAGCACGCGGTCGCATCGCTCGGCCAGCGCCCGGTCGTGCGTAATCATCAGCAGCGTCGCGCCTGTCTCCGCCCGCCGCGCGAACAGCAGGTCCAGGATCGCCGCGCCCGTCGTCTCGTCCAGGTTGCCGGTCGGTTCGTCCGCGAACAGGATCGCCGGGCCGGATACGATCGCCCGCGCGATTGCCGCGCGCTGCTGTTCCCCGCCCGACAGTTGCGCCGGATAATGCCCCGTCCGATGGCCCAGTCCGACCGCCGCCAGCTCCGCCGCGGCACGCGCGAACGCATCGTCCACCCCGTCCAGCTCCAGCGGCACCGCCACATTTTCGAGCGCGGTCATCGTCGGCAACAGGTGGAACGCCTGCAACACGATGCCGATCCGCCCCCGCCGGGCAAGCGCCAGCGCATCCTCGTCCAGCGCGCCGAAATCCGCGCCGGCCACCAGTATCTCGCCGCCCGTCGCGCGTTCCAGCCCGGACAGGACGGCCATCAGCGACGACTTGCCCGATCCGCTGGCCCCCAGCAGCGCCACGCTGTCGCCGGTCGCGATATCCAGGTCGATTCCGCGCAATATCTCCACCCGCGCCGCCCCCCGGCCGAGCGCGAGGGTGACATTGCGCGCGCGGATCGCGATAGGGTCGATCGACATGGCGATGAGGACATCCGATGACTGACGGGACGAATCCCTATGGACGGGCCAGACGGCTTCTCCAAGCGATCATGGCGGCGCTCTGCGTTTTGGCCGCGACCCCCGCGGCGGCGGCGGACCGCCTGATCCTGGCGTTCGGCGACAGCCTGACCGCCGGCTACGGCCTTGCCCCCGCACAGGCGTTCCCGACCCGGCTGGAGGCCGCGTTGCGCGCCGGCGGAACACCGGTGCGCGTCTACAACGCCGGCGTGTCGGGGGACACCACGGCCGCCGGACGCGCACGGCTCGCCTGGGTGCTGCGCGGGCTGAAGGCCAAACCCGATCTCGCCATCGTCGAACTGGGCGCGAACGACATGCTGCGCGGGCTGAACCCGGTGCAGACCCGCGCGAATCTGGACGCGATCCTGGCGGAATTCAGCCGCCGGCGCATCCCGGTGCTGCTCGCCGGCATGCGCGCCGCCCCGAACCTCGGCCGCCGCTATGCCGCCGCCTTCGAACCGATCTTCCCGCAACTGGCACGCAAATATCGCGCCGCGCTCTATCCGTTCTTTCTGGACGGCGTGGCGGGCAACCGCGCGCTGTTGCAGGCCGACGGCATGCACCCGAACCCGCGCGGCGTGGCCGTGGTGGTCCGCCGCATCCTGCCCGGCGTCCGCACCGCACTGCGCTGACGGAACGGTATCCGCCGCCGGCCATTATGCAGCCGGAACGATTTATGGGGGGTTGGCTGACATGACGGAACAAGGTGCGAACTGGCTGGCGCGACTGGGTTTCGCGGCCCGCGGGCTGGTCTATATTCTCGTCGGCTGGTTCGCGATCGACGCGGCCCGCACCGGCGGGGCACCGACCGACAACCAGGCGGCGATGGCCAGCCTAATCGACGAACCGTTCGGTCGCGTGCTGCTCGGCGTCGTCGCGGTCGGGCTGGCGGGCTATGCCTTCTGGCGGCTGACGCAGGCGGCGTTCGATCCCGAACGGGTCGGCATCGATGCGAAGGGCGCGTTCAAACGGCTCGGCTTCGCGATCAGCGGGATCGCGCACGTCCTGCTCGCCTGGACCGCGGTCAAGCTGGCCACGCGCACGCCCGTCACCGGCGGCAGCGCGCCGGGCGATGCCAAGGCCCAGGACTGGACCCGCTGGCTGCTCGAACAACCCGCCGGGCCGCTGCTGATCGGCGTGGTCGGTCTCATCCTGTTCGTCGTCGCCGGCATCCAGGCGGTTAGGGCGTACAAGGCCAGTTTCCTGAAGAACCTCGACGGCGTCACCCCCGCCCCCGCCTATGTCCGCACGATCGGCCGGCTGGGCTATGCGGCCCGCGCGGTCGTGTTCGTCATAACCGGCTGGTTCTTCGTCATGGCCGGCTGGACGAGCGAGGCCGCCCGCGCCGGCGGCATGGGCCAGGCGCTTTCCGAACTGCAGCAACAGGCCTATGGCCCCGTCCTGCTCGGCATCGTCGCCGCCGGCCTCTTCTGCTTCGGTCTCTACAGCTTGGTCGAAGCCCGCTACCGCCATGTCCGGGTGGTGACTTCGTAGGGGCTTCGCCTCCGGTCCAGGCAATCTCCGGAACCCGTTTGCTTCGGCCTGTCGAGAACCGGGCGCAGCGTTCTCGACAAGCTCGAACCAAACGGCGCTGCGTCTGACGGCCAACCGTCCGTCCCTTAATCCAGCCGGGTCACCCGCACCTGCTGATTGTTCAGTCGCGCACTACCGAACACCGTCATGAACGCGATGTCGGTGGCGTCGCGTCCCACCGCGGTCCGCACCATGCCCTCCGTCTTGGCCAGCCGCGTCGCGTCCACCAGATGCCAGCCGCCGTCCAGCCAGACCTCCACCACCGCGTGGAAATCCTCCGGTTCCAGCCCCCAGGCATAGGCCGACACCACCCGTGCCGGAATACCGTCAGCCCGCGCCAGGCTGGCCATCAGATGGGCGAAATCGCGGCACACGCCCGCCCGATGCACGAAGCAATCGACCGCAGTCGTCGTCCCGTCGCTCGATCCCATGACATAGTCGACATGACGGTGTACCCAGTCCGCCATCGCCGCGACCTTGGTGCCGCCGTCCAGCCCCGGAAACTCGCGGTGGACGAAACCCGAAAACTTGTCGGACTCGCAATATCGGCTGGGCCACAGGAACGGCAGCACGTCGCCCGGCAGGTCGCGCGTCGCCACGCGGGCCAGACCCGCCAGCTGCGGTGCCGGCCGCTCCACGTCGAACACCCCGTGATAGGTCGCCAGCAAACGCCCGCCCGACGCGCGCATCAGCGTGCGCCGCCCGACGCCGTCCTCGCCCGGCACGGTGCGCAGCGGCCCCGCGCCCTGCACCGTCAGACCGTCCTCGATCAGCCGCTGGTCGGCCGTCGGTGCCGCCTCGATCGCGAGCAGGACGTCATAGGGTTCCGGCAGCTGGTAATCCAACGTCGCATCGATTCTCAGCCGCATCGCGTCACCGTTCCCTTGGTACATGCCGCAACGGGCTGGCCGCCCGCGCGTTCCTGTTCGATGACACCGCTCCCGCTTGCCGACCGCGCGACGCTTCAGGCGCGCTGGCTGGATCTTACCCGACATGTTCTGCCACGATCCGCGGCGGCGCGCGACTGGCCTGTTTCGGCCGATCATTGTTTCCAGCGCATCCTGCTGGACAATGCGCTGGGCGGCTGCTGGTACGATCATGTCGCCGGCCGCCCGGCCTATGCCCATATCTCGGATACCGAGCTGATCGCCGCGGTCCGGCTGGGTGAAGCCGTCTTGGCCGGTGCCGATCTCCACGCGCTCAACGCCCGGTCGCTGGCGTGGCGGCGCGCGGCGAAACGCGCCGCCGCTGCCCCCGTCACTGCGCCTGTCAGTCGCGACGCTTGAACGGATCGACGATGCCGCCCGGCAACAGCGGGGCGGCCCCTTCTGGCGCGTTCGCCGCGGCCTCGCGCTGGGCGCGCAGTTCCTCGATCAACGCGCTGCGGTCGCCGTCCAGCCGCGTGTCGGTCGGTGCTTCGATGCCAGCCGCCTTCGCCGCCTTGGCGACCAACGCGTCCAGCTCGCGCTGCGAACACAGGCCCAGCGTCACCGGATCCTTCGGCGTGATGTTCGCGATGTTCCAGTGGCTGCGGTCGCGGATCTTGGAAATCGTGTCGCGCGTCGTGCCGATCAGCTTGCCGATCTGGCCGTCGGTCACTTCCGGATGGTTGCGGATGATCCAGCTGATGCCATCCGGCTTGTCCTGCCGCTTGGACACGGGGGTATAGCGCGGCCCCTTAGTCCGGCGGACCTGGTCCGGCCCCTTCAGCATGACGAGGCGATAGTCCGGGTCCGCCTGGCCCTTGTCGATCTCCGCCTGGCTTAGCTCGCCCGCGCGGATCGGGTCACGCCCGGTCAGCTTGGTCGCCGCCATGTCGTCCGCGATCGCCTGCACCTCCAGGATGTGCAGCCCGCAGAAGGCGGCGATCTGCTCGAAACTCAGCGCGCTGTTGTCGACCAGCCACGACGCGGTCGCATGGGGCATGAGGGGCTGGGACATGAAACACTCCGGATAAAGAAAGGGCCGCCCCCCGGTTTTTGGGGAGCGGCCGCATTATGCCCTGGATGTAAGCGCCACGGCGGGCGAGAGCAAGTCGAGATATCCGAAACATCCCGTACCCCGGCAAAGGCCGAGGTCTAGATGGAACGGCCGAGTCTGGGTCCCGGCCTTCGCCGGAATACGACCACCGCTACTTGGCGACCCTCTCGTTCACCGCCCCCACGACCTGCCGGTCCAGGAAATCGGTGATCGTTCGCCACACATGGGTCTGCGCGCCCTCGCCCGACACGCCGTGCGTCTTTCCGGGATACGCCATCATCTCGAACGGCAGCTTGGCCTCCTGCAGCTTGGCGTAGAATGCGGTCGAATTCTCGAACACCACATTGTCGTCCGCCATGCCGTGCAGCATCAGCAACGGATCGCGGATCTGCGTGGCGAACGGCAGAGCATCGGACGCGGCATAGGGTTTCGCATCGGTCGCCGGGTTGCCCATGTAGCGTTCGGTATAATGGGTGTCGTACAGTTCCCACCGCGTCACGGGCGCGCCCGACACACCGGCCGCGAACACGCCCGGTGCCTTCTCCAGCAGCTTCAGCGCCATGTACCCGCCATAGGACCAGCCATTGACCGCGATCTTGCCCGGATCGACGAACGGCTGCGCCTTCAGCCAGGCAACGCCCGTCAGCTGGTCCTCGACCTCCACGGTCCCCATCGCCTTGTAGATCTGGTTCTCGAACGCCGCGCCGCGATCCGGCGTCCCGCGCCCGTCGACCGAGAACACGATCCACCCGCGATCGACCAGATATTGCTGGATCGCCGGTCCCCAGCTGCGCGTCACCTGCCGCCCCGCCCCCGGCCCGCCATACACCTGCACGAACACCGGATAGCGCCTGCCCGGCTCGCGCGGCGGCGACAGCAGCTTATATTGCAATTCGCTGCCGTCCCTGGCCTTCAGCGTCCCGAACACCGGCACCGCATGGCCGGGCAGATACGGCGCATAGGGGTGCGCGGCATCCAGCCGGTTCTCCTCGATCCACGCGACCCGCGCGCCCGCCGCATCGGCCAGATACACCTGCGGCGGCTGCGACGGGTTCGATCGGAACACCAGCGCCTTGGTCGCGGTCCGGTCCATCGTCGCGCCGTTGAACCAGCCGGTCTCGGTCAACTGCACCGGCGCCTTCGGCTTCGTCAGGTCGACCGAATAGAGCTGCTGCTCGATCGGGCTGTCGCGATTGGCCAGGAAATACACCTTGCCTCCCGTCTCGTCGACGCCGACCACGTCCTTCACCGCCCAGTCGCCCTTGGTCAGCGCGGACCATTTGCCCCGCGCATAGCGATAGATATGCGCATAGCCGCTGCGCTCCGACATCCAGATCAGGCTGCCGTCGCTCAACGAATGCAGCCCGTCGTTCAGGTTGATCCAGGTCTTGGCCGTCTCGCTGAACAGCAGCTTCGACTTGCCCGTGTCGGGGTCCACCTCCAGCAGGTCGAGCCTGTGCTGGTCCCGGCTCTCGCGCTGGACGTAGAGCGACCCGCCATCCTTCGACCAGTCGACCCGCGCCAGGTAGATGTCCGGATCGGTCCCAAGGTCCACCTTCACCCGCCCCGTCCCGTCCGGTGCCATGATATAGAGCTGCACATCGGCATTAGGGGTGCCGGCCGCCGGGTAACGCTGTTCGAACAACCGCGTCCCTTCCGCGCCGATCGCCGCGCGCGTCACGACCTTCACCTTAGCCTCGTCCACCCGCGCGACCGCGATCCGCGCGTCGTTCGGTGCCCACCAATGGCCGGTATGGCGGTCCATTTCCTCCTGCGCGACGAATTCGGCCGATCCCCAGGTCACCGTGCCACCCCCGCCGCTGGTCAGCCGCCGTTCCACGCCCGACCCCGTATCGACGACGTACAGGTCCTGATCGCGCACGAAACTGACGTAGCGCCCGCCGGTCGATACCGCGGCGTCCACTTCCGACGTGGGCGTCGCGGTCAGCCGGCGGACCGCACCGTCCAGCCCGGCCAGATACAGGTCGCCGTCGATCGGGACCAGGAGCGCCTTGCCGTCCGGCGCCCAGTCATAGTCCACGATGCCGCGCGTTCCGCCGACGCGGGCCCGCTCACGCCGCATCTTTTCCGCTTCCGATATCTCCGCGCCGCTCCCGACCTTGCGGCTGTCCACCAGCATCCGCGACTGCCCGGTCGTGGTGTCCACCGCCCACAGGTCGTAACGGTCGCGGTCGTCCGCGCGCGCGCGCAGCAGCGTGGCCAGCTTTCCGTCGGGTGACAGTTTCGGGCTGCGCGGCACCGCGCCGTTCAGCGACGGGCTGGCGAACACCCGGTCAAGCGTCAACGCCTGCGGCGCAGCGGCCTGGACAGGCGGCTGGGCGGGCACCTGCGCGCCGGCGGCCGAGGACAGGAGGGCGGCAAGAACGATGGGCACACGCGACATGGCGGTCTTTCGGACAGGGACGGACGACATGCTGTTAGCGCGCACCCCGCCCCGCCGTCGAGCCTCCGCCGTGCCGACCGCTGACGCGACAAGCGGTTGACCGCGCCGCCCGCGCTGCTATAGGCCCCGCCATCGCAGAGCGGACTGCCGGGTATGGCGAAGTAGCTCAGCTGGTTAGAGCACGGGAATCATAATCCTGGGGTCGGGGGTTCAAGTCCCTCCTTCGCTACCACCACAACAGACCAGTCTGCTCTGCGATTTCCTTTTTCGACAAAGCATTGCCGTCGCTCGACGCTGCGGAACCAGCGGTCGCGCGTGTCGTTCGGGGGGTCGATAGGCTCGACAGGAGACGGCAATGGAACTTACGGTATCGCTCGAGACGGTCTGCCGCCTCATCATCCGCGCGCGTGAGATGGAAGCGCAGGTCCCGGGGCTGACCGCCGACGAGGACGAGGATCCGCTCGACGCCGACGATGCCTTCGCCGTCATGGACGACGAGACCAACACCGTGGTCGAAGAGGAAATGGCCGCCGCACTCGATGACCTGGCCGACGATCAGATCGCCGAGGTGCTGGCACTCGCCTGGATCGGTCGCGGCACCTACGAATCGACCGAGTGGGAAGAGGCGCTTGAGGAAGCCAACGACCGCGGCGGCGAAACCCCGGCGGAACAGCTGATGGAAATGCCGATGCTCGCCGGCTACCTCGACGCCGGTCTCGCGGCCTTCGACCTCAGCTGCACCGGCATCGGCCAGATCGACTGAGCAGACAGCGGAAGCGGGGGTCCACCCTGTCATCGCCCCGAGACCGTCATCCCGGCGGAAGCCGGGATGACTACAGCGGCGGCGCAGCATTTGACGACAAATGAAGCGACACCCTCGAGAGCCGTCATCCCGGACTTGATCCGGGATCCCGCTTCTTCTCGCGAGTTGAAACAGGTCGGAGTTCACCTCCGCCGCGGCCACGGCCGGAAGCAATTTTCCCCTCTTACTCTACCCCGCGGAAACTCCGCCGGAACGCCACCTCCCAAGGCCCGTCGCGATACCACCAGCCCGCCAGCCCGACGATCGCCAGCGGCCTTTCGCGCCACCCCGCCCGCATCGTCGTCAGCAGCGCCCGCGCCTCCTCGGGCCGGACCTTGTTCTGGATCGTCACATGCGCGCGCCAGCCCTGTCCGTCCTGCGGGGTCAGCATCGTCGCGAACGCCTCGGCCAGGTCCGCGCGCATCGCCGCCAGTTCGGGGCTGCGTACCCGCAACGCGACGCCGCGCCCCAGATTGACCGGTTCCGATATCACCGCCGCCGGCGGCGCGGCCCGGCACAGTTCGGCGACGCGCCGCTCCACCTCGTCCGCCACCGATGGCGGCAGGTGGTGAAACAAGGTCAGATGCGCTGCGATGACATTGCGGTCCGGCGGGAAATGCGCGCGCCGCAGCCCGTCGAGATAGTCGAAGTCCGCCGGCCCGAACAGGGCGGACAGGATCAGCGGCGCCATCATGCCTCCGCACCCGCCAGCGCGCGCGCATCGTCCGGCGTCAGGTCCGTCGCCAGCCCGTCGTCATGCACCGTCACGCGCCGCCACGGCAGGCGGTGCAGCGTCTCGCCCACCCCGGCCAGCCCGCCGACGCTGACGATCAGATAGTCAATCCGCCCGTCGCGACAGTCCGCCATCGCCTCCACCGCGGTCGCCACGACCGCCCCGTCCTGCCCCTTGACCGCCCGACCCTGCAACGTGGTCGCCGCCAACAGTACCGGGACCGCCCCGTCCGCGCGGCTGCGCGCGATGGCGGCGGACGCACTGTCCTCCACACGCGCCCGGTGCCCCAGCCAGCGCCAGATGCCGACCAGGTTGACCGCGGTCAGGAACGCGTTCGAAAGGAGCAGGTTGGATTGCCCGGATGCGGTGGCGACGACGATCCAGGCGATCGACCCGACCGTGAACACCACGAAGCCCCAGCCCGTCGTCCGCGTGCCCAGATTGGCGGCGGTCATCATCGCCGCCACCATCGTCGCGATCGGCGCGATCCATCCTGCTATGTCTTCCACCATGTCGCCCCTGCTTGAACGGAGCCTCTAACGCGCGGGGCGGCGCTTGGTTACGGCGCGCGCCAGCATCCCGCGCGTGTCGACGTCCTGCACGCAACCCCGCGGTCCCGGCACCGGCCGCAACCGCGCGCCCCGCCCCGGCCCGGCATCGCCCGTCGGCATCTGCACCAGTGGCAGGCGCAGCAGCACCGGATGCCCCGGCAGCCCCCGCCATACCGGCCGGACGCCGGCGTCCCCCGGCCGCAAGGCCCGCCACAGACGCGCCGCCAGTCCGCCCGGCACCCCCGGCATGTCGGCCAGCAGCACGATCACCTCCCGCTCGCGCGGGCGCAACACAGCCAGCCCGGCGGCCAGGCTCGCGCCCATCCCCGCTTCATGGTCCCGCGCGTGGACGATCGTCGTCCGCACCCCGCGCGCGGCCCGCGTCACGGCGGGCGCGTCATGCCCGGTCACCACCACCACCCGCGCCACCGGTGCCGCGCGCGCGATCGCCAGCGTGCGGTCGATCAGCCGAAGCCCGCCGCTCTGCACCAGCAGCTTGTTCGCCCGCCCGAACCGCCGCGACCGCCCCGCCGCCAGCAGGATCGCTACGCGCATCGGTCGGCCATCGAGGAGATTGCCACTTCGCCCAACTGCGCAACCTCTTCGCCGTCACCCCAGCGGACGCTGGGATCCCTTGTCACTACGCTCAAGGCTGATCCGACCGTAGCGATAATGGATCCTGACTTCCGTCTGGATGACGAATCGTTGGTCAAACCTCCGCCATCCGCCCTCAGATCTCGACCTGACTGCCCAATTCCACGACGCGGTTGGTGGGCAGCTTGAAGAATTCCATCGCGCTTTCCGCGTTGCGCAGCATCCATGCGAACAGCTTCTCGCGCCAGATCGCCATCCCCGGCCGGGACGATGCGATCAGCGTCTGCCGCGCCAGGAAGAAGCTGGTGTCCATCATCCGGAACCCCTGCCCGCAATTCTCGACATCCTTCAATGCGCCCGGCACGTCGGGTTCCTCCATGAACCCGAACCGGATGACCAGCCGGAAGAAGCCCTGCCCCAGATCCTCCATCACCGTCCGCCGCCCGGTGATGACATAGGGCACGTCCTCGATCTTGACGGTCAGCAGGATCACCCGCTCGTGCAGCACCTTGTTGTGTTTTAGATTATGGAGCAGCGCATGCGGCACACCTTCCGCGCTGGATGTCATGAACACCGCCGTGCCCGCCACGCGCGTCGCGCTGCTCGCCGCGGATTTCACGAACACCTGCACCGGCATCGCGGATTCGCGCATCCGGTCGATCATCAGCTGCCGCCCGCGCGCCCAGGTCGTCAGCAGCGTGAACGCGAGGAACCCGATCAGCAGCGGGAACCAGCCGCCGTCCGGCACCTTGGTCAGGTTCGCCCCGAAATAGGCGACGTCGATGATGCCGAATACGGCCACCAGGAACCCGGCCCACAGCTTGTTCCAGTGCCACAGGCTGACCAGCACCACCGCGATCAGCGCGGTATCGATCAGCATCGCGCCCGTCACCGCGATCCCGTACGCCGCCGCCAGATTGCTCGACGACCGGAACGTCAGCACCAGCAGGATCACCATCACCATCAACGCCCAGTTGATCGCCGGGATGTAGATCTGCCCCGCCGCCTGGCTGCTCGTATGGACGATGCGCAGCCGCGGCATGAAGCCCAGCTGGATCGCCTGCTGCGTCACCGAGAACGCGCCGGATATAACCGCCTGGCTGGCGATCACCGTCGCCATCGTGGCCAGAATGACCAGCGGCAGCCGGAAATTCTCCGGGGCCAGCAGGAAGAACGGGTTATGGATCGCCTGCATCGCCTCGGCCGGGCTCAACGACAGCAGCATCGCGCCCTGCCCCAGATAGTTCAGCATCAGCGCGGGCAGGACGAAGAACATCCAGGACACGCGGATCGGGTTCCGCCCGAAATGCCCCATGTCGGCGTACAGCGCCTCCGCCCCGGTCACCGCCAGCACGACCGATCCCATCGCCAGGAACGCACTCACCCCTTCGGCGACGAAGAACCGCGCGGCATGCACCGGGTTCAGCGCCTCGAAGATCGTCGGCGTCTGCACGATATGCAGCAGTCCCAGCCCCGCCAGCACGGTGAAATACACCAGCATGATCGGGCCGAACAGCATGCCGACCTTCGCGGTGCCGCGCGCCTGGATGAAGAACAGCCCGACCAGGATCGTGATCGCGATCGGCAGCACCAGCGGCGCGAACGCGGTCTCCACCACGGCCAGGCCCTCCACCGCCGACAGCACCGAAATCGCCGGCGTGATCATGCTGTCGCCGTAGAACAGCGCGGTGGCGAACACGCCCAGCAGCACGATTCCCTTGTTCCAGCGCCGCTTGCCGCCGCCCTTGCGGTTGATCAGCGCCAGCAGCGCCAGGCTGCCGCCCTCGCCCTTGTTGTCGGCGCGCATGATGATGCTGACATATTTGATCGTGACGACCAGCATCATCGACCAGAAGATCAGGCTCAGCACGCCCAGCACGTGCAACCGGTCCGGCGTCAGCGGGTGATGCCCCGCGAACGTCTCGCGAAACGCATAGAGCGGACTCGTACCGATATCGCCGAACACGATGCCGATCGCACCGACCGACAGTTTCAGCAGGCTCTGCTGCCCATGGCCATGCTGCGCCTCGGTCGGCGCGTCGGTGTCCGCACCCGCGGGACCGGCGTCGGAAACGCTCATCGACCGACCATAATCCGCATGATGTCGTACTGGCCCCTTCGCCGCCGTCCGGCTGCGTCGCCGCCGCCCTAGCACCCGCATTTCCGCGCCGCAACGCGCCGGCACCATACGATCATTATATGGCGTGCCCGAAAACATATGGGATCGCTACGCGCGCGGCACCGTTCGTCCGGTCGGGCATCCCAATACCGGAACGCAAAGCGAACATCGACGTTCTCCTTCCGCATGATGAAAGGACGTCCATGACCACCGAGAACCCCAAGACGCACCCGACCTCCAACGCCGAAAAGGATCCGGCGGATTGGACCACGGGCGACGAAGCCATGACCGGCGCGCAGGCTTCCTATCTGAAGACGCTGAGCGAGGAAGCCGGTGAGGAATTCGACGACAGCCTGACCAAGGCCGACGCCTCGAAGAAAATCGACGAACTGCAGGCCAAGACCGGCCGCGGCAAGTAAAACCGGGACCGGAGCGACAACCCGCTCCGGTCACCACGTCCCGGCGATGCATGATCACTGGCCAGAGGCCGCCAAAGCCAACATGGCAAATCTTTGCGACCCGCCACGATGACGCAAAGGTCCTGCCGTCACACGACGATGTTAATCCGGGACTGCGCCTATCTTCCGATGGACGCCAGAACCGGGTCCCGGTTCTGATCCCGCTCGGCCCGGACAAGGTAAAGTTGCGGTCGATAGGCTTCCCGCGGCAAGCCGGTCACCGTAAAAAGCTGCTCGTTGCCAATATCGACCTTCGCGGCAGATCCCTCGATCGTCTCGTTGCTCAGGGCACCCAGGAGGTCGGCGAGATTGGTGCCGACGGTGGTAGCGCCGATTGCGTCGAACCCGATCATCAGCCCCTCGCCCATGCTGCCGGTCCAGTGACCACCGGCGACATACACCTTGCCGGCATAACGCGTGCCATATGGGGCGACATATTCCATGAACTTCCGCGTCGGCCCCAGCACCCGCGCCTCATACGGGATGACATGCATCTGATAGGGTCGATCATGATCGACGAAGTGGCCCATGATGCCGCGTGCCACGCTGGTGTTGCCGCCGCTGGGCGTGTTGCGCAGGTCGATCAGCAATGTCGTCGTGTCGGAAAGGGTCGCCAGCGCCTGGGCGAATTGCCCGATCAACGCCTGTTCGCCGAGCGCGTTGTTGATGCGGATGATGCCGAGCGCGCCTTGCCGCTCGACATCCAGAAGCGGCCCGGTTCGGACGCGATTGGCCTGGTCCGACGTTGCCGCCAGCACGACGGTGCGCCGTTGCCGACCCTCGGCCAGTTCCAGCGTGCGAAGGCGTTTGTGACGCCCGGCCAGCGCGACATTGAAGGCGAACCCGACCTGGACGGGACTTAGCGCCCCGAACGGACGCCCGGTAATCGTCTCGATGACGGCACGCGGAGACTGGCCGTCGATCCGCAGCACCGTCATCCCCGGTCGAACGCCCTTGCCCAGCGCATCGCCGCCGCTTCTTGCTTCGCCGATCCGGAACGACGAACCGTCATAGGTGCCGAACAGGTCGGATGCGGTGGGTATGATCGCCCAGTCGTCGGCATCGAACGGACCCACGATGAAATGCGGGTCCGCAAAGTTATGGGCTACCTGTTGGAGCGTATCGATGAAGGCCTTGTCCGATCGCGCAGCCTTCGCGCGAACGGCAAAGGCGGACAGGATCGCATCGCCATCGATGCCTGCCCGATCATAATAGCCATAGTCTTCGCGCAGCAGCTTTTCGAAAGCGGACCATGCCTTGCCGGCATCAAAGGCCGCGGGCGCTGCCGACCGCTGCTGCGCGCCGGCAGAAGCGGTCCAGAGCAGCAGCAAGCCGCAGAGCGGCGCGATCAGGGAGGGTGCAGGCATTCGCATTCATCTCTTGGTCGGACAGATTACACAATGGCGCTAATCGCTTGGGTCCATCACGTCCCCGATCGGGCCTCGAGCATCGAGAACCACCGACGTTTCATGAATGAGGCGGTAATGCTGGTGTCAGCCGATGCCCGTAGCCACCACAACCGCGCCATTGATCTGGAATAACACTAGAATCACTCGGCACCATCGTTGATATAATTGACCGTAAAGGCTTCGTTTTTGGATTAACCGGCAAACGGTAAAAAATTAAATACTGCTTCCCAAGCGCAAAGCAGCATGACCATTCCCGGAAACATCCATCCGGATATTTCCGACGTTTCGTTACCCAAAACGATGACTATTAAAACGAAGCATGCGCTGGCAATAGCCGATGCCACGCTTCCCGTTCGTCGGGTAATCACTATCCTGTGATGATCTGCTGGGCAACTTACTGCTGCGTCAAGCGTGCCGTGAGAACCCAGGCTCTGATGCTACGTTCCCGATCGGAAACCTATGCCGGACAACGCACGGGCAGCGTCTGCCGGGAAAGGCCCTCACGGCAAGGCTTTCCCGAAATCGACCGATCCAGACGGAGTAACCGGAACGTGCGATCAGCGTCATCGGACATCGCCAAGCAACCTATCCACCGCCCGGACCCGCAATGCCAGGTCCGCCCGCCACGGTGCGTCCGGCGGCGTCCGCGCGAGCAGCCCCGCCCATGCCGCCCGCGCCTCCTCCAGCTGCCCCGCCTGCGCATAGGCCAGCCCCAGGAAGAAGGGCGGCCCCGGATGGAGCGGCGATGCCTTGGTCGCGCGCGCGAACGCCAGTTCCGCGGCCGGCGTCACCAGCCCGTCGGCATGCGCCACCAACGCGTTACCCATCCCCGTCCACAGGTCCGCGCTGCGCGGCCGCCGCACCAGTGCCGATCGCAGCACACCGATCGCGTAGAGATCCAGTCCCTGCCGCTGGAACGCGTCCGCCGTCGTCAGCACCTGCGCGTCGCCGGTGAACCGTTCGAACATCGTCTCCCGCAACGCGCCGTAATCGCGGTCCGGCCCCGCCGGCTGGGTGCGCGGCGGCGTCGGCCGCCCCGCCAGACCCGCATTGCCCTGCCACGCATAGCCGGCCAGCGCGAGCAGCAGCGCCGCCCCCAGCAGTTCGACCGCCCCCCGCGGAAACCGCCCGAACCGCGCCAGCCCGACACCGACCGCCGCGGCCAGCACGATCATGATCAGCCACCCCGTCATGGCCGCCCCCGACGCCGGAAACTGCCGCGCGCCACGATCGCACCCGCGATCACCAGCAACACCGGCAACGCCCAGAGCGGCCAGGTGACGGCACTCAGCGGCGGGTCGTAACTCACCCAGTCGCCGTAGCGTGCGACCAGCCAGGCGCGGATATCCTCCGGCCGTTCCCCCGCCGCGATCCGCCGCCGGACCAGCGCGCGCATGTCGCCCGCCATGTCGGCATCGCTGTCCGCGATCGACTGCCCCTGGCACACCAGGCAGCGCAGGGTCTGCATCAGCGCATTGGCGCGTGCCTCCGCCGCGGGATCGGCGAGCTGCGTATCGCTCAACGCCGCGGGCGGCACGGCCGACTGCGCCTCTGCGGCGACCGGCGCGACCAGCAGCAGGATGGCCAGCACCCGCCTCATCGCAACGCCTGCACCGCGGCGATCAGCCCGGCCACGTCTTCCGGCCGGATATCGCCGATCTTCTGCGCCCGGATGATGCCGCGGCCGTCCACCACGAACGTCTCGGGCACGCCAGACGACCCGAGCGCCATCTGCACGCGGCTGTCCGCATCGCTGCCGATCGCGCGATAGGGATTGCCGTAGCGCGCCAGGAACCGGTCGACGTCCGCCCGCGTGTCGCGGATCGCGATCGCGTCGATCGGGACGCCCGCCCTGGCCAGCGCCGCCAGCTGCGGCGCCTCCGCCGCGCACGGCACGCACCAGCTGGCGAATACGTTCACCAGCCGCGCCCCGCCCGCCTTCGCATGCAGCCCCGGCCGCGACGCCGACGCCGCCGGCAACGCGATCGCCGGCATCGGCTGCCCCACCAGCCGCGACACGATCGTCCGGTCCGCCGGCCGCAGCAGCCCGCCGGCGACCAGCCCCAGGAACAGCAGGAACGCCACCAGCGGCACCCACAACAGCCAGCGTACGCCCGCCTTGGTCATGCGTAGGCCTCCGCCACCCGCGCCCGCCGCTCGCGCCGCACCCGCCCGATCAGTGACAGCACCCCGCCCAGCGCGACCAACCCGCCGCCCAGCCAGATCAGCGTCACATAGGGTTTCCACCACAGCCGCAACTGCCAGCGCCCCTGCGCGTCCGCCTTGCCCAGCACGACGTAGAGTTGCCCGTCGATCACGGTGCGGATCGCCGCCTCGCTCGTCTCGGTCGGCGGCGCGGAGAAGGCTCGCGCCTGCGGACGCATCACATAAGCCGCATCGCCGCCGCGCCGCACGGTCAGCGTCCCCTCGATCGCGGTCCAGTTCTCGCCCGCGATCGGCTCCACCCCGTCGAACCGGAGCGACCATGGCCCGACCCGGTGCGTTTCGCCCGGCCGCGCCGCGACCAGCGTCTCCTGCGTGAACGCCGCCTCCGACGCCATGCCGGCAAGCGCCACCGCGATGCCGAGATGCGCGACCACCATGCCATAAGTGAACAGCGGCGTGCGAAGCAGCTTGCGCTTCCACAACGGCGCGACGCTCGCCACCGCCGCCCCCGCCGCGACCATCAGCCCGAGCAGCGGCAACACCCGAATCGACGGCGCACTCATCCGCACGGCAATGATCGCCACTACCGCGACTACGATCGGCACCGCCATCCGCCTGAACACCGCAAAACCGTCATCCCGCCGCCACTGCGCCAGCGGCCCCGCCCCCATCAGCGCGACCAGCACCAGCGCCAACGGCCCCGCCGCCGCGTTGAAATATGGCGGCCCGACCGACAGCTTGCCCCCTGTCAGCGCCTCCACGCCGAGCGGATACAATGTCCCGATCAGCACCACACCCAGGATCGCGGACAGCAGCAGATTGTTCGCCACCAGCGCACCCTCCCGGCTGACTGCGTCGAACCGCTGCCCCTCGCGCACCGTGCCGACGCGTAAGCCGAACAGCGCCAGTGCCCCGCCGATATAGATCGCCAGCAACGCCAGGATGAACCCGCCGCGCGTCGGATCGACCGCGAACGCATGCACGCTGGTCAGGATGCCCGACCGTACCAGGAACGTCCCCACCATGCTCATCGAGAATGCGATCACCGCCAGCATGATCGTCCAAGCGCGCAACCCGTCGCGCGTCGCCAGCACCGTCACCGAATGAAGCAGCGCGGTCGCCGCCAGCCAGGGCATCAGCGATGCATTTTCGACCGGGTCCCAGAACCACCAGCCGCCCCAGCCCAGTTCGTAATAGGCCCAGTAACTCCCCGCCGTGATGCCCAGTGTCAGGAATATCCACGCGCCCAGCACCCACGGCCGCATCGCGCGCGCGAACGCCGGCCCCACGTCGCGCGTCACCAGCGCACCGACCGCGAACGAGAAGGCAACCGACAACCCGACATAGCCGAAATACAGCGTCGGCGGATGGAACGCCAAACCCGGATCCTGCAGTAACGGATTGAGCCCCAGCCCCTCCGCCGGCGCGGGATCCAGCCGTGCGAACGGGTTGGACGCGAAAAGCAGGAACGCGAAGAACCCGATCGCGATGAACGCCTGCGCGCCCAGCGTCGCGACCAGCGTCCGTTCCGGCAACCGCCGCTCGATCAGCGCGACCGCCGCCCCGGCCATGCCCAGCACCGCCACCCAGAGCAGCATCGACCCTTCGTGGTTTCCCCAGGTCCCCGAAAACCGGTACAGCAGCGGCTTCTCGCTATGGTCGTTCGCCGCGACCAGCGCGACCGACAGGTCGACCCGCACGAACAGCCAGATCAGCGCCACGAACGCGGCCGCGCTCATCACCCCCTGCGCCACCGCCACCGCGCGCACCGGCGGCAGCAACGCATCGCGCGCGCCGGTCAGCCCCAGCGCCGACAGCCCCAGCTGCAGCACGGACAGCGCCGCCGCGATCCACAGCGCCGCCAGCCCGAACTCCGCGATCATGTCCGCCCACCCGGCTTGGCCGGCGCGATGCTCTCCGACTTGTGCATCTCGCCCACCACCTGCGGCGGCATGTAGCGTTCGTCATGCTTGGCCAGGATGTTCGTCGCGACGAACCCGCCGCCGGGCACGAACGCCCCCTCCGCCACCACGCCGCTATTCTCCTTGAACAGGTCCGGCACGATCCCGGTGTAGCGTACCGGCACCGTCTGCGCGCCGTCCGTCACGACGAAGCGAACCGTCACCCCGTCCGGTTCGCGCACGATCGACCGGTCGGCCACCATCCCGCCCAGCCGCACCGCGCGCCCCGGCTGCACGCCGTCGCGCACCGCGTCCGTGGGCGTGTAGAAATAGGCCGCCTGATCCTTCAGCGCGGACATCGCCAGCAGCGCGGCACCGACCACCGCAACGATCGCCAGCACCGCCAGCGTCAGCCGCTGATGCTTCGCCTTCATCGTTCGGCCTGCCTGGACTGATCGGCCTGCCTGGACTGGCCGGCCTGCCTGGGCTGGGACGTCACCGCATCCGCGCGCCGTTCCGCCCGGCGCATCGCCGCATGCGCCCACACGCACAGCCCGCCCGTCCCGGCCAGGACGATGGCATAGGCGGCGATCACGAACGGCCAGTGGTTCATGCCCGCGCCATCCGCCGCAACCGCGCCTCGACCTTGCCGTCCGCCAGCATCGTCCGCATCCGCATCAGCACCACGGCGGTGAACAGCATCGTGAACCCCAGCACCACGATCGGCAGCGGCCACAGGATCGATGCGTCGATCGTCGTGCGGGTCAGCCCGATGCTCTGCCCCTGGTGCAACGTGTTCCACCACACCACCGAATAGCGGATGACCGGGATGTTGACCGCTCCCACGATGCCGAAGATCGCGACCACACGCTGCCCGCCCGCCCCGCGGTCGGCATTCGCCTGCGCCAGCGCGATATAGCCCAGGTACAGGAAGAACAGGATCAGCATCGACGTCAGCCGCCCGTCCCATTCCCACCACGTCCCCCAGGTCGGCCGGCCCCAGATCGACCCCGTCGCCAGGCACAGGGCGGCGAACACCGCGCCCGGCACCGCCAGCGCGCGCCCCGCGACCGCCGCCAGCGGATGCCGCCACACCAGCTGCATCAGGCTGGCCGCCGCGATCCCGGTCCAGCCCGCCATCCCCAGCCACGCGGCCGGCACATGGACGTACAGGATCCGCACGCTGTCCTTCTGCAGATAGTCCGCCGGCGTCAGCCACAGCCCGCACGCCAGCCCGACCAGCGAAAGCAGCACACCGCCCCACAACGCCCACGGCGTCACCGGCCGGGCGATTGCCAGGAATTTTGTCGGGTTGGCGAAAGCGTGCATGTTTCATGCCTGCATAGAGGCTGTTGGCCGCCCGCGAAAGAACCGATCGCGCTTGCCGCGCGGGGAGTCGCCCGCCTAGACGCCGCCCGACATGCCGAACCCCGCCCCATTGCCCGCAACGCCGAAGACGACCGCGCCCGCCGCCGATCGCCCGCTGCTCGGCATTGCGCTCCGGCTCGGCTCCGCATCCTGCTTCGCGATCATGGCGGTCGCGCTCAAGCTGTCGAGCGAACGCGGCGTCACCGCGCCGGAAATGATCCTCTACCGCAACGGCTTCGGCCTGCCGGTCCTGATGGCATGGGTCCTGCTCGGCCCCGGCCTCGGCGCGCTCCGCACCGCGCGGCCGCTGGCCCACCTCACCCGCTCCGCCATCGGCCTCGTCTCGATGGTCCTCACCTTCCAGGCGCTCATCATGCTGCCGCTGGCGGAGGCGACGACCATCACGTTCGCCGCCCCGGTGTTCGCGACCATCCTGTCCGTGTTCGTCCTGTCCGAACGCGTCGGGCGCTACCGCTGGGTCGCGGTCGCGATGGGCTTCACCGGCGTCCTGATCGTGATGCAGCCGGGCGGCGACCGGCTTCCGATCGCCGGCGTCGCGGTCGCGGTCGCCGCCGCGGTGGGCCAGGCCGGCGTCGCCACCACGCTGCGCCAGATCGGCAAGAGCGAGGGCATCGCCGCGATCGTGTTCTGGTTCACCGTTGCCACGACCGTCGCCGGCCTCATGGCGCTCCCCTGGTTCGGGCAACGCCACGACGGCACGACCTGGGCACTGCTCGTCGCTGCCGGCATGGTCGGCATCTGCGGACAGCTGATGATGACCGCCTCGCTGCAGCACGCCCCCGTTGCCGTGGTCGCCCCGCTCGACTATATCCAGATTCTCTGGGCCACGCTGTTCGGCTGGCTCGTCTTCGCCCACGCGCCCGTCGCGACGACCTTGCTGGGCGCGGCGCTGGTGGTGACCGGCGGACTGCTGACCGCGTGGCGCGAACATTATCTGCGACGGATGGTCATTGCCGCAGGGCCAAACCTCTAACATCTGCTGCTAATCCGCAACGCCGGATGATAATACTCAAACCCAAACCTCGTCCATGCCGAGCGCAGTCGAGGCACACTCTCCCTAGCGCAGCCGAGGGGCCAACTTCGGCTTCTCGACTACGCTCGAAGGGTTCCTCGACTGCGCTCGGGATAGACGGTGCTGGATGACAGCATTTGAAAGCACACCGTCATCCCGGACTTGATCCGGGATAAAGCAGCAAAAAAACTACCGCCCGATCAGACGCTGCGCCATCCGGTCGGACACCGCCGCTGCGCTGTCGCCGCTTGCATCGCTTTCGTCCCAGATCGCGTTCAGCCGATCCGGGATATGCGCGATCCGCGCTTCCACCGCGTCGCGGTCGCCCTGCCCCAGATATTCGACGCCCACGCTGATGATGCCGCCGGCATTGATGACATAGTCGGGCGCATACAGGATGCCGCGGGCCTGCAACCGCGTGCCGTCCGCCGGCGTCGCCAGCTGGTTGTTCGCACCGCCCGCCACGATCGGCGCGGACAGCGCGGCGATCGTCGCGTCGTCCAGGATCGCGCCCAGCGCGTTCGGGCTCACCACGTCGGCCTCGACGCGCAGGATGTCCGCCGCCGCCACCGTACGCCCGCCCAGTTCGTCCGCCAGCCGCGCCGCACGCCCCGCGTCGACATCGGCCAGCGTCAGCTTCGCCCCACGCGCCGCCAGCCGCCGCGCCAGCCCGCCACCGACCGACCCCACGCCCTGGATCGCGACATGCACGCCGTCCAGGTCGCGCTTCAGCCGCCGCCGTACCGCCGCCTCGATCCCCAGGAAGATGCCCTGCGCCGTGAACGGCCCCGGATCGCCGCCCGCGGCCCCGCCTTCGGCGGGCAGGCCCGACACGAACCGCGTCTGCCCGCGCACCGCGACCATGTCGGCCAGCGAGATACCGACATCCTCCGCGGTTACATAGCGTCCGTCCAGCGAATCGACCGCACGCCCGAACGCCGCCAGCAGTTCGGGCGACTTGCCCGCGCCCGCCGCACCATCCGCCAGGATCACCGCCTTGCCCCCGCCCAGCGGCAGGCCCGCCATCGCGTTCTTGTAACTCATGCCGCGCGACAGGCGCAGCACGTCGGTCACCGCCAGTTCGGGGTCATCATACTGCCAGTAGCGCGTGCCGCCCGCCGCGGGGCCGAGCGTCGTGGAATGGATCGCGATGACCGCCGTCAGCCCGCTCGCGCGATCCCGGAAGAAATGCAGACCTTCATGGTCGTCATAATCCAGATAATCCCAGGGGGCGGTCATGGCCGATATCCTCACGCGACATTTTATTACGGACACCGGCAATAATGTTCGGACGCACGCGATACCAGCCCAAAATCGCGCGGATCGGGACGCCTGATATTGGAACGATATCGGGGAAAATGGGGCGGCCAACGGGGATTGAACCCGCAACCTCCGGTACCACAAACCGGCGCTCTAACCAATTGAGCTATGGCCGCCACATCGCCGGCAGGACCGCATGATCGCAGCCTGCCGTCCACGCGCCCTACATCTGCCGCTCGCGAAACGCAAGCTGGCCGCTTGGCTTACCAAAGCCGACCGCCTAGATAGACAAGCACATGCTGTCCCAACGTACTCGCTATGCCGCCCGCGCGCTCCAGCATCTTGCCGACCGCTATGGCGAAGGCCCGGTGCAGTTGACCGAAATCGTCGCGGCGCAGAATATTCCCGCCAAGTTCCTGACCGTCATCCTGTCGGAAATGAAACGCGCCGGTCTGGTCGAAACGATGCGCGGAAAGGTCGGCGGCTACTGGCTCGCCCGCCCGCCGCAGGACATAACCTATGGCGATATCGTCCGGTTGACGCGCGGTTCGCTGGCGCTCGTCCCCTGCGCCAGCCGGCTGAACCACGAACCCTGCGTCAATTGCGTGGACGAGGCCGGGTGCCGCCTGCGCGCCGTCATGCTCACCGTGCGCGACGAAACCGCCAACATCCTCGATCGCATCCGGCTGTCGGATCGGCTGGCGGTGGATCAGCTTGCGGGGGATCCGTCGGCAGCGGATCAAACGCCCATCGAAAAGCTTATGGTTTGATCGCTGACAGTTTTGCCTGTTGGCCAAGCGGCGCGTGCGCGGAATAACAGCACGAAAAGGGATTTTCGAAGATGCGACCGATCAAAGGCAGCCTGACGATCGCGCTGACGCTGGCAGCGCTCGCCGCATTGCCCGGCTGCTCCGGCGGCGGCACTGCGGACGGCACGACACTGCTGAACGTCAGCTACGATCCGACGCGCGAACTCTACCGCGGCATCAACGCCGCCTTCATCGCCGACTGGAAGGCCAAGACCGGCAAGCCGCTGTCGATCCGCATGAGCCATGGCGGCTCCGGCAAGCAGGCGCGCTCGGTCGCCGACGGGCTGGAGGCCGACGTCGTCACGCTGGCGCTCGCCTATGACATCGACATTCTTGCCGACCGCAAGCTGCTCGCACAGGACTGGCAGGCGAAACTGCCCGACCACAGCGCGCCTTATTATTCGACGATCGTGTTCCTTGTCCGCAAGGGCAACCCGAAGAAGATCCGCGACTGGGCCGATCTGGTGAAGCCCGGCGTGTCGGTCATCACGCCGAACCCCAAGACGTCGGGCGGCGCGCGCTGGAACTACCTCGCTGCCTGGGGTTACGGCCGTAAGACGGGTGGGTCGGATGCCGCCGCACGCGACTATGTCACGCGGCTCTACAAGAACGTGCCCGTGCTCGACTCCGGCGCGCGCGGTTCCACCACCACATTCGCGGAACGTGGTCTGGGCGACGTGCTGCTCGCGTGGGAGAATGAGGCGATGCTCGCGCGCGATGAAATGGGCCGCGGCAAGTTCGACATCGTCGTGCCCACCGTCTCGATCCTGGCCGAACCGCCCGTCGCAGTGGTCGATGCCAACGCGCAGCGCCACGGCACCGCCGCTGTGTCCAAGGCCTATCTCGACTTCCTCTACACCCCCGCCGCGCAGGATCTCATCGCCAAGGCACACTACCGCCCGCGCGACGCGACCGTCGCCGCGCGCTACGCCGCCACATTCCCGCAGACCAAGCTGCTGACGATCGACGGCGACTTCGGCGGCTGGCGCAAGGCGCAGGCGACCCACTTCGCCGACGGCGGCACCTTCGACGCCATCTACCGCCCGAACGGGCGCTGAACGTCCAGATGCCCAGGATTCTCGACAGGCTCGAACCGAACGGCTTTGGGTTTGTGGCGTTACCCCACACACCCCGTTCGGTTCGAGCAGTGTCGAGCGTAGTCGACACACGCCCGTCGAGAACCGACCACAGACGCTGGCCAGCAACATGACCCGCCTCAAGCGCTCGGTCCTGCCCGGCTTCGGCCTGACTTTCGGCCTGACCCTCGCCTATCTTTCGATCGTCGTGCTGATCCCGCTGTCGACCGTGTTCCTCAAATCCGCCGGCATGGGGCCCGCCGACTTCGCGCGCGTCGCCTTTTCCGAACGCGCGGTCGCCGCCTACCGGCTGAGCTTTGGCGCGGCACTCGCCGCCGCCGCGGTCAACGCGGTGTTCGGCATGCTCGTCGCCTGGGTGCTTGTCCGCTACCGCTTCGTCGGCCGGCGGTTCGTGTCGGCGATCGTCGACCTGCCCTTCGCGCTTCCCACCGCGGTCGCTGGCATCGCGCTCACCGCACTCTGGGCGACGGACGGCTGGATCGGCCAGTATCTCGCCCCGCTCGGAATCAAGGTCGCCTATACCTCGCTCGGCGTTACGATCGCGCTCGTCTTCGTCGGCCTCCCCTTCGTCGTGCGCTCGGTCGAACCGGTGCTTGAGGATGTCGGACGCGATCTGGAGGAGGCCGCCGCCTCGCTCGGTGCCGGCCGCTTCACCATCTTCCGCCGCGTCATCCTGCCCGCGATCGGCCCCGCGCTCCTGACCGGCTTCGCGCTCGCCTTCGCGCGCGGCGTCGGCGAATATGGCTCGGTCATCTTCATCGCCGGCAACCTGCCGTACAAGACCGAGATCGCCCCGCTGCTGATCGTGACGCAGCTCGAACAATATGACTATGCCGGCGCCACCGCGATCGCGACGGTCATGCTGCTGCTCGCCTTCGCGATGTTGCTCGCCGTGAACCTGTTGCAGGTCTGGCGCCGCCGCCGCATGGAGCGTTGATGACCCGCGCTGCCCTGATCGCCGCCGCGCTCGCCTTCCTCGGCCTGTTCGTGTTGATGCCGTTCGTCGCCGTGTTCGTCGAAGCGTTCCGGCAGGGCGTCCCGACCTTCCTGAGCGCGCTTGCCGAACCGGACGCCATGGCCGCGATGCGCCTGACCCTCCTCGTCGCGGCGATCAGCGTGCCGGCCAACATCGTGTTCGGCATCGTCGCGGCCTGGTGCATCACAAAGTTCGAATTTCGCGGCAAGGGCCTGCTCATCACGCTGATCGACCTCCCCTTTTCCGTCTCGCCGGTCGTAGCGGGGCTCATCTACGTGCTGCTGTTCGGCATCAACGGCTGGTTCGGCCCCTGGCTTCAGGCGAACGGGGTGGAGATCATCTTCGCCGTCCCCGGCATCGTGCTCGCGACGATCTTCGTCACCTTCCCCTTCGTCGCACGCGAACTGATCCCGCTGATGGCGGAACAGGGCCGCGACGACGAGGAAGCGGCCATCTCGCTGGGTGCCACCGGCTGGCAGACCTTCTGGCATGTCACGCTGCCCAATATCCGCTGGGGCCTGCTCTACGGTGTACTGCTCTGCAACGCGCGCGCCATGGGCGAATTCGGTGCGGTATCGGTCGTGTCGGGCCATATCCGCGGGCTGACCAACACGATGCCGCTCCATGTCGAAATCCTCTACACCGAATATAATTTCGTCGGCGCCTTCGCGGTCGCATCGCTGCTTGCGGTGCTCGCGCTCGTCACTCTGGTGGTGAAGACGCTGCTCGAATGGCGCTACGGCGACCAGATCCAGGGGATCGGACACTGATGGGCATCACCGTTACCGGCGTGCGAAAGACGTTCGGCAGTTTCGCCGCGTTGCACGGCATCGATCTCGACGCGCAACCGGGCGAGTTCCTGGCGCTGCTTGGCCCCTCCGGCTCCGGCAAGACCACGCTGCTGCGGATCATCGCGGGGCTGGAGTTTCCCGATGCGGGCACGGTCGCCTTCGACGGCGAGGACGTCACCGGCCGCCCGGTGGCCGAACGCGGCGTCGGTTTTGTATTCCAGCAATATGCGCTGTTCCGCCACATGACGATCGCCGACAACATCGCGTTCGGCCTCACCGTTCGCCCGCGTCGCGACCGCCCGGCCAAGGCGGAGATCGCCCGCCGCGTCGCCGAACTGCTCGATCTCGTCCAGCTCCCCGGCCTCGGCGGCCGCTACCCCGCGCAACTGTCGGGCGGCCAGCGCCAGCGTGTCGCGCTCGCCCGCGCACTCGCGGTCGAACCGCGCTTCCTGCTGCTCGACGAACCGTTCGGCGCGCTCGACGCCAAGGTCCGCAAAGATCTCCGCCGCTGGCTGCGCGGCCTCCACGACCGGCTTGGCCTCACGTCGATCTTCGTGACGCACGATCAGGAGGAGGCACTCGAACTCGCCGACCGCGTCGTCGTGATGGACCATGGCGTCATCGAACAGGTCGCACCCCCCGCCGACATCTACGACCGACCGGCCTCCGCCTTCGTGTTCGGTTTCGTCGGCGAATCGAATTGCCTGCCGGTCGCGGTCCGCGCCGGTCGCGCCTGGTACGGCACGATCGACCTCGGCCCCGTGGCAGTGGCGGACGGTGCGGCCCACGCCTGGTTCCGGCCACATGACGTCGTCTTGGCCGATGGCGGCATCCCCGCCACCGTGCTGCTCGCCCGGCCGAAGAACGGCCTGACGCGGGTCGAGGTGCAGGTCGCCGGTATCGACAAGCCGTTCGAGGCGGATCTGCCCTCGCCAGCCGCGCTTGGCGATACCGTCCACTTGGCGCCCACCCGGTTCCGCCTCTTTCCGGCGTGACGGAGGCTCTGCCCCGGCCCTGCATCATGGTCGACGCCGATGCCTGCCCGGTAAAGGACGAAATCTACCGCGTCGCGCGCCGTCACGGCGTCGGCGTTCGCGTCGTCGCCAACCAGATGCTGCGCGTGCCCGTCGAACCCGGGTTCGCCCGCGTGATCGTCGGCGACGGCTTCGACGCGGCGGACGACTGGATCGCCGACCGTAGCGACGCGACCAGCATCGTCGTCACCTCCGACATCCTGCTGGCCGAACGCTGCGTAAAGGCCGGCGCTGTCGTCATGGGGCCGGACGGCCGCCCGTTCGACCATGCCCGCATCGGCGGCGCCGTCGCGATGCGCGCGCTGATGGCGGACCTTCGTGCCATGGGCAGCGTCACCGGCGGCCCCGCCCCCTTCTCGCCCCGCGACCGCTCCGCCTTCCTCCAGGCACTCGACGGCGCGGTGGTGAAGCTGAAGCGGCAGCAGCGAGCGGCACCGCCGACCATTCCCGCGCCACCCGCAATCTAAACCGTCTTGCGCCTCACCCCGTTTGGTTCGAACCCGGCGAGAACTCCGTGCGGAGTTTTCACCAAGCTCGAACTAAACAAAACCGGAAAAATCCGCCCCGCCCGTCCCGACCGAAGTCTAGGGACCTTCGAGCAAGGTCGAGAAACCAACAGCCCCCGCTAAACGCCGCTCAGGCACGCACCCCGAACTCCATACGCATCGCAAACTGCCGCGATCCACCCGGCGCGACCTCGACCACCCCCGGCTTCTCGCGAAAATCCCCCGCATATCCATCCGGGTCCGCCATTCCCTGCCACGGCTCGATGCACAGATAGCCCGCCCCCGGCTTGGTCCAGATGCCCAGGTCCGGCATGTCTTCGAAATCCACGCGCACGCCCGTCCCGCCCGCGCTGCCGTACCAGAGGCCCCTGCTCTGCAACCGGTCGAAGATCACCGCATCCACCGCGAACAGCTCGTCGCGCAGCACCAGTAGATTCCCTTCGACCGGAGAAGATAGCGGCTCCGCCGCGATCAGCCCGGCCGGCGTCACGGTGCGCACCGGTTCCGGCTCCGGCCGGTCGAACCGCACGACATGATCCGCCCGGCCCGCCCCATAGGGCAGCGGCCAGCGCAATGCCGGATGGAAGCCGAACGACGCCGGCAACACGACTTTTCCAGGGTTGGTCAGCGTCGCGACCATGTCCAGCCGGTCGCCCGCCACCGTAAACAGGATGTCGAGCATGAACGCGAACGGATAGACCGCCCGCGTCGCATCCGAATCGGTCAGCCGGAACCGGGCGAAATCCGCCCCGCATTCCATCGTTTCGAACCGGCTCGTCCGGGCAAAGCCATGCTTCGGCAAGGCGTAGCGCGCGCCGTCGACCCGGTACGTACCGCCCTCCAGGCCCCCGACGATCGGGAACAGCAACGGGGCGCGCCCGGTCCAGAACGCGGGGTCGCCATCCCACAACAGGTCGCGGCCGGCGTCGTCGACGATGCGTTGCAACTCCGCGCCGTCCGGACTGATCGTGACGACCAGCCCGGACGATGCGATCACCACGTCGCCGGCGTCCGACTGCCCGGCCGCCTGCTCTGCCGCCGTCACGATGTGACGTCGTGATCCTGCGGACCGGTCGTGCCGCCCGTACCACCGGTACCGCCGTCGCTGCCCGGATCCTCCATCGGCGACTGCCCCGCGTCGGGATCGTCCTGCTTCGGCGTCGCTCCGGGCGCGAACTGGTCTGGCGCGTCGTCGGGGCCGGCGGGCGGGCTGTCCGGCGTCTGGTTCGGATCGGTCGCCATGGTCTGTCTCCTCGTTGGATACTTGCCCTACCCGAACGCACCGCCCGCCCGCCGGGTCCACGTCGGCACCCACCGGAGTCTGCGTGCTTGCTTGGCAGGCCTTCCCTGTTATATGCCCCGCCGACCGGGCCTCATGCGGGCGTGGCGGAATTGGTAGACGCGCTTGGTTTAGGTCCAAGTATCGCAAGATGTGGGGGTTCGAGTCCCTTCGCCCGCACCATCTCCGCCCCGTACGGGTGGAGTGCCTCCCCGGACGACATTCCGAGAAAGAACGAGAACATCGATGCAGACTGTCGAGACGCTGAACGAGGGCCTCAAGCGCGCCTACACGCTCACCATCCCCGCCGCCGACATCGCCAAGCGGGTCGATGCGGAGATCAAGCAGGCCGCCCCCACCATCCGCATGCCCGGCTTCCGCCCCGGCAAGGTGCCCGCCAACCTGGTCCGCAAGATGCACGGCCCGGCGCTTGAACAGCAGGCGCTCGACGCCGCCGTTCGCGACGGCGTGCAGGCGTTGATGGCCGAACAGCGCCTTCGCCCGGCGATGCAGCCCGCGGTCGAACTGGTCGATGGCTACGAACCCGGCAAGGATGCCGCGCTCAACGTCACGCTCGAAATCCTGCCCGACGTGCCGGAACCGCAGATCGAAGGGCTGAAGCTGGAACGCCTGACGGTCGAGCCGACCGACGACGAGATCGACGCGCAGGTCCGCCGCCTTGCCGGCCAGCAGAAGAGCTTCGACGACGCGATGGAAGGCCACCCCGCGGTCGAGGGCGACCTGGTCGTCATGGACTTCGTCGGCAAGGTCGATGGCGAGCCGTTCGACGGCGGCACCGGGTCCGACATGTCGGTCGAACTCGGCTCCGGCCGGCTCATCCCTGGTTTCGAATCCGGCCTCGAAGGCGTCAAGGCGGGCGAGAGCCGCACGCTGAACGTCACCTTCCCGGACGATTATAATGTCGCCTACCTCAAGGGTAAGCCCGCGACCTTCGACGTCACCGTCACGAAGATCCAGGTCCCCAAGGAAGCCGCCGCGGACGAGGATTTCGCCAAGTCGCTCGGGCTCGAGAGCATGGAACAGCTGCGTGGCTTGCTGAAGGGTCAGGTCGAGCAGGAGCTGAACGGCCTCACCCGCACCCACATGAAGCGCAAGCTGCTCGACCAGCTCGCCGACGCTCACGACTTCGACGTGCCGCCATCGATGGTGGAGGCCGAATTCGAGCAGATCTGGCGTCAGCTCGATCATGAAGCGAGCCACGAGGAAGACCCGGAGGCCGCCCGCGCCGAGCTGGAAGGCGACCGCGAGGACTACCGCGCCATCGCCGTCCGCCGCGTCCGCCTCGGGCTTCTCCTGTCGGAAATCGGCCAGCGCAACGGTGTCGAGGTCAGCCAGCCCGAGATGAACCGCCTGATCGCCCAGGCCGCGCAGCAGTATCGCGGCGAGGACCAGAAGCGCTTCATCCAGTATGTCCAGCAGGACCCGATGGCCGCAGCCCAGCTGCGCGCCCCGCTGTACGAGGACAAGGTCGTCGACTTCCTGTTCGAACGCGCCGAGATCACCGACCGCACCGTCGAACGTGCCGAACTGGAGTCCGAGATCGAGGCGGACGCCGACAATCTTGGCCAGCCGCACGTCCACGGCCCGGATTGCGATCACGACCATGACGACGCCGGGCATGACCATGACCATGGCCACGATCACGGCGATCACGACCATAACGACGCCGGCGCTCCGGTCGCCGCCGAAACCCAGGTGACCGAAGCTGCGCCGCAGTCGGCCGAAGACGCCGAAGGCACCGTCGCCGCCGACGCCCCGGTCAAGAAGCCGCGCGCCAAGAAGCCGAAGGCCCAAGCGTCCGAAGCGACCGAAACCACCGAGCCGACCGAAGGCTGATCCACTCCCTCATCCCCCGTCATCCCGGACTTGATCCGGGATGACGAGGCGGGGGACGGAAGTTACCGGTCGCGCACACGCACGGGACTGTGCGTCCTTAACCAACAGCGGCTATGGGTGAAGACATGTCCGCTACGGCCTCCGCCCCCAGCATCGCTGTGATCCTGCCCTGCTACAACGAAGAAGCGGCGATCGCCCGCACGGTTGCCGCCTTCCGCGCCGCGCTGCCCACCGCCACGGTCTATGTCTACGACAATAACAGCACCGATCGCACCGCCGCCGTGGCGCGCGCGGCGGGGGCGGAGGTCCGCGTTGAACGGATGCAGGGCAAGGGCCATGTCGTCCGCCGCATGTTCGCCGATGTGGATGCCGACATCTACGTCATGGCCGACGGTGACGAGACCTACGACGCCGCCGCCGCCCCCGCACTGGTCCAGCGCCTGCTCGACGAACGGCTCGACATGGTCGTCGGCGCGCGCCGGTCGGAGGTGGAGGCCGCCTATCGCCGCGGCCACCGGCTCGGCAACGCGGTCCTTACCGGCATGCTCGCCCGGCTTTTCGGGCGCAGCTTCGGCGACATCCTGTCTGGCTACCGCGTCTTTTCCCGGCGGTTCGTGAAAAGCTTCCCCGTCCTGAGCGCCGGGTTCGAGATCGAAACCGAGATCAGCGTCCACGCACTCGAGCTGCGTATGCCGGTGGCGGAAGTCATGACCGCCTATGGCGCGCGGCCCGAAGGCTCCGAATCCAAACTCGCCACCTACCGCGACGGGTGGCGCATCCTGTCGACCATCCTCACGCTGTTCCGGATCGAACGGCCCGTGCTCTTCTTCGGCGGCATCGGCGCGTCGCTGGCCGCGCTCGCCGTCCTGCTCGCGATCCCGCTCGTGCTGACTTACATGGAAACCGGGCTGGTGCCGCGCCTGCCCACCGCCATCCTCTCGACCGGGCTCAGCATCGTCGCGGTACTGACCTTCTTCTGCGGCGTCATCCTCGATACCGTCGTGCGCGGGCGGCGCGAGATGCGGCGGCTCGCCTACCTCGCCGTTCCGGGTCCGGGTAACGGAGCGCCCCCCGGTAAGCGGTCTGCACCCGCCTCTTGAACCTTCCCCGCGTAACGCCGATGTTGCACGCAGCGCAGGGCAGAAGGACCGAATACCCCCATGGCATATCCCGACCACGCCGACATCATCGGCGGCCTCGTTCCCATCGTCATCGAACAGTCGAACCGCGGCGAACGCTCGTTCGACATCTATTCACGCCTGCTGCGCGAGCGGATCATCTTCATCACCGGCGGTGTCGAGGACCATATGGCCTCGCTCATCACCGCACAGCTGCTCTTTCTCGAGTCGGAAAACCCGAAGAAGGACATCTATATGTACATCAACTCGCCGGGCGGCGTGGTGACGGCGGGTCTCGCGATCCACGACACCATGCAGTATATCCGCCCGCGGGTGGGCACCGTCTGCATCGGCCAAGCCGCATCGATGGGCAGCTTCCTGCTCGCGGCCGGCGAACCCGGCATGCGCTCGGCACTGACCAACAGCCGGATCATGATCCATCAGCCGTCGGGCGGTGCACAGGGCATGGCCGCGGATATCGAGATCCAGGCGCGTGAGATCCTGCGCATGCGGCACGCGCTCAACACGCTGTACGCCAAGTATACCGGCAAGCCGATCGAGGAGATCGAGCATGCCATGGATCGCGACAAGTTCCTCGAAGCGGACGAGGCTCTGAAGTTCGGCCTGATCGACGCCGTGTTCGACAAGCGCCCGATACCCACCGACGGCGAAACCCCGCCAGCCGTCTGACGCGCCGGAGGATCGGCGGCATGGAGGGCAATCAGCCCGGTGCCGCCGTCGGTCCAAGCCAGCCTGTCGCACGCGATGACGTGCGGCAGGCTGTTTCGTTCGGCGACCGGCCACTTCACCGCCGTCGACATGACCGGGCAGTCGCTGTCGGATTCTGTGCGCCAGCATTCGGTCAGCACCCACCAGCACAAATGTCGGCCGGGTTGGTCGGTATGAACTTGGGTGAACGATCGTGTCACGCCTCACCCGACAGGTGCCAGCGCCACGGTCGATCGCTGGGCTCATCGGGATCATGTGTGCGGGCACGGTCAGTGCCTTCACGGGGCAATCGGATGTGTGCGTCCCCGTGCCCCGGCTTCGCCCCGACGACGGGAACAGGGGGTCCACCGGATGGCGCAACCTTGGCCGCTTGCAAGCGGCGCGTCGCACGCCAATATCCCTGTCCCGACGGCTTTGCCCCATTTCCGATTGCCCGGAGCCCCCGAGGCCGGTTAATCTGCCTGGATTCAAGCCCGCGAGGGTTCAAAGGAATGTGTTCATGACCAAGCTTAGCGGTGGCGACTCGAAGAGCACCCTGTACTGCTCGTTCTGCGGGAAGTCGCAGCATGAGGTGCGCAAGCTCATCGCCGGCCCCACCGTCTTCATCTGCGACGAGTGCGTGGAACTGTGCAACGACATCATCCGCGAGGAGACGAAGTCGGCACTGGTGAGCAAGAAGGACGGCGGCGTCCCCAGCCCGCAGGAAATCTGCAACGTGCTGGACGATTATGTCATCGGACAGAAGCGCGCCAAGCGGGTCCTGTCGGTCGCGGTCCACAATCACTACAAGCGGCTGAACCACGGCGGCAAGGGTGCCGACGTCGAACTGTCGAAGTCGAACATCCTGCTCGTCGGCCCGACGGGCTGCGGCAAGACGCTGCTTGCCCAGACGCTCGCCCGGATCCTCGACGTGCCGTTCACCATGGCCGATGCGACGACGCTGACCGAGGCCGGCTATGTTGGCGAGGATGTCGAGAACATCATCCTGAAGCTGCTCCAGGCATCCGACTACAACGTCGAGCGGGCGCAGCGCGGGATCGTCTACATCGACGAGATCGACAAGATCAGTCGCAAGGCCGACAACCCGTCGATCACGCGCGACGTGTCGGGCGAAGGCGTCCAGCAGGCGCTGCTCAAGCTGATGGAGGGCACCACCGCCTCGGTGCCGCCGCAGGGTGGCCGCAAGCATCCGCAGCAGGAATTCCTGCAGGTGGACACGACGAACATCCTGTTCATCTGCGGCGGGGCCTTCTCCGGCCTGGAACGGATCATCGGCGACCGCCTGCAGGGCAAGTCGATCGGCTTCGGAGCCTATGTCGCCACGCCGGAGGAACGCCGTGTCGGCGAGACACTCAAGCAGTGCGAGCCCGAGGATCTGCTGAAGTTCGGGCTGATCCCGGAGTTCGTCGGCCGTCTGCCCGTCATCGCGACACTTGAGGATCTGGACGAGCCCGCGCTCATCAAGATCCTGGGTGAACCGAAGAACGCGCTGGTAAAGCAGTATCAGAAGCTGTTCGACATGGAGGATGTCCGGCTCGGCTTCTCCGACGACGCGATGGTGTCGATCGCCAAGAAGGCGATCGAACGCAAGACCGGCGCACGCGGCCTTCGCTCGATCCTGGAGGGCATTCTGCTCGACACGATGTTCGACCTACCCAGCATGGACGGCGTCGATGAGATCCGCGTCGACAAGGACGTGGTCGAGGGCCGCAAGGAGCCGGTCCGCGTCTTCGCCAAGAAGGGCAAGGAAGCCCAGCCAGCAGCCTGAGCCGCGCTTCAACCGCTGTCAGTATCCCGGCGCAAGCCGGGGCCTGGGTAAGACCGCTTCACCTGGGCCCCGGCATACGTCGGGATACTGGCATCCATCCCGAGCGAAACCGACAAACCTTCTACCCGCTACCGCGAAACCCGCATCCGCGAGGCCAGCCAGACGCCCGCAAGCAATTGCACCGCACCATAGACTCGCCGCCGCCCCGGCCGTCCCTGGAACGGCCGCGTCAGCCCGTCGACGATACCCACGTCGGACTCCCACAGCGCTAGGTGTCGATCGGGTTGCAGCATCCCCAGCACCCCGTCCCCGATCATGAAGACGGCGCACATCTCCCCGGTCCGCGCGGCGGCGAGGGCGACGATATCCTGTGTGTTCTTGTCCATGCGCCCCCCAACGCGTGACCGACGAAAGTCGTCGCATCGCGTCGTTGCGCATCCGTAGCATTCATTGATTGTGCAATCGCATATGCCCATATCTTGCTCAACAGGCCGCAGTCCCGCGTGGCCACCGGAGCTTTCATGACCGAGACCCTTCCCGTCCTCCCCCTTCGTGATATCGTCGTTTTTCCGCACATGATCGTCCCGCTGTTCGTCGGCCGCGACAAGTCGGTAGCTGCGCTCGAAACCGCCATGGCCGCCGACAAGGCGATCTTCCTCGTGGCCCAGCTCGATCCCGCCGAGAACGATCCGGACCGTTCGCAGCTTTATGATCTGGGCGTCACCGCCACCGTGCTTCAGCTGCTGAAGCTTCCCGACGGCACCGTCCGCGTGCTGGTGGAGGGGCGCCAACGTGCGACGATCACGAATCTGGACGACAGCGGCGATCATCTGACCGCGACGGTCGAAACGCTTGCCGATGTCGAGGCGACGGGTGCGGAGGTCACCGCGCTGATGCGATCGGTGGTCGACCAGTTCGAAAATTACGCAAAGCTCAACAAGAAGACCCCGGCCGAGACCGCCGTCCAGCTTGGACAGATCGAAGATGCGTTCCGCCTCGCCGATGCGGTTGCCGCGAACGTCACGATCAAGGTCGCCGACAAGCAGGCGATGCTGGTCGAGATGGATCCGACGAAGCGGCTCGAGATGGGTTTCGCCTTCATGGAAGGTGAACTGGGCGTCCTTCAGGTCGAAAAGAAGATCCGCAGCCGCGTGAAGCGGCAGATGGAGAAGACCCAGCGCGAATATTATCTGAACGAACAGCTGAAGGCGATCCAGCGCGAGCTGGGTAATGGCGACGGCGAGGATGGCGGCGACGAGGTTGCCGAACTGGCCGCCAAGATCGCCGGCATGAAGATGTCGAAGGAAGCCAAGACCAAGGCGACTGCGGAGCTGAAGAAGCTGCGCGGCATGGCCCCCATGTCGGCCGAGGCGACCGTCGTCCGCAACTATCTCGACGTGCTGCTGGGGCTTCCATGGGGCAAGAAGTCGAAGCTGAAGAAGGATATCGAAGCGGCGCAGGCCGTCCTCGACAACGATCATTTCGGCCTTGAAAAGGTCAAGGACCGGATCGTCGAATATCTTGCTGTCCAGGCCCGTACCAACAAGCTCAAGGGGCCGATTCTCTGCCTCGTCGGCCCGCCCGGCGTCGGCAAGACGTCGCTCGGCCGTTCGATCGCCAAGGCGACCGGGCGTGAGTTCATCCGCCAGTCGCTCGGCGGCGTGCGGGACGAGGCCGAGATCCGTGGTCACCGCCGTACCTATATCGGCTCGCTGCCCGGCAAGATCGTCACGAACCTGAAAAAGGCCGGCGCGTCCAACCCGCTGTTCCTGCTCGACGAGATCGACAAGCTCGGCCAGGATTTCCGCGGCGATCCCGCCTCCGCGCTGCTGGAGGTGCTCGACCCGGAACAGAACGCCAAGTTCCAGGATCATTATCTGGAAATCGACATCGATCTGTCGGACGTGATGTTCGTCTGCACGGCGAACTCGCTCAACCTGCCGCAGCCGCTGCTCGACCGGATGGAGATCATCCGGCTCGAAGGGTATACCGAGGACGAGAAGGTCGAGATCGCCAAGGCGCATCTGCTCGAAAAGCAGATCGATGCGCATGGCCTGAAAGCCAGCGAGTTCGTCCTGACCGAACCCGCGCTGCGCGATATCATCCGCTACTATACGCGCGAAGCCGGCGTCCGCACGCTGGAGCGCGAGATTGCCAAGGTGGCCCGCAAGGCGCTCCGCCGCATCCTCGAGAAGAAGGACGGGCGGATCGAGGTCACGGTCGACAATCTTGCCGAATTCTCCGGCATCCGGAAATACCGCTTCGGCATTGGCGAGGAAGAGGACCAGATCGGTGCGGTCACCGGTCTCGCCTGGACCGAGGTGGGCGGCGAGCTGCTGACGATCGAATCGGTCACCACGCCGGGCAAGGGCCTCATCAAGACGACCGGCAAGCTGGGCGAGGTCATGAACGAGTCCGTCCAGGCCGCGTGGTCGTTCGTCCGCGCCCGCGCGCCCAGCTACGGGGTCAAGCCATCGCTGTTCAACCGCAAGGACATCCACATCCATCTGCCCGAGGGCGCAGTGCCGAAGGACGGTCCGTCCGCCGGCATCGGAATGGTGACGGCCATGGTCTCCACCCTGACCGGCGTTCCGGTCCGCCGCGACGTGGCGATGACGGGTGAGGTGACGCTCCGCGGTCGCGTCCTGCCGATCGGCGGGCTGAAGGAGAAACTGCTCGCGGCCTTGCGCGGCGGGATCACCACCGTCCTGATCCCGGCCGAAAACGAGAAGGACCTGGCCGAGATGCCGGCGAACATCACGACGTCGCTGAAGATCATTCCGGTGTCGCATGTCGACGAGGTGCTGGCGCTCGCGCTGACCGAACAGCTGGTGCCGATCGAATGGACCGAGGCGGACGAACTGGCCGCCTTGCCACCCACCCCGGTGCCGGGCGTAACGCCCGAACCGTCCGTCCGTCACTGATCGCCGCAAATCGTACGGCGGTGGTTTGACAGCCATCGTCATGCGTCTGTTAGATAGTGGATTGATCGCGGTGCGCGACTCAACGCACCGCGGCTCCCAGGGGGACATGTAAGCGATGAACAAGCAAGACTTGATCGGTGCCGTTGCCGAGGCATCCGGCCTGACCCGCGGCGACGCGGTCAAGGCGGTCGACGCGGTGTTCGACACCATGAGCGCCGTGCTGGCGCGCGGCGACGAGGTCCGCCTTGTCGGGTTCGGCACCTTCCTGGTGTCGAAGCGCAAGGCGTCCACCGGCCGCAATCCGCGGACCGGCGAACCGATGAAGATCGCCGCGTCCAGCCAGCCGAAGTTCAAGCCCGGCAAGGGCCTGAAAGACGCCGTCAACGCCTGAACCGTCGGTCGGCCGCGCCGCGATCGCCGTCCACCCGGCACAGGGGCTGGACAAGCCGCGATCGACCCCCTAATCGCGCTCCACCGGCCAAGCAGTGCCGCCGGTACCGGGCGTGGGCGCGTAGCTCAGTGGTAGAGCACACCCTTCACACGGGTGGGGTCGCAGGTTCAATCCCTGCCGCGCCCACCACGCCCCTACCGCATCGGATGTAACCTAACTGCCAGCCCCGTTCCGCACGGCTATACCCGACGCGGCCAGGCCACCACCCACAACCCCTCGATCACCCCTTCCCCGCCCCGTTTGGTTCGAGCCTGTCGAAAACCCTGCGCGAGGTTCCCGACCGGCTCGCACCGGACGGAATTGTGGGGCAAGTAAATCCGCCTGATGCGTTATGCTTCAGCACCGCCTATCCCGCGCGCAGTCGAGGGACCCCGTCGAGCCCAGCCGAGACAGCCAACAGCGCCCCCGGATCGACACTTCCGCAGCGGCTCAGGCCAAAGCTATGTCGCGCCAACCCTGCGCGCCTCAGTCCCGAACCGCCCCCTCGAACAGCGCGAACGCCCGTTCCGCCCCGGACAGCAGGTCCGCGCGCCATCCCGCATCGCCGCGGACTTCCGCCGCAACGCCCGCCTGTTCGATCGCATCGCCGAACCGCGCCCAGCTGCCCCCGCGATGCGCCGCCGCCAGATAGGCCGCCGGCAGTCCGGGGCCGACCTGCCGGGCCAGCATCGCGCCGCCCAGCCGCGATCCCTCCAGCACGTACAGCATCCCCCACCGGGCCGCCGCGCCGCCCGCAATCACCGTCTCCCCCGCCGGAACCACATGACCTAGCGTGGCGAGATCGCCACGCAGCAGATCGCCCCGCCCCGTCCAGGCCGGCCACAGCGCCGCGGCATCCAGCACCGCTTCCAGCGGCAGCAGCACGCGAGCATGCGCCGTCAGGAACGCCGCATAGGCACCCCTGTCGGTCAGGTCGAAGCGCGAAAACGCGCGGTCCACCCGTTCGTGGCAGGCGGCGGTCTCGGCGCGCAGGAAGAGCCGGACAGGGTGGAGGGTCGGCATGGGGTTCGGGCGCTCGCGGATCGCAGTCGGTGGAAAGTCGCCTCCTAACAGCTTCGCCGGGCGGGGCCATGGCCGCCCCGCGCCGCGGACCGGTCACTTCGCGCCTTTTCCCTTGGATTCCTCCGCTTTTGGCGGCAGGAAGACGCACAAACGACGGGGAGACCGCATTGCCCACGACCGACCAAGATCTGACGACGACGGCCCCCGCGTCGACCCTTGGCAGCGACGTGACGGCATGTGAACGTGAACCGATCCATATCCCGGGATCGATCCAGCCGCACGGCCTGCTGCTGCTGGCCGAGCCTGAGACGTTCACGATCGTGGCCGGCGCGGGCGATATCGAAGGGCGGCTGGCCGGCGACTGGCTCGGCTGCACCATCGCGGACCTGCTGGGGACGGATGCCGCCGCCACCATCCAGTCGGCCGGCACGCCGCTGATCGTACCGCCGCGCGCGGGCATGACCGAAAGTTTCGACGTCTGCGCCCATCATGCGGGCAACTATCTGGTCGTCGAACTGGAACATGCCCCCGACCGGCCACAGACCGCGGCCGACCTGCTGAGCGCGCTCGATACCGCCGGCGCGGCGTTCGAACGGGCCGCCAGCCTGCACGATCTGGCCGACCGCGCCGCCACCGCATTCCGGGAAATGACCGGGTTCGAACGGGTCATGGTCTACCGTTTCCTGGATGACGATACCGGCGTGGTGATCGCCGAGGACCGCGATCCCGCGCTCGACAGTTTTCTCAACCATCATTTTCCGGCCAGCGACATCCCGCGGCAGGCCCGCGCCCTGTACGTCCGCAACCGCGTGCGGGTGATCCCGGACATCGAATATCACCCCGCGCCGCTCCGCCCGGCAACCGCCGCCGGGCTGGACCTGAGCGATTCCGCGCTGCGCTCCGTCTCGCCGATCCACCTGCAATATCTGCGCAACATGGGCGTGCGCGCCTCGGCATCGGTGTCGATCGTGCGCGACGGGCAATTGTGGGGCCTGATCGCCTGCCATGATCGCGCGCCCAAGCATATCGCGCGCGACATCCGGCTGTCCTGCAAGGCCCTTGCCAGCGGCCTGGCGCGGCAGATCACCGCGAAGGAAGAAGCCGAAACCTACCGCGAGCGGATCCGGCTGCGGTCGGTGGAGGATCTGATCGCCGCGCGGCTGGGCGGTGACGGCGCGATCGACGCCATGCTCGCATCCGCCGCTCCGGACCTGTGCCGCATGCTGGATGCGGACGGGTTCGCCCTCGTCCAGGGGCCCGACATCGTCCGGTCCGGCCATTGCCCGCCGGCCGACACGGTCCGCACGCTCGCCCACCATGTGCGCGATCGGGCGGCCGCGGCCACCTTCGCCACCCATCATCTGGCGAACCAGCTACCCGGCGTCCCGGGGGCGGACGGGGTAAGCGGGCTGCTGGCCATCACCATCGCCACCGAACACCCGATCATGCTGCTATGGTTCCGCGCGGAAAAGGTGGAGGTCGTGAACTGGGCCGGCAACCCGCACAAGGCGGTCGGCACGGACGGCAGCGGCATCCTGGCCCCGCGCGCCTCCTTCGCCGCATGGCGCGAAGCGGTCCGCGGCCGCGCCCGCCCGTGGACCTTCGCGGAGGTCGAATCAGCCGGTCGGCTGCGCCGCCTGCTCACCGAATCGCGCCAGAACCGCCGGCTGCGCGATCTGAACGCCGATCTGGTCGCCACCGTCGCGGAAAAGGACATGCTGCTCCTGCAGAAGGACTATCTGCTCAAGGAAGTGAACCACCGCGTCCAGAACAGCCTGCAACTGGTCTCCGCCTTCCTGCGGTTGCAGGGGCGCGCGGTCGGTGATCCTGTGCTGAGCGGTCATCTGGAAGAGGCGCAGCGCCGGCTGTCCGCGGTCGCGCTGGTCCACCGCCGGCTCTACAGTGACGACCGGATCGAAACCGTCGATCTGGCGCGTTATGTCGAGGATCTGTGCGGCGAAATCAGCGGATCGATGGGCGGTGACGGCGATGCGAACCGGATCCGGCTGGACCTTGCGCCCGTGCTGGTCGCGACCGACCGGGCGGTGACGGTCGGGCTGATCCTGACCGAACTGATCATCAACGCCAACAAATATGCCTATGGCGGCGAAGCCGGCCCGATCATGATCGGGCTGGAACAGCATGGCAGCCGCTTCCGCCTGGTCGTCGCCGATCAGGGGCGCGGCAAGACGCTGTCCGGCAAGGGGTTCGGCACCCGCATGCTGACCGCGATGGTCGATCAGCTTTCGGGCACCATCGAGGAAACCGACAACGCCCCCGGGCTCCGCGTCGTCGTCTCCGCCCCCATCGGCGAACCATAGACGCAGTCTTCGGCTACCGACGGCAGTTCGAGGCCATACAGCGCCTCCACCCCGGCATCCAGATTGTCGGCGATGAACGCCCGGTCTGCGGCCGATACCGGGGGGTAGGCATGCGGGCGGTACGGCCGGATGCCGTTGCCCTTGTAACTGTCCACCGGCACGAACCCGGCGGCCATCGTCAATCCGGTCATCGCGGCCAGCGCGCGGATCACGCGTTCCGGCTCGGCCTGCAACCGGTGCTGGTCGATCAGGCAGAGGTTGTGCGTCCTGCGGTGCAGCCCGGCCCAGTGCGCCAGCTTGGCCGTCCGCTTGCGCATCGCATTGCCGAACCGCGCCCCCGTTTCTGGATCGCGCTCGTGCATCATCTCGGTCGCGTGGATCGGGTGGGCGGCGTCCACGCCCCAGAAATCGGTGTACCAGTAGCTGGCCCATTCCGCGCGGATGAAGTCGCTGAACGGCATGTCCTTGGTCGCCGGGTCCAGGTGCCACGGCTGCCGGTGCACGCTCTGCAACCATGTCACCGCATCGCGCGCGATCACCAGGACCAGGGTGGACGGCTGGAACAGCGTCTGCGGCGGCACGAACCAGTGCTTGAACCCATAGGCTTCGGTAAAGGTGTCGGCCGGCAGGTTGGATTCGATCAGCCGGATCAGTGCGTTGGTGCCGCTGCACCGCTGGCCATAGACCTGGATCGTGCGGATCGCGTCCGGCGCACGGACCAGCGCGCGCATTCCGGGCATGACCACCCGCCAGTCGACTGCTTCCATTCCCGCACCCTTTTGACGCGGACGATGACTACCGTCCGCCAGCCCATGTTGGCGCGCTGTTACCCGAACGTCCAGCACGTCCCGCCACGCATCATTCCTTGAAGCCTGTCGACAAACCCCGGCAGGTTGAACAGGCGACACCGGGGACCCGCTCATCGCCTCCGTCGAGCGATCAATCTGCTTCCGTACCCTTGTGGCTGCCAAAGCCGCGCCTCGCCATCTCGCGGGTCGCGTCGTCGGCCTCGCGCGCGGCGCGGCGGGCATCCTCGGCATCGCCGGCCCGCGGTTCGGCGGCGTCGATCGGCCGGGTGCGCGCGGCGGTCGCGTCGGCCGGCCTGGCCAGTTCGCGCTCGGGGGTCTGCGCGGGGCGGGGATCTTCCATGGCCATTCTCCTGTCCCGCCGCCAACGCCGCCACGCGCCCGCCGTTCCGCTCGCTTTCCGCCGATCGCCGCGTCATGATGCGCCGCGACGACCATCCTGGCGGGGGACCCAATGAACCATGTGCTGCCGATGCTGCTGATCGCGGCCGCATCCCTCGTATTCGGCCCCGCCGCCGCGCAATCGGCGGAGGACAATGTCCGCGCCGCGATCGCCCGGATCGAACGGCTCAACCCACGGATCGGCGCGGTGCTCGCGATCGATCCCACCGCCCGCGATCAGGCCCGCGCGCTGGATCGGATGCGCCGTGCGCGCGGCCCGCTGTTCGGCATGCCGATCCTGCTGAAGGACAATATCGAGGCGAAAGGCCCGCTGCCGACCACCGCCGGCAGCCTGGCCCTGATCGACAACGTCACGAACCGCGACGCCCCCGTCACCGCCGCGCTGCGCGCCGCCGGTGCGGTGATCCTGGGGAAGACCAACCTGTCCGAATGGGCGAACATCAGGTCCAACGCGTCGATTTCGGGGTGGAGCGCGGTCGGCGGCCAGACGCGCAACCCACACGCGCTTGATCGTAATACCTGCGGATCGTCATCGGGCAGCGGCGCCGCCGTCGCGGCCGGCATGGTCGATGCCGCGATCGGCACCGAAACGGACGGATCGATCACCTGCCCCGCCGCGATCAACGGCATCGTCGGCCTGAAACCCACCGTCGGGCTGGTCAGCCGCACGCACATCGTGCCGATCAGCCACAGCCAGGATACCCCCGGTCCGATGACCCGCGATGTCGCCACCGCCGCGCGCGTGCTGACCGCCATCGCCGGCAGCGACCCGGCCGACCCCGCCACCGCGCAGGCCGACCGTCGCCGCGCCGACTACACCACCGCGCTGGACCCGGCGGCGTTGAAGGGCGTGCGGATCGGCGTGCTGCGCTTTGCCACCGGTTGGTCCGTACCGGTCGATCGGCTGTTCGACGCCGCGCTCGCCCTGCTGCGCGCGCAGGGTGCGACGCTGGTCGACATCGCCGCGCTTAAGGATCGCGAAAAGATCGGCCCGGCCGAAAACCGCGTCCTGATGACGGAGCTGAAGGTCGACCTGAACGCCTATCTCGCCACCACGCCGGCCGCGGTGAAGACCCGCACGCTGGCCGACGTCATCGCATTCAACACCGCACATGCGCCCCAGGAAATGGCGCTGTTCGGTCAGGAAAGCTTCCTGGAAGCGCAGAAGACGCGGGGCCTGGCCGACCCCGCCTATGTCGCGGCGCGCGCGCTGTCGCTGCGGATCGCGGGCCGCGACGGGATCGACGCGCTGCTCGCCGCCAACCGCGTCACCGCGCTCGTCGCCCCGACCATGCCGCCGGCCTGGCTGATCGATACGGTCAACGGCGATCAGATTTCCGGCGGTGGTGCCGGCGGTCTGGCGGCGGTTGCGGGCTACCCGCACCTCACCGTCCCGATGGGCGCGGTCCGCGGCCTGCCCGTCGGCCTCTCCTTCATCGGCCCCGCCTGGTCGGAAGCCCGGCTGATCGGCTATGGCTACGCCTACGAACAGGCCAGCCGGCTCCGGGTCACGCCCAGTTTCCGCGACTCGGTCGAGACGAGCCCGGAAGTCGCGCCGTTGCTGCTGCCGCCAGACAGGACCGTCAGGCCGTCATGATCTCGCGCTGTTCCGTTTGGTTCGAGCCTGTCGAGAACGTGGCGCAAGGTTCTCGACAGGCTCGAACCAGACGGATCAGTATGCGGTTGGAAGGGATATGGGCGTCGGAGACCATGACCCGTCTGAAAAGCTCTGGGATAAGGCGACGCGTAAGGACGCCCCCTCAGACGATATCCCGCCCCGTCACCAGGCTCGGCACCACCGACGACGGCGAATGACTCCCCAGCGCCCCCGCCAGCAGCGACGCCACCGCCTCGCCGCGCGACGGCGTCCCCTTGGCGCGCGCGATCCAGGCGTCCAGCGCGGCCAGCGTTTCGGGCGAAAGCGGCACGGAGATGATGGTCTGCTCTGTCATCCCGCCAACCTGCCAGATGCCGCCCCGTTCGGAAAGGCCGTTCAGCCGCGATGCCCGCTCAGCTCTGCCCCGGCATCGCGCGCGAACCGCAGGTTGAAGATCGTCGCCGATGCCGAAATCGCCGTCACCACCAGGAACGCTGCGGTAAAGTCGCCGAGGCGCGGCACGCTCGTGCCCGACACCAGCATGCCGGCATGCAGCGCCGCCGCACCGATGCAGATCCCCAGCGACAGCATCAGTTGCTGGAACGTCGCGTAGAAACTGGTCGCCGCACTCATCCTGTCCTTCGGTATCTCGTCATAGGCGATCGTGTTGTACGCCGTGAACTGGAACGACATGAAGAACCCGCACACCAGCAGCGTGGCGAAGATCACCGCCACCGGCCAGTCCGGCCGAAACAGCCCGCACACCGCATAGCCCGCGCTCGCGATCAGCCCGTTGGTCACCAGCGCGCGGCGGAACCCGAACCGCCGCAGCACGCGCGGCGCCAGCCCCTTCATCGCCAGCGACCCCATCGCACCCGCCACCGTGATCGATCCGCTCGCCGCCGCGGTCATGCCGAACCCCAGCTGCAGCATCAGCGGCAGCAGGAACGGCTGCGCGCCCTGCGTGATGCGGGTCAGCGACCCAGCGATCACCGACAGCCGGAACGACGGCACGCGCATCAGCGAAAGATCCAGGATCGGGTCCGCCACGCGTGCCGCGTGGCGGATATACAGCAGGCCGGACACCAGCCCCACCGCCGCCAGCCCCGCCCCTGCCGCCGCTTCGCCCGACCGGCTTGCCATCTCGAACCCGAACAGCAGACAACCGAGCGAGATGCCCGACAGGAGGAAGCCCGCGACATCGAACGCCGCGCGCCGTTCCGCGCGAAACTCGCCGATGAACCGCGTCACCAGCACCACGCCCAGCACACCGATCGGCAGGTTCAGCCAGAAGATCCAGCGCCAGTCCAGATAGGTCACGATGAACCCGCCCACCGGCGGCCCCAGGATCGGGCCGATCAGCGCGGGCATGATGAGCCACGACATGGCCGACACTAGGTCTTCCTTGTTCACGCTGCGCAGCAGGACCAGCCGCCCGATCGGGATCATCATCGCCCCGCCCAGGCCCTGCACGAACCGCGCGCCCATGATGAACGGCAGGCTCGTCGCCTGTCCGCACAGCAGCGATCCGCCCATGAACAGCAGGATCGCCAGCCGGAACATCGTGCGCGATCCGAACCGGTCGGCCGCCCAGCCGCTGGCCGGAATGAAGACCGCCAGCGCCAGCAGGTAGCTGGTCAGCGCGCCGCTCATCGCGGTCGCCTGCACCCCGAAATCGCGTGCCATCGTCGGCAATGCGGTCGCCAGGACCGTCGCGTCCATCTGTTCCATGAACAGCGCGCAGGCGATGATGAGCGCCACGACGCGGTAGTTGCGGACGCTGCCCTGCGCCATGTCCCCGGCCGCGGGGTCGCGCGGCACCAGCGCCACCGCGTCCGCCGCCGGCAGGATGCCGTCGCGCACCTCCGAATTGATCGACGCCAGCCCGCGACGGCGCAGCCTCATGCCAGGACCCCGTCCGTCCGATCGTGCCGTCCCTGCATCGCCACATTCCCTTCCGCCCGCACCCACCCTCGGCAGTCATTCCGACGGACGTTCGCCGGACTGACTGCGCCGGTGCTGACCGCGTTCCCGCCCGCGCGCGAACCGGAGGAGATACGCGATGGAACCGCCCCACCGCTCTCCCGTTCCATAAAAATGCTGCACCGCAATATCACCCGGACGCACCGATGAACAGGATCGACCGGATCATCGCCGCCTATGACGGCGTCGCGCTCCACATCGCCGCCGGCACCGCGATCGCCGCCGGGGCCGTCCTGCTCGCGCTGCTGGCGCATCACCTGCTGATGCTGGTCGGGCGCAAGGCTGCTGCGCGCACACCTTCGTCCACCGACGACCTGATCGTCGAGCGGCTGGCACTGCCGCTCCGCTGGATCTTCTGCGCCATCGCGCTCACCGCCGTCCTGCCCGCGCTGCGGCTGAACGACGATGCGGCCGACATCTGGCAACGTGTCTTCGGGCTGGGCGTGCCCGCGCTCATGGGCTGGCTGCTGATCGCCATCCTGAACGCGTTGCAGGACGTAATGATCGCCCGCACCGACATCACCGTCGAGGATAATCTGCGCGCCCGGCGGAAGCGGACGCGCGCCGGCATCCTCCACCGCATCACCGTGTTCCTGGTGCTGGTCATCACCCTGTGCATGATGCTGATCTCGATCCCCAGCGTGCGGTCGATCGGCGTCACGCTCATCGCATCGGCCGGCCTTGCCGCGCTCGCGGTCGGTGCCGCCGCGCAACCGGCGTTGAAGAATCTGATCGCCGGCATCCAGATGGCGTTCACCGAACCGATCCGGATCGACGACGTCGTCGTGCTGGACAATGAATGGGGCCGGATCGAGGAGATCCGGCTGACCTATGTCGTCATCCGGATCTGGGACGATCGCCGGCTGGTCGTGCCCGTCTCGCGCTTCCTCGAACAGCCGTTCCAGAACTGGACGCGGGAGTCCGCCCAGCTGCTCGGCAACATCGTCCTCTACCTCGATCCCACGGCCGACATCGCCCGGCTGCGCGCCCATCTGGCGACGGTGATGGACCGCATGCCGCTGTGGGACCGGCGCTTCCACAATCTGCAGGTCACCGACATGAAGGCCGACATGATCGAGGTCCGCGCGCTGATGACCGCGAAGGACGGACCGACCGCGTTCGACCTGCGCTGCGCGGTGCGCGAGGCGCTGCTCGCCTACATCGCGGCAGAAATGCCGGAAGCCCTGCTGCGCAGGCGCATCGCGCCGGCCGATGGCGACTGGCCGGTCACGCCATCTGCGTCACCATCGCCCGCAACCGCGCCGCCAGCGTCAGCGGATCGAACGGCTTGACGATCAGCCCCAGCGACCCTGCCACGCGGTAGAGTTCCATATCGCCGGGCTGCGCACGCGCCGTCAGGAACACCACCGGCACGCATGCCAGCCCGTCGATCGCGCGGATCCGCGTCACCAGACCGGTCCCGTCCATTTCCGGCATCATCATGTCCAGCAGCAGCAGGTCCGGCCGCCATGCGTCGCCGCGCAGCATCGCCAGCGCCGCCGTGCCCGACGGCGCGGACCGCAGCACGATGGCGTCGTCCAGCGCCAGTGACAGGCCCGCGATCAGGCGGATGTCGGGGTCGTCCTCGACATGCAGGACATGTAACCGGTCCGGCCTCACTGCTCCGCCCCCATGACGCGCGCTGCGCCGACGCCGACCCGCTCCGCATCGTTGAACGTCGACCGTTCGGCCGCGCCGTCGTCCTCGGCCTCGCAGGATGCCGCCTCGACCCCCGCCCGCGCCAGCAGCCGGTCGACCGCCGCGATCAGGTTGGGCGACGACCGCTGCGATTTGGATACGACGCAATCGACCAACCCTTCCAGCTGCCGGCTCACGGGCCGGCCGGTATACAGGATCGTCGCCACCCGCGCCCCGGCTTTGTGGCGTCCCTCCCTGGCGACGCGCGACAGCAACGCGGCGATCGGCCCGTCGAGCAGGTCCTGGTCCAGGATCAGCAGCACCGGCCGTTCGCGGTCCAGCAGCGCGGTGGCCGTGGCTAGGTCGGATGCACGACGCAGCCTGGCCCGCCGTTGCAGCGCGCCCGCGGTCCGGCCGATGGTCGCCACATCCGCGTCGATATGCAGGATCAACGGGCGCGCGGCGCCGATCCCGTCCAGCAACGCCCGCACCTGTGCCGCCAGCGCACCGTCGGTGGCATCCAGCGCCTGCCACGATCCGTCGCCCTGATGCGCGCCCAGCCACACGGTGCCGCCGGTGCGCGCCACCACCGGAACGGGCAACCGGCGTTCCCCCGCACCGTCCGACAACCCGGCCAGCAGGCGCGCGCCGGTGGAATTGTCGCCGTCCAGATCGATCAGGATCGCGTCGTAGGTTCCGGACCGGATCGCCGCATGCGCATCCTCCACGGTCGCCACCCGGTCGGCGCTGCACGCGCCGGCATCCGCCAGCCGACGCAGGCCGCAGACGACCGCGGCGTCGTCCGCACAGATCAGCAGATGCGGCGTTTCGCTGCTCCCGTCGCGCAGGTCGATCGCGAAACCGAACCGCGCGCCCCCGCCGGGACGCGGTTCGAACCAGATCGTGCCGCCATGCGCCCGCATGATCTGCCGCGATATCGCCAGGCCCAGCCCGGTGCCCCCCGCGCGGCCGCCGCTTTCGGATTGTGCGAACCGGGTGAACAACCGTTCCCGGAACGCATCCGGCACGCCCGGCCCGCGATCGTCCACGGTCACCATCGCGCGGCCCTGCAGCCGTTCGGCGGTGATCGTCACCGTCTGTCCGGGCGCACTAAACCGGATCGCGTTGGCTAGCAGGTTCGTCGTCACCTGCGCCAGCCGCCCCTCGTCGCCGCGCACCGCAATATCGCCCGATGCGATCGCCAGCTCGATCCGCACGTCGCGCACCGTCGCCAGCGCCTCGTTGCCGTCCACCACCCGGCGCAACATGTCCGCCAGGTCGAGCGGATCGTCGCGGAAGCGCAGGCCGCCCACCTCCATCCGCTCGATATCCAGCAGGTCGTTGATGAGGTCGATCAGGCGCTGCGAATTCTCCTCGGCCACGCGCACCAGACGCCGCGCCGCTTCGGGCAGTGTCGCGCCGGCGGTCGCCCGCAGCAGGCCCAGCGCGCCGACGATCGACGTCAGCGGCGTGCGCAGTTCGTGGCTCACCGTCGCCACGAACTCATCCTTGATCCGCTCCACGCTCTTGCGTTCCGATATGTCGCGGATCGCGGCGACGACATGCACCCCGCCGGCCACCGGCATCAGGCCCAGCGCAACGTCCACCGGCACGCCGTGCCCGTCGACATGATGCGCCACCCTGTCCGTCCGGAACGGTTCGCGCAACCGTCCGTCGGCCACGCCCAGCCGCCGGAAGAACGGCCCCTCGGCCGGCACGACATCGACCAGCACCGAAATATCCCGGCCGACCAGCGCCTCCGGCCGACGGCCGACCAGTTGCTCGACCGCCGGGTTCACAGCCTGGATCACGCCGTCCTCGTCGATCAGCGCCACCGCATCGCTCGTCGCGGCAAACACACCGCGCAGCCGCATCTCCGCCGCCTGCGCCTTTCGCGCCAGCGTGTAGCGGGACCGCCGCCCGCGCCATTCGCGGGCCAGCGCCAGCGCGGCGAGCAGCGCGAGGACGGCCACCGACAGCACGAGATGTTGTTTCACGGACGCGACGCGGCTGGCGTGCATCGCGATCCGCCGGTCGATCATGCGGTCTTCTTCGGCCATCATCGCCGCACCGATGGCCTGCACACGCGCCATTGTCGCCTGCCCGCCGGACCCGACGTTACGCGCCGCATTGGTCGCCGGCGTATGGCGCAGTTCGTCCAGCCGCGCATCGATCGCGCGGCCGAGGTCGGCGTACCGCGCCGCCTGCTGGGGCACGTCGATCAGACGTGCCTCCAGCGCGCGACGTTGCCGGGCGATCGCCGCGACCGCGGGGCGATAGGGAAGCAGGAAGGCCGGATCGCCGGTGATGGCATGACCGCGCCGCGCGGTATCCGCGTCCTTCAACTGCGCCAACAGGTCCGCCACGACGATCCGCCGCTGATAGGCGAGGACGAGTTTCGCCCGCGCGTTCAGCGTGCGATTATATTCCGATCCGATCCCGAGCCCGCCCAGCACGAGCAGCAGCGTGGCGATCACCGCCGCCAGCAGGAACCGGGTTCCCTTCGGACGGGCCGGCGGTTCGGCCAGGCCCAGTTCGGCTATCCTGTCCACGACAGACCCTCCCGCTCCGCGCGCCGCGTTCCTGTTCACGCGCGACACCGCATTGCCCCCGGTTGGCAACGTATCGCCTTATCGGCCGCGATGCAAAATCACCCGCGCCAGCCCGGAACCGATCATCCCGAGCGAAGTCGAAAGACGCATCGAACGCAGCCGCATCGAAGTTTTACACTCGGATCATCCTGGCCCGTCCTCCGGCATCCGGGCCACGTGCCGCACCCACAGGAAGCGTGCCCCGGTGGCGACCGCCGCGATGCCCGCCGCCGCCGCCAGCAATGTCGGCAACGCCGGCAAGTGCGCCCGGAACCGCCCCGCCAGCTCCTCGATCCACTCGCCGAAGGCATAGCCCAGCCCGGTGAAGGTCGCCGCCCACAACAGGGCCGCAACCGCGTTCAGCACCACGAACCGAAGCGCCGGCACCTGCGACGTCCCGATCGCCACCGGGCTCACCGTGCGCAACCCGTACAGGAACCGGAACGCCAGGATGAACCCGACCGGATGGCGTTCCAGCGTCCGCAGCGCACGCGCGAAGGCCGGCCGCACCATAATCCGCCGGACGCGCGGATGGTCGCGATACCGCCGGCCCAGCGCGAAGAAGACCTGATCGGACGTGAACGATCCACCCGCCGCCGCCAGCGCCGCCCCCCACAGCGGCACCAGGTCGCGGTGCGCCAGCACCCCGCCGGTCAGGACCACGGTCTCCCCCTCCAGCCCGGCACCCACGAACAGCGCGATCAGGCCATATTGGGCCACCAGGCTTTCGATCGACATGCCGCCGACACTGCCCGAACTCCGCGCCGTCCGCCACAACGCAACAAACTTCTTGGCCCCTCTCCTTCAGGGGAAGGGTTGGGTTGGGGGCGACGGCTCCCCTGGAACTGTCTCATCCGCCGGTCCGGACTTGACGTCCACCTCCAGCAGGGCCCCATCCAGCACCCGCGCCGCCCGCGCCCGCTCCGCCTTTTCGCCGGCTACTCCCGCCTTGCTCCGCCCGAACTGCGCCCGGCGCACGGCCGCCGTCTCGGCCGCCACCACGCGTGCCTTCGCCTTGCGCGCCTGCCGCAGGTTCACGATCTCGCCCATGCGCACGGCGATACCGCCATCGGGCCATCGACGCAAAGCCCCTCCCTGCGCTATGGCCGCGGGAATGACCGCCGATCCCCTTGCCGCCTGGCTGCCCGACGCGCTGGGTCACCAGCCGCGCGACATCGCCCTGTTCCGCCGCGCGCTGACGCACAGCAGCCATGCCGGGGCCACCTACGAACGGCTCGAATTCCTCGGCGACCGCGTGCTCGGCCTCGTCGCGGCGGACTGGCTCTACGGCCTGTTCCCCGATGAGCCCGAGGGCACGCTGTCGCGCCGCATCAACGCGATCGTCAGCCGCGAAACCTGCGCCGTCGTCGGCCGCGCGATCGGTGTCGATCGCATGCTCCGTTTGGGCAAGCAGGCGCGCGACGACGGCGCGGTCAACAGCGGCAACGTCGTGGGCGACGCGGTGGAGGCGCTGATCGGCGCGCTGTATCTGGAAGGCGGGCTGCCCGCCGCCGCCGCGTTCGTCCGGCGCGCCTGGGGGTCGCTGGTCGATGCCGACGCGCAGGCCCCGCGCCACCCCAAGTCCGCGTTGCAGGAATGGGCCGCCGCCCACCGCTGCCGCCCGCCCGTCTACACGCTGGTCGGCCGCACCGGCGCGCACCATGCCCCGCGCTTCACCGTCGCCGTCGCCATCCCCGGCCGGGCCGAGGCACAGGCCGACGGCGCATCGAAACAGGAGGCCGAGACCGAGGCCGCCACCAAATTACTGGAGTCCCTGACGTGAGCCTGCCCGACACCAACGACCAAGCCCCCGATATCTCCGACCAGCGCTGCGGGTTCGTCGCCGTCGTCGGAGCGCCCAATGCCGGCAAGTCGACGCTGGTCAACGCGCTCGTCGGGCAGAAGGTCGCCATCGTCAGCCCGAAGGCGCAGACCACCCGCGTCCGGCTGATGGGCGTCGCACTCGAAGGCGCGTCCCAGGTCCTGCTCGTCGATACGCCCGGCATCTTCGAACCGCGCCGCCGGCTCGACCGCGCAATGGTCGCCGCCGCCTGGGGCGGTGCGCAGGACGCCGACGTCATCGCCTTCGTCATCGATGCCAAGACCGGCCTGACGAAGCGCCTCGAACCGCTCGTCGCATCGCTGGCCGAACGCCGCGAACCCAAGCTGGTGATCCTCAACAAGGTCGACGTCACCCCGAAGGAGAAGCTCCTCGAACTCGCCATGCGGCTCCAGGAACTGCTGAACCCGGAGGAGATCTTCATGATCGCCGCCAGCACCGGCGACGGCGTGGCCGGCCTCAAGGCCGCGCTGGCCACACGCGTCCCCGCCGGCCCCTGGCACTTCCCGGAGGATCAGGTCAGCGACGCCACCGACCGCATGATGGCGGCCGAGGTCACGCGTGAACAGCTCTACCTCCAGCTCCACGCCGAACTGCCCTACGCCTCGGCGATCGAGACCGAGAAATATGAGGAACGCAAGGACGGCTCCGTCGTGATCCACCAGCAGATCCACGTCGGCCGCGACACGCAGAAGGCGATCGTGCTGGGCGCAAAGGGCGTCCGCCTCAAGGAAATCGGCACCCGCGCCCGCGCCGAGCTGGAACATCTCCTCGACCGCAAGGTCCACCTCTTCCTGCACGTCAAGGTCAACCCGAAATGGGAGGAAGACCGCGGCCTCTACAAGGAAATCGGCCTGGACTGGGTGGAGTAGGACCGTCGATCATGACGCGCGTCCCGCTCCTGCTGATCGGCGGCACCGCGATGGCGCTCGTCGCGACGCTGCTGTTCGTGCCGCATGGTCCGGCACGGCGGACCGGGCCGGTCGCGGCCTCGCTCGACGGTCGTCTCGCGGCGGCCGACGCCGGTAACGGCGCACGCATCTTTCGGCGCTGCGCCGCCTGTCATACCGTCGGTGCGAACGGCGGTGACACCGATGGCCCGAACCTGCACGGCGTCGTCGGCCAGCCGATCGCCAGACGCCGCCCGCGTTTCGCCTACACCGCGTCGCTCGCCGCGGTCGGCGGCACCTGGACGCCCACCCGCCTCGACGCGTGGCTGGCGAACCCCCGCGCGGTCGCGCCCGGAACCAGCATGGCGTTCGCCGGCCTGCCCGATCCACAGGACCGGGCGGACGTCATCGCCTATCTTCGGACCCGGTAACGCGCCTGACCGGTCGCTCCGTCCGCAAGATCCGCGGCAACGCGACGCTGCGTCATTCGGCGGGCGCCTTGCGGCTGTGATGCCAGTACAGCCAGCCCAGCCCCACCGGGGCGATGAGGATCGCCATCATCCAGCATATCATCATGGTCGCCAGCTTCAGGACCATCAGGATCAGTGCGGGCATGAAGAAGATGTTGTCGCCGAACACGAACCGGAAACACCCTTCCCAGACGAACCTCGCATAAGGATAGAGCAGGGTATTGACGAGAAGCCAGACCAGCAGGCCCGGCGTCGCGGGGCGACCCACCGTCTGCAACCAGAAGATCCCGGCGGCGATCAGGAAACCGAAGAACAGCTGGCGCAGATAATATTGCCGGCTGAGCCCGCCAAAGGTTTTCGTCAAGAACGCCGTCATCTGCAATCCCCCGCCCCAGTTCATCACGCGGTCACCACACGCCGATGGCGACGCCTGTTGACGCGGCGATACAACAGCCGTTGCGATTGTCCGTCAACCGCATTCCGCTACGGATCGACCGAAAGTACAGCGGTTAACCACGCCATGTAACGCGACGGGTATTGCGTCGCCTGCTCGGTTATCGGCGGTAAACCATGTTCATCCCGCCGGTCGCGGGCCGATACTCACGGATGTCCCTTTCCCCCATGCGCCCCGACCGCGGTGCCGGTGCTGAAGCTCGCCTCGTCCGATGCCAGCGCCACGTACAGGCTGCCCAGTTCCGCCGGCTGCCCCGCGCGGCCGAGCGGGGTGTCCTGTCCGAACTCGCCCATCGTGCCGGGCAACTGCCCGCCAGCCACCTGCAACGGCGTCCAGATCGGACCGGGGGCGACCGCATTCACGCGGATACCCTTCTTCGCCAGCTGCTTGGCCATGCCCTTCGTCAGGTTCAGGATCGCCGCCTTGGTCGCGGCATAGTCGATCAGCTCCTCGCCCGGGTCGTAGCTGTTGACCGAGATCGTATTGATGATGACCGATCCCGGCGGCAGGCTCGGGACCGCTGCCTTGCTCACCCGGAACACATGATAGACGTTCGTCTTGAACGTCCGGTCGAACTGCTCGTCCGTGATCTCCAGGATGTCCGCCTTGCTCTGCTGGTACGCGGCATTGTTCACCACGATGTCCAGCCCGCCCAGCCCGGCGATCGCCTTGCGCACGATCCCCTCGCACGCCTCCAGCGTCCGGATGTCGGCCGGGATCGCCACCGCCTTGCGCCCCGCCTGGCGGATCAGCGCGACGACCTCGCGCGCGTCCGGCTCCTCCGTCGGGTAATAGTTGATCGCGACGTCGGCTCCCTCGCGCGCGAACGCGATCGCCGCCGCCCGGCCGATCCCGCTGTCCCCGCCGGTAATCAGCGCCTTGCGCCCGGTCAGCTTGCCAGACCCGCGGTAGCTCGTCTCGCCATGGTCCGGCTTCGGCGTCATCTTGCTCGCCAGCGCCGGCCAGGGCTGGCGCTGCTCGGGAAACGGCGTGTTGGTATATTTGGTCCGCGGATCCCGCAGCGAGGGTGCCGCGCCACCACCAACGCCCGCCTGCGCCAGCCCCGGCGCTGCGGTCGCCGCCGCAATCCCCGCCGCTGCGCCGCCCAGAACCGTCCGTCGCGAAGTGCCGTCGCCGTCCATCTGCCGTCTCCGTATCCGTGTCCCCCCTCAACGGACGACGCGGCCAGACGTTCAGACGGCCAAGCTCAAACCCAGCCCCGTTCCGCGCCCACCTTCGCCTCATAGGCCGAGATCGCATCGCCCTGCGCCATCGTCAGGCCGATCTCGTCCAGCCCGTGCATCAGGCAGTCGCGCCGGAACGGGTCGATCGTGAAGCTGTAGGTCCTGGTACGGCGTCGTCACGGTGCCGCCCTTCAGCTCCGCCGTCCGCGCTTCACCTGTGCCGCAGCCCTGGCCGCGTTGCGGGATCGGGACACCCTACGGCTCGACGCCTGGCTGACCACCCCGCACACAATGCCCCGGGCACGAACACGGCGTTCCCAACCTCCGCGACGCTCAGAACCGCGCCCTATCTGGCCGCATCGGCAGGCTGACCGACTCCGCAGAAACCGCTTTCCATGAGCCTTGGAAGCGTTAGTTTCGGAAGCGATATGTAAGGGCCCAAGGTGATCGTGACATGAAACGCGCAATCCTCTCCCTTCTCGCGGCGCTGGCTGCCGCCCCCGCGGTCGCCCAGACCGCATCGACCACCCCCGTTACCCCTGTTACGGCAACGCCGGCCGACACGGACAATGCCGTCGTCGTCCAGGGCATGACGCGCAGAAGCCTGAACGACGTCGTCAGCGCGATGATCCAGCCCGAACCCGGGGTGCCCATCGCCAAATTCCGCGACTGGCTCTGCGTCGCGGTCCAGGGGCTTCGGCCCGAATTCAAACAGATCCTCGAAAACCGCATCCGACAGGTGGCACAGGACGCCCGCATACGGGTGCGGACTCAAGGGTGCCAGCCCAACCTGCTCGTCGTCGCGCCGCCCGATCCGGACGGTTTCGCCGACAAGCTGACGCGCGATCACCCGATGCTGTTCGGCGATCCCGCTATCGGCGTGGCACCCCAGTCGCTGATCACCGCCCTGCGCAAGCCCAGGCCGGTGCGCTGGTTCGCTGCCACCTACATTCAGACCACCGCCAGCCTTGGCAGCTCGTCCATGTTAGCGACGCCGACAGTCAGCCTCGTCAGCATGTGGCGGCTCAAGGCACCGACGCGGGCCGACAAGCTCCTGAACGTCGTGATCCTCGACATGGACAAGCTGAACGGCCTCAGCTGGAAGCAACTCGGCGACTATATCGCCCTGGTCTTCTTCACCAGTCCGAAGATGGACGCGACCTTTCCCAGCGGGACGACGCTGCTGTCGCTGTTCGCGGATCGCGATGCGGGCCGGCCGTTGCTCCCCGAACGCACCCGGCTCGATCGGTCGCTGCTGGCCGCCACCTACGGCGTCGATGAAAATCTGTCCGCGCCGCTGCAACGCACACGGATTATCGACGATGTCGTGAAACAGCGGGTTGTTCTGCCCGCAGATCCGACCGCTGCCGGCGAAAACTGACGCCGGGCGGGGCGGCGCGCGGCCCGGTTCAAACCCAGCCCCCTCCGCGTCCACCTTCGCCTCCTAGACGGAGATCGCGTCGTCCAGCGCTACCCGCGTTTCGCCTGTAGCGCCGCCCTGGCTTCGGCTGGCGGGATCTGGGCATCAGCACGGCCTTCGCGACGCTCGGGACCGCGCCGACGGCACTGCCTGTCTGGCCGCATCGGCACGCTGACCGACTCCAGGTCATCCCGCTTTCAATATGCGCTGAATGAGGTATCTTCTCGACAACGTGCAGCCGGACGAGGCGATCGTACCATGAAATGCGCAGCCACCCTCTTCGTTTTTCTGCTGGCTGCCGCCCCTGCGGCGGCCCAGACCGAACGCACCACCGCCGTCGCGCCGGTGATGCAGGACGACGCCGTCATCATCGATGGACTGACGCGCGAACGGTTGAACGACGTCGTCAGCGTCATGATCCAGGCCAGGCCAAGAACCCCGATCTCCAAGTTTCGTAACTGGCTGTGCGTCTCTGTCGAAGGACTCCAGCCGGAATTCAAACGGATCCTGGAAAACCGCATCCGACAGGTGGCAAAGGACGCCGCCGTTCGTCAGCGGACCGGGCGGTGCCAGCCCAACCTGCTCGTTGTCGCTCCGCCCGATCCGGACGGCTTTGCCGAAAAGCTGACACGCGACCATCCGATGCTGTTTGGCGATCCCGAACGCGGCATGGCCCCCCGGTCGTTGATCAATGCCCTTCGCAAATCGCGGCCGGTGCGGTGGTTTGATGTCACCGACATTAAGGGGACTTCCGGCGGCATGTGGCGGCTGCAGGCGCCGGCGCGTGCCGACAAACTGCTAAGCGTCGTGATCCTCGACATGGACAAGCTGAACGGCCTCAGCTGGAAACAGCTTGGCGACTATATCGGCCTCGTCTCCTTCGCCAATCCGAAGATGGACGCGACCTTTCCCACCGGCACGACGCTGCTGTCGCTGTTCGCGGATCGCGATGCGGGCCGGCCGTTGCTACCCGAACGCACCCGGCTCGATCGGTCGCTGCTGGCCGCCACCTATGCCGTCGATCAGAACCTGGCCGTGCCGCTGCAACGCACGCGGATCATCGACGATGTCGCGAAACAGCGTGTCGTTCTGCCCGCAGATCCGACCGTGGCCGGCGAAAACTGAAGCCGGGCGGCGCGGGGCTCAAACCCAGCCCCGCTCCGCGCCCACTTTCGCCTCATAGGCCGAAATCGCATCGCCCTGCGCCATCGTCAGGCCGATCTCGTCCAGCCCGTGCATCAGGCAGTCGCGCCGGAACGGGTCGATCGTGAAGCTGTAGCGGTCCTGGTACGGCGTCGTCACGGTGCAGCTTTCCAGGTCCACCGTCACCGGCAAGCCCTCCGCCGCGACCACCATCAGCCGGTCGACCGCATCCTGCGGCAACACCACCGGCACGATCCCGTTCTTGACCGCATTGCCGGAAAAAATATCGGAATAGGACGGCGCGATCACGGCCTGCACGCCCATGTCACCCAGCGCCCAGGCCGCATGTTCGCGGCTCGACCCGCAACCGAAATTGTCGCCCGCGATCAGCACCGGCGCCCCAACGTAACGCGGGTCGTCGAACACGTTCCCCGGCTCGCGCCGCACAACCTCGAACGCGCCGCGGCCCAGGCCCGACCGGCTGATCGTCTTCAGATAATGCGCCGGGATGATGACGTCGGTGTCGACATTCTTCCGCCCGAACGGGATCGCGCGGCCCTCGACCTTCACGACCGGGTTCATGCCGCCGCTCCCATCAGTTCCCGCACATCGGTCAGCCGCCCGGTCACCGCCGCCGCCGCCGCCATCGCGGGGGACAGCAGATGCGTCCGCGCCCCCGGCCCCTGCCGCCCGACGAAGTTCCGGTTGCTGGTCGATGCGCAGCGCATCCCCGGCGGCACCTTGTCCGGGTTCATCGCCAGGCACATCGAACAGCCCGGCTCGCGCCATTCGAAGCCCGCGTCCACGAACACACGGTCCAGCCCCTCCGCCTCCGCCTGCCGCTTCACCAGTCCCGACCCCGGCACGACCAAAGCCTGCGCCACGCCCGGCGCGACATGCCGCCCGCGCACCACGTCGGCCGCGGCGCGCAGGTCCTCGATCCGGCTGTTCGTGCAACTGCCGATGAACACCATGTCGACGCCGACATCCTGCATCCGCGTGCCCGGCACCAGGCCCATATAGTCGAGCGACTTCTGCGCTGCGGCCTGCTTCGACGGATCGGCGAAGCTCATCGGATCAGGCACCACGCCGGTGATCGGCACGACGTCCTCCGGGCTCGTCCCCCAGGTCAGGCTCGGCGCGATCTCGCCCGCGTCGATCACCACCACCTTGTCGTACGCCGCACCCGGATCGGTCGCCAGCGTCCGCCACCACGCGACCGCCGCGTCCCACTGCGCGCCCACCGGCGCCATCGGTCGGCCTTTCAAATACGCAAAGGTCGTCTCGTCCGGCGCCACCAGCCCGGCGCGCGCGCCCGCCTCGATCGACATGTTGGCGACCGTCAGTCGCCCCTCGATCGACATCTCGCGGAACACGTTGCCGGTATATTCGATCACATGGCCGGTCCCGCCCGCCGCGCCGATCCGCCCGATGATGTGCAGGATCACGTCCTTCGGCGTCACCCCCGCGCCCAGCACGCCGTCCACACGCACCTCCATCGACTGCGACCGTTGCAGCAGCAGCGTCTGCGTGGCGAGCACATGCTCCACCTCCGACGTGCCGATCCCGAACGCCAGCGCGCCCAGCGCGCCGTGGCTGGCGGTATGGCTGTCGCCGCAGACGACGGTCGTGCCCGGCAGGGTGAAGCCCTGTTCCGGCCCCACGACATGCACGATCCCCTGCTCGGCGGCGACCGCATCGATATAGCGGATGCCGGCCGCCGGCGCATTGCGGGCCAGCGCCGCCAGCTGCGCGGCCGACTCCAGGTCGGCGATCGGCAGGCGCTGACCCTGCGCGTCCACCCGCCGCGTCGTCGGCAGGTTGTGGTCCGGCACCGCCAGCGTCAGGTCCGGCCGCCGCACCGTCCGCCCCGCGGCGCGCAGCCCCTCGAACGCCTGCGGGCTCGTCACCTCATGAACCAGGTGCCGGTCGATATAGATCAGCGCGGTGCCGTCGGCGCGCGTATCGACGACATGCGCGTCCCAGATCTTGGCATACAGCGTCTTCGGTTCGGTCATCGCGGGGGGCCTCGGCAGCTATTGCCCGCGCCGTACACTTTCGGTGTATCGATGGCAAAGCACCTGCGAACCCCCGCATTGCCCCCGCCCCCGTCATTCCGGCGAACGCCGGAATCCATTATCACTCCGTCACCACCGGCAATGACCGCAGTGATTATGGATCCTGACGTCCGTCAGGATGACAGTCGAGACGGCAGCGCGCTAACGCGACCCTACTTTCCCAACTCCAGATAATCCGTCGCCGGCAACCCGTACAACGCGTCGAACAGTTCCAGCGGCAATCCCACCGGCTTCGGGCTCTCGCTGTTCCACAGCATCGCGATCCCGACCCTCTCGACCGGGTCGAACAGGATCAGCGACCGATACCCCGACACCGCCCCCCGATGCCCGACCAGCAAATGCCCGCCCAGCCGGTGGTTGCGCCAGCCCAGCGCATAACGCCCGTCCGTCATCGTGCGGTCGAACGTCCCCTGCCGCCCGCGCGGCACCTTGATGCGGGGGCGGTGCAGGTCGTCGAGCAGCGCCTGCCGCAATACCCGCGGGCTCCCGCCCATCTGCGCCTTCAGCCACAGCGCGAGGTCGCCGATCGAACTGTTCACGCCCCCGGCCGCGGGCACCCGGTAATAGGGTTCCTCCACGGTCAGCACGCGCGTGCCCTTGGTCGGCCGCGCCCAGCTCGCCGCCCCGGTCAGCCCCGCCCGCCCGATCGATGCGTTCACCATTCCCAGCGGACCGAACAGCATCGACTGCGCGGTGCTGGCATAACTCCGTCCGGTCACCTTCGCGACGATCTCGGTCACCGTGTCGAACGCGATGTTCTGATAGGCGAAACACGCGCCCGGCGAACAGACGGCCGGCAGCGCGGCATACATTCCGCGGATGAGGGCCGGGTCCATCCCGTCCTCCAGCTTGTCGTCATAGGCGTTCTTCACGATGCCCAGGCGGTGCGACAGCACGTCCTCGATCGTCGCGAACCGTTCCTTGCCGTTCGGCAGGCGCAGCGTGGTGCGGTACTGCGTCACCGGCGACAGGAGCGACAATTTGCGGTCCGCCGCCAGCTTCTCGACCGTCGTCGCCGCCACTGTCTTGGACAGCGATGCCCAGCGAAACACCGTGCGCGACGTCACCGGATCGCCCGCCGCCCCCGGTTCCGTCCGGCCATATCCCTTGACGAAGGTGACGCGCGATCCCTCGACTACCGTGACGCCCAGCCCGGTCATTCCAGGCGTCCGCATCAACCCTTCGATGCGGCGGTCCAGCCGCGCATAATCCACGCGGTTCCGCCCCGCCTCCACCGTCGCGATCCGCCCGCTGCTTGCGCGCGCCGCGTCCGGCATCACCGCCGCGGCCCCGGGCTGCGCGCCCGGCGTATCGGTCGCCGATCCGCCCTGCCACCCGGCGATGGCCGCCACGCCGATCATCAGCGCCGCCCCGGCAACGGCCGCCCTGGTCCCGATCGGCCGGCGTCCGGTGCGCGAGGTCAGGCCTGTCGCTCTGGTGAATTTCATGACCTCGCTCTAACCCCCGCCGCCATTGGGCAAAAGCTCCGCTCGGCGCGCTAAGCGCTCCGCTGGGCCGGGCACGGATCGTCGGCGCAGCCCCGCCCCGCCTGCAATTCGCTTCCGCCGCGGCACCGGCCACGCTATGCCTGCACCGCCCGCACTCCGCCGACGGAGACCGACATGACGCTTGCAAGAACCCTGTTCGCGCTCCTTGTCGTCCAGGTGCCCCCGCCGGCCATGACCCCGCCACACATCGTGCGGGCGCAGGATTTCCCGCTCTTCCCAAGCGCCGCCCCGACCTACGATCTGGTCAGCTTTGTTCCCGGCCCGGTCCGCTGCGATCTTGCCGCCGTCCGGCCGGAACGGGTCGTCACGCCGTTCGACACCAGCACGGCCCGCTACGCCCGACCCACCGGCCTGCTGCGGCCGCGACCCGCTGCCGGCGTCCGCATGTTCGATTTCGCGATCGACACCGCCGGACGCCCGGTTACCATCCGCCAACGCCCGCCTGCGCCGGAACATTTCGGCGACGATGGCGATCTCGCGCCCGCGCTGGCCGCGTGGCGGTTCCCCGCCGGGGCGGCGCGCACCGCCTGCACCGTCGGTTTCGCGGTCACGACCACGCCGATCGACCGTGCGCCCGTCGCTTCGCTCGCCCGCCTGCTGGCCGGGCCGACCGTCGGCCCCGCCGGTGCCACGGCCTTCGCGCGGCTCAAACCGGCAGGCACGACCTGCTACGACCCGCCTCGCGCCAACGTCCGGTCGATGAACTATCCCCCGTTCGAACGCTTCACCGAACCGAATGGCGACTGGAACCACATCTATCTCAGCTACGATATCAACGCAGCCGGCAAGCCTGTCGCGGTACGGACGATCGCATCCAGCGGCAACGCGGCGTTCGACGCCGCCGCGCGTGCGGCGCTCGCCCGCAACCGGTACGAACCCGGCGTCCGCAGCGGTTGCCTGATGCGCTATCACAGCGGCAGCGCGCCGATGCCCGAACCCGCCGCATCCGCCGCACCGGTCGCCACCAAGGGACCGGACTGCCCGGCGGACCTGCGCCAGGTAATGACCCTGCCGCCCGGCCGCCCCTACCCACCCGGCTTCATGCGGCGCGGCATCACCGGTTCGGCCACCGTGCGGTTCGACGTCGCGTCCTGGGGCAAGACCGGCAATGTCACGGTGCTGACGGCCGAACCGGCCGAAGCGTTCGGACGAACCGCGCGCATGATGATCGAGCAGGCGACCATCGTGCCCAGCCCCAGCGGCTATCGCGGTTGCGTCTCGACGGTCCGTTTCCGCCTGCCGGATCGGGGCGACACCGCGGCGCCCGGCGCGTGGCTGGCACCCGACTGAATCCGGCGCGACCCGGCCTGGCTCACCGCCGCACGCACGCCATCACGCCGGTCGCCTCGCTCACCCGGTGCCAGCACCGCCAGCCGGGCCGACCGGGCGAACCGGGCGAACCGGGCGAACCGGGCGACCCGGGATAGCGCACGGCGATCTCCGGCGGAAACCGCGCCGCCACACCGCGCCGGCGGTCATAATACCACAGGATCGCCGGGCGCACGGCCCCGCGGGTCGCCGCGATCAACCGCGGATGCGGATCGCCCTCACCGGCCAGCGTCACGGACGACACCGCCGGATGCTGCCCGGCGCGGGTCAGGAACGCCGCGCCCAGTTGCGCCAGCGATCCTGCATCCGCCCCGCTCGTTCCCGGAGTGTCGGCTGCGAACACCAGCCGGTCGGGCCGCGCGGGCGCGATGAAGTCCGACGCATCCTCCCACCCGGACCGGCTCTGTTCGGCGATGAACGCGGACAGCGCCCCCGCCTTCAGCGCGAACGCGAGGAACGGGGCGAGCAGCAGCGCGAATCCGATCCGTGGCTGCGGCACGCGCTCTACGATCAGCACCAGCCCGAGCAGGATCGCCGGCACGACCGGCGTCAGGTAGCGCGGCGACAGCATCGGCCGCGCCGTACCCACGCCCATGACCACCAGCAGCGCGATCCCCCCCGCCGCCGCGACCCAGACCAGCGCCGCGCCTGCCCCGTCCATTGTCTTGCGGCGCCCCGCCCAGGCGGCAACGATCAGGATCGCCAGCACCATCGCCGGAAACACCGGCGTCAGCGGCCCGACCGTGAACGCCACGAACTGCCACGCGGTCGCAAGGGTCACGCGACCATACCAGGCCACGTCTGGCGCGCTCCAGTGCAGCAGGCGCGGCAGATGATACAGCCCCCACGCCGCGACCGGCAGGTAGGCCGCCAGCGCCGGCCAGGTCCGCACCGCCGCCCGCCGGTGCCGCGCCAGATAGATCACGCCCTGCACCGCCACCGGGAAGACCGCGAAATAATGGGTGAGCATCGCCGTGGCACCGATGACGCACCAGATCGCGGCTCGACGCCGGCTCGGCACGGCCAGCACGTCCGCAAACGCGATCGTCCCGGCCGTCGCCAGTAGCAGCAGCAGTCCGTAACAGCGCGCCTCGACCGAAAACAGGATGCCCGGCACCCAACAGAACAGCAACGCGCCCCACGTCGCCCGCCCCGCCCCCGACAGCCCGTCCACCCGCCATATCAGCGGCAGCGCGGCCGCGGCGATCACGCACGACAGGCTTGGCAGCAGCAGCGCAAGGTTCCCGGTGCCGACGATCCCCGTCCACAGCCGCAGCAGCAGATAATAAAGCGGCGCGTTGGGATCGAGCCATACCTCGCGCGCGAACCCGGCCAGATCCGGCTGCGCGACGATCATCAGCGTCCACGTCTCGTCATACCAGAGCGCGATGCCCGGGACCAACCACAGCCGCACGCCCAGCACCGCCAGGCACCCGCCGACGATCAGCACCCGCAACAATACCCGCCCCTCCGGCCGCTCGGTCACCCGTGGCGCATACGCAAGACCTGCCATGCCGCCCGCCTACCGCAAACGCCCTACCGCCCGGTTAACCCTGACCTCGGCCGGCGAAGAGCTTTGGTATCCGCGAACTACCGATCGTCGTCCGGGGAAGTATCTCGCCCTCGGTGAAGTCCCGCCACCAGCCCCCGTCATCCCGGACCTGATCCGGGATCCCGAGTCACAAGCGCTGTCCTTGCGCCCCTGGCCCCCGATCGGTCCGGGACGACGCCTGCCGCGCGCTTGGCCGAACCGACTGGTTCAATCCCCGATCCGTTTGGTTCAAGCCTGTCGAGAACCTTGCGCTGGGTTCTCGACAGGCTCGAACCAAACGGAATGGCAGCAAGCAAATCGGTTTGACCCGGTCGCGCTCTTAGGCGTGCTAACGTAACCAAAACTGCCCATCCCGAGCGAAGCCGAGACGGCCAACAGCGATTTTCAAACTACGCTTGAGATGGGCGAGTTTAGGCATGCTTCATTTGAAGTCATCGCGCTGAAGCTCACAGCTGTTCGCTTTCACCGACACGACAAAGGCCGTGAGCCGCTAATCGGAATCACGACCTCCAAAGTAGATTCCCGCTATGCCGGGACAACCGGCACAACCGACACCACCGGCAGACAGGCGTCGTAACAATCCGACGCCGCCACCAAGGTCACTACCCGGGGGACCATCACCGACCCCCGGGCATGATCCGTCACCGGTGCAGGTCGAACCGGTCGGCCTCCATCACCTTCACCCAGGCGGAGACGAACTGCTTTTCGAACCGCTCCGCGCCGTCGTCGCTGGCATAGACCTCGGCCAGCGCGCGCAGTTCGGAATTGGACCCGAATACCAGGTCGGCGCGCGTACCCGTCCACTTCGCCTCGCCGTCGACCAGACCCTCGAACGTCTCCGACTGCTTGTCGAGCGGCCGCCACGTGGTGCCGAGTTCGAGCAGGTTGACGAAGAAGTCGTTCGTCAGCTGGCCGACGCGGTCGGTCAGCACGCCCTGCTTCGTGCCCTTGTGCGTGACGCCCATCACGCGCAGCCCGCCGACCAGCGCGGTCATGTCCGGGGCGGTCAGATTCAGCAGGTTCGCCCGGTCGATCAGCAGATATTCCGCCGGCAGGCGGCTGTCCGGGCTCTTGTAGTTCCGGAACGCATCGGCCCGCTGCTCCATCTGGGCGAAGGACGCGACGTCGGTCTGCTCCTGCGTCGCATCGGTCCGGCCCGGCGTGAACGGCACGTCCAGCGTCCGGCCGGCCGCCTTCGCCGCCATCTCGATGCCCACGCTGCCGCCCAGCACGATCAGGTCGGCGATCGAAACGGTCTTGCCCGCGGTCGATGCCGCCTTGAAGTCAGCCGCGATCGTCTCATACGCCTGAACGACCGCATCGATCGTGGCCGTGTTGTTGCACGGCCAGTTGCGCTGCGGCTCCAGCCGGATGCGCGCGCCGTTCGCGCCGCCGCGGCGGTCGCTGTGGCGATAGGACGATGCCGACGCCCAGGCCGTCTCGACCAGTTGCGTCACGGTCAGGCCCGAACCGGCGATCCGGCCCTTCAGGTCGGCGACATCCTGCGCATCCAGCGCCGGACCGGTCGCGGCCGGCAGCGGATCCTGCCAGACCAGCTCCTCGGCCGGAACTTCCTTGCCGACATAGCGCGTCTTGGGACCCAGGTCGCGATGCGTCAGCTTGAACCAGGCGCGCGCGAACGCGTCGGCGAACCCGTCATGGTCGTTCAGGAAGCGGCGCGAGATCTCCTCATAGACCGGGTCGACGCGCAGCGCGACGTCGGTGGTCAGCATCGTCGGGCGATGGCGCTTCGTCGGATCATGCGCATCGGGCACGTCTTCGGCCGCATCCTTGGCAACCCACTGATGCGCGCCCGCCGGGCTCTTGGTCAGCTCCCACTCATGTTCGAACAGGTTCTTGAAATACAGGTTTGTCCACTTGGTCGGCTCCTGCGTCCAGGTGACCTCCAGCCCGCTGGTGATGGTGTCGCCACCATGACCGGTGCCATGGCTGTTCTTCCAGCCGAGGCCTAGCTGCTCCAGCGGCGCGCCTTCCGGCTCCTCCGCGACGACGCCCTCGGGGTTCGCCGCGCCGTGCGTCTTGCCGAACGTATGGCCGCCGGCGATCAGCGCGACCGTCTCCTCGTCGCCCATCGCCATGCGGGCGAACGTCTCGCGGATGTCGCGGGCCGACGCCGCCGGGTCCGGATTGGCGTTCGGGCCTTCCGGATTGACGTAGATCAGACCCATCTGCACCGCGGCGAGCGGCTCTTCCAGCTTGCGGTCGCCGGTATAGCGCTCGTCGCCCAGCCACTCATTCTCTGGGCCCCAGTAGACGTCCTGGTCCGGCTCCCACACATCGGCGCGGCCGCCCGAAAAGCCGAAGGTCTTCAGCCCCATCGACTCCAGCGCCACGTTGCCGGTCAGCACGATCAGGTCGGCCCACGACAGCGACTGGCCATACTTCTTCTTGATCGGCCAGATCAGCCGGCGTGCCTTGTCCAGATTGGCGTTGTCGGGCCAGCTGTTCAGCGGCGCGAACCGCTGCTGCCCCTCGCCCGCACCGCCGCGGCCGTCCGCCACGCGGTACGTACCGGCGCTGTGCCAGGCCATGCGGATCATGAACGGGCCGTAATTCCCGAAATCGGCAGGCCACCAGGGCTGCGACTCGGTCAGCAGCGCGGCGATGTCCGCCTTCACCGCGTCCAGGTCCAGCGCCTCGAATGCCTTCGCATAATCGAAATCGCTCGGCAGCGGATTGCCCGCCGGCGGGTTCTTGGCGAGGATCTTCAGGTTCAGCGCGCGCGGCCACCACTGCTGGTTGGTCCCGCCCTGCGCCGGGTGCGCGACCCGGTCATGCGCGATCGGGCACTTCTGGCCACCGGCTACGGCGCCATCGACGTTCATTTCGGCGACGACGGCGTCGTCATGCTTAACTTCGGCCAATGTCATTCTCCTGTGGAATATTATCGTTGGGAACCAGGGTCGCCGTGCCGCGCGCCGCAAGGCATGCCGGGCACAGTCCGCGATAGGTGATCTCCGCCTCGTCGATGACGAAACCGGCGGCGTCCGCCACGTCCAGGCATGGCGCGGAACCGACCGCGCAATCGACGTCCACCACCAGTCCGCATCCACGACAGATGCAGTGATGATGATTGTCATGGGTGCGCGTCTCGTAGACCGCCGGGCCGCCATCGACCGCCATCCGCCGCAACAGGCCGGCATCCGTCAGATGTGCCAGGCAATCGTAGATCGCCTGATGCGAAACCGACGGCAGGACCGCCGTCACGCTGCCCAACACCGCGGCGGCGCTCATGTGCGGCGCCCGGTCCACGGCATCGAACACCGCCACACGCTGACGCGTGACCCGCAGACCCGCCGCACGGATCAGGCTCTTGGAGCCGGCATGGTCTGTCCCAGTCATGGGAGGAACTTAAGCCCTTTCTGGAATGAGTCAAGATTAGACTGAAGCCGCAACGAGCCTGTACCGCTCGCTCCGCCCCCGGGATCGCGGACCGAAGTCTCGGGGCACGACCGCATCGAGTCGGATCACGCGCCAATCCGTCTGGTTCGAGCCTGTCGCGAACCGCGCGCCGGATTCCGGGCAAGCGCGAACCGAACGGGTGGAAGGCAGAGCGAGTCAACCCAATGCGGCCGCGCTCCAGGCCGATCTACATTCGACCGGCCTGCGCGCGCAGACAACGAAGTACGGCCGATGTCCGGATCAACCTTCGATCGCTTCCGGCCGGACGTTGTGCGCACATCCACTACGAATATGGTGTGTCGATCCAACCCGGGCCGCAATCCGCCTGGCCCTGTCGAAGTACGATCGACGTCGCAACGGATCGGTCGGGAAACTGGCAAAGGAGAAGTGGAGCGGGTGAAGGGAATCGAACCCTCGTCACTTGCTTGGGAAGCAAAAGCTCTACCATTGAGCTACACCCGCATGTCGTTAAAAAGCATGGGCTTTTTCGCTCGACAGGGCAGATTGTCCAACTTCGTCACCGACGCGCGTCCAACTGCTTGGCTCCGATAGCCGCAAAGCCGGTCCGTCCGCAAGCCCGTAGGTGGCCCGGCTGCGATCATCCGGATCGTCCGGTGCCGCCCTCCCCCGACGATAATCCTGTTCCTTGTCATGTGGATTTGCCATGGACGGTCATGGATCCGACGCCCGCCGCCACCCCTCCCGCCTTCCGCCTCGGCCTGCTCGGAGCCGGCGGGCGGATGGGGCAGGCGATCCTGGCGGTCGCGGCGGACCGTGGGGTCGTGGTCGCCGGTGGGATCGGGCGAGACGGCGCGGTCATCGGGCCGCATGCCGACGTCGCCGCGCTGGCTGCCGCCTGCGACGTCCTCGTCGATTTCTCGACCCCCGCCGCGCTGGCCGGCAATCTTGCCGCCGCCTGCGCCGCCGGCACCGCGATCGTGATCGGCACCACCGGCCTGTCGGCGGCGGACCATGCCGCGATCGACGCCGCGGCGCGCACCATCCCCGTGCTGCAGGCCGCGAACACCGCGCTCGGCGTCAACATCCTCGCCTGGCTGGTCGAACAGGCCGCGACCCGGCTCGGCCCCGACTGGGACATCGAAATCGTCGAGATGCATCATCGCCACAAGCGCGACGCGCCATCGGGCACCGCGCTGCTGCTCGGCACCGCGGCCGCCACGGGCCGCGGGGCGGCGCTGGCGGACCTGTCGCGCTGCGACCGCGCGGCCGCCGGCCCGCCGCCGGGGCCATCGGCGCGGGAGGACGGCACGATCGGCTTCGCTGCGTTGCGCGGCGGCTCGGTCGCGGGCGATCATCAGGTCGTGTTCGCGGGTGACGGCGAACGGATCGAACTGGGTCACCGCGCCGAAAGCCGGGCTATCTTCGCGCGCGGCGCGGTGCGGGCGGCGGGCTGGCTGGCGGGCCGCGCGCCCGGCCGCTACGCGATGCCCGACATCTTCGCGGATTGACGCCGATGCGCCCGATGCCGCGCGCGGACATCTTCGAATTCTACCGCCGGCTGGCGGAGGCCGATCCTGAACCGCAGACCGAACTGGCCTATACCAATCCCTACACGCTGCTGGTCGCGGTCGCGCTGTCGGCGCAGGCGACCGACGTCGGCGTGAACAAGGCGACCCGCGCGCTCTTCGCCGCGGTCGACACACCCGCCGCGATGGTCGAACTGGGCGAGACGGCGCTGAAGACCCACATCCGCACCATCGGCCTGTTCAATACCAAGGCGAAGAACGTCATCGCGCTGTCCGAACGGCTCGTGGCGCTGCACGACGGACAGGTGCCGGCCGACCGCGCCGCGCTCGAGTCGCTGCCCGGCGTCGGGCGCAAGACAGCCAACGTCGTGCTGAACGTCGCGTTCGGGCAGGAAACGATCGCGGTCGACACGCATATCTTCCGCGTCGGCAACCGCACCGGGCTGGCGGTCGGCAAGGATGTCGTCGCGGTCGAAAACCGGCTCGAACGCGTCACCCCCGCGCCGTTCCGCCGCCATGCCCATCACTGGCTGATCCTGCACGGCCGCTACATCTGCAAGGCGCGCACCCCGCTCTGCTGGCGCTGCCCGGTGGCCGATCTCTGCCGCTACAAGCCCAAGACCCCCGCCCCGCCCGCGCCGTCCACGACGACGCCGCCCGCCCCCGTCAATTAAGGTCTATCCCGCCGCCCGCCCCTTTGCTAAACGGCCCGACAGCGCACCGATAGCTCAGCTGGATAGAGCACTGCCCTCCGAAGGCAGGGGTCGGGGATTCGAATTCCTCTCGGTGCACCACTCCCCCAATTATATGCCGCACGCCATCCCGCCCGGGGCACCGCCCGCCACGCCGGGCATGACAGTGCCGCGCGCCCATGCGATGGACTCCGAAAGCCAACGGCGAAAATCATCGGAGAGACGGCATGGCACCCGCATATGACACGACGCTCGGCCTCTACATCGGAGGCACCTGGCGCACCGGCGAAGGGCGCGACACCCACGCCGTCCTGAACCCCGCCACCGGCGAAACGCTCGGGCATCTGCCGCTGGCGACCGTCGCTGACCTGGACGAGGCGCTCGTCGCCGCCGATCGCGGGTTCAAGGCGTGGCGCACCACCGCCCCCGATGCCCGCGCCGCCATCCTGCAGAAGACCGCCGTCCTCCTGCGCGAACGGGCCGACCGCATTGCACGGATCGCCACCACCGAACAGGGCAAGATCCTGGCCGAGGCGAAGGGCGAGATCGCGTTCGCCGCCGCCCTGCTGGATTTCCACGCCGGCGAAGCATTGCGTGTCTACGGCCGGGTCCTGCCGCGGCCGGCCGGCACCCGCTCGCTCGTCCTCCACCAGCCGGTCGGCCCGGTCGCCGCATTCTGCGCATGGAACTTCCCGGTGATGAACGTGGTGCGCAAACTCGCCCCCGCGCTCGCCGCCGGCTGCTCGATCGTCATCAAGCCATCCGAAGAAACCGCAGGTTCGGCGGTCGAGGTGCTGCGCTGCTTCCAGGATGCGGGGCTGCCCGGCGATGTCGCGCAATGCGTGTTCGGCGTGCCCGACATGGTTTCGCGCCAGCTGCTCGCCTCGCCCGTCACGCGGAAGCTCAGCTTCACCGGGTCGGTGCCCGTCGGCAAGCATCTGGCGGCGCTCGCGGCGGAAACGATGATGAAGACGACGATGGAACTGGGCGGCCACGGCCCGGTCCTGGTGTTCGACGATTGCGATCTGGAAAAGACGCTCGACACGCTGGTCGCGCATAAATTCCGCAATGCCGGCCAAGTCTGCGTCGCCCCAACTCGCTTCCATGTGCAGGAGGGGATATACGATGCCTTCGCCACCGGTTTCGCCGCCCGCACCCGCGCGATGGCGGTGGGCGATGGCATGGACGCCGCCAGCCAGATGGGGCCGATGGCAAACCCCCGCCGCCCCGACGCGATCGCCGGCCTGGTCGAGGACGCGCTGTCCGCCGGCGCGCGGCTCCTCGCGGGCGGCGAACGACGGGCTGCGGGCAACGGCTTCTTCTACCAGCCGACCGTGCTGGCCGACGTGCCGCTCACCGCGCGCGCCATGAACGACGAACCGTTCGGCCCGGTGGCGCTCCTCCGCCCGTTCGCCACCGTCGACGATGCGATCGAACAGGCCAACCGCCTGCCCTTCGGCCTCGCGGCCTATTGCTTCACCGAAAACGGCCGCCGCCAGAACCTGCTGGGCGATGCGATCGAAGCCGGCATGATCGCGATCAACGGCGTGCGGCTCAGCTTCCCCGACAGCCCGTTCGGCGGCATGAAGGACAGCGGCCACGGATCGGAAGACGGCCCCGAGGGCGTCCAGGCGCATCTGACGACCAAGACCGTCCACATGTTCTGAACCCCGGACCCGATCTGGCGCCTTCGTCCGTGGCAATGCCGATACCGAAGGCACCACCACCACCCCTCCCCCGTCCCGACACTACTGCCGTCCCGGCACTACCCCCGCCCCGACCCGACTGCCGTCATCCTGACGAAGGTCAGGATCTATTCGCACTCCGCCCGAATCAGACCGGCGCCGGCCACCCGTCATCCCGGATCAAGTCCGGGATGACCCACAATGAGATCCTCCGGCGCAGCATTCCACCACTTGATCGCGGTTAACGCGCCACCCTACCCGCCCATGCTACGCCACCGGTCTTAAACCGCCGCACGAAGGATCATCGCATGCCTGCACGACCCGATGGTTCGCCCGGCCGCGGCGCACGCGCGCTCTATGCGGTGGTCGTAGGCGTGGTCCTCATCACGATCGCTGTTGCGGTTTTTGCCTATCTCGAATCGCGGTCCGCGCCGGCGCGTGGCAGTGCGCAGTTGCCGGCGCAGGCCGCGCAGGAATCCGGGCTGCCGGCCCACTAGACGCCCGATCGCACCGCCAGATCGCACTTTCCCGCACGGCCCATCCCGCTATGATCGCGCCCATGACATCCGCACCCTCCCGCACCGGCGGCCGCATCCTCGTCGATCAGCTCGTGGCGCAGGGGTGCGACCGCATCTTCTGCGTGCCCGGCGAAAGCTATCTCGCGGTGCTCGACGCACTGCACGACACGCCGGCGATCGACCTCGTCGTCGCGCGGCAGGAAGGCGGCGTCGCATTCATGGCGGCGGCGGACGGCGCGATGACCCAGCGGCCCGGCATCGCCTTCGTCACGCGCGGGCCGGGCGCCACCAACGCGTCGATCGGCGTCCATGTCGCGATGCAGGACTCTGTTCCGATGATCCTGTTCGTAGGCGACGTCGCGCGCGCCGACCGCGACCGCGAGGCGTTCCAGGAGGTCGATCTGGTCGCCATGTTCCGCCCGCTCGTTAAATGGGCCGCGCGCATCGACGACGCCGCGCGCATCCCCGAATATGTCGCCCGCGCCTACGCCACCGCCATCTCCGGCCGGCCCGGCCCCGTCGTCCTCGCGCTGCCGGAAGACATGCTGTGCGATCTGGCGACGGCGACCGATCGCCCGCTGGTCGTCCGCCCCCCGCAACCGATCGACGCGCTGGCGATGAACACGCTGGTCGACCTGCTGCGCGATGCCGCCGCCCCGCTCGCGATCGTCGGCGGCGCGGACTGGGATGCCGCGACCGCGGTCTATTTCACAGCCTGGGCGATGCGGATTGGGCTGCCCGTCGCCGCCGCCTTCCGCCGGCAGGATGCGATCTCCAACGACTGTCCCGTCTATGCCGGCAATCTCGGCTACGGACCCAACCCCGCGCTGCTCGCCCGCGTCCGCGCCGCCGACCTGCTGATCGTCGTCGGCGCGCGGCTGGGGGAGGCGACGACCGACGGCTACACGCTCGTCACGCCCGACCATCCCGGCCAGCTTATCGTCCACATCCACCCCGACCCGGCCGAACTCCATTCGGTCTACCGCACGGATCTGGCCATCTGTGCAGACTGCCACGACTTTGCCGAAACCGCCGCCGGCTGGGACGATGATCTGCTCGCGTTCGCCGACGGGGCGGAGGCCCATGCCGAATGGAAAGCGTGGGCGACGCCCGCGCCCAGCGACGCCACGCTCGATCTCGCCCTCTGCGTGGCAGAGATGCAGCGCGTGCTGCCGGCGGACAGCATTATCTGCAACGGTGCGGGTAATTTCTCCGGCTGGTGGCATCGCTACTGGCGCTACCAGGGCCCGACGACCCAGCTTGCCCCCACCGCCGGCGCGATGGGCTACGGCCTGCCCGCCGGCATCGCCGCCGCGCGCCGCCGACCCGATACCCAGGTCATCGTCATCGCGGGCGACGGCGATTTCCTGATGAACGGCCAGGAACTGGCGACCGCCGTCGCACTCGGCTGCCGCCTGCTGATCGTCGTCGTCGACAACGGCAGTTACGGCACGATCCGCACGCACCAGGAACGGCGCTACCCCGGCCGTATTTCCGGCACGACCCTAGCCAACCCGGACTTTGCCGCCCTGGCACGCGCTTATGGCGCCTGGAGCACCACCGTCACCCGCACCGCCGACTTCGCCCCCGCGCTGGCCGAGGCCGCAGCCCAGCCCGGCGTGTCCCTCCTCCACCTCAAGACCGACATCGAACAGCTCGCCCCCGGCCTGACCCTCACCAAACTCCGCACCCCCGCCAAGCCCTGAACACCGCCGCTCGCGAACGCCAATATGCAGCGCACCGCACTCTGCGGAACAATATCCCTTTCATCCGTGCAGACGACCACGAGCGCACACTTGCGGTCGAACGGCACCATCGCGGCCGCCCTGAAAGCCGACATTGTTCCGCTGGAAACGCTGGCATAATATTTGCCCATGCCGAACCCACATGACACGCTGCTTGCCGCTGCTGCCAGGCAGATACTCGGTCCGCTCGGGTTCCGCCGCAAGGGCCGGTCCCGGATCTGGATGGCAGATCATGGTTCCCGGCTGACCATCGTCGAGTTTCAACCGAGCGGATGGGCGAAGGGCAGCTATCTGAACGTTGCAGCACATTGGCTTTGGGTGGAACAGGATCATCTGAGCTTCGACTATGGCGGCCGGGTCGAGACCTTCGTCGACTATGTGTCCGACACGCAATTCGGGCCCGAAGCCATCCGGTTGGCACAGGCGGCCGCAGATGAGGCGACGCTTCTCGATCAGACCTTCCGTTCTCCCGACGACGTGGCGAGGGTGCTCGTCGCAAGGGAGAGAGCTCTCCCGAAGGCTGCGAGAGGCAGCTGGTCCGCCTATCATGCCGGGATGGCTGCGGAGATGGCGGGCCGCACCGCGGACGCCACCGCCCTGTTCCAGTCCGTCCAAGACCCCCGCGTCCAACCCGCCGTAGCGCGGGTGAGCACGCTGCTTGCCGATCCAGCCGGGTTCAGAACGGAAGTCGAGCAACTCATCACCGCGCATCGCCACACGCTGGGGCTCCACTAACGGTCCGGTGCCCGCCGGGAACGTTTACGCGTTCAAAAGCAGACGATGCCCCCAGACATCCCACATTTGTGCGATCAGATCTGAAACACCCCCACACGCCAAAACGCCGCCGCAGTGTAAACTGCGACGGCGTTTCGTCATTCGTCGGTAGCGAAGATCAGATCTTGTCGACCACGTTCTTAACGCCACCCTTCACGTCGCCCTTGGCGTGCTGCATCTCGCCCTTGGCTTCCTGCGCATGGCCCTCGGCCTTCAGGTCGTGGTTGTCCGTACCTTCGCCGATGGCCTGCTTCACGTTGCCGATGGCCTCGTTCGCGGCGCCCTTGAGCTTGTCGGTGAATTCACCCATGTCAATTCTCCTGTCTGTCGCCGCGCCCCGACGGGCGCGATCCCATTGACCTATGTTAGAACTGACCGCGCGCATCCCGGTTCCGCCGCACCGCGCCACCCGCTCAAATCAACCCGCCCAGCGGGCTCGACGGGTCGGCGTACATGCGCCGTCCCATCCGCCCGGCGCGGTAGGCCAGCCGCCCCGCCTCCACCGCATGGCGCATCGCGGTCGCCATCATCACCGGGTCCTTGGCCTCCGCGATCGCGGTGTTCATCAGCACCCCGTCGCAGCCCAGTTCCATCGCCACCGCCGCCTCCGACGCGGTGCCCACGCCCGCATCGACCAGCACCGGCACGCTCGCCCCCTCCACGATCAGCCGGATCGTCACGCGGTTCTGGATGCCGAGGCCGGATCCGATCGGCGCGCCGAGCGGCATGATCGCCACCGCGCCGACATTCTCCAGCCGCTTCGCCGCGATCGGATCGTCGACGCAGTACACCATCGGCAGGAACCCCTCCTTGGCCAGGATCTCGCACGCGCGGATCGTCTCGACCATGTCGGGGTACAGAGTCCGTGCCTCGCCCAGCACCTCCAGCTTCACCAGGTCCCAGCCCCCCGCCTCGCGCGCCAGCCGCAGCGTGCGGATCGCTTCGTCCGCGGTGAAGCAACCCGCGGTGTTGGGCAGGTACGTGACCTTCTTCGGGTCGATATAGTCCATCAGCACCGGCGCATTGCGATCCGACACGTTCACGCGGCGCACCGCCACGGTCACGATCTCAGCGCCCGCCGCCTCCACCGCCGCCGCATTCTGCGCAAAGTTCTTGTACTTGCCCGTCCCCACGATGAGCCGCGACCGGAACGTCCGCCCCGCGACGGTCCAGCTGTCGTCCTTCGCCGGCGCGGCGACATGGTCGCCCCCGCCCACGAAATGCACGATCTCAAGCTCGTCGCCATCCTCGGCCACGACCTGTCCCAGCGTGGACCGCGGCACCACCTCCAGGTTGCGCTCCACCGCCACCTTTTCCGGCACCAGCCCCAGCTCCGACGCCAGCTCCGCCAGCGTGATCCCGGCGCGCACCCGCTTATGCTCGCCATTCACGCTGAGTGTGATCGTACCGTCGCTATGCATCTGCGTCTCCGTCCTAACCCGCGATCTAGAGACGCGAGGGGCGATGTTCAAACGGTAGCGGGACAACATCTTCTTCCCTCTCCCTTTCAAGGGAGGGGCCGGGGGTGGGTCGGCGAGCGCAGACTCGCCGCTCCGACGCTGGTTCACGCGCTGCCGTCTTCGCGGCAGCACCCACCCCAACCCCTCCCTTGAAAGGGAGGCGGGCCAAACTGCACTTTGCCTCCACGTCGCCCCGGACTTGATCCGGGGCCCCGCTGCCTTCGCCGCGGACGAGATAAAGCGGGATCCCGGATCAAGTCCGGGATGACGACAGCTTTGCCTCGCCCGCCCGTCCGTTGTAGGATGCGTCCCTCCACGCCACCAGAAAGCCCGCAATGCCGGACAGCCCCATCGTCTATGTCCTGAACGGCCCCAACCTGAACATGCTGGGCCTGCGCGAACCCGCCATCTACGGGTCCGACACGCTGGACGACATCGCCGGGATGCTGGACGACCGCGCGCAGGAGATCGGTCTCGAAATCGACATGCGGCAGACCAACCACGAAGGGCTGCTGGTCGACTGGATCCAGGAAGCGAACGCGCGCGGGGCAAAGGCCGTGCTGCTCAACGCCGGCGCCTTCACCCATACCTCCATCGCCATCCACGATGCGATCAAGGCGGTGTCCGTGCCGGTAATCGAGGTCCACCTGTCCAACCCGCATGCCCGCGAAACCTTCCGCCACATCAGCTATGTCGGCATGGCCGCGAAGGGCACGATCGCGGGCTTCGGCGCGCATTCCTACGTGCTGGCGCTGGACGCCGCCGCCAAGCTCTGACATTTGCGCGCCAAAACAGGGACTCCGAAGATGACCGATACCCCCAACGGCGCGATGCAGGTCGATGTCGACCTGGTGAAGCAACTGGCCGAACTGCTCGACGATACGCACCTGACCGAAATCGAGGTGTCCGACGGCGACCGCCGCATCCGCGTGGTGCGCAAGGCCGCCGCGATCACCGCGCCCGTCATGCAGGCGGCACCCGCCCCGGCCCCCGCTGCTGCGCCGGCACCCGTCGCGACCGCCCCCGCCCCGCTGGCGATCGAGCCCGCCGATCACCCCGGCGTCGTGAAATCGCCGATGGTCGGCACCGCCTACATGGCGGCCGAACCGGGGTCCAAGCCGTTCGCCACCATCGGCCAGTCGGTGGCCGCCGGCGACACGCTGCTGATTGTGGAGGCGATGAAGGTCATGAACCCGATCGTCGCCCCGCGCGCCGGCACCGTGCGCCAGCTGTTCGTCGACAACGGCCAGCCGGTCGAATTCGACCAGCCGCTCGCGATCGTCGAATAAGCATGGCGATCACCAAGGTCCTGATCGCCAACCGCGGCGAAATCGCGCTCCGCATTCACCGCGCCTGCCATGAAATGGGCATCAGGACGGTCGCGGTCCATTCCACCGCGGACGAGGATGCGATGCACGTCCGGCTGGCGGACGAGGCGGTCTGCATCGGCCCCCCCGCGGCGGCCGACAGCTATCTCAACATCCCGAACATCATCTCGGCCGCCGAAATCACGCATGCCGACGCGATCCATCCCGGCTACGGCTTCCTCAGCGAGAACGCACGCTTTGCTGAAATCGTTGAGAGCCACGGCATCATCTGGATCGGGCCGAAACCCGAACATATCCGCACGATGGGCGACAAGATCGAGGCCAAGCGCACCGCCGCCGCGCTCGGTCTCCCGCTCGTCCCCGGTTCCGACGGCCCTATCTCCGACATCGACGAGGCCAAGGCGATCGCCGAGGCCGCCGGCTACCCCGTCATCATCAAGGCGGCATCCGGCGGCGGCGGCCGCGGGATGAAGGTCTGCACCGACCCGTCGCAGCTCGAAACGCTGATGATGCAGGCGGGGCGCGAGGCGAAGGCCGCGTTCGGCGACGCGACCGTCTATCTCGAAAAATATCTCGGCGATCCGCGCCATATCGAATTTCAGGTGTTCGGCGACGGTCGCGGCAACGCGATCCATCTGGGCGAACGCGACTGCTCGCTCCAGCGTCGCCACCAGAAAGTGCTGGAGGAGGCCCCCTCCCCCGTCATCTCCGCCGCGCAGCGCATGGACATGGGCAGCATCGTGGCAAAGGCGATGGCCGACATGGGCTATCGCGGCGCCGGCACGATCGAATTCCTGTATGAAAACAACGAATTCTACTTCATCGAGATGAACACCCGCCTCCAGGTCGAACATCCGGTGACCGAGGCGATCACCGGCCTCGATCTCGTCCGCGAACAGATCCGCATCGCCGACGGGAAATCGCTGACCTTGCGCCAGGAAGACGTCGTGTTCCGCGGTCACGCCATCGAATGCCGCATCAACGCGGAAGATCCGCGCACCTTCCTGCCCTCGCCCGGGCTGGTGAAGGGCTATCACGCGCCGGGCGGCATGAACGTGCGCGTCGATAGCGGGCTCTACGCCGGCTACCGCATCCCACCCTACTACGACTCGATGATCGCCAAGCTGATCGTGTACGGCACCACCCGCGACGGCGCACTTCGCCGGCTTCGGCGCGCGCTGGAGGAATTTGTGGTCGAGGGCGTCAAGACGACGATCCCGCTCCATCAGGCGCTGCTCGACGATCCGGAGTTCCAGCGCGGCGACTATACGATCAAATGGCTGGAGGAATGGCTGGCCCGCCAGGACGCGGCGGACAAGGCGGCCGGCGTCTGACCGGCGGAGAGGCCCCGTCCGTCAGCCCGTTCGGTTCGAGCCTGTCGAGAACCCTGCACGTCGCTCTCGACAGGGTAATCGCTCACACACCCGCCCATCCCGAGCGAAGTCGAGGGACCCTTCGAGCGTAGCCGGGAAGCCAACAGCACCCCCCCGGCCACGCTCGGGGCAGGACGAAGCCTACGAGTAGCCCGATCTGAAGAAACCGCCGTTCCGAGGGACGATGACCTCGGACGGACCCGCGCGTAAACGGGGTTAAGAAAACCGATAAGCCTGAACTGATCGCGTTCCAGAACCTCACAAGCCAGCCCGAAGAGGAGCATGCCATGGCGACGATCGCGATCTACAGCCTCAAGGGCGGCGTCGGAAAGACCTCGCTCGCGGTCAACCTGGCCCACGCCGCGGCACTCACCCGCCGCCGGACGCTGTTGTGGGATCTCGATCCGCAGGCGGCGTCCACCTGGCTGCTCGGCGCGGACGGCCCCGCCGCCGACCCGGCCGAGGCGGTGTTCGCCCGCGCCGTGCCCCCCGAACGCCTGATCCGCCCGACCGCGATCGACGGGCTGGACCTGCTGCCCGCCGACGCGTCGCTCCGCCGGCTCGATACGTTCTTCGGCGCGCTGGGCAAGCGCAAGCGGCTGCTCCGGCTGCTCAACGAACTCGACCAGCGCTACGACCGCATCATTCTCGATTGTCCGCCGGGCCTGACCGAAACCAGCGAACAGGTGGCCCGCGCCGCGACGCTGATCGTGGCCCCGGTCATCCCATCCCCGCTCGCCCGCCGGGCGTTCGACGATGTGGTCGCCCATTTCGCCACCGCGCCCGGTCGCCATGCGCCGATCCTGCCCGTCTTCTCGATGGTCGACCGCCGCCGCGCGCTGCATCTCGCGACGATCGATGCCGCACCGGACTGGCCACGGATCCCGATGGCCAGCGCGGTCGAACAGATGACCCTGCACCGCGCGCCCGTCGCGGCCTTCGCGCCTGGATCGGCCGGGGCGCAGGCCTTCGCCGCGATCTGGACCGGTATCGAACGGCGCCTCGCCCAACCGACCTGACCTGCCGGAAGGACCGGCTCGACATGGCCGCGATCGGTTTGCCGGTCGAAATGAGGAATTCATGGAAAATTGTGCTTAACCATGCGTCCGAACGGGCGTTCATGAGTTTGAAGGCTTCTGAAGACGGTATTATACGCCATTTTTAGGAGAAATATCATGAAGTCCATGCTGATCGCCGCCGCATTCATGCTGGCCGCCCCCGCCGTCGCGCAGGACATGGCGCAGCCGGCGACACCTCCCGCCGGAACCGCGATGCCCGATCCGGCCGCACCGCCGATGCCGGCCGACCCCGCGACGCCGATGCCGGCCGATCCGGCAACACCGCCGATGGCCGCCGACCCCGCGGCCCCGGCTGATCCTGCAATGCAGACGGATCCCGCCGCACCGATGACCCCGCCGGCTGCCGCACCCGCCGAGCCCGCCACGCCGATGGCCGCACCCGCGCCGATGGAAAGCACCGCCGCCGCGCCCCAGGCGTCGATGAAGGACTATCCGACCTGCTCGCGCACCGTCACCGATAACTGCAAGAACCGCCGCGGTCGCTGATCGACCCGACGCGACTTTGAAAGGGCGGCCCGGAAACGGGTCGCCCTTCTCTTTATTCTGCGAACCCGGTCACGCCGCTCTCATCGCCGTCGGCCGATCCAGGCCAGTCCCCCACCTGCCGCCAGCAACAGCACACCGATCCCCGCCCGTCGGTCGCGGCGCAGGCAACTCAGCCCCGCGGTCACCAGCAGCGTCGGCACCATCCCCGCCCCGCCGCCGCCTGCCACGCGTCCCGCCCGGCTGCCCAGTCCCGCGGCCAGCAACGTCCGGCCTGCCCTGCTCTCTTCCGGCTGCGCCGTAGCAACGCCGGCGACTGGTTTGTCCGGGATGATCGGAACGCCGGCCACGCTGTCCGCCACTGTCGCGCCGCGCGTGCCCATCACCGTGGCTGGCCCACGCGTCGTGTCGGCGGCAGTCTGATGCTCCAGTTCCGAATTCAGCTCGGCCCCCAGCAGCAGGACATAAGCCGACAGCCAGATCCAGGTCAGCAGCACCACGACCGCGCCCAGCGACCCGTAGGTCGCGTCATAATTGCCGAAATTCGCTACATAGGTCCCGAACCCCAGGGTCAGCAGCAGCCACAGCAGCGTCGACAGCAGCGACCCCGGCGTCAGCCACGTCCACTGCGCCCGGTCACGGTCCGGCCCGTAACGGAACAGCGTCGCCGCCGCGGCCGCGCCCACCGCCCCCATCACCAGATAGGACAGCGCCTTGCCCAGCCACAGCAACGGCGCGGGCAGCCCCGGCAGCAACGCCTCCAGATGCCCCAGCGCCGCGATCGCGATCATCGCCGCGATCGCGCTCAGCACCGCCCCCACCGTGATCGCCAGCGCCAGCGCGTTCAGCTTGATGAACCCGCGCGTCTCTTCCTGCTCATAGGCGATGTCGAGCGCGGTAATGACCGCTGTCGCCGCCTTCATCGCGCCGTAGAAGGCAAGACCGAGCGCCAGCAGCAGGCCGAACCCCTTCTTGTCGCCCGACGTCGTGACCACGTTCAGCAACTGTTCGCCGATCAGCCGTGCTGCGTCCGCCGGCATCACTTCGGTCAGCGCCTTGATATTGCCCATCACGGTCGCCGGTTCGGCGATCAGGCCGTAGCTCAGCACCATCGCACCCAGCAGCGGCACGATCGACAGGAAGGAATAGAAGGCCACCCCCGCCGCGATCAGCCCGATATTGTCGTGCCCGGTCTCCTTGAACGTGCGCACCAGCACGTCCTTCCACCCCCTGGCGGGCAACGCCCAGGGTGAAATGGCGTCGCGGCCGCGCGGATCATGGGCGGCGGATGCGGTGTCGGTCATGGCGGTCCTTCGTGTCGGTCCCGGCTGAACCGGTCCGCGGCAGCATGTGTTCCGGAATGGAACGTCGATAGGCTCAGATCCGCGCCACCGGCACCACCGTCCGCCGCCCGTCGACCACGCCAACCCACGCCCGCACGCCGTAGACCGCCGCCAGCCGTTCCGCCGTCAGCACCATCTCCGGCGGTCCGTCGGCGACCAGCCGGCCCGCATCCAGCATCAGCAGCCGCGCACAGAACCGCTGTGCCATCCCCAGGTCGTGCAGCACGACCAGCACGGTCGCCCCGCCGCGCGCCAAGCCCTCCAGCATCGCCATCACATGCAACTGATGACCCGGATCCAGCGCCGCCAGCGGTTCGTCCACGATCAGCACCGGCGCCTCCACTGCCAGCGCACGGGCGAGCAGCACGCGCGCGCGTTCCCCGCCCGACAGCTCCGTCGCCACCCGGTCGCGCAGGTCCGCGACGTCGGCCGTCGCCAGCGCGCGTTCGATCGCCTGGGCGTCCGCCGGTGCGATCCGCGCCGCCGCGGTCAGGTAGGGCAGCCGCCCCAGCGCCACCAGCCGCGCGACGCTCAGCGGCCATTCCAGTATCTGGCCCTGCGGCAGATAGGCGATTGTCCGCGCCCGATCGCCCGCCGGCACCGCGCCCACGTCGCGCCCGTCGATCCGCACCGATCCGGCCGATGGCGGCAGCAACCCGGCCACCGCGCGTGCCAGCGTCGATTTGCCCGCCCCGTTCGGCCCGACCACGCCCACCAGCGCACCGGGCGGCACGGTCGCGGTCACACCGTCCAGCACGGTCCGCCCTGCCAGCCGCACCGACAGGTCGGTCATCGCGATCGTCACCATCCGCGCCGTTCCTTCAACAGATGATGCAGGAACACCGGCACGCCCAGCACCGCGGTCACCACACCCAGCCGCAATTCCTGCTCGGTCGGCACCACCCGCACCAGCAGATCCGCCGCGGTCAGCAGCACCGCTCCGCCCAGCGCCGACGGCAGCAGCGCGGACGACGGCGCCCGGTCGGTCAGCGGGCGGACGAGATGCGGCACGATCAGCCCGACAAACCCGATCGCACCCGACACCGCCACCGCCCCGCCGATGCCGATCGCCAGCCCGGCCAGCATCCGCGCGCGCATCGCGGGCAGGTCGACCCCCAGCGTCCGCGCCGCATCCTCGCCCAGCGACAGCGCATCCAGCGCGCGCCCGTCCCACGCCAGCAATACCGCGCCCACGAACAGGCAGGGGGCCGCGATCGCGACATGACGGAACGACCGGTCCTCCAGCGACCCCATCAGCCACGTCATGATCTCCACCGCCGCAAACGGGTTCGGCGCGAAATTGAGCGCCAGGCTGATCCCCGCGCCCGCCAGCGCGGACACCGCCACGCCGGCCAGGATCAGCGCCAGCGGCCCCGCCGTCCGCCCCGCGATCAGCATCAGCGGCACCAGCCCCGCCACCGCGCCCGCGACCGACAGCAGCGGCAACGTCGCCCCCCCGGCGAAATCCAGCCCGTAATACAGCGCGATGACCGCGCCCAGCGCGCCCGCGTTCGACGTGCCCAGCACCGACGGTTCGGCCAGCGGATTGCGCAGATATCCCTGCATCACCGCCCCGCTCAGGCCGAGGATTGCCCCCACCCCCAGCGCCAGCAGCGTCCGCGGCAGGCGCAGGTCCAGCACGATCGTCGCCGCCACTGCATCGCCCCGCCCGCCCAGCACCGTCAGCACGCGCCCCACGCTCAGCGGCACCTGCCCCGTCGCCAGCGACAGCACCGCTAGCCCAGCCGCCAGCAGGATCAGCGTGGGAATCAGCCACGCCCGGCGAACTGCGGCGGCAGGCATCATCGTCTTTCCCATGGCTGTCCCGCCCTCATCGTGATCGTCTTGGACGCAGGACCGCACGACCGGCAAGCACCCGTGTCGATTATCCCCGCCCTATCAACCGTCATCCCGGACTTGATCCGGGATCCCGCTGCCTTTGACGCGCCAGAAGAAGCGAGATCCCGGATCGAGTCCGGGATGACGTGGTTTTGCGGTCCCGGAAGCGATCTTCTGGCAGGTCCAGGTTTCGCATAGGCCCACGCCCCACCCAACCCGAAGCAAAGCCACACAACCCGCCCATCCCGAGCGAAGTCGAGGGACCCGTCGAGCGCAGCCGAGACGGCCGACACCCTGCTTCGCCACGTTGGAAAGATGCAACGACGCCACCCCGCATCCACAGCTTGCGCCGCCGCCCCGCAACGCCCATCGCCACCGGCATGGCCCGCCGTCACCTCCCCCTCGCCGCGCTCGCCGCGCTGCTCCCCCTGTCGGCAACCGCCGCATCGCCTCGCCCGCTGCGGATCGTCTCGCTCAACCTGTGCGCCGACCAGTATCTCGTGGCGCTGGCCGATCGCGGGCAGATCGCGGCGCTCACCCGTTTCGCGCGCGATCCCGCCATGTCCACCGTCGCGGCGCAGGCCGCAACGCTCCCCATCAGCCGCGGCACCGCGGAGGAACTGCTGGCGTTGCGCCCCGATATGGTCGTCACCAGCCCCTGGCGGCGGTCCGAGGTCGCCGCACTGCTCAAGGGTCGCGGTGTCCGCATCGTCGACGTGCCCGACGCGTCCGACTATCCCGGTATCCGCGCCACCATCGCGCAGGTGGCGGCGCTCGTCGGCCACCCCGCGCGCGGTCGCGCGCTCACCGCCCGGATGGATGCCGAACTGCGGGCGCTAGGGCCCCCGCCCGGTCGCGGCAGGACCGCCGCCTATTGGCAGCGCGGCGGCTTCCTGACCGGCGGCGGCACGCTGGTGGACGACATGCTGCGCCGCGCGGGCCTGGTGAACCTTGCCACCCGGCTCGGTCGTCCGGCCCTGTCGCGGCTGTCGGTCGAACGGCTCGTCGCCACCCCGCCCGACTTCCTGTTCGCGGAGGACGGCCCGGTCCGCGACCGGGGAACCGAACTGCTGGTCCATCCCGCCGTCGCCCGCGCCGTGCCGCCCGCCCGCCGGCTGCATGTGCCCGGCGCGCTCGTCACCTGCGCCACCCCCTCCTATCCGCGTGCCATCGCAGCGATCGCGACGCAGGTGCGCGCCGCGACCCCTGCTATTCCCTCCGCACGCGCCACGCCCTAAGACCGCCCCGAACCCGAGCCGCCGGAGCGCCGCATGACCGACCCGACCACCGTAAACGGCACCGTCCTCGTCACCGGCGGCGCCGGTTATATCGGCAGCCACGCGGTGCTGGCGCTGCTCGATGCAGGGCGGAAGGTCGTCGTCCTCGACAATCTCGTCACCGGTTTCGCCGATGCGGTCGATCCGCGCGCCGCCTTCGTGCAAGGCGACGTGTCCGATCCGGATCTCGTCGCCCGCGTCATCGCCGATCACCGGGTCCACGCCATCCTGCACTTCGCCGGCTCCGTGGTCGTGCCGGAATCGGTGTCCGACCCGCTCAAATATTATCGCAACAACACCGCCGCGACGCGCACCCTGATCGAATCCGCGGTCGCCGGCAGGGTACGGCATTTCCTGTTCTCCTCCACCGCCGCCACCTATGGCACGCCCGAGCGGGTGCCGGTTCGGGAGGACGACCCCAAGCGTCCGATCAACCCCTACGGCATGTCGAAACTGATGTCGGAACAGATGCTGGCCGACGTCGCCGCCGCGCACCCGATAACCTATTGCGCGCTCCGTTACTTCAACGTCGCCGGCGCCGATCCGCAGGGTCGCGCCGGGCAATCCACCGCCGGCGCCACCCACCTCATCAAGATCGCGTCCGAAGCCGCGCTTGGCAAGCGCCCCGCAGTCGCGGTGTTCGGCACGGACTTCGACACGGCGGACGGCACCGGCGTGCGCGACTATATCCACGTCACCGACCTGGCCGACGCGCATCTCCACGCGCTGGAGGCGCTGGAGGCCTCGCCCGGCGAGAACCTGACGCTCAATTGCGGCTATGGCCGCGGCTTCTCGGTGCTGGAGGTGCTGGACGCGGTCGACCGCGTCGCCGGCGTCACGCTCACCCGCACCATGGAACCGCGCCGCGCGGGCGACCCGGCCGCGCTGATCGCGGACAACAGCGCCATCCTCGCACGGCTTCCGTGGCGACCCCGCCATGACGATCTCGACCTGATCGTCGGCCACGCGCTCGCGTGGGAAGGCACCGTCCGCCAGGGTCGCGAAGCCGACGGACGATGAGCATCGACGTCGTCCGATCCGCCGCGCTGGACGGCATCCGCCACGGCTTCCTGGGCCGCAGCGGGGGCGTATCGACCGGTATCCTTGCCGGCCTGAACGTTGGCCTCGGGTCGGGGGACGATCCCGCCGCCATCGCGGAAAACCGCCGCCGCGCGGTCGCCGCGGTCGCCCCCGACACGCGGCTCGTGACGCTCTACCAAGTCCATTCCGCCGATGCGGTCACCGTCACCGCCGCCTGCCCGGACGACGCCCGGCCGCAGGCGGATGCGCTCGTCACCGACCGGCCCGGCCTGCTGCTCGGTATCCTGACCGCCGATTGCGTCCCCGTCCTGTTCGCGGATCCGGCAGCCGGCATCGTGGGGGCGGCCCATGCCGGCTGGAAGGGCGCGCTCGGCGGCGTCACCGATGCGACGCTGGCCGCCATGGAGGCGCTCGGCGCGGACCGCACCCGCATCGTCGCCGCGATCGGCCCCTGCATCGCGCGCGCCTCCTACGAGGTCGACGCCGCCTTCCGCCTCCGGTTCGAACAGGCCGACCCGGAAAATGAACGCTTCTTCCGCGAAGGCCGCCGCGACGCGCATCATCAGTTCGACATCGAAGCCTACGTCACCCACCGCCTCGCCACCGCCGGCGTGACCCGTATCGACGCCCTCGGCCTCGATACCTACGCTCTCGCCAACCGCTTCTACAGCTACCGCCGCGCCACCCACCGCGCGGAGCCGGGCTACGGCCGGCAGATCAGCCTGATTGCTGCGTAGACCTTACTAAGCCCCTCCCCTTCAGGGGAGGGGCTAATAACCCCGACCGAAACACCCCACCTCCCGGTCACAGCGTAGCGAAGGAATTCCCATGTCCGACGACACCGTCCCGACCGAAACCCCGACCGAAGCCGACCTGACCGGTGCCACCCCGCGCCGCCGCCCGCGCTCGCAACCGCTCGACATCGACGGCCGCCGCCTGCACCCCGAAACGCTGATGATGGGCCATGGCTACGACCCCATGCTGTCCGAAGGCGCGCTGAAACCGCCGATCTTCCTGACCTCCACTTTCGTCTTCGAATCGGCCGCGGCCGGCAAACGCCATTTCGAAGGCGTGACGGGCAAGCGTCCCGGCGGCGCGGAGGGGCTGGTCTATTCCCGGTTCAACGGCCCCAACCAGGAAATCCTCGAGGACCGGCTCGGCATCTGGGAAGATGCGGAGGACGCGCTCACCTTCTCCTCCGGCATGTCCGCCATCGCCACCGTCCTGCTCGCCCATTGCCGGCCGGGTGACACGATCGTCCACTCGGCCCCGCTCTATGCGGCCACCGAAACGCTGATCGGCAAGATCCTCGGCCGGTTCGGCGTCAACTGGCTCGATTTCCCGGCCGGTGCGACCCGCGCGGAAATCGATGCCGTCATGGAACGCGCGCACGCCGCCGGCCGCGTCGCGATGGTCTATCTCGAAAGTCCCGCCAACCCCACCAATGCACTGGTCGATATCGAAGCGGTCGTGGCATCGCGCAACGAAATCTTCGCCGACCTGCCCGACAAGCCGCCGGTCGTCATCGACAACACCTTTCTCGGCCCGCTCTGGCAGAAACCGCTCCGTCACGGCGCGGATCTCGTCCTCTATTCGCTCACCAAATATGCCGGCGGGCACAGCGATCTCGTCGCCGGCGGCGCGGTCGGGTCGAAGGCGCAGATCGACGTCATCCGGTCGATGCGCAACACGATCGGCACGATCACCGATCCACACACCGCCTGGATGCTGCTCCGCTCGCTCGAAACGCTTGAACTGCGCATGAGCCGCGCGGGGGAGAATGCGGCAAAGGTCTGCGCCTTCCTGCGCGATCATGCGAAGGTCGAACATGTCGGTTATCTCGGCTTCCTCGATCCCGCCAGCCGGCAGGGCGATATCTACCGCCGCCACTGCATGGGCGGCGGCTCCACCTTCTCGCTGTTCCTGAAAGGCGGCGAGGCGGAGAGTTTCCGCTTCCTCGACGCGCTCCGCATCGCCAAGCTCGCGGTCAGCCTGGGCGGCACTGAAACGCTCGCCAGCCACCCGGCCGGCATGACGCATCTGTCCGTTCCCGACGCCCGCAAGCAGGCGCTCGGCATCACCGACAACCTCGTCCGCATCTCGATCGGCGTCGAAAACGCCGACGACCTCATCGCCGACTGCGACCGGGCGTTGCGGGCGGTGTGATTCCACCCCGAAACTTTATGACCGTCATTCCAGCGGACGCTGGAATCCATTATCACTACGCCGGGTCCAGCCATGACCGTAATGATAGTGGATCCCAGCGTCCGCTGGGATGACGACGAGAACGGGCGGCGCGACCAAACTCCCCCCGGTGGGGGGAGGGCTCAGTCGTCACACGCCCCAGTCCAGCAACGGCCACCCCTTCTGCCCCGCCATCACCCGCAATTTCGCACTCGCATTCACCGCGAACGGCGCATCGGCCCAGTCCAGCACGCACCCGTCCGACACATGGTCCGAATAGAACCGCACCCGCACGTCGCCCCGCGCCAGCTGCTGCGTGCCCAGCCATGCCTCGATCATGCGCAGCTTGGCGGGGCCGTAGCAATTCTCGCCGTCCACCTTCGGCAGGATGCGGTCGTCCAGCCCGTGCATCGTGCCCGTCGCGATGACATCGTCGAACCCCAGCCGTTCGGCGATCGCCGAGACGTACAGCCGGTACGACGCGGTCGCGAGCACCAGCCGCCGCCCCGCCGCGCGGTCCTCTGCGATCTGCCGCAGCGCGCCCGGGTGGATGTTGGTCCGCATCACCGCATCCGCGAACGACGCCGTCACCGGGGCCAGCTTCGCCGGTGACACCCCGCCGCCCAGCAACAGGCGCTGGTTCACTTCCTTCAACCGTTTCCGGTCGATGATCCCCGCCACATAGGTCAGCATCGCCAGCGGTACGAACGGCACCAGCAGCAACCGCCACGGCGCCAGCCGCAGCGCCGCATGGATCAGGAACGGCGTGTAGGTGCCGGTCCGCGTGATCGTCCGGTCCATGTCGTAGATCGCAAGTTCGGTCATGTGGCGGACGTAACGCAATCCGGATGGCAGGCAAGGGCTCCGGTCGCCACACCGCGCACCGCTGCGGGTGCGCTGTCCGCACGGCAACCAACGTCCGCTATCGTACGTATCAGCATCGCATGCTTGCCCCTTTCGCCTTTAGCCGTCATCGTCTCCTTTCATGAGCGGCGCAGACTTCACCAACGACAACGGCGTCCTGCGCTTTCGCGGAGTCCTGACGCTCGCCCGGCTGGGTGACGTGGCCGACCGGGTCGCCGCGATCGACGGCCGCCCGACCGCGATCGACCTGTCCGGCCTCGAACGGATCGATACCGTCGGCGCCTGGATCGTCCACCGGCTGGTGCGCGACAACGACATTCCGGTCGAAGGCGCCGATGCCAACACCGCCCGCCTGCTGGAACAGGTCGCCGCCGCGGATCAGCCAGTCAAGGTCCGACCCGACAAGACCCCGTCGTTCGTCCGCGTCCTGAAACAGATTGGCGACGCGGTCTGCACCGCCGGCCATACGCTGATCGGGCTTACCGGCTTCTTCGGCGCCACGCTGATCGCCGCCTGGGGCGTGATCCGCCATCCGCGGCGCTTCCGCTACAATGCGGTCGCCCGCCAGTTCGAGGTCGTGGGCGTCGAGGCGCTGGCGATCGTCGGCCTCATGAGCTTCCTCATCGGCGTCGTCATCGCGCAACAGGGCGCGATCCAGCTTCGCCAGTTCGGGGCGGAGGTGTTCGCCATCAACCTGATCGGCCGCATCACCTTCCGCGAACTGGGCGTGCTGATGACGGCCATCATGGTCGCGGGTCGGTCCGGCTCCGCCTTCGCCGCCCAGATCGGCTCGATGCGGCTGGCGGAGGAGGTCGACGCCATGCGCACCATCGGCGTCTCGCCCATGGAGGCACTGGTCCTCCCCCGTGTGCTCGCCACCGTCCTCCTCATGCCGCTGCTCGGCTTCTATGCCTCGTTGCTGGCGCTGCTTGGCGGCGGGCTTTTCACCTGGATCTCGCTCGACATCCCGCCGATCACCTTCATCACCCGCATCCGCGAGGTCGTGCCGCTGACCGACGTGCTGACCGGCCTCATCAAGGCGCCGGTGTTCGGCCTCATCATCGCGATGGCCGGCTGTTTCCAGGGCATGCAGGTCGAAGGCAGCGCGGAGGCGGTCGGCCTGCGCACGACGTCCGCCGTCGTCCAGTCGATTTTCCTGGTCATCATCATCAACGCCGTGTTCGCGGTGTTCTTCGCATCGATCGGCTGGGTATGACCGCGATCCTCGCCAAGCCAGCCGTGCCCGCATCCGTCGCCCCGCACGACGACGACATGGTCATCTGCGTCCGGGGCCTGCGCAACCAGTTCGGCGAACAGGTCGTCCACGAACATCTCGATCTGGATGTCCGGCGCGGCGAGATCCTCGGCGTCGTCGGCGGCTCCGGCACGGGCAAGTCCGTGCTGCTCCGCTCGATCATCGGCCTCCAGACGCCCAGCGCGGGCGAGGTCACGGTCTTCGGCGAACAGATGCTGGGGCGGGAGGAGACCGAGGCGCGCAACGTCCGCCGCCGCTGGGGCGTGCTGTTCCAGAACGGCGCGCTGTTCTCCACGCTGACCGTCGCGGAAAACGTCCAGGTTCCCCTGCGCGAATATTATCGCCGGCTCGATGCGACCCTCTTGGACGAGATCGCCGGCTACAAGATCGCCATGTCCGGCCTCGGCCCCGAAGCCGGGCCGAAATATCCGTCCGAACTGTCCGGCGGCATGCGGAAGCGCGCCGCCCTTGCCCGCGCGCTCTCGCTCGATCCCGAACTGCTGTTCCTGGACGAACCGACCGCCGGGCTCGATCCGATCGGCGCGGCCGCGTTCGACTCGCTCATCAAGAGCCTGAAGGACATTCTGGGGCTCACCGTCTTCCTCATCACGCACGATCTCGACACGCTCTACGCCATCTGCGACCGGGTGGCGGTGATCGCGGACCGCAAGGTCGTCGCCGTAGGCACCATCCCGGAACTGCTGGCGCTCGACCAGCCGTGGATCCAGGAATATTTCAACGGCCCGCGCGGACGCACCGCCGCCAAGGGGGCCGAGACATTGCACGAAGAAGCCGAGGAACGGGCATCCCGCGCCGCTCCGCCGGCCGTGCAGGCGGACGCGAGGGGCTGATGGAAAACCGATCAAACCATGTTCTGGTCGGGGGCGTCGTGCTGGCGCTGCTGGTCATCACGCTGGGCTTCCTGGTCTGGATGGCGGGCTTCTCCGGCCCCAACGACCAGAAATTCGACATCTTCTTCCGGTCCTCCGTCGACGGGCTGGCCAAGGGCTCGGTCGTCGCCTTCTCGGGCGTGCCGGTCGGCAATGTCGAGGATATCGCCATCATGCCCGCCTCGCCCGAATTTGTCCGCGTGCGGATCAAGGTGAAGGAGGGCGTACCGGTCCTGCGCGGCACCACCGCCACCATCGCCGGCGTCGGCTTCACCGGGGTCAGCCAGATCAATCTGGACGGCGCGGTAAAGGGCGCACCGCCGATCGCGTGCGACCCGAACCTGGAATCCGATCCGAAATGTCCGGACGGCTATCCTGTCATCCCGACCAAGCCCGGTGCGCTGGGCCAGTTGCTCAATTCCGCCCCCGTTCTGCTCGAACGCGTCACCACGCTGACCGACCGGCTGGGGCAGTTGCTCAACCCGAACAACCAGAATTCGATCGGGCGTATCCTCGCCAACATGGACCGGCTGTCCGGCTCGCTGGCCGATCGCGGTCCCGAAATTGCGCAGACGCTGGTCGAAACGCGCATCGCGGTCCGCCAGGCGGGCGACGCCGCCGAACAGATCGGCCGGCTTGCGGCATCGGCGGACGGCGTGATGCAGCGCGACGTCGGCCCTGCCATGGCGAACTTCAACAAGGCGGCCGCCAACGCGAACCGCACGCTGGCGCAGATCGACGCGACGATGGCCGAGGCCCGCCCCGGCATCAAGACGCTGACCAACGACACCATCCCCAACGCCAACCAGCTCGTTCGCGATCTGTCGCAAATGGCCGAATCGCTGACGTCGGTCGCCAACAAGCTCGACCGCGGCGGCGCGGGCGCCCTGATCGGCGGCGGCAAGCTGCCCGACTACAAGCCGAGGAACTGATATGCGCCTGTCCCTCTCCCCCGCCTTGCTCGGCACCGCCCTGATCGGCCTCGCTCTCACCGGGTGCAGCTTCGGTCCCAAAGTGCCGGCCTCGCTGCTCGCGTTGCCGTCCACCGCACAGGTCCAGCCCGGCACCGCGCGCAGCGCCAGCGACGGTCAGGCGATCCTGATCGGCGTGCCCGGCGTACCGGCCGAACTCGGCGCGCTTCGCATCCCGGTCCGCACCACGCCGACCGAGATCGCCTATGTGAAGGATGCGCAGTGGACCGATGCGCCCGCGCGGCTGTTCCGCAACCTGCTGGCCGAAACGGTCACCGCGCGCACCGGCCGCGTCGTGCTCGAACCGCGCGGCGCCAACGTGACGCCCGGCCTGCGACTGGGCGGCCGGCTGCAATCCTTCGGGCTCGATGCCGCCACCCGCATGGCGGTCGTCACCTACGACGCCTCGCTTGCCCGCGGCAAGACCGACACCGTTGCGACCCGCCGGTTCGAGGCCCGCGTACCCGTCACTACCGAGGACGGCCCCACCATCGCCTCCGCCCTGACGCAGGCCGCCAACCAGGTCGCGACCGAAGTCGCCACCTGGATCGGCGGGTGACGGTTCTTCAGCCCTCCCCCCACCGGGGGGAGGGTTGGGAGAAGGGGAGCGACGCCGCCGTCGGCCACGACGGTGCCGGCAAATCCTTTCCGATCACCTTATCCATCATCCCGGCGAAGGCTGGGATCTCCCTTCGGTCGACCACCAACTAAAGGCGCAACGAGCGTCCAGCCCGCGTCGGGATGACAACATCCACGACTCAAGCGGAACACCACCAGTGCCATCCCACGCCACCATCCGGACGAAAACCGGGGTCTCCCTCGGCTCAGGCATCACCCCAAGCCAGAACAAGACCCCGCCCCCTCAACCCAAGCTCTTCGAAACCTGCTCGAACACATCCTTCGACAGGCCCGGCGTCGCCAGCACGCGCTCCAGTTCGGCACGCATCATCCCGCTCCGCACCGGCTCGAACCGCGACCAGCGGCCGAGCGGCGGGACCAGCTTTGCCGCAGTCTGCGGGTTCAGCCGGTCCATCGTCACCACCATGTCGCCCAGGAAGCGGTATCCGCGCCCTGACGCGTCGTGGAACGCCCGCTGATTGATCGCGAACGCCCCGACCAGCGACCGCAGCCGGTTCGGGTTGGTCAGCACGAAATCCGGATGCGTCGCCAGCCGTTCGACCACGTCGATCGTATCGTCGCGCGGGGCCAGCGCCTGCGTCTGGAACCATTTGTCCAGCACCAGCCCATTGTCGGCATAGCGCGCATGGAACGCCGCGAACGCTGCATCGCGTTGTGCGGACGCGGTCATCGCCAGCGCGCTCAGCCCGGTCTGGCGGTCGGTCATGTTGTCCGCTGCCGCGAAATGCGCCGCCGCCAGCGCGGGGCCGTCCTCCACCCCACTCGCCACGATATAGCCCAGCGCCACGCCGCGCAGCCGCCGCATCCCCTTGCCCGCCGATGTGTAGGCATGGCCCGCCGCCGCCATGCCCGCATGCGTGCCGCGCCAGTCCGCGATCAGCGTCTCGCCCAGCGCGCGGCGCAACCGGTCCCACGCGCGCGTCACCGCCTGCGGATCGACCACCAGCATCTGGTCGCCCAGATACGCCTCGGACGGCAGCGTCACCGCCTCCGCCACGAACGCCGGCTCCAGCCCCGGGTCGGCCAGCGTCGCCTTCACCGCCGCGATCACCGCCGCATGGTCGGCCGTGCCCGTCGCGACGTCCTCGACCAGCGTATCGACCATCAGCTGCTGCATCGCCTCGTACCGCGCGAACGGATCGTCGTCATGCGCGGACAGGAACGCCAGTTCGGCCGCCGACCGATCGCTCTCGATCGTCACCGGTGCGGAGAAGCCGCGGTTGATCGACAGCATCGGCCGCTCCCCGATCCCTTCGAACAGGATCTCCTGATGCGCCCCGTCGAAGATCACCGTCTGTTCGGGCAACAGCTTGGTGCCGGACAGTTCGCCGAACAGTGCGATGCGCAGCGGCATCGGCATGGCCTGCTTGTGCGGTTGACCCGGCGTCGCAGGCACCGCCTGCTGCAACCGCAGCCGCGCGCGGCCACCCGGCGCGTCATGGTCCAGCGCGGCGTGAACCCGCGGTGTCCCCGCCTGGCTGTACCACAGCCGGAAACGGCTCAGGTCGCGGCCCGACGCGTCCTCCATCGCGACGATGAAATCCTCGCACGTCGCGGCGGTCCCGTCATGCCGGTCGAAATACAGGTCGGATCCGGCCCGGAACGCCGCTTCGCCCAGCATCGTGTGCAACATGCGGATCACTTCCGCACCCTTGTTGTAGATCGTCGCGGTATAGAAATTGCTGATTTCGATATAGCTGTTCGGCCGGATGGGGTGGGCCAGCGGCCCGCCGTCCTCCGGGAACTGCGCCGCGCGCAGCACGCGGACATCCTCGATCCGCTTGACCGCCGCCGAACCCTGGTCCGCGCTATATTGCTGGTCGCGAAAGACGGTGAACCCCTCCTTCAGCGACAGCTGGAACCAGTCGCGACACGTGACCCGGTTGCCCGACCAGTTGTGGAAATATTCATGCGCCACCACAGTCGCGATCGCGTCATAGTCCAGGTCGGTCGCCGTATCGGGGTCGGCCAATATGTAGCGCGAATTGAAGATGTTGAGGCCTTTGTTCTCCATCGCGCCGAAGTTGAAGTCGCTCACCGCGACGATGTTGAACACGCCCAGATCATATTCGCGGCCATAGGCGCGCTCGTCCCACGCCATCGCGGTCTTCAGCGCGTGCATCGCATGGTCCGTCCGCGCCAGATCGCCCGCGCGCACCCAGATGCCCAGTTCCACGATCTTGCCCGACCCTGTGACGAAGCTGTCGCGATTAACCGCCAGGTCGCCGGCCACCAGCGCGAACAGGTAGCTGGGCTTCGGGAACGGATCGCGCCATTCGGCATAATGCCGCCCGTCCGGCAACGTCCCCGAACCGACATGGTCGCCGTTTGACAGCAGCACCGGATACCGCGCCCGGTCCGCCGTCATCCGCACCGAATAGCGCGCCAGCACGTCGGGCCGGTCGGGGAAGAACATGATCCGGCGGAACCCCTCCGCCTCGCACTGCGTGCACAGTAACCCGTCGGACGCATATAGGCCCATCAGCTGCGTATTCGCCTCCGGCGCGATCGTGACGCTGATCTCCACGACATGCGCGTCGCCGACAAGGTCGATGACGAGCTGCCCGCCCTCCATCGCCCATTCGGCCGGCGTACCGTCCACCGTCACCGTCTCGGCAACCAGCGCGTCGCCATCCAGCCGCAACGGCCCTGCACCCTGCCGCACCACCGACAGCCGCCCCGTCACCTGCGTCCGCACCGGGTCCAGATCGAAATCGAGCGCGATGTCCGGCACCGTCCAGCTGGGCGGCACATAATCGGCCCGGTGAATGGCGACCGGCGGAGCGGCGAGCGGCTGGGTGCGAATATCCATGGCGACGAAACTAGGCCGGAGCCAAAGGGTTCACAAGGCAACACCATCTTCCCCCTCCCCCCACCGGGGGGAGGGCCGGGTTGGGGGGCTTGGCTTGGGGTAAGGTAGCCACAAGCCACTCTCTCCCACCCAACCCTCCCCCCGATGGGAGAGGGCGTACACGCAACGAAAGCTGTCTCATGTCCCGCCTCCTGATCTTCGGCCTCGGCTACACCGCCACCCGCCTTGCCGACCGGCTGAGCCATGAAGGCTGGCACATCGCGGCCACCCGCCGCACCGCCACGGCGAACACGATCGCGTTCGACGACGAACCTGTGGTCCGCGCCGAAATCGCCGCCGCCACGCACATCCTGTCCTCCGTCCCGCCGACGGACGGACGGGACCCGGTGCTCGACCGCTACGGCCCCGCCCTCCTCCGCACGCGCTGGCTCGGCTATCTGTCCTCGACCGGCGTCTATGGCGACGCGGCCGGCGCATGGGTGGACGAAACCGCCCCGGTCGGCACCGGCCGCCGCAACGCGCGCGCGGCCGCCGATCTGGCGTGGCAGACCCTGCCGGGCGCACAGATCTTCCGCCTGCCCGGCATTTACGGCCCCGGCCGTTCCGCGCTGGACCGCGTCCGCGAAGGCCGCGCGCACCGCATCGACCTGCCCGATCAGGTCTTCAGCCGCGTCCATGTCGACGACATCGTCGCCGGCGTCCTGGCAGGCATGGACGGCCCGCCCGGCGTCTACAATCTCGCAGACGACCAGCCGTCCAGCCAGAATGCAGTGATCGAGGCGGCCTGCGACCTGCTCGGGGTTCCCTGGCCGGTGCTGCAATCGCTGGACGCGGCCAATCTCTCCCCCATGGCGCGCGGCTTCTATGCGGAAAACCGCCGCGTCGCGAACGGCAAGGCGAAACGCGTCCTCGGCTGGCGCCCCGCCTTTCCCAACTACCGCGCCGGGTTGCGCGCCCTCAACGCCACGACCAGCCCCGCCATCGCCAGCGCAGAACCCACGCCGGCCTGAACCGACCAGCGATATCCTTCGAACAGCGTCGACAGGGTCATCGCGATCACCGGCACCAGCACGCTGGAATAGGCCGCCCGCGCCGGCCCGATCGCGCGGATCACCCGGTAATAGAGCGGAAACGCCAGCGCCGACCCCGCCAGCCCCAGATAGGCGATCCCCGCGCCATAGCCCCAGCGCCACTCCATCACCGGCGCACCCACCGTGGCCCAGGCATAGCCGCCGTCCACGATCGTCCCGAACAGCATCGCCCATGCGATCAGCGGGATCACCGCCACCCGCCGCGCCGCCGGCGTCGCCTGCACCACATTGGCGATCGACGCGGTCAGCACCGCGGCCAGCGTCAGCGCAATCCCGCCCGCCACCGCCGCCATGTCGGCACCCCCGCCCGCGCCCGGCCCGCGGCGCAGTTCATGGTCGAACAGCATCGCCACGCCCACCATCGCCACCGCCGATCCGGCCAGGAACGGCCGTGAAAGGCTCTGCCCCAGCATCACGCGCCCCAGCACTGCGTTCGGCACCACCAGCAACCCGAACACCACCGCCACCAGCCCGGACGTCACCGACGCCTCGGCGCGGTACACCAGGTTGAAATTCGCAAAGAACTGGCAGAACCCGACCACCGCCGCGATGGCCAGTCCCGCCCCGCCTATGCGCAGCGGCGCGCGCGTCGCCACCGCGACGCCGAACATCGCGACCGTCGCCACGATGAACCGGTAGGTGACCGACCAGCTGGCCGGCACCACGCCGATCTGGTCGCGGATCACCAGCCACGTCGATCCCCAGATCAGCGTTACCAGCAGGAACGGCACCGCCACGCGCCCGACGGTCGCCTGCGGCAACGGCGGCGCGCTCATGCCCCGATCATCCGGCGGTCATGCACCAGTCACAGCGCCGCGATCGCCGCGGCCAGTGCCGCGATCTCCGCCTCCGGCTGGTTCCACGACACCACCATCCGCACCTCGCCCGCCGCCCAGTCGTAAAAGTCGAAGCCCTGTGCCCGCAACGTCGCGGCCTCCGCCGGCGTCGCGCGCAGGAACAGTTCGTTCGCCTGCACGGCATGCAGCGCGCGCGCACCCGCCGCCGCACCCAGCGCTGCGGCGCCCGCATTGGCCGCGCGCGCCGTATCCAGCCAGCGGTCTTCGGCGACCAGCGCCAGGATCTGCGCCGCCGCGAACCGCCCCTTCGACAACAGATGCCCTGCCCGCTTCCGTCGGCGCAGCGTATCGGCGGCCAGCCCGCGATCGAAGAAGACCAGCGCCTCCGCCGCCATCCCGCCATTCTTGACGAAGCCGAAACTCAATATGTCGACGCCGGCCCGCCAAGTCATGTCCGCGGGGGAACAGCCGGCATGCGCCATCGCATTGCCGAACCGCGCGCCGTCCATATGGAACCCCCAGCCGCGCTCCTTCGCCAATGCGCCCAGCGCCGCGACCTCGTCCGGCGCGTAGACCAGCCCATATTCGGTCGCGTTGGTGATCGACAGAGCGTGCGGCTGCACCCGGTGGACGTCGTCAGCGATCGCATCGGCCGCCGCCGCGACGCCCGCCGGATCCAGCTTCGCCCCCACGCCGTCGACAAGCATCAGCTTGGCGCCATGCGTGTAGAACTCCGGCGCGCCGCCCTCGTCATTCTGGATATGCGCGTCGCGGTGGCACAGCACGCCGCCGTGCGGCGGCACCAGCGCCGCGAGCGCCAGTGCGTTGGCGGCCGTGCCCGTCGCCACCCACATCGCCGTCACGTCGGTCTCGAACAGCGCGGAAAACGCGCCGTCCATCGCTTTGGACAACGCATCGCCGTCATAGGCGGTATCGACCGCATTGGCGGCCATGATGGCATCGAGCACGGCCGGATGAACCGGGGCGGCATTGTCTGAGAAGAAGCGCATGGCCGGCGTCTAGCCGCCCCGCCCGCCGCTATAAAGCGGGAAAGCCTTCGCCCGCCCCGGTTGCGTTCCCTGCCCCGCCGTTGCACCTTCCCCCAAACGCCATACGAAAGTCACCCATGCACCGTCCCCTCCTCGCCACGCTTCTCGCCGCCACCGCCGGCATCGCCGCGGCACAGACCTTCGACCCCGCCCGCATCACCGCCGACGTCAAGACACTGTCGAGCGACTCCTATGAAGGCCGCGGCCCCGCCACCCTCGGCGAAACCAAGACCGTCGCCTACATCGTCAAACAGATGCAGGCCGGCGGCCTCCAGCCCGGCGGCACCGCCGCCCCCGACGGCAAGCGCGGCTGGACGCAGGACGTGCCGCTCCTCCGTTCGCAGATCACCGGCTCCCCCACGCTGTCGATGGCGATCGCCGGCACGCCCACGCCGCTGACCCAAGGCGACCAGATCGCCGTCCGCGCCGCGCTGACGGGGCAGAAGTCCGTATCGATCGCCGACGCCCCGCTTGTCTTCGTCGGTTACGGCGTCACCGCGCCGGAACGGAAGTGGGACGACTTCAAGGGGCAGGACCTGAAGGGCAAGATCGCCGTCGTCCTCGTCAACGACCCCGATTTCGAAACCGGCGACGGCGATTTCGGCGGCAAGGCGATGACCTATTATGGTCGCTGGACCTACAAATATGAGGAAGCCGCCCGCCGCGGGGCCGCGGGCATCCTGATCGTCCACGAAACCGCGCCCGCCTCCTATGGCTGGGCCACCGTCAAGAACAGCAACACCAATACGATGTTCGACATCGTCCGGCAGAACCCCGCTGCCAGCCACACGCCGCTGGAAGGCTGGATACAGCGCGACCTCGCCGTCACGCTGTTCAAGGCGTCCGGCCTCGATTTCGATGCGGAGAAGGCCAAGGCCCGCACCCGCGACTTCCGCGCCGTGCCGCTGAAGGCCACGCTCGCCGCCAACTATGCGGTCGATGCACAGGTCATCACGTCGAAGAACGTCCTCGGCCGCCTGCCCGGCACCACCCGGGCCGACGAAACCGTCATCTACTCCGCGCACTGGGACCATCTCGGCGTCGGCGCGCCCGATGCGAAGGGCGACCGCATCTATAACGGCGCGGTCGACAACGCGACCGGCATCGCCGCGCTGCTCGAACTCGGCCGCACCTTCGCAAAGGCCCCGCGCACCGCACGCTCGCTCGTCTTCCTCGCGGTCACGGCGGAGGAGAAGGGTCTGCTCGGCTCCGAATATTACGCCGCCAACCCAGTCTACCCGCTCGGCAAGACCGTCGGCGTTCTCAACATGGATTCGATGGCGGTCGCCGGTCCGGCGCGCGACTTCGGGATTTCGGGCAGCGCGAAGCTTGGCCTGCTCGACATGCTGACCGCCGAAGGCGCCAAGCGCAACCGCACCTTCTCGCCCGAACCGCATCCGGAGGCCGGCGGCTTCTACCGCTCCGATCACTTCCCAATGGCCAAGCGCGGCGTCCCCGCCGTCTCGTTCGACGGCGGCAGCGATCTGGTCACCGGCGGCGCCGCGGCGGGCGAGGCGTTCGCGCAGGCCTATACCAGGGATCGCTACCACCAACCCGCCGACGAATGGAGCGCGAGCTGGAACCTGTCCGGCATGACCGCCGACCTCGGCCTGCTCTACGCCGTTGGCCGCGACCTCGCCACTGGCACCGTCTGGCCCAACTGGAGCGCCGACAGCGAGTTCAAGGCCGAACGCGACAAGACCGCCAGCGCCCGCAAGTAGTCGCGATCAGCGCCGGAGGAGGCAAGACAGAAAGCCCGACCACCCCGTCGTCCCGGCGAAAGCCGGGATCTCCACCTTGCTTGCGCTGACATCCACCTAAAACAAGACCCCGGCCTCCGCCGGGGTGACGGATTTGGCTCGGGGACGTACCGTCAAGGACCGCTGCACCCACAGCCAATCCGACAGCTCGTCCCTCAAAGCCCCCCGATCACCCGCCCGTGCCCGGACAAATCACCTCATTCCGCCCCTAGCCCTTCCCAACCCGCCCGCTGACCGCCATTCTGGACAGCATGACTGCGCTCGATCCGGACCTGCTGCTGCGCGCCTATGCGATCGGGGTGTTTCCGATGGCGGACAGCCGCGATGCGCGCGACATCTATTGGGTCGAACCGCGCAAGCGGGGGGTCCTGCCGCTCGACGGGTTCCGCCTGTCGCGGTCGCTGGCCAAGACGCTGCGTTCGGACCGTTTCACGGTCACCGCCGATACCGCCTTCGCCGATGTCGTGGCGCAGTGCGCGCAAAGCACGGACGACCGGCCCGATACCTGGATCAACCCGCAGATCGAGCGCGCCTATGCCGCGCTCCACGCGCGTGGCCATGCCCATTCGGTGGAGACCTGGGTCGACGGTGCGCTGGTCGGCGGGCTTTACGGCGTGACGCTGGGCGGCGCGTTCTTCGGCGAAAGCATGTTCAGCCGGCGGCGCGATGCGTCCAAGGTCGCCCTCGCCCACCTCGTCGCGCGACTACGCGTCGGCGGTTACCGGTTGCTCGACTGCCAGTTCATCACCGATCATCTGGCATCGCTCGGCGCGATCGAGATTGCGCGCGCGGCCTATGTCTCGTTGCTGGACGGGGCGCTGGGCGTCGGTTCGACGGGCGGGCGCGTGGTCGGGGACTTCCGCGCGCTGGACCGTCTCGCTGACCCGGCCAACGATGCCGCCGCCGCGTCGGACCCGGCCGCGACCGTTTCCGGCCCGGTATCGGGAAACCGCATCGTGCAGCTTTTGGGCCAGACGTCGTAGATCGGGTGCTGCACCGCGTTCAGCGACGGCGACTCCTTGTAGAGCCAGCCGGAAAACACCCGCCGCCATTTCGCATCGCGGCCCAGCACGTCGGTCTGCACGAACGCGCCGGTCATATGCTCGGCTTCCCACGGCGCGGTTTCCTCGCACGCGCGCAACCGCACGACCAGATCGCCGAGCCGCACCGCCTGGCCGGGCATCAGCGACAGGTCGCGCGACAGGCCGTTGCGCTTGTTCAGCACGCCCAGCACCCCAACCCGTTGTGCCATCGGCGTCGCGACCTTCGACGGCGGCTCGACAGTCGCCGTGGCGCCGGCCCTGGCGGCCTGCCGTTGCCGGGACGGCGAAAGTGGCGGCGTCGCGGATCCTGCTTCGGGCGATGCCCGCGGTGCCGCGGTTTGCGGCGGCGCCGCTTCCCGCCCCTGCAACGCCGATACACCGGTCCACGCGGCCAGACCCAGCCCGGCGGCGATCACGGCCCCGGCCGCGATGGTCTTCACGGCGTCGGCGTTGCCGCCGCGTCGGCCGGCGCGTCGGCTGCGGGGGCGGCCGGGCGGTTGATGAACGAACCGATCAGACCCATCAGGTCGACCGATCCCTGCGTGTCGAGGATGACGCTGCCGTCCTTCAGCATTTCGGTCGATCCGCCCGGCTGCAACGCGATGAACGTACCGCCCAGCAGCCCTTCGGACGTGATTGCCGCGCTGCTGTCGGACGGCAGCTTCACCGTCGGGTCCAGCGCCAGCGTGATCGACACCTGATAGCTGGCGGCATCAAGCTTCTGCCCGGTCACGCTGCCGATCTTTAGGCCCGCGACGCGCACGTCGGTGCCCACCGTCACGCCGCTGGCGTTGGGGAACATCGCGCTGACGTGGATCGCATCTGCCGCCCCGCCGCCTCCGGTCCGGCCCCACGCGAACAGCGCGAACCAGATCGCAACCACCAATACTGCAAAACCGACCAGCGCCTCGACGCCGTTTTCCCGCACGACCGTCTTCATGCCTGATCCGGGCTCCAGGCCTCATAATCGCCGGTCGCCGCGGCCCGTCTGCCGCCTGCGTCCAGCGACCCGGCCGGGCGATAGGCGTCGCGTGTTCCGGTCAGGTTGGGCAAGGGCGCCTTTTCCCACACGCGGGCGGCCGGCAATCCCTTTTCCGGGACCTCCTCGATCGTGTTGTGCAACCAGCCATGCCATTCCGGCGGCACCCGGCTGGCGTCGTTCGCGCCGTTGTAGATCACCCAGCGACGCAACAGCCCGCGCGAATCCGGCTTCTTCGCCTGGAAATACACGTTGCCGAGCATGTCCTGCCCCACTTCGCCACCGAACCGCCGCGTGTGCCGCCGCGTTCCGATCGTCGCGCCGTTCCACCAGGTGAAGATGCTGCCAAGGACTGTCATGTCTGGCGGCTTAGCCGCGATGCCCGCGCCCTGCAATGGCGCAGAGCCTGCCCGACCGACCCCCCCCCCGGATCGGGTGCGCCTACTCGGCCAGTACCACCGCCACCGGCCCCTTCGGCCCCGTCGCGATCCGGGCCCGCAGCCGCTGGTCCGGCATCAGCTGGTCGAAACCCGCGCGCCGCACGACTTCCATATGCAGGAACACGTCGCTCATGTCCCCGTCGCGCAGGACGAAGCCATAGCCTTTGAGCCGGTTGAACCACTTGATCGTCACCGGTTCGAACGGGCTGGCCTCCGCCTCCAGATGGGTCGGGTCGGTCCGCATCCGCTGGCGCTGCGCGATCATGTCCGCGTCGGGACCGGTGGCGCAGCTCATGTCGATCGTCAGCACGCGCCGCGCCTGCAGGCCGCGTTCGCGGCGTGACGCGATGCACGCAACCCGCGTCCCTTCGGGCAGGGTGCGGCGGCCATGGTCGCGCAACACCGAAAAATGCAGCAGCACGTCGCCCGCCCCGTCGTCGCCCACCATGAAACCGAACCCGCGCGTCATGTCGAACCATTTCACGACGCCGGATATCGCCGATTCGTCCGCGGCCATGTCGGCCAGATCCAGCGCGCCGGCGATATCGCCCGGCGCAAGCATATCGGCCGGCATGCCTGCCCCGGCCGCGCCCTCGGCCGGCATCATGGTGTCGCCCCCCATCGCTTGCACGCCCCGTTTACCCGCGACGGACAGCCCCCGGCCCGCAGCTGTACCGAACGCACCATGAAAGCCGCGCGGATGCAAGCGTCCCGCGGCGCACGACCTAAATCTCGGGCACTTCGCCGGGCGCGCAATCGATCATCCGGCGCGCCAGGCCATAATCATGCCCCGCCCGCATCATCGCCGCCAGCGCTTTGCGTCGTACGTCCGGGTCGGTCGGCCCGGTGGCGAACGGACCGATTCGCTTGCGCCGCGCGAACGCCAGCGCGGCGGCATGGTCGCGGCTCGTGCGCCCCTCCTCCTCGCGATCATGGTCGTCACGGTCGTCATGATCGTCACGAAAACCGACGCCAAAACTGCCACCGCCAGCGCCACCGTCCTGGTCCGCCGCCGCCAGCGCGGCGTCGCGGTCCTCGTCGCCCACGCCTGCTGCCCGCAACGCATCGACCTGCCGCCGCCGCCCATACCCCCGTCGGCCCAGCGCCGCGCTGCGCATCTCGGCAAATACCCGATCGTCGACATAGCCCAGCTCTGCCATCTGCGCGACGATCGCGTCGACCGGCCGCGGCGCACCCGGCGCGCCGTCCATCCCGGTCCCCGCCTCCGCCCAGCCGCGCTCGTCCAGCTTGCGGTTCAGATAGGCGGCCAGCTTCGCGCGGGTCGTCGCATACCGCCCCAGATAGTGCAGTGCGAGTCGCTCCAGGGCTTCGCGGTCCAGCGGCGGGCGGACCCTGTCCGGGTTGCGGTTTGATGAATGTCGTGCCACGCGCCATGTTTGTGCCACAGTCGGGTCGGAATTTGAACGTGCCCGACGACTTTATGCAAATTGGAACCGACCGCGCCAGACGGTGTGCGCGGCGGTGACGGGGACGGGAGCTGGACTGAGTGCTCGACAAGGTTGCGGACATGGCGAAGGACGCGCGCGACGCTACGCCCAGCGACGGTGGCCGGGTGCGCCGGTTCGCGGATTTCGCAACCCTCGGCGATGCGCTCGACTATGCGGCGGCCGGCACCTGCGGGCTGAACTTCCACGATCCGCGCGGGCAACTGACACGCGCCTATCCCTATGCCGAACTGCGCGCCGATGCGCAGGATGTCGCCCGCCGGCTGATCGCGGCCGGCGTCGCGCCGGGCGACCGCATCGCGATGCTCGCCGAAACCGGTCCGGATTTCGCGGCATTGTTCTTCGGCACGGTGATCGCCGGCGCATGGCCGGTCCCGCTTCCCCTTCCCACCTCCTTCGGCGGGCGTGACAGCTACATTGATCAGCTTGCGGTCCAGCTCGGTAGTTCCGATCCGCGCATGCTGTTCTACCCCGCCGAACTGGCGACGATGGCTGCCGCAGCCGCCGATCGCTGCGGCGTCGAAGGCCTGTCGTGGGAAGCGTTCGCCACGCGCGATGCGCCGTCGGACATCATCTTCCCGGTGGCCGACCCTGCCGACATCGCCTATCTGCAATATAGCAGCGGATCGACCCGCTTCCCGCACGGCGTCGCCGTCACGCACGAAGCGCTGCTCAGCAACCTGGCCGCCCATTCGATCGGCATGGAGGTGCGCACCGGCGACCGCTGCGTGTCGTGGCTGCCCTGGTATCACGACATGGGTCTGGTCGGCTGCCTGCTGTCGCCGGTCGCCAACCAGGTTTCTGCCGACTATCTGAAGACCGAGGATTTCGCCCGCCGCCCGCTGGCGTGGCTCGACCTCATCAGCCGCAACCCCGGTACGACGCTCAGCTATTCGCCCACCTTCGGCTACGACATCTGCGCACGCCGCATGTCCAGCCAGACGCGCGCGTCGGACCGGTTCGATCTGTCGCGCTGGCGCGTGGCGGGCAACGGCGCCGACATGATCCGCCCGGACGTGATGCAGAGCTTCGTCGATGCGTTCGCCGATGCCGGGTTCCAGGCCTCCGCCTTCCTGCCGTCCTACGGGCTGGCGGAGGCGACGCTGGCCGTGTCGATCATGCCGCCGGGCGAAGGCATCGTGGTCGAACTGGTCGAGGAAACCGAGCTGTCCGGGGGCGACGCCGCGTGCGACCGGCCGCAACGCTACCGTGCGATCGTCAATTGCGGCCGCCCGGCACGCGGAATGGAGATCCAGATCCGCGAAGAGGACGGCGCATCGTTGCCCGACCGCGCGATCGGCAAGGTCTGGTGTCGCGGCGCATCGGTCATGCACAGCTATTTCCGCGATCCCGAGGCCACGTCCGCCTGTCTGGTCGATGGCTGGCTCGACACCGGCGACATGGGCTACCTGTCGGACGGCTACGTCTACATCGTGGGCCGGGCCAAGGACATGATCATCATCAACGGCAAGAATCACTGGCCGCAGGATATCGAATGGGCGGTGGAACAGCTGCCGGGCTTCAAGGCCGGCGACATCGCCGCCTTTGCCATCACGACGCCGGGTGGCGAGGAGACGCCGGCCGTGCTGGTCCAGTGCCGCACGTCCGACAACAGCGAACGTGCCCGCCTGCGCGAGGAGATCCGCGACCGCGTCCGCGCCATCACCGGCATGAACTGCGTCATCGAACTCGTTCCGCCCAAGACCCTGCCACGCACCAGTTCGGGAAAGCTCAGCCGCGCGAAGGCCCGCAACCTGTATCTGTCGGGCGAGATCCAGCCCTATGCGGTCGCCGCCTGACCGGATCGGACCGCGCGGCGGCATTTCGTTTCTGTCGGGAAGCGTTCGAAAACTTTGGATTTTCACTTACCGATCATAAACGAACAGCCGCCATACCGGTCCGGATATGACCGACCCGCACACCATTCCCCCCGCTGCCCGATCCTGGCGCGTCATCGTCGGATTCGCGGATCCCGATCTGCCGAACTGGCGGCAGGTCCGGGCGGCGCAATATGCCGAACTCACTGGCGCCCTGCCGATGACATCGCTTGCCTTCGGTGCCGCGGCACTGCTTGCCGCGGTGCTGTTCGCCACGTCGGTTCCGCGTCTGCACCTGCTCGGCTGGCTGGCCGCGAACGTCGTCCTGCTCGGGTCGGCTGCCCTGCGCGCGCCGTCCGGCCGTGCGGGCGCCCCGGACGGTCTGCTTCGCCACGGCAGCCGCAGTATCGGGCTCGGCCTGCTATGGGCACTGCCGCCCGCCGTCTTCGCGATCGGCGGCGGCACGGACCAGCAACTGGCCGCCTGCCTGCTGTCCTGCGCGCTGATGGCGCTTGCCGCACTCACCACCGGCTCGGTCCCGGCGATTTTGCTGTTGTATCTGGCGCCCGCATCGATCGGCCTGTCGATCATGCTCGCCCGCACCGGGTCGCCGTCGCTGGCGTTGCTGCCGCCCTTCTACGCGGCGCTGCTGGCGGCAAGCGGCCTGGGCACCGCGCGCGCCTTCATCGCCCGCCACTGGGCGGATCAGGCGCTGGAGGACAAGAGCGAGGTCGTCCGGCTGCTGCTGCGCGAAGCGGAAGACAGCGGTGCCGACTGGCTGTGGCAGGTCGACAGCGCCAAGCGGCTGGTGTCGGTATCGGCGCGTTTCGCGCATGCCGCCGGCTGTGAACCGACCGAGCTTGAAGGGGTGCCGCTGCTCCGCCTGCTGTCCGACAATCCGGGCCGCGGCACCGGCGGCACCGACGGCACCAGCGCGCTGCGCCACCTCGTCCAGACGATGAACGGCCGTGAACGCTTCTCCGACCTTGTGTTCGAAATTACGATCGGCGGCGAGGTCCGCTCCTGGAGCCTGTCCGCCGCCCCGCGGTTCGACGGCGACGGTGCCTTTCTCGGTTATCGCGGCGTCGGGTCCGACATTACCGAACAACGCCGGTCGGCGGAAAAGATCGATCGGCTGGCGCGCTTCGACGCATTGACCGGTCTGCCCAATCGGCGGGAATTCATGGATTCGTTGCGGGCCAGCATCGGTCGTGCCCTCGGCGATCGGCAACCCTGCGCGCTGCTGCTGATCGATCTCGACAAGTTCAAGCCGGTCAACGACACATTGGGTCATCCGATCGGCGATCGGCTGCTGAAACTGGTCGCGGAACGGCTGCGCGGCCTGATCGCCGATGACGATATCTGCGGTCGCCTGGGGGGCGACGAATTCGCGATCCTCATCGCGCGCGTCACGCCCGGCGCGATCGAACGGATGGGCGGCAACGTGATCGCCGCACTCGGCACGCCGTTCGAAATCGACGGCAACGTCATCCGGATCGGGGCCAGCATCGGCTCGGGCCTCGCCCCGCGGGACGGACGCTCGGTCGAAACGCTCGTCCGCAATGCCGATCTCGCACTGTACCGGGCAAAGGACGACGGCCGCGGCACGCTGCGGCGCTACGATCCCTCGCTGCTGATCCAGGCCGAACGCCGCCGTGCGATGGAAACCGCGCTGCGCGAGGCGATCGAGGGCGGCGACCAGTTCCGGCTCGTCTACCAACCCGTCGTATCCACCGCGACCGGGGTCATCGAAAGTTTCGAGGCGCTGATCCGCTGGAACCATCCGACGCTGGGCGACGTGCCACCCGTCGACTTCCTGCCTGTGGCGGAGGAGGCGCGGCTGGCCGGGCGGATCGGCGAATGGGTCCTGCGCACCGCCTGCCTCGAAGCGGCGTCCTGGCCCGACGATATCCGGCTGTCGGTCAATCTGGCGCTGGCGCAGCTCCACGATCGCCAGTTCGCATCGACCGTGCTGTCCGCGCTGTCGCATGCCGGACTGGAAGCGCACCGGCTCGAACTGGAAGTGTCCGAATCCTTCTTCCTGAAGGAAGATCCGGCGATCGTCGCGGTGCTGGATGCGGTCCAGTCGCTCGGCGTCCGGCTGGCGCTCGATGATTTCGGGGTCGGCTACACCGCACTCGACCACATCCGGTACGGCCGCTTCTCCGCGATCAAGATCGACACCCGGTTCGTGCGCGGCGCGGCGGACGGCAGCCGGGAAAGCCTCGCGATCGTGCGGGCCGGCGTCGCCATGGCCGACGCGCTTGGCGTCGCCACCGTGGCGGAGGGAGCGGAAAGCCATGCGGACCTCACCCGGATGCGGGCGCTCGGGCTCGACCGGATCCAGGGGCATTTCGCCGGTTCGCCGATGGCGGCGGACGACGCACGCGGGCTCGTGACGCGCTGTGCGATCATATCGCCGGCCGACGCGCGCCGTTCGGTCGCGTGAACCGTCACGCCATGCTTGCACTCGGGCGCAGCGCCCGCTAAGCACGCCCTTCTTCCGACCCGGAGGAGTATAGCTCAGTTGGTAGAGCATCGGTCTCCAAAACCGAGGGCCGTGGGTTCGAGTCCCCCTACTCCTGCCACCCCACCGGGTGGATGTTCGGGTCGGTAAGAATGAAGACGAGGCGGGCGCACCTTCGGGGCCTGATAGGGTCCGAAAGGGTGCGTGTGCCTCGTTATCGTCGTTTCGCGAAGGTTGGACATGGCCAAGGTTAATCCCGGCGAATTCATCCGGCAGGTCCGCGCCGAAACCGCCAAGGTGGTGTGGCCGTCCCGCAAGGAAACCGTCACGACCGCCATCATGGTGGTCATCATGACGCTGACGCTCGGCCTGTTCTTCTTCGGCGTCGATGCGATCTTCAGCCAGATCGTGCAGTTCCTGCTGTCGCTGGCGAGCAAGGGTTAAGGTAGAGCATGTCCCGCTGGTACATCATCCACGCCTATTCCGGTTTCGAGAACAAGGTGCGCGAAGCGATCCTCGCCGACGCGACCCGGCTCGGGCTGGAACATCTCGTCGAATCGGTCGAAGTGCCGACCGAGAAGATCACCGAGGTCCGCCGCGGGAAAAAGGTCACGTCGGACCGCAAGTTCTTCCCCGGCTACGTGCTGGCCAAGCTCGACATGAGCGACCAGGTCTATCACCTCGTCAAGAACACCGCGAAGGTCACCGGCTTCCTCGGCTCGTCGGGCAAGCCCCAGCCGATCAGCGAAGCCGAAGCCGCCCGCATCCTGAACACCAAGGAAGAAGCCGCGGTCGCCGCACCGAAGGCCAAGCTGAAGGTCGATTACGAGATCGGTGATTCGGTGAAGGTCCTCGACGGTCCGTTCGCCAGCTTCAACGGTCTGGTCGAGGAACTCGATTTCGACCGCGGTCGCGTCAAGGTGTCGGTGTCGATCTTCGGTCGCGCCACCCCGGTCGAACTCGAATTCGAACAGGTGGAACGCGCAAAGTAAGGTGCTTCGAACACCGCAACTTTGACAACTCCGCAAGATAGTTTCAGCGGGACGCAACGTCCTGTTCCAGGTTTCCGGGTTCTACCCGGATCAGTCCGCGGGAGGCAGCGTCAAACCTGCCGCATGTACCGCTAAGCCATAGGAGATCATCATGGCGAAGAAGATTACCGGTTACATCAAGCTGCAGGTTCCGGCCGGCAAGGCCAACCCGTCGCCGCCGATCGGCCCCGCGCTGGGTCAGCGCGGCGTGAACATCATGGAATTCTGCAAGGCGTTCAACGCGTCGACCGGCGACCAGGAAGTGGGCACCCCGCTCCCGACCGTCATCACCGTCTATGCCGACCGCAGCTTCTCGTTCGCGACCAAGACGCCCCCGGCGTCTTACCTCATCAAGAAGGCCGCCAATCTGAAGTCGGGTTCCAAGGAGCCGGGCAAGATCAGTGCGGGGACGATCGCGCGCTCCAAGCTCGCGGAAATCGCCCAGGCCAAGATGAAGGACCTGAACGCGAACGATATCGACGCGGCAACGAAGACGATCGAAGGCTCCGCTCGCGCGATGGGCCTCGAAGTGGTGGAGGGCTGATCCGATGGCCAAGCTGAGCAAGAAGAACAAGGCGATGGCACAGGCCGTCGACGTCCTGAAGCTGTACGGCGTTGACGAGGCCATCGCGATGGCCCGCACCAACGCGACGTCCAAGTTCGACGAGACGATCGAAGTCGCGCTGAACCTCGGCGTCGATCCGCGTCACGCCGACCAGATGGTCCGCGGCGTGGTGACGCTGCCCAAGGGCACCGGCAAGGACGTCCGCGTCGGCGTGTTCGCCCGCGGCGCCAAGGCCGACGAAGCCCGCGCTGCCGGCGCGGAAGTCGTCGGTGCCGAGGATCTGCTTGAGCAGGTTCAGGGTGGCACGATCGATTTCGATCGCTGCATCGCGACGCCGGACATGATGGGTCTCGTCGGCCGCCTCGGTAAGGTGCTTGGTCCCAAGGGCCTGATGCCGAACCCGAAGCTGGGCACCGTGACCATGAACGTCGGTGAAGCGGTCAAGGCTGCCAAGGGCGGCCAGGTCGAATTCCGCGTCGAAAAGGCCGGGATCATCCACTCCGGCATCGGCAAGGCATCGTTCCCGGCCGAAGATCTGCGCGCCAACTTCGACGCGTTCGTCGATGCGATCGTGAAGGCCAAGCCGACCGGCGCCAAGGGCAAGTACCTCCAGAAGGTGGCGGTCTCCTCCACCATGGGCCCGGGCGTGAAGGTCGACGTCGCCGAAATCGCCGGCGTCTGATCTGCCTTCTCCCTCTTCCCCTCGGGGGAGAGGGAGGGGAGAGGGGCTTCTTCTTCTCTTTTCTTGCATCCTGCGAAAAGAAAAGTAGAAGCCCCTTTCCCTCCCGGGTCCGTCAAGGACTCGGGACTGTACCGTCCGAGACAGCGGGTGCGACCTCCGGGTTGCTTAATCTCCCGCCAAGACGGGGAAGAGTATTACCGTCCTGCCATCGCGGCAGGCGGGTCTGCCATCGGCCCCGTGCCGATCCAGTCACTCCCCCCACGGACAGCCGCAGGACGGCGTATCGGTCCTGTGGTTCAAACCGGGTCCCGGATGTTTCGGGACCCATGTGAATGGAGTGTAACTATGGATCGGGCTGAAAAGGCCGGACTGGTTGCCGAACTGAAGAGCATCTTCGACACGACCCAGGTCGTCGTCGTGACCAAGAATCTTGGTCTGACCGTCGCACAGTCCACTGTGCTGCGGAACAGGATGCGCGAAGCGGGCGCCAGCTACCGGGTTTCCAAGAACAAGCTTGCCCGCATCGCGCTTGAAGGCACGCCCTATGCCGATCTGTCCGACCTGCTGGTCGGCCCGACGGCGCTCAGCACATCCACCGATCCCGTGGCCCCGGCCAAGGTGATCGTTGAGTTCGCGAAGACCAACGACAAGTTGGAAATCGTGGGCGCCGTGATGGGTGGGACGCTGCTCGACATCGATGGGGTCAAGGCGCTTGCCGAGCTTCCGTCGCTCGACGAACTGCGCGCGAAGATCATCGGTCTGGTGCAGGCACCTGCGACCAAGATCGCCCGCGTCGTCAAGGAGCCGGCCGCGCAGATCGCGCGCGTGCTTGCCGCCTATGCGGAAAAAGAAGCCGCTTGAAGAGCGCTTTCTCGTTTGAACATTATGCGGGCACGCGCCCGCCACGGAGAATATCATGGCTGACCTGAACAAGATCGTTGAAGACCTGTCCGCACTGACCGTCCTCGAAGCAGCCGAGCTTTCGAAGCTGCTCGAAGAGAAGTGGGGCGTTTCCGCTGCCGCCGCTGCTGCTGCACCGGCCGCTGCCGGCGCCGCTGCCCCGGCCGTCGAAGAGAAGACCGAGTTCGACGTGATCCTCACCGGCGACGGTGGCAAAAAGATCAACGTCATCAAGGAAGTCCGCGCCATGACCGGCCTGGGCCTGACCGAAGCCAAGACGCTCGTCGAGTCCGCTCCGAAGGCCGTCAAGGAAGGCGTTTCGAAGGACGAAGCCGAGAAGGCCAAGGCCCAGCTCGAAGCAGCCGGCGCGACCGTCGAACTCAAGTAAGTCCAACCCGGCTGGACCCCTGCGCAGGTGGGGATCCAGCCGGGGGACGGAACAGGATCGGGGGGCGGCCTGCCAAGGGCCGCCCCCTTTTTCATATCCCTGTAACAAGATGTGACCGCCCGCAAAGCCTCTGGCCTTCGTGTCGGCGCTGACGCACAAGCGATCCATGTTCGCTTTCGTTCTTGCGCTGCTGGCCGCGAATCCGGTCCCGGTGCTGCTGACGCCCCCACCCCCCACTGCCAGGCAGTTGATCACGGCGAACGAAGCGCTGCGCCGCTACCGCGAACTCACCAGCGCGCTGCCGATGTGCAAGCGCAACACCGCCGACAGCGACGATATCATCGTCTGCGCGCCCGGTCCCAAGGACCGCTACCGCGCCTGGAACGGCGATCCGATCTCCGAACCGCGCACCCCGCGCTACGCCCGCGACACCACCGGCCGCGGCCGCGCCAGCGAAGCCGTCCGCGACCGCCGCTGCGACGACAGCCAATCCTTCGGCCGCTGCGGCCTGGCGAAAGAACTGCAAAGCCGGTGAGCGGAAGCAGATGAAACCCTCCCCCACCGGGGGGAGGGAGAAGAAGCTTCAAACCCCCTCCACGACCTGCTCGATCGTCCCGAAGATCGGGTGCCCCTGTGCATCCTCCATCGCGATCCGCACGCTGTCGCCGACCTTCAGGAAGGGCGTCACCGCCGCCCCGCCGGTGATCGTCTCGACCATCCGCACCTCCGCGATGCAGCTATAGCCGACGCCGCCGTCCTCCACGCTCCGCCCCGGTCCGCCGTCCGGCCCGCGGTTCGATACGGTGCCCGAGCCGATGATCGTGCCCGCCACCAGCGAGCGGGTCTTCGCCAGATGCGCGATCAGCACGCCGAAATCGAACGTCATGTCCGCGCCCGCATCCGCCCGCCCGAACGGCTGACCGTTCAGGTCCACCTTCAGCGCACCGGACAGCTTCCCGCCGTTCCACGCGCCCTCCAGTTCGTCCGGCGTCACGAACACCGGCGACAGCGCGGAGGCAGGCTTCGACTGGACGAAGCCGAACCCCTTCGCCAATTCCGCCGGGATCAGGTTGCGCAGCGACACGTCGTTGACCAGCCCGACCAGCCGGATCGCGTCGCGCGCCGCGACTGCATCGGTCCCCTGCGGCACGTCCCCCGTCACGACCACGATCTCCGCCTCTAGGTCGCACCCCCAGGCCTCGTCCGCCAGCCGGATCGGATCGCGCGGCGCCAGAAACCCATCGGACCCGCCCTGATACATCAGGGGATCGGTCCAGAAGCTGTCGGGCATCGTCGCACCGCGCGCCTGCCGCACCAATGCGACATGGTTCACATAGGCCGATCCGTCCGCCCACTGATAGGCGCGCGGCAACGGTGCCGCCGCCGCCCGTTCGTGGAACCGCATCATCGGGATCGCCTCATGCGCCAGATCGGTCGCCAAATTCCGCAGCAGTGGCGCGACCCGGTCCCAGTCGTCCAGCGCCGCCTGCAGCGTTGGCGCGATATGGCCCGCATCCGCGCACCATGCCAGATCGCGACTCACTACGACCAGTCGACCGTCACGCCCCGATTTCAGCGATCCCAGCTTCATTGCAGCCTCTCCTCTGTGTGTTTTGTGCAACATAGCCGCATCCATCGTGCGCCGCCATCCACCGGAATGCGAAAGCGGCGGCAAATCACGAGCAATACCAAACCAAATGCGTTGATATACTATCACACCGTCTTTAGGCAGCGCGTGCCGTTGTTTCCTGATTGGACCGTAGCGCGATGATCCTCTCTCTGCTCACCACCACCGCCGCTGCAGCGCTCGCCGCCGCGCCCCCCGTCCCCGCCACCGCCTTCCACGATGATGCGCCGCAGAACATCGTTGTCACCGCACCCTTCGCGCGCGATGCCGACAGTGCACTGTCGGGAGTCACGATCCTGTCGGGGGCCGAACTGGTCCGCGAGATCCGTCCGACCATCGGCGAGACGCTGGCCCGCACACCCGGCGTCTCGGCCACGTCGTTCGGCCCGAACGCATCGCGCCCGGTACTCCGCGGGTTCCAGGGCGACCGCGTCCGCGTGCTGACCGACGGCATCGGCAGCTTCGACGTCTCGAATACCTCGGTCGACCATGCGGTCGTCATCAACCCGCTGACTGCCGACCGGATCGAAGTGCTGCGCGGGCCTTCGGCGCTGCTCTACGGTTCGTCCGCAATCGGTGGCGTCGTCAATGTCATCGACAGTCGCATTCCGCGCCGCGTGCCCGACGAACCGGTCCATATCGATGCGCTCGCCAGCTACGGATCGGCCGCGAACGAACGGTCTGCGTCGGGCGCGATCGAGGCACCGCTGCTCGGCAAGATCGTGTTCCACGTCGACGGCAGCTATACCAAGACCGGCGATCTGGAGACGGGCGGCTATCTGCTCAGCCCCGGGTTGCGCGCGCAGGCCGCGGCCAGCACCGATGCCGGCGTTCGCGATCTGGCCGGATTGCGCGGCCGGCTGCCCAACTCCGCTGCGGAAACCTGGGAAGTCGCCGGCGGTGCCGCGATCGTGACCGACACCGGCAATTTCGGTGTTTCCGTGTCGCATTACGACAATTTCTACGGCGTGCCCGTCCGCTTCTCGCTCGACCCCGCGGTCGAGGCCGAGAATGTCCGCCTGAAGATGAAGCAGACCCGCGAGGATATGCGCGCCGAGGTCGATACCGGCGGCACCGTGCTGGAAAAGATCCGCTTCCGCGCCGGTCATGCCGACTATGAACATGCCGAGATCGAAGACACGGGCGAGGTCGGCACGCGCTTCTTCAACGACAGCTACGAGGCGCGCCTCGAACTCGTCCAGGCGCAGCATGGCGGCTGGCGCGGCGCGGTCGGTGGCCAGATGATGATCCGCAACTTCAACGTCGTCGGCGACGAAGCCTTCCTGCCGAAGAACGAGACGCAGCAATATGGCGTGTTCACGCTCCAGGAATTCACGATCGGCGCGATCAAGGCGGAAGCCGGCGGTCGGTACGAACATTCGATCCTGACCGCGGTCGCCAACGACACGCTCGGCAATCCCGCGCTCGACCGGCGCTACGACGCCTATTCCGGTTCGCTGGGGGCCAGCATCGGCGTGGCGGACGGCATCCGCCTTGGCCTGAACGGGTCGCACACCGAACGCGCCCCATCGGCCGAGGAACTGTTCGCCAACGGCCCGCACGCCGGCACGCAATCGTTCGAGGTCGGCAGCCCCGATTTCGCAAAGGAAACCAGCTGGGGCCTGGAAGGGACGGCGCGCGCGAAGTTCGACCGGTTCGCGCTGTCGGCGTCGGTCTATCACAGCTGGTTCGACAACTATATATACGAGACCCAGACCGGCGAGGTTCGCGACGAGCTGCCCGTGTTCCAGTACAACCAGGCCAAGGCCCGATATTACGGATTCGAAGTCGAGGCGAGCGCCACGCTGGCGAAGTTCGGTGAGTATGACCTGATCGCCGACGGCAGCGCCGACTATGTCCGCGCGCGCATCGTGGGGTCCGGGCCCGCCCCGCGCATCCCGCCGCTCCGTCTGCTGGGCGGGGTCGAGCTGAAGGCCCCCCGCAGCTCCGCCCGGGTCGAGGTGGAATGGTCCGACGCGCAGGATCGCACGCAGCCGTTCGAAACCAATACGGATGCTTTCACGCTGGTGAACGCGGCGGTGACAGTACAGCCCTTTGCCAGCAATCGCACCACGCTGGTCCTGTCGGCAAACAACATCTTCGACACGGTTGCCCGCCGCCATGCGAGCTTCCTGAAGGATTATGCGCCGCTCGCCGGTCGCGATCTGCGCGCGACGATGCGGGTTACCTTCTGACCGCCAGCAGGACGAAGATCTGGTAGCATAGTCGCAAACGTCCGATCATCGCGCACCCCTCACGAATGATGTCCCGATCCGCCGCGTCCGCGCGTCGGTTCGGGATTTTATACGTGCATGGAACCACGGATCCGTGACGTTGAAAAGACGGTATGATGACGGTCGATACCATCGACCATCGCCTGCCGAACGCGTAAAGGCGCGCTCATGTCTGCTCGGCTGTACCGTATCGCTCTCGTCTGTCTCGCTTCGGTGGCCGGCTGCGCCAGCGTGCCGTCGGTGCCGCCGGCCGCTACGGCCCGGCGGATCGATGCCGCCGTCCTGCCCCGTACCGACGCGGCCGCCGCATGGCCGGGGGCCGGCTGGTGGCGCGTCTATGGCGATCCGCAGCTCGATTCGCTGATGGCGGAGGCACTGGCCGGGTCGCCGGACGTCGCGGTCGCGGCCGCCCGCCTGCGTCAGGCAGAGGCGATCGCCGACGAAACCGGCGCGGCCGACCGGCCCAGCCTTACTGCCGACGGCAACGTCGGCGTTACCAAGCAAAGCTACAATCTAGGCATCCCGCGCCAGTTCGTGCCGAAGGGGTTCAAGGACACGGGCCGCATCGCGCTGTCCGGGCGATTCGATCTCGATCTGTGGGGCCGGAACCGCGCCGCGCTTGCGGCTGCCACGTCGGATGCGCTGGCGGCGCGGGTCGATGCGGATCAGGCCGCGCTGACGCTCACCACCGCCATCGCCGATGGCTATGCCGAACTGGCGATGCTGTTCGCCGAACGTGATGTCGCGGCGGCCGCGTTGCGCATCCGTAGCGACAGTGGCCGACTGGTGGCGGATCGTGCGGCCGGCGGACTGGAAAATCAGGGCGAGGTGCGGCTGGCCGAGGGCGACGTGCCCGCCGCCCGCGCGGCCCTGAACCAGCTGGACGAATCCATCGCGCAGGCCCGCAACCGGCTCGCCTATCTGGTCGGCACGACGCCGGACCGCGGCCTCCGCATTACCCGACCCACGCTGCGGCCCCCGCCCGCCGGCCGCGTGCCTGCCGATACCGGTATCGCGCTGATCGGCCGCCGGCCGGATATCGTCGCCCGCCGCCTGCGCGCGGAGGCCGCCGCGGATCGCATCAAGGTCGCGCGCGCCGGCTTCTACCCCGACCTCAGCCTGTCGGCGCTGATCGGCCTGCAATCGCTGGGGCTGGGCCAGTTGATCGAACGGGGCTCGTCGATCGGGTCCGCCGGCCCCGCCTTCTCGCTCCCGATTTTCGACGGCGGCCGGCTGCGCGCCCGCTACCGGAATGCGGGCGCCACCTATGACGAGACCATCGCCGCCTACGACCAGACGGTGCTCGCCGCGCTGCGCGAAGTCGCCGACGCCGCGGCGGGCCTCGACGCGATCGATGGCCGTATCGCCGACCAGGCCGCCGCGTTGCAGGGGGCGGAAGCCGCCTACACGATCGCGCGACAACGCTATGAAGGCGGCCTGTCCGCCCGGCTCAGCGTCCTGACGGCCGAGGATCGTCTGCTCACCCGTCGTCGCCAGCTCGTCGATGCACGGGCGCGCGCTTTGATGCTTGATATCGCCCTCGTCCGCGCACTCGGCGGCGGCTACCGCGAAGGACAGAAATAGATGGCCGAGGCACAAGCAACGCAGCAGCCGCAGTCGATGTCGCAGGATAGCACGGACGAAGCCCCCGCCATCGCCCCGTCCAGGCGCAAACGCCTGCTCCTCATCCTCGCGGTGGTCACGATCCTGGGGCTGGCCGCCTGGCTGGCCTGGTATCTGCTCGTCGGTTCGACCCGGGTGACCACCGACAATGCCTATGTCGGCGCGGACGTGGCGCAGGTGACCCCGCTGGTGGCCGGTGCCGTTACCTCGGTCCGCGTCGCCGATACGCAGCCGGTGCGGCGTGGCGACATCCTGATGACGATCGATTCGGCCGATGCCCGCATCGCCCTTGCGACCGCGCAGGCGTCGCTCGCACAGGCGCGGCAGCGTTACGACCAGACCGCTGCGAACAACACCGCGCTCGGCGCCACCGTCGCGGCGCGGGACGCCGATATCAGCCAGTCGCGCGCGAAGCTGGATGCGGCCGCGGCCAACCTCGATCGTGCGCGGATCGATCTCCAGCGCCGCCAGAAACTCGCGCCTACCGGTGCGGTCTCGGGCGAGGAACTGACCAGCGCCCGCAGCGCCTTCGCCGATGCCACCGCCGCCTATGCGCAGGCTGCGGCCGATGTCCGGCGGGCCGCGTCGACGCGCACGTCGGCGCAGGGGGAGCTTGCCGCGAACCGTGCGCTGACCGACGGCACCACCGCGCGTTCCAACCCTGAAGTCGCCGCCGCGCAGGCCCGGCTGGATCAGGTCCGGCTCGACATGGAACGCACCGTCATTCGCGCGCCGATCGATGGGATCGTGGCCCGCCGCAACGTCCAGGTCGGGCAACGCGTCGCCGCGGGCACCCCCGCCATGACGATCGTCCCGGTCGGCAAAGCCTATGTCGACGCGAATTTCAAGGAATCGCAGCTGGCCAAGGTCCGCGTGGGGCAGCGCGCGGAACTCGTCTCCGACTTCTACGGCGATGATGTGGTGTTCCACGGCCGTATCGCGGGTTTCGCGGGCGGGACCGGGGCGGCCTTCTCGGTCATCCCGGCGCAGAACGCGACCGGCAACTGGATCAAGGTCGTGCAGCGCCTGCCGCTCCGCATCACGCTTGATCCGCGCGAACTGGCCGCCCATCCGCTCCGCGTCGGCCTGTCGATGGACGTCACCGTCCACCTCGACCGCTGACGATGGCGGACGGCACGGCTCCGAAGGCGCTGACCGGTGCGACGCTGGCGATCGTCGCGGTCGGGCTCGGCCTCGCCAATTTCACCGTCGTGCTGGATCAGACGGTCGCCAACGTTTCGGTCACCCATATCGCCGGCGGCCTAGCCGTATCGCCGACGCAGGGCACCTGGGTCATCACCAGCTATGCGGTGGCAGAAGCGATCAGCGTGCCGTTGACCGGCTGGGTCGCCAACCGCTTCGGCGCGGTCCGTACCTTCACCTTCGGCCTGTGCGGCTTCTCGCTCTTCTCCATGCTGTGCGGCCTGTCGTCCAGCCTGTCGATGCTGATCGCCTTCCGCATCCTCCAGGGCCTGTCCGGCGGCCCGCTGATGCCGCTGTCGCAGTCGCTGATGCTGCGCATCTTCCCGAAGGACAAGGCGGCCGTCGCGCTCGGAATCTGGGCGATGACGACCGTCGTCGCACCGATCCTCGGGCCGATCCTAGGCGGGTCGATCAGCGACAACTGGTCGTGGCCCTGGATCTTCTACATCAACGTGCCGATCGTGGCGGTCTGCCTCACGGTCGCCGTCCCGAAACTGCGCGCTTTCGAAACGCCCACAGAACGGCAACCGATCGACGTCATCGGGCTGGCGCTGCTCGTCACCTGGGTCGCCGCGTTCCAGATCGTCCTCGATACCGGTCGCGAACATGACTGGTTCGCATCCCCGGTCGTCGTCGGCGGCGCGATCGTCGCGGCGGTCGGCTTCGTTGCATTCGTCATCTGGGAACTGACCGAGAAGAACCCGATCGTCGACCTGCGAATCTTCCGCCATCTGGGCTTCAGCATGGCGACGGTCACCATGGCCCTCGCATTCGGCACCTTCTTCGCCACCATCGTCCTCATCCCGCTCTGGCTGCAGGGGGTGCTGGGCTACACCGCCACCAGTTCGGGCCATGTCACCGCCTTCGTCGGCGTCTTCGCTGTGGTCATGTCACCGATCGCCGCGCGGCTGATCCCCAAGGCGGACGTGCGCCTGCTCATCTGCTTCGGCATCGTCTGGCTCGGCGCCACCTCGCTCATGCGTGCGCGCTGGACGGCCGGGTCCGACTTCTGGACGCTCGCCCTGCCGCAACTCGTGCAGGGGCTCGGCATGCCGTTCTTCTTCATCGGCATCACCACACTTGCACTGGGTTCGGTCCTGCCGCGCGAGACAACGTCCGCAGCCGGGCTGTTGAGCTTCCTGCGAACGTTGTCCGCCGCAATCGGTGCGTCGGTTGCCCAGACGATCTGGGAACAGCGCGAGCGGCTGAACCGCAGCGATCTCGTCTCCACGCTCAACGATCCGGGCAGCCTGCTGTCGACCCTGCAAGCCGGCGGCATGACCCCGGACCAGTCACGCTCCGTCCTCGACCGACTGGTCGAGGTGCAGGCCGCCACGCTCGCGGTCGATCAGGTCTTCCTCGCGGCGGCGGGCCTATTCTTCGTCGCGGCGATCACCGTCTGGTTCGCCCCCCGCCCGAAGCGCGAGGCGGACACGTCGGCCGCGCATTAGGTTCGGTATCGTTCCGCTTCAGCCCATCGTCATCCCGGACTTGATCCGGGATCCACGGCACCAGGCGCAGCGCTTAAAACTCTGGATCCCGGATCAAGTCCGGGATGACGAACCTTCTTAGAAAAGCGTCCGAACCTACCCCAGCATGGTCTTCAGCACATCGTTCACGACGCCGGGGTTCGCCTTGCCGCCCATCGCCTTCATCGTCTGGCCGACGAAGAACCCGAACAGCTTGTCCTTGCCGCCACGGTAGTCCGCCACCTTGTCCGCATTGGCCGCCATGATCCCGGCGACCACCGCCTCGATCGCGCCGGTGTCGCTCGTCTGCTTCAGCCCGCGCGCCTCGACGATCGCGCCGGCATCCTCGCCGGTCTCCAGCATGATCTCGAACACCTGCTTGGCCAGCGACCCGGACAATGTCCCGTCCGCGACCAGCGACAGCAGCTCGCCGCCCTGCCGTGGCGATACCGGGCTGTCCGCAATATCACGCCCCAGCCGGTTGAGCGCCCCGAACAGGTCGGAGATCAGCCAGTTCGACGCCGGCTTCGCGATTGCCTCGAACGACTTCGGGCTCGCCGCGACCAGCGCCTCGAACCACCGCGCGGTCTCGACATCGGCCGTGATCACCGCGGCGTTGTACACCGGCACCCCGGCCGCGACATAACGCGCGCGCTTCGCATCGGGCAGTTCGGGCAGGCTCGCCTTGCATTCCGAGAGGAACTCTTCGCTCAGCTCCAGCGGCAAAAGGTCCGGGTCGGGGAAGTAGCGATAGTCGTGCGCATCCTCCTTCGACCGCATCGACCGGGTGACGCCGCGGTCCGGATCGAACAGCCGGGTCTCCTGCACCACGGTCCCGCCCTCCTCGATCAGCGCCACCTGGCGGCGCGCCTCATGCTCGATCGCGGCCATCACGAAGCGTACCGAATTGACGTTCTTCGTCTCGGTCCGCGTGCCCAGCCCCTCGCCCGGCCGGCGCACCGACACGTTCACGTCGGCGCGCATCGATCCCTGGTCCATGTTTCCGTCGCACGACCCGACATAGCGCAGGATCGAGCGCAGCTTCTTCACATACGCCCCGGCTTCCTCGGGCGACGTCATGTCCGGCTTCGACACGATCTCCATCAGCGCCACGCCCGACCGGTTCAGGTCGACATAGGACTGCGTCGGATGCTGGTCGTGGATCAGCTTGCCGGCGTCCTGCTCGATATGGATCCGCTCGATCCCGATCTGCTTCGGTGCTGCATCGGCCGGCTCGATCTCCAGGACGCCCTCACCCACGATCGGATGGTAGAGCTGGCTGATCTGGTACCCCTGCGGCAGATCGGCGTAGAAATAGTTCTTGCGATCGAACTGCGACCGGCGATTGATCTGCGCGCCAAGCGCCATGCCGGTCCGCACCGCCTGCCGCACGCATTCCGCGTTCAGCGTCGGCAGCATCCCCGGCATCGCCGCATCGACCAGCGAGACGTTGGCGTTCGGCTCCGATCCGAACGCGGTCGACGCGCCGGAAAACAGCTTGGCCTGCGACGTGATCTGGGCGTGGACCTCCAGCCCGATCACGACCTCCCAATCGCCGGTGGCACCCTTGACGGTGTAGGGGGATGCGTCAGTCATGCTCGTCCTCGGGTGTTATCAGGGTGAGTTCGGGAAAATAGGTCCGGTAGATGCTGGCGTCGCGCGTCAGCAAGGGCACGCTCTGCGTAATCGCATGGGCGCCGATGAAAAAGTCCGGCAATGGCCGTGGCGGCGCGCCCGCCGGCCGTTGTTTCCTGTAGGCCGCAAAACGCCGGCCTGCCATATGCGCCGTCTCGGCATCGATCGGTGCGATATCCAGCGAAAGCGCCTTGATGGGTGCCATAAGATCCGCCAGCGATGGATAATTACGGCTGAGTTCGGCGACGATGATTGCATCGATCATCACCGGTCCCGCCTCGGTCGCCGCCTGCAACCGCCCGGCCGACCAGAGACACCAATCGAGATCGTCTTGAAAGATATCAATGAGGATGTTCGTATCGACGAACGTCATTCGGGGTCCAGCCTGTGCGGCCGGATAAAGTCCATATATTCGTCTGTTGTCGCGAACCCGGTGTCGATCGTGCCACGGAGCCTGGCGATGGCAGCACCAATCCGCGCACTTCGCTGTTCTGCGCTTTCCACCCCTCTTTCGGGCAGGATCACAGCCTCGCCTCGGTCGTTAATACCAACGGATACAGGTTGCCCCGGCACGAGGCCCAGCGCGTCACGCACTTCTTTCGGGATCAGCACCTGCCCCTTGCTGGTCATGTTGACCTGCGTGACGGTCCGCACATCATTCTGCATATTCATGGCAATTTCCAGTGTTACCGACGGTAACACATACCGTGCACCCCGACAAACTATCCCCACCGGTGGTGCAGCCACACGATCAGCGTCAGCATCGCGTTGCTGCCGAGCAGCGCCACCACCCAGCACAGCGTCAGGATCCGCAGCACCACGACCTCGAACCCGACCTCACGCCCCAGTTCGTGCGCGAAGACTGCGGCGACCAGCCCTCCGCCCAGGAAGAATGCGCTCAGCGCCCATTCGCGGCGCATCATCATCACGTTGCTGACGCACAGCCCCAGGATGAACACCGCGATCAGGATGAAGAACCCAGCCAGCCGGACATGGTCGAACGGCCGATTGTCGATATCCGCCAGTGAATTGCCGACATAGGCGGACAGGATCGCCCCGAACGCCACGTTCAGCGCATTCTGCGCCTCGCGCAGCGTCTCGGCGTTGCGCCTTCGAAACCTGGCGTCGCCTACCACCAGGCCCCCGGCCGCGCCGTGAAGCCCGCGCGCTCCTCGATCGCCAGCCCGGCGTTCAGCACGCCCTGCTCGTCCAGCGGCCTGCCGATGATCTGCAACCCGAGCGGCAGTCCGGCGGCATCCAGCCCGCCCGGCACCGACATCGCTGGCAACCCCGCCAGCGACGACGGCACGGTGAAGACGTCGTTCAGGTACATCGCCAGCGGATCGTCCGACTTCTCGCCCAGCGCGAACGCGGCGGACGGTGCGGTCGGGGTCAGCAGCAGATCGCACGCGCCCCAGGCCCGCTCGAAATCACGCGCGATCAGCGTCCGCACCTTTTGCGCCTGCGTATAATACGCATCGTAATAGCCCGCCGACAGCACGTAGGTGCCGATCAGGATGCGACGCTTCACCTCCGGTCCGAACCCCGCGGCCCGCGTCGCGGCATACATTTCCTGCAGGTTCGCACCCTCGGGCAACTCACGTTCGCCGTACCGCACGCCGTCATAGCGGGCGAGGTTGGAAGACGCTTCGGCGGGCGCGATGATGTAGTAGGTCGGCAGCGCGTATTTCGTATGCGGCAGCGAGACGTCGCCTATCTCCGCCCCCGCATCGCGGAGATAGGCGATGCCCTGTTCCCACAACGCATCGATCGCGGCCGGCATCCCGTCGACACGGTACTCCTTCGGCACGCCGATCCGCTTGCCGCGAAGATCACCGGACAATGCCGCCTCCCACTTGGGCACGGGCAGGTCGAGCGAAGTTGAATCCTTCGGATCGAACCCGGCCATCTGTTCCAGGAACGCGGCGCAATCGCGGACCGATCGCGCCATCGGCCCGGCCTGGTCGAGCGACGACGCAAACGCCACCACGCCCCAGCGCGAACAGCGGCCATAGGTAGGCTTGATGCCCGAAATCCCCACGAACGCCGCCGGCTGGCGGATCGAACCACCCGTATCTGTGCCCGTCGCACCCGGTGCCATCCGCGCCGCGACCGCGGACGAAGATCCGCCCGACGATCCGCCCGGCGCCATCGCCACATCGCTGCCCGCCCGCCGCCACGGCGACACGACATTGCCGTACGCGCTCGTCTCGTTCGACGATCCCATCGCGAACTGGTCGAGGTTCAGCTTGCCGAGCATCCCCGCGCCCGCCGCGAACAGCTTCGACGTGATCGTCGACTCATATTCGGGCACGAACCCGTCAAGGATGTGGCTCGCCGCGGTCGTCTGCACGCCCTTGGTGCAGAACAGATCCTTGATGCCCAGCGGAACGCCCGACAACGGCTTCAGCGTGCCCGCCACACGGTCCGCATCAGCCGCATCCGCCGCCGCCAGCGCATGCTCCGGCGTCTCGACGATCCACGCGTTCAGCGCCTTGCCGGCACTTACCGCGGTGGAGAATGCCGTCGCCACCTCACGCGCGGAGAAGTCGCCCGCGGCGAACCCGTCGCGCAGCTCCACGATTCCCAGGTCGGTCAGGTCCGTCATCATTCGATCACCTTGGGAACCGCGAAGAAGCCATGTTCGGCCTGCGGTGCGTTGGCCAGCACGGCGTCGCGGATGCCGCCATCGGTGACCACGTCGTCGCGCAGCCGCAGATGGTTCGGGATCACCGCGGCAAGCGGCTCGACGCCGGTCACGTCGACCTCGCCCAGCTGCTCGATCCAGCCGAGGATATTGTTGAGTTCGGGGACCATCGCGGCCGTCTCCTGTTCGGTGACGGCAATGCGCGCTAGCCCGGCGATCTTGCGGACGGTGGTGGCATCGATTGACATGGCCGTCCGGCTATCACCGCGACCGCATAGCTTCAAGGCCGCTGTCCCGTGGCGCACGCGCAATGCGACTGCTAGGCACGGTCGCACCCCTCGGCCGGAGATCGCATCGGTGGTCCGCAAGTTCCTCTACGTCATCGCTGCGCTCATCACGCTGGTCATCGTCGCCGGCATCGGCTGGGCGCTGTTCCAGAAACAGCTGATGACCGCAGCACTTGTCCCGACCGTGCCGTTTACGCCGCAATCCGATGCCTCCGCGCCCGACTATGCGACGCCCGCCGCCTGGCTCTCGCGCCCCGGCTTTGCGAACGATCCATCGCGCTGGACCGCACCCGGCTACGACCTCGCCAAGTCCCCGAAGGCGCAGACCTTCTTCATCACCCCCACCACCGCGCTCGACCGCAGCCGCTGGAACGGTGACCTGACCGACGCCGCCGCCAACGGCCGGCTCAACCTGTTCGCCTCCAGCCAGGCGAGCGCCTTCAACGGCAGCACGCAGGTCTGGGCACCGCGCTACCGACAGGCGACGATCGGCGCGTTCCTGACGGACAAGGCCGACGCCACCCGCGCGCTCGACTTCGCCTATCGCGATGTCCTGCGCGCGTTCGACGCGTTCATGGCGCAGGTGCCGGCGGACGCCCCGATCATCCTCGCCGGACACAGCCAGGGCTCGCTCCACCTCACCCGCCTGCTGCACGACCGTGTCGCCGGCACCCTGCTCGCCCGCCGCATCGTCGCGGCCTATGTGGTCGGCTGGCCGGTGTCGGTCACCGCGGACCTCCCCGCGCTCGGCCTGCCCGCCTGCACCACTGCCACCGACAGCAGCTGCATCCTGTCGTGGCAGAGTTTCGCCGAACCGGCCGATCCGTCGCAGATCCTTTCGCTCTACGATCGGACCACCGGCTTCACCGGCCGCCCACGCCGCGGCACCGCGATGCTGTGCACGAACCCGCTGACCGGTACGCGCGACGGCACCGCCCCCGCCGCCGCAAACCGCGGCGCGCTGGTTCCCGACGCGGCGCTCGGCAGTGCCGATATCGTGGCCGGGCGCGTACCGGCCGCCTGCCGCCCGGAGGGGCTGCTCTCGGTCGGGACCGCACCCGAAGGGTTCGGTCGGTTCGTCCTGCCCGGCAACAACTATCATGTGTTCGACTACGCCATGTTCTGGGCCAACATCCGGGCCGACGTCGCGACCCGCCTGGCCCGGTTCCACCCGTCATGATCGCCACCACGGATCCGTTCGCCTTTCGCGATCACATCCCCCATGGCGGGCGGCTGGCCGGGCTGGACGTCGGCACCAAGACGATCGGCATCGCGATCTGCGATGCCATGTGGAACATCGCCAGCCCGGCCGAAACCATCCGCCGCACGAAATTCGCGGTCGACCTCGCGCTGCTGAAGGCGGTCTTGGCCAAACAGAACGCCAAGGGCCTCGTCATCGGCCTGCCGCTCAGTCTCGACGGCACCGACTCGCCGCGCACCCAGTCGGTCCGCGCCTTCACCCGCAATCTCGACGGGCTCGACCTGCCGATCCTGCTGTGGGACGAACGCTGGTCGACTGCCGCGGTTACCCGCACGCTGATCGCCGCCGACGCCAGCCGTGCCCGCCGCCGCGAACTGGTCGACAAGCTCGCCGCCAGCTACATCCTGCAAGGCGCGATCGACCGGCTGACAACCATGGTGCGCCTCGACCCAATCGACGGGGACACCGGGACGGCTTGAGCCACCCGCCCCGCCGGGCTACACCGCCCGCCGATGGAACAGCCGCCCGCCGCCCGCCGATCGGCCCCACCCCCGCGCGCCGGCAATCCCCCCCCTGGCAATCCGATATTCCCGCACCGCCATCTGACCGGCATTGCGGGGCTGCAACCGCATGAGATCACCTTCCTGCTGGACGAGGCCGAACATTGGATCGCCCTTAACCGCGGGGCCGCGTCCAAGCATGACGGCCGCCTCGCCGGCCTGACCCAGATCAACGCCTTCTTCGAAAACAGCACACGCACGCTCCTGTCGTTCGAAATCGCCGGCAAGCGGCTCGGCGCGGACGTCGTCAACATGCATGCCGCCACGTCCAGCACGAAGAAGGGCGAGACGCTGATCGACACCGCGGTCACGCTGAACGCGATGCGCGCCGACGTCATCGTCATCCGCCACGATGCGTCGGGCGCGGTCCAGCTGATCGCCGACAAGGTCGACTGCCCCGTCCTGAACGCAGGCGATGGGCAGCACGAGCACCCGACCCAGGGCCTGCTCGATGCGCTCACCATCCGCCGCCGTCGCGGCAGCATCGCGGGGCAGGTCGTGGCGATCTGCGGCGACGTGCTGCACAGCCGGGTCGCGCGCTCCAACATCCTGGCGCTCACCGCGCTCGGTGCCGACGTCCGCGTCGTCGGGCCGCCCACGCTGCTGCCACCCGCGATCGAACGGATGAACGTGCGCCCCTATACCGATTTCGACGCGGGCCTCGCCGGGGCCGACGTGGTCATGATGCTCCGCCTGCAACGCGAGCGGATGGCCGGCGGCTTCGTCCCCTCCCCGCGCGAATATCACGCGCTCTACGGCCTGACACCGGAACGGCTCAAACGTGCCAAGCCCGATGCGCTCGTCATGCATCCCGGCCCGATGAACCGCGGCATCGAGATCGCGTCCAGCGTGGCCGACGATCTTAACCGGTCCGCCATCACGGAACAGGTCGAAATGGGCGTCGCCGTCCGGATGGCCTGCCTCGACGTTCTTACCCGCGGTCGCCGCGGGATCGCGGACTGGGCATGACCGTCCTGGCCATCCTGAACGGTCGTGTGGTCGATCCCGTCGCGGGGTCTGTCATCCCCGGCGGCGTCCTGATCCGCGATGGCCGCATCGCGGAGGTCGGCATGATCGACATGCCGCCCGGTGCCGAAACGCTGGATGCACGCGGCAGCCTGATCGCGCCCGGCATCGTCGACATCGGCTGCTTCGCCATTGACATGCCGGCGTTCGCGGCCGGCGGCATCACCCGCATCGCCCTGATGCCCGACCAGTCGCCCCCGATCGACGACGGCGCGCTGGTCCAGCGCGCACTCGCCGCCGGCAAACCGGCATTGTGGGTGCATCCCATCGCCGCCGCCACCCATGCGCTGGCCGGCACCGACCTTGCCGAAATCGGGCTGATGGCGGCGGCTGGTGCGGTCGCGGTTTCCACCGGACGCGCGCGGATCGCGGATGCGCGCGTAATGCACCGCGTCATGCGCTATGCGGCCGCACTCGGCCTCGTCACAATCGCCCATGCCGAGGACGAGGGCATGGTCCGCGGCACCGTCGCCACCGACGGCGAAACCGCGACCCGGCTCGGCCTCCCCTCCGCCCCCGCCATCGCGGAGGCGATGGCCGTCGCGCGCGACCTGATGCTGGCCGAGGCGACTGGTGCGCCCATCCATTTCCGGCAGCTGACGACCGCCGCGGCCTTCAATCTGGTCCGGGCGGCAAAGGCCCGCGGCCTGCCCGTTACCTGCGGCATCACACCGGCCCATCTGTACCTGTCCGATACGGAGATCGGCCCGTTCCGCACCTTCGCCCGGCTATCCCCCCCGCTGCGGTGCGAGGCGGATCGTCAGGCGGCGCGGCGCGCGGTCGCGGACGGTACGATCGACATGCTCTGTTCCGGCCATGATCCGCGCGGTTCGGAGGAGAAGCGACTGCCCTTCACCGAATCGGAACCGGGCATGGCGGGTGCAGAAACGCTGCTGACCCTCTCGCTCGGCCTCGTCCGCGACGGGCTGATCACGCTGCCCCGCCTGTTCGACCTGCTGTCCGCCGGCCCGGCGCGGCGTTTCGGCCTGCCCGGTGGATCGGTGGCCCCGGGGTCGGAAGCCGACCTGATCCTCGTTGACGAAAACGCCCCCTGGCAGATCCGCGGCGACCGGATGGCTGCGGTCGCCGGCAACACGCCCTTCGACGGCCTTCCCGTCCAGGGCCGCGTCCGCACCGTCATCAAGGGCGGCCGCGTCCTGTAGGATGCGCCGCAGAAGCGGCTTCGAAAGATGCCACGAAGCCGAACGGAGCCGAGGTCGATACCGCAAGCCGCTACGGGTCGCGCTCTAACGCGACGCCAGTCTCGTCGCGGCGACCTTGCGATCCGCCATCCGCACCGGCGCCTCGCCATCCGTGGTCCGGACGAAACATACGCCGCGCGCCGCGCGCACCTGCATGCACAGCGCCACCGCGTCGGCGCGACTGGCGAGCCCGCCGACGGCCAATCGCTGGAACAATGTCCCGCGCGTGCGGACGGTCGACGACAGCGGCACCATGCCCGCCACCGGATGCACCGTCCGGCTTACCTTGTCCCAGGCGTCCTCAATCGATCGGCCGCTGGAAAATGCGCCTAGCTGCACTGCCCACTGCCCGCGTTTCGGCGCCGGTGCGACATAGGCCGCCCGCATCAGCATCGCGGGTGGCGCAACCCGCCGGCGGACGCGCTCCGGCATGGCCGCCGGCTCGGGCTGCCGTTCCATCAGCAACGCCGGAGGCGTAGCTGGTGTCCTGGCCGCGGCCGTCGGCACGTCATCCTCCGCCCGCGCGATCAGCAGCGTTGCTTCCGGAACCTCGCCAGTCGCCATCGCCACTGCCGCAGGCGCCGGTTCGGGGGCGGCCCGTATCACCGCCCGCACCGGAACCGGGTCCGCTGCCGCAACCGCAACGGGTGCCGGTGCAGGCGTCGCGATCATCGGCACGGCCGGCACGACCGATGGCCCCCCCAGCGCCAACTGGGTCGGCATGCCCGCGTCGATCGCCGCAGGCGTCACGCCCAGGAACGCCGCGACGCGGTCGACGCGCGGTTGCGGCTTGGCAAGCGCTGCCCAGGCCCGCATGCGCGCATCCACCGCGTCCGCCGGCAGGTCCTGTGCGGCGACCGCGCGCGCCTCGTCCCACCGTCCGGCAAGGGCATAGGCAAGCGCCAGGTTCTGCCGCGTCTTGGGCGTCGCATCCGCCATTCGCGCCGCCGGTTCCAGCAGCGCGATCGCGCCGTCCCCGTCGCCGGCCAGCGCCAATGCAAGGCCGCGATCGGCGGCACCGATCCTGCCGTCCGCCGCCGCGATCGACGCGCGCGCCGCCGCCTGCCGATCCAGCGCCCCCTGCGCCAGCGCCATGCCAAGCAGCACCCGGCCATCGTCGGGTGCCACCGCCGCCGCATCGCGGAACGCATCGATGGCCGACGCGAACCGACCCGCCAGCAGATAGGACTGGCCCAGCTGCGCGCGATATCGCGCACTTCCCGGCTGCGACACAACCGCGCGCTCCGCCATCGCCACGGCCAGTGACCCGTTGCGATTCCGCATCGCGGTTTCGCCCATCGCCGCGAACTGCGCCGCCACCTTCCCCGCCGACGGCGCCCGCGACGATGCCGATGCGACGCGCGCCTCGCCGCCCGGCTTGCACCCGACCACCAGCAGCGTGGTGGCCAGCGCGCAGACGGCGACGTGGTTCAGAAACCGGGTATTCATGCGGATGCCTTCCAGCAGACAGGGGCGGCGGCGAGACGATATTGCCGGCGGGGCGCGGGCTTGTGCCGATCCACGGCCACGCCGGGTCCGTCGGCACCATCATGTCCTGACTTGACGTCGCGCACAGGTCCGTCCCCTTCGTTCCGCCGGAACATGCGCTGCGGAAGGCGAACAAAGCGTTAAGGACCGGCCGGCGGACATGCGGGCGGCCCGGACAAACGGGCTGTTAACCGCGCCCCTGCTATGCGAAACGCTTGGCCGTGCCGCTTATTCCGGGGAATCCGATGCATCCTGCCCGTCTTGCCGCGACGCTGATCGCCCTTTCCGCCGCCGCCGCGGTCGCGCAGGCGCCACGCGCACCCACGGCGCCCCCCGAACCGGTTCCGGCCGATCCGGTGGTCAAACGCGGGGTCGATCTGTGGCAGGACGGCAATTATCCGGGCGCGATCGCCGCATGGCGCGGTCCGGCCGAACGCGGCGATGCCGACGCCCAGTTCAACATGGCGCAAGCCTACAAGCTCGGCCGCGGTGTTCCAGCGGACCAGCGGATCGCGGAAAGCTGGTATCGCAAGGCCGCCGAACAGGGCCATGAACAGGCCGGCGGCTACCTTGGCCTCATCATGTTCCAGAATGGCGACCGTGTCGGCGCGCTCCCCTGGCTGTCCAAGGCGTCTGACCGCGGCGATCCCCGCGCGCAATATCTCTACGGCACAGCGCTGTTCAACGGGGAGAATGTCGCCAAGGACTGGCCGCGCGCCTATGCGATGATGACCGCGTCCGCCGCCGCCGGCCTGCCGCAGGCCACCGCCACGCTGCAGCAGATGAACCAGTTCATCCCGGCGGCCGAGCGCGCCCGCGGCCTCAAGCTGGCCGCCGGCATGCGCAAGTCCGCCCCGCCCGCCACCACGCGCGTCGCCACCGCATCGCGAACCGGGCGTCCGGCTCCAGCAGCACCGCGCCCAACTCCAAAACCGGTGCCGGTCCGCACCGCCGATCGCGCGCCCGCACCGGCCGCAAAGCCAACGGCACCGAAACCCGTCGCGCCAAAGGTCGCGGCAGCCAAGCCCGCGGCACCGGCCGCCGGTGGCCGCTGGCGCGTTCAGGTCGGCGCCTACGGCAACGAAGCGGCTGCGCGCACCGCATGGACCGCGTTGCGTGCGCGCTCGCCCGCCCTCGCGAACCTCGTGCCCACCTATCAGAAGGCCGGCGCGGTCGTCCGCCTGCAACTCGGGCCGATCGCGGATCGTGCCGCCGCCAACCGGATCTGCACGGCGTCGCGCGCACCGGCCTGCTTCCCCGTCGCGTCCTGATATCGGGGGTTGCGCGCCCTCACCGTCCGACCCACACCCAGCCGACGACCGCCCCCAGCGCCAGCAACGGCCCGAACGGCATCTGCGTCGCCGCCGAAATGCGCCGACGCGCCACCGCACCCGCCAGCACGACCAGCAACCCGGTGACGCTGGCGATCGTCAGCACCGTCGGCAGCATCTGCCACCCGACCCAGGCGCCCACCGCGCCGAACAATTTTGGGTCGCCCCCCCCCAGCCCGTCCCGGCCGCGCCACCGGCGATATATCAGCGCGACCGCGGCCAGCACCCCCCAGCCGGCCACCGCGCCGATGGCCCGGTCCGTCAGGTCCGGCCCGACGCCCCCCGCCGCAACCGCCAGACCACCCGCCAGCAACGGCAGCGTCAACCGGTCCGGCAGCCAATAATGGTCCAGGTCCAGCACGGTCAGCAGCAGCAGCGTCCACGCCAGCCCCATCCCGGCGATCGCGGCGGCCGGCGGCAGGGTCCAGGCCATCAGCACGGCCAGCCCGGCGGCAGCGGCCTCGACGGCGGGATGACGCGGATCGATCCGCGCACTGCACCGCCGGCACCGCCCGCGCAGTATCAGCCAGGACAGCAGCGGCACCAGTTCAGCGATTCGCAGGGTTCGTCCACATCCGTCGCAGGCCGAACGCCCCATGGCGGACGACCGCCCGACCGGCCAGCGCAGCGCGATCGTGGCAAGATGGCTACCCACGATCAGCCCGAAGAGCCCTGCCAACAGGAGGAAAGCCGACCCGGTGTGTTGCGCGAAAATCACAGCCTCGGATATTCGATAGTTGATCGTGGAACCAGACCGCCCGAGCCGCAACCCTGCTCTCATAGCGTAATATGTGACGCTGGAATGACAGCCCTGAAAAGTCCCGCTTTTCCGCCATTCCGAGACTTATATATCGCGTCGTATGACCGGCCTGCCGCGAATCACGCCGCGTTCACAAGCCTTGGTTACCCCATCGGACTCGGCTACCGGCCGTGTCGTTGCAGCGCCACATCGCGGCCCGCATCGCTCGGAACCTAAGGCCAAAGGGCCAAGGCGAACGGTGCCAGGGTCGAAGCCAGACTGGCAGATGTCGCGTACATGCTTGGGGATTGCACGCACATGAACAAGTTTCTGATCGGCTGCGCGGTCGTCGCGCTCGCATCGCCGGCGGCCTATGCGCAGGAAACCACGTCGATCATCCGCGGTTCCGTCACCGCGAATGGCGCGCCGGTTGCCGGTGCGACCGTCGTCGTCGCCAACCCGTCGACGGGCACCCGCTCGACGCTGACGACCGATGCGTCGGGCAGCTTCAACGCCAACGGCCTGCGCGTCGGCGGCCCGTTCAGCGTCGCTGTCAGCGCGCCGGGCTACACCGATGCCACCATCACCGACATCTTCACCATCGTCGGCCAGGCTTATGAGGTTCCGATCACCCTGACCGCGGCGAACAGCGCCGATGCGGGCGAAGAAGTCGTCATCACCGCCTCCGCGTCGAACGCCAGCAGCGTGTCGCAGGGCCCCAGCACGGTGCTCAGCCGGACCGAGATCGCTCAGGTCGCCTCGATCAACCGCGATATCCGCGATCTCGCCCGCCGCGATCCGTTCGCCTCGCTCGATCTCGCCAACAACCGTGCCGTGTCGTTCGCCGGTCAGAACCCGCGCTTCAACCGCTTCTCGGTCGACGGCGTCGCGGTTTCCGACAATTTCGGTCTGAACCCGGATGGTCTGCCAAGCCGTCGCGGCCCCGTGCCGCTCGACGCCATCGGCCAGTTCCAGGTCAAGATCGCGCCGTTCGACATTCGCGAAGGCAATTTCCAGGGCGGCGCCATCAACATCGTGCTGCGCTCCGGCACCAATGATTTCCAGGGCACCGGCTTCTACAGCCAGACCAACGACGAACTGAACGGCGACAAGACGATCGGCAACCGCCGGGTCGTCATCCCCAACTTCAAGTCCGAGGATTACGGCGTCCAGCTGTCCGGCCCGATCATCAAGGACAAGCTGTTCTTCATGGTTGCCGGTGAACGGATCCGTGCCGGCACGCCGATCTTCGAAGGTGCAAGCGACGGCGGCGCCGGCGTCGGCATCCCGAACCTCACCACCGCGCTGATCGATCAGGTCACCCAGATCGCACAGAGCCGCTACGGTTACGAAACCGGCGGCGTGCTCAGCAACTCGGACGATCGCGACGACCGTGTCGTCGCCAAGCTTGACGCGAACCTTTCGGATACGCAGCGCGCCTCGCTGACCTACACCTACACCAAGGACTCGATCCTGATCGGCCAGAACTCGTCGACCAGCACGGCGACGCCGTCGCTCGGTCTTCGGTCGAACGGCTATCGCGCCTCCAACCGCCTCCACTCCGGCATCGCGCAGCTGAACTCGGATTGGTCCGACACGTTCTCGACCGAAATCCGCGGCTTCTACAAGGACTATAAGCGCGGTCAGGACCCGATCCTGGGTCGTGGTTTCGGTCAGTTCCAGGTCTGCACCGCGCCGACCTCGGATCGCGGCACGGCGACCGGTTCGGCTTTGACGACTACGTCCCTGTCGACCGTCTGCCCGAACGGCGTGCCTACCGTCTCGTTCGGTCCGGACATCTCCCGCCAGTCGAACGCGCTGACCAGCAAGACCTACGGTTTCTCCGGTCTGGCGCGCCTGACGCTCAACGGTCACGAACTGAAGATCCTCGCGGAATATCAGGACAACGACACGTTCAACCAGTTCCTGCAGCGTTCGGCCGGCGACTATTACTTCGACTCGATCGCCGACTTCGCGGCCGGCAACGCACAGCGTCTGCGCTACCAGAACGCCACCACGCTCAACGAAAATGACGCCGCAGCACAGTTCGGGTACCAGACCTACACGTTCGGCATCCAGGACGACTGGCGCGTCAACGACATGCTGACCCTCACCTACGGTGCGCGCTACGATCTGTTTGGCGGCCACAGCGCTGCGAGGCAGAACCCGAACTTCCTGGCACGCTACGGGTTCGACAACACCAGCTTCATCAACGGTCGCGGTGTGTTCCAGCCACGCATCGGTTTCAACTTCAAGCCGGTGCAGCGCCTCTTGTTCCGCGGTGGCGTCGGCATCTTCGCCGGCGGCGCGCCGGACGTCTATATTTCGAACAGCTTCTCGAACACGGGCATCCTGACCAATTCGATCGACGTCCGTCAGAACAACAACTCCACCTCCTACACCGGCGCAACGCCGGCGCAGGGTTCGGCGATCCTGACCAACGTCAACGGCACTGCCATCGCCCCGGCTGCAGGTACGCTGCTGCAGAACGGGACGCTCGCCACGACCGCGACCACGAATGCGCTCGATCCGAACTTCAAGCTGCCGTCGCAGTGGCGTGCCACCCTGTCGACCGACTATTCAGCCGATCTTGGCCCGCTTGGTGACAAGTGGAACTTCGGCGTCGACTTCCTTTACTCGGCTGTGCGCAACCAGGTCGCGTTCCGCGACATCCGGTCGGTGCCGATCCCCGGCTCGCTCACCCCGGATGGTCGCCAGCGTTACCGGCGTATCGCGGAAGCCGGCCTGACCGACGCGCTCCTCGCTGCCGATACCAACCAGGACATCCTGTTGACGAACGTAAAGCGTGGCCGCAGCTACGTCGCCGTCGCCCGCTTCGAAAAATCGTTCGATCTCGGGCTCAGCTTTGGTGCAAGCTTCACGTATCAGGATGTAACCGACGAAGCCCCCGCCACCTCGTCGACGGCAGGCTCGAACTACAACAGCGGCGCCTTCAACGGGAGCAATCAGGCGACCTACGGCACGTCGAACGAAGAAACCAAATATCAGGTCAAATACAACGTCAGCTTTGTCCGAGCCTTCTTCGGCGACTTCAACACCTCGGCGACCCTGTTCGGCGAAACCCGGAGCGGTCGTCCCTTCAGCTACACGACGTTCGATCCCTCTCAGGGTCGCAGTGCGGTGTTCGGTGTCGTCGGCGTCGGTGGGCGAAACCTGCTCTACGTCCCGACGGTCGGCGGCGATCCGTTGGTACGATACGACAATGCGGCTACGCAGGCGCGCTTTGAAAACCTGATCACCACTAGCAAGCTCAATAAGTATCAGGGCAAGATCGCACCGCGTAACGCGTTCCGCTCGCCCTGGTTCACGAAGATCGATCTTCACGTCGAGCAGGAAGTTCCGGCATTCATCGGGACATCGCGCTTCTCGCTCTTCGCGGACATCGAGAACCTCGGCAACCTGCTGAACAACAAGTGGGGCTCGCTCCGCCAGTTCGGCTTCCCCTACACGGAGACCCCGATCCGGGTTGCCTGCGAGGCGGTTGGTGCCAACACCTGCGGTCGCTACGTCTACTCGTCGCCGAGCGAGCCGAGGGCCGCGTTGCTGCCCAACCTCTCGCTCTACTCGGTCCGGGTCGGCGCACGCTTCAGCTTCTAAGACCGGTCCCAAGCATCGAACGCCGGCAAGACATCGTCTTGCCGGCGTTCCTGTGTCTGGAAAGGCCGAACGCGATCCCGTCTATTGCGAGACGTCTCGAACTATCGGGAGAGTAGATGGTCGGCTGACTTGCCGCTTGGCGAAGCCCGCGGAAATCAGCCTGGCCGGCAACCGCCGTCAGCGTTGATGGGTCGCGACCACCGTCGCGCGCGCTCAGGCCTCGTCGTCGGCCGCGGCAAAAGGTAACGTTTTCGCGGAACGGACCACGATCGCGGTGGACAGCAGGATGCTCGAAACCAGCACACCGATGGAAAACAGTCCACCGCTGCTCACATCAAGCTGCAGCGTCAGCGAAACGCGCTTGCCCGCACGAAGCCGCAGCTTCGCACGGTGCCTGTCCGGCGCGGAGCGGGACTTTGCGATATCATTCTTCATGCGGACAAAAACGCCGAACGTCCCCACCGGTTCACATCCGAATCGCTCAGTGGATCGCGGCGAGCTGCTCGTTCCGACGCACCGCGACCGGCTGCCAATCCATCAGCGTGTCGAGCCCGACATATTCCAGCCGCGGTGACGCCGTGCGCGCCGCGGCCGCGGCCGGTGCAGCAACCTTCGTCGCGACGGCCGCCTGCGGGGCCGGTGCCGGGGTCGGCAAAGCCTGCGCCTGCATCGTCACGCCGGGCTGGCGTGCCTCCCATGCCGCCAGTTCGCGGCGGTATCCGTCATAGCTGCGATAGACGTCGGTAAACGGCGCCTCCAGCCGGGGCAGTGCGGCCTCCGCGAAGCTGGCGAACGTCGCCGGCTCCACGCTCCGCGATTCGGTCAGCAGCGCGGTCGCTGCGGCACAGAATCCCGGCTTGGCGGGCGGCAGCGCGAAGAAGTTATAGACCCGCGTCGAATGGGCGTCCTGCGCGGACTGCCATCCAGCACCGCCTGTGCGCCGAAACTGTGCCTGTACCCGCTCATACGCGGCGGCGAGCACAAGCTTCTGCCGCTTGAGCAACGCATTATAGTCGGCGGTAATCACCGCCTCATCCGGCCCGCGGCAGGACAGCACCGCGACGTTCAGCGCCGACCGGACATGCCAGGCGACCTGATCCGGCGTCAGCGCATAGTTGATCGTGCGATAGGTACCGGCCGCATCCCTGATCGGAACCGCCAGCCGCTCCGGAATACCGGCCGGCAGGACCGGGCGCGGCAGCGCGGCGACCGGCACTGGAGCGGGCAACGCGGCGACTGGCACGCCGCGCGTCGCACATCCGTCCAGCGCCAGAACCGATACGCCGGCAAATGCGGCCGCCGTCCATCGGCGCAGGCTGTTGCTGTTGGTCATCCGTCCGGCTCCCGCTGCCCCCCGCTTCGGGTGCGATGCTTGCCGAAAAAGGGTTAATGAGAAGCTAACGGCACGCGCCGGCGCGTAAGCGTGGCGAACGCAAGAAGGGCCGGGGATCGCTCCCCAGCCCTTCCTGTCGGTTGGTTGTCAGGATGGCGGGACTTAGAAGTCCATGCCGCCCATGCCGCCCATTCCACCCATGCCGCCGCCGGGCATGCCGCCCGACGATGGCTTGTCTTCCGCTGCGTCCGAAACGGCCGCTTCGGTCGTGATCAGCAGGCCGGCAACCGAGGCTGCGTCCTGAAGCGCGGTGCGAACGACCTTGGTCGGGTCGATCACACCGGCCGCGACGAGGTTCTCGTACACGTCGGTCGATGCGTTGAAGCCCATCGTCTCGTCATTCTCGCGAAGCAGGTTGCCTGCGACGACTGCGCCGTCGAAGCCTGCATTCTGTGCGATCTGGCGAAGCGGCGTCTGCAGCGCGCGACGGATGATGTCGATGCCGCGGGTCTGGTCGTCGTTGACGCCCTTCATGCCCTCTAGCGCCTTGGTCGCATACAGCAGGGCCGTACCGCCACCGGGGACGATGCCTTCTTCGACGGCTGCGCGCGTGGCGTGCAGGGCGTCGTCGACGCGGTCCTTGCGCTCCTTGACTTCGACTTCGGTCGAACCGCCAACCTTGATGACTGCGACACCGCCGGCCAGCTTGGCCAGACGCTCCTGCAGCTTCTCACGGTCGTAATCGCTCGCGGTGTTCTCGATCTGGCGACGGATCGCGTCAACGCGGCCCTTGATGTTCTCGCCGTCGCCCGCACCATCGACGATGATGGTGTTGTCCTTGTCGATCGACACGCGCTTGGCGGTGCCGAGCATTTCGATCGTGACGTTCTCGAGCTTGATGCCGAGGTCCTCGGAGATCATCTCGCCCTTCGTCAGGATCGCGATGTCTTCCAGCATCGCCTTGCGACGATCGCCGAAACCGGGCGCCTTGACCGCTGCGACCTTCAGGCCGCCGCGCAGCTTGTTCACGACCAGCGTGGCAAGCGCCTCACCCTCGATATCCTCGGCGATGATCAGCAGCGGGCGACCCGACTGGACGACAGCTTCCAGGATCGGGAGCATCGCCTGCAGGTTCGACAGCTTCTTCTCGTGGATCAGGATGTAGGGATCCTGAAGCTCGACGACCATCTTCTCGGGGTTGGTGATGAAGTAGGGCGACAGGTAGCCGCGGTCGAACTGCATGCCTTCGACGACATCGAGTTCGAACTCGAGACCCTTGGCCTCCTCGACAGTGATGACGCCTTCCTTGCCGACCTTGTCCATCGCTTCGGCGATCTTCTCGCCGACGACGGTGTCGCCATTGGCAGAAATGATGCCGACCTGCGCGACTTCATGGCTGCCGGCAACCGGCTTCGAACGCGCCTTCAGGTCCTCGACGACCTTGACGACGGCCAGATCGATACCGCGCTTCAGGTCCATCGGGTTCATGCCCGCTGCGACCGACTTCATACCTTCGCGCACGATGGCCTGGGCCAGCACGGTCGCGGTGGTGGTGCCGTCGCCGGCGATGTCGTTCGTCTTCGACGCGACTTCGCGCAGCATCTGCGCGCCCATGTTCTCGAACTTGTCCTTGAGTTCGATTTCCTTGGCGACGGTGACGCCGTCCTTGGTGATGCGCGGCGCGCCGAACGACTTATCGATCACGACGTTGCGGCCCTTGGGGCCGAGCGTCACCTTGACCGCGTCGGCCAGGATATCGACACCGCGAAGAATGCGCTCACGGGCGTCGCGGGAAAATTTGACGTCTTTGGCTGCCATGATGGAAACCCTTTCAGTATGGGGAATGGATCAGGTCGTCGAAAATCCGGAGTGGCTCAGGCGGGAAGGCCGAACCGGTCAGCGTCAGCCGACGATGCCCAGAATGTCGCTTTCCTTCATGATGAGCAGGTCCTGGCCGTCGACCTTGACCTCGGTGCCGGACCATTTGCCGAACAGGATCTTGTCGCCGGCCTTGACGTCCAGCGGCGTGATCTTGCCATCGTCGGAACGCAGCCCGGTGCCGGCGGCGACGACTTCGCCTTCCTGCGGCTTTTCCTTGGCGCTGTCCGGAATGATGATCCCGCCGGCGGTCTTTTCCTCGGCGTCGATACGCTTGACGAGCACGCGATCGTGCAACGGACGGAAGTTCATGGCGCTTGCCTCCTTTTCGGGCGGGGAAGGGTTCGGCGTCATCGCCCGGCCCGCCCCGACCCACAGGTCGAAATTATTGGCACTCCCCATCGGTGAGTGCCAGCGACAGGCATATGGACTTAAGTACCGCCGGATCAAGCCCGTGCACGGCAACTTTTTCAGCGGCGTGACAGGGCGGTGGCGGAACGCGACAGTCTCCCGTTCCGGCCTGCGACGTTTTTGTGTGCGACGTTTTGTCTGCGACGAAGATGCCATGATGACGCTGGCGTTCAACCGCCCGACCGGATAGCCGCAGAGTGTCTATCGAAAGCCGGCCCCCATGCGTATCCTTCGCGGTTTCTGGAAACTGCTCGTCGCCATCAAGGACGGGCTCGTCCTGCTCCTGATGCTCCTGTTCTTCGGGGCGCTGTTCGCCGCGCTGTCAGTCGGCGGCAATCCCCGCGTGCCGGCTACGGGCGCGATGGTCCTGGCACTCGACGGATCGCTGGTCGAACAGCCGTCCGATGCAGATCCTTTCGCCGCCATCGCCGGCGCCGCCCCCGTCACCCGCGAATATCGCCTGCGCGACGTGGCCCGCGCCGTCGACGGCGCGGCCAGCGACGCGAACGTGAAGGGCGTCGTCCTCGATCTCGATCGGTTCGTCGGCGGCGGTCAGGCCGGCCTCGCCACGCTGGGCGAAGCAATGGACCGCGTCCGGCGCGCGGGCAAACCCGTCCTCGTCTATGCCACCGGCTATACCGACGACAGCTATCTGCTGGCCGCGCATGCCAGCGAAGTCTGGCTGAACCCGGTCGGCGCCGTGCTGCTGACCGGCCCGGGCGGATCGCGGCTATATTATAAGGGCCTCCTCGACAAAATCGGCGTCACGCCGAAGGTCTACCGCGTCGGCGAGTTCAAGTCCGCCGTCGAACCGTTCACCCGCACCGACCAGTCGCCGGCCGCGCGCGCGGCTAACCAGCTGCTGGCCGATGCGCTGTGGGCGGATTGGAACCAGAATGTCGCGCAGGCCCGGCCGAAGGCGCAGCTTGCTTCCTATCTCGCGCGTCCCGAACAGATCGCGGCGACGACCGGTGGCGACATGGCGACCGCCGCGGTCCGCGCCGGGCTGGTCGATCGACTGGGGAACCGGATCGCGTTCGGCCGGCGCGTGGCGCAGGTCACCGGGGCCGGCATCGGCAGCATGGGTATCGCCGGATCCTATCAGGCGATACCGTTCGAAGGCTGGGTCGCGGGGCACCCCGAACGGAGCAGCGGCACGCCGATCGGCGTCGTGACGGTCGCTGGGGAGATCGTCGATGGCAAGGCCGGTCCCGGCACCGCCGCGGGCACGACCATTGCCGACCTGATCCTGAAGGAACTGGCCAAGGGCCGGATCAAGGCGCTGGTCGTCCGCGTCGACAGCCCGGGCGGATCGGTCACCGCATCCGAACAGATCCGCCAGGCGATCCTGGAGGCGAAGCGCCGCAAGCTGCCCGTCGTGATATCGATGGGCAATGTCGCGGCGTCCGGAGGCTACTGGATCGCCACGCCGGGCAGCCGCATCTTCGCCGAACCGTCCACCATCACCGGCTCGATCGGCGTCTTCGGCATCATCCCGACCTTCCAGGGCACCCTCACGAAGCTCGGCCTGTCCGCGGACGGCGTCGCCACTACGCCATTGTCCGGTCAGCCGGACGTGCTGCGCGGCACCAGCCCGCAGTTCGACCGGCTGATCCAGCTCGGGATCGAGGATGCCTATCGTCGCTTCACCGGCCTTGTCGCCAGGTCGCGCGGGTTGCCCCAGGCGCGTGTCGACCAGATCGGCCAGGGTCGCGTCTGGCCCGGCGGCATCGCGCGCCAGATCGGCCTGGTCGATCAGTTCGGCGGTCTGGACGACGCCATCGCGTATGCCGCCCGCGCCGCTAAGGTCGCCCCGGCAGACGCATATCCGCTGTTCATCGAACGCGAACCCAACGCGTTCAAGCAGTTCGCCACCGACATGTTCCGCAACGACGGCAGCCCGGGCGACCAGGCGGCGACCGATCCCTGGTCGCGGCTGGCCGGCAACCCCGAACGGCTGATGGGCCAGGCTCTCGGCGATGCCCGCCGCATCGCAAACGGCCCCGCCATCCAGGTCCGCTGCCTCGAATGCCCGGTCGCCCGGACCACCCCCCCACCCCGCGACGGGGCGCTGGCCAGACTGATCCTGACGCGACTCGGGCTGTAACCGAACGGCCGCCGCACTGGTCGCGACGACTGCGACCAGTGCGGCATCAGGGGCCGTTGCAACCCGGCCGGCGGAAAAAGCACATATGTCCGGCGCCTCTCCGCCGGAACAAGAGACCTCCCCAATCGCGCGAACTCAACGTTCGTCATCCCGGACGTAATACGGGACAGCGTCCACGCACGGCGTGTGTGGCTTTAGGGACGGAGCGCCACTGCCAATCCGTTCGGTTCGAGCCTGTCGAGAACCCTTCGTAAAATTCTCAATCTGCGCGCACCCAGTGGAACGGCAGGGCGGCTCGAATCGCAGTCATCGGTGTTGACTGACAGGCAGCTCTCGGGCCTACCCAACGTCACCGCGCTTTCCGCACGGGTGGCGAAATATCCGCGCGTCCCGATCGCCGCGCCTCCATCAACGCAAGACACACCCTTCAGCCGCGATACACCGGCAGCGCCAGCCCATGCGCAATGGCCGCGGCTCGCAGCAGGAACCCCGCCCCTGCGCCCAGTGCCGCCGCCGCCCAGAACGGCAGCCCGACCAGCGTCAGCCCCACGAACAGTACCGATGCCAGCGCGGCCGCCGTCACATAGAGTTCCGGCCGCAGGATGATCGACGGTTCGCCGGCCAGCACGTCGCGGATCACGCCGCCCATGCACGCGGTCACGACGCCCATCACCGCGGCCGGCAATGGCGGCACGCCGTACTTCAGCGCCTTGGCCGCGCCGTACACTGCATAGGCCGCCAACCCGACGGCATCGAACCAGTCGAGCGCCTTCGGACTCCAGATCCGCTGCGGCGTGAACCACACCAGCACTGCGACGCCCAGACAGACCGCGATAGCACGCGCATCCTGCAGCCAGAATACCGGCGCCCCGATCAACAAGTCGCGCAACGTCCCACCGCCCGTGCCCGTCACCGCCGCAAAGAACGCGAACGTCACCAGCGTCTGCCGCCGTCCCGCCGCCGCCAGCGCGCCGGACGCCGCAAACACGGCCAGTCCGGCCAGATCGAGCGCGGCAAATGTCGTGGGCAGCGCGGCCGCGACAGTAGCAGGATACGCGGCTATCATCCGCGCTTCCTACACCGGGACATGGGACAGCGCCTACCCGCGATCACGCATATCCCAAACGGCTGCCCCGCGGACCCGATCGAACAACCTGTCCGGCCTCCCCGCCGCGCGGTTTACCGAGTGCGGCCGCTCGGCCCGTATTACGGACCGCGCCTGGTCAGCCGGCATTCTACAATGGTGAGCCATCACCCCGCCGACAGACCGGGATCGCCGGCAGGTCCTGCAACGACGCCCGTCGTCCTTGAATATTGTCAGGCCGGCGAAGACACAGGACGCAAAACACCAGCGACAAACTCGTGCCGCCCCACATGATCTCCCCCGCCTGACAACGCTGCGACACCGAAGGCGTCAGCCAGTGGACCTGCCCCCGGGCGTCGACCTGTGGCTGGAACACATCGGAACGCGACCGTTGGAGTTCCACTCCGACCCCGCCGCGCGACATCGCCGGCCCAGATGGCGCCATGGCACGACCGGATACCCGGAGCGCCAACGGCACCACGTTCAAGGCCCGTCCGAACGCACCGTTCTTGACCTACCCTATCGCGCTTGCCGCCCGACATCGTCGATTGGAAAACTAGGCAAGACCTGGGGATCCGTGACAGCAGCCATGCCCGTGTCGCAACCGACCCGAACGAAACGCGTCCGGATCAGGTACGAAACGGCGATCTTACATGTGGATCGGCTTGCCTGTCACCGCCATGGCAGCTTCCTTCAACGCTTCCGAATGGGTCGGATGCGCATGGCAGGTGTAGGCGATGTCCTCGCTCGTCGCGCCGAACTCCATCGCCTGCGCGGCCTGCCCAATCAGCACGCCGGCCAGCGACGACACGATATGTACGCCCAGGACGCGGTCGGTCTTGGCATCCGCGATGACCTTTACGAAACCGTCCGTATCGCGGTTCGTCTTGGCACGGCTGTTCGCCAGGAACGGGAACTTACCGATCTTGATCTCCGTCCCGGCTTCGCGCAGCGCCTCCTCGGTCTGCCCGACGCTGGCATATTCCGGATGGGTGTAGACCACGCTCGGGATCACCGCATGGTTCACGATGCCGGTCTGGCCGGCAATATTCTCGGCGACGGCGATGCCCTCGTCCTCCGCCTTGTGCGCCAGCATCGGACCGGGCGTCACGTCGCCGATCGCCCAGACGCCCGCGGTCGCCGTGCGGAAATCATGGTCGACCGCCACCTGGCCGCGCGCGTTCAACTCCAACCCCGCCTTGTCCAGCGCCAACCCGTCGACATTCGGCCGTCGCCCGATCGCGAGCAGCACGACGTCCGCCTCGATCGTCTCGGCGGCGCCACCCGCCGCCGGCTCGACCGTCAGCGTGGCACCTTCACCATGCACCGCGACGCCGGTCACCTTGGTCGACGTGCGCAGCGCAAATCCCTGCTTCTTGAACAGTTTGGTCGCTTCCTTGCGGACTTCACCGTCCATGCCGGGCAGGATCTGATCGAGATATTCGACGACCGTCACCTCGGCACCCAGCCGCTTCCAGACGGAACCCAGTTCCAGCCCGATCACGCCGCCGCCGATCACCACCAGATGCTTCGGCACCGTCGGCAACGCCAGCGCACCCGTCGAATCGACCACGATCTTCTGATCCACCTCGACACCCGGCAATGGCGTGACCGACGATCCGGTCGCGATCACGATGTTCTTCGCGCGCACACTGCGCCCGGCGATATCGACCGTATCGACCGCCGTGAAAGCCGCGCGGCCCTTCAGCCATTCGACCTTGTTCTTGCGGAACAGCCCCTCGATCCCGCCGGTCAATTCCTTGACCGCCTTCGACTTCTCGGCGTGCATCTGGTCGAGATCAAGCGAGGCACCGGTGATGTTCACGCCGAACTTGGCCAGCGCGCCGGACGATGCCTCCTGGAACAGTTCGGAGGCGTGCAGCATCGCCTTGGACGGGATGCAACCGACGTTCAGGCAGGTCCCGCCCAGCGTCTCGCGGCTTTCGACGCAGGCGGTCTTCAACCCCAGCTGCGCCGCGCGGATGGCCGCGACATAGCCGCCGGGACCGGCACCAATGACCAGAACGTCAAAATCATAATCAGCCATGGGTAAGCTCGCCTTTCAAGCGGTTCGGTTCTGCCGCGACGCCATCTCGATCGGTGCTCAGGGCGGCTGGCTCTCTTCATGCTAGATGGGGACGCCGAACCAAAGTCCAACGTCCCCGGACTGTGACCCTACAGGTCGATCAGCAGACGCGTCGGATCTTCGATCGCATTCTTGATCGCGACCAGGAAGGTAACCGCCTCGCGTCCGTCGATCAGGCGGTGATCGTAGCTCAGCGCCAGGTACATCATTGGCCGCGCGACGATCTGCCCATCCAGCACCACCGGGCGCTGATCGATGCGGTGCAGCCCCAGCACCGCGGACTGCGGCGGGTTGATGATCGGCGTCGACATCAGCGATCCGAACACACCGCCGTTGGAAATGGTGAAGGTGCCGCCCTTCATCTCGTCCATCTTCAACGTGCCGTCCTTGGCACGCTTGCCGAAATCACCGATTGTCTTCTCGATCCCGGCGACGGACAATGTCTGCGCGTCGCGAATGACCGGCACGACCAGACCGTTGGGCGCCGACACCGCGACCGACACGTCGACATAGTCGCGGTACACGATCTCGTCGCCTTCGATCGACGCGTTGACCGACGGCACGTCACGCAGCGCCTGAACCGCCGCCTTCACGAAGAAACCCATGAAGCCCAGCCGGACGTCATGCTTCTTCTCGAACAGATCCTTATACTTGGCACGCGCCGCCATGACGTTGGTCATGTCGACGTCGTTGAACGTCGTCAGCATCGCAGCGGTGTTCTGCGCCTCCTTCAGACGGCGGGCCACCGTCTGGCGCAGGCGGGTCATGCGAACCCGCTCCTCGTTGCGGCCGTTCGCCGTCGAAGCAGGCGCTGCGGCGACGGGGGCCGGCGTGGAGATCGACGGCGCGGGCTTCGCGGCGGCTGCCTGCACGTCCATCTTGGTCACGCGACCATCGCGACCCGAACCATCGACCGTGGACGGATCGATCCCGGTTTCCTGCACCGCACGACGCGCCGACGGCGACAGCGCATCGTTGGTGCCAGCGCTTGTCGTCGGCGCCGCACCCGGCTCCGGCGGAGCAGCCTTCTCGGCCTGCGCCACCGCGGTCTTGTTCTCGGCCGCTGGCGTGGCGGATGTCGATGCCGACCCCGCCTCGATCAGCGCGATCACCGCGCCGACCAGCACGGTATCGCCCTCGGCCACCGCCTGCTCGCCCATCACGCCGTCCACCGGCGACGGCACGTCGACCGCGACCTTGTCGGTCTCCAGGCTGGCGATCGGCTCGTCGGCCTTCACCGCTTCGCCCGGCTTCTTCAGCCACTGTCCCAGCGTCGCTTCGGTGATCGACTCGCCCAGCGTGGGTACGGTTACTTCGGTCGCCATGTCGTCTTCCTTATATTCCGATGAGGTCGCGGGGCCGCTCAGCCCGCCTGCTGCTTGGACTGGACGCCGGCACCGATCGCGTCGGCCACCTCGCCCTGCGGTTCGCCAAGCGCCTCGGCCACCAGCGCCTGCTGCTGCTTGGCATGGTTGCGGGCGAGACCCGTCGCGGTGGCCGCCGACGCCTTGCGGCCGGCATAGATCGGACGGATCGGCTTGCCCGCATCCTTCAATGACTGCTCGATCAGGTCCTCGACGAAGAACCACGATCCGTTGTTCTTCGGTTCCTCCTGCGCCCAGACGACGGTTTCGAGGTTGGGCATGCGTGCCAGCCGCTTGACCAGCGCGTCGGACGGGAACGGATAGACCTGCTCCACCCGCACGATCGTCGTGGTCTTGTCCCCGCTCGCATCGCGCGCGTCCGCCAGGTCGTAGAACACCTTGCCCGAACACAGAACCAGCCGGCGCACGTCCTGATCGGCCGGTGCGTTCGGATCGGACAGGATCCGCCGGAAATGGCTGTCGCCCGTAAAGTCCGCGATGCTCGAGACCGCCGACTTGTGCCGCAACAGCGACTTCGGCGTCATCATGATGAGCGGCTTGCGGAAATTCCGCAGCATCTGCCGGCGCAGGATGTGGAAATAGTTCGCCGGCGTCGTGCAGTTCGCGACCTGCAGATTATCCTCGGCGCACAGTTGCAGGTAGCGCTCCATCCGTGCGGACGAATGCTCCGGCCCCTGCCCCTCATAACCATGCGGCAGCAGCATCACGAGGCCGTTGGCACGCAGCCACTTTGCCTCGCCCGCCGCGATGAACTGGTCGATGATGACCTGCGCACCGTTCGCGAAATCGCCGAACTGCGCTTCCCACAGTACCAGCGTGTTGGGCGCCTGGCCGGCATAGCCATATTCGAATCCCAGCACGCCGAATTCGGACAATGGACTGTCCAGCACCTGGAACTTGCGGTTCATCGTCGACAGCGGAATATACTTGTGCGCGTCCTTCTGGTCGACCCAGACGGCGTGACGCTGGCTGAACGTGCCGCGCCCGACATCCTGACCCGACAGGCGGACGCCGTAATCGTCCTGCAACAGCGACCCGAACGCCAGCGCCTCCGCCGTCGCCCAGTCGATGCCTTCGCCGCTGGCGAACATCTGCTTCTTCGCGTCCAGGATGCGCGCCAGCGTCTTGTGGATCGTCAGGTCGGCCGGCGGCGTGGTCAGCACCTGCGCCAGTGCATCGACGCGGTCCTGCGCAATGCCCGTTGCAGCCGCGCGCCGCTCGGTGATCTTCTCGCGCGGCGCGGCAAAGCCGCTCCATACGCCTTCGAACCAGTCGGCCTTGTTGACCTTGTAGCCCTTGGCCGCCTCGAAATCGGCTTCCAGCGTCGCGACGAAATCGGACGCCGCGCTGTCGACCCAGGCGTCGTCGATCACGCCTTCGGCCTTCAGGCGCGCCGCATAGACGGACGACACCGGCGGATGCGAGCGGATCGCATCGTACATCAGCGGTTGCGTGAAGCCCGGCTCGTCGCCCTCATTGTGCCCGAAGCGGCGATAGCACCACATGTCGACCACGACGTCGCGCTTGAACTGGTGGCGGAACTCGGTGGCGATCCGCGTTGCGAACGCGACCGCTTCCGGGTCGTCGCCGTTCACGTGGAGGATCGGGGCCTGCACCATCTTGGCGATGTCGGAGGGATAGGGCGACGACCGCGCGAATTGCGGGCTGGTCGTGAACCCGACCTGGTTGTTGATGACGAAGTGCAACGTGCCGCCGGTCGAATAGCCGACCAGCCCGGAAAAGCCGAAGCATTCCATGATGATGCCCTGACCCGCAAACGCGGCATCGCCGTGCAGCAGGACCGGCAGGACCTTGGAACGCTCGGTATCGTCGATTTCGGTCTGCTTGGCGCGCGCCTTGCCCAGTACGACCGGGTCGACCGCCTCCAGATGCGACGGGTTGGGCGCCAGCGACAGGTGGACGCGATTGCCGTCAAACTCACGGTCCGTCGACGTGCCAAGGTGATATTTGACGTCGCCCGACCCGCCGACATCTTCCGGATTGGCGGAACCCCCCGCAAATTCCGAGAAGATCGCGCGATACGGCTTCTGCATGACGTTGGCCAGGACGTTCAGCCGGCCGCGATGCGCCATGCCGATCACGATCTCGGTAACGCCCACCGCGCCGCCATATTTGATGACGTTTTCCAGCGCCGGGATCATCGACTCGCCCCCGTCCAGCCCGAACCGCTTCGTGCCGACATATTTCCGGCCGAGGAACTTCTCCCATTGTTCGGCCTCGATGACCTTCGCCAGGATGGCCTTCTTGCCTTCGGGGCTGAACGTGATCGCCTTGTCGCGCCCCTCCATCCGCTCCTGCAGGAACCGGCGCTCCTCGATGTCGCCGATGTGCATATATTCCAGGCCGACATGCCCGCAATAATTGCGCCGCAGGATCTCGACCAGTTCGCGCACCGTCGCGCGTTCCAGTCCCAGCGATCCGCCGAGGTGAACCGGACGATCGAGATCGCCTTCGGAAAACCCATGAAATTCCGGACCGAGATCGGCCGGCAGATCGCGCCGCGCCAGGCCCAGTGGATCGAGTTCCGCCGCCAGATGGCCACGCACCCGGTAGGTGCGGATCAGCATCATCGCGCGGATCGAGTCGGTCAGCGCCTGCTTCAGGTCCGCATCCGAAATGCCGCCCGATGCAGGCGCGGGAGGCGCGGCGACCGGGGCCGGCTTGCCACCCTTTGCGGGCTTCGGTGCCGGCTGCATCTGCGTCGGATCGAGGCCGGCGGTCAGCGCGTCGGTGTCGGTCGGGGGCCAGTTCTTGCGGGCCCAGCTCGGTCCCGAAATGGTTTCGCCCAATCCGGCGAAATAGGTCCGCCAGCTCGGCTCGACCGCCTCCGGCGCCTCTTGATAGCGGCGGTACAGCGCCTCCACGAAAGACGGGCTCACGCCCTCCACTTCGGCTACATCCACGGCATCATTTCCCACTTCGGGTCTTCCCAATCTGCGTGCCGGCCAACCGGCGGCATGGTCCGATATGGGGACCGTGCCTTACGACTTCAGCCTTTCATCAGCCTTTCAGCAAAGCGGACAACGTCGTACCCAGTTCCGACGGACTTGCCGCAACGCGGATACCGGCCGCTTCCATGGCTGCGATCTTGTCTTCCGCGCCACCCTTGCCGCCGCTCACGATCGCACCGGCGTGGCCCATGCGACGACCGGGAGGCGCGCTGCGCCCGGCGATGAAGCCGGCCATCGGCTTGCTGCGGCCACGCTTGGCCTCGTCCATCAGGAACTGGGCGGCTTCCTCTTCCGCGGAACCACCGATCTCGCCGATCATGATGATCGACTTGGTCTCGTCGTCCGCCAGGAACAGCTCGAGCACGTCGATGAAGTTCGTGCCGTTGACCGGATCGCCGCCGATGCCGACCGCGGTCGACTGGCCCAGGCCCTCGTTCGTCGTCTGGAACACCGCCTCGTAGGTCAGCGTGCCGGACCGCGACACGACCCCGACCGATCCCTTCGAGAAGATCGAACCCGGCATGATGCCGATCTTGCATTCGTTCGGCGTCAGCACGCCCGGGCAGTTCGGCCCGATCAGCCGCGACGACGAACCCTGCAGCGCACGCTTCACGCGGACCATGTCAAGCACCGGAATGCCCTCGGTGATGCACACGATCAGCGGCACCTTGGCGTCGATCGCCTCTAGGATGGAGTCCGCGGCGAAGGGCGGCGGCACATAGACCACCGTCGCATCGGCCTGCGTCTTCTGGACGGCCTCGGCCACCGAGTCGAAGATCGGCAGACCGATATGGGTCGTGCCGCCCTTGCCCGGCGTGACGCCGCCGACCATCTGCGTGCCGTACGCCAGCGCCTGCTCCGTATGGAACGTGCCGGTGTTGCCGGTCATGCCCTGGGTGATGACCCGGGTATTCTTGTTGACGAGGATGCTCATGGGTGTCCTGCCGTCCTTTTATGCCGCCCCCGCACTGCGCGGGCCAAATTCATGTCAGCGTCGGAAAGAGATCTTCCCACTCCGGGTTGAGCGCTTCAATCGCCCGAAGCTTCCAACCCCTACGCCATTTCTTCATCTGCAACTCGATGGTCCGGGCGGCGTCGATCGAGCCGCAATCCCTATACCATACGAGCGTCCTGCAACCGTACTTCCGCGTGAACCCTTCTACGATGCCCTCGCGGTGCTGCCAGATGCGCTAAATCAACTGGCTGGTGACACCAATATAAAGCGTGCCGTTCCGCGCGCGCGCCATGATGTACACGAAACCCGTTTTATCCATAAACACGCTTCGAACCTTGGCGTACCCCCGCGTAGGCGGGGGTCCAGACCGGAGCGCGGAACTGGACCCCCGCCTACGCGGGGGTACGCAACCGCGTCACCGTGCAAAATCGGCTTAGGCCAGAGTCCCATCGATCCCGCGGCACGCCACCAGCAACTCCTTCACCGCGTCGACCGACACTGCGAGATTGGCCTTCGCCTCCTCGTCCAGCTTGATCTCGACGATCTTCTCGACGCCGCCCGCACCGATCACCACCGGCACGCCGACATACAGGTCGTTCAACCCGTACTGACCGTCGACATAGGCCGCCGCGGGCAGGACGCGCTTCTGGTCGTACAGATACGCTTCCGCCATCGCGATCCCGCTCGTCGCCGGCGCATAATAGGCCGAGCCCGTCTTGAGCAACGCCACGATCTCGCCCCCGCCCGAACGGGTGCGCTGGACGATCGCGTCGATCTTCTCCTGCGTGGACATACCCATCGCGATAAGATCGGGGATCGGGATGCCCGACACGGTCGAGTAGCTGATGACCGGGACCATCGTGTCGCCATGGCCGCCCAGCACGAAGCTCGTCACGTCCTTGACCGAAACCTTGAATTCGTCCGCCAGGAAATGGCTGAATCGCGAGCTGTCGAGCACGCCTGCCATGCCGACCACCATGTGATGCGGCAGGCCCGAGAATTCGCGCAGCGCCCATACCATCGCATCGAGCGGGTTGGTGATGCAGATCACGAACGCGTCCGGCGCGTTGGCCTTGATGCCCTCGCCAACGGCCTTCATGACCTTCAGGTTGATACCGAGCAGGTCGTCGCGGCTCATCCCCGGCTTGCGCGCCACGCCGGCCGTCACGATGATGACGTCCGCGCCCGCAATGTCGGCATAGTCGTTCGATCCGGTGATCGTGGCGTCGAAACCCTCGACCGGGCTGCACTGCGACAGGTCGAGCGCCTTGCCCTGCGGCACACCCTCGGCCACGTCGAACAGGACGATATCGCCCAGCCCCTTCAGCGCCGCGAGATGCGCGAGCGTGCCGCCGATGTTGCCAGCGCCGATCAGCGCGATCTTCTTACGAGCCATGTGGAGAATGTCCTCGACCGTCCAAGATTCCGATAGCGGAAGTCGCGTGCCCCAAGGCCGCGGCCACCAATCGTCGCCGCGTCGCTTAGCTGCATGGCAGCATCGGGGCAACCGTGGACGTTCAGAAAAGCGCCCCGGACATGGTCTGTAACACAGTGGCGGGCCGCTTCGGACGACGCGGGGCGGACGATCCCGTCAGTCGGTGCCGTGGCCGGCGGCCAGATATTCGGCCGACTGCATCTCCATCAGCCGCGACACGGTCCGCTCGAATTCGAACGCTCCGTCGCCGGCCGGATAGAGCGCGACGGGGGCCGCGTCCGCCGCGGCGAGCAGCTTCACGCGATATTCGTACAGCGCATCGATCAGCAGTTTGAACCGTGCCGCCTCGTTGCGCTTCTCCGGCCCCAGTACGGGCACGCCTACCAGGATAACGGTATGGAACCGCCGCGCGATCGCCAGATAGTCCGCCACGCCGCGCGCATCGCCGCACAGCTTGGAGAAGGCGAACACCCCGACGCCCTTGATCGACTTCGGCACGCGCAACGTCCGCCCGCCCGGCACCGCGATCTGTTCGGACGGCACGTTGGCGCGGTCCTCGACCGGAAAATCGGTCAGCCGGAAAAAGGCCCGGCTCAGCGCCTCGGTCGCCGCCGCGCCGTTGGGCACGTACCAGGTCGGGAACCCGCCGAGCCGTTCCAGACGATAATCGGTCGCACCGTTCAGCGGCAGCACGTCCAGCCGCCCCTCGATCAACGCGATGAACGGCAGGAACAGCTGACGGTTCAGCCCGTCCTTGTAGAGATCGGCCGGCGGGCGATTGGACGTGGTGACCACGGTCACGCCGCGCTCGATCAGGCCGGTGAACAGCCGCGACAGGATCGCCGCGTCCGCCATGTTGTTCACCACCATCTCGTCGAAGCACAGCAACCGCGCCTGCGCGACCAGATCGTCGACCACGGGCGCGATCGGGTCGCCCTTCTCGCTCGCGCGCTCGACCCGCAACCGATCGTGCACCTCCAGCATGAACTCGTGAAAATGCACCCGGCGCTTCGGCGCCACGTCCACGCAATCGAAGAACAGGTCCATCAGCATCGATTTGCCGCGCCCGACGCCGCCCCACATATATAGACCGCGTGGCGCAGGCGCCCGTGCACCGCCGAACAGCCTGCTGAACAGACCGCCACGCGGGGCCGACGCCGTCTCAAGCGCCGTCGCCAGCGCATCGAGTCGCGCGACCGTACCGGCCTGGTCCGGATCGGGCTTCAGCTCGCCGCCGGCCAGCAATGCCGCATAGCGCGCGGCCACCCGACTCATGTCGCGCCGGCCCATTTCACCTTGCGCAGCGTGCCCTCGAACGACCCGATCGTGACGCCGGCCTGCTCGATCAACCCGCGCAGGAAGATCATCCGCCCGGTCTCGCCAATGATCTCGACCACCGCATCGATCGGCAGGCCAGCCTTGGCCGCACCGATGAAGTCCATCCCCGCCCGCAACGTCACGGCGCCGCCACGCGGCAACCGGTCCTGCGCCAGCAGGGCACAGAACATCACCTGATCGACATAGCCCAGAATGAAGCCGCCATGGACGTTGTCGGATACGTTCGACTGTGCGCGCCCCGTCTCGACGCGGCAGCGTACGCTGCCTCCCTCGGCCCGGACACGGATCGTGCCGAAACTGTCGAGGAACCGCCCGGCCGCAACCGGCAGGAAAGCGCGAAATCCGTCGACGTCAACGACCTCGTCCAGCGCCAGCCGTTCGACGATGCCGGCATTCTCGCCGACACCGTCACCGGCCACCGTCGAGATGCTCAAATCTGCCGCTCGACGACCATCTTCTTGACCTCGGCAATAGCCTTGGCCGGATTCAGCCCCTTCGGGCACACATTCGCGCAGTTCATGATGGTGTGGCAGCGATAGAGCCGGAAAGGATCCTCAAGCTCGTCGAGCCGCTCGCCGGTCATCTCGTCGCGGCTGTCGGCAAGCCAGCGATAGGCCTGCAACAGGATCGCCGGCCCCAGGAACTTGTCGCTGTTCCACCAATAGGACGGGCAGGACGAGGAGCAGCAGGCACACAGGATGCACTCGTAGAGACCATCCAGCTTCGCGCGATCCTCGGGCGACTGGAACCGCTCCTTGCCCGATGGCGGCGGCGTAACCGTCTGCAACCAGGGCTTGATCGAACTGTACTGCGCGTAGAAATGCGTGAAGTCCGGCACCAGGTCCTTGATCACGTCCATGTGCGGCAACGGCGTGATCTTCACCTCGCCCTTTACGTCCTCTATCGCCTTGGTACAGGCCAGCGTGTTCGTACCGTCGATGTTCATCGAACAGGATCCGCAAATTCCTTCGCGACACGAGCGCCGGAACGTCAGCGTCGGATCCTGCTCGCTCTTCATCTTGATGAGCGCGTCGAGCACCATCGGACCGCACGTCGCGGTATCGACCTCGAAGGTGTCGTAACGTGGGTTTTCGCCCGTTTCCGGGTCGTAACGATACACCTTGAACTGTTTGACCGCCGTCGCATCGGGTGCCGCCTTGTGCACCTTCCCCTTCGATCGGATCTTGCTGTTCGTGGGTAGCGCGAATTCGGCCATCGGGCATGCGTCCTTGTGTCTGATTCCCAGATAGCGACGAACGTGCCGCGATTAAAGACGAATAACGCCGAAATGCCGTGCTGCGGCATTCTGTCACAGGTTCGGCGATCCCCGTGAACCGCAGGCACCTGCCCCGCCTGGAGTCGTCGTCCCGGCGCAGGCCGGGACGACGCGAACATGCGGACAGGATCAGGCCAGCATGCCGATCGGCCGTTCCACAAGCCGCTTGAACGCCGCCATCAGCTGCGCGCCGACCGCGCCGTCGATCGCACGGTGATCGAAGCTGCCGGTCGCGGTCATGACGGTCGCGACGACCAGTTCCTTGCCGACGACATAAGGGCGCAGCTCGCCCGCGCCGACCGCCAGGATCATCGCCTGCGGCGGATTGATGACTGCATCGAACTGCTTGATTCCGAACATGCCCAGATTGGAGATCGACGCGGTGCCGCCCTGATACTCCTCCGGTGCCAGCTTCCCGTCGCGGGCGCGCGCCGCCATGTCCTTGGCTTCGCTCGCGATCTTCGACAGCGGCTTGTTCGCCACGTCGGTGATGACCGGGGTAATCAATCCGCCGGGGATCGCGACCGCCATCGACACGTCGGCACGGCCGAACTTGATCAACGTATCGCCGGCAAACTGCACATTGGCATCCGGCACTTCAGTCAGCGCAACACCCAGCGCCTTGATGAGCAGGTCGTTGACCGACAGCTTGATCCCCCGGCTTTCCAGCCCGGCATTCAGCTCGCCGCGCAGCTTGAGCAACGCATCCAGGTTGCAATCCACCGTTAGGTAGAAATGCGGCACGGTCTGCTTCGACTCGGCCAGCCGGCGCGCGATCGTCTTGCGCATGTTGGACAGCTTGATCGTTTCGGACGGCACGCCCGCCGGGGCGGATGCCGGCGCCGGCGCGGCTGCAACCGGCGCAGGCTTGGCCTCTTCCGCCTTGGGTGCCGGCGTCGCCGCGGCCGCAGGCTTCGCCTTCGGGCCGGCTTCGACGTCGGCCTTGACGATGCGGCCCTTCGGCCCCGATCCGGTGAGCGACGCCAGGTCGACGCCCGCGGCATCGGCCAGCCGGCGGGCCAGCGGGCTGGCCTTGATCCGGTCGCCGCCCGACGCCGGCTGCGCGCCGCCAATCTCTTCCTTCGTCGCCGGCGGCGTGTCGGTCTCCGGATTCGCGCCATAGCCCTTCTCGGCCACCGGTGGCGATGCGGCCGATGCGGCCGCGATCGGCTCGGGCGCCGCGGCAGGCGATTCCGTCGCCGACGCGGGTGCCGCCGCGGCGGACGCATCCTCGCCCTCTTCGGCGATGATCGCGATGACCGTGCCGACCTTCACGCCGTCGGCCCCTTCGGCCACCAGCAGCTTGACGATCACGCCTTCGTCGACCGCCTCGAACTCCATCGTCGCCTTGTCGGTTTCGATTTCGGCCAGCAGGTCGCCCGACGCGACGGTATCGCCTTCCTTTACCAGCCATTTGGCCAGCGTGCCCTCCTCCATGGTGGGGGACAGTGCAGGCATTTTCAGCTCGATCGGCATCCGGAGAACCTCTTGGGGCAGACTGTGGCCCCGTCCATCCGCTATCGGGGGGGCACCGGTCAAGACCCGAGCCGGCTGCCGGCCTTGCGAAGCGGCGCGCGATCGCGCACGACTCGGCGGAACGACGGGGAAAAGCGATGCGGACCTATCTGGTGGTGATCGACGAAAGCGACGAGGCGCGGGTCGCGCTGCGCTTCGCGGCGCGGCGCGCGGCCAAGACGGGTGGCGGAATCGAGATACTCGCCCCGATCGCCCCGCCCGACTTCGTCCAGTGGGGCGCGGTCCAGTCCGCGATGGAGGAAGAAGCCCGAACCCGCATCGACGCGCTGATCGCGCAGGTCGCCGGCGAACTCATCGAGGAAACCGGCCTGCGTCCCGCGGTCATCGTGGTGCAGGGCGAACCGGTCGCCTGCGTGCGCGAACGGTTGCGCCACGAACCGCCGATCGCGGCACTTGTCCTCGGCGCCGCGGTCGGCCCCGGCCCCGGTACGCTGGTCACCCATTTCGCCGGCGCTGACGCGGGCACGCTCAGCTGCCCGCTGATGATCGTTCCCGGATCGCTTGACGAGGCCGCGATAGACTTGCTGAGCTAGGACCCTGTCGGCCGGCCGCCTGCCCCAACCAGGCCGGAACGGCCTACGCGTGAGGCATCGCCACTGGATGCCACGTCCGTTATCCCGGACTTGATCGGGGATCCGGAGCCACACGCGCTGTCGCCTGAAACCCTGGATTCCGGATCAAGTCCGGGACCACGTGGGTACGGATACTCGCACAAGACCACATGTCCGCGCAGGGTTCTCGACAGGCTCGAACCAAATGGATCAGCCCCTCAATCCGTCCTCAGCGGCTCCAGCGCGCTGAGGGAGCCGCCCAGCTCTTGCGCCGGACCGGCACCGATCGCCACGAACGGCGCGTCCCCCCGCTGGTAACGACATCCTCGGTTACCGTTGTCGTCGTGGTGATCGTCCCCGGCGTCGTCGTGACGACCACCGTTCCGGGCGCATAATAACCGCCCTGCGTGATCGCACGCCCGCCCTGCCACTGCCCGCCATAGGTTACCGCGTCGTCCGCGCGGTCCAGGCCATCGTCGTACCCGTCGTCATAACCATCGTCATAGGCCCGCTCGACCATCGCCCCGCGCGGTCCACCGCGCGGCATGCCATGGTCCGGTTCGCGCATTGCCATCCGTCCGGTCCGGTTCCAGTCGATATCGTAACGCACGTCGGCGACGCGGCCGTCCGCACCGATCAGCACCGCGTCATCATAGTAGCGGACCCAGTTGCGGCCCGCGCCCGGTGGCGTCAGCCCCCAGTTGGCGAAATCGCGGACGCGGAACGCCGGCGTCGCGAAATAGGACGGCACCATCCCGCCGCGATACGGCCGGACATAGGATCCGTTGAACTGCGGCGCGCGGCTGAACTGCGTCGCGGCGGGATCGATCGACCGGAACCGGTGATCGTCGCGCATCGCCGGGCGCGGCATCTCACGCGACACATCGTCGTCGCGACGGTCGACCGTCTTGCGGCGCATGTCGGGGCCATCCTCCGGACCGGTCCACCCCTGTTCGGTCCAGCCGCCCGTCGCCGGAACACCTGCCGCGGCGGCCATCGCCGGCACCGCCAGAAACAGCGCCGCCAGACCAATCGTCCCGATCCGTTTCCCGACGTCCGTCGCGATGTCTGCCATGTCTGCGTTTCCCTGCCGCTGCCCATTGATCGCGGTCCGTAACGGACGCGATGCTTAAGGGTTTCGTAACACTCCGGCCGATCAAGCTCCAGTTACCGCGACGTCCCGATTCGGGGCAGCGTCAGCCCGCGATCCGTGGCCCCAGCATCGCGACCAGCGCCTCGCATCCGGCCTGGTCCGCCGCGTCGAACCGACCGGGGACCGGACTGTCTAGGTCGAGCACGCCGAACAGCCGGCCGGCGACCATGATCGGCACCACCAGTTCCGACGCGGACGCCGCGTCGCAGGCGATGTGGCCGGGAAAGGCATGCACGTCGGCGATCCGCTGCGTCGTGCCGGTCACCGCCGCCGCCCCGCATACGCCTTTGCCGAACGCGATGCGGATGCACGCGGCCTTGCCTTGGAACGGACCCAGCACCAGTTCGTCCGCGCGGCGCGGGTCCACGCGGTAGAATCCCGCCCAGTTCAGCTCGGGCAGATATTCCCACAACAGTGCCGCTGCATTGGCCATGTTGGCGATCGCATCCGGTTCGTCCGCCGTCAGCGCGTCCAGGGCGCGCCCCAGATCGCGGTACAGCGCCGCCTTGTCGCCGCCGCCGGCGATATCGAACATGAACATCGTGTCGTCCTTCCTGATGCTAGTCGTGGGACGGCCGGCCGCGGTCGCGCTTCACGGCGCCGCGGATCGCCTTGCCCTCCATCCGCCGCGTCTGCGATCCCTTTGTCGGCCGGGTCGGCTTGCGCTTCTTGGGAACGACCGTCGCCTCCCGGATCATCTCGACCAGCCGGTCACGCACTTCCTGCCGGTTGAGCAACTGCGACCGCGACCCTTCGCTGCGCAGCACGACGACGCCCTCCCGCGTCAGCCGCGATCCCGCCAGTACGGCAAGCCGGTGCTTCACTGCTTCGGGCAGGCTGGGTGAATTGGCGAGGTCGAACCGCAGCATCACCGCGCTGTCGGTCGTGTTGACATGCTGCCCGCCCGGCCCGGACGACCGGGTGAACGACTCCACCATCTCGTCGCTGTCGATCGCGATCGAACGGGTGATGGGAACGGTGACCATGGCGACGCGATATCGGGGCGGGCGCGTGCAGTCTACATCGGCTCGCCAACGCCGTCATCCTTACGGACGCCGGGATGACGGACCAGTGTCAGCGCCTTCCGCCGATGCAGGCAGAGCCTAGCCTGCGCCACCCGGCGCAGCGTCCAACAGCGGCGCGTCCCAGCCGGCGAATGCCTTGGGCAGCGGCGAGACCGCGGACACCGCCGGTTTCGTGCCCCGCGGCACCCGGATGGTCCAGGCGTGCAGCATCATCCGCGGGCCGTGCTGACCATGCCGGCCATAGACCGGGTCCCCCACGATCGGCAGGCCGAGGCCGGTCGCGGCATGCACGCGCAACTGGTGCGTCCGGCCGGTCTTCGGCGTGAACAGGATCAGCGACCGCCCGTCGCGCGTCGCGATCCGCTGCCATCCGGTGACCGCTGCCTTGCCCTTGCCGCGCCGTTCGTCGACCACCATCCGCCAGCCGGCCTCCGCGGTCGAAACCTTCGCCAGCGGCAGCGCGATCTCGCCCGCTTCCGCGTCCGGAACCCCCTCGACCACCGCCAGATAGCGCTTCTCGACCGTCCCGGCCTCGAACGCGATCTGGAACTGCTTGTGCGCCCGCGGCGTCCGCGCCAGCAACAGGCATCCCGACGTGTCGCGGTCCAGCCGGTGGACGATCGTCGGCCACCGCAGGAACGTGAACCGCAGGCTTTCGAGATGGTTCGCGACCGACGTGACGCCGTCGCGCGGCTCGTCGACCGGCAGGCCCGAAGGCTTGTCGACCACGATCGCTTCGGCATCGATGAACAGGACGTTGTCTGAAAGCATCGCGCGCCTATGGTCGCCTTCGCCACGCCGCGCAACCGGACTGCCCGATCGTGGCGGCCGCTACCTTGGACCGTCATCCCGGCGAAAGCCGGGATGACGAAGCAGAAGATGGCAGGAACCTCGGCCCCCGCCCGTCATATCACCCGAAGAGCTTGGCCGCGGTTTCCGCCACGCGCTTGCCCAGGTAACGCCCGCCGTCCAGCTCTTCCTGGCCGACCGCACGGCTGCCGTCGCCGCCCGCAATCGTGGTCGCGCCGTAAGGGGCGCCGCCGACGACCTTTTCATGCCCCAGCTGCCCCTGGAACCCGTAATCCAGCCCGACGATCGTCATGCCCATGTGCAGCAGGTTGGTGATGATCGAAAACAGCGTCGTCTCCTGCCCGCCATGCTGGCTGGCCGTGCTCGTGAACGCGGCCCCGACCTTCCCGTTCAGTGCGCCACGCGCCCACAGCCCGCCGGTCTGATCCCAGAAATTGGCCATTTGCGACGTCATCCGGCCATAGCGCGTGCCCGTACCGACGATGATCGCGTCATAGCTTTCCAGCTCGTCGACCGTCGCGATCGGCGCGGCCTGGTCCAGCTTGTAATGGCTGCTGCGTGCGACGTCTTCGGGCACCAGTTCGGGCACGCGCTTCACGTCGGCGGTCGCCCCCGCGGCGCGCGCACCCTCGGCAATCGCTTCCGCCATCGTCTCGATATGGCCGTATGCGGAATAATAGAGCACCAGGACTTTCGCCATCGCATGTTCCTTCTTCGAATCGTCGGGGCGATCATGAAGCGCTTGGGCGACGTTGAAAACGGAAACGTCGGCAATGCACCGGTTCCGGATCATGCTTTCATCGCCCGTAAATCGGCCCGATCCCGATCGATCCTTACAATATATCGTGCCCGCCTGGCTCCGGCCCGGCCAATTAAATCGCTGTTAACCTTTTGCCTTCATTCGTCCGATGGTTAATAAACGAGATGACGCCGCAGCCCGGAAGGCATCGGCGAGCAGACAGGGGCCTCACCATGCGCGTGCTGTTGATCGAAGACGAGCCGACGACCGCCAAGGCGATCGAACTGATGCTGCACAGCGAAGGCTTCAACGTCTACGCCACCGATCTCGGCGAGGAAGGCCTCGATCTCGGCAAGCTGTACGATTACGACATCATCTGCCTCGACCTGAACCTGCCCGACATGCACGGCTATGACGTGCTGAAGAAGCTGCGCGTCGCAAAGGTGCAGACGCCCGTCATGATCCTGTCCGGCATCGGCGAAATGGACTCCAAGGTCCGCGCACTCGGCTTCGGGGCCGACGACTACATCACCAAGCCGTTCCACCGCGAGGAACTGATCGCGCGCATCCACGCCGTGGTCCGCCGGTCCAAGGGCCACAGCCAGTCCGTGATTCGCACCGGCAAGCTGGCGGTCAATCTGGACGCCAAGACGGTCGAGGTCGACGGCAGCCGCGTCCACCTGACCGGCAAGGAATATGCGATGCTGGAACTGCTCTCGCTGCGCAAGAGCACGACGCTGACCAAGGAAATGTTCCTCAACCACCTCTATGGCGGCATGGACGAACCCGAACTGAAGATCATCGACGTCTTCATCTGCAAGCTGCGCAAGAAGCTCAGCCTGGCCTGCGGCGGCGAAAACTACATCGAAACCGTCTGGGGCCGCGGCTACGTCCTGCGCGACCCGGACGAAATGAGCGTCGCCCGGGTGGCGTGAGGCGGAGGCCACTTCGATCCGCACCCGGGCCAGCGTCTGCGCGCGCAAACGCGGCTTCGCGACCCAACAGGACGCGCAGGCGGCCGCCACTGCCGCGCCCTTCCCGCTCCGCCCCTACCGCTGCGATCGTTGCCACCGGTTCCATCTGACCGGCCGCACCAAGGGCAAGCGCATCGCCCGGCCGGTGACCGGGTTATGCCCGAAATAGAAATTGTTCGCTTGGCCTTACCGACGGGGCCTCTCCCGCCGAAACTGATGAACCGAGGTTTGACGCGACGTCGCTCGTCCGCTTGTGATGCAAAACTTAAAAATTTTGCATCAACTCGTGGGCTGATTAGACCGGCGGAATCACCAATTGTAAACCTTCAGTCTAGCTCCCTGCGGTCGAGGCGGAGAGCCACGACGTTGCCTTTGATGATACCTCAAGAAGCACCTGATCGTTGAGGCTTCTCCACGTCTCACCCGAAGTGTCGAACTGGACTATGTGATAGCGCCGTCCACAGGTGCGCCAACTCATACAGGGGCATCGGTTGGGCGTTTCGTCCCAAGGCAGATCAGCCAGTCGCCGAAGCTCCGCATCGGCCTCTTCTCGGCTAGCATATTCGCCGATCCACTCAGCGTGCCACTCATCTTCGATCACGAACATTGAGGATTACTACGCCGGTCTATGGGTAATTTCCATCGAACCCTGCCTACTCGTGATGCAAAACTCACAAGTTTTGCATCGTCTCGAAGTGACGAGAGCCGCTCATATTTTCTGATGCACAATGCCGATGCAAAACGGCCGTCATATTGGACCACGCCGGATGGGCAGCTACCCTGTCGGGTCCGGCTTCCCTGCACGCGTCAACCGCACCTCCTGCGCCGGCGTCTCCAAGTGGATCCCTGCCTTCGCGAACCGGTCGATCATCTCGAACAGCACCGCGCTGCGCGTCGGATATGCCGCGCGCGGGCCGGCGACATAGGCGAAGCTCCTGAACGTCACCTGCCCGCCGGTCAGCGCGTCGATGAAGATCACCGGGGCGGGGTCGGCCAGCACGTCGCCATTGTCGGCATAGATCGCCGCGAGGATATCGCGCACAGCCTTCGCATCCGTCCCCACCGGCACCGCGAAATCGATCTGCATCCGGCCGATCGGGTCGGCCAGCGTCATGTTGCGGATCGTCTTGGTGATGAGTTCCGAATTAGGCACGATCAGCGTCGACCGGTCCGCGATCTGGATCTCGGTCGCGCGCACGCTGATCTTGCGAACGTCGCCTTCCTGGTCGCCGATCCGGACGAGATCGCCGATCTTGACCGGCCGTTCGGCCAGCAGGATCAGCCCCGACACGAAATTCTGCGTGATCGCCTGCAAACCGAAACCGATGCCCACCGACAGCGCGGACAGCACCAGCGCGATCCGTTCCATGCCGATGCCCAGCGAGGCCAGCGACCACAGCACCGCCAGCAGGATGCCGGCATAGCGCACCATCGTCGCCACCGAGTTGCGCGCGCCCGCATCCAGCGCGGTGGCCGGCAGGTAGCGCGTTTCCAGCCACCGGCCGATCGCGCGCATCGCCGCCAGCGCGACGAGCAGCACGGCCAGCGAGCGCAGGATGGCACCCGGCGCGATCGTCACCTGACCGATGGTGATGCCCGCTGCGGCATCGCGCACCCGGTCCACCGCCGAAATCAGGTCGGACTGGAACCCCGCCGCCACCGCCGCCACCGCCAGCACGATCAGCGCGACGCGCAGCAGCGCGGACAGCAGGACGCCGAGCTGGTCGATCGTCTGCCCGCGCACGCCGGTGCCGGCCTGCGCCGCACGGCCCAGCCGGCTGCCCGACGACAGCAGGGTCGTCACGATATCGTCGATCCCGGCCAGCAGCAGCGTCACCGCGCCGGCCACGACCGCGATCCACAGCGTCTGCCGCATCACGAACAGCGCGAACGGGACATAGCCCAGCAGGATCGCCGCCAGCGCCACCACCACCACGCCCCACGCGGCGAGCAGGACCAGCGTGATCGCCGCGCCGCGCGGCGCTTCGGCGTCCGTCCCGCCGCCCGCCCGCCCGTCGCCCGCCCGTCCGTCGTCCCGCGCGGCGCGCAACCGCGCGATCGTCACCAGCACGCCGCCGATCAGCGCGGCATAGGCGAGCGCCGTCACCCCCTCCCCCGCCACGCGGGCGGATGTGGACAGTCCGACGATCCGGCTGCCGGCATTCACCACCGCGTCCGTCATCAGCGCCAGCCCCGCGGCCCATCCCCATGGATGCAGCGCCTGCGCCGCCGTGTCGCCGATCGCCAGCAGCCGCCATGACGGCTGCCGCCGCAGCAGCAGGCACCCGCACAGCGCGACGACGAACCCCGCGACACTCCCGCCGACTTGCAGGCTGGTCGCCAGCATGTCCGCCCGCGGCCCCAGCGCGCCGGCCCAGCGCAACCCCAGCACCAGCACCGCCAGCGCCAGTGCATTGGCCAGCGTACCGACCAGCAGGAACCACAGCGCCAGCCCGGTCCGCCGCGCCCGGCTGCCCGGTGCGCTGTTGATCGCATAGGCGCGCCCCGCGCGGCGCAGCCAGAGGCGCAACGGAAACGCGATCAGCCCTGCCAGCACCAGCCCGACCAGCATCATCCAGGCCTTGCGACCGGTCAGCGCGCGGCCGAACACCGCGCCCGAATCGTCGGCAAAGCGCACGACCCGCCGCCCGTCGCGCGGCAGATCCCGCCAGATCGCGGCCCACAAGGCCGGGCTCAGCGGCGATGCCACGCGGGCCGACACCCGTTCGCCAAATTGTTCGGCGCGTGCGCCCGCAATCTCGTCCGCCAGCTGCGCGGCCTCCACCGACAACAGCCGGCCGCGCTTGATCGCCCCGTCCACCGTGGCGTGCGATGCGATCAGCGTCCGGCGCTGCGCGGTAATGTCGGCCGCTTCCGCGGTCGCCGGGCGCGGGCCAAGTTCCGCGATACGCGCATCGATCAACGCGAGCTCGGGGGTCAGCTGGGTCACCGCCGCGTCCGCGCGCGCCTTCACCGCGGCGGCCCGGTCGCGCAGTGCCGCCTGCACCTCGGCACTGGCGGACGCATCGAACGCGGCGTCGACGCGCTTCAGCTCCGCCGTGGCGATCGCCAGGGCGCCCTCCGCGGCGGTGGTACGGACCGTCACCTGCGCGGCGGCAGGCGCGGCAAGGATCAGGAACAGGGCGATCAACAGGCGCATGGCCGTCCTCCTAACCGCTCGGTCGTGGCCTGACGAGCCGGCCGTGACCCGCGCCACCGCCGGTTTCCGCTCGCTCGCCCCACCGCAGCTTAGCGGGCGCCGTCGTTCCACAACAGCACGCGGACCGTCTGCAACAGGATCAGCAGGTCGAGGAACGGCGTGTAGTTCTTCGCATAATAAAGGTCATATTCCAGCTTGTGGCGCGCATCGTCCAGGCTCGCCCCATAGGGATAGTTGATCTGCGCCCAGCCGGTGATGCCCGGCTTCATCATGTGCCGTTCGGCGTAGAAGGGCAGCTTGGATTCCAGGTCGGTCACGAACTGCTGCCGTTCGGGGCGCGGCCCGACGAAGCTCATATGCCCGGCCAGCACGGTCCACACCTGCGGCAGTTCGTCGATCCGCAGCTTGCGCAGGATGTGGCCGACGCGCGTGATCCGCGGATCGTCCTTTTCCGCCCACACCGCCTGCCCGCCCACTTCGGCGTCCTGCCGCATCGACCGAAGCTTCACGATCGGAAACTCCACGCCGTACAGCCCGACGCGGTGCTGGCGGTAGAAGGCCGGGCCGCGGCTCTCCATCTTCACGATCGCCGCGCACAACAGGACGATCGGCGCCGACAGGATCAGCAGGATCAGGCTGGCGATCAGGTCGAAGACGCGCTTGGCCACCTTCGACAGGCGCTGCCCCGACGAAAATCCGTCCGAAAAGATCAGCCAGGACGGATTGACGCTGTCCAGGTCGACGCGGCCCGTCTCGCGCTCGAAAAAGCTCGACAGTTCGTTGACATGGACGCCGGTCGTCTTGATCCGCAACAGATCGGCCAGCGGCAGCGCGTTGCGCCGCTCGTCCAGCGCCAGCACGACCTCGCTGGCATTCAGGTTCACCACATGCTCGGCCAGGCTTTCGATCGCGTCGCGGTGGATTGCGGACGATATCCGCGGCGGATCCTGCGTCATGCCGATATAGCCGACCACCAGGAAACTGGATCCCGGCACCTTCGCCAGGTCGCGGATCCGTTCGGCACGGCGGCCGGCACCCAGCACCATGATCCGCCGCTTGAACGCATGCCCGCCGATCATCCCGCCGAACAGCGCGCGGAACAGCATCAGCACGACGAACGCCGCGCCGACGGCATAGACCGAGTTGGACCGCCACAATGTCAGCCAGGGCAGCAGAAAGAACAGCAGCGCCAGGAACGCCAGCCCCAGCGCCATGGCCACCAGCAGCCGCGCCGCCGCGAACCGCATCGATTGCAACGCCTGCGGACCGTATGCGCCGACCGCCATCATCGCCAGCTGGATCGAAACGGCGAAGCTCAGCAGCTGCACAAACCGCGTATGCACCGGCAACGCGACGGACCCCAGCTGCCAGATCCGCAGCTGCCAGCCTGCCTCCGCGCAGCACAGCAGCAGCCCGAACTCGATGAAGGCGAGCAGGAGAACCGCATAGGGCACATAATGTTTGAACAGTCTGATCACATGATTGTCGCCCGCGATGCTCCGGTTTCGCGACCATTCTGCCCCAACTTTGCAAACAATTCCTTAGAAACCAGTGCCAAGACGCATATCGCGACGAACCGGTGCCCACGTCGCGGCGGGTTGCGCCCTATGCCGGAACGGCCGCGCCGCCCGCCTCGTTCATTCCAGTAGCAGGGTTGTACAGGAGCGTACGCATGACGACGACCAGCCCCCTCGGCAACAGCGGCCTGACGATCGCGCCGCTCGTCCTCGGCGGCAATGTATTCGGCTGGACCGCGGATCGTGCCGCCAGCTTCGCCGTCCTCGACGCGTTCGTCGCGGGCGGCGGCACGATGATCGATACCGCCGATCTCTATTCCGCCTGGGCACCGGGCCATACCGGCGGCGAATCCGAACGGATGATCGGTGATTGGCTGCGTGCGTCCGGGCGGCGCGACGACGTGCTGATCGCGACCAAGGTCGGCATGCTGCCCGGGGACGGCGGCACTGGTCTGGCCCCGGCGCGGGTCGCCGCTGCGGTCGATGCGTCGCTCGCCCGGCTCGGCACGGACCGGATCGACCTGTATTACGCGCATTGCGACGACCCGGCGGTGCCGCTGGCCGATATGCTCGGCGCGTTCGACCGGCTGGTCCGGGTGGGCAAGGTCCGCGCGATCGGCGCATCCAACTTCACCGGTCCGCGGCTGGAGGAGGCGGCCGGCGTCGCCGCCGCGCATGGCCTGACCCCCTTCAGCGTCGTCCAGCCGCATTACAATCTGCTCGAACGTGCGGAGTTCGAAACCGATCTGCTGCCCGTCGTGGCGGAACGCAGGCTCGGCGTGCTGCCCTATTACGGGCTGGCCGCCGGGTTCCTGACCGGCAAATATCGTCGCACGGATGATCTGGTCGGCGCGCGCGGGGCCGGTGCCGCCAGATATCTCGACGCACGCGGTCTGGCGGTACTCGGCGCGCTGGACATGGTGGCCGCCCGCCATGTCGCCAACCCGGCGCGCATTGCCCTTGCCTGGCTCATGGCCAAACCCGGCGTCGCCGCGCCGATCGCCAGCGCCACCAGCGCGGACCAGGTGGCGGACCTGATCGCCGCCATGACCATCGCGCTGACCGCGGACGACATCGCCGCGCTGGATGCCGCCGGGGCCTGACCGGTCGCCCGGTCTTCCGAACTCAGTCGCCCGCAAACCCGAACGGCACGGTCCCCCGCTCGCGTTCGTTGAACAGCAGCGGGCGTCCGGCGGGCGGTTCGGCGCGTTGCGGACAGGCGGGGCGCAGGCACCGGCGGCAACCCGGGCCGATCGGCGTGGCCGGCCCCGCCATCAGGTCCCGCCCCCGCGCCTGGATCAGTCCCGCCGCCATCGCCGCCGGCAACCCCAGCCCGACGACATGCTCCGCCCGGATCCCCGCTGCGGATCGTGTCGCCGGACGTACCGTGCGGGCGATCGTGAACCAGCGCCGGCCATCCTCCAGTTCGACCAGGTCCGTCGTCGCCTCCCCCGGCCGGTCGAACGCCTGCGCCAGCCGCCACAGCGGGCATCGCCCGGCCTCAACCAGCGGGGCGGCCGATGTACCGGCATAGCGTTTGCTCGCCTGCCCCGCCCGGTCGATCCGCAGCATGAAGAACGGCAGGCCGCGCGCCCCCACCCGGCCGAGCGTCGTCAGCCGGTGCGCCACCATTTCATAGCTCGCGCCGAACCGGCCCTGCAGCACGTCGATGTCATAGCCGGTCGCCTCGCAGGCCCGCAGGAAGCGCCCATAAGGCATCATCATGGCGGCAGCGTAATAGGATGCCAGATGTCGCCGGAACAGTCGTTCGGCCGCCCGGTCGGCAAATCCCGCTCCCGCCGCCAGCGCGTCGATCTCGCCCTTCGCCTCCAGCAACGCCAGTTGATACGCCGCCTGGAACAGCCGGGACGCCGGCGCCAGCATCTCGCTCAGCTGCAGCTGCCGGGCATGCAGGTCCAGCCGCCGCAGGTGGTCCGGCATGACGTCGACGGGCAGGATGCGGATCGCGATCTGGTGCCGGACGCGCAGCCGCTCGGCGATCGCGGCATAGAGATCAGCGGCCCCCAGCCGCAGCTCGTCCGCCAGCGCCTCCGCCGCCGTATCCAGATCCGCGAAATGGTTGCGCCAGCGTTCGATCTCGCGCCGGACGGGTCTGGTCGGATCATCCGATACCGGCACCGCGGCCACGCCACCCCCCCGATCGCTCGCCCCATCACCCAGCGCGTCGAACATCCTTGCGAACGCTTCCGCCGCGCCGGGTGCGGCGGCCAGCCACTCGTCGATCTCGGTCCGGTCGATGCCCAGGTCGGCAAACATCGGGTCCGCCAGCCGCCGGCGCATCGCGTCGCTGCCGCCGCCCGGCGCATCTGCCGCCAGCAGCCGCGGGTCGATATCGAACGCATCGGCGAACTTCAGCATCAACGCGGCGGTCAACGGCCGTTGGTTGCGTTCCAGCAGGTTCAGGTAACTGGCGCTCGCGCCCAGCGCGTCGGCCATCGCCGCCTGGGTCAGCCCGCGCGTGCGCCGCAACCGCCGGATCCGCGCGCCCGCGAAGATTTTTCGTTCCGTCATGGCCAGCCCCCGGCCAATACGATGTTGGATTTCCCCCGTCCTGACAAGTCGCGCCGGCCGACGCATAGTTGCCTGCATGCAACAGCCGATCGCCTGCTGCATTGCAGCGGGTCGCTTTTTGAACGGCAGGGTGCTAGCGGGCTGCATCCGTGTTGGCCGACTCGTCGCCGCCCGGTTAAAACTGTGCTCTCGTTGCAACACGAAGATTTGTTCCGCGCGGTCTCGCAACCGCGATCCGACTGGTCTGTTTCGACGATGCTGCCACCAACGGCTCTGGGCCGGCGGTGGCGATGTATATCGCTTACTACGGAAGGTTATCCGATGAAGAAACTCCTCCTCGCCGCGCTCGTCGGCGCGACCATGATCCCCGCCGCGGCATTCGCGCAGGACACCGCTCCCGACGGGACCGCGGCATTTGCGCTTGAGCCGTATTTCGGCGTCCAGGGCGGCTATCATGATTTCGACAGCGACAACCGTGGTCCGCTGACGTCCAACTGCAACGGCGCGTCGGGCTGCCCCGACGGCGGCCTGGTCGAAGGCTTCGCCGGCGTGAACGTCGCGGTCGGCCCCGGCTTCGTCGGTGTCGAAGGCAACGTCGCGAAGGGCTTCAAGGGCCTTGATTGGGAATATGGCGTCATGGGCCGCGTCGGCGCCCGCGCCGGTGAATCCGGCCTGATCTACGGCAAGTTCGGCTACCAGTGGGTCGACACCAAGGACAAGGGCAAGGACGACAACTGGGCCTATGGCATGGGCGTCGAAGTCGGTCCGAAGGACATCGGTCTCGGCGGCCTGACCGGCAACTCGGGCGCGCGTCTCCGCCTCGAAGCCACGACCTATGATTTCCACAGCATCCGTCCGATGGCCGGCGTGGTTTTCCACCTGTAATCACGGCGTGGCCCGCATGGGCCGCGACATGACGAACGCGGGCGCGGTTTCTCCGGAAACCGCGCCCGTTCTCGTTTATGCGGAGCGCGCCCGCGTCATGGGCATGACCAAACCCCCTCACCCCTCCGGGAAGAGCGCAGGGAAGACGGAACCCTGTTTCGATACGAGTTCGCGATACGCGCAAGGGCGCTACTCGGTCCCTGCGCGGCACGAACGGACTGGCGGGCAGGCGATCCAGCCCGCCCCCCCTCACCCCTTGGGCATCAGTTCCAGTGCAGCCGTCACCATCGCCTCGGTCGCCGTCTCGATCGTCACCGCCGCATCCGGCGCCCAGAACGGGCTGTGGATCGACGCCAGCTTCGTCACATCACCCCCTGCCGCGTCCCATTTCGCCTGCGGCACGCCGCCCACCCAGAACAGCAGGCTCTGCACGCCGTCCTGGTCCAGGCTGAATCGGCTGAAATCCTCGCCGCCCATCTGCGCGCGCAACTGCTGCACGCGCGCCTTGCCGAACCGGTTCGTGAACGCCGTCGTCACCCGTCCGGTCACCGGCTGCGTGTTGAACGTCGCGGGGGTGAATTCGTCCTTTACCACCATCACCGGCATCCGGTCGTCGGGCATGCCGGCCGCGATCGCCTCGCCCCGTGCGATCCGCGCGATCCCGTCGATCAGGATCTTGCGCACCGCGGGCGTGTAGCTGCGCACCGTCAGTTGCAGTTTCGCCTCGTCGGGAATGATGTTGTGCTTCGTCCCCGCCAGGAAGCTGCCGACCGTCACCACGCCCGCCTCCTGCGCGTCGATCTCGCGCGCGACCAGTGTCTGCAACGCGGTCACGATCCGCGCGGCCAGCACCACCGGGTCCTTCGCCAACTGCGGATAGGCCCCATGCCCGCCCACCCCCTTCACCAGCAGATCGACGGAATCGACATTCGCCATCGTGTAACCGTCGGCATAACCGATCGTGCCGGCCGGCAACGCCGCGCTGTCATGGAACGCCACGGCAAAGGCCGGTTTTGGGAACCGCGTGTACAGGCCGTCGTCCAGCATCGCCTTGGCGCCCGATCCGATCTCCTCGGCCGGCTGCGCCACCATCACCAGCGTACCGGACCAGCGATCCTTCATCGCCGCCATCCGCCGCGCGGTGCCGATCCATGCGGTCATATGCGTGTCGTGCCCGCATGCGTGCATCACGCCGGTGGTCGCCCCCTCACGCGTCTTCGCGGTGATCTTGCTGGCAAAGGGCAGCCCGGTCCGCTCGATCAGCGGCAAGGCGTCCATGTCCGCGCGCAACAGCACCACCGGCCCCGCGCCATTCTTCATCACCGCGACGACACCCGTCCGGCCGACCCCGGTCGTCACAGTGAAACCCAGCCGCCTGGCCTCCGCCGCCAGGATCGCCGCGCTCCGCACTTCCTCGAAACTCAGTTCCGGATGCGCGTGCAGATCGCGGTAGATATCCAGCAACTGCGGCATGTCGCCCCGCACCGCGGTGGTCAGCGGGTCCGCCGCCGCCGCCGCCCCGAAGCAGACCATCACCGCCGCGAGACCCGTCCATGCCGATCGTCGCATCATCGTCTTCCCCCCGTCACGCCGGCACCAGTTCCACCACGTCGAACAGCGATTCCCAGCGCGGCGCGGGCAGCAGCAACCGCCAGCGAAGCGGCCCGATCCGTTCGATCCCGCCCACCAGGTCGCGTTCGGGGTCGCGTCCATATTCCAGCGCGCGCCGCTCGTCGCCCAGCATCATGGTGCCCAGAAAGATCATCCGCCGGTCGTCCTGCGGATACAGCGTGCCGACCGGCCGCTGCGATCCGTTCAGCTTGACCAGGCTCAGCGTCCCGTTCGGCCCCGCCGCGATCCGGCACGAGAAAGCGGGATAGGCGACATAGTCCAGCAACCCCGGGCTGCGCGCACCCAGCTTGGTCGTGCGGCATCGATAGAGCCCGACCGGCGGCAGCACCCCCGGCAATGCCCGGTCGGGTTGCAGCAACGCCCCTTCCGCCGCCACCTTCGCGCGCGCGCCCGATGCGTTGGCGCGGGCGAGTGCGGCGACCCAGCTCTCCCGCCAGCCGCGCAACCGGGCACGGTCTGCATCGCTGATGACTGCGCGCCACCCCCCGGCCGGCTGCAGGGCGGGCGGCGCGACGGGCGGATCGGCACGGCCGCCGCCGCCCGCACATGCGGCCGCCAGCAGACTCAGGATCGGAAAACTCAACGAGATCTGACGCATGCGGGCTCCCCGAGGGCGAGCATAACCGGAACCGGCCCGCGCGCAACTCATCGCGGCCCGCGGCATCGCGGCGGTCAGGCCGCGGTCCAGCCGCCATCCATCGACAGGTTCGCACCGGTGATCGCCTTGGCCGCATCCCCGCACAGGAACAGCGCCAGCGCCGCCACCTGTTCGGACGTCACGAATTCCTTGGTCGGCTGTGCCGCCAGCAGGACGTCCTCCATCACCTGCTCACGCGTCAGGCCGCGGGCCTTCATCGTATCGGGGATCTGATTTTCGACCAGCGGGGTCCAGACATAGCCGGGGCTGATGCAGTTGGCGGTGATGCCGTGCTGCGCCACTTCCAGCGCCACCGTCTTGGTCAGCCCGACCAGCCCGTGCTTGGCCGCGACATAGGCCGCCTTGTTGGGGCTCGCGACCAGCGAATGGGCGGACGCAGTGTTGATGATCCGCCCCCACCCCTTGGCCTTCATCCCCGGCACCGCGGCGCGCAGGACGTGGAATGCGGACGTCAGGTTGATCGCCAGGATCGCGTCCCACTTCTCGATCGGGAACTCCTCGATCGGCGCGACATATTGGATACCTGCATTGTTGATGACGATGTCCGGCCCGCCCAGCGTCGCCGCGCATTCCGCCACCATCGCCGCGATCTGGTCCGGCCGCGTCATGTCCGCGCCGCTATAGGCGGCCTTCGCGCCCGACAACGTCTCCAGCCCGGCGCGCTCCGTCTCGATCGCGTCGGCATCGCCGAACCCGTTTATCATCACCGCGGCCCCCTCCGCCGCCAGCGCCTTCGCATAAGCGAGGCCGATGCCGGACGTGGACCCGGTAACGAGCGCGGTCTTGCCTTTGAGGAACATGGCGGATCTCCGGTAAAGTTAGTCGGGACACAACTTCGAAACCGTCATCCTGACAGAAGTCAGGATCCATTATCACTACGGCGCAGACACCCCCAACCGTAGCGATAATGGATCCCAGCGTCCGCTGGGATGACGGTCGAGAGGGATGTTCTTACGTAAAACCTACCGTTTCCCCAGATCAAACGCGGCGGTCTTCCCATCCAGGATGTTGCGCGCGACCAGCCCGCTATGCGTCATCGTCTCGGCCACGGCCACGCGCCCGGCGGCCCAATGCTCGTCCATCGTCCGCGCGGAGAATTCATAGTCGCGCGATCCGCCCTCCCACGCATTGGCGCGGTAGATCAGCTGCACCACGTTCGCGGCATAGTCCCGCGCCGCATCGCGCAGCGCGGCGACGTCGGGATCGTCCACCAGCTCGGCCGGCAGCTTCACCAGCACCGCGCGGATCAGTTCGCGTTCGCGGCGCAGCCGGATCATCATGTCCGACACCTGCCGCGTCCGGCTGCTGAACTGAATCTCCTTCGCGCGCGCCGCGACGTCCATGATCGTGCGCGGATGCTCGTTCGACGCGGGGAACAGGTCGACCTGGAACACCAGCATGTCGGCGAACTGCGTATCAAGGACATGGCTCAGCGGCGTGTTCGACACCAGTCCCCCGTCCCAGTAACAGCGCCCGTCGATCTCGACCGGCGGCAGGCCCGGCGGCAGCGCGCCCGACGCCATGATGTGGCGTGCATCCAGCCGTTCGATCCCGCTGTCGAAATAGCGGAAATTGCCGCTGTCGACGTCGACCGCGCCCACCGAAACCCTGACCGGCCCGTCGTTCAGCAGGTCCCAGTCGATCAACCCGTTCAGCGTGTCGGCCAGCGGCGCGGTATCGTAGAAACTCAGCGCGTCCGGCGTGCCCGGGATCGCCCACATCGGCGGCACCATGCGCGGCTTGAAGAACCCCGGCACCCCGAACGTGGCAACCATGCCCGCGGACCATTCATGCAGCCATTCGCGCGCATCGGTCGTCTGCCAGATCGGGAAACTGGGCAGCATGCCCGACAGCATCGTCCAGAATTCGCGCAACCGTTCCACGCGCCGTTCGGGTGGATTGCCGGCGATGATCGCGGCGTTCACCGCGCCGATCGATATCCCGGCGACATGGTCGACCGAGACGCCCGCTTCGTCCAGTGCCTCGTACACGCCGGCCTGGTAGGAACCGAGCGCACCCCCGCCCTGCAGGACGAGAGCGACCTCGTCCGGCAACGGCAGTGGTGCATCCCCCCGCCGCGCCGCCCGCCGCGCGGCCGGATCGCGCGCCGGGGCTTTGCGGGCCTGCATATTGCCGGCCGTCGGATCGCGATCCGCCACGGTCAGCGCGCCGCCGCCGACTGCGCCCATGCCGCCAGCGGCGCACGCTGCATCGCCTTCAGCCCCGCGCGATACCGGATCTGCGACACGGTCGTGTCCGCCCCCTGCCGCGACGCGGGCGGCAGATTGGCCTGCGCATAGCTTGCGACCCGCGTTGCGACCGCCGGGTCGGACGCCTGCGCGGCCAGCCCGACAATGTAGCGCGGCCGCGAACTGGCCTCGACCAGCGCGTTCACCTGATCCTTGTGTGCCGCCGCCCAGTCGAACGTCATGCCGGGATGCGCCTGTGCCGCCCCGCGGATCAGGTTCGCCCGGTCCGGCACCGTCGCCTCGTTGGTCAGCGCCAGGTCGAGCGCGCGCTGCGCCAGCGCCGGATCGGCGACATTGCCCAGCCGCGAATACAGGCTGCGCCGCACGCCGGCGTCCTTCGATGCAGCCGCCAGTTTCCGCATCGCGTCCCACTGCTGCGCGGTCGCGTTGGACAGGAATACGCTCGTCACCGGCTCGCGCACCGCGCCCGGAATATCGTCCAGCCCGCCGGCCACCAGCTTGCGCGCGCCCGCCACGACGTCCGGATCGCCCATGCCGCCCAGCACCTGGATCAGCGTTTCGCGCAGGATGCTGTCCGACGGCGATTCACCCGCCCGTGCGGCGAAACCGACCCGCCGGAACTGCGGCGCCAGCAGGCCGCGCGCCCGCGTGCGATAGGCCGCCTGCGCCGGATCGCCATCGAGCAATGCATCCAGCGAACCCAGCTGCGTCGCCGCCAGATCCCACACGATCGGCGATGCGCCCTGCGGGATCCGGTCGACCAGCGTCAGGTAGCGGCCGAGCGGCGCGTAACCGCCATTGGCCAGCGCGACGCTGTCGCCCATCAGACCCAGCTGATCGGTCAGCGCAAGTCGCGCGAAACCGCGCGACAGCGCCTCGAAATGACCGGGCGCGGGCAAGGTGCGGTAATAGCCCTGCTGGCGCGGGTTGATGACCAGCGGGCCACACCCGGCCGCCGTCGCCGGCTGCCGCGCGGCACCGCTGATCATCGCGCTGGTCGCGACCCCGCCCGTCGTCATCTCGACCGGCACGATCCAGCGCTGCTGCACCTTGGAGGCCGCATCCAGTCCGAACCGCCCCTGGCTCAGCCCGATCCGGGTCCGGCCGCCCGAACAGACCGGCTCCGTCCCACGGATCAGCGGCACGCCGCCCTGCAGCGTGAAACTGTCCATGAACGGCTTGACCGGCCGCCCGGCGGACGCGGACACCGCGCGCCACAGGTCGTCGGTCACCGTGTTCCCATATTGATGCTTCGCCATATAGGCGCGCACGCCATTGCGGAACGGATCGGCCCCGACAGCACCCTCCAGCATGCGGATCACCGCCTGCCCCTTCTGGTACGTGATCGTGTCGAACGCCTGGCTCACCTCGTCCACCGTCCCGATCTTCTGCACGATCGGGTGAGTCGACGCGCGCGCATCCACCGCAAACGCGGATTGTCGCGCACCGGCCACATCCTGTGCCGGCACGTTCCAGTCGGGGTTCAGGTCGCCCGTAACCTTGGCCGCCATCCAGGATGCGAAACCTTCGTTAAGCCACAGATCGTCCCACCACTGCATGGTGACGAGGTCGCCGAACCACTGGTGCGCCATTTCATGCGCGACCACGTTGAAGATGTCCTGCCGCTGCGTCTCGGTCGACAGCTTCGGGTCGAGCAGGACCGCCCGGTCGAAATACAGGATCGCACCCCAATTCTCCATCGCGGAAAAGAACTGGCTGGAACCCGGCGCCGCGATCATGTCCATCTTGGGCAACGGATAGGGCACGCCGAAATAGTCGTTGTAATAAGGCAGGATGCGCGCCGCGGCATCCAGCGCATAGTCCGCCTGCGCCAGCGCGCTCTTGCGCGTGATGACGCCCACTTCGGTGTTGCCTACCATCCGCGCCTTCCGCTCGATTTCCCCCTGTCCCAGGAACAGCAGGTAGCTCGACATCTTCGGGCTCTTGGCGAACGTCACCACCGTCTTGCCGTCGGCGCGCCTGGCCTGCGTCGTGATCGGCATGTTGGAGAAACTCGACTGTCCCTTCGGCGTCACCGCGGTCAGGCTGAATGTCGCCTTGGCACCCGGCTCGTCCCACATCGGCGCGAAGCGGCGCGCGTCGGCCGGTTCGAACTGTGTCACGACCATCCGCTTGGGCGCATTGCCGTCCTGATAATCGACCGCGAACATGCCGGCCGCGCTCTCGTTGATCTTGCCGGAAAAACTCATCGCCAGCCGGTGCGTACCGGCGGCGATCGGGCTGGCGAAATCCAGCGTCAGCGTCTGCGCCGCGGCATCCAGCGCCAGCTTGGTCGGGGTCAGGCTGTTGTCCAGCTTGGCATAGCCCACCGCCAGGTCCGCGGCGTTCAGCACGATCCGCGTGGTCGGGCGCGCGACCGCGATCGTCACGGTCTCGCTGCCGCTGAACACCAGCTTCTGCGCGTCGGGTTCGACCATGATGTCGTAATGCACCGGCGTGACGCCGGGCGGCAGTCGCCCCGGCTGCTGCCCGTTCACTGCCGGCACGGGCCGCACCGGCGCGGGCGCGGCCCCGATCAGCGTGGCGGAGGCGAGAAGCAGGACGGACAGCCGGGCGATCGATGGCATCGGATGATGTTTCCTTGTACAGGATAGGCGGCCCGCAAACGGGCATGCGCCGTGAACGCGCATGACTAATCCGGCTTGACGCGCGCCACAAGCGGGACGCCGCTGCGGTACGATCCCTGCAACGCATTCACCCGCCATGGGATGCAACCGGTTTGCGATGCCGGACATTGTAACGGCAGCGAAAGGGGTTTCATCATGCGGCTCGACGATTATCGGACCAGCGACAATGTCGAAGACCAGGGGTCCGGCAATGGCGGCGGCGGGGGTTTTGGCGGCGGCGGTGGCGGGGGCGGCATCTTCGGCCTGCTGTTCGGCATCGTGGCCAGCCGCTTCGGCATCGGCGGCATCGTCGTACTGGCGATCGGCGCGATGCTGCTCGGCATGAACCCGCTGTCCATGCTCGGCGGCGGCGCGACGTCCAGCGGACCGCGCACCGGGGCCACCACCAATGCGGCCGAGGCCTGCTCTGCCGATGCCGCCCAGAAATTCTCCTGCCAGGTTCTCGCCAGCACCGAAGACACCTGGGCCAAGCTGTTCGCGGAACGCAACCGGCAATACACCCCGGCCGGCCTCAGCTTCTACGACCGCTCCGGCAACTCCGGTTGCGGCCAGGCGCAGTCGGCAATGGGTCCGTTCTACTGCCCGACCGACAAGAAGATCTACCTCGACACCGCCTTCTACACCGAGCTTCAGCAGAAGTTCGGCGCACCCGGCGATTTTGCGCAGGCCTATGTCATCGCGCATGAGGTCGGCCACCATGTCCAGGACCTGGAAGGCACGCTGGCGCAGGCGCGTCAGGCGCAGCAGGCGACGTCCGAAACCGCCGGCAACGCGGTGCAGGTCAAGGTCGAGCTTCAGGCGGACTGCTACGCCGGCGTCTGGGCCGCCCGCAACCCGGGCATCATGTCGCCGGGCGATGTGCAGGAAGGGCTGACCGCCGCGGCCGCGATCGGCGACGACACGTTGCAGGGCGACCGTGCCCGCCCCGAAAGCTTCACCCATGGCAGCGCCGCGCAACGCAAACAGTGGCTGGAACGCGGCCTGAAGAGCGGCGACCCGGCGCAGTGCGACACCTTCGCCTGAAGCACCGCCCTTAATCGCCGTCATCCCGGACTTGATCCGGGATCCCGCTTCTTCCCTTCTGCCGGAGGACAGCGGGATCCGGGATCAAGTCCGGGGTAATCGCCCCTAAGTCGACGCCCTACGCCACCCGCACCAGCATCTTCCCGCTGTTCCCGCCCGAAAACAGCGCCATGAACGCCTCCGGCGTCGCTTCAAGACCGTCATGCACGGTCTCCTCGCTCCGGATCTTGCCCGCCTGTACCAATGCGCCCATCTCGCGCAGGAACGTGTCGGCTTCCGCCTGGAAGTCGCTGACGATAAAGCCGCGCAGCCGGATCCGCGCCGCCACGATCCGCATCAGGTAGCGCAACTGCACCGGGTCCGCGCCGTTATAGCCCTCGATCATGCCGCACATCGCGAACCGCGCACCGTCGCGCGCCGTCGCCAGCGCGGCATCGAGATGCCCGCCCCCGACATTGTCGAAATAGACGTCGATCCCGTTCGGTGCGGCCACCTTCAGCTTCTCCACCAGCGACCCGTCCGACTTGTAGTCGATCGCCGCATCCGCCCCGAGCGATTCAACGAAGGCCACCTTCGCCGCGCCACCCGCCGAACCGACGACCGTCATGCCCTTGGCCTTGGCGATCTGCACCACCGCCGATCCGACCGCACCGGCCGCCGCAGACACCAACACCGTTTCGCCGGGCTTCGCTTCCGCCACGGACAGCAGCCCGAACCATGCGGTCATCCCCGGCATGCCCAGATGCCCCAGATACCGCTGGACGGGGATATCGCCGGCCGGGATCTTCTGCACCGCGGCGGCGGGCAGCACGGCCTCGTCGCGCCATCCGGCCATGTGGACGACATGGTCGCCGACCGCGAACCCGTCCGCGCGGCTCTCCACGATCTCGCCCACCGCGCCGCCCTGCATCGGTTCCCCGATCGCGAACGGCGGGACATAGCTTTTCGTGTCGTTCATCCGCCCGCGCATATAGGGATCGACCGACAGCCACCGGTTGCGGACGCGGATCATCCCGTCTTCCACCGTGGGCAGGCTCAGGTCGATCAGCGCGAAATTGCCGGCGGCAGGCATGCCGTTCGGGCGCGACGTCAGGGTCCAGGCGCGAGCCATGTCATATCCTCTCGAAGTGATCGGACGGACCTAGGCCTCCCTTACGCGCACGTAAAGCAGAGCGTGACGAACGGCGCCGCCGCCACTGACGAAAAATGATTCGGCCCGTTGCCAGTCCCCGGCGCGGTCGTTACAGACTGCGCCTACGGGTCTGGGGCTGTAGCTCAGATGGGAGAGCGCTGCAATCGCACTGCAGAGGCCAGCGGTTCGATTCCGCTCAGCTCCACCAGCCCCCACCGCGGATGCCCGCGTTTTATCTTCCCTTCATCATCAGCCGCCGGGCGTATCCGCGAAGCGCGGCGCGCGATCGAAATCGGCCTTCCCGAACGGCCGGTCGCGGAACAGATAGCCGTAATAGAAGGACCGCAGTCGTTCGTGATACGCACGGATGCGGTCCTGATAGGCCAGTTGCGCACGCAGATCGGTGCGCGCCATCCGCATCAGCAATGCCTGCACGCCGATCGGCGGCAGCAGCCGGCTGAGCGCACGGCCACCCGCATCGCGACGATCGAGTCCGTCGCGATAGGCCCGGACCGCATCCGCGACGCTCTCGTCCCCATTCTGATGGAAGGCGAGATACCATTTATAGTGGAACGCCGGGCCGAGCGGGGCTGAATCCGCCCATATCGGATGCCGGGCGTAGAAGCGCCGCATCGTGGCATCGCGCGGCACGTCCCACGCGCCGTTCACCGCCTCCCGCTGCGCCATCGCGATCTCTGCCCCCTGGTTGACCGGGATCGCGCCGTTGATCGCGACATTGCCCAGCGTCGGCACGATCAGCACCAGCACGAGCCACGCCGCCGCCAGCGTCGCGGCGTTTGCGACCGAACTCCAGCGCAGCCGACCGACGAGCGCCGCGAGCGCCACCCAGAAGAACAGATACGCCGCGACCAACCCGACCACGATCAGCACCTGCCCGAACGCGACGCCGGCCATCGCCGCGGCGACGGCGAACGGCACGCCGATGACCGCCCACAGCAACAGCAGGCGCAGCACCGTCCTGCGCCGCCACAATGCCCGCCCGCCGTTCGGCAGTGCCTCCAGCATCCGCTGCCGCCCCGCCTCGCGTTCGGCGGAAACGAGGTCGTGGAACAGCGCGATCACGAACAGCGGTGCTAGGAAGACCAGCACGAACGCGAAATCGAACCGACCCGGCAGCGCGAGTTCGGGATTGAACATGTCGCCATCATAGATTTGCGCCTCGATCCCCAGCGCGCGGACGCGGACGATGAAGGGCGCGACATCGCGCATGCCCAGCGCGGCGAAAGCGAGCGGCGCGGGCGCGTCCCACGTCGGATGGAAGCTGTAATAGGCGGCGCTGCCGGCGTCCTTGGTCCGATCGACATACTCGGCGACGGCGCCGATATCCTCCGCCTGCGCCGCCGGGATCGCGGCGATCGCGCCGCGCTGGCGGGCGATCTCGGCCATGCCGGTCGCGAGGGCGGCAACGGTGAGCAGTGCCAGCAGGGCGAGCGCGCCGACCGTCAGCCGCTGGCGCAGGAGCAGCCGGAATTCATGGCGAAACAACCGCATCACCGCGCACCCAGACGACGGGTCGCCAGCGCCAGCAGGCCCGAGGCGCCCGCCAGCCAGCCGAGAACGACCGCCAGTCCGGGCAGCGCATCGCCGGCGAGCGCATGGCCGTCCGGTCCAACGAAGCGGAAATCGGGCACGGCCTGCCAGTTGTGCGCGGCGACGCGCTTGCGCCGGTCCGCACCGGCATCGGTCGCGCCATCGTCGGCATAGCTGACGGCCTCCATCTGCATCCGGTTCAGCCGCTGGACCAGGGCATAGCGATACGCCTCGGCCTGTTCCAGGAAACGGCGGTGCCCGGCAAAACCGGTCCCGGCGGCCGCCATCGACAGCGATCGCAGCGCGATGGCCGGGCTCAGCAACCCGACCCGATCGACCAGCCCGATCTGGCGGGCCTGCGCCGCGTAGCTCGCCTTCGCATGGCGGTCGTACAGCGATGCGGTCAGCCGCTCCCCCTCGATCGCGACGATACCCTTGTAGTTGATCGGCAGCTGTTCGACCGTTGCCACGCCGTAGCGGTCCAGCACCGCCTGCTTGAAACGGGCGAAGTGCGGATCGTCGGGGTTGTGGCTGTCGCCCATCGTCCGCAGGTCGCGCGCGACCGCTACCTCGGTCTGGAGCCGGTTACGCAGCGGGACCGCGGCACCGGCCAGGTCGGGCGCGACACGTGGCAGCAGCACCACCGTCACCGCCCACAGGGCGACGAGCGCGAGCAGCGCGTCGCGGGTGCGGCCGACCAGCGCGGAAACGAGCAGGATCAGCACCGCCCAGAGCGCGAGATACGCCGCATAGCCAAGCGCGATGACCAGCATCGGCACGGCAAGCGCCCCGGGTTCGGCAGCGATCGCGACCAGCCCGATCATCGCGGGCAACCCGCCGAGCAGCGCCACCGTGCCCAACGCCAGCAGCTTGCCGCCGACGACCTGCCCACGGCTGGTGCCCTGCAACATCAGCAGCCGCAGCGTGCCACGTTCCGTCTCGCGGGCGAGCGCCCCATAACCCAGGAAGATCAGCATCAGCGGCGCGACGACCTGCAGCACGAAGGCGGGCGTCAGCTGGCCGAAGCGGACGAGCAGCGAGCTTTGCCGGACATCCCCGAAATTCGCGCTGTTCTGCCGATGTCCCTCCAGGAACATGCTGTTGCCGGTGAACGCATCCACACCCGGATCGAACGCGGCGAGCGGGCCGAGCGGACGGAAGATGAACGTGCCATAATGCACCATGCGGTGCGGATGCCGGTCCGGCTGCCCCTTGAACGCGGCCTCGGCGGCGTGGGCGTGGCGCGCCCGCAGCGTGGCGATGCCGCGCTGATGCGTCCAGGCACTCGCCGCTGCGACCAGGGTCAGCAGAATCAGGAGCACGAAGGCGATGACCGCGACGCGGTTTCGCGCCATCAGCCGCAATTCGTCGCGCGCGATCAGGCGGACGACGCTCATGCCGGGATCCGTGCGCTGCCGGTCTGGAAACGCGCATGGAGCGCCCGCACGTCGAACCGGTCCGGCCCGCTCGCCTTCACTTCGTGCGCGACGCGCCCGGCCTCGAGGAACGCGATCCGGTCGGCGACGTCGGCGGCGGACAGCAGATCATGCGTCACCATCAGCACCGCGGTCCCCCGCGCGCGGACCTGCACCAGCAACCCGTTGAAATCCGCGGTCGCGCGCGGATCGAGGCCCGATGTCGGTTCGTCGAGCAGCAGCACCGGCACCCGGCGCAGCAGCGCGACCGCGATCGCGACCTTCTGCCGCATGCCCTTGGAAAAGCCGCCCAACCGCTGGTCCCAAGCCCGTTCCTGCAAGCCTGCCGCGGCCAGCGCGTCCGTGATCGCACCGCGGCCTTGCCGTTCACCGGACAGCGCCAGCAGATAATCGGCATTCTCGACCGCGGTCAGATGCTCGTACAGCGCGACATTCTCGGGCAGGTACGCGATGCGCCGCCGGGCGCCGTCGGGATCCGCCGCCGGATCGATCCCGCATACCGCGATCGTCCCCGATTGCGTACGGGTAAAGCCCAGCAATGCCGAAAGCGTGGTCGATTTGCCGGCACCGTTGCCGCCCAGCAGCGCGGTGATGCTGCCCGCCGGCACGCGCAACGACAGGCCGTCCAGCACGCGCTGCGCGCCATAGGCCAGCATCAGATCCTCGATCAGGATCGGGTCGGGGGTCGGCGGCATCACCGTCTCGGCATGGGTCATGACCGCCCAATGCCGCACCCTTTTGCATGTGACAAGGTATCATTAGCAATGTTACATCATATCTTGCATAGCGTCTCCTGCCAGGGCCGCACTGTGTCCGGTCCATGTCATCAAGGGGGATATGATCTTGCGTCTGTTCATGCGCGCCGGCTCCGGGGCCGGTGCCCTTCCGCTCGCCGTCGCGCTGTCCTGCGCACCCGCCTTCGCGCAGGCGGACGAGGTCGGACCCGCCGAGTCCGAGCGTGCCGAGATCACCATTACCGGCGTCCGCCAGCCCTATCGCGGCAATTTCAAGCTGCGCGAGATCCCGCAGGCGATCGCGACGATCGACGAAACGGTCATCGCGCAGAACGGCATATTGCGTCTGACCGACGCGCTGGACCTGAACGCCTCCGTCGTGCGGCAGAACACGCTGGGCGGCCTGTGGGACAGCTTCGCCGTGCGCGGGTTCGCGGGGGACGAAAATCTGCCGAGCGGCTATCTGGTCAACGGGTTCAACGCCGGGCGCGGGTTCAGCGGGCAGCGCGACGTGGCGGGGATCGAGCGGGTCGAGGTGCTGAAGGGACCGGCGGCGGCGGTCCTGGGGCGCGGCGAACCGGGCGGGTCGATCAACCTGGTCACCAAGCAGGCCGAACTCGGCCGCACCTTCGGCACCGCATCGCTGCAACATCGCAGCTTCGACACCCTGCGCGCCGAGGGGGACGCGAACCTGTCGCTGACCGACACGCTGTCCGTGCGGCTGATCGGCTATGCCGAGCGCGGCGACACGTTCCGCGATACGGTCCGGCAGAAACGCTGGGGGTTCCTGCCGTCGGTCGGCCTCAAGCTGGGGGCCGCGACGCGCCTCACCTATGATTTCGAACTGACGCGCGTCGCGGTGCCGTTCGATCGCGGCATCGTCGTGCTGAACGACGATTTCGACACCGTCCCCCGATCGCGTTTCCTGGGTGAGCCGGGCGACGGCGACACCGTCGCCCGCGCCACCGGGCACCAGTTGCGCCTCCAGCATGACTTCAACACGCGGTGGAGCGTATCGGTCGGTGCCAGCCACCGCGACACGCGGCTGACCGGCTCTTCTTCCGATGCGGAGACGGTGCGGTCGCGCCAGAAGCTCTATGTCGACGGCCGGTCGCTGTCGCGTCAGCGCCGCTCGCGACGCTACACCTCCGAACATAGCGTGCTGCGGGCCGAGGTCGCCGGCGAATTCAACACCGGCACCCTGCGCCACCGCGTCCTGATGGGCGGCGATTTCGACCATTTCGACACGGATCAGCTGTTCACGCGCTATCGCGGCCCGGTGGTGACACCCGCCACGACCGACCAGGCCGGCTATGTCCTCGATCTGCAGAACCCGGTATATGGCCGCTTTCCGCCGCCCGCCACCGCCCCGATCACCAACCGGCTCGATGTCCAGCGGACGATGGGCGCCTATGTGCAGGACCAGATCAGCCTGACCGATCGGCTGCAGGTCCGGATCGGCGGGCGCTATGATGACTTCCTGCTGCGCGTCGACAACCGCCTTACCGACGTGCTGGGCCGGCGGAAGCGCAGCCGCTTCAGCCCGCAGGCCGGCATCGTCTATGAACTCGGCAAGCCCTTTTCGCTCTATGCCGCCTATGGCGAGGGATATCGCGCCAATATCGGCGCGGATGCGGCCGGCAACGTGTTCGAACCGGAAACCAGCCGGTCGATCGAGGCCGGCGTGAAGCTGACCGCGCTGGGCGGCCGGCTGACGGGGACGCTCGCGGCCTATCAGCTCGAAAAGTCCAACGTGCTGGCCACCGACACGCTCAATCCCGGTTTCGCGGTCGCGATCGGCAAGGCGCGCAGTCGCGGAATCGAAGCGGATCTGAACGGTCGTCTGCCCGGTGGCATCGAACTGCTGCTGAGCTATGCCTATACCGATGCCGAAGCGCGATCGCGCGTGCTGGACCCAAGCTTCTCGTTCCAGATCGAACCCGGTGATCCGCTCATCAACATCCCGCGCCACAATCTGAACGTGCAGGCGGCGAAACGCCTCCGCGTTGCAGCACGCGATGCCCTGATCGGTGCGGGCGTCCAACATGTCGGCGCCCGCAATGGCGAGACCGGATCGGACTTCGCGCTGCCCTCGCACACGCTGGTCCGGGTCTTCGGCCAGGCCGACATCGTCGACGGCGTGCAGCTGTTCGGCTCCGTCACCAACCTGTTCAACGAACATTGGTACGCCAACAGCTACTCCCCCGTCTGGGTGCAACCCGGCGCACCGCGCACCGCCACGGTCGGGCTACGCGCCAGCTTCTGACCGCGGATCGCCCCACATGCAGAACAGCGCACAACGATCCACGATGACGATGACCAGCAGCGACAGCCCGAGCAACGGGAACAGCATGCCCGCCACGACCAGTATCGCGATCGCCCCGCCGATCCGCGCGTCGGGCATGCGGGCGGGTGCCGCCAGCCGGCCGGCCGGGCGGCGCTTCCACCACATCGCGATCCCGCTGACGACCAGCATGACGATCGCGATGCACGTCGCCAGCATCACGACCTGGTTCGCCAGCCCGAAATAATTCCCCATGTGCAACTGCACGCCAAGCTCGATCGCTTTGGCCGCCCAACCATAGTCGCGATAGCCGACCGCGCGGATCAGATCGCCGGACCAGCGATCGAAGGACAGCGTCCGCTGCCCCTGCGGCCGATCGGGATAGGTCGAGGCGGTGAACACGCCGGTCGGCCCGTCGGGCAGGAACAGCCGGTATCCGCCGGCCAGCCCGTGCCGACGCGACAGCGTCGCCGCAATGCCGTCGCTCGCGACGACGGCGGCGTCGTCATACCCCGCCGCCGGCATCGCATGGCCGACATGCCCGGCATGGTCCGCGGCATCATCTACCGCGGGCCGGGACGCGGGCATCGGGGCCAGTTCCATCGTCCACGGCACCGCGCCCAGCGCCGTCCGCATCGGGACGGCCGCCGCCGGTGCCGGCCCGGACCGGGTCCGGTCCGCCGCGGGATAGCCGATGCCCAGCAACGCCGTCCCACGGTTCAGCAGGTCGCCCTGAACCCCGGCCCACGGCAGTCCGGTCAATAGCAGGAACGCGATCAGCGCGACGCTCCACAACCCGGTCACCGCATGCAGGTCGCGCCAGAACGCGCGTCCGCCGCGCGCCAACCGGGGGTACAGGATGCCCGCCAGTCCCCGGCCGCCCCGCCCGCGCGGCCACCACAGGTACAGGCCGGTCGCGATCAGCACGATCGCCCAGCAGGCCGCCAGTTCCACGATCCGGTCACCCACCGTCCCCAGCGTCAGCGATCCGTGCACCGCCTCCGCGAACCCGATGAGCGTAGCGTCATAGACAGTCGCCCCCAATACGCGCGCCGTGCCCGGATCGACCGCCACCCGCACCGGATCGCCGCGATCCGGCGTCACGAACACCACCGCGGCCCGGTTACCCGCGGCCGGCAGGTCGATCCGCGTCGCAGCACCCGGATGCGCGGCCAGCGCCGCGGCGATCATCCGCGACGGCGGGGCCTGCTGCTGATGCGCCGCCACGAACCGCAGCTGCGGATACAGCGCATCGTCGATTTCGTCGTTGAACAGGTAGATCGCGCCCGTCACCGCCAGGATCAGCAGGAAGGGGGCCACGATCAGGCCGGCGTAGAAATGCCACCGCCAGATCGCGCGATAGGCGCGGTCATGGGTCGGGCGGGCGGTCGCCATCGGGGTCGCTCCGGTTCGAAGAATGCTTCGGTCTTGTCGGGTCGCGCCGCGCCCACGCGGTGCCGCGCCCCGGCACACCATGCCGGCGATCACGGTCGCACCCAACGCGGACGCTGCGTCATGATCGGCACGGGGTTCCCGGCCGGATCAGGCGATCAGCGGTGCGGCGGCGGCCCACGCAACGGCGGCCGGAAACAGGCGGCGGCGATGATCCGTTCGGCCGGCACCGCACGGAACAGCGCGGCAAGCACGAACGCGACCGCGCCGGCCAGCAGCAGCGGATCGACCGCCGCCAGACCCGCCGCAGTCAGCGCCATGAACCCGCACGGCACGCCCTTGCCCTGATGGTCCGGCTTGTCCGGCGCATCCGGATGATGTGTCATGCCCGGCATCGCCATCGTCGGCACGGCATAACCACTGCACGGTGCCACCCCGACCCCGCCCGCGGACATAACCGGCATGAACCCGGCGGGCACCAGCAACCGCATCAGCAACGCCGCCGCGATCAGCCACGCGCATGACCGGCGATGATGCAGCAGGACGTGGCGGAGCGGTGTCACGATCGCTCGATATGCGCTGCACCTTCGTATGTCATCCGGCTATAATGCCTCACGCCATGGTCAATCGGCATGCGGTCCCGGCTCGCCGGCCGACGCGCCGATCGCCAGCGTGATCGCGTCGATGCGCCGCAACGTCGCCACGAACCGCGTGATCTCGTCCGGGTCGATCCGCGCGAAGATCCGCTTCTCCAGTTCCAGCGCCTTGGGCGCGATCTGGCCGTGCAGTTCGCGCCCGGCGTCGGTCAGGCCCAGCAGATGCGACCGCCCGTCGTCCGGATTATGCACCCGGTGCAGCAGCCCGCGGCCGACCAGCGCGATCGCGGCGCGACTGACCGTCACCTTGTCCATCCGCGTCCGTGCCCCGACCGCCGCCTGCGTGATGCCGCCTTCCGCCACGACCGCGATCAGCCGCCATTCCGGAATGGTCAGCCCGAACAGCGTTTCATAGGCGCGCGCGATCGTGTCGCTCACCAGGTTCGACGTGAACGACAGCCGGAACGGAATGAAGTCGTCGAGGACGAGCGGCGGGCTGGACATCCGCCATCTGGTATCAGTTGACACGATCTGGCGAAAGACGCATGTTGGTTTCATAAGATACCAGTTTTGGAGGAGGATCGCGGATATGGATCATATGGACGTCAATCCGATGGGGCTGGACGGGTTCGAGTTCGCCGAATTCACCTCGCCCGATCCCGACCGGATGGCCGCGCAGCTGGAACAGTTCGGCTTCGTACCCGCCTCCGTCCATCCGACGAAGGCGGTCACCCGCTACAAGCAGGGCCGCATCAACCTGCTCCTCAACCGCGAACCGGTCGGCCATGCCGCGGAATTCCGCGCCGCACACGGCCCGTCGGCTAGCGCGATGGCGTTCCGCGTCCGCGACAGCCAGGCCGCCTATGCCAACGCCATCGCGGCGGGCGCGAAGCCGGCGCCCGCCGGTGCCGCGCTCGACGGCGTGGCCGCAGTGGAGGGGATCGGTGGATCGATCCTCTATCTGGTGGACCGCCACGGTTCAGCCGGCAGCCTGTACGACGACTGGACCCCGGTCCCGGGCGCGGCGGAGGCCGAAGCCGAGAACAGCGTCGGGCTCGACCTGCTCGATCACCTCACCCACAATGTCCGCCGCGGGCAGATGCGGACCTGGGCCGAATTCTACGGCCGCATCTTCGGGTTCGAAGAACAGAAATATTTCGACATCAAGGGCAAGGCGTCCGGCCTGTTCAGCCAGGCGATGATCGCCCCCGACCGCGCGATCCGCATCCCGCTGAACGAAAGCCAGGACGATCACAGCCAGATCGAGGAATTCCTGCGCGACTATAATGGCGAGGGGATCCAGCATCTGGCCCTCACCACCGACGACATCTTCACCACCGTCGAAAAGCTCCGCGCCCGCGGCGTGAAGCTGCAGGACACGATCGAAACCTATTATGAACTGGTCGACAAGCGCGTCCCCGGCCACGGCCACGACCTGGAACGCCTGCGCCGCAACCGCATCCTGATCGACGGCAACGTCGGCGAGGAAGGTCTGCTGCTCCAGATCTTCACTGAGACGATGTTCGGCCCGATCTTCTTCGAAATCATCCAGCGCAAGGGCAACGAAGGCTTCGGCAACGGGAATTTCCAGGCGTTGTATGAGAGCATTGAACTGGACCAGATCCGTCGGGGCGTCATCACCGTCGACGCCTGACCAAACAAAACCCGCTTATCCCGAGCGAAGTCGAGGGACCCTTCGAGCGCAGTCGAGAAGCCAACAGCACCCCTCGGCTACGCTCGGGGGGCGCCTCGACGGCGCTCGGCATGGACGGATTTCTATGCAAGTCTCGCTGAAGACGGGCCGGCGGGAAGGGAGAACCACAATGCACACCTACCAACCCGGCTTCGGCAACCACATCTCCAGTGAGGCCGTGCCCGGCGCGCTCCCCATCGGCCGCAACTCGCCGCAGCATGTCCCCTTCGGCCTCTATGCCGAGCAACTCTCCGGCACGGCCTTCACCGCGCCGCGCAGCGAGAACCGCCGCAGCTGGCTCTACCGCCTGCGCCCGACCGCCAACCACCCGGCCTTCACGGCCTACCCCGGCGCGACCCTCTTCAAGTCCGCCCCCTATGACGACGTCCCGCCCTCCCCCAACCGCCTGCGCTGGGACCCGCTGCCGATGCCGGCCGACCCCGTCGACTGGCTCGACGGCCTCGTCAGCTATGGCGGCACCGGCAGCGTCGCGGACCAGAGCGGCGTCGGCATCCACCTCTATGCCGCCAACCGCGACATGGACCGCGCCTTCTTCTCGGCTGACGGCGAACTGCTGATCGTCCCCGAACAGGGCCGGCTCGCGATCGACACCGAACTTGGCCGCATCGACCTCGCGCCGCTCCAGATCGCGATCATCCCGCGCGGCGTCCGGTTCCGCATCGCGCTGCCCGACGGTCAGGCGCGCGGCTATGTCTGCGAAAATTACGGCGCGCTGTTCCGCCTCCCCGATCTTGGACCGATCGGCGCCAACGGCCTCGCCAACCCGCGCGACTTCGAAACGCCGGTCGCGTGGTACGAGGACAGCGACGCGCCGTGCGACGTCGTTCAGAAATTCCAGGGCAAGCTCTGGACTACCACGCTCGACCATTCGCCGTTCGACGTCGTCGCCTGGCACGGCAACCTCGTCCCCTGCCGCTACGACCTTACCCGCTTCAACACCATCAACACGGTCAGCTTCGACCATCCCGATCCGTCGATCTTCACCGTCCTCACCGCGCCCAGCGACACGCCCGGCACCGCGAATTGCGACTTCGTCATCTTCCCGCCGCGCTGGATGGTGGCGGAGGGCACGTTCCGCCCGCCCTGGTTCCACCGCAACGTGATGAGCGAGTTCATGGGCCTGATCCAGGGTGCGTACGACGCCAAGGAAGGCGGCTTCGCCCCCGGCGGCGCGTCGCTGCATAACCAGATGAACGGCCACGGTCCCGACCGCGCCAGTTACGACAAGGCGGTCGCCGCCGACCTCGTCCCCCACCGTATCGCCGACACCATGGCCTTCATGTTCGAAACGCGCCACGTCGTCCGCCCCACGCGCTGGGCCGTCGAAACCCCGACGATGCAGCTCGATTACGACGCGGTCTGGACCGGTTTCGCCAAGGCGCAGCTGCCCCTATGATCCTGCATGGCTACTGGCGCTCCGGCACCGCCTACCGCGTCCGCATCGCGCTCGCGCTGAAAGGCCTGGCCTATGCGCAGGTCACGCACGACCTGCGCCGCGGCGAACAGCGCGCGCCCGACTATGCCGCGCTCAACCCGCAACCGCTGGTCCCGGCACTCGACGTCGGCGGCACGGTCCTGACGCAGAGCCCCGCCATCCTCGAATGGCTCGACGAACGCCATCCCGACCCGCCGCTGCTTCCCGCTACCGCGGACGCCCGCGCGATCGTCCGCGCCATGGCCGCGATAGTGGCGTGCGACATCCATCCGCTCAACAACCTCCGCGTCCTCGACACGCTGCGCACCGAGTTCGACGCCACCCCGGACGCCATCAACCGCTGGATCACCCGCTGGATCGGCGACGGCCTCGCCGCGCTCGAGGCACTGGTCCAGCGCCACGGCGCCGGCTTCGCCTACGGCAACACCCCCACGTTGGCGGACTGCCACCTCGTCCCGCAACTCTACGCCGCGCGCCGTTTCGCGGTCGATCTCGCGCCCTTCCCCGCGCTCGTCGCGGTCGATGCCCGCGCCGCCGACCTTCCCGCCTTCGCCGCCGCGCATCCCGACCGCCAGCCCGACGCCGATCCCGCATGACATCCACCGAACGCATCTTCGCGACGCCGCCCAGCGTGAAACTCGGCGCAGTCGCCCTCATCGCGGACGGCGCGGCGCGCAACTTCGTCCTGCAACTGCGCGCCGGCCGCTTCCACGGGTTCGTCGTGCGGCAGGGCGCGGACCTGTTCGGCTATGTCGATCGCTGCCCGCACATGGGCGTGCCGCTCGCCAAGGAACTGGACGACTATCTGACGCCGCGCGGCGACCTGATCGCATGCAGCTGGCACTCCGCCCTGTTCGCGATCGACACCGGCCTGTGCGTCGGTGGCCCCTGCACCGGCCAGCGGCTTACCCCATGGCCGGTAACCGTGGTGGACGGGACGATCGTCACCGCCTGACCGATCGGTCGGCAAGCCATATCGAAACTATCGTCATCCCGGACTTGATCGACGCCCGTTCTACCCCGCCCCATTCTCTGCGGCAGTTGCGTTCCCGACTGCCACGCCGCGCTGCTCGGTCAGGATCTGCCACCCGGCGATGAACAGCGCCGCCACTACCGGCCCGATCACGATGCCGCTCAACCCAAACAGTTCGATCCCGCCCAGCGTGGTCACCAGTACCACCCAGTCCGGAATACCGGTATCGCGCCCGACCAGGATCGGGCGCAGGATGTTGTCGGCCATGCCGATCACCACCACGCCGGACGCGATCACCACGATCCCCTGCCAGATCGCACTTGTCGCCAGTAGGTAGATCGCGACCGGAACCCAGATGATCGCCGGCCCGAGCGCCGGCAGCAACGACGTGACCGCCATCAGCAGGCCCCACAGCAACGCCGCCGGCACGCCCACGATCCAGAAGGTGATCGCCCCCAGCCCGCCCTGCACCAGCCCGACGATCACCGATCCCTTGATGGTCGCGCGCACCACCGCCACGAACTTGTCGACCAGCCGTTCGGTCACCGATCGTTCCAGCGGCAGCGCGCGGCGCACCGCGGCCCCGAGCGCCTGCCCGTCGCGCAGCAGGAAGAAGCTGACATACAGCGCGATACAGAAGGCCAGCAGGAACGCGAACGCGTCCCGCCCGATCGAAAGTGCCTGCGTCGCGATCCCGCTGACCCGGCTGCCGATCACGTTCGACAGCCGCGCCTGCGTCCGTTCGAAACTGCTGAGACCCGCCCCGTCCATCAGGCGCTGCACCCGGTTCGGCAGCGCGTCGTGCACCTGCTGGAAATAGGATGCGAAATTGATCTGGCCGGACCGGATGTTCGTATAGACCGTGCTGGCCTGCTCGACCACCATCGTGCCGATGATGAGCGTCGGGATGACGACCGCGACGGTGATGATGAGCATCGTCAGCCCCGCCGCGCGGTTCTCGTGACCCGGGCTCCGTTCCAGCAGCCGGTGGTACAGCGGCTGGAACAGGATCGCCGCCAGCATGCTCCACAGCAGGGCCGCGGCAAAGCCCGACACCACTGCGCCCATCGCCAGCGTTATGAGTGCCACGAACAGGATCAGCCCGCCTTGTTCGAGCCGCTGTCGATCGATTGTCATGCCTTCATCGTCCTGCCACGCGTCATCCGGAAATGTCCGCCCGCTACGGACCAAAAACATGGGCGGCGCAACCCCGCACGCATCGCCCGCCGGGGGGTTCAGGACAATGCGAGCGCCTGTGCCGTCGTGCCCGGCCGCGCCCGCGTGATCGTCACCACCGTCCCGTTGCGCGTCATCCGGTACAGCGTCCGCGCGAAACTGCGCGGCAGGCGGATGCAGCCATGCGACGCCGGATAGCCGGGCAGCGCGCCTGCGTGGATCGCGATCCCGTACGTCGTCAGCCGCTGCATATAGGGCATGGGCGCATTGCTGTAGCGATTGGAATGATGGGTCACCGCCTTTTGCAGCACGCGGAACGTGCCGGCCGGCGTCGCATGCCCGCGCTTGCCGGTCGACACCGGCGACGTCGCGACCAAAGTCTTACCCCGGAACGCATAAAGTTTCTGCTGCGGCAGGCTGATGAGCACCCGCACGCCGCCACCGCCTGCCGCCGCCACCGAAGCAGGTCGTGCGACCCGCCGTGCCGGGCGCGTCGGCAGCCCAGGCACCGCCAGCACGAAAGTGCCGTCACCCGTCGCCAGCAACGTGCATTCGCGCACCCCGCCGCCGGCGCAGTGCCGGTCGTCCAGCGCCGCGGGGTCGACAGGCAGGACCGGCGGCCCGCCGCACCCGGACAGGGCCAGCACCGCCGCGACGAGAGTCGGCCACAGTCGCGTCATCGATCCTCCGTGCTGCGCGCGACCCGCGGGGCTGGCGTGAACCTGGGGCCGGCAGCGCGGCGGAGCGTAGCGCAACCGATCGCCGCTAGGCCAGTGGCGACCGTCTCGTCGCGTTATCGAAACGCCACGGCGGGTCGCGCTGCCGCCGCGGATCACCGGGCGCGTGGTACGGCCCCGATTGACAGCCCGACGCGCACTGTCATGGTAGCGTTACAACGAAAAATGCGGAGCGGATCGATGCAGTTCAGCCGACGAAACGGCCTCGCGCTGCTCGGCGCCGCGGCCGTTGCGGCCTGCGATGGGCCGCGCGGCGCCGCGCGGCTGGCCGGCCTCGGCGGTTCCGGCCCGCCAGCTGCGCCGGCAGGACTGCATGCCGCGGCAACCGCCCGCGGTCTGCGAGTCGGGTCCTGCTTCGCCTGGGGTGCGCCAGGGGACGATCGCGGGTCCTTCGCCAACCCGGCCTATGCGGCGCTGCTGAAACGGGATTGCGGGCTGCTGGTCGCCGAAAACGAGATGAAGTGGCAGGCATTGCGGCCGGACGCGACCCGGTTCGACTTCAGCCGGTTCGACGCGATGATCAACTGGGCGGATGCGAACGGCCTGCCGGTACGCGGTCACAACCTGTTGTGGCACCAGCCGAAATGGATGCCGCAATGGGCCGAAACCCACGACTTCGGCGCCACCCCCGCCCGCGCGGCGGAGCGGTTGCTCGTCGATCATATTACCACCGTCTGCCGGCGCTACGGCACGCGCATCCGCAGCTACGACGTGGTCAACGAAGCCGTGAACCCAGCCGACGGCGGCCTGTACCAGACGGCCTTGTCGCGTGCGCTGGGCGGGCCGGAGGCGACGCTCGACCTCGCCTTCCGCACCGCGCGCACCGCCGCGCCCGGCGCGCAACTCGTCTATAACGACTATATGGGCTGGGAACCCGGCAACGCCCGGCACCATGCCGGCGTGCTGAAACTGCTCGAAGGGTTCAAGGCGCGCGGCGTCCCCGTCGATGCGCTGGGGGTGCAGTCGCACATCGTTACGCAGGGCCTCGATACGCGCGGCGCCATCGCGGCGCTCGAAGGCGACTGGCGGCGGTTTCTGGATGCGGTGACCGCGATGGGGTACGGCCTCGTCATCACCGAACTGGACGTGCGCGACAACGCCCTGCCCGCCGCCATCGGCCCGCGCGACACCGCGGTGGCGGATTTCACGCGCGGCTATCTCGACGTCATGTTCGGCTACCCCGCGTTGCGCGATGTGCTCCTCTGGGGCATGACCGATCGCTACAGCTGGATCGAGGGGCTGGAACCGCGTCCCGACGGCGTGAAACGCCGCCCCTGCCCCTATGACGCCGGCTTCGTGCCCAAGCCGATGCGGGCCGCGATCGCCGCCGCCATTGCCGCCGCCCCGATGCGCGGCTGACCGGACCGCCGGACGCCGTGCCTGACGGGCCGGTGCCCATTCGAACGCAGCTCTCCCTTAGGACCCGCCATGTTCTCCGCCTTCCTCATGCTCGCCGCCACGACGATCAACCTGAACCAGCTCGGCTTCCGGCCCGCCGACCGCAAACAGGCGGTCATCGCCGCCGCCCCGCCGGCCGCACTCGACTGGCAGGTCGTCGATGCGGGCGGTGCCGTCGTGCTGCGCGGCCGGACGACGCCGGGGGCCGACGATCCGGTTTCGGGCGACCGTGTCCACCATGCGGATCTGACCGCGCTGGCGACACCCGGCGCGTACCGGCTACGCGTCGCAGGGGTGGACAGCGGCACCTTCCGGATCGGACGGGACATCTACGCCCCGCTCGCCCGCAACGCACTGTCGGTCTTCTACCAGCAGCGGGCAGGCACGCCGATCGAGGCACGCTTCGTCGGGGCCCGCTGGGCGCGCGCCGCCGGCCACGCACCGGAAATCGCCGCCTGTTTCTCCGGTCCGGATCAGAAGGGCAATCGCTGGCCCGGCTGCCCCGCCCCGCGCGACGTGACGGGCGGCTGGTACGATGCCGGCGATCACGGCAAATATGTCGTCAACGCGGGCATCGCGGTGTGGACGCTGCAGAATCTGTACGAAACCGGCATGGCGCGGCGGCTCTTCGCCGATGGCGAGGCCCGCCTGCCGGAAGCGGGCAACGGCCATGACGACCTGCTCGACGAAGCGCGCTGGGAAATCGAATGGATGCTGCGGATGCAGCTGCCGGCCGCAACCCGCATGGCGTTGCCCATCGGGCCGACCCCCGATTCGGGCCGGCTGGTCCTGACCCCCGTCGACGCGAGCGGCATGGCGTTCCAGAAGGTCGCCGACGCGCGCTGGACGACCATCCCGACGGCGCCGGCCGCCGACCGCGAACCGCGGCTGCTCTATCCCCCCTCCACCGCCGCGACGCTGAACCTTGCGGCCGCCGCGGCACAGGCGGCACGGTTGTGGCGTCCGATCGACCCGGCCTTTGCCGCGCGCTGCCTGGCCGCCGCGCGACTGGCGTGGGATGCGGCCGCGCGCAATCCCGCGATCTTCGCGGTACAGTCCTTCACCGGCAGCGGCGGCTACGGCGACACGCAGCTAGGCGACGAACGCGCCTGGGCGGCGGCAGAACTGTTCGCCACGACGGGGGAGGCGCAATATCGCGCAGCCCTGCCGCTCGGCCCCGTCACCACGCCCGGCTGGGCCGACGTCGCGCCGCTCGGCACGATCACGCTCGCCACCGCGGCGGGGGTGCCGGCCGCGATCCGTGCCGCCGCACGCGCGCGCATCGTCGCCGCCGCGGACGGGTTCCTGGCCGAAACGGCACGCAGCGGATATCGCATCCCCTATGCCGCGACGGCCTATAGCTGGGGGTCGAACGCCACGATCCTGAACCGGGCTATGCTGCTCGGCCTCGCCGCGCGTTTCACCGGGGCACCGCGCTACCGGGCGGGGGCGGTCGATGCCGCCGACTATGTCCTGGGGCGCAACCCGCTCGGGCAATCCTATGTCTCGGGGGCGGGCTGGAAACCGCTGCGCAATCCGCATCATCGTTTCTGGGCGCATCAGGCCGACCCCGCTTTCCCCCCGCCGCCGCCCGGCGTCCTGTCCGGCGGACCGAACAACACGGCGATGGCCGATCCCGTGGCGCTGCGTCTGAAAGGGCGGTGCGCGCCGCAGCGCTGCTGGGCGGATGATATCAACGCCTATGCGCTGAACGAGATGGCGATCAACTGGAACGCGCCGCTCGTCTGGGTCGCCGCCTATCTCGACGCGGACTAGGACGGGTCGCCATTCGAGCGGACGACGCGCGCGTCGGCCATGAAAGCCGGATGTCGATCCGGACTGAAGCACGCCCCGTCCGCGCGCATTGGGCGGATCGCCCGCCGTGCCGCCGTTCGGGTGCGTGGCTGTCGCGGCGGCAACGCTTGCGGTCCGGACTCGCCCATGCGAATTGATAGCGCTATCGAAGGTGACAGGAGGGGAGGCGTGATGAAATCTTTGTCGTTGCGGCTGCTGCTCGCCTTGTCCTTTCCAGCATCAGTCGACGCGTACGGCGCGGCCATGGCGCGGACGCCTGCACCGCGCCCCGCGATCGCTTTGACCTTCGACGATATTCCCGTTCACGGCCCGCTGCCCCGCGGTCAGACGCGGGTCGGCGTCATTCGCGCCATCACCGCGGCGTTGCGCCGGGCAAAGGCCCCCGCCTTCGGCTTCCTCAACGCCGGTTTCGGGCTGGACGATCCTGCCGCGCGAAATGCGGTCACGGCCTGGCGCGCGGCGGGGCTGCCGCTCGGCAATCACGGCTATGGCCACCTCAATCTGGACCGGGTCGGCGCGCCGGCCTTCGTTGCCGATATCGTCCGCAACGAAGCCCCGCTGGCCGCGGCGGCACGTGGGCAGGACTGGCACTGGTTCCGCTATCCATTCCTCGCGGAAGGCAGCGTGCCCGCTATGCGTGATGCCGCGCGCGCCACCCTGCACGCGCGCGGTTACCGCGTCGCTGCCGTTACGATGGACTTCGCCGATTATCGCTGGGCCGCACCGTTCGCCGCCTGCACCGACCGGCGGGACCGGCGCGCGGTCGCGCTGCTCGAAGCCGGCTTCCTCGCCGACGCGCGCGCCGCGGCGCTTGCCGCCCGCGCCCGTGCGCAGGCCCAGGTCGGGCGCGACGTTCCCTATGTGCTGCTGATGCATGTCGGGGCGATGGACGCGCACATGCTGCCGCGGCTGCTTGCCCTGTACCGTGAATTGGAGTTCCGGTTCGTGACGCTAGCCGAGGCGCAAGCCGATCCCTATTACGCAGCGGCGATGGACCTGTCGCGGCCGGGGCCGACGCCGTCGCTGGCCGGCCTGCCCGCTATTCCCCCGCTGGCCGGTCCACCCGCCGCCGCATCCTGCTCGTGAAACGGAGACCAATCGCGTGATCCCCAACTTCGACCCCGCCGACGCGCTCGGCACCGAATGGCGCAGCGGCCGCTGGCTCGGCCGCATCGACCGCGGCGACGGCCCGTCCCCGATCCTCGTTGTCGGCGGTATCGCGCATGACATGGCACGCGTCGCACCGACCGTCGCGGAACTGGTGGCGGGCGGCATTTTCGATCCGGCCGCAGGCGAGGTGATCGGCGATCTTGCCGCGCTCGGCCTGTCGCCGGACGGCACGCCGCGGCTGCTCAGCCCGATTGATTTTCAGTGCGTGAAGGCCGCCGGCGTCACCTTCGCCGTCTCCGCGCTGGAACGCGTGATCGAGGAACGCGCGCGCGGCGACGCAGGTGCGGCGGTCGCGGTGCGCGCCCGGCTCGAAACCCGCGTCGGCGGCGGTCTCGCCGGCGTCGTCCCCGGCTCGGCAGAGGCCGCCGCACTCAAGGCCGCGCTGATCGAAGAGGGCCTCTGGTCGCAATATTTGGAGGTCGCGATCGGCCCCGATGCCGAGGTGTTCACCAAGGCGGCGATCCTCTCGACCGTCGGCTGGGGTTCCGCGGTCGGCATCCGTTCCGATTCGACGTGGAACAACCCGGAACCGGAGGTCGTGCTGCTCGTCGATCCCGCCGGCCGCACCGTCGGCGCGACGCTGGGCAACGACGTCAACCTGCGCGATTTCGAAGGGCGCTCCGCCCTGCTGCTCGGCAAGGCGAAAGACAACAACGCATCCTGCGCGCTGGGTGCCTTCGTCCGCCTGTTCGACGACGACTTCACGATGGACGATGTCCGCCGCGCGGCGGTTACGCTGCGGATCGAGGGGGCGGACGGCTATGTCCTCGACGGCGCCAGCGCGATGGACCAGATCAGCCGCGATCCGGACGAACTGGTGCGCCAGACGCTGAGCGAGCATCAATATCCCGACGGTTTCGTCCTGTTCCTCGGCACGCTGTTCGCGCCGACCAAGGATCGCGACGAACCCGGTGGCGGCTTCACGCACAAGGTCGGCGATACCGTCGCGATCGCCTCGCCCCGGCTCGGTCGCCTCGTGAACGGCGTGACCACGTCGAAGGCTGCACCGCCCTGGTCGTTCGGCGTCACGGCGCTGACCCGCAACCTTGCCGCCCGCGGTCTGCTGGCGGACCGTAGCTGATGGAAGATCCCATGCCCCAACACGCGACCGGCGTTTCGCAGTCCGCCGCCTATCCCTCGCTGCGCGACAGACGCGTGATCGTCACCGGTGGCGCGTCCGGCATCGGCGCCGGGCTGGTCGAGGCGTTCGTCCGCCAGGGCGCACATGTTGCGTTCGTCGATGTCGCGGTGCAGGACGGCGAGGCGCTGGTCGCCCGCCTCTCGCCGGACGCCGCGCATGCGCCGATCTTCCGGCCGCTCGACCTGACCGATCTCGATGCGCTGACGACCGTCTTCGCGCAGCTCGTCGCCGAACTGGGCGGCGTCGATGTGCTGCTCAACAACGCGGCCAACGACGATCGCCACGTCATCGCGGACGTCACCCCGGCCTATTGGGACCAGCGCATGAACGTGAACCTGCGCCACGCCTTCTTCGCCGCGCAGGCGGTGATCCCCGCGATGAAGGCGGCCAAGGGCGGCGTGATCGTCAATTTCGGATCGATCAGCTGGCACCTCGCGCTGCCGGACCTGATCCTCTACCAGACCGCAAAGGCCGCGACCGAGGGCCTTACGCGCAGTCTGGCCCGCGATCTCGGCCGCGACGGCATCCGCGTCAACTGCATCGTGCCCGGCAACGTCCAGACCCCGCGGCAGGAGAAGTGGTACACGCCGGAGGGTGAGGCGGAGATCGTCGCCGCGCAATGCCTCGACGCACGCATTCAGCCGTCGGACATTGCGGCCATGGCGCTGTTCCTGGCATCGGACGACGCGCGCATGTGCACGGGCCACAACTACTGGGTCGACGCCGGCTGGCGCTAGACCACAATGACTTTGGTTTGATCCGCCCATCCCGAGCGAAGTCGAGGGATCCGTCGAACGTAGCCGAAACGTCAACATCGCCCCTCGGCTACGCTCGGGGAACGTGCCTCGACTGCGCTCGGCATGGTCGGATCTGGGATGGATTCACCCACAGTCATCCTACCGTAAGCATCCGCGCGATCGAAGCCCGAACTCCGATCAGCCCCCCAGCCCCCAAACCGTCATCCCGGCGAAGGCCGGGATCTCGCTGCGGTAAAACACGCACCCCAAGCCCAAGGGAGATCCCCGGCCTGCGGCGGGATGACGATGACGAGTAGGGACGACCAATCCAACCCCCTGCCCGTCAGGCTCAGCCCGGCATATCCTCCAGTTCCCGCCCGCGCGTCTCGACCACCATCGCCTTGACGAAGAAGAACGAGATCGCCGCGAAGATCGCATAGCCCGCATAGGTCACCGCCAGCCCGGGTGACACCGCCAGCGCGGGGAAGCTGACCGAGATCGCGGCATTGGCGATCCACTGCGCGAAGCCGGCCACCGCCAGCCCCGAACCGCGGATCTGGTTGGGGAACATCTCGCCCAGCATCACCCACATCACCGGGCCCCAGCTGGCATTGAAGAAGATGACGTACAGGTTGGCCGCGATCAGCGCGATCATGCCGTTATTGCCCGGCAACGACACCGCACCGTCCGCCCCCGTTACCGCGGTCGAGAAGGCATAGGCCACCGTCGCCAGCGTCACCGCCATGCCGGCCGACCCGACCAGCAGCAACGGCTTGCGCCCGATCCGGTCGACGGTCGCGATCGTGAACAGACAGGCCGCGATCGACAGGACACCCGACAGGATGTTGATCTGCAACGCATTGTCCTCGGTGAACCCCACCGCTTCCCACAATGTCGCGCCGTAATAGAAGACGACGTTGATGCCGACGAGCTGCTGGAAGACGGCCAGACCGATACCGGCCCACAGGATTGGCCGGATCCTGCCGGTCGCCTTGTCCTTCAGGTCGGAAAGCTTGGGCTTGTGATGATCGGCCGCCAGAGAATTGCGGATCTCGGTGACCTTGCGGTCCGCCTCCGCACTGCCGAACAGGCGGGTGAGCACGGTGTGCGCGTCCGTTTCCCGCCCCTTGGCGACAAGGAACCGCGGGCTTTCCGGGATCACCAGCAGCGCGAAGAAGTAGATTGCGGCCGGGATCGCCTGCAACCAGAACATCCAGCGCCACGCCGGATAGCCGAGCCAGAAGTCCGCCGTGGAACCGCCGGCATAGCGGGCCAGCGCGAAGTTCGCGACGAACGCACCGGTCAGCCCGGCGATGATCATCACCTGCTGCACGCTGGACAATCGGCCGCGGATCGCCGCCGGCGTCACTTCGGAAATATAGACCGGGGAAATCACGCTGGCCGCACCCACGCCCAGCCCGCCGACGATCCGCGCGAAGATGAAGATCGCCGAACCGGTCGCCGCCCCCGCCAGCACCGCGCTGAACAGGAACAGCACCGCCGAAATCATCATGACGTTGCGCCGCCCGATCCGGTCGGCCAACCGCCCCGCCCCGAACGCGCCGATCGCCGATCCGACCAGGATCGCGCCGACATTCACGCCGATCCCCAGCCGGCCGAGCCCGAACGCGGCCTCCAGCCCCTTCTGCGTGCCGTTGATGACACCCGAGTCATAGCCGAACATGAAACCACCGATCGTCGCCACCGCGACGATCGCCGCGATGAAACCGTGGTTCACCATGCCGCCGTCGGCGCGCCCGTCGGTTCGTCCGTCCCCGGGCAAATCCCGCATCCTGTCCGTCATCGTCGCTCTCCCCTCGTGCCGGCCGTGCCGGTCTGTTCGGTATCAGTGGTTGTGGCGTGGCGTGCGTGCCGCGATGCCGCGATACTTCACGGCGAAGTCCAGCACCGCGCCCTCGCCCAGCTGCCCGGTCTTTTCGCGGTACAGTTCCTCCCACGGCGTGTTGCTCGGCGGGATGGGCGGCGGCGGCCCGCCCCGGCGGCGCGCGATCTCGCCTTCGTCGACCAGCGCATCGCACCGGCCGGCGGTCAGGTCGATCCGGATGATGTCGCCGGTCGCCAGCCAGGACAGCCCGCCACCGACGGCGCTTTCCGGGCTGGCGTTCAGGATCGACGGGCTGTCGGACGTGCCGGACTGCCGCCCGTCGCCCAGCGTCGGCAACGCCATGATCCCGCGCTGGATCAGATGGTCCGGCGGCTGCATGTTCACGACCTCTGCCGAACCCGGCCAGCCGATCGGCCCCGCCCCGCGGATGACCAGGATGCAGTTCTCGTCGATATCCAGTGCCGGGTCGTTGATCCGGTGATGATAATCGTCCGATCCCTCGAACACGATCGCGCGCGCCTCGAAGATATTCTCCGCACCCGTCCGTTCTAGGTAACGCGCACGAAAGGCGAGGGAAATGACGCTGGTCTTCATGATGGCGACATCGAACAGGTTGCCGGTCAGCACCAGGAACCCGGCCTGTTCCTTCAACGGCGTGTCGAACGCGCGGATCACCTCGCGGTCGGTGGCGCTGCGCCCCAGGATGTTCTCCGCCACCGTGCGCCCGGTCACGGTCGCGCAGTTGCCGTCCAGCTTCCCCGCCCCCAGCAGTTCGGTCATCACCGCCGGCACGCCGCCGGCGCGGTGGAACCGTTCGCCCAGGAACCGCCCCGCCGGCTGCACGTCGACCAGCAACGGCAGGTCGTACCCGTAGGTAGACCAGTCCGCCGCCACGATTTCGATCCCGGCATGCTGCGCCATCGCGTGGATATGCGGCTGTGCATTGGACGAACCACCGATCGCGGTGACGACCCGGATGGCGTTCAGGAAGCTTTCGCGCGACAGGATGCGCGACGGGCGCAGGTCCTCATACGCCATCTCGACGATCCGGCGGCCGGTCTCGTAGGCATATTGCCCGCGTTCGCGGTACGGCGCCGGGATCGCCGCGCAGCCGGGCAGCGACAGGCCCAGCGCTTCGGCCACCGCGTTCATGGTCGATGCGGTGCCCATCGTGTTGCAATGGCCGGCCGACGGCGCGCTGTCCGTCGCGCGTTGCAGGAACTCCTCCTCGTCGATCTCGCCCGCGGCCAGCTTGCGCCGCGACCGCCAGATGACGGTGCCCGACCCGACCAGTTCGCCGTCGTGCCACCCGTCCAGCATCGGCCCGCCCGACAGGACGATGGCCGGAATATCGACCGTCGACGCCGCCATGATGCCCGACGGCGTCGTCTTGTCGCACCCGGTGGTCAGCACGACGGCGTCGATCGGATAGCCGTACAGCGTCTCGACCAGCCCGAGATAGGCGAGGTTACGGTCGAGCGCCGCGGTCGGCCTGCGGCAGTTTTCGAAGATCGGGTGGACTGGAAACTCCATGGCGATCCCGCCCGCATCGCGGATCCCGTCGCGCACGCGCCGCGCGAGGTCCAGGTGGATGCGGTTGCAGGGGCTGAGGTCGGACCCGGTCTGCGCGATGCCGATGATCGGCCGCCCGGACCGCAGCTCGGCCGGGGTCAGCCCGTAATTCATGAAGCGTTCCAGATACAGCGCCGTCATGTCGGACCGCGCCGGGTCCGCGAACCAGTCGCGCGATCGGAAGGGCCGAACCGGTTGTCGTTCCACGCTGCTGCTCTCCCGCCCGGCATCGCCCGAATGTCAGGCGCACCATCTTCCTGATATCGCTAACAGATAGCGGTCCATCGTCAAGCGGCACGCGCGCGTCCGAACCGTCGTCACGATGCGCGGTCGCGCGGCCTCCGGCGTGGCGGGGCATCTGACTGCCGCCGGATCAGCGTATAGTCGAGCAGGCGGTGTCGGTCGGGCCCATCCGTGCCGCGCGGCCGGCGGATGGTGGACACCAGCAGTTCGACGGCGGCGCGCGACATGTCGGCGATCGGCTGATGGATCGTCGTCAGTTCGGGCCAGATCGCAGTCGACAGCGTCGTATCGTCGAAACCGCAGACCGTCAGGTCGCCCGGCACGTCCAGTCCGCGCCGATGCGCCACCGCCACCGTGGCCGCGGCCATGTCGTCGTTCGACGCGAAGATCGCGGTCGGCGGATCGCCCCGGTCGAGCAGCTGTTCCGCCGCGTCCAGCCCGGACCGATAGGTGTAGAGCCCCTGCGCGATCAGCCCGTCGTCGATCGCGATCCCGCTTTCCTGCAACGCGGCCGAATATCCCTCCAGCCGGCGTGCGCTGGCGGACAGATTGGGGTTGCCGGCGATGAACCCGATCCGGCGGTGGCCCAGCGCCAATATGTGCCGGCCCATGGTCAGCGCCGCTTCCCGATCGTCGATCCGGATCGCCAGCATCGCCTCGGCCGGCAACCCGCTCGCCACCGATACGGTCGGCACCCCCGCCGCGGCCAGCAGGTCAAGGATCGCGGCGGTCTCGCACAGCGGCGGCGGCAGGATGATGCCGTCGATCCCGCCGTCGATCAGGTGGCGCGTCACCTCGATCTCGTGATCGCCCAGTTCGCACTTCTCGACGATGATCTGCACGTCGCTGCGCGCGGCCTGGTCCAGGCTGCCCAGCAGGAACTCGCTCAGATACCCGGCGCTGGGATTGCTGTAGAGCAGGCCGATCCGCGTCTGGCCCGCCCCGGCCAGGCTGCGCGCGGCGGGGTTGGGCGCATAGTTCAGCGCCGCGATCGCCTTGTTCACCTCGTCCCGCGTTACCAGCCGGACGTTGTTCACGCCGTTGATGACGCGCGACACCGTCATCGGCGACACGCCCGCCCGGCGGGCGACGTCGCTGATGGTCGGGGCGCCGCCCGTACGGCGTGAAGACCGCGCCTTTCCGGATCCGTCTGGGCTCATCCCTGGAACCTAGCGGAAACCGCCGTCGCGGCAAGCGGAACCCGGTGCGGGACGGTACGGCAGGCTGGCATGATAGCGCTATCGACCGGCGGGCAGCGGTTTCTCGTCGTAGAACAGGTGCAGCAGCGGACTGGTCATCATCGTCGTGACGATCGCCATCAGCACCAGCATCGCGAACAGCGTCGGCCCGATGATCCCCTTCTGCAGGCCGATATTGATGATGATGAGTTCCATCAAGCCGCGCGAATTCATCAGCGCGCCGATGCCAAGTGCGGTCCGGTTGTCCTCTCCCGACAGCCGCGCGGCCAAGTAGCAGGCACCGCCCTTCGCCAGGATCGATGCGAACAGGATGCCGGTCGCGATCAGCAGCAGCGACCCGGAATTGACCATGTCCATCCGCGTGTTCAGCCCCGAATAGGTGAAGAACAGCGGCAGCAGCAGGACAACCGTGAGCGGTTCCAGCTTGCGCTTGATCTCCACCGCCAGCAACCCGCGTGGCATCGCCGCCCCCAGCACGAACCCGCCGAAGATGGCATGGATGCCGACCACGTCCATCAGGAACGCCGATGTGCAGAAGGCGATCAGCACCAGCGCCAGGTTCCGCTGCGTCAATTCGCCGTCGCGTTCCACCATCCGGCCCAGCGGCGCGAGCAGGCGTGGCCCCGCGATCAGCACGAACGCCGCCCAGATCAACCCGCCGCCGATCGCCAGGATCGCCACCCCCGGCCCGCCCCCGAACGTCGACAGCACGATCGCCAGCACGCACCAGGAACAGGCGTCGTCGAACGCCCCCGCGGTCAGCGACAGCGTGCCCAGCGACGTCCCCGCAAGGCCGCGTTCGTTGATGATCCGTGCCAGCATGGGGAAGGCGGTCAGCGCGATGCAGGCCCCCAGGAACAGCGTCGCGTTCAGCTGGCTGATCCCGTTCGCGAACAGCCCCGGCACGCCGATCAGCAACGGCACGATCAGCGCGGCCACCACGAACGGCACGACGATGCCCGCCATCGATACGGTCAGCGCACTCCGTGCCTTCGCCCGGAAATGGTCGAGCCGCAGCGTCGTGCCGACCAGGAACATGTACAGCCCGACGCCGAGCTGCGCCCCGACATACAAGATGTTCCGTGTCGCATCGGGAAAGATCGCGGCCTGCAATCCGGGGGCGACCAGCCCGAGCAGCGACGGCCCCAGCAGGACCCCGGCGATCATCTCGCCCACCACCTGCGGCTGGCCGAGCAGCCGTTTGCCCAGCCACCCGACCACCCGGCACATCAGCAGGATCACTGCCAGTTGCAGGAAGAAATGGATGCTGTAGTCGCCGGGCGTATAGCCGTGCGCAGCCGTCCGGATGGCCGGCCCGTGCGGCGCGAGCACGCCCGATGCCGTTTCCCCAAGGCTGTCCAGCCAGCGTGCCATCATCCCCCCAATCATGAACCCCGCCCGGTGGCACTCCGGCCACGCCACCGGTCATGCGCCGGCTTCTGCGAACGCTATCACACCGGACCGGACCGCGCACAAGCGGAACGGCCGTGCAGGAAAGCTGTAACCCTTTGCGCCGCGGTCCCGTATCATGGGTCGGGCAGGAGACGGGCATGGCGACGCGCATCAGGACGGACAGTGTGACGGACGGGCGACCGCTCGTGAAAAGGCATGGCTGGCCGGTGCGCGTCTGGCACTGGATCAACGCGGTCGTCGTGATCGTCATGCTCATGAGCGGGCTGATGATCTTCAACGCGCACGGCCGGCTGTACTGGGGGCAGTCCGGCGCCAACACCGATGCCGCCTGGCTGGAAATCGGGTCGACCGCCGACGCCGGCTATCTCCAGCTCGGCTCCGTCCGCGTGCCGACCACCGGCGTGCTGGGCTATTGGCGGAACGGCGAAGGCGTGGTGCAACGCCGCGCCTTCCCTGGCTGGGCGACGATCCCGACCGCGTACAGCCTGTCCGCCGCCCGCCGCTGGCACCTGTTCTTCGCCTGGCTGCTGGTGGTGCCCGGGCTGCTGTTCTGGCTGTGGAGCGTCGTCGGCGGCCATGCCCGCGCGCTGCTGCCGATGCGGACCGAACTTGCGCCCCGCCATGTCTGGGCCGATATCCGCAACCATGCCCGGCTGCGCTTTCCGGCGGGGCAGGCCGCGCTGAAATACAACATCCTTCAGAAACTCTCCTATTCCGGCGTCGTGTTCGGCCTGTTGCCATTGCTCGTCCTTACCGGCCTCGCCATGTCGCCGGCGATGAATGCGGCGTGGCCGTGGCTGCTCGATCTGTTCGGCGGGCGGCAGTCGGCGCGGTCGCTGCACTTCATCGCGATGGTTCTGCTGGCCGCGTTCATCGTCGTCCACCTGCTGATGGTCGTGCTGGCCGGCCCGTATAACGAGATACGATCGATGGTGACCGGCCGGTTCAGGCTGCCGGCCGAACGCGCGGACGCCAAGGCGGAGGAAGTGGCATGACCATCCCGACCAAATCACCACTCACCCGGCGCAGCCTGATCGCCGGCGCGGGGCTGGCCGGGGCGGGCCTGCTGCTGCCCGGCTGCGACCGGCTGGACCAGTCGCCCGCCTTCCGCGAAACGTTGCGGCTGGGCGAACGCGTGACGATGGGCGCGCAGCGGCTGGTGTCGGACCGCACCGCGCTCGCCCGCGAATATGACGGCGGCGATATCAGCCCGATATTCCGGTCGAACGGCACGCGGATGCCCGGCACGCCGGACTATGCCGCGTGGCTGGCGGGCGGCTTCGCGGACTGGCGGCTGGCGGTGGACGGCATGGTCGCACGACCGCTCTCGCTCTCGCTGGCGCAATTGGGGGCGATGCCGGTGCGTGAGCAGACGACGCGCCACGATTGCGTCGAGGGCTGGAGCGCGATCGGCCGCTGGACCGGCACCCCTCTGAAGCTGCTGCTGGACGCGGCGGGCGTGCGCAACACCGCGCGCTACCTCATCTTCCACTGCGCCGACCTGTATGGCGCGCGCCCATATTATGAATCGATCGACATGATCGACGCGCTGCATCCGCAGACAATCCTGGCCTGGGCGCTGAACGGACGGATGCTGCCGGTCGGCAACGGCGCCCCGCTGCGGCTCCGCGTCGAGCGGCAACTGGGCTACAAGCAGGCGAAATACATCACCCGGATCGAGGCCGTCGCCACGCTCGCCACCAGCTACGGCGGCAAGGGCGGGCTGTGGGAGGATACCAACGATTACGAATGGTATGCCGGCATCTGACCCGACCTGTGATCCGGTAGATCCGCGCCTCCCGCCCGGTTTGGTTAGAACCTGCCGAGAACCCCGCGCCGAGTTCTCGACAGGCTCCAACCAAACGGATCGGCTGACGGACTCCGCCGCTGCACACCCCGTCCATCCCAAGCGCAGTCGAGGGAGCCTTCGAGCGTAGTCGAGAAGCTTACAGCCCCGCCTGGCGACTCTCGCGATCGGCGGGTTGAACTGGCGTCGATGCCATCCCTGCCCCGCCCGTGCGCGTCGCAAAGATCGCCTCCGCCACCCCGAGCGTGCGCGCATTGTCCACATCGATCGCCACCGCGCCGTCGTCCAGGATGACGGGGCGGATCGGAAAGCCGAAGCGCCGCGAAAAGCGCCCGAACGCCCCGTCGATCGTGCCGAGCCCGAACCGGAAGGCGATCAGATTGTAGAACCCGAGCGCGCGGAAAATGCGGATCGGATGCTTCGCGAACTGCCCGCCGGACCGGAACACCTCCGCCACCGCCAGCGCCGCCGGGCTCCCGATCCAATAGGCGTTGCAGTTGGAATAGCTGTCGTCGCGAAACCGGTAGAAGCGCCGCTGGCCGTCCGGATGCGCTGCCAGCACCGACGCACGGCGCGTAAAGGCGACCGCGACGGACGTCTCGCCCGCCGCCATGCCCGCTGCACCGATCGTCGCGATGGCACCGGGCGTCAGCAGCACATTGTCCGCGGTCGTCACCAGCACCGGGAACGCCTGCCCCTCGATTGCCGCGAACAGGCTGTCGACCAGATTGTGCCGCGCCCGCACCGCGACCAGCCGGCCGGCATCGATCAGCGCGCGCGCGGCCGGCACCGCATCCAGCAACGCCGGATCGTTGATCGACACGATGATCCGCCCGATCGTCGGCGTATCGCCCAGCGCCGCGATCACATGGTCGATCATCGGCCGTCCGGCGACGGGCACCAGGCACTTGTCGGCCAGCCCGGCGGCCGCGGCAAGCGGGTCGATGCTCCCCTCCCGCCGCCCCGCCATGACGATGGCCGTGGTCGGATCATTCGCGGAAAGCATCACGAACCGGCGAAGGCGGGCGTCTTGGCGGCGGCCGCGATCTGCCAGGCCGGGACCGGTCTGGTCTTCGCACGATCGATCAGTCCGTGGCGTTCCAGGCTTTCCGCGACGATCGTCTCGATCAGTTCGGCATGGCTCCACCCGCCCAGCCGCGCCGCCATCGCGATCGTCTTGCGCGACCACAGGTTGCAGTTGAGGTTGGTTTCCATGAACCGGATCTGCCCCGTCCCCGCATCGATCCGAAATTCGAACCGGCCATAATCGAACGGCATGAACTCGGGCATCAGCGCGCGCGTCGCCGCCTCGATCTCCGCCAGCCGGGCATGATCGTTGAACGGCTGGATCGCATAGGATTGCACGCCGCCGGCCAGATCGCGTTTCTCGGCATAGCTGCGCAGCACCGCCGGATCGGCCTGTTCCACGATCATGACGGGCAGCAGCACCGGCTTGCCGCCGACCGTGATGACCGACACTTCGATGTCGTGGCCGGTGATGAACGGTTCGACGATCGCGTCATGCCCTTCGCCGTGGATCGCGGCGACGGCATCGCGCACCCCGGCCCAGTCATAGGCGGATCGGATGCCCCAGCTTGCCGACGATGCGTTCGGCTTGATGACATAGCGGTCGGCCCGCGGGCAGCGCGCCGGATCGATGGGCGTCAGCCGGCGGTAGATCGCCCAGTCCGCCATCGCCAGCCCGCGTGCCCGCGCGACCGTCTTGGTCAGATGCTTGTCGTCGGACAGGCCGCGGATGATCGGGCTGCCGCCCAGATAGGGCAGCCGCAGCCGGTTGCACAGCAACGGCAGCATCATCTCCGAATTGAGGAAGCCGCCGCGATTGAGCAGCGGAAAGACGAAGTCCACGTCCGGCCGGTCGAACAGTATCTCGTACCGGTCCGCCACCATCAGGTTCAGCCCGATCCCGCGCAGGACGTCGCGAATCTCGGCATGATAGGTCGCGTGCGTGCCGTCCTGCGCGTCGGCCTGCCCCTCCGACAGGGCGTGCTTGGCGATGTAGAGCAGGCGTAGCCACTTCTTCGCCTTGCCGGTTATGGTGGACGGGCGGGCATCGATCAGGCGCTGGTTCATGGCCGGGGAATTAGGCAAATCGTGCGAAACTTTTCGGGCAGGTCAGTGACAATCTCGCGCAAGATGATGCGCAAGCAGCACGCCGTAGCGCCCTACGCCCAGCCCCTGCCGCGCCGCGCGCTGCGGCATCAGCACGCCCGGCTTGCCGTTCCCCTCGATCAGGACGGGGCCGTCGGGCGCGAAACCCACGTCCCATCCGACCATCGCATAATCGCCGAACGCGCCGCCATGCGCCGCCGCGACCAGCGCCCGCGCCGCCGCCCAGTCGGGCAGGCACAGCCCGGGGATCGTCGCGCCCGTCACCGGATGCGTCCGGAAATCGCCCCCGCCATAGCCCTTGCACGCAATGCCCAGGGTCCCGTCCGCAAGATCGATCGGACTGAGCAGCCCGCCCGCCTTCATGTTATCGACCACGGCGGCGGGGTCGGACGGAACGCGCAGCACCGCGCTCACCAGTTCCGGCACGCCCTGTTCGTCCAGGATCGTCGTCATCCGCGCGGTCGGCAACGCACCCAGCGCGAACGGGACGAGCGTCGGGTGCGGCACGATCCGGTGCTGCACCAGCCAGCCATGCCGCCGCCTGCCGAACCGCGCGGCCACCCAGCCGGCCAGTGCCACCGGATCGTCGGGCGCGCCGTCGACCCGCGCCACGCCGGCACCGCCCTCGCCCCGCGCCGGTTTCAGCAGCAACGCCTGTCCGGCCGGCGATGCCAGCACGTCGACATGACCATCCACGATCGTCGCGACCACGGCCGGGTGCCGCAACCCATGCGCCGCGCACCGCCGGTAGAAGGCGATCTTGTCGGCCAGTACGCATTCGCGGCCCCAGGCGCGCGGATTGATATGGCGGTTCAGGTCGGCATCCTCGAACCGCCGGATATAGCCGTCCAGCTGTGCGGCATCGTCGATGCGGAACAGCGCGATGTCGTTCGGGTCGGCGAACGCGGCATGCGCGATCGCGGTGGTCCGCACCCGCCATGCCGCATCCATCGCGTACTTGCCCTGCACGGCGCGCGCGCGGAACGGGATCCACGCGTGAAAGCCGATCCCCGTCACCGCGTCCAGCGCCGCGCGCAACGGCCCCCGCGCCCGCTGCCGCCGCGCATAATGATCGGCCAGGAACCGCCCCGAAACCGGCGCGCGGACCCCGGGGTACAGCGCGAACAGCTTCTTGGCGCGATACCAGAGTTCGGTGGTCGACAGCATGGCACCCGCTTTGCCCCGCCATGTTACGCCGTGATGGCAGGACCGGCACGCCACTGTCACACCCGCGCCCTATCGGGCGGCATGCGGATCGCGATCTACGTCCACGACATGCGCGCCAGCGGCGTCGTCCGCGCGATGATCGCGCTGGCCCGCTTCCTGGCCGAACAGGGCGACGACGCGGTCCTGATCGCGGGATCGGCGGCCGGGCATTTCACCGCAGCCGATGTCGCACCCGCGCGGTTCGTCGCGGCGACCGCTGGTGCATCGGTATCACAGGCGGGCGTCGTCCCCGCGCTGCGCCGCTCGATCCGCGCGGTGGCGCCCGAAATGGTGCTGTCGGGTGGCAATCACGGCCATGTCAGCCTGTGGGCGGCCAGCCGCGGGCTCGGCATCCCGCTCGTGCTCGTCTTCAGCAACCCCATGGAGCGCGCGGGCCAACCGCTGCGCAACCGCTGGCGGCTGGTCAAGAGCCGCGTCCTGATCGCGGCCGCCGCGCGGGCGATCGTGGTCGGGCGCAACCTGGCGGACGATCGCGCCTTCGCGCCCGGCATCGCGGCCGGCCGGGTCGTCCTGATCCGCAACGGCATCCCGCGCCGCGGTCAGGGCCGGTCGCCGGTGCCGGACGCAATGATGGGCGTGGAACCGACCGTGCTGGCGATCGGCCGGCTTCACCACCAGAAGAATTTCGAAGGGCTGATCGATGCCGTCGCCCATGCCAACCGCGTCCGCCCGCTGCGGTTGGTCATCCTCGGCAGTGGCGATCCGGCGTATCGCGACACCCTGCACGCGCGGGCGCGGGACCATGGCATCGCCGATCGCGTCCTGTTCGCCGGCGTGACGGACGATGTCTATGCGTGGCTGCACGCCGCCCGCCTGTTCGCCATCGCGTCCTGGTGGGAAGGATCGTCGATCGCGTTGCTCGAGGCGTTGGACGCCGGCCTGCCGATCGTCGCCAGCACGACAGCCGGCGATGCCGTCGAAATCCTGGACGACGGCCGCTACGGCACGTTGGCCGCCCCCGACGATCCCGCCGCCTTCGCCGCGGCCCTCCTCGCCCAGGCCGGCGATGATCCGATCCTGCCGGGCGACCGCATCCGGCGTTATGACCAGACCGGCATGATGACGGCCTACCGCGACGTACTGATCGCCGCGGCGGGCGGCTAGGCCACTTCAGACCCAGACCGCCTATCCCGAGCGAAATCGAGGGGCCTGTCGAGCGCAGCCGAGACGGCCAACAGCACCCCTTGGCTACGCTCGGCTTGAACGGGTGTCGCAGTGGTTCGATCTGCAATCACCGCTCTCTTAAATCTCCACCGCGAACGCCGTCGCCTCGCCCCCGCCGATGCACAGCGCCGCCACCCCCTTCGTCAGCCCGCGCGCGGTGAGCGCGGCGACCAGCGTCGCGATGATGCGCGCGCCGGATGCACCGATCGGATGGCCCAGCGCGGTCGCCCCGCCATTCACGTTCAGCCGGTCCGCCGCGATGCCCAGGTCGCGCGCCGCGATCATCGCGACGACCGCGAACGCCTCGTTCACCTCGAACAGGTCGACATCGTCCACCGACCAGCCGGCCTTGGCCAGCACCTTGCGGATCGCATCAACCGGCGCAGTCGTGAACAGCGCGGGGGCATGGGCGTGTGCGGCATGCGCCACCACCCGCGCCGCGATGGGCAGGCCGAGCGCCGCCGCCACGCTGGCCCGCGTCATCACCAGCGCCGCCGCACCGTCCGAGATCGACGATGCATTGGCCGCGGTGATCGTCCCGTCCTTCGTGAACGCGGGCTTCAGCGTCGGAATCTTGTCCGGCTTCGCATTGCCCGGCTGTTCGTCCTGCGCCACGACCTCTGTGCCGCGGCGCCCCTTGACCTCTACGGCCACGATCTCACCCGCAAACGCGCCGTCGGCAATGGCGGCGGTCGCCCGGTCCAGCGAGCGCAGCGCATAGGCATCCTGTTCGGCGCGCGTGAACTGATAGGCCTGCGCGCTGTCCTCCGCGAAATGCCCCATCAGCTTGCCCGGATCATAGGCATCCTCCAGCCCGTCCAGATACATCGAATCCTGCACCGCCTGATGGCCGATCCGCGCGCCGCCGCGCATCTTCTGCAACAGATAGGGTGCGTTCGACATGCTCTCCATCCCGCCCGCGACCACGATGTCGGCGGACCCGGCGGCCAGCGTGTCGTGCGCCAGGATCGCCGCCTGCATGCCCGACCCGCACATCTTGTTGACGGTCACCGCCTCGACCGAATCCGGTAGACCCGCTCCCAGCGCTGCCTGCCGCGCGGGTGCCTGGCCCAGCCCGGCGGGCAGGACGCACCCCATCATGATCTGGTCGATCCGCGCCGGATCGACGCCCGCGCGCGCCACCGCAGCCCGCACCGCGGCGGCCCCCAGCTCGGTCGCCTTCACCGACGACAGCGCCCCCTGAAACCCGCCCATCGGCGTCCGGGCATAGCTGACGATCACGACGGGGTCGTTGGCAGGCATATCGGCATCCTCACTTTGTTTCGGCCGATATAAGGTCAAAGCGCGCATTTTCTAAGCTGAGCGCGAGTTGGTATTGCTGAGCTAAACCAATCGTCATCCCGGACTTGATCCGGGATCCAGAGTCGCGGGCGCTGCGCGTGAGACCCTGGATCCCGGATCAAGTCCGGGATGACGACGGTGATAGCCAGAGCTGATCGAAACCGGCGCTAATACCCCCGCGCCACGCCGTCACGCCGCGGATCGGCCCCGCCCTCATACCCGCCGGGCCGGCGCCGGACGATGTGGACGCCGCTATTCTCCCGGTCGTCGGGCCGCAGCACGATGCCGCGCGCCGCCAGGCCCGCCACCGTGGACGGTGCGAACAGCGCGGTATCGCCGGAGAACCGATCGCCCCGCGCCACCAGGTTGGGCAGCGCCGCCGCTGCCTGCGCACCCAGTTTCCAGTCGAGCAACCCGACGATCGCCTTCAGATTATACGCCTGGATCGCCGGACCACCCGGCGATCCGGCGGCGGCCACGAACGCGCGCTGCCGGTCCAGGATGATGGTCGGCGCCATCGACGATCGCGGCCGCTTGCCCCCGGCCACCGCATTGGCGGCGGGCCGGCCGTCCTTGCCCATCGGCGCGAAGCTGAAATCGGTCAGCTGGTTGTTCAGGAAGAACCCGCCCACCATCCGGCCCGATCCGAAGATGCTTTCGACCGTCGTGGTCATCGACACCACGTCGCCCTGCGCGTCGACGATCACGAAATGGGTGGTGCCGCCCGGCTCCACCGTCGCATCGACGCCGGGTGCCGGGGCGGCGTGCGGCGTGCCGTGATCGGGCGCCGGGCCGGCGACCGTCCCGATCAACGCGGCGCGTTTCGCCAGATAGTCCGGTGCCAGCAGCCCGGCGACCGGCACCGCCACGAACGCGGGATCGCCCACGAAATAGTCGCGGTCGGCATAGGCCAGCCGGCTCGCCTGCGCGATCTGGAACCAGCCCAGCGGATCGGCCGGGTCCCGCGCACCGATATCGGTGGTCACCACGATGCCCAGCGCCTCCTGCAACCCGATCCCGCCGGACTGGGTGGCCGACGTGCAGACGATATGCACGCGGTACGGCCGGCACAGCGCCGCCGTCCGTCGCGGGCGATAGGATTTGAGGTCCGCCAGCGTCATCGCCCCTGGCCGCGCGCCCTCATGCGTGCGGGCCACGATGGCCGCGGCGATCGGCCCTTCGAGCAGGCCGGCCGCACCCTCCGCCGCAATCCGGCGCAGCGTCGCGGCATAGGCCGGGTTGCGCAGCGTATCGCCGGCGGCATAGCGGGTCCCGTCCGGCTTGGTGAAATAGGCGACGGCATCCGGTGTCCCGGCCTGCGGTGCGCGGCCGGCTATGGCGGCCCCCATCCGTGGCGGCACGACGAAACCGTCCGTCGCCAGCCGCGCGGCGCGCGCGAACAGCGTGGGCCATGGCCGCCTGCCATGATCGGCATGCGCCATGGCCAGCATCGCGATCGCGCCGGGCACGCCGGTCGATCGGCCGGACAGGACCGCGGACACGAATGGTTCGGGGCGGCCGTCGGCTTCGCTGAACAGCGCGGGCGTGGCGGCGGCCGGCGCGGTTTCGCGGCCGTCATAGGCGGTGACGACGCGGGTTCGGGCGTCGTAATGGACCAGGAACGCGCCCCCGCCGATACCGGAACTTTGCGGTTCGACCAGCCCCAGCACGGCCTGCACCGCGACCGCCGCATCGACCGCGCTGCCGCCGGCGCGCAACACCTCCAGCCCCGCATCGACCGCCATCGGGTTCGCGGCGGCCACCATGGCATGGGGCGCCAGGCTGGCGTCGCGGGAAGCCGCGCCGACGGGCGCGACCGGCGCGGGGGCCGGGGCCGGCAGGTCGCCGGCGCAGGCGGTGAGCAGGAACGCCGCGAGCGGCAGGGCTTTCAGGATCATGCCGCCACGATAGGCCCGCGCGACAAAAGGTCCACCGCATTGCAGCACGCTGGAACCGAACCGGCCCGTCCCGCGCTCTTGCGCCACAGCTATGGAGGACAGGCGCATGATCGGTAAAATCATCGGAGCATTGGTGGGCCGCGAGATCGACCGGGGCGATGGCAGCGGTGGCGCGAAGGGTGCGCTGCTCGGCATGGCCGCGGCAGGCGGGCTGCGCCGGCTCGGCCCGCTCGGCATGCTGCTCGGCGGCGGTTATGTCGCCAAGAAGGCATATGACCGGCGCAAGGCGTCGCGCGGCCCACGCGGCTACTGATCCCGTCACGGCCCAGGGGCCGTCGTCGGAATGACCCAGGGACCGGCGCGCACTGGCGTTCCGGTCCCTTTTTATTGAACCACAGGGGTCACTGCGCCCCCTGCCATAAACGGATCGCATCGATCGGCGCCACCAGCATCAGGACGTTGAGCGTGAGATTGTCGCGGATCGTGACCAGCGTCAGCAGTTCGAACCCGATCGCCAGCGCGACCGTCACCATCACCGGTAACCGTCCCGCGATCAGGAAACCTGCTGCCATCCAGCCGATGTCCGCGACCGAGTTCAGCACGCTGTCGCCCGTATAGCCCAGCGCCATCGTCGCCGTCCGGTAGCGATCGATCACCGCAGGCGAGTTCTCCAGCAGTTCCCAGCCCGCCTCGATCACGACTGCCAGCGTCAGGCGGACGCTGCCCGGCCGGCGGCGGAGCAGCCAGTGACCGATCGCGTAGAACAGGAAACCGTGGATGACATGACTGGGCGTGTACCAGTCCGCGACATGCTGGCTGTTGCCGGCATCGAGCGCGGGATGCCACAGGTCGATCGTCCCGCAGGTACAGATTGGCGGCCGCCCCATCGCCAGCAGGCCGGCCGCCGCCGCGCCGACGATGGCCAGGATGACGAGAATTGGGCCGATCTGCGGACGGCTGTTCGGGTCGCTGTTCGGACGGATGTTCTGATGGGACATGCCGCATCATGCCGGACCCGACGCCACGCGGCCAGTCGCCGCCCCGACGCTATCTGCCTCCCCCGGCAATCGCCGATTGACGGGAGGGCCGTGCCCACGCCAAGGATGCGGCCATGCACGATCCGAACGATACGCCTGCCCTGCCGCAGCGGCGCCGTCCGCACGAAATCGAGCATCAGCGCCGCGGGCTGTTGTTCGTGCTGTCGTCCCCGTCGGGCGCGGGCAAGTCCACCATCGCGCGCATGCTGCTGGACGCGGACGAATCGATCGCGATGTCGGTCTCGGCCACCACCCGGCCGATGCGCCCGGGCGAGGTCGAGGGCCGCGACTATCATTTCGTCGATACGCCCGAATTCAAGCGGATGGTCGCGGACGGCGAATTCTACGAATGGGCGCACGTTTTCGACCATCGGTACGGCACGCCCAAGGCGCAGGTCCGCGGCATCCTGGACCGCGGGCGCGACGTGCTGTTCGACATCGACTGGCAGGGCGCGCAGCAGCTGTTTCAGCAGGCGGGCGGCGATGTCGTGCGCGTCTTCATCCTGCCGCCCTCGGTCGAGGAACTGAACCGCCGGCTGGCCGCCCGCGGCACCGACAGCGCGGAAGTCGTCGCCAGCCGCATGGCCCGCGCCGCCAGTGAGATCAGCCACTGGGACGGCTATGACTATGTCCTCATCAACGACGACGTCGAACGCTGCTTCGCCCAGGTCCGCCTGATCCTGCGCGCCGAACGCCTGAAACGCAGCCGCCAGACTGGCCTGATCGGCTTCGCCCGCGGCTTGATGGGCGGCGGGTAGGCTGCGGGGCAGCCGCCTGCGATAGCAGATATTTGAACGTCTGACGTACCAAGTCCGCGCACCACACTCGTCATCCCGGACTTGATCCGGGATCCAGGGTCACACGGGCTGCGCTGAATCAACAAAATCCCGACTCCGGAACATGCCGACTTTGGATGGACCCGCGCCCGACCCCGTTCGGTTCGAGCCTGTCGAGAACCCTGCGCAAAGTTCTCGACAGGCTCGAACCGAACGGAAGGAATCTACGCGCCAACCATCACCATCACCGGGCAGCCTACCCCTCCCGACCAGAACATCGCATGTGCCACTCAGTCATCCCGACACTCCACAACATTCAGCCCGACCGCACCGATCCCCAACTCGCCCGCCGCCACCCGAGCCGCGGCACGCATCCCCGCCTGGTGTCCCGCCTGCCAGCGGCGTTCGATGGTCGGCCCGGAAAAATCGAGCGCCTTGCCGGCCACCTCCGCCCCCTGTTCGGTATAGGCCAGCCGCAGCAGCGACAGCCGCACGTCGTCGCGCCCGGCGTGGGCCGCCTGCCACCGCGCGATCGTCCTGCGGGATTGCGCCGCGAACAGCAGGTCCTGCATCCGGCTCGCCGCCTCGCCCAGCGTGGCCGGCACCGGCCCGCAGAGCGGCAGCAGGTCGACCGCGATGCATAACGTCGCCCGCGGCGGCGGATCGGCGAGTACGGGATCGAGCGGCAGGTTCGCCGACAGCCCGCCATCGACCAGCCAGCGCCCGTCGACCGCGACCGGCGGAAACGCGATCGGCAGGGCGGCACTCGCCCGGACATGGTCCGGTTCGATCCTGCGGTCCCGGCTGTCGAACACCACGTCGTCGCCGGTCTGCACGTCCACCGCCGTCGCGGTGTACCGGCATGGCCCGGCGTTCAACCGATCGAAATCGACCATCCGGGCCAGCGTGTCGGCCAACTGGTTCGTTTCGAATATCGCCGGCCGGTCGTCGGTCCACGGTGCGAGCGACGACAGCAGCGGACCGAAGATGCCCGATCGCCCCGCCATCGCCGTCCATCCCACCGCGCCCGTCCGCCGGCCCGTCTCCATCGCGGGCGACAGCCAGGGCAGCGTAAGCGCCTCGACCGGAAACGCCCCCGGCCGCCAGAAGGCGCGCAGCGTCTCGACCCGGCGTTCCGGCGGCGACCCGACGATCAGCGCGCCGTTGATCGCGCCGATCGACGCGCCGATCACCCAGTCCGGGTGCAACCCCGCCGCATGCAGAGCCTCGTAGACGCCCGCCTCATACGCCCCCAGTGCGTTGCCACCGCTCAGCACCAGCACGACGTCGAAATCGCGCGCGCCCGCGGCGTCGCCGCCCCGCTCGCTCATCGCCCCGCGCCCCGCCTGCGCCGACCGAGCACGACCGCCGCACCCGCGCCCAGCACGCCCAGGACCAGCAACGGCGACGGCACTTTCTGGATCTGCAAGGCAATGCTCGACTTCCGCGCGAAGACGTCCCGGCTGCCGCGCAACGCATCGGCGCGGGGCTGATCCAGATTGTCGCGGCGTGCCGGGTCACCGGCATCACCCGGCTTCTGCTGCGCGCGGGTTCCACCGGCCTCCATCACGAAATCGCTCAGCCGCGGCGCCACCTGCGCCATCAACGACGCCAGCAGTCCGCCGCCGCCCGCATAAAGTGTCCGGCGCGGATGCGCGCAGGCGAACAGCACCGCGTCGGCCACGACCTGCGGCGCGTAGAGCGGCTGCGGCAGGCGCGGCGGCTGGTCCATGAAATTGCGCGCATGTTCCGGGAACGGCGTGTCGATCGCCCCGGGCTTGACCAGCGTGACCGAGATGCCCGCCCCCGCCGTCTCCAGTTCCATGCGCAACGTGTCGGTCAGCGCCTGCACCGCATGCTTGGTCGCGCAGTAAGGGCCTTGCTGGACGATCGACCGGTCGCCCAGGATCGACCCGACATTGATGATCGCGCCGCCGCGCGTCCGCAGATGGCGCGCGGCGACCAGCGATCCGTGCAGGACACCGAAATAATTGACGTCGAACACCCGGCGGTGATCGGCCACCGGCACCTGCTCCAGCGTCCCGTACGTGCCCGTCCCGGCGTTGTTGATCCAGCTGTCGAAACCGCCGAACGCGTCGATCGCGGTCGTGGCGACGCGCTCGACCGCTTCCGCGTCGCTGACGTCGGCGACGCAGATTGTGATCCGCCCGCCGTCGGCCGCCAACCGTGCCCGCAGGGCATCCAGCGCCGCGGCGTTGCGGGCGACCGCGACGACCGCCGCGCCGCGCGCCACGGCGGCCTCCGTGATGGCCAGCCCGTTCCCGCTCGTCGCGCCGGTCACCACCAGCACCTGCTCGCGCAATGGCTTCAATGTCGTCGTCATGTCCTGTGTCCTTCCGCTTGACCGCTTCGTCTGCGCGAATGGCTCCTCATCGCCCGAGCGGAGAGGCGGCATAATCCGCGAGCAGCGCGGCGACATCGTCATAGAGCGCCACCGCCCCCGCCTGTTCCAGCACCGCATCGTCGAACCCGCCCGATCGCACGCCGACCGCCGCAATCCCGCATTTGCCGGCGGCTTCGATATCATAGGGCGTGTCGCCGACGACGATCACCGCCCCGGCACCGATTCCAGGCAGCTTCGCCAAAGCGGTCGCGAAGATGTCCGGCGCGGGCTTCGTCTTCTCGACATCGTCGCTGCTGGTCGTCGCGGAGACAAGGTCGGCCGCGTTCAGCAACCCGACATAATGTTCCAGTTCAGCGGCGGACGCCGACGATGCCAGCACGACCTGCTGACTCAGTCCATGGGCATGCGCCAGCAGGTCGTGCGCCCCCGCGAACGGCTTGGCCGCGTCCAGATATTTCGCCTTGAAGATTTCCCCATGCCGCTCGCCCAGCGCCGTCTGCTCCGCCTCATCCATGGCGGGCAACAGGGCCGGGACAAGCATGTCCGCGCCCTTGCCGATCTGGTCGTGCACGACCTGCCGATCGAAGGTCGCGCCCACTTCGCCGAACGCCTCCTCCCACGCCAGTACGTGCATGTCGTTGCTGTCGACCAGCGTTCCATCGATATCGAACAATATTGCCTTGATCTGCATTAGTCTTCCCGACGCTGACGGCACCGTGAGGCCGATGATCCGATGCAATCCGAACGCACGACGGCCATATCTATCCCGACGAGTGCAGATTTCGGCGATATTAAATGCGGCCTTGAAGACGAGAATGACGGCCCGTCTCAATTTTTTGTCCAATGAATCGCAAACTCATTCACATAGGTTTAGCGATGCGACCTTTACGCAGGCCGACCGTTCATCGCCCAGTAAACGCACCGTGACGGTGACGCCCCGCAATATCTGGAGAATGAATATGCGTGCACTGGTCTGGCATGGAAAAGGTGATGTCCGCGTCGATACGGTCGCCGATCCGGAAATCAAGCATCCGCGCGATGCGATCATCAAGGTGACCGCCTGCGCCATCTGCGGCTCCGATCTTCACTTGCTCGATGGATATCAGCCGACGATGGAGGCCGGAGATATTCTCGGTCACGAGAATATGGGCGTCGTCGTGGCGCTCGGGTCGGAAGTGACCAACCTGAAGATTGGCGACCGCGTCGTCGTGCCGTTCACGATCAGTTGCGGCGATTGCTTCTTCTGTCGCAAGGGGCTGTTCTCGGCCTGCGAGCGGACCAATCCGAACGCCGAAATGGCGATCAAGGCGATGGGCCATTCTCCGGCCGGCCTGTTCGGGTTCAGCCACATGCTCGGCGGCTATTGCGGCGGACAGGCCGAGTATCTGCGCGTGCCCATGGCCGATATCGGCCCCATCAAGGTGCCGGACAACGTCACCGACGACCAGGCGCTGTTCCTGTCGGACATTTTCCCGACCGGCTATATGGCCGCCGAGAATGCAAACATCGAAGAGGGCGATACCGTCGCGATCTGGGGCTGCGGTCCGGTCGGGCAGTTCGCGATCCGCTCCGCGCTGATGCTGGGTGCAGGCCGCGTGATCGCGATCGACGAAGTGCCCGAACGGCTTGCGATGGCCGAGGCCGGCGGTGCCGAGACGATCAACTTCGCGGAGGTCGACAGCGTCTATGACGAGCTGCAGTTCCGCACCAAGGGTCGCGGGCCGGACAGCTGCATCGACTCCGTGGGTGCGGAGGCATCGGGCCACGGCTCGATCGACGCGGTGATCGACAAGGTGAAGGCCGCGGCCTTCCTCGCGACCGACCGCGTCCACGTGCTGCGGGAAGCGATCATGAGCTGCCGGATGGGCGGTACAGTGTCGATCCCCGGCGTCTATGTCGGCATGGGCGACAAGATTCCGATCGGTGCGATGATGAACAAGGGGCTGACCATCAAGACCGGCCAGACCCACGTCCAGGCCTACACCAAGCCGCTGCTGGCACGGATCGAGGCGGGCGACATCGACCCGAGCTTCGTCATCACCCACCCGGCCAGCCTCGAAGACGCGCCGGAGATGTACAAGAAGTTCCGCGACAAGGAAGACGGCGTCATCAAGGTCGTGCTGCGCCCGTAACCACACTGACCGATGGCGATGCCGAATCCCGCACCCGCATCGCCATCCCAGCCGTTCCGTTCATACCGCAACAGCCGCAGGAGCGCTCAATGTCCGACACCGTCCCCACGCCGGTTCCCGGCAATCCGGCCAGCAAGGGTGCGCCCGACGGCGTCTCTGGCGCGCCGGGCAGCACCGATGGGCCGGGCGTCCACGGCCGGTCGCCGCAAGGCGAAAGCGGCGGCGCCGCCTATCCCAATCCGCACACCGGCAACGGCGATCCGAAAAGCGAGTTCTTCTCCGACACCGGCCAGACGCCGAACGACTATTTCGGCAGCGGTCAGGCCGGCGATGAAGGCGGCAGTGCCCCGAACGGTGTGGCCGGATCGAACGAGGATCGCGACACTGCCGATCGCCCGGTCCCGGTTCCCGCCCCGGTCCGCTCGGAACGGCAGGCGACCGCACCCGGCACCACGTTCGCGGTCGTCGAGACATCCGGGATCGCGGAAGCCGAAACACAGGGCAAGATCGGCACGGACGCGCCCTATGAGGAAGAGCAGAAGCAACCCGGTTCCGGTTGAACGCTCCGGGTTCACCCGCTTACCCGGTCCGTTTGGTTCGAGCCTGTCGAGAACGCCGCGCAGAGTTCTTGAAGGCCGACCCGAACGGAACCAGGCGCAGAGGAATTTGAAGCCACCACGGCCTAGGACGAGAGCCGCTCCCGGCTCATCCGCAGGGTCACGATCAGCCCGCCCTCCGACCAGTCATAGTCGATCGACCCGCCCAGCTGCCCCGCCACGCTGCGCCGTACCAGCTTGCTGCCGAACCCCTCGTTCCGCTCCGGCGTCAGCACGTCCGGCCCGCCGCGTTCCAGCCATTTCAGGACGACGTCGTCCCCGTCGGCCACGCTGGACAGGTCGAGCGTCCCGGTCGGCACCGACAACGCACCATATTTCATCGCATTGGTGGCCAGTTCGTGCACGACCAGCGCCAGCCCGGTCGCCGCACTTTCCCCCACGCCCATCCGCTCGACGGCCACGCGGATCCGCCCCTTGAACGCCCCCATGTCGTCGTAAGGCGCAAGCAGCACGGACAGCAGGTCACCCAGCAGGGTGGCATCCCCCTGCCCGTTCGGCAACGGCCGCACCAGATCATGCGCGCGGCCCAGCGCGGTCAGCCGCTCGGTCAGTTCCTGCGCCATGTCCGCCGTGCTGGCCGCGGTGCGGGACGTGATCGCGGTCAGCCCGGTCGCGATCGCCAGCAGGTTCTTGACGCGGTGGCTCATCTCGCCAGCCAGCAGTTCATTGCCTTCCTCGGCCTGCTTGCGGCCGGTCACGTCCAGGAAGATGCCGAACATGGTGCGGCCGACTATCCCGACATCTTCGCCCTGCCCGCGCGCCGAAATCCAGCGGACGGTTTCACCGACCAGAATGCGGAAATCCGTCTCGTACCGGCCCAGCACCGCCCGGGTAGCGGCGAATGCGGACCGGACCCGGTCGCGGTCGGAGGGATGGATATGCGCCGACAATTGTTCGAACGTCACCTGCGGCTGCCACGGCATCGCCCAGAGTTCGAAGCCGCGCTCGTCCATCGTGAACCGGTCGGTATCGACGTCCCAGGCCCATAGCGCGACGCCCGCCGCGTTGACGGCCAGTTGCAGATGTTCCGGCTTCCACGCATGTGCCTTGGGCATTTCGGTGGGCAAGTCGAATATCCTCTCGGCCTTCTGCGGGACTGCGGACAACCGGACCTTAGCCCTTGCCGGGACGTCCGGCCAAGCACGGAAATCGCGGCCGGCACGCGTTGCGAAGATGGCCGTAGGGCATGGCTTCGCTTTCATCCAGCCGGAACCGGACGCCGCCCTGCGCGATGCCGCCCGTCCCGCGTCTGCACGCCGTCGCCGGTATCCTTTCCCGCTCGTATCTCAGATCGCCGCTGCTATGGTTCGCATGTGTATAGCAGACCGCACTTTCGGCTTGTCGCCGCCGCCCGGAACCGATGAGCGCGGCACCCACCGGGCCGCTGGCGGGCCTCCGCGTGCTGGACCTCTCGCGCGTCCTGGCCGGACCATGGAGTACGCAGATCCTGGGCGATCTGGGTGCCGACGTCATCAAGGTCGAACAGCCCGGCCAGGGTGACGACACCCGCCGCTGGGGCCCGCCGTTCCTTGCCGACGGATCGCATGATTCGGCCTATTATCTCTGCGCGAACCGCAACAAGCGGTCCGTGGCGATCGACATGGCCGATCCGCGCGGGGCGGACCTCATCCGCCGCATGGCCGCGGACTCCGACATACTGGTCGAGAATTTCCGCGTCGGCGGCCTCGCGAAATACGGGCTGGACTATGCCACGCTCGGTGCCGCGATGCCGGGCCTCATCTATTGCTCGATCACCGGCTTCGGCCAGGACGGCCCGTATCGCGACCGGGCCGGATATGACTTCATGATTCAGGGGATGAGCGGGCTGATGTCCGTTACCGGCCGGCCGGACGACGAACCTGGCGGCGGCCCCATGAAGGTCGGCGTGCCCGTCGCCGATCTGGCGACCGGGCTCTATGCCACCGTGTCGATCCTCGCCGCCCTCGCGCACCGCGACCGGACCGGCGTGGGCCAGCATATCGACATGGCCCTGCTCGACACGCAGGTGGCGTTGCTTGCCAACCAGGCGTCCGGCTATCTCAACGGCGGCATGGTCCCGGGCCGGCGCGGCAACGACCATCCCACCCTGACCCCCTATCAGGATTTCGCCTGCGCCGACGGCGACGTGCTGGTCGCGCTCGGCAACGACCGCCAGTTTCACCTGTTCTGCACATTGCTCGGGCGGCCCGATCTGTCCGCCGATCCGCGCTTCATGGACAATGCCGGCCGTAACACGCACCGATCTGCGTTGCAGGCCGCGCTCGGTGCCGCGATCGCGCCGTGGCGGGCCGATGCGCTGCTCGCCGCGATGGACGCCGCAAAGCTGCCCGGCGGCCGCGTGAACGAGATACCCGAAATCCTGGTCGATCCGCAGATCGCCGCACGCGGACTGGTGCGGTCGATGACGCGGTCCGACGGCACCGTCGTTCAGGTCCTGGGCTATCCCGCCAGATTTTCCGCCACGCCGCCCGACTATCGCCGCGCCCCGCCCCGATCGGGGGAGGACAGCGTCACCGTGCTGCGCGAACGGCTCGACCTCGACGACACGACGCTCGCCAGCCTGATCGCCGCCGGCGTCATCGCCGAACGGCTCGACTGAAACGCGGGGCCGCGCCGGTTGCGGTTCGGTTCAGTCTCATCGGACCAATTCCAATCGAACCGCCCATCCCGAGCGGAGTCGAGGGCCCCTGCGAGCGAAGCCGGGAAGTCGACAGCGCCCCTCGGCTACGCTCGGGGGACAGCGCCTCGACCGCGCTTGGCATGGTCGGGTCGAGGTGGTTACACCCGAAGTCATCGCGCGTCAGGCGCCCGCCAGCTCCTTGAGCGACACGGTGCCGTCCGCCAGTCGCTCCGGCGGAACGACCAGCCCGCCCACGACGAGCGCCCGACCCTGGACATAATCCCTGACCATGTTGACGCAATCGAGCGCGATCACCCGCCCCTGGCGAAGATACACGACCGAGAAAGCGCGCGCCGCGATATCCCCGCGCACCACCGCCCGGTCGAACCCGGTCGACAGGCCGACGGTCTGCAGCTTCAGGTCATACTGGTTCGACCAGAACCACGGCACGGCGGCATAGGGCTCCGCCGTGCCGGTCAGCATCTTGGCTACCATGTTCGCCTGGTCGTTGGCATTCTGCACGGACTCCAGCCGGATCGCCGCGCCGTCCGCAAACGGGTTCGGGTGCGCGGCGCAGTCACCGATCGCGTAGATGTCGGGCAGCGTCGTGCGGCACAGCGCGTCCACCAGCACGCCGTTGCCGCCCGCCGCGCCCGCCGCGATCAGCGGTTCCACCGCGGGCACGATCCCTATGCCGACGACGACCATCTCGCACGACAGCCGCGTGCCATCCGCCAGCCGCACGGCGCAGGCCGCGCCATCCTGTTCCTCGATGCACTCCACCAGCGCGCCGAGCCGCACGTCGACGCCGTGGGCGCGATGTTCCGCCTCGTAGAAGCGCGACAGCGGCTCGCCCGCCACCCGCGCCAGCACGCGGTCCTGCGCCTCCAGCACGGTCACCTGCTTGCCGAACTTGGTCAGCACGGCCGCCGCCTCCAGCCCGACATAGCCACCGCCGATCACGACCACGCGCGTCACCGTCGCCAGCTCCACCATCATCCGGTCGACGTCCGCGCGGGTCCGCACGCCGTGAACCCCGCGCAGCTGATGCCCCGAACAGGTCAGCCGGCGCGGGCTGCCCCCGGTCGCCCAGACGAGCGTCCCGTACCCGATCGTCCGGCCGTCCTCCAGCGTGACGGCATGGGCCTCCGGCGCGACCGCCGCCACCCGCCGGCCGAGCAGCAACGTGATCGCGCGCTCGTCCCAGAAGGCCCGCGGGCGAATGAGCAGCCGCTCGAAATCCTTGGCCCCCGCCAGATACTCCTTGCTGAGCGGCGGCCGTTCGTAGGGCGGATCGGGCTCGTCACCCACGATCGCGACGGTGCCGGCGAACTTGCGCTGGCGCAGGGCGACGGCGGCCTGCGCGCCGCCATGCCCGCCGCCCACGATCAGGACGTCATACTGCTCCATCGCACCGTACCTTCCACGCTGTCACAAGCCACGTCGATCCCGAACGGCCCCGCCTCACAGGCTGGCGGCGAACTGCTGCTGCAGGTCGTCCAGCGTCCGGCTGATATGCTGCGCCAGCAATATCTCCAGCGCAGTTGCATCGCGCGCGAGCCAGGCGTCGAGCAGGCCGCGATGTTCCTGATGCGCCCGCGTCTCGCGCCCCGCGGGTTGCAGGTGCGCCACGACATAGCGTTCCGCCAGAATCGACAGTCGTTCCACCAGTTGCGTCGTCAGCAACCGTCCGCCCGGGCGCACCAGGGCGGTGTGGAAATGCCGGTTGCGCACCGCGACGTCGGCCAGGTTGGTCCCGGCCGCGGCATCGAGCTGCTCGAACGCCTCGATCGCCCGTTCGCGCGCCGCATCGTCTGCGACCAGCGCGGCATGGCCGGCCGCCTTCGGCTCGATGGTCAGCCGCAACGCATAGATTTCGTCGACTTGCGCGGCCGACATCGGCTGGACGAAATAGCCGCGATTGGCCTGGCTGACGAGCAGCCCTTCCTGTTCCAGCCGGGCCAGCGCCTCGCGCAGCGGGATCTTGCTGACGCCCAGTTCGGCGGCCAGCGCATCCTGGCGGATCGGCGTGTCGGTCGCCAGCCGGCCGATCACGATCTGCTCCCGGACGACCTCGAACACGCGCTCGGATAGCGTTCGGACGACGATGCTGCTCACGCGTGCTTCTCCATGCCCGACGCCGGCATCCGGGCGATGGGCCACGGCGTCACTGTACCTGGAAGCCTTCCCAGAACGGATCGACCCGATCAATCCAGATCGTGTTGAAACCGGTCGCAATGGCCGATCCTTCGATCGACGGGACGATCGCCGGCCGGTCGCCGATCAGCGTCTCGGCCTCGACCCGCCCCATGAAGCGGCTGCCGATATAGCTTTCGTGGACGAACCGGTCACCGACCGCCAGTGTCCCGCGCGCCGCCAGATGCGCCAGCCGTGCCGACGTGCCCGTGCCGCACGGGCTGCGATCGATCGCCCCGTCGCCGTAGAAGACGGCGTTGCGGCCGTCCGCCCCGTCGCCGCGCGGCACGTCGGCCCACAGGACGTGGCTGACGCCGCGGATCGTCGGGTCGATCGGATGGACCGGTTCGAACGCCGCCCGCACCGCCGCGCGCACCCGGCCGCCATATTCGATCAGCTTGGCGGCCCCCAGCGCGTCGAGCCCGGCATAACCGCCCTGCGGCTCGACGATCGCGTAATAATTCCCGCCATAGGCCACGTCGACGGACAGCGGCCCCAGCCCTTCGACGTCGATCGCAATCCCCTCCGCCGCCACATAAGCCGGCACGTTGACGATCCGCACCGCCGTCACCCGATCGCCGTCGCGTTCATAGCTGATGTCGATGACGCCGGCTGGCACCTCCACCCGCAACCGCCCGGCTATGGCGGGCACGATCAGGCCATGTTCCAGGCCGAACGTGACCATGCCGATCGTGCCGTGCCCGCACATCGGCAGGCAGCCGCTCGTCTCGATGAACAGGATGCCGATATCGGCATCCGCGCGGGTCGGCGGATAGAGGAAGCCGCCTGACATCATCGCGTGCCCGCGCGGTTCGAAGCACAGGCCGGTGCGGATCCAGTCGAACCGCGCCATGAAATCCTGCCGCCGTTCGGACATGGACGCCCCCTTCAGCAAAGGCGCCCCGCCCGCCACCAGCCGGACCGGGTTGCCGGCGGTATGGCCGTCGATGCAGAAGAAGGTATGGCGCATGCAGGATCCCTTTTGCAGCCGTCCTTACGCGGCCTTTGCCTGCGACAGGACCGGGCGCGTCGCCGCCGCCTTCTCCACCATCGCGATCACTTCGGCCCGGCGTGCGCCGGTCAGGATGTAACGCGGCGGCAACACCCGCTCGGACCCGCGGCCCATCACTTCCTCGGCCAGCTTGATCGACTGAACCAGATCATGGTCGGCATCCAGATGGAGGAGCGGCATGAACCAGCGATAGATTTCCATCGCCTTGGCATGATCGCCGCGCTGGAACGCCGCCACCAGTTCGACCGATTCCCGCGGGAACGCGTTGGTCAGGCCCGAAACCCAGCCCTGCGCACCCAGGTACAGCCCTTCGAGCGCCACGTCGTCCAGCCCGGCGAACAACACGTAGCGATCGCCGAACACGTTGCGGAAATCGGTGAAACGGCGCGTATCCGGTGCCGATTCCTTCACCGCGACGATGTTCGCCACGTCGACCAGCGCCGCCAGCACATCCTGGTCGATGACCGTCCGGTACGCCGGCGGGTTGTTGTACAGCATGATCGGCAGGCCCGTCTGGTCCGCCACACCCTTGAAATGCGCGACCAGTTCCGCGGGCTTCGGCACATAGACCATCGGCGGCAGCAGCATCAGACCGTCCGCCCCCGCCTTCTCCGCTGCCTGCGCATAGCGTACCGCGCGGCGGGTATCATATTCCGATACGCCGGTGATGACCGGCACGCGACCGTTCACGACCTCGACGATCGCGGACAGGACGGTGACCTTCTCGTCATACTCCAGCGAGTTGTTCTCACCCACCGTGCCAAGCGCGATCACGCCGGTCACGCCGTCGCGGATCAGGTCGTCGACCACGCGCTGGGTGTCGCCGAGATCGATCGACAGGTCCGCACGCACCTGCGTCGTCACTGCCGGGAACACGCCCTGCCAACCAATCGCCATCTGACCCTTCCCGTTCTTGAACTCGGATATCGTATACGATATAGTATACAACGCTGCAAGAGAGGAAAGTCGATGCGGATCACGATCGTCGGCGGCGGCATCATCGGCCTGAGTGCCGCGGTCGCCCTGCTGACCGATGGCCACGCCGTGACCGTGATCGACGCGGATCGGGATCGATCGGCGGCATCCTGGGGCAATGCGGGCCATATCGCAACCGAACAGACCGCGCCGCTCGCCTCCCTCGCCGCGATCCGCAGCGCGCACCGGCGGCGGTTCGCAAACGGTGGGGCGCTCGATCTTCCGGGGCATCAGGCCCGCCACTGGCTGCCCTTCCTCTCGCGCTTCGTCGCGGCCAGCACGCCGGCGCGGTTCGCCGCCGGACAACGCGCGCTGACCGCGTTGCTTTCCGACGCGCTGCCCGCCTGGCGCGCGTTGGCGACCGCGATCGGCGACCCGGCGGTCGTGCGCGACGATGGCCATTATGTCGTCTGGGAAAATGCCCGGACCGCCAGGGCCGGCGCCGCCGCCTGGGAGGCCGCCGATACCGGCACGGCGAGCCACCGGGCCGCGACAGCGGCGGAACGCGACGCCATCGCCGCGCTGACCACCGCCCCGATCGCGGGCGCGATCCGGTTCGCCGGATCCGGCCGGATCGTCGATCTCGATTGCCTCGCCGCCGGGCTGACCCGCGCGGTGCTGTCCGCCGGGGGGCGGATCGTCTCGGGCAGCGCCGACATCCTCGTCACCGGCGGCCGGGCCGCCGTTGCCGGCCACGACGCCGACCTGGTCCTGATCGCCGCCGGTGCCCGCAGCGGCCGGCTGATCGCGCCGGCAGGGCACCGTGCGCCGTTGATCGCGGAACGCGGCTATCACATCCGCGCCGCCGCCGGGGATTGGCCCGCCGACACGCCGCCGATCGTGTTCGAAGACCGGTCGATGATCGTCACGCGCTATGCCGACACCGTCCAGGCGGCCAGTTTCGTCGAATTCGGCGCCGTCGATGCCGCCCCCGACCCGCGCAAATGGGCGCGGCTGGAGGCCCACGTCGCGGCGCTCGGCCTGCCGCTGCGCGCGCCGTTCGCCCGCTGGATGGGTGCCCGCCCGACGCTACCCGACTATCTGCCGGCGATCGGCCGATCGACACGCGTTCCCAACCTGCTCTACGCCTTCGGCCATCAGCATCTGGGCTTGACGCTCGCGCCCGTCACCGCGCAGATCATCGCGGCGCTGGCCCGCGGCGACGCGCCGGTGATCGACATCGCCCCCTTCGCCATCGAACGGTTCGGAGTACGATCATGACAGTCGGCGGATCGCGCATCGAAGCGGAACTGGCCGAGCTTGCACCCTGGCCCGCGCCCGCGCCGCCAATCGCCGTGGCGGAACGACACATGCGGATCGAAGCCGCTCGCGCCACCATGGCTGCGGCCGGCATGGACGCCATCCTCGTCACCGCGGGGCCGAGCCTGCGCTACTTCACCGGCATCGGCTGGTCGCCGACCGAACGGCTCGTCGCGCTGCTGCTGCCCGTGTCCGGCCCCCCGATCCTGATCTGCCCGGCGTTCGAACTGGGTTCGCTGGAAGCCGTGCTGACCATCCCGGCCGATATCCGGCTGTGGCAGGAAGACGCCGCACCCGAACGGCTGGTGCGGGACGCGCTCCGCCCCGGCGCGACGCTCGGGATCGATCCACTGCTCCCGTTCGCCACGGCCGAACGGCTGCGTGGCGGGCTGGCGCTGGTCGATGCCGCGCCGGTCATCGACGGACTGCGCATGCGCAAGTCGCCCGCCGAACTGGCGCTGATGGCGCAGGCGATGGCCATGACGCTGGAGGTGCAGCGCCGCACCGCGCGCATCCTGGCCCCCGGCATCCGCGCCAGCACCGTCCGGCGCTTCGTCGACGACGCGCATCGCGCGCTGGGTGCCGCCGGATCGACCTTCTGCGCCGTCCAGTTCGGTCATGCCACCGCCTTCCCCCACGGCCTGCCGGGGGATCAGCGGCTGGCGGAGGACCAGCTTGTCCTGGTCGACACCGGCTGCCTGGTCGACGGCTATCATTCGGACCTCACCCGCACCTACGCCTTCGGCCAGGTGGGCGACGACATCCGCGCCACTTGGGATCTGGAACAGGCGGCACAGGCCGCCGCCTTCGCCGCGGTCCGTCCAGGCGTGCGGTGCGAGACGATCGACGCCGCCGCCCGCGCCGTGCTGGAACGCGCCGGCCTCGGTCCCGACTACCGCCTGCCCGGCCTGCCGCACCGCACCGGCCACGGCATCGGCCTGGCCATCCACGAACCCGCCTATCTGGTGCGCGGCGACCGCACGGTCCTGGCACCGGGCATGTGCTTCTCCAACGAACCGATGATCGTCGTCCCCGACCGCTACGGCGTAAGGCTGGAGGATCATTTCCACGTCACCGACGATGGCGCCGCCTGGTTCACGCCGCCCCAGCCGTCGATCGACCGCCCGTTCGGGTAACCCGCCGGCCGAGCGAGATACCCGCTGCACGCGCCAGGCATATCCCGCGGTATCCAGCGCAGCCGGCCAAGCACGCTTCGAGCCGGAGGACGACCCTCCGCCCACAATCCGGCGTAACGGAACCTGCGCCATTGGCGTCCGTTCCTTCGTTTGCAGACGGGAGCCCAGCATGATCCAGTCGAGAAAGCTCAGCGCGGCCGAGATGGAACTGGCACGGACGGTCTATGCGTCCTCCATTCCCTTCGATCGGGTCTACCTCACGAACCTGGACCTCGGATCCGCCGTCACGCTTGCTGGCATGAACCTGTCGACCGGCAAGTTCGATTATACGGTGAACTGGACCGAAGGTTTTGACGGCGTCATGACCGATGCCGAGCGCCGTGCGACGCTCATCCACGAACTTTGCCACGTCTGGCAGGGCGAGAACGGGGTCTGGCCCACCTTCTACATGGGCCAGTCCATCTGGTCCCAGCTGTCCAGCGGCGTCCACGATATCTGGAAAACGCGCAAATGGCGGGGATGGGGCACGCACCGCAGCACGGCCTACACATTCTCGCACTCCGCGATCGGTAATCGCTGGACCAGTTTCAACGTGGAACAGCAGGCGTCGCTGGTCGAAAGCTGGTTCATGCCGGAACGCGACCGGATCCGGCCGGCGGGACCGGGTCGCGTCTTCATCTCGAATTTCGGCGATGGCGTGACCGGCGGCGACCGGTCGCCCTGGGACGCGCGCTTTCCCTATATCCGCGATGTCATCCGCGCACGTAACCGCAACGCAGCCTATCGCGCCATCACGCTGCCCGGTGGCGGCGATCCGCAGATCAAGGCCGTGCAGGACCGGCTGGTCGCTCTCGGCTACCTGGAGGCACGTCATGCCGACGGTCTTGTCGGCCGAAGCCAGAGCGCCACGCTGGACGCGGTTCAGGCCTTCCAGCGTCGCAACGGCCTGAAGCCCGATCGCGATCTGGGCGGCCCTCACAGCCAGACCCGCCAGCGCCTCGCTGCCCCCGCCGCCAGGTTGGTGCGCGCAGGATGATTCGTACGCTGGTCCTGAGCGCGCTTCTCCTGACAGCGTGCAGCCGTAGCACCGGCGGTCCGCTGGAGCCGGTGGCGGCGCCCGGCGTGACAGTGTCGGAGGGCAAGGACGGCGACAAAGTGGCTATGGTCCAGGCAGGTGCGGTGTCCGCGCGCGTCACCGCCCGCTGGTCCGATACGGGCGGGCAGTCGGTCATGCTCGTCTATGCCAATCGCGGTCGCACCGCCGCACGCATCGAACTCGGCACCCTGGCGATGACCGGCCCCGCGGGCGAGGCCGTGGTAATGTCCGCGGCCGACCGGACGAACACCGATCTGCTGGATGATCGCACCGATAATGACGACGCACGCCTCGTTCTGGAACGGGGCCAGGACGGCACCGCCAGTGGCCTGCTGGACGTGCCGGCCGGTGCGGAACGCCGCATCGACGCGCAACTCAGCCCCTTTTCGAATGTGGCGGCCGCCGCGGCCGGGAACGAGATCGCACTCCGGGTCCCTATGCCGGACGATCCCCGTCGGATCGGGTTCGTCGCGCGCCGGCCCGCCCTGCTGCCGTTCTGAACCCGCCCGGTCGCCTCCCCCCGCTGGCGCGGTTCGTGATGGGATGCAAATGGTCCGAGTCGGCGTCAAATCTCTTGTCGAGCCAGTTTACGCACTTCCAAAAAGCCGGCTCCTCACCGTTAGGCCCCGCCGCCACACGGCTGGACCCCCGCTCCGGTGCGCCGTCTACGCCAGTTGATCGTCAGCAGGGTTCTGCGTTCACTGCGATGCGGGCACCTGGCCATAGGCCCACATGCTGGTCAGGGTCGCATTCGCCCCTTGATAGTGATCGATGTCGGTCCTGATCGTGTCCGGAAGCGACGGTTGCCCGCCCGGCCTGTTCCAGTAGATGATACGGAAGGATGGCTGGTTGGTGATGTACGAAGGCGGCCCGAACCGCTTGCGCAGCCGCGCCGCATAGGCCCGTCCGGCGGCGATCCGTTCGCCATCGACCATATCCGAAGATGCGCGTTCCCGGAAATTGGCGACCGCAAGCCGTCGCCCTTCGTGCAGGTTCAGGAAATACAGGCTGACCGACATCGTCCGCCCGGACGCTTGGTAACACGGAAGTGCATGTGGTTCGTTGAGTGGATCGGCCAGCAGACTGTCGGTCGACGTGCATGGGATCTGGCGATACCCGCCCCGATCCAGCGCAGCCTGAACCTGTCGCGTGGACATCAGCGGCGCGATTCCCTCGATCGCCGCACCACGCCAGTCGGGCCGCACGATGGGGGGCGTATCCGGCTCCCGCTTGCATCCGACGACCGCCAGCGCAGCCAGTATGATGTATCGCACGCGCATCGGTCGTCCCAGGTTGCCGCCGACACCGTCGAACTGCCCCTGATACCGTAGTGACAGGTTGCCCGCGATCGGCAGCCCCGGCTTGGACGCTCATCCCGGCTTCCTCAAGTCAGGATCGTTTCTCCCGTGCCCGTCGTGACGACCATCGTCGCTGTCGATGGTCGACCGCGCCGCGTCGTCGTCCGTGCGATCGTCAGGATCCAGGCGGCCACGTCCACCACCTGCGCGACCGCCGCCCGGTCGCCGCGGCGACGCATTGCAAATGCCCCCGCCGGTAGAAAGATCGCAACGCCGGCGCTGTTGCGACAGGAAACATGCATGTCGATCCGGTTGGCATCCAGCTTGGTCGTCCAAGCCCCCGAAACACTGACCTAAGACCGCCGACCGTCACCATGACGCGCCGCGGGTCATGGATATCGGGCTGTTCCCCTCGACAGGCCGCGTGCCGGTTCGAGCGGGCCGCTGCTGCCCGACTGCGATGCGCGGGAGCCGCCTCGACTGGTCCGTGCGACCTTGGTCTCCGCAGCCTTGCGCCAGCGCGAGCCCGGCTGCACGTAGATCGCCTCCAGGTCCGACTGGTCCCGCGCCATGACGGCGTAGGGGTCGCCCTGCAGGATCACAACACGGCGGCGGACGAACCCCGGGCGGATCGCCACGACCGCGCCGCCCGCCGCGATGGTCCATCCCCACGCGTCGCTCGGCATGGGCAGGTAACCCGTCGCCGCCACCGCCTGCGCGACATCGACCAGCGTGTCCTCGGCGGCTACCGCGAACGTCGCGTCATGCGGCGCATGGACATCGTCGGCCATGCAGACGCTGTCCCGCGTCATGCCGATCATCGCCGGTATCGCCGGCTGGCCCGCGGCCGGCTCCGCATCATCCGTTACCGGCCCCGCCTTCCGACGTCCCAACGCAAGCCACGCCGTCGGAATGGTCGCAACCAGCATGATCTGCGCCATCATCATCGTCCCCGCCATGGCCATGGCCGGCCAATCCTCTCCCGGGCGGGCCGCGCCGTCGACGCGGAAACGCACCGCCTCGAAACCGAGCGCCAGCGCGGGCACGGCGAGCGCGGTGCCGATGCGCGCCCACGTCAGGCTTCGACGCGCCACGCGGCGCCCGACGAGGACGGCCACGATCCACGTACCGGCAACCGCGAGGATCAGCGCCCAGATCCAGCGATGACGCCATTCGATGAATTCGCGGGAACCATTGTCGTCGAAATATGGATCGAGGCTGATCGCGCCCAGCGTCGCGCCGTACGTAACCCCGATCGCGATCAACGCTGCCACGCCGAACCAGCGCCGGGTCCTGATCGTGGCGACCAATAGCGTGATGGCCACGACGGGAAGGACGAACATCATCATGTCAGGGTAACTACCCGAAATAGGGCGTGCGGCCGACCGCCCGATCACTCGAATGCCTCCGGATATCCCCTGTCCCCGACCCGTCGATGCCGGTTGAGGCCGCCCACCGCTTGACCGGCGGGGGGAGAAGCGCCGACACATGCCGCATGACCCTGCCTCCCGGACGACAAGAGAAAGCGCTACGGGAACGCCGTGCGACGTCATCGGCACGGGCACGTCCGGCGATGGTCCGCGCGTGACGGCCATGCTGCGATCCGCCTTCATCACCCGCACCGCACAATCCCTGCCGGGTCCGCCGATCGACAACGACAGGATGGGCGCGTTCATCGGCAGCGTGTCGCCCGCGTCCGACCGCTACGGCCGGCTGGTGCTGCGCCAGAACCGCATCCGCACGCGGCATTATGCGATCCGGCCGGACGGGACGAGCGACTGGACGGTGGCCGGCCTCGGGGCGGACGCTTTGCGCCTGCTGCTTGCCGGGGCGGAGGTCGACCGGCGCGCGATCGGCTTCCTCGCCACCGCCACCACGCAGAATGACCTGCTGGTTCCGGGGCTGGCAAGCGGCGTCCATGCCGCATCCGGCCTGCCACCGGTCGAGATTGCCAGCCTGCAAAGCGTCTGCGCCAGTGCGATGATGGCGCTGAAGGCGGCCATGCTGCAGGTCCGCGCCGGCGAGCACCGGGCCGCGATCGCACTGGGCGCGGAATTCGCCAGCCGCTATTTCCGCCCCGAACAGTATATCGGCACCGGCACGATGGACGCGCAGGGCGCACTGCCGGCGGATGCCGAATTCCTGCGCTGGACGCTCAGCGACGGCGCGGCTGCGCTGCTGGTCGAGGACCGGCCGGCGCGAACCGGCCTTTCGTTCCGGATCGACTGGATTTCGCTCCGCTCCTTCGCCGATCGGTTCGATCCGTGCATGACCGGCGGCGGCACGCGTGGGCAGGACGGCACGCTGCGCCCGTGGAGCCACCATGCCGGTGCGGTGGCGGCGGCGCGCGCCGGCGCGTTCCAGTTGCGGCAGGATGTCGATGCGCTCCACCGCATGCTGCCCGTCTGGCTGGGCGAACTGATGCGGCTGATCGACGAGGGGCGGGTCGATCCGGCCGGCGTCGACTGGTTCCTCTGCCATTTCTCCGCCCACTCCCTGCGCGCGGAGATGGTGCGGATGGCGGAACGGGCCGGTTGCATGATTCCGGAGGACCGGTGGTTCACCAACCTGTATGAAAAGGGCAATGTCGGTGCTGCGGCGCTGTTCCTGCTGCTGGACGATCTGCTGCGTTCGGACCGGCTTCGCCCCGGGCAACGTATCGTGTGCGCGGTGCCGGAAAGCGGGCAATGCATCATGGCCTATGCCGGCCTGACCGTGGTGGACGGAGACGCTGGATGATGACGAACGACGATCCGGTCGCGGCCACGCATCGCGGGCTGGCGCGGGTCTGGATCGATTTCGAAAGCGCGCTGGTCCAGGTGCCGGTCATTGCGCGCCTCGTCGGCGGGCGACTGCGGATCGACGACTATCGCAGCCTGCTGCGCAACCTGCGCCAGCAGGTGGTCGAAGGCGGGCGCTGGATCAGCCGCGCCGCCGCCTCGTTCGGGCCGGATCATGAGGATCTGCGCGCCATGTTCGTCGTCCACGCCGCGGCCGAACATCGCGACTACCGGCTGCTCGAACGCAATTATGTCGTGGCCGGCGGGACGCTCGAGGATATCCGGTCCGCGCACAAGAATGTCGGCAGCGAGGCGTTGAGCGCCTTCATGTATCACAGCGCCGCGCACCCAAACCCGATCGGCATGCTGGGCGCGATGTTCATCATCGAAAGCCTGGGCAACCGCCTGGCCGGTCCATGGGCCGACCGCGTCGCCGAACAGCTGGACCTGCCGCCCGACGCGCTGACCTTCCTGCGCTATCATGCCGAAAACGATGCGGGCCACATGGCGGAATTCGACCGTGCGGTGGCGCTGGCGGCGACGGACGCGACCGCATCGGCGACGATCGTGCGGCACGCCCGGGTCGTCGCGCGGCTCTACCGGTTGCAGCTGGAGGAACTGGACAATGTCTGAACGGCTGTCGCTCGGCCTGCCCGCCGGCCTGTCCCATGATCCGGCGGATCCCGACCCCTGGGCCGCGCTGGCGCTCGACCGATCGCTGCCGTTCGATCCGCAGGCCAAGCTGGCGCTGATCCGCGATCAGTCGTCGCGGTGCCGACAGTTCCTGCTGCCGCTGGTCCGGCCGTTCGCGCGGCTGTGGATCATCGTGGCGCAACTCGTCCACATCGTCAGCCCGCGCTGGCCGCACGCACCCCGGCTGCTCCACCGGTCGATCGCGTTCGGGATGCGGCATTTCCTGTCACGCGACGCGAACCTCCTGATCCTGCGCCATTTCCATCTTGGTGCACAGATCCTGCGCTTCATTTCGGACAATGCGACGCCAGGGTTCCACCCCCCGCTCGCACCGATGACGCCGCGCGTGATCGAGGACGTCGTCGACGATCTGTTCCTCAATCATGATCTCAACATCTATAATTTCCTGATCGGGTTGAACGAGGAACTGGAACGGCGTGGCGACGCCGTCCGGCGGATCGACCGGATCGACTATTCGGCCATCCGCGACACGGTGGCGCTGGATCCGCTGCCCGACGGTCGGTTCAATCTGGTCGACCTGCAGACCGCGATCGAACTCTACACGCCGGCCTATGCCATGCTGCTGACCGATCGAGATTTCTGGCGCGCGTCCAATTCGCTGCAACTCGACGAGACGATCGGGCTGTATGTCGCGCGGATCACGGGCGAGGAAAAACACCTCGCCATGATCAACAACCGCCATCCGCTGGTCCCCTTCTCCACGCTCGGTGCCGGGTTCCGGCTGGTGCTGCACGGCCTGTCGACCGAGGTGCTGCACGGTTTCCTGCGCGAACTGAAGGCGAAGGCCGCGGATGCATCCGCCACCGCGCCGCAGCCGGTGCAGACGATCGACGGTCCGGAACCGCGCCTGCAATGACCGGCCGGGCCGGTTGCGGGATGCTCGCGCTGCTGCTGGCGGTTGCCATTGCCACAACGGTCCCTGCGTCCGCCGTCGCTCCGCAAGCGCCGGCCGACGTGCGCGCCTTTTCCGCCCAGCGGATCGCCTGTGCGCATTGGAGCGGCGAGGACCCCTATGATGCGGTGCGCGCGCGCCAGATCCTCGGCATGCTCCGCACCTTGCGGTGCAGCACGCTCGGCAAGGACGAACGGCGGCTGAACAGGCGCTACGCCCGGCGACCCGACATCCTCTGCCGGATCGCTGCGGCGTCCGACGACGACGGTCGGCCGCCCCGCGGCGATGCCGTCACACCCTGCCGTCGCACGCCCGGTCCCTGACCGAAGATCGGGTTTCGCGGATCGCCGGCTGGATCGCTGGCCTGATCTACGGCGGCCTCGTTCGGGCCACCTTCGCATCGTTGCTCCTGTTGTTTTCAGTGCACGATAGCGTCCCGCACTGATCGGGGCGGCTTGACCCCGGCCGAACGATCTTCATGCTGCCGGAAACATGGGGGAGTGCGTGCGATGCGAAGTCTGCGCTACTGCATCATCGGCGTCGCGATCGCGATGGCAGGTTGCAGGGTGGCGACGCCGGCCCCCGCCGACGGCCTGCCGTCGGGCATGCTCGGCCTTCCTGTCACCCGCGATCTGGCCGACAGCCGCCGGCGGCGTTTCCTCGGATCGGGATCGGCGGTCACCTTCCTGCGCCGCGACGATCGCCGGTTCGCCCCCGCCGGCGAACTTGTTGCCCGGTCGGACGCGGCAGGCGATGATGGCTGCACCTCGTCCTGCGTCGACTGGTACGGCAATGCCCGGCCGATCTTCCTGGGCGACCGCGTCTTCGCGCTGATGGGGTATGAACTGGTCGAAGGCACCGTGCAGGCCGGTCGCATTGCCGAACGCGCACGCATCGACTTTTCGAAAGGCCGCGGCCGCCCCTAGGCCGGCGTTGCGGGCGACACCCCGACCAACCGGTCAGCCCTCGGCGCGGGCCAGCGCCCGCGTCAGCCGCGCCCACATTGTCGGCGGCACTCTGGGTTCCACCACCGCGGCGAACGCTTCGGCCTCCCGCCGATACCGTGCGGCATGCGCGCTGCCCATCGGTGCCGCTTCGACATTGGCGATCCGGTCGGCCAGCTTAACGATCGCGGCGGCAGGGCAGGCCGCCAGACCGGCGTAGATCCGCCCGGTCTGGTCCGCGCGGGTCTCGCCGGTCCCGGTCACCGCATCGACCATCGCCGCGACCTCTTCGCCGAACCGTTCGCGGATCTCCGCCAGGTCGATCGCCGTATCCTCGACGACATCGTGCAACCACGCCGCCTGTTCGAACGCGTCGCCATAGCCGAAATCGCGGACGACCTGCACGACCGCCTGCAGATGGGTTTCATACGGTGCCCCGCCGTAAAGCTGGTCCCCATGGGCGGCGATGGCAAAGCTGCGGGCGTCGGTCATGGCGCAAACCTACGCGATCGGGCGGTACGCGCAAACCGCGTTCCGGCCGGCATGACCGCCGCCCTCACCGCGAAACCGGTAGCGCCGCGAATGCGCGCTGGTCGTGGATCACGGGCACGACCTCGCGTCCGCGCCGGTCGATCACGCCCCACCGCCCACCGGTCATCACGCTGTGTTCGCCACCGTCCACCTTCAGCACGGTGCATCCGATGCACACCGCCGCCCGCCCCCGTTCGAACCGGTCGCCCCAGTCGTACCGCGTCCGGAACCGCACGCGCAGCCGGCGATCGACATAGGCCAGCCTGCCATCGATCCATGCGCGCGCCAGCCCCTCGACGAAATGGTCCGGCCCCGCCTCGAACGTGTACATCAGCCGGGTAACCCCGTCCCGCCGGCGGAGGAACCAGCCCTTCCCGATGACGGCATAGCTGGCCAGCCCCCGGCGATACGCCAGCACCGCGACGATGGCCGGGTCGAGCGTGACGACGCCGCCCACCTCCGCCGCGCATCGCTCGGCATCGTCCATCCCGACCCCGCGCCTTTCGTAAAGGCAGGCCAGCGGAAAGGACCGCGGCGAACCCGCGGGCGCCGCCTGGGGGACCGAAGCGCCGGGGCTCGCGATCAGCATCGCCAGGATCGATCCGATCATGACCGGCGACGCAGCGCGCGGACCACGAGCAGGCTCGTCGGAATGCCGACCGCCAGCATCGTCAGCGCGATCGTCGCACCGCCGACCATATAGACCATCATCGCCATGCCGCTTGCGTCGATCTCGCCCGCGGGCGGCATCTTCAGCAGAATCTGCCCCGTCAGGAAGCCCCCGACCAGCAACAGGATGGCCGGCATCGGCACATTGGCCAGCAGCAGGATCGAACCCCTCGGCCATCCCGGCCGGCCGACCCGCGCCAGTCCCGTGACGATCGCCACGAACGCGCCGTACCCCAGGACTGCGGTCAGCAACATCGGCCCTCCCGATCGGCCACGCAGGATGTCGTTTGCCGGCAGGTCGGCCGCCCCGCCACCCGGACGCGGCTCCGGGTCAGAAACGCTGCGTCGGGAAACCGCTGAAGAACTCCCGCCGGCAGCTGCCCTCGGCAAGGCTGGCGCCGGACCCGGACCAGCCCATCATGATCGACTCGCTCACCTTGCCGCTCGTCCGCGCGAACGACAGCTGGACGTCCGCCGGGCCGCCGATCGCGGCGCGACTGTCGGAAATCCTGATCTCGTCGGCGGTCACCGTATCGATTGCCGCCGGTGTCTTGCACGTGCCGCGACACCAGCGTTTCGTGTCGAGATCCAGGCGGAACCGCTCGTTCCACGCACTGGCGGGCACCCCCGTCTTCTTCTGTTCCTTACCCTTGCAGACCAGATCGAACTGGTTGGCCGAAGCCGCGATCACGGGCGACGTCAATCCGACCATGCCGAACAGAGCGATGGCGACGAATACAGGCTTCGGCATGGAAGACTTCCCGGCTGGATATGGCCCTTTGGTGACAGTCCACGACGCCGTCTGCAACCTCCCTCGGGCGAAGGCCGGGCCGCATCGACGTCCGCCCGCCGCGTCCGCCCGACGGCCGCTACCGCACGGCGAATAGGACATGGTCGGTCGCCGTGCCGCTGCGGTCAATCAGGTCGATCCGGTGCCGGCCCGGACCGGCCAGGATCATATGGGCCGTCCCCGCAGCCCCGATCATCCGCCCGTCCAGCAACAGCCGGTCGCCCGCCACGGCGCCGACCGTCGCGATCCGGATACGCTGCCGGGCGATCGGAATATCTGGGTCGAACGCATAGACCGCCCCCGCCACCGGCGTCACGATATGCGGCCGCCGGGCGGTGGCCGGGGCCGCGATCAGCCGGGCCTGTCCGGTCCCCGCCATGAAGGCCTCGACCCGCGGCGGCTCGATATCGTCGGCATAGCGGACGATATGCCGCTCGATCCCCGGCGGCACGGCGGGCGCGCGACCGGCGCTGCCGCGGTGCAACGCCATCATCAGGTCGCGCCACACCGGGGCTGCCCCGCTGGTGCCCGACACATGCACCATGCTGTCGCCCTCGGCATTGCCGATCCACACGGCCACCGTGTAGCGGTCCGAAAATCCGATGCACCAATTGTCGCGCATCGCCTTCGACGTGCCCGTCTTGGCCGCCGCCCAGAAGGGCAGGCGCAGCGCGCTATCCGTCCCGAACGTGCCGGCCCGCGCGTCGGTATCGGCCATGATGTCGTTCACGATCCACGTCGCACGCGCATCCATCACCGCCCGCACGCCCGCGTTCCCGCCCCCGCCGGCCGCGTCCATCCGCATCCGCAACGGCCGATAACGGCCCGCATCGGCCAGCGCGCGATAGGCGGCCGCCTGTTGCATCAGCGTAACCTCCGCCGATCCCAGCGCCAGGCTGAACCCGTAATAATCGCCCGCCTCGGTCAGCCCGTGATAGCCGACGTCCCACAACCGGTCGCGAAATTCCTCCACTCCGTCCAGCAGCAGCGTGCGCACCGCCGGCACGTTCAGCGACCCCGCCAATGCGCTCCGCACGCTCACCGGCCCCTTGAACCGGTGGTCATAATCCTTGGGGACATACAGGCCGGTGGCGGTGTCGAGCTGCAGCGGGCTGTCGTCCAGCAGCGACGCGGCCGTCAGGAACCGGCGCTCGATCGCCTGCGCATACAGGAACGGTTTCAGCGTCGATCCGGCCTGCCGCAGGCTGTTCGCATTGTCGACCTGTGGCGCGGTCGATCCGTCCCCCGCCCCGCCGACATACGCCAGCACGTCGCCGCTGGCATTGTCGACCACCACCACCGCCCCGTCGCGGGCATGATCCGCGCCCAGGCCCATGAGCTGGCGGGCCAGCGTCGCGGTCGCGAACGCCTGCACCCCGGCATCGATCGTGGTCGTCACCGTCTGCCCCGGCCGCTCCAGCAGGCGCGCGGCCAGATGCGGGGCGAGCCGCGGACTGTCGGCCAGCTGGCGGTCGGCGCCGGTCATCGTTTCCGCCGCCGCGATCAGCAAAGTGCAGTCCGCAGCCCCCGCCATGCGGCACGCCCGCCGCCCCACCGCGTCGGGGCGCGCCTGCGGCGCCGGCAACAGCGCCGCCAGCAACAGCGCGTCGTTCCGGTCCAGCGCATCGGGCGCGCGGCCGAACAGCGCGCGCGCCGCCGCCCCCACGCCCTGCGTCTCGCCGCGGAACGTCGCCAGGTTCAGATATGCCTCCAGGATCGCGTCCTTGCTCCACCCGCGCTCCAGCGCCCACGCGGCGCGCATCTGGCGCAGCTTGCCGACGAAGGATCGCCGCCCCGCCTCGCCCAGTTCGGGGGCCAGGAACCCGGCCAGCTGCATCGTCAGCGTACTCGCCCCGCGCGGCGGCCGCCCGCGGATCGCGCCCAAAGCCGACCCCGCCAGCCCGATCCAGTCCACGCCGCCATGGCGGGCGAAACGTCGATCCTCCGCCGCCATCACCGCACCCTGCAGGACGGGTGCGACCGCGCCGAGCGGAACCCAGTCGAGCCGCCGGACCGCGAAATCCACGCGCACGGTTTCCAGCAGCCGGCCGTGCCGGTCGCGCAGCCATGCCTCGCTCGGCCGCCAGCCGGCCCGCGTTTCTGCATAGGTCGGCATCGTCGGCGGCGACGTCCACCAGCCGAAACCGATCAGCACGAGCAGCAATGCGATCGGTGGCAGCATTCGCCACCGCCGCCCGATCCAGCCGGCGACGCGCGCGATCAGGGTGTCACCGTCACCGCGCCGTTGGGCACCGCGCCGTGGATCTCGGGCGAATACATCGCCTGCACCCGCGTCGGCGGCAGCTGGAACCGGCCGACCGCGTTCATCCGCACCACATATTCCGTTGTCGTCCGGCCCCGCGGCATCCAGCCGAAGAAGCCGCGCCACGCATCCTGCCCGCGTTCCACATAGGATGCGCCGCCGTCACCCGTCCCGCCACCCAGCACCGCCGACTGGTTCGCCCGCCCGCCGACGATCGACGCGCCCGCCGGGATCGGATCCTCGACCACCACCCAGCTGCGATCGACCGACGCGTCGACCGTCAGCCGGATGCGCAGCACGTCGCCGCGGCTCAAACGGCCGGGCACGCGTCGCTCGACGAACGCCACCTGCCGCGCGATGCGGTACCCCGCAAAGCGTGGACCCGACAGCGGCACGGCCGCCCGCAGCGATACCGTTGCCCACGGCCCGGGCGAGGCACCGTGCGCCAGCAGCAGCGGTGTGGTCCGCGCGGGCAAGGTCAGGCGCAGCGGCGGCGCAGCGGCGGGCGTCGGCCACCCCTGCGTCACCGTCTGCGCGCCCAGACTTGCGCGGACGATGCCCGCCGGTGCGGCGGGATAGACCTGCGCGAAGCGGCCCGCCGCGATCGTGCCCCACGCGTTGGCCGGTGTCGTATCCCAATGGCCCGCCCGCTGGCGCATCGCCACGCCGATCGCCATGCGCGGCGCATCACCCTGCCAGCCCGGCCTGCCGATCACCGCCAGCAACGTCTTCACCGCCATCTCGTCGGCGCTCTCCATCATCCACCACGCCGCCCGCGCGCTGTCGGTCAGGTCCATCCGGACCCCCTGATAATCGATGCGCGTCCGCAGCATCGCCTGCGCCGCCGCCTTCGCCGCAGGGTCGGTGCCGGCCACGCGGTCCAGCGTCACCATCCATTCCGCCAGCGCGCCGGTCGGCATGTCGGCCAGCGGGATCGCCACCTGCCCGACCATGCCCGCATCGGCCGCCCCGTTGCGGGCGAGCGCGGCCAGCGCAGCCAGTCGCAGCAGCCGGCGATCGGCAGGTGCCGCGCCACCCTCGGCGATCCGGCCGTCCACCACCTGCCGCAGCGCGCCGATCAGCCGCCCCTGCACATCCGCCGGCCAGGCAAAGCCTGCCTCCGCGGTGATCGACAGCGCATAGGCGGTCAGCGCGACCGATCCCGACGCACCCTGATCCGGGAAATAGCGCAGCAGCCCGTCGCCGGCGACATAGCCGGACAGGTCGCCTGCCAGCCGCGCCCACCCGGCCCGGTCGCCCAGCACCACGGCGCGCGACAGCCGCTGCTCGAAACAATCCCACGGATAGGTCCGCATATAGGCGCGCACCCCGTCCATCGACGCCATCGGCGTGGCGGCCAACGCCACGTCGACGCCGCCCCGGCCGGGGAGCGCCCCCGCCGGCATCGCGATCGGCACCGGCGGCGATGCGCCGATCCGCACGATCGTCGCCGCCACCACCGCATCGGGCACCGCGGGCACGATCCGTTCGTCCACCGTGACCCGGTCGGTCGCGGGGCCGCGCTCCTCCTGCGCGCTGACGGTCCAGCGGACGCGGTCCATCCCGGCCGGCGCGGTGATCCACCAGCGGACCGGCACGGCCCCGCCCGCCGGGACGGTCACCGTCAACGGCGCCCCGCGCGCGAACACCGGATCGACCGCCACCCGTGCGGTCACCCGCATCGCATGGTCGCTGCCGTTGCGCAGCGTGAAGGTCGCCGCGAACCGGTCGCCCGACCGGACCAGCGGCGGCAGCCCGGGATAGACGGTCAGGTCCTGAGCCGTGCGGATCGTGGTGCTGCCGCTGCCGAACAACTGCCCGCCCGCGGTCGCGATCGCCACCAGCCGATAGGAGGACAGCGCGTCCGCCAGCGGCACCGCGATCCGCGCCCGGCCCTGCGCGTCCAGCCGCACCCGCCCGCGCCACAGCAGCACCGGCCGGAAATCGGAACGGGTCAGCGAAGACAGGTCGCCGCCACCACCACCGCCGCCGCTGGCCACCGCCTTGCGGCCATAATGGCGCTTGCCCACCACCTGCATCTGCGCGGTGGACGTCAGCACCGCCAGCGGCCGTTCCGCCATCATCGCCGACAGCACGTCCCAACTGTCGTTAGGCGCGAGCTGCAGCAGGCCTTCGTCCACCGCCGCGAACGCGATCTCGGCCGATGGCGGCACCCGGCCGCCCGGCCCGCGCACCTGCACCACCGCCTCGGCGGTCTCGCGCACGGCGTAGCGCGACCGCGTCGCACGCACCGCGACGTCCAGCCGGTGCGTGTCCCAGCCGACCGAAACCTTCGCGATCCCGATCCGGAACGACGGCTTGGCCAGATCGACCAGCGCGGTGGGATAGGCGCCTTCCCGACCGAAGAACGGCAGGTTCCAGCGCCGCGCAAAGTCCGCCAGCCACAACCGCCAGCCGCCGATCCGCCCCCGCACCGCCATGACCGAGATATAGACATTGGGTGCATAGCTGCCGGGCAGCGGCACCGCGACCACCGGGTTCTTGCCCGACAATGTCGTGACGAACGACGACAGCACGCCTTCGCGCTCGACCGTCACCAGCGCGGTCGCCGATCGGAACGGCATCCGCACCTGCACATGCGCGGTATCGCCGGCGCGGTAGGACCGGGCATCCGGCTGGATGTCCATCCGGTCGCCATTGTCGCCGCCGAACCACCATTCGTCCGCCCCCACCAGCCAGGTCGACGTCACCGCGCGCGCGACATTGCCTTTGCCGTCCGGCGTGGTCGCGACCGCGATCACCTCGCCCGAAACACCGGGATCGACAGTGCAGGTGGCCAGCCCCTGAGCATCGGTCGTGGCGCTGCACGTCGCGCCGATCCGCGTGGTCCGCGCGCTGTTGTCATACGTGTAGAACCCGCCGATCAGCCGGCGGCGCGCGGACAGGATCTCGCGCGTGTACAGCGCGATGGCGACACGCTGCCCGGCGACCGGCTTGCCGTCCAGGTCGAGTGCCGCGACCTTCAGCTTCAGTTCGGACGCACGCTGCAACCAGCCATCGGGGCGGATCCCCAGCCGGATCGCGGCGGGATAGATCGGGATCCTGCGGCTGGCGGTCAGCGTCTCGCCGTCCGCATCGTCATAATCCATCTCCAGTGTCAGCTGCGCGCCGTCCGGCAGGTCCGGCAGGTCCACCATTGTCCGCAACGCGCCGTTCGCCCCCAGTGTCAGCGGCACGGTCGATACGTTGGGCAATGCCGCCCGGCCGATCTCGCCGCCGTCGTCGTCCATCGGCACGGTGCCTTCCTGCGGCACGCTGCCCCCGAAGGTCCAGTCGTCCCAGCCCGCCGGAATATCGGACAATGGCGCGAACGCCGTGCGCAGCCGCACCGGCGCACCCCGCGCCCCGCCGCCGGACAGGTAGCCGGCGAACAGATCCACCACCATCCGCTTCGGCCGCAGGCTGGGCGCCTTTGGCCCGCTGACCGTCGCGCGCATCGTGGGGATGCGATATCCATCGACCACGACGGTCTTGTCCGATCGCAGGATCGTCCCGTCCGGCCGTTCGATCATCAGCGAGTACGTGCCGGTCGGCGCGCTCACCGGCGGCGTCCAGGCGCTTTCGCCGATGCCGTCGCGACCGATCGTCACCGGTTGGCGGAAACTGGCGTCCGACCCCGAATGCTGGATCACCAGCGTGCCCTGCAGCGGTCCGACCGGGCGAAACCCGGTGGCGACCGGCATCCGGACCAGATGCTTCATCCGCACCGTCTCGCCCCCGCGGACCAGCATCCGGTCGAACAGGATGTGGAAGATCGGATCGGACGAGGAATAGCCGTAGGGCAGGTCGAAATCATAGGGCCGGATCCCCTCGCCCCACCCGGTCAGCACGAAGGCGAAATCGCCCCCCGTGCGCGCCGACACCATCAGCGGCGGCGTATCGCCCGCCCCGGTCGCGCATTCGGTCGCCGTCGACGGATCGGGCAACGCGCCGCGCATCACCAGCCGGCCGGTGGCATCGGTGGTGCCGCCCGCCAGCATCCGTCCCGAACAACTGTCGGTCACGCGCACCGCGGCACCGCCGACCGGTTTGCCGGTGCCGAGCGCGGTCACCCAGACCAGCGATCCACCCCGCCCCCATTTGAAATGCACCGCCATGTCGGTGACCAGTGCGGCGGCGGTGACGTAGCGCGTCGCCGGCCGGCCCAGCAGCGCGCGGCCCAGTAACGGGCTGGCCAGTTCGACGACGTAGAAGCCCTTCTTCTCCAGCGGGATGCCGACCACCTCGAACGCCCGCCCACCTCCGGGCAGCGTGAGCGTGGTCCGGCGCACGCCCGGCGTACCGGCCAGCAGCGGCCGGTCTCCCGTCCGGTTGACGGTCACCGTCGTGCGGCCGCGCGCTTCCTCGCGGATATCGCTCGCCTGCGCCTTGGCCACGCGCCGCGTCCAGTCGGCGATCGCGCGATCGTCGCCGTCGATCCGCGCGATCCCGCCGGGCACCGCCTTCGTCGCCTGCCCCAGCGACGGTTCGACCGCGCGGACCGTGACGGGCAGGATTCCCCCTTCGGCGGCTTCCAGCACGCCGAACGATGCGGCGAACTTCACCAGCGGCGGCGGCGGCGCGATCGCGACGTCCAGCGGAAACCGCCGGGCATTGCTCAACGCCCGGCCGCTTTCGTCGCGCAGGTCGCGCGGTATCAGCAGCCGCGCGGTGGTATCGCCCGGCAGCGGTGCCGCGAACGTCAGCGTTTCGACACGGCCGTTGCCGTCCGCGGTCGGCGCGATCTGCCGCCCGCCGATCTCCATCCGCACGGCCAGCGCGCGATCGCGCGGCACGGGCGCGGAAAACGCCACCGTCACCGGCTCGACCGGGCTGCATCCCGCCGCGGCATTGACACGCGAACAGCTCAGCCGGGCGGTGAACGCCGCCCGCACCGTGAAATCGAACCGTCGGTCGACGCCGGCCAGCCGCCCCTCGGGCGACCGGATCGACCCACCCCATACCAGCGCCATGTCGCGCCCCGGCGGCAACGGCCGGCGGCATTTCAGGGCCACCACGTCGCGCAACGCCGCCGCCCGCGCGCCCGCCTGCGCCGGCAACGGATCGGGCAACCCCGCCCCGTCCAGAAATTCGTAGGTCCACGTCGCCAGCTGCGGGTCCGTCAGCACGCGCGACACGGTCTGCGGCGGCAGCAGATCGACCGGGATCCGTTCGCCGATCCCGCTGACGGCGCAATAGGCCCCCGTCGCCACGGACGCGCGGTCGACCGCGCCGTTCACCGCGACGAAGAACGTCTGGTCCTCGTCGATCGCGCTATCGTTGCCGGCCAGCACGGCGCGCGCCGACGGCCCGCCCGCATCGATCGGGAATTCCCGCGCCCGGTCGACCGTGCGGCCGGCGGCATCTTTCAGCCCCTCGCGCAACGTCGCGCGGCAAAGGGTTCCACCCGGAAGCGGCCGCGCAAATGCCCAGACGAAGGTTGCCGGATCCACCCAGCGACCGTCGCCCGGCACGGGACAGGCGACCGCAAACGGCGCCGGCCCACCCGAAAGCGGCACCATCGCGGTGGAAAAACGCATCGTGAAACGATCGATCGATCCACCCGCGGTGCCCGGCACGGCCAGCGTCACGGCCGGCTGCGTATCGCCGAAGCCTGCCGCGACCGCGGTCGCCAGAACTGCTGCAACCACGAACGCGACCAATCGGCGCACTGTATATCCCCCATGCCCCGCGCGGATCATGCAACGGCACGCCTGTCGCGTCCAGCCCGCCGCCGCGCGGACCGCTCAGTTCGGCACGTACCGACATCCGCCCGACCGCCGGCAGACGATGTTCATGCCCACCTGCACGCCGTCCCGCTGCCACCGGACATTGCCGTTGCCATCCAGGTTCACGACTGGGCTCACGCCCAGCGTCTCGTCGTCGGGCAACGACGCCAGCCGCACGAAACTCGCCAGTTCCAGCCGCATGTCGGGCAAGCGCCGCCACCGCGCCGGGCGATAGAACTGCACCGCCATGGTCCCGTCCGGCGATACTTCGCGGGCGTACATCCAGCTGCCGCCGCCCAGATGCACGCCGAGCGGCAGGCCCGCGGTAAGGCCCGCCAGCATGCCTGATACGATCAGGACGACCTGCCGCCGCGCCACCACGCTCCGCTACTCCACCACCGGCGGGCAGGTTGCCCCCCGGCTGTTCCGCAGCCACACGACAAAGGTCACGCGGATGCCCTGATCCCGCGAACAGGCACGATAGCCGCGCTGTTCCATCCAGCGATCCACCAGCAGCGGACCTGTCGCCGACAACGCCACCGCCACGAAGAGGGACAGCAGCAACGCCGATCCCATGCGCCTGTCCCACGCCGGCGTGCGGGCCGGCAGGCAGAGGTGGACAAGCGCGATGGCGACCCCGATCAGCGGGATCAGCCCGTAGAACGGCCCTGCGAAGACGCTGCTGTCCGTCTCCACCACCCGCATGCCGGCCGCCGTCGTCCGGACGAAGCGGACCAACCGCCACAGCGCGCCGATCGTGATGGCAAGCCCGACCAGGCCGCAAGCCAGGCCGACCAGCCAGTTGCGCGCCGGCACGGCCCGCACGCGCTCCGCGATCGTTCCGTGCTTTGCGGGGCGTTTCATGCGACCCGGCCGGGACGGTCGCTGGATCGCCGCCGGATCATCCGGCGATCGTGCGGACATAGCGGCTGTGAACCCAACCGGCCCGGCATGGCCCGCGATACGGGCCGGCCCGCCGCCGCGGCATGCCGACGCCGCAGTCCGCGCCCGTCGTCGATCGGCGATAGACGATGCCCAGCCAGACGCCCCTCTCCTCGCATATCCAGACCTGCTGCCCGCCGCGCAGGTGGTCCTGCTCGCGGTAGGCCGCGCCGCCCGGACCGCTGCGGACGGACAGGTAATTGTCCCCCCTCGGGTCGAGCCCCGTGACCGTGGCCAGCGTATCGCAGGCGTCGCGCGCCGCATCGCCACCATAGCGGACCGGCACGGCCGGCGCCGCGATCGCTGCCGCCAGCGGCGCGGCCACCAGCGACGGCGCAAGCGACAGCACCAGGATCATGACCGTCCGCCCGAACCGGTCCCGCATCGTTCCCGCGCCGCGCCGCGAACCACGCTTCGAAGGGCTTGATCCGACGTCGCCGCCGCACCTACGAGAATGTTCGGCGTCGTCAATCGAGACTTTGGCACTCGGAACACGGACAAGGGAACAGACGGAATGACGGTCATTCTGAAACTGCGGATCGACGGCGAGCAGGTCGCGACCCTGCATGCCGACCAGCTTCCGTGCGAGATCGTGCCGCAGGTGCGCGTCGACGGACCGGTCACCGTGGAGTTCGAGGATGCGGCGGGCCGCGTGCACGCCCATTCGCTTCCCGCCGCGACCGGCTGGCTCCATCTCAGCGTGCGCGTCCATGCCGGTTTCGGGTGCCAGGCGGATGCGGTGATCGTCCACACGGAAACGCATGCGGCGGGGGCTCCGCTCGGCGAAGGCGAGGTCGGCGTCCGGTTCCAGCCGTTCTTCCTCGCCGGCGCGGCGAACGTCCCGGACCTGGCCGGCCATGGCCTGTTCGCGCGCGGCCTGCATTTCCGCGGCATCGTGACGCCCGGCACGGTCCTGCTGTCCTGCGCGTGCGACGCCTGCCACCGGACGTTCCTCGTTCGCTCCATCCATGCCGGATTTGCGGAACAGGCCTATTTCTACTCCGCGTCCGGCACATACACATTGCTGGTCGACGGACGGGTCGCCGGCGCGCCCGTGCCGCTCGCGCCGCCAGATCCGGTCCTGCTCGCCACGCTGGAAACGGCCCTGCCGCCCGCCCCCGACGGGACGCGCTTCGCCTATCTCAACCCGTTCCGCTGCCCGCATTGCCGCGCATCCTATCTTGATTTTGCCGCCAACCCGGGCGAGCGGGAAGGGGAATATTACGCCCTGCATTTCCCGGACACGCCTCCCATGCATATGCCGGACGCCCCCCTGGCGGATCGGCGCGACACCGGCGGATCGCTGCTCAACCGGATCGGCCGCCTCTTCAACTGATCTCCCGCGCGCCATCCGGCGCCGTAAACCCACGCATCGGGTCCCCCGTCAAACCTGCCGGCCAACCGCCTGCCGCCGCCACACACGCCTGCGGCAACGTCCCTGTCCGGGGCGAAACCCGAACGCGCCTGGATCAGTCGCCGTCGACCGGCCGGCCCCGTACCGAAGACGCGTCGCCATCACCCGAACCCGCCAGCATCGCGTTCAGCGATCCGCCCCCCATGCCCAGGTCCGCCATCAGCCCGTCGATCAGCGGCCCGCCGACACGGTAGCGCATCGCCGCCGCCACCGCGGCGTCGGCCAGGTTGCCCTGCCCGCCGTCGGGCGCACCGCTCCCGCTGCCGCCGTCGCCGTGCAGCCCGCGCGCATCCAGGATGCTGATCCGGTCGATATTCTCCATCGGCTTGCTCGCCGCCGCGATGATCGCGGGCAGCGCCGCCAGCATCGCCTTGCGCACCAGCAAGGCGGTCTGCCCCTCGTTCAGCAGGTTGGTCGCCTCGTTCAGCGATGCCTGCCCCGCGGCATCTACCTTGAACGCGGCCTCGCGTCCCGCGGCGCGGGCCATCTCGGCATCGGCCTCCGCGGTCGCCTCGACGCGCAGCGCGCTGGCGCGCGCCTCGGCCGCCTCCTTCTCGGCGGATGCGGCGACGGTGATGCCGACCGCTTCCTCCTGCGCACGCTGCGTCGCGGCGATGACCGCGACATTCTTGTTGCGGTTCGCGATCTCGGTCGCCTTGGCGGTCGCGACGCTTTCCTCGGCCCGCACCGCCAGCGCGCGCGCCTCGTTCGCCGCCGCCGTCGCGGTCGATTCCTCCTCGGACTTTTGCGCGGTCTGCACGGCCGTGGTGATGCGGGCGATCTCGATCGTCCGGTCGCGCTCGATCGTCGCGGTCTGGATCGCCCCGTCGCGCGCAATGGTCGCGGTCTGGATCACCTTGTCCGCCTCGGTCTGCGCCACCGTCTTTGCCTGATCGGCGGTGATCCGCGCGATCTCGGCCAGCCGGGTCTGCTCGGCCTCCGCGGTCGCGATCGCGGTCGCCTGTTCCGCGCGCTTGGCGGCCAGCGTCTGTTCCTGCGTCAGCCGCGCCTGTTCGGCGGCCTGCGCGATGCCGAGCGACTCATTGTTCGCGGCCAGGTTGCGCTGCTCGATCGCGACGCGGTTCGTCGCGACGATGTCGTTGCGGATCTTCTTGCGCTCCTCGATCGTGCGGGTCAGCACGGTCAGCCCTTCGGCGTCGAACGCGTTATTTTCGTTGAAATGTTCGAACGCCGTCTGGTCGAAATGCGTGATGCTGACCGATTCCAGCTGGAACCCGTTCATGTCCAGGTCGGTCATCAGCGCCTCCTGCACCTTCTGGATGAAATCGGCGCGGTTGGCGTGCAGATGCTCCATCGTCATCGTCGCCGCGACCGAACGCAGCGCCGACACCAGCTTGCCGTCCAGCAGCGACTTCACCGCGTCGCCGCTGTTGACCGAATCACCCAGCGTCTGCGCGGCGGCGGCGATCGACTGGGCGTCGGGTTTCACCTTGATGTGGAACAACCCGACGACGTCGACGCGCAGCTTGTCCAGCGTGATGAGCGCGTCCTTGTTCAGGCGCGACACCTCCAGCTTCACCGTGGTCAGCCGGACCTGCATCAGTTCGTGCAGCACCGGGATCACCATAATCCCGCCGTTCAGCACGACCTTCTCCCCCCCGAAACCGGTGCGGATCAGCGCCACGTCCTTCGTCGCGCGGCGGTACAGCCGGGTCAGGATCAGCCCGATCACGACCAGCGCGAACAGGATCACACCGGCATAGATCAGGACGTTCAGAAACGATGCAGGCACCCGTGGTCTCCCCCGTTGATCGAACGATCATGGATCAGATCGATTGCAGAAACATGTTCTCATCCGGCAACGCGTAGAACAGCGTGCCTTCGCGGCGGACCAGCAGTGCCGTCTCACCCGATCGGATCGCACCGCCATCGTCATGCGGTTCGACCATGACGAAATGGGCCTGGCCGTGCCGATCGATGATCTTGGCGCGCGCCGGCGATCCGCGCCGCGCGGTGCCCTCCAGGATCGTCCCGCGATACTGCAGCAGGTCGTCGGTCGATATGACTGTCGACTCATACCCTGGCATCACGCGCGCCAGACCATTGGCGGCCAGCGTGTTCAGAAGGCCGCCCGCGACGAACGCGCCGCCCATCGCCGCCCCCCAGTGCAGCGGCGCGCCGCCGATCGCGGTCGCCGTCTGCTGGATCGCCACGCCGACCAGCGTGAAACAGCCGAGCAGCGACGTCAGCCAGATCAGGATCGGCAGTTCGTCGCCCAGCCCCAGCCAGTCGAGCATCCCGCCGTCGCCGTCGGCCCCCATGTCGACGTCGAGATCGACCTGTCCCAGCCCCAGCCCGACCGCCTCGATCAGACCGATGCCGATCATCACCACGAACGCGATCGCGAAGGGCAGGTAGGACGGGGTCAGGAACTGCGCGAACATGACAAGGATCTATCATGCGGTTCAACTGGTGTCAGGCAGAACCGAACCGACCCGGGCGTCCCGAATACTGATTGTTGCGAGCGATGCCGCCATGAACGATCGATCCAGCCGCCGAACGGAAGGGGGCGGTAAGAACATTGCCCATCTTGTCGTCTATGACCGGAATGATCCCGCTAGGCCTTGGCACCCTTCATCTGCCGCACGGCATGATCCGCCGCGCGCGCGGTCAGCGCCATGAAGGTCAGCGACGGGTTCACGCAGGACGCCGACGCCATCTGCGCACCGTCCGTGACGTAGAGATTGGCGGCCGCGTGCGCCTGGCTCCATGCGTTCAGCACCGACTTGGCCGGATCGCTGCCCATGCGCGCGCCGCCCATCTCGTGGATCGCGTCGCCGGGAACATGCTCGCGTTCCGTGCTCTTGACGTTGGTCAGGCCGGCGGCGTTCAACATCGCCTCGCCCTGCGCCCTGGCATCGGCCATCATCCGCAACTCGTTGTCGCGGAACCGCACGTCGAAGCGGACGAGCGGCATCCCGAACCGATCGACCTTGTCCTGATGCAGCGACACGTGGTTGTCGACGTAGGGCAGGCATTCGCCGAACGCGCCCATGCTGAACTTCCACGGTGCATATCTGCGCATACCCTGCTTCATCGACGCACCGAACCCGACCGGTGCGGCCGGATCGCGCCGTGCGCTGCCCTGATAGCCATAGCCGCGCTTGAAACCGACACCCTCGTCGCCGCCGATGTTGCGGAAGCGCGGGATATAGACGCCGCCCGGACGCCGGCCATATTCGATGAACTCGTCCATCCCCGGGATATTTCCCTCGATCCCGACGCGGAAGATGTGATCCATGACATAGCGTCCGAGCGTTCCGCTCTCGTCAAAATAGCTGCGGTCGCTGCCCGGCGCGCGCGAGTTCAGCAGGATCTGCGTCGACGCGATCGACGAGGCGCAGAGGAAGACGAGATCGGCTTCGACCGTTTCGGCCCGTCCGGTCTTGGCATCGACATAGCGGACGCCGGTGACGCGCTTGCGCGTGGCGTCGTAGTTCAGGTTGGTGACGACCGCGTCCGACTTCAGCGTCAGCCGGCCGGTCGCGCGTGCCGCCGGCAACGTCACCGCCTGCGTCGAGAAATAGGCGCCGAACGAACAGCCGTTGCTGCACTGGTTCCGGTACTGGCATTTCGTCCGGTTCTGGTCCGGCTTGTCCTCGGTCATGTTCGACAGTCGGGTATTGATAAGCTTTCGGCCGGGAAACTTGACCTCCAGATTCTGCTTCAGCCACTTTTCCGCGACGTTCATCGGCATCGGCGGCTGGAACTCGCTGTCCGGCAGATAGGCCAGATTCTCGCGTGAACCCGACACGCCGATATATTTCTCGACATAGCTGTACCACGGCGCGACGTCGTCATACCGGATCGGCCAGTCGCCATCGATCCCGTCGCGCTTGTTCGCCTCGAAATCCTCCGGGCTCCAGCGGAAGCACCAGCGACCCCAGATGATGGACTTGCCGCCGACCGCCGCGGGGCGGATCCAGTAGAATTTGCTGCCCTCGTCATAGGCATAGGGGTTCAGCCGGTCGTCATTGTAGAATTCCCGGTTGCTGGGCGAGACATAGCCGTGCTTGGCGATGAAATAATCGCTCTCCAGCAACGGCTTGGGCATGACGTTGCGCGCCGGCACCTCATAGGCGGGCCTGCCGTCATAGGTGTAGCCTTCACCGTGCTCGACCATCTTGCCCCGGTCGAGCATCAGGACGCGGAGGCCCTTTTCGGTCAGTTCCTTCGCAGCGAAGCCGCCGCTGACGCCCGATCCGATGACGATCGCATCGAACCTGTTGGTCGAAGCCATATGTTCTCCCTCCGGTATCGGTCAGAAGCGCAGCGCGCGGAGTGTCCGGAAACTCGTGGTGATATCGGGCAGATAGGGCGCGGGCGCCTGGTCGTTCTCGACATAGAAATGCCGCACGCCGCCGCTGCCCTTCAGCTTGAACAGCGTGGCGAAATCGATCGTGCCGTTGCCGACCGCCGCCATGCTGCGGTCGGGCCGCATGTCCTTGACGTGATAGGCGTAGAGCCGCTGCGACAACCGCCCGATCAGGGTCGCCAGATCCTCGCCCGCATGCACCGCCCAGTAGAGATCGAGTTCCAGCTTCACGAGCGCGGGGTCGGTTTGCTTCAGCAGCCGCTCGTACAGGCTGGTCCCGCCCGGCCTGGTCGTGAATTCGAAATCATGATTGTGGTACGCAAAACCCAGCCCGGCCTTCTTCAGATCGGCGGCGAACCGGTTGATGTTCCGCAGGGCCGCGGTCCAGGCCGCTTCGTTGCGATGCTCTTCGGTCATGTACGGCAGTACGATCGTGGTGGCGCCGAGCGTTCTGGCCATCGCCACCGACTGGTCGAACCGCTGAAGCAGCGCGTCATAGCCGATATGGATCGACGGCGCGGTCAGGCGCAGCCGGTCCATCGTCCTGCGCAGCATCGCGTGGTCCATGCCGTCATAGCCGCCACCGCCATATTCGACCTCGCGGTAGCCGATCTTCGCGACCCGCTCGAGCGTACCGGCCGGGTCCTTCGCGAACAGGTCGCGCACCGTGTAGAGTTGCAGGCCGATCGCTTTCAACTGCGCGGCGGAGGCGGGCGGCGCGAAGGCGAGTGCGGCGACCGCGCCCGATCCGGCGAGCAGGGTTCTACGGTTCAGGATCATGCGGAATACACCTTGTTGACCTTGGAATACGGGAAGGCACCGTCATACTCGCCCGGCACCGGCAGATATTCGCGCTCCTGCGTCATGCCGATTTCCGACGTGTAATAGCCGGTGACGACCATCTGCCGGAACGCTTCGAAGAAGACGCCGCCCGATGCGATCGTGTCGTTCATCGCGAGCGTCAGCAGCGCATCCTGCTGCGCCGCGGTCGCCCGCGCGCCGGAAACCCCGTAATCCGCCAGGCTGCGCGCCTCGATCGCGTCGAGCCCGGCTAGGATCGGGACCCGGTCGGCCGGCGCGGCCCAGTCGGCAAGCAGCTTCTCAATATAGCCCGGCACACCTGCGGCGATCGCCCCCGGGGTATCGGTGGTCGGCAGGACGCGTTCGCTGAGCGCGGTCATCAGCGCGCGCTGAGCAGGCGTGAAGACCGCGACGGTCGGCGCGCCTTCGCTGATGACAGGTACGCCGGGCATGCCGCCCACCGGCACGATACCGGCGGCGCGCGCGATCGGCGCGAACAGGGCGCTGCCGAACATGCCGGCGACGCCGGCCAGTGCCGTTCTGCGATCAATCATCTGCCGCCCCTCCCAAGGTCCTGCGCGATCGCGGCCGCGGGCAGCGGACGGACCCAGATATTGCGGAACGACACCGGCGAATCATGATCTTGAAGCTGGATCGGCGCGGCATCGCCGTGCGCGGTATAGCGGGCCACCTTGCGCCAGATGGTCGTACCGAGCATCGCCTGATGGTTCTGGACAAGCACGCCGTTCAGCAGCGCCGTGACATAGGCCGGACGGCGCAGCGCCCCGTCGGCGGCAAAGCGCGGTCGCTCGAATATGATGTCGTAGGTCTGCCATTCGCCCGGACGCCGCGCGGCATTCACCAGCGGCGGCTTCCAGCCATAGACCGCACCCACCGTGCCATCGGCGTAGGTCGGGTTCTGCGATCCATCGAGGATCTGCACCTCATAGCGCTGCATGAACCAGATGCCGCTGTTGCCGCGATCCTGAGAGCTTTTCGTCGGCGGGGTGGGCGATCGGAATTCGAGGTGCAGCTGCAGGTCGCCGAAGCTTCGTTTCGACACGAGGTTGTTCTCGCCACCGCTCGTCGCGCGCGACGGGACCGTCAGCACGCCGTTTTCGATCGGCCACGCGCTGCGATCCGGTTTCCACGCGTCGAGCGAACGCCCGTCGAACAGCACGACCGCGTCGGCGGGCGGGCCGCCGGGAATGGCCGCCGGCGCAACCACGCCCGGCGCGGGCCGGTCCGCATCATGGACCCGCCACTGGCTGCCCGGCAGCATCGGCGTATCCCTGAAGCCCGGTTTCTCCTGCGCCGCGACCGGTGCGGCCACCGCCACAACGACGGCCGCCATCAGACGGCTCTTTGTGCCCGTCCCCCTCATGCCGCATCGATCGCGCGGTACGCGGCAATCAGGCGGTCCTCGCCCGCCCGCCCCACGATCGAATTGCCATGCTCCATCCCGATCACGCCGGTGTAGCGTTGTGCCTTCAGCCACTTCACCACCGACACGAAGTTGACCTCGCCCGTCGTCGGCTCCTTGCGGCCCGGATTGTCGCCGAACTGAATATAGCCGATCTCGTTCCAGCACGTCGCCAGCGTCGGGATCAGGTTCCCCGACTGGATCTGCTCATGATACAGATCGGCAAGCACCTTCACCGCCGGGCTGTTGGCCCCGCGCGCGACGGCATAACCTTGCGCGATCGTCTGCATGTAGACGCCCGGATGGTTGGTCCGCGTGTTGAGCGGTTCCATCACCATCGCCACGCCCGACGGCGCAACGATGTCGCCCGCGCGGCGCATCACGTCGATCACGCGCGCGGTCTGGATATCGAGCGGCACCTTCGGGTCCATAAACCCGGTGACCACCGTCATCCGCTTCGCATTCAGCCGCTTGGCGACATCGATCGCGGCCCGGATATCGGCCAGGAACGCCTCGCGCTCCGCGCCGTCGGTCGCACCGAGCAACGGCCGCGACTTCGCCCATTGCGGCATGCTCGCCACGAACACGCCCATCGTCATGCCGCGCTGCGCTAGCGCCCTGGCCATCTGCTCCTGCTGCGCCACCGGTCGCGCGGCGGCTTCATTATCCTCCCAGGCGGTAAAGCCCTGATCCGCGGCATAGGCGATCTGTTCGATCAGGCCGCCGCGGCTGGCGAAGCTGCCCTCGTGCGGCGCGTAGCCGAGTGCAAAGCGCGCGGCGTTCCCGCCCCGCCGTTGGGCCGCGATCCCGGCGGGCACCAGCGCGGCCGCCGCGCCCGCGGCAAGCAAGGTCCGGCGCGAAAGCGTTCTGCGCGTCGCGATCATTGCGCGCCCTCCGACTTCAGATAGGCGATGATCGTCGCACGCTTGGCGGCATCGGGCGTCGCGATCGGCATGCGCGTCCCCGGCACCTTCTTCGACGGCGCGGCCAGATATTCGTTCAGCGTCTTGTCGTCCCAGCGCAGCTTCGACGCCTTCAAGGCAGCGGAATAGTTGAAGCCGGGCGCGGCCGCGGCGGCGCGGCCGGCCACGCCGTACAGGTTCGGCCCGATGCCGTTGCGCCCCCCCTTCACCACGGTGTGGCAACCGCGGCAGCCTGCGAACGCCGGCGGCGCGGCCGCGGTCGATTGCGCGGTGGTGGGCGCTGGGGTCGTAAGCGCCGCAACCGTCGCGACACCTCCCGCGACGAGGGCGATGAGCAGCTTCATTCCGAGTCTCCCGAATCCAGTGCCGTCCATTTCCGGTCAGACCCGGCGTTGGCGATCACCGCCTCGATGAACCGCATCGTCCGCAGTCCGTCGACCACGCCCGGAAACCGGCGGTCGTGGCCCTCGCCGCGGATCGCCGCTGCGAACGCGCGGTACAGGTTGGCGAACGCCTCGATATAGCCTTCGGGATGCCCCGCCGGGGTCCGTGTCAGCGCCGCCGCGCCGTCGTGCAGCCCGGGACCGCCGGTCCGCAAAAGCTCTGCCGGCCGGTCGAGCCAGCGCAGCGTCAGCATGTTCGGCTCCATCTGCGCCCAGTCCAGCCCGCCGCGTTCTCCGTGGATACGCAGCCGGAGCCCGTTCTCCTCGCCCGCCGCGACCTGGCTCGCCTTAAGCACGCCGCGCGCACCGCCCGTGAACCGCAGCAGCGCGCTGACATCGTCGTCGAGCCGGCGGCCCTCGACATGCGCCGCGAGATCCGCCGAGACGGACTCTACGGACAGGCCGGAAACAAGCTCGGCAAGCTGGAACGCGTGCGTGCCGATGTCGCCGAGACACCCGCCAAGCCCGGCGCGGGCGGGATCGGTGCGCCATTCCGCCTGCCGGTTGCCGTCGACGTCGATCGGTCGGCTTAGCCACCCTTGCAGATATTCGACCTGCACCAGCCGAATCGCGCCGAAATCCCCGCGCGCGACCCGCGCGCGCGCCTCCTCGATCAGTGGATAGCCGCTATATGTGAACGCCAGCGCGAACCGGCGACCGCTCGCCTTGGCGGCGGCCGCGATTGCCTCGGCCTCGACCACGCTCATCGCCATCGGCTTTTCGCAGAACACATGGAAACCAGCGTCCAGCGCGGCGATCGCCATCGGCGCATGCAGGTGGTTCGGCGTTACGATCGTGAGCGCGTCGATCCGGTCGTCCGCGGGCAAGGCGCGTTCCCGCGCGATGAGGGCTTCGATCGACGGATAGACCCGCGAGCCATCCAGCCCGAGCAACGTGCCGGTCCGCGCATTGCGTCCGTCATCGGTGCTGAACGCGCCCGCCACCAGGTCCCAGTCGCCGTCGAGCGCCGCCGCCATCCGGTGGACCGCACCGATGAATGCGCCCTCCCCGCCGCCGACCATGCCGAGCCGCAACCGCGTCATGGTCGCTCCCCGGCCAGCCCGAGCAGCGCGCGGATCGCGGCACGGTCGATCCCGCTGGCGGCAAAGTCGTCGAACGCACGTTCTGTCCGGCGGATGATGTGGTCGCGAATGAACGGCGCGCCCTCGCGGGCGCCGTCCTCGGCCCGCTTGAGCGCGCATTCCCATTCGAGCACCGCCCAGCCCTCATAGCCATATTGCGCGAGTTTGCTGAAGATCGCGCCGAAATCGACCTGCCCGTCGCCCGGCGAGCGGAACCGCCCAGCGCGGTCGATCCAGTTCTCGTAGCCGCCGTACACGCCCGATCGCCCGGTCGAATTGAACTCGGCATCCTTCACGTGGAAGCAAGAGATCCGGTCGTGATAGCGGTCGATGAAGTCGAGATAGTCGAGCTGCTGCAACACGAAATGCGACGGATCGAACAGGACGCGCGCGGCCGGATGATTGTCGACCGCCGACAGGAACCGCTCCCAGCTGGCACCGTCATGGACGTCCTCGCCCGGATGCACCTCGAACGCGCAATCGACGCCCGCTTCCGCGAACACGTCCAGGATCGGCGTCCAGCGACGGCCGAGTTCGGCAAAGGCTTCCTCGATCAACCCGGCCGGGCGCTGCGGCCACGGATAGACATAGGGCCAGGACAGCGCACCCGAGAAGGTCGCATGCGCGGAAAGGCCGAGATTGGCGCTCGCCTTCGCCGCCAGCTTGACCTGCTCGACCGCCCAGGCCTGCCGTTCGACAGGCTTGCCATGCAGTTCGGCCGGGGCGAACCCGTCGAACAGCGTGTCATATGCCGGGTGGACCGCCACCAGCTGCCCCTGCAGATGCGTCGACAGTTCGGTGACCTCGACCCCGTGCCGTGCAAGCCTGCCACGCAGGTCATCACAATAGGCCTTGCTCTCCGCGGCGCGCTTCAGGTCGAACAACTGCGCGCTGCATGGGACCTGAACCCCGACATAGCCAAGCCCGGCGGCCCATTCGGCCAGTCCGTCGAGCGTATCGAACGGGGCCTGATCTCCCATGAACTGCGCAAGGAATATTCCCGGCCCCTTCATGCCGCGAACTCCCGCGTCGCGACCTTCGTGTCGTCACGAAAGGTGATCTGGAAGAGCAGTGCGATCACCGCGGCGGCGATGGCGGGATACCACCACATATGCTGCCAGTCGGCGATGGTCGGCGCGGCGGGCAGCTGCGCATAGAGCAGCGCCCCGATCTGCGACCCCAGCAACATGCCGACGCCGTAGGTGAACAGCGTCAGCATCCCCTGCGCCTGCGCGTTCACCCCCTTGGGCGTCGCGATCGTGCCGGTGTAGATCGCGCCGGCGACGAAGAAGAAGTCGTAACAGACGCCATGCAGCGCGACGCCGAGATACACCGCCCACAGAGACGACCCGCCGTCGCCGATCGCGAACAGCACATAACGCACCGCCCAGGCGGCCATGCCGACCAGCAGCAGCGGCTTCACCCCGAACCGGCGGTACAGCCATGGCATCGAGAACATGAACAGCAGCTCGGACATCTGACCGATCGCCAGCGTGCCCCCGACATTGCTGATGCCCGCCGCGCCGATATAGGGCGAGGCATAGGCATAATACATCGCCAGCGGGATCGAGATCAGCGTCGCGCAGGTCATGAAGATCAGGAACGAGCGCTGCCGGAGCAGTCCGAACGCCTCGACGCAGAACACCTGCCGCATCACGCTCTCGTCGCGCGGCGCGTCCGCGGTGACGTTCGGCAGCGTGATACTGTAGAGTCCCAGCGCGATCGAGACGACCGCCGCGACGCGGAAGATCTCCGGGCTTGCGGACAGGCCCGCCCAGCCGATGATGAGGCCCGCGGTGATCCAGCCGAGCGTCCCGAACGCGCGGACGAACGGGAATTTGTCGGTCCGCTCACCGAAGCTCTTCAGCGCGATCGTGTTCGCGAGGCCGACCGTCGGCATGTACAGGATCATGTAGCACAGCAGCAGCCAGACGAAGTCGTTGCCGGCCGCGGGCGTGATGAACGACGGCAGCACGAACAGGATCACGCCGCCGATCAGGTGCAGGATCACCATCAGCATCCGCGGGCTGACATAGCGCGCCGCCGCCATGCCGAGCAGGAACGACCCGACGATCGACGCGATCGGCCCGACCGAAAACGCATTGCCGATCAGAGAGCCGATACCCACCGTCTGCATGACGAGGCCGAGCGTGACCGTCCAGGCGCCCCAGACGAAGAACTGCATGAACATCATCACGCTCAGGCGACCGGTCAGCAGGCCGTCGGCCCGGGGCACGGCCGTCACGTGGGGTGCAGTGTCTGCAACGGCCATTCGCCACCTCTCCGATCGCAGTTTTACTGCTTGTCGACGCGAAAGCTATGGAAAGACGAAACGCATGTAAAGGATTACATCGGATAGATATCGACAGGGCGAACGGCCGGATCCATGACGACGCGCATGCCGACGATCATCGAAGTGGCCGCGATGGCCGGCGTCTCCACCGCGACCGTCTCGCGCGTGCTTAGCCGTCCCGAACAGGTATCCGCCGAAACCCGCCGGCACGTGCTCGAAATCGTCCGGTCTTCCGGCTACACCCCCAACGTCGCCGCGCGCAGCCTGCGGACGTTGCGCGCCGCCAAGATCCTGCTGACCGTACCCGACATCTCCAACACGTTCTTCGCCAGCGTCATCCGCGGTGCGGAAGAAGCCGCGCGCGACACCGGTTACGCCGTCGTCGTCGGCGACACGCGGCACGATCCGGAGGTCGAGGATCAATATGCCGACATGCTGTCGCGCCGCGAGGTCGACGGCCTGATCTTCCTCGGCCATCGCCTGCCCGCCAGTCTTGGGCCGCTGCTGGCGCGCAAGGGTGCCGCCGCCCCGATCGTCAACGGCTGCGAATACAGCCCCGATCTCGGCGTTCCCAGCGTGCATATCGACAATGCCGCCGCGGGTGCCGATGCGATCGACCATTTGATCGCGCTCGGCCACCGCACGATCGGCATCGTCACCGGCACCGGGATCAGCCCGATCAGCCGCGACCGCCTGGCCGGCGCGATCGACGCCGCGCACCGTGCGGGCCTCCGCGACGGCCTGCATGTCCGGGTCGGCGACTATTCCGCCGGCTCGGCGGTCGCCCCGACCCGCGAACTGCTGGCCTGCAACGTGACGGCGATCTTCTGTTTCAGCGACGAGATGGCGATGGGCGCACTCAGCGCGATCGGCGACGCGGGCCTGTCCTGCCCGCGGGACGTTTCGGTCATCGGCTTCGACGACCTGCCGCTCGCCCGCTATTTCCAGCCTCCGCTCACGACCATCGCGCAACCCAAGGGCATGATCGGCCGCCGCGCGGTGGAACTGCTCGTCGATGTCCTGCGCGGCATCGACGGTCCCCGGAAGCAGGTCACGCTCCGTCACGAACTCGTGGTAAGACACAGCACCGCGGCCCCGGACCGCAGTTAACGATATTCAGGGAGAGATTGTCATGTTCGGATATCGGGCGTTCCTTGCCGTCTGCGTCCTGCCCGTAGCGGCCCTGGCACAAAGTTCGATCGAACAGGCACGGGCCATAGGCGGCGAACCGGCTACCGCCCGTCAGCGACTTGTCCTGACCGATCTGCCGCGGGCCACCGGCAAGACGATGACGCTGTTCGACGGCCGTACGCTGGACGACTGGCGGCCGTGGCTCGGTTACGCCGATCCGGCGGTGACCTATCAGGGCAATCCCGGCAGCAAGCCGATCGGTGCGCCGCGGAGCAGGACCGGCGACTTCGCGGTCCGTCGGGTCGACGGCGGGCCGGCGATCTGGATCAAGGGCGAAACCTGGGGCAGCCTCGTCCACCGGGCCGACCTCGGCAACTACCATCTGCGGCTCCAGTATAAATGGGGTGCCAGGACCTGGGCACCGCGCGATCGGCAGCCCCCAAACAACGGCCTGCTCTACCATACGCACGGCACGCCGGGCGACGTGTTCGGGACATGGCAACCATCACTGGAATTCGAGATTATGAAGGGTTCGACCGGCATGGCCGTCGTCGTCGGCGGCAAGGTGCGTGGCCGGACGACCGTCACGTCCGACCCTACGATCATCGCGCCGCATCTCCGTTTCCGCGTCGGCGGACGACCGGTCGACATGGTCAACGGCACCCCGACCTGGAATGTCGAGGCCGCCACCGACGCCGAACGGCCGATCGGACAATGGAATACGCTCGATCTCTACGTGCTGGGCGATCGGGCCGTGCATGTCGTGAACGGCATACCGGTCGCGGCGGTCACGGATATCGCGACCATCGCCCCAGACGGAACGCGACGCCCACTGACGCACGGACAGATCCAGCTTCAGTCGGAAGGCGCCGAGACGTGGTTCCGGGCAATGACCATCGAACCCATTGCCAGCCTACCGAAGATCGTCATCGCGAAGGACTGACCGGATTCCGAAGCGTTACAGAACGCGATCGGCATCCTCCGGTCGCGGCATCCAGCACGTCGTACGCTTGCCGAAGAACCGGTAGCGGTTCCGCGCCACCCAACGATAGGCGGGATCGCGCAGGGCCCGTGGTATCAGCCGCGCGATCCCGGCAAGCCGCCACGGCCAGCCCAGGCCGGCATAGATTGCGATCACGGCGTCGCTGTCGCGCAGCGCGTGGCCGCCCTGGACGACGAGTATCGTAGCGGGGTTCGCGGGATCGATCCCATGGCGGCGCGAAATGTCCGCACCAACCGGACCCTGCATGGCCGCCAGCCGGAAACGTCGTGCGCGATCATATGTCAGGACGAACTGCGCATTGGCCGAACACAGCACGCACTCGGCATCGAACAGGATGATCGGATGCTCAGTCATGGATCGTCTCCAGTCGACCGCAATAGTGGATGACCCGGCCAAGACCCGGCAGGCCGACCGGAATATCGAAAGTGAACGCCCCGTCGCGGTCCCGCTCGACCGCGTTGCAGGCCGGCCTCATATGCCGCGGCAACGGTATGCCGAGAAAGCGGAAACCGATCAGATCCAGATGCAGCGCGCCCGCGACGACCGATATGTGGAAGACGTTGGTCGCCGGCCCCATTCGCTCGACGAGCAGGCCCCGCCGGGCGTGCAGCGTGCTGTTGTAATGCCGGTCGCCGAAGGTCCGGTGCCAATGCTCGATCCCGCCGCGCCGCGCGAACCGCACGGTGACCGGCACGTCCGAACCCGGGGCCGGCAGCCGCATCACCCGGCACAACAGCCGCGCGACCGGATCGCGGCTGGCTTCGATCGTGGCGAAGCCGGACAGGATCTGGTCCGCGTCGCTATCATGGACGGCGCGCAGCGCTGGCGCCATCGCGTCGATCGCAGGGCCGAGCAGGCGGCGGAACAACGATGGGGTTACCACGCAAACTCCGGGTTGGGCCACCATCCGCCAGACGATGACCGCGACGCCGGAACATTCTATTGTTCGACTGTCCCGAACTTGTCGAGGCGACGACGGCCGACCAGCAGCCCGCTTTCCAGCCGCACGCACAGCGCCAGATAATAATCGGACAGGAACGCCGCATCGTCCGCATCGTCCGCCAGACCGGTCTTGCGACGGATCATCGTCGCAACCGCCGATTGCGCGGCCGGATCGCCGCCACGGATCACGTCTTCCAGCGTCTGCAGCTCGTAGATGCCGTACAGCGTCAGCGCGGCTTCCGGAAACACGCGGCGGACCCGCTCGGCATCCGAGGCCATGTCGGCGGACAATGTGCGGTTCGCGGTCTGCACCACCCATGTCCCCGCCACGATATCGCCGATCCGCAACCGGTCCCGGTTGAACAGCGGAAAAAGCAGGAAAATGCCGCTCCACAGTAACGCGAAGATTGTCAGGAACGCGTCCGCAGTCCCAGTCGCCGTCTGCGCGCCGAGAAAGGACAGGGGCAGGAACACCTCGATTTCGCGCATCGCGTTCCGTGCCAGGACCGCCCCTGCCGTCAGCCGCACGCCATCGCGCGCGACGACGCGAAGCCCCATCAGCCGCTTGCCCGGTGTCGCCCCGCGTCCACCGATCTCGAACAGCACGAACCAGCCGTTGCGCAGGATGAAGGCGCCGATCAGCCACAGGATGCCGGCGATCTCGGCCCGCAGGGCCTGATCGATCGCGAAGAGCGCGATCGTTGCCGCGACCAGCAGCAGCAGCATCAGGATGACGTCGATCAGGAACGCCGCCGCACGCGTGCCCGCCCCGCCCAACTCAAGCTGCAGGTCGACGCCCTCGGGGGTCACGAAACCGCGCCGTAACGTGGCGGCCGCCCTAGTCGCGCGATCGGTTCGCATGACGCCTCCCGATCCCGTAATAATAGAGCAGCCATGCCACCAGCATCGCCATCCCGATCGTTCCCCGCGCCGCATCGCTCGTCACCACCTGCCGCCCGATGCCTTCGAGGACCGCCGCGACCGCGAGCATCAGGACGACGCCGGCAATGGCGATCGCGGCCGGGCGGCCCGCCGCGACGACCGCCGCCATCCGCTCCTGCCGGCCGGGAAAGGCGATCGCCGTGCCGATGCGCGTGCCCGCCGCACCCGCGATCATGATCGCGAACAGTTCGGTGGTGCCGTGGATCGCCAGCCAGGCACCGAAGTTGAGGCCCAGCCCCTTGTCGGCGAACACGGCCACCATCGCCCCCAGCATCAGCCCGTTGTACAGGATCAGCAGCGCGGTCGGCACGACGAAGGCGAAACCGAGCGCGAAGGCGAAGATCGCGATCTGCGCATTGTGATTGAACAGGAAGCTGGCGAAGATCCCCAGTCCGTCCTCCTGCTTGCCGTACAAGGTGGCACGCAGCACCTCAGCCGACGCGCTCGGATCCCGCCCGCCCGCCAGGCCTTCGGGAATGATGCCGAAGAACCATGTCGGGTCGGACCGGACCAGGAAATAGGCGGCCAGCGCACCGGCCAACGTCAGGAACGCCATGGCCAGCGTTTCGCGCCATAGCGACGCGACGGCACCGGGCCAGCCCTGCGTGAAGAACCGACCCAGATCGCGCCACGCCAGGTCCGAAACGCCGTAGAGCTGGAAATAGGCGCGCGCGCATAATTGTTCGAGATAGGCGGTCAGCGCGCGGTCGAGCGAGGTTTCGCGCGCAACCGACAGGGACGACAATGTCGCGCGGTACAGCAGCGGCAAGGCCAGCAGATCGTCGTCGGACAGGACCCGAACCGAACGTTTCTCGATCTGCTTGAGCAGCGCTTCCAGCCGCATCCATTCCGCCTCGTGCGCGGCGCGGAAACGGCTTGCGTTGATCAGTGGCCGGGCGGCATCGACGATCGCGCTCACAGCAGGCTCCTCCGCTTGAGGTCGACATAGCCTTCGACCAGCCGCTCGGCGACCTGGTCGTGCGCACTTTCGATGACGTGGACGCCCAGATGGCGCAGGCGCAGCAGCACCAGCCGACGGTCACGCAGCAGTGCCGCCGCGGTCACCGCCCGTGTCACATCGGCGGCCTGCTCCGGCGCCCGATCGACGATCGTCTCCAGCACATCGTCGCGCAGGACGACAACCAGCACGAGATGTTTTCCCAGCAACCGGGCAACGGCCCGCACCATGAATTCAGCGGACGTCGGATCGGTGATTTCAGTGAACAGCACGATCATCGACCGTCGCGACAGCCGCGCCGCAAGCGTGGCAAGCGCAAAGCTGTAGTTCGTCTCGTCGCCGCTATAGTCGATGGCGGCCGCCAGATGTTGCAGTTCGGCAAAGGCCCCCGCCCCGCTGATGAAACCGCTCGCGACACGCGGGCGCGAGTCGAACGCATGCAGCGCGACGCGGTCGCCCAGCTTCAGCGCCAGCCATCCCGTCAGCAGCGCGGCCGACACCGCGCGGTCGATGCGTGGGATCCCGCCGACCGGATCGGACATCTGCCGTCCCGCATCGATCGCGAACACGATCTGGCTGTTGCGTTCGGTGCGATATTCCTTGGCATATAGTTTGTGATGCCGGCTCGATCGCTTCCAGTCGATCTTGCGCCGGTCCATGCCCGGCCGGAACTCGACCAGCGCCTCGAAATCGGTGCCGTCGCCGCGGTCGCCCTGCGCCAGCAGACCCTGCACCGCATGGCGTTCGAACACCTGCGCACCCTGCCGGCGCACCGTCTCGATATCGGGCAGGATCGGCAATGCGCGCCCCAGGTCGATCCGCGCTTGTCGCCACGCCAGGCCGAACGGCCCGGGCCACCGCAGCCAGACAGCGTCGAAAACTGCGGTGCCCCGCCGTTGCGGGATCATCGACACCGCCGCGGTGCCGCGACCTTCCACCAGCATCACGTCCAGCGTTCCGTCGTCGGCGATCGTCACCAGCGGGTCGGCGGACAGCGCCAGCTGCGCCGCGCTGCCGATCCGCCGCCCGGCGATCGTCACCGCGACGGTCAGGGTCAGCGGTACGCCGACCGCGGCCGAGCGCGGCAATTCCAGCGTCGCGCCCGCTTCGCCCGCGTTCAGCACCGCATCGGCAATCGTCAGCAGCAGCACCGCCAGCGGCCACGCCAATCCCGCATACCAGCTTGCCGGGAACATCATCGCCACAAGCAGCGTGACCGGCGCACCGACCGCCGCAGTCGCGACCGCCATGCGGGTCGGGTAGATCAACGCGGCGCCTCGATCGTCTCGATGATCTGCGCGACGACATCCTCGATCGCACGTCCGCCGATTTCCGCCGCCGGCGAAAGGATCAGCCGGTGGCGCAGCAGCGCGGGGGCCAGCGCCTTCACATCGTCGGGAATGACGAAATCGCGTCCGTCCAGTGCCGCGCGGGCGCGGGCGGCGCGCGCCAGCATCGCGCCCGCACGCGGCGAGGCACCGCTTTCCAGATCGGCGACACCGCGCGTCCCGCGGATCAGCGCGACGATATAGTCGATTACCGCATCGACCAGCCGGACCGTCGTGACCGTCTCCACCGCCGCGTCGATCATCGCCGCATCCGCGCGCCGTGCCACGCCCCAGTCGGCGGGCGACATCGCCGCCTGCTGCGCGCTATGGCCGGCCACGATCCGCCGTTCCTCGTCCGCGCTCGGATAGGAAATCGTCTGCTTGAACAGAAAGCGATCGAGCTGCGCCTCGGGCAGCGGATAGACGCCTTGCTGCTCTATCGGGTTCTGCGTCGCGACCACGGTGAAACGGTTGCTCAGCGGCAGGCTCTCGCCGTCGATCGTCACGGTGCGCTCCTGCATCGCCTCGAGCAGCGCCGCCTGCGTCTTGGGCGACGTACGGTTGATCTCGTCGGCCAGCAGCAGTTCCGTGAAGATCGGTCCGCGCGTCAGCGTGAACGTCGACGTCTGGAAATTGAACAGGTTCGCGCCGATGATGTCGCCCGGCATCAGGTCCGGGGTGAACTGGATGCGGCCGAACGCCAACCCCACGGCCTGCGCGAAGCTGTGCGCAAGCAACGTCTTGGCGGTGCCGGGCGGTCCCTCGATCAGGATGTGCCCGCCCGCGAACAGCGCGATCAGCAACAGGTCGACGGTGTCGTCATGGCCGATCACCGCCTTGCCGATTTCGGCGCGGATCGCCTGTCCAAGTGCCCGGACGTCGTCAACCGTCACCGTGTCTTCTCCTGTTGCCATTGATGCAGCGCCTGTGCGGCCGCGAGCATATCGGCGGGATGCGACGCACGCTGCGCATCGGCCGCCAGCTGGGTGAACCGTGCCGTCCCCTGCAGCCGGTCGAGATAGCCGTCCGCCGCCTCGTCGGTCAGGTGCGCGGGTACGCCGAAGATGGTCCGCGCACGTTCGCGGACCAATGCGGCATAGCGTCCGCCCAGCCCCCCTTCGCGACCTGCCTTGCGGACGATCATAGCACTGTTGTCGATCAGCGCGGTCTTGCCGAACGCGATGGCGCGCACGGGCGGACGGGCCGGCCCGAACCGCACCAGCGCCTGCCATCCGACCAGCACCAGCGCGGCCGTGATCGCCAGCGTCATCGCCAGGAACGGCGGTTCGAACGCGAGTCGCAACGGGCTGCGGCCATGGCCCAGGCCGTTCAGCGTCACATCGAACGCCATGCCCTGCGCACCGGTCGCGTTGATGAAATCGAGCAGGTCGACCGCCGCCCGCGCCCGCGCGATCCGGCGGATGCCGTGATTGTTCAGCAGGTCGGGATCGGCCAGGATATAGATGTTGGTATCGTTGAGCCGCCCGAGCACGATACCGCCGGCGTCATCCTCCACCAGCGCCGTCAGCGCCGCCGACCGGACGGTCTGCACCGGTCGCGGCGCCGCGACCGCCAGCGACTGCGGCACCCAGCGCATGGGACGGAGCGGACGCGCACCGCTTCGACGCCGCGTGACCGGCATTGTCGTGCCCGGTTCCAGCATGGCCGCCGGGTCCTTCGCAGGCAACAGGCCGCTCATGTCCACCCAGCCCTTGGTCTGCTCGTCCGGCGTCGTCGCCCATTTCGGCAGCACGATCAGCGTCGCCCGGCCGCGGCGTGCGGTCACGAACTTGCCGATATCGACCGTGCCATGTTCCGGCGTCGCAATGACCAGATCCTCGGTATCCCAGCCCGCTTCCGCGCGGATCAGCCGCGGATTGCGCCCGATCGCCTGGGTCAACCTGACGATGCCGGAATAGCCGGTCGCCGCCCTGGACAGCGCATGGGGACCCGCACTCCGCCCGGCGCTGAAATCCGGGGCATAGGCCCCGAGCAGCATCGAACCGGCAAAACCCAGCAGGCCGACGAACAGCAGCAGCGCGATCGTCCGCGGCGCGAACAGGGTATTGCCGTTCGGGACCCGTCGTCCGATCGCCACCTCGCTCATGCGCGCCACTGCCGTGGCAGGGCCAGATCGGCATAGGCGGCCCGCGCGGACTGCCAGTCGTCGTCCGCCACGGGGCGCCCGCCGAACAGGCTGCGTTCGACCAGCATGGCGATGCCCGCGAACGATGCACGGACGGCAGCCGGAAGCAGCGGCGCCGACGCAAGCTCGCGGCTGGTCAGGGACGGTCGTCGCCATTGCGGACGGCGACGCGCAATATCGTCGATCGAATGGAACAGCAGGTAATGGATCGCGTCGGCATAAAGCCCCTCCGCGGCCAACCGGTCCGCCTCGCGCAGCCAGGCGCGGGCCGGGGCCGCATCGGGGGTCCAACCCTCCTCGGATGCATCGGACGCGGGCTCGTCGCCGCGCCGCCGCCGCGCCGGCAGACGCCATTCGCCCGACCGGATCCGATCGACGACCATCCAGACGACCGCCGCGGCCAGCGCCGCCAGCAGCGCCCACAACAGGATACGGGCGTAGGGCGCATCCGGCATCAGGCTCGCCACCCAGCGCAAGAATCGGCCGATCGGCCGGAACATGCCGGCAATCGCCCGCCCGACCGCCTTCAGCCATTCCGGTGTTTCCGGCGGCGGTGGCGCGCGCGTCAGCGTGAACTGGATCGACGGATCGGCGCGCAAAGCGGCATGCGCTGCGGCGAACCGGTCGGTCGCAACTGCCATATCCTGCGGTGACGCGCCGATGATGCCCTCCCCCGACGGCGTCGCCGCTGTCCCCCAAGGCGGAAACTAACCGGATCGGGCCAGAGCGCAATCCATCATCCGTCATTGACCCGGCGGAAGCTGTCTTGCGATGAGAAGGCTGGACAGTCCGGTATTCGGCCGTCACCTTCCCGGACGGGGATCGGGGGGACGCATGATGGCAAGTCGGGCACTTACAGGGACGACTGCGGGAACGACGGACGGCATCTCGGTCAGCGGCGTGTTCGGGCGCAGCGTCGATGTCCTCAAGGCCAATCCGGTCGGAACGTTCGGCATCGGCTTCGTGATGATAGCGTTGCCACAGCTGCTCCTCGAACAGTTCGGCGGGCGCGCCGGGCTTTTCCGCGGGCTTGGCAACGATACCTATGCGGTGCTCGGTCTTTACGGGTTCGTGGTCGGCTTGCTGTGGCTGATCGCCAGCGGGGCGATCGTTCATGCGACGGTCGCGCATGATGAGGGACGGGTGTCGGCTCTGGCCGAGAATCTGCGTATCGGCCTGCTGCGCTGCCTCCCGCTGTTCGTGGTGAATGTCCTGTTCGTCCTGGCCGCGTGGATCGGCCTTCTCTTCTTGGTGATCCCCGGAATCATGCTGGCGGTGATGTGGTCCGTATCGGTTCCCGCCATCGTCGCGGAACGCGTCGGCATCTTCGGCGCGTTCGGACGCAGCCGTGCCCTGACAAAGGGGGCGCGGTGGCAAGTCTTCGGCATACTGCTGCTGGCGCTCGCAATCTATATCCTCGTCTCGATCGTCGTCGGGCTCATGGGGGTGGCGGGCTATGGTTCGTTCAGCGCGCTCACCGGCGGCACTGCGCAGTTGCCGGTGTCGGCACCCGCGCTCTGGGTCCAGTTGCTGCAATCGATCGTCACGACCGTGATACTCACCTGGTACACCACCGTCAGCGCAGCGCTGTTCGTCGAACTGCGCCATTGGAAGGACGGCCCCCTCACGGACCAGCTCGCCGATATCTTCGCCTGATCCGGCAAGCGGCGGTTCCTCGCGCGCTTGCCTCGAAGTAACGCAGGCTTTTCCCGGCCGGTCCGGAACGCGGGGGTTCCGCAGGCGCTTGCCACCGAATCGGCAGGGCGTCTTCGACCATGTGCTCGTCGATCGGGCCCCGGCTCCGGCGCGAACCGTTCGCCGCGCGAAACCGATAATCGCGGTATCAGCCCGCGACGGCCTGCATCCCCGGCCCCCGGATCCACTGCTCGAAGTCCGTCACTTCCATGGGCCGCGCAAAGAAATAGCCCTGGCCTTCGTCGCATCCCATCTCGATCAGCAGCGCGGCCGCCTCCGCGGTCTCGACGCCTTCGGCGACGACGCGGTAACCCAGATCATGCGAGAGCGAGATCATGGAGCGCACCAGGGACTGCTCCCGATCGCCCTTCGCCAGGTCGCGCACGAACGACTGGTCGATCTTCACGACCTGTGCCGGCAGTTTCTGCAGATAGGCGAGGCTGCTATATCCCGTGCCGAAATCGTCGATCGCGATGCGTATCCCGGCAAGCTCCACGGCCTGAAGCTGCCCGATCGCCCGGACGGAATTGCCCATGACCGCACTCTCGGTCACCTCCAGCTCCAGCAGCGCGGGCGGAACGCGGTGCTTGATGAGGTAGAGCTGCACGCGCTGCGCAAAGTCCGCCTCGTCGAGGTTGGCGGCCGAGACGTTGATCGAAAGCGGGATGTGCAGGCGTGCCGCGCACCAGCGGCCGAGCTGGTCCAGACCCGCCTCCAGCACCCAGGCGGTGGTCGGGCGCGCGAGCGAGGTCTGTTCCACGATCGGCATGAATTCGCCCGGCGATACCTCGCCCAGCAGCGGGTGCGACCAGCGCAGCAGGGCCTCGGCACCGACGCAGGTGCCTGTCGCCAGGTCGATCCGCGGCTGGAACACCAGACGGAGCTGCTCCGGCCGATCGAGCGCCATCCCGAAATCGTTGAGCAACCGGAAACGCCGGCGGTGCGCGCCATCCTTCGACGGGGAATAGAAGCCGACCGCCGTTTCCGACGCGCGCGCATCCAGCGCCGCGTTGTGGGCGGTCCGCAGGACGTCGTGTGACGACGTCGCCCCCGTCACGAACGGCGCGACGCCGATCGTCGGCGACATGACGAAGCGGACATGCGACGCCGCGCGAAGCTGCACCAGCATGGCTTCGAGCCGGACGATATACGCCACTTCGTCGACACCGTCCGGACCAACGAACGCGAACTGCGTTGCCGCGACATGGTACGCCATGTGATCGCTGCCGAGTATGGCGCGCAACGTACGCGTCGCTTCCTGCACCATGTCGTCGACATAGCTGGAACCCATGACCCGGAAGCCGGAGTTGAGCTGCTCGGCCCGCGCGAGGTCCACGATCACGGCCAGTCGGCGACGACCCGGGTCATCCCGTCCAAGGTCGTCCAGATCGTCGAGGAACTGCGTGCGGTTCGGCAATCCGCTGAGCGGATCGACCCGCCCGAAGGCGTGCTGCAGCTCGATCTGCGACATGACCATCTGCGCGAGATCCTTCAGCGCGGCCATTTCGGCGGTGGAGGCCGTTCTCGGCTCGGTGCCCAGAACGCACAGCGCCCCCAGACCAAAGCCCTCCCGCGTCACGAGCGGCACACCGGCATAGAAGCGCACCCCCTGCTCGGCCAGGATGCTGTCCCGATAACGATCGTCGGCAAGCAGGTCGGTAATCAGCACCGTATCGGCCGTCTCCGCAACACGGGAACATGGCGCATTTTCCCGCGGAATGGACATGTGTTCCACCCCGACGCGCGACTTGAACCACTGCCTGTCCCGATCGGTCAGCGAGACCGCGGAAATCGGCAGGTCGAAGATCTGGCTCGCCATCCGCGTGATCCGGTCGAAACTCTCGCTTGGCGACGTGTCGAGCAGGTTGAGCTTGTACAGCGCATCAAGTCGCGCATCTTCGTCCCGATTTGCCATGGACCCTCCAGTAATAGAGCGAACTTAAGGCGAAATGAAGTTTATCGAACTAGACCTATGTATAGACCAAGTCATTACTCCAACCTGAGATAATAACATAGGTTTAAATGATCAACGGTTATTATATCGTCAGTGCGCTTGGGGACTTGCCGACGTCGTCGCGGTCGCCATGCCTCCGACCAACGCGCCTTTGGCCGCCATCGAACTGATCGCCCTTCGCGACGGCCGCCCTGCGCGCCCGACGTCCGCAGACCGGTGTCCATGACGGTCGGCAGACGCCGGTTCAGCAGCCGTCCAGTGCGTCGATGGAACGGATGAGCGTGCGGCCATCGCGGTTGGCGAGACGGATCACCGCACTGCCCCGGCAACGCGAGCGCCCCGCTGCATAGCGATAGCTTACCTGATATGTGTTCCCGGCCAGCGGCACGATCCGCGTCAGCCGGATCGGCTCGGCCAACTGCCCGTAGAACCGCGACAGCGCCTCCGGGGCGAAGGACCGGCTCGTTCGCTTCTCCGGGATCATCTGGGCCGACGCGGTCCGTCCGTCCCCGCCACCCAGCGCCCCGTAGAATGTGCGGATAACCGTCTCGCCGGTGCGCCCGGGCGCGTCGGTTCGTGATCCGGCCGCCACCGCGTCCGGATCGCGGCCGGCCACGTCGGACGCGCGCTGCGCAGGCCGCGTCGGCAACCGCTCATCATCCGGTGCATCGCCTACGGGATCGTCCGACAGGGGCGGCGGCACGTCCGCCCGGTCCGGCGCGGTATCGGCCGAGCCGGCGGCGTCATCCTGTCCCGGATCGATCGCCGGTGAAGGTCGATAGGCACCGACGGACAGATTGAATGCGGCAAGCCGTGCGATGATCGCCTCCGCGCCGTTCAGGCGATAGACGAAGCCGCTGCCATCGGCCGCCGCCTGCGCGGTGTAGCGGATGTCGGCCTCCAGACGGCGCTCGCCGCCGAACGCACGCTCGGCGCCCGGCGGGATCTGCAGGATGAAGCGGCCCGTGCACCGGGTAAGGTCGAGCGCGGAGTCCCAGCCGTCCACGACCGGCTCTTCGATCCGCACGACCGAATAGTCCGCCAGAATGTCCAGATTGGCGCGATCGCCCGCATGTCGATCGACCGCCTGATCGAACACAAGCCCCTTCAACCGGTCATAGGCGACCGAGGATGCGCAGGCGACCCGATGCCGCTTCGCTTCCGCGCGCGGCTTGCTCACGACATCGGCGCTCTTCTGCTCCACCTTGCCGCAACCGGCGAGCGAAAGGGCCAGGATCAATGAAGCGCCACCACCGGTAATCACGCTGGAAACTCTACGCATGGCCGAGATACTCACCGATCTATCGCGCAACGCAGGCTGCGCGTGCGGCTGCACCGGTAACCGGCCGTTCGGTCGGACGATAGTCACGAACCATCTTTCGGCGGGCCGCCCACAAGGTCGCTACCTTGCCGGCAGGCACGGACCCGTCCTGCCGCTCGGCAGCGATGCGGCTTGCTCGAACACACCGTCCGGTACACCGACGGAACACGGCGCACCGGCGTTGATCCCGGGCCGGAAGAACGGCACCGCCATGCGCGGGCCGCCGTCGAGACGAAGCAACCAAGCGTTAAGCCTCGGCCGCTAGGCTGACGCAATGTTCGTTTCGCTCACAGCGCGTATTGCCGCGATCGGGCTTATCGTCCTCCTGGCGCTGGGGTCGCTTGCGGCGCTTCTCGTCGATGCTTCGTATCAGGCGAGCCAGAGCGTCTCCTGGGCCACCCATTCCGCCGCGATCATCGAGACGACCGAGGCGGCACTGGGCGATCTGCGCGAGGCGGAGTCCGGTCAGCGCGGTTTCGTCATCACGCATGATCCCGCCTATGCCCGGTCGTTCCGGCAACGCGTGGAAAATGCGGCCCGGACGATCGCCAGGGTCGTCGAACAGACCGAAGACAATCACCTGCAACACGCCCGTGCGCGGGAAATCGCGGTGCTGATGAAGCAGCGTTCCGCCGTGCTGTTACAGCCGCTCGATCTGGCGCGCCGCGGCGATTTCGCAGGTGCGGTCGCAGTCATCGCAAGCGGCCGCGGGCGGGAACTGATGGATGCCGTCACCGTGCGCGCGACAAGCTTTCTCGACGAAGAACGCACGCTCCAGACCACCCGGCAGGACGCGGCCATCCGGCGCCTTCGCGGCGCCAAAAGACTGGCCATCATCGGCGCGATCGCCGTCGCGCTTCTCGTCATCGGCAGCTTTGCGTTGCTGGTACGGGGGATCCGCCGCCCTCTCAACACCATGCTGAAAGCGATGACCGCATTGGGCAGCGGTGAACAGGAGGCGCGGATCGACATGGCGATGGGTTCGCGGGAATTTACGCGACTGGCTGTGGGCTACAACGCCATGGCCGACCGCCTTGAGGGGGCCGTCGCGCGCCAGGGGGCCAGCGAGCGTGAACTGCAGATCGTGAACGCGGAACTCGAACGCAATACCGCGACGCTGCGTGAACGCGGCGACGTGATCGAACTGCTCGGGGGTATGGCGCATCGGATGCAGGCCGCCCGTACCGACGACGAACTGGCGCAGATCATCCGGGTGTTCGTGCCGCAGGTGCTGCCCGCCATTCCAGGTGTCCTGTACGCCCATAATAATTCGCGCAACTGCCTGGTCCCCGTCGCCTGCTGGGGCGGCATCGCGGTGGCGGCCGATGGCTTTCCGCCGGAACGATGCTGGGCGCTTCGTCGCGGCCAGAGCCATAGCGTCGTGGACCCCGGCCGCGATATCGTCTGCGGGCATGTGGTCGATGACGCGGTCTATCACTGCGAACCGCTCCTGGCCGGCGGCGAGGTGATCGGCGTGCTCTACCTGCGCGGTCGCATCGACGCCGAGAACCGCTTCCGGATGAACGTGCTGGCCGAAAACATCGGCTCGGCGCTGGTCAATCACCGGCTCCAGCGATCGCTCAGGGAACAGACGATCCGCGATCCGCTGACCGGCCTTTTCAACCGCCGCTACATGGAGGAGGCGCTGACGCTCGAGATATCCCGGACCGTGCGGTCGGGCACGCCGCTCAGCCTCATCATGTGCGATATCGATCATTTCAAGCGGTTCAACGACGAATTCGGCCACGACGCGGGCGACGCCGTGCTGCAGGCGGTGGCCACGGAGATGCGCAGCCGGTTCCGCGACGGCGATGTTGTCTGTCGCTTCGGCGGCGAGGAGTTCACGATCATCGCACCCGGCACGACCGCCGAGGCGCTCGCCGGGCGCGTCGAAATCGTCCGTCAGGCCATCGCGGAACTGAACGTGCGCCATGGCACCCGCACGCTCGGTTCGACCAGCATGTCGTTCGGCATCGCAACCTGGTCCGACGCCATGGTGCGCGACGGTTCCGCACTCATCCAGGCGGCGGACGCGGCGTTGTACCAGTCCAAGCGCGACGGTCGCAACCGGGCCACGATCAGCACGCTTGCGGCGTGATCCGACTGTCTGTTTCCGTGGATTCCCCGGCCAACGCATCTCGGAAAATTTCGCGACAACGGTCGCGGGAATTTAGGTGGTGTGAGTGGAGAGACGGCAGGGCGTCGCTTGTGCACCCCGATTTCACCGATTACATAGTTAGCATCCTAACGATGTAAGGCACGGGTCATGTCCGAACCGCTTACCGTATTTGCACGCATCGCGCCAAAGCCCGAATATCTGGAAGCCGCCCGGAATGCAGTCCGTGGCATCATGCAGGCGACGCATGCCGAACCGGGGTGCCGGATATTCACTCTGCATGAAGATCGGGACGGCGGATCCTGCCTCTATCTCTATGAAGTGTGGGAGGACGCCGCCGCACTCGCCGCACATCACGCCCAACCCTACACGCAGTCGGTCTTCGACAGCTACCGCGAGTGGCTTTCCGAACCCGTCGATCTCACCCTGCTTCGCGAAATCGGTCCGGAGGCGGAATGTTCTTCCTGAGGGAACTGCCGACGCGGCAAATGCTCCTGACATACAGGGATCGCTTCCCCGACATGAACCCGCAGGCGGTTGGCGAGGCGCTGCGCCTGTTGCGACGCGGCAGCCTGCTCATGCGCGAACTGGAAGCGTATTTCTCGGCGCATGCCCTGTCGCAAACCCGCTTCCTGACCATGATCCTGATCGATCGCGAGCCGGCACGCGACGGACTGTTTCCCAGCGAGATCGCCGACCGGCTGGACATTTCGCGCCCGGTGGTGACGGATACCATCAAGTCGCTGGAACGGGCCGGCCTGCTGCACAGTATCCGGGACATAAGCGACAGACGTGCGAAGAAGGTGCGGCTCACCCCCGACGGCCGCGCTGCCCTGGCGGCGGTGCTGCCCGGCTACTTCGCGCTGATCGCGGATTTCATGGATCGCAGTACGGACGATGCATCGTAGCGCCGCGTCCGGTTTGCCCCGCCGCTGCGTGAATTACCCCGGTTGGGGACGGCACATCGGCGCTTCCGCCCGAACCGTTCCAGGTCCAAAGGCTGCGGTCGATCCAACGAGAGAGCGCGTCATGAACGGCAAGATACGACTGGGCATCATTGCAACCAGCCTGTGCCTCACGGTCGCGCTCATATGGAGCGGGGCAGGCATGGCCATGCTGTTCGTACGCTGGATCGGCGCGCATCCGGACATGGCCAAGGCCCTGCCCCTCCTCCCGCTAGTCCTGCTGCCCGTCGTCGCGCTCGTCCTTTTCCGCCGGCGGCGTCAGGCGGCGATTTCTGTCTGAAGGACGCTTCGGCCACTGCGCCGACGCGCCGCCCGATTACGATCAGGCATGGCTACGCCGCTGGAACATGCGAACGAGCAGCTATGACGATTATTACCTGCCGCTGCGCGCGCCTGGCCGATCCCCGACCGATCCGGTCACCGTCGTCATGCTGGCGCGCTATCCCGCAAGCAGCGCGGGCCCCGCGACCGATCCGCCGGTCCCACCGATCGAGGGAGAACCTTCGGTGGCGCGCCTCCCGACCTGGATGCGCGAGGATGCGCGGGCATGGCTTCGAACTGGCCGGGAATGCCGTGCTGCTCCGGCGCATGGTGCTGGACGGGCGCATCCCCGGTGCGGACGGTGTTGCGCCGATAGTGTCGGTCCTGTTTGGCGGGACGCTGATGGCCTGGATATGGACGCGGGCGTTGCGCGCGATGCAGCCGAAGCGGTGACCACGGCAAGGTCCGATCGATTGTCGATCCGTCCTAGGCCGGTGCGACCATCGGCACCTTTGCCAGAGCCGTGCGCAGCGCGGGGCTATCGTCTTCGCGGGTCAGCTTGATCCCGCCGAACCCCGTGGAGATGCGCAGGACCACGGTCCCGCCCGCCTCCGCGTCGATGGCCAGGGGGGCGGAGCGCCTGCCTTGTGCGATCGCGACGCAGGCGTGCCGTCCGGGCGATACCGTGACCGCCGCGAAGCGCGGGCTCCTGAGCTGGGTCACGACGGCGCCGTCCACTTCGACGTCGACGCCGACCATCATCCCGACCTTGCTTTCCCGGACGATCAGCAGGCGCGCCGCGCCCGCGGCGGCCGGTTCGGCCAGCACCGCGCGGCGCGTCGCATCGTCGGCCAGCGGTATCCTGCGATTGCCGCTCAGCAGCAGGAACGCGACGCCGGCCGTCATGCCGAAGACAAGGCCGATGAAGGTCGGGTCGGATTGGGACCGCTGCCCCGTCGCGGTCAGGAAGGTGAGCAGGAAAGACGTCAGCCCGGATACCAATGTGACGATCAGGACGAACTTGACGGTACGACCCATGGGTGTTCTCCGGATAACAGGGGCTGTAGTTCCGGTATTGCAGCCCCGGATGCTTTCGATTGACGAACCCGGACGTCCAATTCAAACCCCGGAAACGCGGTCGGGATCGTCTGGGGTAGCATGATAAAGCTTTCGTCGTCGCCGACGCACAATACCCCGGGGCGCAAGCTCGCCATGACGATCCTGCTGGGTCTGCTGCTGTCCGTTCCGTTGTTCGCCACCTATCTGCTGGTCTACGATCGTGAAAACCAGTCGCAGGTCGCGCGCACGTCGATCGTCGAAGGCTGGGGTGGCCCGCAAAGCATTGCCGGGCCGTTCCTGGTGATCCCGTTCAGCCGCATCGTCACGCGCGATACGGTCGAAAGCGGCCGCACCATCCGGCGTACCGATCGCGAGGAAGAGCTGCTGTTCGTCGCGCCGACGCGCTCGGCGGTCCGCATGCGGATCGATGCGGAACGGCGGCGTCGGTCGATTTACGAAGCGGTGGTCTATCGCTCGCATGTCCGGATCGCCGGCCAGTTTCGCCTGCCCGACTTTGCGGCGCTGAACATTCCGCCGGACAGCCTGCGCCTCGCCGACGCGGAGATCCGCGTCGGGATCAGCAACGCCAGGGGACTTGCGGGCTCGCGGCCGGCGATCCGCGTCGCCGGTCGGGCGCTGCCGCTGATCCCGGGATCCAGCCTTGCGACGACCAGCGGCAGCGGCTTCACCGCGCGGGGGCCGATCGCGACCGGCGCGACGAACATGGCGGTGCCGTTCGATGTGGCCTTCGACCTGCGCGGCAGCGACGAACTCTCGTTCCTGCCGTCGGCCGAACAGACCACGATCGAGGCGATTTCCGCGTGGCCGCATCCTTCGTTCACCGGGGCCTTCCTGCCGAACCGGACGCCGGGCGCGTCGGCGTTCCCCGCCAGCTGGCAGATCGGCAATCTCGCCCTCAACCGGCCGGTCGTCAGGATCGGCGAGCAGGAGACGAACCCGGCGGATCCGGCCGACGCGAACGAAGCGGTCACGATCGGGCTGCTCGATCCGGTCAATCTGTATTCGCAGGTCAACCGTGCGACCAAATATGGTTTCATGTTCATCGGCTTCACCTTCCTGGCGCTGCTGATGTTCGACATCATCGGCGGCGCGCCGGTGCCGGGCGTGGCCTATCTGCTGATCGGTGCCGGACTGGTCCTGTTCTTCATCCTGCTGCTCGCGCTGGCTGAGGTGATCGGGTTCCTCGGTGCCTATCTGGTCGCCAGCCTTGCCATCGTCGCGCTGATCAGCAGTTACTCCGCGGCCATCCTGCACAGCTGGCGGCGGGCCGCCGTGGTCGCGGCACTGCTCGCCGGGCTGTATGCGATCCTGTATGTCCTGCTCAGCCTCGAAGCCTATTCGCTGCTGATCGGTTCGGCCACGCTGTTCGCCGCATTGGCCGGCGTGATGTACGCCACGCGGCGGATCGACTGGGGCGGCGTGGCGGCCTCCGACACAGGCGACACCGCGCCCGCCTAGGCTGGATCGATCTGCAGGAAGTTGCCGATCCCGCCACGAACCGGAACCTCCACAAGGGGTCTCGCGACCCCGCCGCTTTCATGGCCTGCAGGTCGCCTACAGGTGCGTCCCTGCCGGGCGTGGACATTTGCGCCTCGGCCGGCACGACCCGCGACGGGCAGTTTCTGCCGGCGCGTCAGACGCGGACAGCCTGCCTAGAAAGGGAAGGAAAACCGTATCGCGACGATCGCCACCGCGAAGGTAAGCAGGTTGAGCGGCAGCCCGACCCGCACGAAGTCCATGTAGCGATACCCCCCCATCTGGTAGACGATGACGTTGGTCTGATAACCGAACGGCGTGGCGAAGGCGGCGCTGCCCGCCATCATCACGGCGACGAGGAACGGCCGCGGACTGACCCCCAGACTCTCCGCGAGGGCGACGGCGATCGGCGTGACCAGTACAGCCACCGTGGCGTTGGACAGCAACTCGGTCAGCACCATCGTCAGGCCGTAGAGGACGACGAGCGCGACCAGCGGGCTTACGCCGTGCAGCGATCCGACAAGCGTGTTCGTCGCGACCGCAGCGAGGCCGCTTTCCTCCATCGCGATGCCGATGACGACCATGCCCGCGATCAGGATCAGGATCTGCGGTCGCAACCCGCCATAGGCCTCGTCCGCGGTAATCACGCGCATCAGGATCAGCAGGACCGCACCGGCAAAGGCGGATGCCGCGATCGGCGCGATGTTCATTGCGGCCGCAGCGATCGCCCCGACGAACACCGCCCCGGCCAACAACGCCTTTGCCGACTGGAACGGCCGCCGCTCCGCGAACAGTTCGGCGTCGCCGACCTGTGCGCCCGGCGCCTCGAAATCGGGGGCATGCTGGACGATGGCCGGTCCGGTCAGGCTGCGCCCCATCAGCCTGCTGCTGAACAGGAACAGGTACAACCCGCCGGCCAGCGCGATCGGCAACCCGACGGGTGTGATCTCGAACAGGCCGAAGCGCGGCTGGCCCGCGACGCGCGCCATATCGTCGACCAGCAGGTTGGTGGACGTGCCGATCAGCGTGCAGCAACCGGTCAGCACGGTGATGTAGGACAGCGGCATCAGATAGCGCTTCGGCGGTAGCTTCAGCGCGTTCGCGACGTCGCGGACGACAGGGGCGCCCAGCACCACGATCGGTGTGCTGTTGAGGAAACAGGACAGCAGCCCGATCAACGCGAGCAACAGCCAGACCCCCGCCCCGCCAAGCCGCCTGCACATGCGGACCGCGGCATCGATGGCCCGGTCGAGCAGTCCCGACAATTCGAGCGCGTAGGCAATCACGAACAGCGAGGCGAGCGCGATGATCGCGGGGCTCGCGAACGCCCCCTGCACCTCGACCGGCCGCACGACGCCCGTCACCAGCAGCACCGCGGCACCGGTCAGGGCTACGACGTCGGACCGCACCTTGTCCCAGATCAGCGCGCCGACGACCGACAGGAGCACGGCAAGCGTGACGATCTGCGATAGGGTCACCCGGAAACGACCCCCGGCGGATGGCGATGGTCTGTCACGTTCATGATGAACCCTCTGCCGGACCTTGCTATGGCATGTCCATGAGAGAACCCAGTCCACGCGCCAGCCGCCTCGTCATCACCGCCGGGATCGTCGCGGTCGCGATCGTCGGCGGTGGCGGGTTCCTGCTGGGACAACGTGCCACGAACACGCGCCCGGTCGCTGCGGTCCCAGCCCCGGTTCCGGCCGTGGTGCGCCCGGCCGTGCAACCGGAACAGGACGCCGGACGCACGTTGGGCCGGGCCGATCTGATCGCGCTGGCCGCATCCGCCGCGGATGCAACCGCACAAGCCACGGCCATGCCCGCCACGGTACGCGGCATGATCGGTCGATCCTTCACGATCGCGCTTCCGTTCGGGTGCGCGGGGCCGGCGACCGAGGGCAGCGATGCCGCCATGCGCTGGACCTACGATGCGGCGGATGGTGTCTTGCGGATCCATGTTGCCCCGCTTGCCTGGTCGCCTGCCGACTGGTGGTCGGGCGAAGCGCCGGCCGGGGTCGAGGCGCTGGAGGGCTTCTGGATCGCGCGTCCCTGGACCAGTAGCGAGACATGCCCCGCGGCCCGGGATCCGGTTGCGCCCATGGGGGCGGAACCCGTGACCCTGCCCGGACAGACGCTGGCGATCGGCCAGATATTCGATCGGGAAAGCGGCCGGCAGGGGCGCCGCGAGGGCAGCCCCTACACCGCCGTCCTGCGCGTGACGGCTGATGCGGTACAGCCGGGCAAGGGTTTCCGGGTACGCCTGACCGGTCGTATCGTCGCCGCGCCGGACGGCGATCCGGTGGTGTGCCAGCAGGCCGGCGGCGCGGAACAGCGGCCGGTGTGCCTCGTCGCCACGTCGCTCGACGAGATCACGATCGAGAACGGCACGACCGGCGCGACGCTTGCCACCTGGCCCGCGGGCGGCCCTACCGCAGCCAGCTAGGCCCCGCGCCACACCGGCCGGGTGTCAGGAAAAAGCCGGTCATGGCCGTCACCCGTCTCAGGCCGATCCCGCCAGCCAGGTAGTGCCATCCCGCAGTCGGCGCTTGAAGTCGGGCGCACGCAAGGCGTTGCGCAGTTCGTCGCAGCGCTCGACCAGGCGTTCGACGCTGGAACCGGTCAGCGTCTCTTTCGAGAGCGCGGCCAACCTGTCGACAGTGGCTTTCACGCAGGCCAGCCGATCCGGAGCGTCGCAGTCGAGCGCCACTTCGCCGAGTGCGCGGACAAAACGCAGGCCGACCACGACGTCGCCTGCGACGTAAGGGATGAGCGCGCCGAACGAACGGTCCATGAAGCCGGCAAAGGTTTCGAGATGGGCAATGACCCGCAATGCGCCGGCCGCGTCGATGCGCAAGGGCGAGGGCATCTCCCGGCAGGCGAGATCGGCAAGCGCGGCCGCCAGCCAGTCGAGGCAGGTGATCGCCGTGAAGGGATCGTTGATCCCGGCCGATAGCGCCCGCGCACCGATCTCGACCAACTCATCGACCAGAAATCGCAGATCCTGGATCGCGGTACGCCGTGCGCCGACGGCATAGGCCTCCGCTATCGCCTTGGCGGTCGTCGCATCGCAGCGCCCGGGTGGTGTCGCCTCCACCAGCGTACGGCCGACATGGACGAAGTCGCCCGGTTGATACCGAAGCCGCAACACCAGGTCGTTCGCCCTGGCCTGCGCCGTGATCGCATCCGCATCGACGGTCTGGATGTAACCGGTGTGCAGCGCGGCGATCAGGAAGCGCTCGCTGGCCGCCTGCGGCGTGGCGTCGTCGCGGAAGGCGGGCGGCACCCGCGCCTTCTCAGGCTGCCCGTTCCGCTCCGGCCGGGCAGCACCAATGGCATTCGGAAATCGCTGTCCGACTTCCTTGATCAGCGTATCGCCGATGTCCTTGATGACGCTGTTGATATGCAGCTTGCTGGGCACGTGATGAATGAAGAAGATCAGCACCGCGATCGAGCAGACAGCCAGCAGCACCGCGACCAGCACCGCCATGTTCGGGACGAAGCCGATCCCGTCGGACTCTTCGGGCGAACGCACCGTGCGCAGCACGATGAGGCAATAGAGAAACGTCGCGATGAACGTGCCGAGCGTGACCTGATTGCCCCGGTCCGCCATGAAGTTGCTCAGCAGCCGCGGCCCGTACTGGCCGGACGCATAGACGACCGCCGCGATCGTCACCGAGAATACGGTGCCGGCAACGGTGATCATCGATCCACCGATCGCGGACAGAAGCTGGCGCGCGCCCGACGGTCTGGATGCGTGCAGCCAGGAAAAGCCGTCCATCCAGCCGGATCCCTCATAGGTGTCCAGCGCGATCATGCCGCCGGCAAGCAGCACGGCGGTGATCGCCATGATCGCAGGTATCACCCAGTAGCTCTCACGCAACCGGACGCTGAGGCGGAGGACGAGAGCCTTCATGAATCTTCCTTCTCGGCGGGTCCGGCATCGTTCGCCGCCTATCTCCGTGCCATCATCTACACGTCTAGGATGATTGCCGGCATCGGAGCCATCAAATCGTCCAGGAAGCCACTGCCGGTTCTCGCGTGATCTCTACCCACGCGGAGTAGGTCAGTGCGGCAGTGGGTCCCGCGACGAACCAGTAGCGATCGGGGTGCGCCCGCATCGAGCCCACCCAACGACGAGGCCTGCCGCCGGGAGAGGACGTAAATACGATCAGGCCAGTGCGATGCGCAGATTCCGATCGGACGGCGGCTCGTCCGTTGCGCAGGACGTCCTGGAACCGACCGCGACGGAGCCTCCTGCCATTTTCGGCAACGCCAGCAGGCTCAACGCATAGCCGATGATGGCGCTGCCACCGTAACCGACGATGGGCGTCGGATAGTTGCCGAGCGCAGCCGCCACGATCGCGGCGAACCAGACTGCGCCGAAAGCGGCATAGGTCGCGCGGTTGTCGCCATCGCGGCTCCAGCCGACGATCGCCGGAGCCAGGAGCAGCGCCAGACCTCCCGACACTGCCAGTCCGGCACCGGCATGAACGTCGAAGGAAGAATAGAGGATCTGGTCGACATAGGGGGCCGCCGGCAACGTATCGGCACGCACCAGCGTCGTCGCGAAGCCGGCGATACTGGCGGCGAGCGCCACGACGACGTGCCTGTCGCGGCGGATGACCACCAGCGCCGCCAGGCAGAGCGCAAGCATCCCGCCCATCGCCCGGTCGGGTTGAAGCGCCATCGCGGCAGCGGCCACGACGATTCCGGCGGTCGCCGGCACGTTACGGGTTCGGCAGAAGGCGACGAGCATCACCGGCAACAGGATCAGGCTCGGTTGAATGGCCAGTCCGCCGAGGCTGACCCAACGTGCTGGGCCCTCAACCCTGGAGCCCAGAAGCGCGGTCGCGAGCAGCGCGCCCGCCACCGCGATGATCGCACAGCCTGCCCATCGCTCGCCCGCCGCTGCAATGCGGCCGAGCAGCGGGATCATCGTCAGGCCAATCACCAATGCGCCGACGTTTATTTCAAGGTAGCGCAGCGACGCACCGGCGATCGCCATATAGGCAAGGCCGAGCACAACGGCACCGATCGCACAGATGATGCCGAGCGCGCGAGGGCGGCGCGTGATGGCATTCACGATGTGCATGATGGTCGATCCTTTCGAAAAGGGAGCGCCCTCGCCGGTCAGCGAAACGAAGGGTTGACGAAGACGCGATGCGACCGCGCGCGGCATGAGTCCGCACAGGCTGTCGAGCGTGAACAGGAGCGCCCTGGTATCGTCCGGGATGCTGGCCGCCTCGCGGCGGATCGCCCATCCCCATGACTGCAGGGCCGGCGGCAACGTCGCCTGCAGCGCACGGCAGGCAAGGTCGGTAACAGCCCGGCGAAATCCGGCATTCCTATGGTCGCCGCCCGGCGTCGCGAGGCCGGTGTTGCCGCCTGGGCGGGAGGATTGGCGCGGGCGAGATGCACGCCGCTCGGCGTCAGTTCTTGTCAAGCAGAAACCTGATTGCCGAAACGCGATGCTTTTCAACCATCGCACGCTGCTACAAAGTGGCGACATGGCCGCTTTCCGGTTTCCATCGACGCATCCCCATTCCGGGAAAAGCCGATCGGGAACAGGCGTTCTGGGGCGGAGACCAGTTTGCTCCGGCGGAGGCGCGCGTCGTCTCGATGTCCACGGTTGTGGATCGGCATCCCGGTCTTGTCGAGATCGCCACGCTGCCGCCCGGGTGGAGTGCGAGCCGAACCGCCGCTGGCCAGTCCTGGACATTGCAGGAAGATGAACCATTGCAGGACGATCGCCGACCGACGGCGTCCTGAAAACGATCCCAGGCTGGACCAGCAAAGGTCGGCCAGCACCCGATGCGCAATGAGTCCTGACCGCAGCCGCAGCGCAACCGCGGTCAGGACCATTCCCCTTAAAACACCAGCCGCAACCCGGCGTTGCCATTCACCGCGGTATAGCCGTCCGAAATCGTGCCGTCCGCGGTGATGTAGGCGCTCAGGCGTGCGGACAGGCCGACTTCGGCACCCGCTGCGGCATGGAAGGCACTCTGGGCCGGGCGTGCCGCCGCGATGGTGAAGCCCGAACCCGCCAGCTCCACGAAGCTCAGGTTCGCGGTACGGTTGCGGCGGAACTCATGCCGATAATCGGCCTGGATATATGGCCGCAACGTACCGATCGAACCGTCCAGCCTGGCACCGATCATCACCGGGAACATGCTGATCGACTGCCGTTCGGCGCGCAGCGCCGGCCCGGACGAAGCGGTGGCCTGCTCCTGGAATGCGTCGGTCCACAGCCGGGCATATTCCACACCGACGAACGGCGTGAGCCCATAGCTTCCGAGCGGCAGGCGGATGCCGGCCTCACCCTTGGCGCGCAGCTCGGCTCCGTCGAACTTCGCACGCTGGACACCGGAGACGACACCGTCGCTTGCCGTGCGGTTGTTCGTGGTCTCGTAATGGCCGTAGGCCAGCGCCGCCTGGACATACGCGTTGCCACCCGAGACCGTGGAGTAGGCAGCCACATGCGCGCTGTCGATCTCCGACTTGGCGCTACCGCGCAGGCGATAGTCGGTCTGCGCGCCGCCGCCGGCGAAACCGACCTGCCAGCCGGGCACCACTTCACCACCGATACCCAATATGCCGCCATAAGTGCTGGATCGACGGTTGGTCGTGCCGAGGCCGGTTTCGCCGTCAGTCCGGTTACGGCCGCCGTAAGGGCCACCCCAGAGATGCGTTCCGAGCGACATCCGACGCTGCTCGCGCGTGACGTTTGTGAGGAACATCTCGCCCGCATCGAGTGCGGCGGCGTTCCCCGCGGCCAGGCTCTCCCCGCCGAGGCGGTCGAGGACTGCGCCGCCGGCGGCAACGCCCGCCTGGCCCGCGGCGAAAACATTGTTGAGCAGCGCTGCCGCAGCGGCGCTGCGGGCGGCCGGAAGCGCGGCGTTCAGTGCAGAGGCGACCGCCACCTGGTTGGCGCCCGTCGCAAGCGGCACATAGTTCACGTCGGTGCGTGTCAGCACCAGGGTCGCGTCGTTGCTGCCGTAGGAAACCGCCGCCCGGGTCGCTGCTGCCGTGGTGGCCACCGTCCCGAACTGGCCGCTCACGCCGCCCGTCGCCGTTATCAGGGCGACGCGCGTCACCGGCTGCGCCTGGGTCGACGCCGCGACGTTGACGTTCCCGCCCAGCGTCGCGGCGCCGTTGACGGTCACCCGCGTTGCGTTCGTGCCGACGATCGGCGCCAATAGCGTTGCGCCGCCGGCCAGGGTCAGCGGACCATTGACGGTAAGAGTGCCGGGCACGCCGCCAAGCCCCGGTGCCAGCGTGCCGCCCGCGGCAATGGTAACGGCTCCGGTGGTTCCGGTGCCGGTCAGCATGCCGGTGTTGGCGACCGTTACCGCCCCGGTCGTCCCGGTGACGGCAAGCATCCCGCCGTTGACCGTGGTCGGCGAGGTGATCGACCCCACCACCGCCAATGTGCCGCCGTTCACGACGGTCGGTCCGGTATAGCGACTGGTCCCCGTCAGCATCAGCATGCCGGAGCCGTTCTTGGTCAGTCCACCGGCACCGGCGATGTTGTTGGCCCAGACGTCGCTTGCCGCATAGCCGCCCTGCGCGGCATCCATGGTCACGGTGACCTGATTGGCGAACGCGCCATATCCGTCGAAAGCGGCGTAGAGGTTCAGCTGACCCCAGCCGTCCCAGGTATTGCCGCTGAGGATCGGATAGCCCGAAGACAGACCGGTACTCGCCAGGATATCGATCCGCTGGGCATCCGTCAGATAGGGAAAGCGCGTCAGCAGGAAGACCTGCGACTGGATCGGCACCTGCGCTGCGGTCAGCGGTGCGACCGGACCGACCGGCGCGAAACCGTAGGTCAGTCGCGCCTCATAGGCGGCCTTGTTCGCGGCCGGATTGCCGAACGGGTCGGATGCGGTGGCACCCGAGGCCCGCGCCGCCGTGATGCAGGCGGTCACGCTGGCCGCGTTGCACGCGCTGGCCAGGTAGCCCTGCGTTTCCCGGTAGGCCAGATAGACGGAATTGGCGGCGGTGTTGGCAGGGTTGGTCCAGTCGACCCGCTGGCCGTTCGCGTCGTACAGGCGGCGATACAGTTCGGTGGCGATGATGGCCGACGCCTCGATCCGTCCGCCCATGATGTCGAACGGGGAATGCATGCCGGCCAATATGCGGCTGTTGCCGAGATCCGCAGCGCGGGTAAGCAGTTCCTGCCCCTGCTGCGGGATCAGGAAAGCCAGACCGTAGGCCTGCATATAGGCGCTGTTGGTGTGACCGCTCGGATAGGCACCGTCATTGTACGGATTGGTTGCGTTGATGACGGTACGCAATTGGGTAGGCACGGCAACATCGGTCGACACGCGATATGGACGTACCGAAGCGCCGATGCCGGGCACATATTCGCCGACACGGAACGTCGCGGGCGTGAAGACGCCGTTGCTGAACGATCCGACGTTGGGGACGGTGATCGGGTTGCCGCCATTGGCGGCGATCCGCTCGGCCGTAACGGTGAAGCCACGCACCCACTCGCTGGTGTTGGCATAAGGCGCTGGCGTCGTGAAGCTCGACAGGAAGCTTGGCACCACGATGCCGGCGGTGTCGGACGCGCGCAGCGTCGTGCGGTTCGTGAGCGCGTTGTAATTCTGGTAACGGGAGTCCAGGGGGCTGATCGCCGAATTCTCTCCCTGATATCGTGCGAAAGTCCGCTTGGGCGGCTCCGTGGATCCCGGGAAGCGCAGGTCGTTGACCAGCTGAACGGCACGCGCGAGCGGCGTGGCAGTTCCGTTGCCGAACGTCGTGGCCCCGGCCGAGGCCGAATTCAGAAAATTGACGTCCCGGTTATAGTCCTCGAGCGTCGCCGTCGCGAAGGTCGTCGGTGTCAGGCTGTTGGGGCGGGTGGCGCTGGAGGCGGAAGCGCCCGCACCCGTCAGGTAGAGGTTTGTGAGCGGCCCGAGGCCGTTCAACACGTTGTAGATCTGCGTCGCGCGGTCATCGCGCACCGCGGCCAGCGTTTCGGCGGCCGTGCGGTTCCGCGTCATGTCCACGACCATCTGATAATTGCGAACGAACGCTTCGGGATTTCTCCGCTGCAGCGTGACGTAGCTGTCGAGCAGCTTGGCGATATCGGTGCCGGGATTCGGATCGGAGCTGTTGTTGTAATTCAGCGGCGGCGTGGTCGGAAGCGTTTGCGCTACGGCGACAAACGGCGTCAGCGCCGTGGTCGAGGCCACGGCGAGCAGTATTTTGAGATACATTTATTGGCCCCCAATTTGACAATTCTAATGCATGTTAAGGTTGTATTTTGGAATGCAGCAGTTTTTTACTGTCTGAAAACCCACTTAACTACAATATTTTCGGCAGCTACTTCGACAAGGTGACAGTATCGTGACCATGTCATTACGAAATCGTAACAGAGCTTGGCGCTCGCTTCCCAATCGAAAATGCTGGTTCCAGCGCAGGTGAAACGGCACGCGACCGATCACGGCGCCCCTATACCGAAGGAGCGGACCGGCATGAGCGCGGCCCTGATCACGATCGACATGCAGATGCTCCTGAAAGCGAGTGCGACGCCTGCCCTCGGCACGTCGATGCCGGCGCATCGCGGAACGCGCCCATGCTGGTGGCGGCCTGTCGATGGGCGGGAAATTTTCGTTCTCACGCACGACAGACGCTTGTGGAGAACGGAGCCCATGGTTTCGCGCTGTTACAAAAGCCATAGTTGCCCACGCGCTGTCCTTTGCCTCGTGCTCCCTGTCGTAAGCAGCAAAGTGCGGAACGAAGATTCCCGGCGATCACTTCCGCCCGAGACGCATTATGTCTCGGGCCGGATCGGCATTGGCAATATCCTTGGCCGCAATGGCTTTTGTCGGACCGGCATCCGCCAAAACGCCGGCTGTCGCGGCGAAGAGGTTCGTTGATCGCCTGTACAGGAATATCGGTCCTGTCGTGCCGGACACCCAGATCTATACACCCGACCTCGCCCGCCTGATCGCGCGTGCCGAGACGGTCGCCCAGCGAGCCGGTCAGGCGCCTGATGCCGACACTCTATTCGTTCAAATCGCGCTTTCAGGCACTTCTGAGGCCAATCGTGATAATAATGGCTCGCGCAGGTATTCCTGCCAATTGGATCACGCTTCTCGCTACCGATATCTCAGGAATAATCGGGGTCGGCCTTATCTGGTCGAATAGCCGGCAGGCCTTTCTGCTTCTGCCGATCTGCTGCACCATGGACAGAAACGCTCTAAACGTGCGCTGCAACAGGACGCTGCACTCGGCGTGGCCGGCACGGCGAGCAGCGGGGTGCGCACCATTGCGAGTTCCGAGATTGGTGGACTGATCCAGAACGTGCTGAGCGCGCAATATTCACAGGCTGCCGAAACCGCGTCCGACGATTATGCGCTGACCTTCATGGCAGCCAAAGGCTATCCACAACAGGCATGCCCGGCTGCGATGGACAAATTGGCGGCGCTGGGCAGCGGCGGCGGCATCGGACTGCTGAAAACGCATCCCGATCCAGCGCAGCGAGCCAAGCGGATGCGTTCGAAGCTGAAGGGATAGGTGTCGGACTAGATCGACACTATTCACGACCATTCCGAGCCTTCATCATCTATCCAGATTTCATTCAGCACAAAATGAAAGCTGGATATGTGCGCCGTAGCCAAGCTTTGATTGGCTACGGCAACGAAGCTTCGAAGACGAAGCGTTGGCGCCGCCACCACACAGCGTGGCGTACCGCCTTTCGTATCGAGACGACCCACGCAAACCGTGGGCACCAGTCAAACATCGCTTCGCAGGTAGCTCGCCTCCAGCCATCGACGCATGCTACCCCGCCCCTACCCGGGCCAGCCGCCGAATGCAGTCGGTGCCCTTTAGGGGGACTGTCGTTCTAATCTTCATCAGGAAAAATGGTGCGCGACGCAGTCTGGTGCGAACCAGTCTCACGGTCATATTCGCTGATAAACCCCGATTAACAGCGAAAAACGTTGGAATATCGCTGTTTCGGTTATGTGCGGTCGTCACAAATGGCGGAATTACGCAGTTTCGGAGGGGATTTCCCTATGCACCGAACAGGGAATGATATCGCACCGAACAGCGACCGGGCTCATCCGCGCCCGGGCGGCGCCAGCTACATCAGCGACCGCAGGAAACCTGCTACCGCACTCTCACCTTCGTGACGGACGCGCCACCGCGTTGCCGCGCCCAGTTCAGATATTGCGACAGGCTGTCGATCTGATCGTCATGGCGACCGTGCGGGAACTGCGCGACTTCGCTGCGAAAGGCATCGAGCCATGGCGAGGCATCCGGAAGCAGGACGTTCCCGGCCTCGATGATCGCACTTTCGCCGACCATGCGGGACAGCTTGTCACCAGTCGGCAGGCACGCGATTGGCGACGGCACGCCCACTGCCCGCATACTCCTGACCTGCTGAATCAACGCAGTTCCGGTGATCTTGTCCTCGATGAGGATGGTGTCAGCCCGATGCAGACGCGCCAGCTCTGTGACCTTTCGCAGCAGTTCCGGAAAGTCCCAACGCCCGCGGGTGACGTCGATTAGATAATGAGCATGTTTACCCCTCACCCAGGTGGTGCATACAGAATAATCGTTGCTGTCCCCGGCCTTCATGCCGACGTCCCAGCTCTGCACGATCGTCGCGCCTGGAACATGCGGCAGTTCCCGGTAGCGCTTGAACCAGCTCCACTTCAGAACTTCCCCGTCTAGCGGGACCGGGCGCTGCTGATACTGCGCGGAGAAATTGTAGCTTCCGATCGTCCGGCGAAGTTCGTCGAGCACGGACTGAGGTTCACGAGAAGAATGCAGGAGGTCACCCACCTGGCGTCGGTGGCGGTGTCCATGGTTCAGCGCGATCCACTCGTCCTCCTCAGCGACCGCCGGGAGCGACAAGATCGTGAAACCGCCCTGCTCGCGCAGATGCCCCGCCAGGTCGTTCATATGTAGCCGTTGCATGACCAGGATGATCGATCCGGTTGCCTTGTCATTCAATCGCGAGAAGGCGGTATTCGCGTACCAGTTGATCACCGCCTCGCGCCGTGCGTCCGACACTGCCTCGCGCGGGTTCATGATGTCGTCGAGGATCAGCATGTTGCCGCCGCGCCCGGTCAACGTTCCGGCAGGCGACGTCGAATAGCGATAGCCGCGCTCCGTCGTGTTGAAGTCGGCCTCAGTGTCCTTGCCGCCGATAATGGTGCCCGGAAACAGCGCACGGTAGCGTGCACTGCGCATGAGGGCCCGGGTATCGTTGGCATGCTTAACCGCCAGATCGCCGGAATAGCTGGCGGTAATGAGCTTGTGGCGCGGATCGCGACCGAGGCAGAAGGCTGGAAACACGACGGAGGCGATGATCGATTTCAGTGATCGGGGCGGCACCTCGATAATGAGGCGGCGGACGTCTCCCGCCAACACGCGCTCAAGCTGGTGACAGATCGCGTCAAGGTGCCAGTTCCAGTGCAGTGTTTCACCCGGCACCAGAATGGGGAACGACACTTTCAGGAACGACGCGAGATCGTTCCTGAGAACGGCTTCCAGCAGACGGTGATGATCAGCCGTCGTCATGGTCTGGCTTCACTTGCTGGGTTCGAATCCATTGCGCCAGGATCGCCGCGTCATGCTCGGCGTCGGCATCCGAGGCAGGTTGCCGCTCGGGCGGTAAATGCGCTGCGGCGTAGCCGAGCAGGCGGTCGATGGCCTTTATGTCGCCGGATAGCGCCTGCTGGCGAAGACGCAGCAACATTGCGTGCGACACAGACACCTTGGTCTTGCGGCCGTTTTCGGTGACCGGGATCCGCTCTGCGAGCACTTCGCGGACTTCCGTGCTGAACGATCTGCGTCCGCGCGGCCGCCCCTTTGGGTTACCCGACTTGTTCGGCTGAAACTGATGCGCGCGCGGCGGCCGCTTGTAGCCGACGCTATAGTCTGGACCGTCAGCTCCGTCAGCGCTCTGATCCTGCGCGTTTGTCTCGTCCTCATTGGGCTTGTGATCACTCACCGCCATTCTCCGTCCCCGCAACGCTGGAAGACACGTGCGCCCGCTCGCTGAGCGTCTGGCCGTTCTGGTCGCGCGCCACCTGTCCGGTCGCCGCCTCGAAGCGGCGGATGATGAGGTCGCAGTAGAGCGGGTCGAGCTCCATCAGCCGAGCCCGTCGTCCGGTCTGCTCAGCCGCCATCAATGTTGTACCCGAACCGCCGAACGGGTCGAGCACAGCGCCGTCCCGGCGGCTGACGTCGAGAATGGCGTCCGCAACCATCGCGAGCGGCTTCACGGTCGGGTGCCAGGCGAGGTGCTGCGCGCGATCTTTGGAAAAGCTGCTGGCACCGTCATAGGACCAGAGGTTCGTGCGGTTGCGGCCATGCCGACCAAGTTCGACCGCGTTGATGTGCGACCGCGTGCCCCGCTTGAACACGAACACCAGTTCATGCTGACTGCGGTAGAGCGAGCCCATGCCGCCGTTGGGCTTGGCGTAGACGCAGATGTTCAGAAGCCCATCATAGACCGCTCTTCCCGCGGTGCCGATCTCGTGATGGTGGCGCCAGTCCATGCAGTGGAAATGGACCGAGCCGTCGATACTGAACGCGGCCATATGGGTCATGGCGGCGGTCAGGAAAGCGATGAAGCCAGCTTCGCTCAACTCGCCAGAGCCCTGCACGAACTCGCGGTGCTGGTTCTTGCCAAGCCCCGAGACATGACCCTGGACTGGGACGTTGTAGGGCGGGTCGCAGAAGATCATCTGCGCGCGTGCCCGCCCCATCAGGGCGAGGTAGCTCGCGCGCAAGGTGGCATCGCCGCAGTAGAGCCGGTGCGGCCCGAGCTGCCCGAGGTCCCCGACACGCGACACCGCCGGCCCGGCCGGCACGTCGACCGGCTCCTCGTCCTTGAGGCCGGAGACCGCATCCTGGTCGAGCAGCAGCTCGACCGTACCGAGATCAAAACCGGTGAGCTCGATGTTAAAGTCGGGATCCTCGGCAATGATTAAAGCGAGTTCGGTTGCCAGCTGCGTTTTCGACCATCCCGACGCTTCAGCCAGCCTGTTGTCAGTCAGCACATAGGCGCGCTTCTCGGCCTGGCTCATATGATCCAGCCGGATCGTCGGCACATGCTCGCGACCTAGCAGCTTGGCCGCGGACAGCCTTGCGTGTCCTGCAAGCAGACGCCCGTCAGCATCGACGATGATGGGATTCAGAAAACCGAACTTGGCGATGCTGTCTGAGATTTGACGCACCTGCTTGGCGCTGTGGGTACGGGCGTTGCCGGCGTAGGGAATGAGATCCTGAACGCGGCGGGTTTCGAGGGTCTTGGCATCGATATTCACTTTAGCTCTCCTCAACGGGAGACGCCCAGATGAACGCGAAGACGATGCCGGTCATTCACGTTAAATCGCAAAACGTAGAAAGCCGCGTTATAAGATGGTCCCACGAGCCCCGAGGTCCGGCGATGCCCATACCATCCGAGCTAAACTCTGCGTCTGAGTACAGTATTTACCGTGCTGGCTATGGCACAGGTAGCCTGACGCGATTTCATAACGATATGCGCTGCAACCATTATGTTGATCTCGAGCAGATTAAAGATATCGAGCGCGACAATCCCTACGCACACCGTGACGTGCTTTTCACGACCTTTGCAGCAAATTTCAGATCCGGAAACGTCAAGCGACCACGCGGACGTCTGCCGTTTCGTGAACATAACGAACCATGGCTGATGATGGGGCTGCGCGAATATAGCATTCTCAAATGCCGCTTGGGCGACCTACACGCGAGAGAGCAGCTGGCCAGCTGGCTTGCTCTTCGCGATATGGAAGCTGGTACAGGGGAAACCCCTGCTCAGATCGCTGCCCGCGTGGTCATTCGCCGCCGTCGACTCGCTATCTCGGTGGGAACCCTACAGAACAAGTCTTCAGCGTTCAGACGGCGCTGGGGCACGTCATTGTCCCGGCATGAAGATCTCTATGCCGAGACGGCACGCACCAGCAATCGCTCAAAATTTAAGCTGCCGAGGCGTGGTCGACGCGTCAAACTTTCCGGCGATCGGTGTTGAAGCGCCGTTCGGAGTAAGTGGGCCACGACCGCCAGCTGCCGCGAGTGCGACGATCATTTTCAAGTCATCAACGCCGCATCCAGTTGCGAGCATACGGACTTTTGCTAGGCCAACCGTCTTCTGAGTGGGCAGTGCCGTGGTAAGAACGACATAGAAGGTCCACTGCGCCGGATCGCGGTGGTCGGCGGTGTCGTCTGCGACATGGTGATGCGCAAAAACATAAAGGTCTGCCCAGCGCCGCACCTCGGCCAGCCAGACATCGCCGTCGTACCGCCCTGTCCGTGGTGCGATATCGAACGTTGCTGGCCGGGCGGTGGTTTTGGTCTGTGCCCAGCTCTGACGGACCGCAGACTGTTTGACCTCGAGACGCAGGCCGTCACTACGGTCGAAGTCCCAGGCGGCGTAATCCGCCGAGCACCAACGCCAGTCGGGTTCGAGCACAGTAGCAACGATTGCCTCAACAACGAGACCGCGCAGCATGTTGGTCACAAGCGGTTGTCCAAAGGCGGCATGCGCCGCGCGATCCCGGATGGTGCAGGCGCTGATCCGTCCTGTTGCCGACAACTGTTCCACCGCTTTGCCTCACTTCTTCGCTCATCGCTGCATACGATGAGTGACGACCGTCATGCTCGACACGCACAGGCAGTCAACCACGTTGTCTCTCATCGTCTGTAGATCGATCGTCTGCAGGCGCGTCTCTGCTCAGCGTGGATGTTCGCACTCGCCTCGGTCGCAACGTACGCCGCCTGCGTGAGGCCAAGGGCTGGAGTCAGGAAGCTTTTGCCCACGAGGCCGACATCCACCGGACCTACGTCAGCGATATCGAACGCGGATCGCGCAACCCGACGATCCTGATCGTTGAGAAATTGGCGCAACCGCTCGGCGTGACCGCTGGCGAACTGCTGAGCTGAACCCCGGCGTGAGTTCGCAAGGCTGGTCCTTCAAAGCTTGCGCAAATGTGGATACTAACGCGACCGCGCTAACTCGCGGTACCGCCATCACGATCAAATATTTAGCGTTGCAAATATGGTTCGAAACTGCCCTTTTTAGCGAAAGAAATTCGCGACAGCGTAGACCTTCGCTAGACGTTCGCGGGTGCCGTGTCGCAAAACTTAGGACTTGCGCGACATTGAGCCGTCGGCATCGCTACAGCAGCTTAGCCATCAAACCGGAACGCGAACTTATCCGAACGGTCGTCAGGGGCGATCATTGCCGGTGTATCGCCCGACTACCGGTGCGTTGCGAAACGTGTCATCGCCGCGCGATGTCGCGATCTTTGTTCCTGGCGATGTTGCCACTAACCTTCGTGGCAACACCAGCGGTGGGGCAGGACGTGCAGGGGTGGGAGCAGCTCAACGTCATCGTGCCACTTGCGCCCTCCGTTCGGGTGACGCTTGAACAGATCGCGCGAGTCAGTGATCGTCAGGGCGGACCTTATACGACCAAACTGGGCGCCCTGCTTGGGTTGCAGGTGGCACCAGGCGTCGAACTCGGTTTCGGGTATCGCCATGTCGGTTTCCACAGCGAAAATCTCGCGGCCAATGAGAACCGCTTCCGCCAGCAGGTGGTGATCGCCCGCGGACGCTTTGCGGGGCGCCTACGACTGGACGAACGGTTCAATCCGCTGGGCAGCGAGATCGGCTTCCGCGTCCGTCCGCTACTGCGCTACAACCTGCCCACGAGACGCGAGCGGGTCGTGCTGTTCGTCAGCCATGAAAGCTTCATCCTGCCGAACAGCACCGCCTGGGGCCAGCGCGCAGGCTATGAGCGAATGCGTAACATCGTTGGTGTGACCTTCCCAATCGGCCCCTTGGTGATGGCTGATCTGGGCTACCTCAATCAGTATCGCATCGCGCGCGGCGGGGCACGGGGGCAGATGGATAATGCTGTCACCATTCAGCTGACCATCAACCTTGGGGCGCTAAGCGTGGCGGCACTGAACGACTGAACCACTGCAGCAACCGTGCGGCCGGTCAGCTTAAGAAACAGTTCGAACCACGTTCAAAACTGGGGACATATGCACGACAACCCCGCAACGGTTCGCCAACACGTAGGGTCGATTGTCACTATAAGGCTTCACCAGTCGGAACACCCGCCATTGTTTATATGCCGAAGCTTGCCAGGCACCGCCGTCATATGGTGTACCAGTAGCGTGTGAGATGTAGGAAGACCGGCGCGGCGAAGATGACGCTGTCCAGCCGATCCAGAATTCCGCCATGCCCGCGGATCATCCGACCCCAATCCTTGACGCCGCGATCGCGCTTGATCGCGGACAGGACAAGCCCGCCGAAGAACCCCGTCACGCAGATGACGAACGCCATCCCGGCCGCCACGGGGACACTGAACGGCGTAATCCACCACAGGGCCGCGCCCAGCAGCGTGGCGCTGGCGATACCGCCGATCAGCCCCTCCCACGTCTTGGACGGCGACAGCCGCGGCGAAACCGGATGGCGGCCGAACAGCTTGCCAAAGATATATTGCAGGACGTCCGATCCCTGCACGACGATGACCAGAAACGCGATGAGCAACAGGCCGTCGGACGACCGGCCCGATGCCAGTGGCAGGGTGACGAGCGCAGGAACGTGCGAGATGAAATAGATGCAGATCATCATGCCCCACTGGACGAACGACACGCGCTGCAGGAAGTTTTCCGTATCGCCCCGTAACGTCGCGGCAATCGCCAGGACCAGGAATCCGTAGACGGGCAGGAAGATCGAATACAGGCCGTACCATTCTTGCCAGACCAGCAGATACTGGACGGGCAAACCGACGAAAAAGAGCAGCAGCAGCGAGGAATGATCGCCGTGCCGGGTCGGGGTCAACGTCAGGAACTCGCGCAGCGCCCAGAAGGAGAGCAGCGCAAACAGGATCACCAGTCCGGTCAGCCCGAAGATGAAGGCGACGCCCATCGCTGCCACCATGATCCACCAGGCGTCGATCCGCTGATTGAGGTTGTCGATGGTCGGCGTGTTGCCGTGAATGAGCCCCAGCGTCCGGCCGATCGCGGTTGCGATCAGCAGGACCAGGCCGAGCCCCGCGAACAGCACGAGCGTAGGATGGTCCAGCAGCCATTGCCGGTCCGTCAGGTTCGTCATCATGGTCCCTCGCCGGGTTTCAATTGCAGCAGTGCCTGTCGCGCGCGGTCCAGAAACTGCTCGCGCGGCTCGTCCGGTGCGACCGAAATCGGTTGGCCGAAGATGACCGAACACAGCAGCGGCACCGGCAAAAGCTCCCCCTTCGGCATCACACGCGAGATGTTGTCGATCCACACCGGCACGAACTCGACCGTCGGGCAGGTCCGGGCCAGATGATGAATCCCGGATCGCAGCGGCAGCAGCGGCGTGTCTCCGGTGTTCCGCGTTCCTTCCGGGAAGATGATGAGGGAATTGCCCTGCGCCAAAGCATCGGCCATCGCCGCGATCGCGCTGCTGCCGCCTGCCTGCCGGTCGATCAGCAGCGCGTTGAAAACATGCGCGCCGATGAAGCGCCGGAGTCCTGGTACGTTCCAGTAATCCGCAGCGGCGACGGGGCGCGTCTGTCGTCGTGCGCGACCGGACAACACGGTCCAGATCAGCACGAAATCGCCGTGGCTCGTGTGATTTGCGAAATAGACACGCTGGTTGAGTGCGGGCGGGCAACCGCGCCAGTCGCCATAGACCCCGGTCGCGAGCCGGGCGAAGCCGGCGATCAGCCGCGCGGTCACGCGCGCGGCAAGGGTACGGATTACTGCCATGCGAGCCACCCCGTTGCAATCAACAGACCCAGTTGCGTCACGACCACCACCGCCAGCAGACGGACCAGTCGCATCAACCCCCTGACACGGTCCGGCATCGGACGACCGACTTTGCCGGCCTCCAGCAATCCGAGTTCGACCATCGCCCGGTCGAAGGCGTCCATGTCGCCGGCCTTCGCCAGGGCGTGGAACAGCACCGTATCGATCCGGAGGCGCAGACTGAGCCACAACCCTGCCAACACCAACGCCGCTTGCAGGATCGAGAGGACAAGCCAGCCGCCCGATGGTGCCTCCGTGCCCCGGACGGCGACGCACGCAAGACCGACCAGTCCGGTCGCCAACGAGGCATATTGCCACGGGACGCTGCCGGTCGCGGCTGCGTAAGCGATGGTGGGCTGCCACCGGGTCGTATCGGACATTTCAGCCACGACCACTTGCTACCTGTATCGCGGCCAACTGGCTTGGGCGGATCGCAAGTCTGGGCCTTTTGCGGCGCAATTGCGCAACGCTGTCCTGAACGTCGTCCGCCTTGCCGTTGATGACCATCCACGTAGCGATCGTCGCGGCACTGCGGCCATATCCGAGTGCACAGCACACCATGACGGGTTCGCCTGGCCGGACGTGGCCGATCGCATTGGCCGCGTTTTGCAGCACCTGCGGGTCGGGCGCGACGAGATCCAGGCACGGGAAACTCCGCCAATCCGTCTCCTCTACCCAGCGCGGTCGGGATATCTCCGCGGTCAGGTCGACGACGCGTCCGGCACGCTTCAGCTGCGCGCGGGCCGGAAAGCGGCTGAGCCAGAGGTCGGGAACGACCTCGACCGGATCGGGATCGCGCCATGTCCAGAGCCGCGAATTGATCCAGGCCCCCATAAGGTAAGGCGCCAGCAGGATGCGCGCCGCGGCCCCGATCCGGCCTTCGTTCGATTTGCCGAAAACAGCGGGACCGATGAGCAGGTAGGCGGCCGCCACCAGCATCAACGACACCGCCGGCCATAGGAACCAGAGCCAGCCGCCCCCCAATGTCGCAAGCAAGACCGACACCGCCGACCCGGCGGCGTAGCGCAGCCCCAGCCGCCGACGGTCCGGCTGCACCGTCAATTGCATGGACGCCAGCGGTGATCGTCCTTCGGCTGGAAGCGCCCAGACGATGAGGTAACCGAGCAACGCACCGGTCGGCAGATCGACAAAATGATGCTGCCAGGTGGTCATGGTCGACAGGACGACCATCAACGACCAGCCCAGAAACGGTGCTCGCAGCCAGCGTGGTAATCGCGGCAGGTAAAAAGACGCGAGGATCACGGTCAGCGCGACATGAAGCGAGGGCGCCTGATTGAATGGCATGTCGAAGCCGGCGAGTTGATCGAACAGCCGACCGGCGACGCCGAAAGTCGGCGGTTTCGGCCACAAGAATTTCAGCGGGAAGACGACAAAACACGCGACCGCGATCAGCTGGACGAACACCAGTCGCAGGCCGTGAACGCGCAGCTCATGTGCGCTACGGCAGAGGAACAACGATGCTGCGTAGAACAGGTTGGTCGTCCAGTAGGGGATGATCGTCCACGCCAGGAAGGGCACCGACCGCTCCCACCCGAAGACGATCGAGGGCACGTCGCTGCGCAACGACGCCAGCCAGTTGGCCAAGCCATAGCTGCCGTAGAACACCACCCCCAGCCCGATCAGCGCCGCGAAGGCACGCAGCGTTGGGGGTTTTTCACTGGCGGTGCCTGCCCCGCTCAACGCGGCGCGCCGCTCTCGCGAATGGCGAGCGACACCGTGAAGATGCCCCATTGATCGATCCGCTGCTCGATCTTGCGAAACCCTGCGGCTGCGACCAGTTGATCCATCTCCCCCTGGGTGCGACGACGCATGACCCAGGCTTGTCCCGCCCGGTGCGACGTCAGCGCGCGCGCGATCATTTCAAGCTGCGGGTGCCAGGGCTGACACGTATAGACCAGGTATCCGCCTTCCGGCACCGCACGGGCCAGCCCGCCGAGCGAACGGCCGACCAGCGCATTGTCGGCGAACAACTCGTACAGCCCGGACACGACGGCCAGTGTCGGCGCGGGGTTAATCGCCGCCAGCGCGGCCGCGTCGAATGCGTCGCCATGTTCGAACCGCGCGATCGCGGACAGGCCTTTTTCCGCGATGAGTGCGCGTCCTGCCGCCACGTTGATGTCGGAATAATCGCGAAGCAGGATCGTCTCGATTGAATCCGACGCGTCCGTCAGCGCCTCCAGAACATAGCGGCCATGGCCGGCGGCGATATCGACGATGTGCGCGGGTTGTCCGGCATCACGCAGGCGCGTCAGGCCCAGCCGGATCAACTCTTCGACGTGCAACTTGCGCTGGCGGATACCCTTCCAACCGATCGCATCCAGATAGGCCCGGTCCATCGTCTTGCCGATGCCGAGCTTTCCTTCGGCACGGTCGCGGTAGACATAGTCGAGCGTCGATCCGGAATCGAAGCCGGTCCCATGACCCAGAGCGATGCCGCGGGAGAACAGACCGCCCAGTCGCAGATTGGCTCGATAGAATGACCACCACGCCCCCTTGGCCGAGGTGATCGACAGTGGGGCGGAGAGCCGGTCGGATTCGATCTTCGTATAGCCCGCCCGGTCGGCCCCGGTCAGGTCGATCGCCGTCCGCGGCCGGGCGAAGTGGTCGACCAGAAAACGACGCATGTCGGCGATCACCGGCGCGCGGGCGGCCTCTCCCAATATGTCATGGAACAGGCCCGGATAGGTACGGCATTCCTTGTCCGGCGTTCCCAGCGCGTCGTGAAACGCGTGTTGCGGGCCGTCCCTGACGACATAGTCCGATCCGGCAATCAGCACCTGCGTCGGTATCGTGATGGCGGCCGCGTCGGCGACGATGCGCTCGCCGGCTTCGTAAAGCTGCAACAGGATATCGACCGAGATCGCTTTCGAAATCAGCGGGTCGGTGTCGTACGTCGCCTGCCGCTCCGGATCGTGCGTGAGGAGCTTCGCCTTGACGTAGGAATTGACGTCGAACGGCCCCCGCAGACGCCGCATCAGGGCAAGGCCCGGGCGCGCCAGTGGGACGTAGAGCTTTACGGAGAATGCCGGCGCGGCCAGGACGAGTGCACGGATCGGCGGGGCGTAATCATGCGCCCAGGTGGCGGCGATGACCGCACCCACGGATTGCGCGACGACGGCGATGTCTTTGCGCGCCACCGCATGATGGTCCGCGACGTGCAGCGAAAAGCTCTCCAGGTCTCGGACGGTGTGGCCCAGTGATGGCGAGTGGCCGCGCCGGCCCGGCGACCGCCCGTGCCCGCGCGCATCCCACGCAAAGAAATGATGGTCGGGCAGGTCCAGCTCATCGACGATATGGGCCATGCGTCCGCTATGCTCGTGACCGCGGTGCAGCAGCACGACGGCCCCCTTCGGATCGGCGCCGACCGCCGGCCAATGGCGATAGAACAGGTCGACGCCGTCATGGGTCGTGAACGACAGTTCCCGGCATTCACGTGTCATCGCACATCCTTATTGCTGGCGGCCTCAACGACGCCGTTTCGAACCCGGTTGATGACCGTCATGGCGAGCAGCACGGTCAGCGCCGGCATGATCCAGGCCGTCCATGGCGGCAACGCGCCGCCGATGCCGATCCACAGGCCTAGCGCCCCGAACAGCAGCGCCCGGTCACTCTTGCCGAATGGCCCGTCGTAACGGCGGCCGGCCCCGGCAAGCGGCCCCATCACACCGGCATATTCGCTCAACGCCCCAAGGAAGATAACCGCGAACACCCATGCCGGTGCGAATGGCGCGACGATGGCGAATGGCGCGACCAGCGCCGCATCGGCCACGACGTCGCCCAATTCGTTGAGGTAGGCGCCCAATGTGGATTTCTGGCCGAACTCGCGTGCCAGCATCCCGTCGACTGCGTTCAGACCCATCCTGACGAGGAACCAGATCGGCAATAGCGAGAATGCCTGTCGACTGTCCGACACGATGATGATGCCACCGACGATCACCGAAATGACGGCCGCTAGGATCGTGACCTGGTTCGCCGAAATCCCCGCGCGCGCCATCCCTGTCACCAACGGACGCAGGAGCGCCTGGAATCGCGGCTTCAACGTATAGAGTGTCGGCATCGGCCTCCTGACCAGTTCATGCGAATTCAGGAAGAAGGCGCATGCGGCACCTTCTGCAGAACCATCGGCGGGCGCGGTCACTCGACGCGCCAGCCCGGTCGCGCCTTATCCGTCGATGTCGTTCGCGTCCTCGATCGCGCTGTTATAATGTTCGACCATGTCGTTGAAGTCATCGGTGTCCCGGCTCTGCTTCATGTCGCGGTAATCCCCGACGACTGAAGTCAGCTGATCGCCCACCAGCCCGTAATCGACGTCCACTGGCTTGTCGGCCGTCGCTGCTGCCTTCGCCGTGGCCAGTTCGGCACGCTGCGTAGCGAGCGTCTGCTCGATCTGTGCAACCTGCGCATCCGCCTTGGCGATCACCGCGGCGTTGGTGATGTCGCCTTCGCCCTTGAACATTGAAACCAGTTGATCGGTCTGCTGCAGGGCCAGCTTGGTGTGGTAGCCGAGCATGTCGCCGCTCGCCTTTAGTGCCGCGAGCGCCGCGGTGCCCGCGACCTTCTGTTCGCGGTCCAGTATATTGCTAAACTGTTCCATCGCGGTCGTTGCCGCCTTGAACTCCGCCGTCATCGCCGGATCCTCCAGCTTGCCGCGCTTCAGGCCGTCTTCCTTGTACGCCTTGCTGTCATAATACACCTTCAGCCCCTCGAGACGGGTCATCGCCGTACCCAGCGCGCCGATCAGCCTGTCCGCCGCCTGGTCGACATCGGCGGGGCCGCCCGGCATCGCGCGCGCGGTCTTGAGCAGGGTCATGGCCTGCTCCAGCCAGCCGGTATTGACCGATATGCTGTCGGTCGGCGATTTGCGCGCAATCTCTTCCTTGGCATAAGCTTCGACCATGGCCGGCAGGCCGAACGTGTCGAGCAGCTTGTTATAGCCCGCGGTGTAGGCACTGAGCTTGGCTCCTGCCGCCGGGTCGCCCGCATCCGTGGTTGCGGCACCGCTTTGCGCGGCGGCCCCATTCTCGGCCTGATCGGCGCCCTTGCCACAGCCGGTCAGCATCAGTGCGATCGCCGCCCCCGCAATCGTCATCCCGTGCCTGTTCACGCTTCAGTCCCCCTGGTCGTTGCGACCGACCGAATTTGTAAGGGCATATCAAAAGCGTGCAAGGGGTTGCGGTCCGAGCCGGAGAACAATGGCTGGCGCACGGGTAACGCGCGTCATCACAGCAATATTGCACTGTCCTTGGCCTGTACCGAGTCTGCTGGCGACCCTGGGTGATCGTCATGCCTGTTGCTGATCCTGACGCTTCGCCAGATCGGCGGGAATGGAATACCGCCCTGATATTCTGCCGTTCTCCAGCGACCACCCCGATAGATTTGTAACGATACCCAGAACGGTTCCGTCCGATGGAATGCCGTACGGATCACCAGCCGGCCGTTCCCCTCGACCAACGCATTCAGTCCGGCATGAAGGTCGCTCGGCAGGCCGACTTCGTTGCTCGGCAGATCTCGGTTATCCAGCACCCAACCCTCACCCCAGACGTGAATGGTGCCTTTTTCTAGCCCAAGATTGATGGCGAACGAAAGCCTGGGTTGGATGGGATAGACGCAGGCAATCTCCAGTCCCGGTTCCTCGCGCCACAGTATCTCCATGCCGTGCTGCGTGGCAAAGCTCGCGAAGCCCGCCCGTACCGCCGGCTGGTAGGTGTCCCACGTCGCCCGTTTGTGATTGCCGGTAGGCGTCGGTGGCGTAGCGGACGGTATCGCCGAAGGCACGGGCCGCGCCAATATCTCCGCCCTGCGCTGCGCCGCCCCGGCGTTGGAAATGAGCCCACGCTCCTGCTGTTCCTCGATGCCATGGATCTCATCGACGATCGACCGGACCGGAGCCGCGGCTCTGTTCGGCATCCGGGGTTGCGCGGCGGCCCGAGCGGGCGCTGGCACCGGCTGCGCCAGTATCTGCGCCTTGCCCAACGCGAATTCGGCGTCGGAGATGACACCGCGGTCGCGCAAATCCGCGATGCCGCCGATCTCATCGGCCAGCGACTGGACGGGTGTGGCAACCGTCGCAACCTTCCGGGACGGCAGGCAGATGATGACGGCCAGGGCGATGGGCCCGCCAACCACGCTCAGGATCGTCCACAGGATCACCGAACGATCTTTCATCGTCGCGATTGTCCCACTCAGGATCGCACTGACGAACATCGACAGGAAAAGGTCGTTCACGCCCGGGCTTCCTTCAGTGCCACCGCCCGCGATGACAACGGCACAGAAGGCGGCAGCAACGATAGGACATGCGCCGCCAGTGGCACCGCGCCCAGATTGGCGGCGAAGGTGAGAAGGTCTCCGGTAAAGGTGATGTCGAGATTGACCGTACCTGTCGCCTGCCGAACATCGACAATCTCGATCTCCTCGAAGCGTCGCACCGTCTGCCGTATCACGCGAAAACGAATGCCTTCCGGTTCGATGACCAGCAGCGGCTTGGCGTTGTTCGACGCAATCCCATACCACCACGGCAGGCCGCGAACGCCGGTGAACGTCGCCAGCACTGGAATGGTGGCCGCGCCTGCACCGTCGACTGTGATATTCGCAACGCTGGCGCGCGCGTAAGCCCGGGCCATCAACCGCCGCGAAAGCCATGCCATTCCCATGATGGATCCGTAGACCGCGACTGCAAATGCCGCCATTTGCAGGATGACGACGGCAATGAACCAAAAAGTCGCCGCTATCGTTGAGGGGGTCTTGTCGGCAGAAGCGCCCTCGATTGGCGCCGCCTGCCAGCATGGGCCGACATATCGGCTGGTTGCCACTGAATAGCGCGGCGGTTGCGCCGAAGCGCCAGCGCCTTCGAACCGGATCCACATGGACGTTTCATACTGGGCATTCATATCGCCCGAGACCGCACGCCTTATGGTCAGCCCTCCCATGCACCGGATTTCCGAGGCGGACCCAGTCGTCGTGCGACGAACCGGACCGCCCGAACAATTCGGGACTTTCATCGCAAGAACGGTCAGCGCCGCATCGGCTGCATTGCACGACAACACCGGTGCACCGGTTGGTCTGCCGTCGACAGCGATTTGCGCCTCCCACAAACCAGCACGTTGAGCATGAACGATAGCGGGCGTACCGGCGAACAAGCCGATCGTTAGCCGACAGGATAACAATCTACGAGCGGCTCGTTTCATTCGTTCCTGCTGATCCACCGTGACATGACAGCTTTGCAATCGTCCGTTCGAACCGCAACGAATTAGGGCTACGACTGATGACATAACTGTTAGGCACCAAGCGGTCGATCGGGGTTTAGCCATTTCAAGCGCTTTCTGATCGGATGCTGCGCTGGTGGACGTTGAGGCCGCGGTGATCACATCCGCGGTCGCTTGAGCGCAAGGCCGATCATTCCAAGCGTGTTGAGACACTGAAGCTGGTCTAAACCTCTTAAGGCGTTCGCTTTGTTTTTAACCTGTCATCGATATAATATTCGCGAGACGCAGTAACCGGACTTGCAACAAGCCGAACGGCGTACGCTGAGAGTAAAAGGGGCGATTATGCGCAAACACAAACTGTTTCAAAGGGCAACTTCGCAGGCGATTGCCGGTGTCCTTATTGTTGGGGTGGCAATCGTCTCAACAGGATCACCCGTATACTCGCAGGGATTTAGCGATCTGCTGGGCTCAGCCAAGAAGATAGCACACGCCGCAACCATCACGGACGACCAGGTTGTCGGCTATTTTTCGCAAATGTCCGATGAGATGGACCGTCAGAATCCGATCGCGCCCGCCAAGAATCCATATGCCGTCCGTCTGACTAAACTCACCACGGGCCTGGCCAGCTACGACGGGCTTAAGCTCGATATCAAACCTTATCTCGTCAAGGACGTGAATGCCTTTGCGATGGGTGATGGAACGGTACGGGTCTATTCCGGACTAATGGACAAATTCAGCGACGATGAAGTCCGCTGCGTGATCGGCCACGAAATCGGACATGTTAAACTTGAACATGGGCAGAATCGTCTAAAACGGGCGCTACGACAGGATGCGGCGTTAAGTGTGGCAGGCACAGCCAGTAGCGGTGTGCGCAGGATCGCGAGTTCCGAGCTTGGTGGACTGATCCAGAATGTTATCAGCGCCCAATATTCCCAGGGCGCTGAGACCGCGTCCGACGACTATGCGCTGACGTTCATGACGGCCAAGGGATACCCGCAACAGGCATGCCCGGCCGCGATGGACAAGCTGGCGGCACTGGGTAGTGGCGGCGGTATCGGGCTGCTGAAAACCCATCCCGATCCAGCCCAGCGGGCCAAGCGAATGCGTGCGAAGATCAGGTAGTACGCGTTTAAGCCTGTTCGAACGCTGTGGACAGGACACCATCGCAGCGCTGGTCCGGTGATCTAACGTGAAGCCCACAAGTTGGGCTGACTAGATCTCCCGCCGGTGACCCTAAAAGGGGGCCACCGGCGGGAGACCACGCAAATGCCGGGAGGCTCGCGGTGCCGCCGCGGAGTCAATGGTCAAGCGCCTGTTCGAGGCAACCAGTGCAACTGCTGGCGATGATATCGCAATCCGGATGAGCGTGGGCGTGGCGATATCGAACGCGGATCGGGACGGCGATGACCTGCACGACCGCGCTGATCTTGCTCTGTGCTAGGCAAAATCTGAAGGTCGGAACACCGGGCGTATCTGTGCTGATGTTCTATAGAAACAGGCATGTGGCAGGTACCCACCACGCCAATCCTGCTCTGTAGCCAAGTCGGTGGGGCATGCGCGGGGTTCAATCACTTGTATGTGATAAACAACTAAATCACCTAATGGGAAATAATATACTAATATCGCAACATTATTTTTAGTTTTGGCGACGCTCGGAATATTGACGGATGCGCTTGCGCCATGCCTGATAGCTGCCCGGTTTCAAATTCGCTCGCATGATTGCCTTTACCGCATCGGCGTTTATCCCGTGAACAGTCTCGATAGCGGAAAAACTGGTCGCATCGCTTAAGGCCATTTCAACGATTTCGCTGATCGTCGCTGCGTCTGGAGAAGTTTTTTCCATCGGATGTCCAGTAGAGCTAACGTTTGCGGCGCGATAGTAGAACGGCCGCTTAGCGGCAGCCATTTAATCAAAACGGGGCTAGCTATGTCGCTGATCCGACGTCCTCCACCTTAACAATGGTGGGAATGGTGGACCCGCCGTGATCTTCGCCTTCCGTGTATAGCGCTGCGCCACAGGCGGCTTCCTCGCTGGCATGGCGGCCCTCATAAACATTCTCTACCCGCTGACCGTTCGGGAACAGGTTGCTTACAGTGACTTTCCAAAGTTTGTTGGCTCTCAGGGCATCTGGCACACCGGGAACGCCGTCACCGGCCGTTAAAGGAGGCGCTGGGTGGCTGGTTGTGCTTTCCCTCTCCTCTTTGTAAGCATCAAAATAGACGCCGAGATTATCGTATCCCCGCTTCAGTTCCTCATCGGCGGTCTCATAGTCGAAGCTTGGTAGCCTCAGGCCAAGTTCACCCAGTGCGTCGAGGAACTGGCTATAGTTGAGCCCGGTTTGCTCCCGCGCTTGGCGGGATGAGCATTCCCCGCGTGCGAACGCCTGAAGGTGGGCTTCCATGCTGGCGTTCATGCTCTTCCTCCTTCGTCAGGCTGTGCATCAAACGACGGTTTGTTGAACACTCTTTCGGATCTATTGTCGCAAAAGTCAGCACTTTTGCGACGGCGGTATGTCTGATTGTGGTGGAAAGCGGTCATTGACCGGCGCCATGTGGCGAGCGACGATCTAACCATGCAAGCTAGATCAGGCCGCCGCAAACCCCCGCTTCGCATCGCCTACTTGAGAGCCATAGCTTCCGTGTATCTCATCCTGATCTCCGCCGACTGGGTGCGCTATGCGGTCACCGATGAGTGGGTTGCATGGCCTTGGGTCGTGGTGGCAGCAGTCCTGCGGCCAATCATCCTGACGGCGATCACCTAACGTCCGGAATTGGGCGTTAGCGGTCATTCCCCCCAGATCGCTGTGTCGAACTTCCGGGTTCGAACCGTGAAATCAACCGAGTTCAGCCGCGGCCGGCAAATCTTCTACGCTGTTGATGGACGCGGTCGCGCGCCTGATTGACTTCCTGGATCTCGGTTGTCTCAAGCAACGTCTCGAGCACGCGTTCAAGATGGAGACGCATCGCCGCGCGCGCCTGTACGGGATCGCTGCGTCTTAGCGCATCAACTATTGCCACATGTTCTTCGACCCTTGGTTTGATTCCAGCCAAGTGGGCTTTGGTCGTCAACATTCGGCTCTGCGGCGAGCGGAAACGAATATCCCATAGCAAGTCAACGACCGCCGACATCGCACTATTTCCGCTCGCCTCGGCAATTACCATATGGAACTGACGGTCGGCCTGCTCGGAGCGCGGGATGTCATTTTCTAGGTTGTCGCCCTGCATTTCATCGACGAGCGCATCGAGTTGCTGCAATTGACCGATGTCTATTTGTGTCGCCGCCAAGGCGCATGCCTCGCCTTCGATCGCGCGACGCGCTTCGAGAAGTTCGAACGGGCCGATGTCTGTCTCGCCGGCAATGCCCGTGCGCGGCTGCTTGGCGATCACATAGACGCCCGAACCCTGACGCACCGAGACAACGCCGTCGACCTCGAGCGCGATGATCGCCTCCCGGATGGTTGGGCGCGAGACGTTGTAGATCTGTGCCAGTTCGCGTTCGGGCGGAAGGCGCGCGCCGATCCCATATTCCCCGCACGAAATCCGCTCCTGCAGGTTGGCCGACACGCGGGCATAGGTTCGGATGCTGGGCGAGGTCGAAATCATACCCAAACCTATCGTGTCGCCGCTACCACCACAAGCCGCCGCCCGCCAAACAATGCTTGCATTGGCCTGATGTTTGTCACATTTTGGTCAGGACAATTACAAAGTGGGATGAGCGATGCGGACCAAGATAGCGCTGTTGCTGGCAACCTGTGGCCTGGGGTACTCGGGAATAGCCATCGCGCAGGCGGTACCGAATACGGCCGCTGGCGAACCACGGGCGGCGCCCACGACCGTCGCCCAGACAACGCCGACGGACCCCGACTCGACCGACATCGTCGTCACCGCACAGAAGCGGGAACAGAATATACAGGATGTGCCGCTGTCGGTTCAGGTCGTGGGCGAACAGCAGCTGCGCGCCAACAATGTGGTCGATTTCAACGACCTCAACCGCGTCGCGCCGTCGCTTATCATCCGCCCCGCCGAAACGCCGGCCAACGCCAACATCTCGATCCGCGGCATCGGCACGCTGGCGTTCAGCCCCGGCGTCGAACCGAGCGTCGCGATCGTCCTCGACGACGTGCCGCTGGCGTTCCAAGCGCGCGCCTTCACCGACCTCAACGATCTCGAGCGCATCGAAGTGCTGCGCGGCCCGCAAACCACGCTCTACGGCAAATCCGCGTCGGCCGGCCTGATCAATATCGTGACGAAAGGCCCGACCACCACGTTCACCGCGACGGCTCGCACGATGCTCACCACCGATAACGAACAGCAGGTCGGCCTGACGCTTTCCGGGCCGATCACCTCAAACCTCGGCTTCCGAACGAACGTCAGTTTCGACGACTTCGCCGGCAATTCGAACAATCTGGCGACCGGGGACAAGGTCAACGGTCGCCGCTATTTCTCGGCGCGCCAGAAATTTCGCTGGCGGCCGACCAGCGCGCTGCAGATCGATCTCGGCATCGATTATCAGGACGGTCGCAGCACCAGCGCACGGCCGTTCATCCAGCTCGCGCCCAACGCGATCCTCCGCGGCAACCGCGTCTATACACCCGCGGTGTTCGCGCCCGGCATCGTCGTCGGCCCGCAGAACAGCGACGTCTATACCAACTTCCCGTCGGGCAATACGTATAATGATTTCGCGCAGTCGCTGCGCGTATCGTACGACACCGGCGGCCCGACGCTCATGTCGATCACCGCGCATGACAAGTATAATTCGCACGACCGGCTCGACAATGACGACTCGGCGATCCCGAACTACGACAATCGCCAGATCGGCGATTTCGGCACCGAACAGTTCAGCCAGGAACTGCGCCTGATCTCGCCGGGTACCGACCGGTTGCGCTATACGCTGGGCCTGTTCTTCAACTCGACCAACTTCGATCGCACCTTCACCCGCGGGCCGCTTTTCTCGGTCGCGCGCTGGGCGGCGTCGAACGGCAGCGAGCAGATTTCGGGCTTCGGCCAGCTCGAATATGACATCCTGCCCACAACCACGCTGATCGCGGGCAGCCGCTACAGCCGCGAGAAGATCGACTATGTCTATAACGATCTGGTCGCCAACCGGAGCTTCAGTGGGGATTCGGTCGATTATTTCGGGACCTACAAGCTGGGCATCCAGCAGAAGCTGGCGCCCGACATCACCGCGTTCCTGACCTATGCGACCGGCCACAAGGGCCAGGCCTATGACATCTCGACGGGTTTCAACCAGCTGCGCGCCGATGGCGGCCCGGTGAAGCCGGAAACGTCGACCGACTGGGAGCTGGGGGTCCGTTCGCAATTCTTCGAACGGCGCGCCACCTTCAACGTCACCCTGTTCGATTCCAAGTTCCGGAATTTCCAGGCGCAGGCGGTGGACATCCTGCCCGACGGCACGCAGAATTTCCGCCTTACCAATGTCGGCCGGGTCCGCACCCGCGGTATCGAGGTCGAAACCGCCTTCCGTCCGGTCAACAACCTGTCGATCGGCGCGTCGGGCACCTATCTGGACGCGGTCTATTCCTCGTTCGTCGGCGCACCCTGCTACGCGTTGCAGACCGCGGCACAGGGCTGCGTCGGCACGCCGCCCCGGCAGGACCTGAGCGGCACGCGCGCCGCACAGGCGCCGAAGTGGAAACTGACCGCCAACTACGAATATTGGCACAGCCTGGGCGGATCCGATCTGGAGGCCGTCACGTCCGGCGCTGCGACCTATCAGAGCAGCCAATATTCGCGCGATCCGCTGACCCGGGTGCCGGGCTATACGATGGTCAACATGCAGCTCGGCCTTCGCAATCATGACCGCACATGGGCGGTGACCGGTTTCGTCAACAACCTGTTCGATAAGCAGTATCGCTATCTCTACAACAACGTCTCCGGCTCCTATGGCGCGACCGCGCTCCAGGGGTATCTGCCGCGCGACTTCCGGCGCTATGGCGGGGTCCGGCTGTCCTATACCTATTGATCGACAGTCAAGGCGCAACAGGTCAGGCCAATGTTGCGCCCGACATCCGTGAGGTGACCGTGAGGATGGTGAGTATGTCGCAACGACCATGTTCGGTCTGTCGGAGATATCACGGCGTGCGGGGATGCTGATGACCCAGACCATGCGCTGGTTCGGCCCCGCCGATCCGGTGCAGCTCGCCGAAATCCGCCAATCCGGCGCGACCGGCATCGTCACCGCGTTGCACGACGTGCCGAACGGCGCGGTGTGGAGCCGCGACGCGATCGCCGCGCGAAAGGCGATGATCGTGGCGGCGGGGCTGGACTGGACCGTCGTCGAAAGCCTGCCCGTGCATGAAGGGATCAAGACCGGCGGTGCGGACTGCGCGGCGCTGATCGATGCGTATCGCGAAAGCCTGCGCAACCTCGCGGCGCACGGCATCACCGTCGTCACCTATAATTTCATGCCCCTGCTCGACTGGACGCGCACCGATCTCGACTGGCGGCTGGCGGATGATGCGCGCGCGCTGCGTTTCGAATGGGCTGCGGTCGCGGTCTACGATCTGCACATCCTGAAACGTCCGAACGCCGACCGCGACTATGCCCCCGACGTGCGCAAGCGGGCGGCCGCACGCTTCGCCACGATGTCGCCGGACCAGCGCCACGCGCTCGAACGCACGATCATCGCGGGGCTGCCCGGTAGCGAGGGAAGCTTCAGCTCCGCCGCATTGGCCGCCGCCATCGCAAGCTATGCCGATATCGATGCGGACCGGCTGCGCGCCCACCACGTCGCATTCCTCCGGGCCGTCTGCCCGGTCGCCGACGAACTCGGCATCCGGCTCGTCGTCCATCCCGACGACCCGCCCTTCGCGATCTTCGGCCTGCCCCGCGTGGTGAGCACCGAGGCCGATCTGGCGGCGCTGTTCGCCCATGTGCCCAACCGCTCGAACGGCCTGTGCTTCTGCGCCGGGTCGCTGGGCGTGCGCGCGGACAATGACCTGCCCGGCATCGTCGAACGGCTGGGCGATCGGATCGGCTTCCTCCATCTCCGCTCGGTCCAACGCGAGGGTTACCGGACATTCCACGAGGCCGCGCATCTCGAAGGGGATGCCGGCATGGCGGCGATCGTCGCAGCGGTCCACGACCTGTCGCTGCGCGAAAAGCGCAGCATCCCGATGCGGCCCGACCACGGCCACCGCATCCTGGACGACATGATCCGCGCCGGAAACCCGGGTTATCCGCTTCTCGGGCGGATGCGCGGGCTCGCCGAACTGCGCGGGCTCGAACGCGGTATCGCGCACGCGCGCGGTGCAGTACCTCATAATATCGAAGGATGAACATGCGCGCGCACCTCCTCGCGGCCACCGCCGTCCTCCTCCTCGCCACCCAGCCCGCACAGGCGCATGATGCATCGCGCGTCGTCGCCTCGGCACGCCAAACCTACAACCTCAACCCCGGCTGGCAGATGACGACCGGCGAGCAGCCCGGCGCGGAACAGCCCGCGTTCGACGATCGCGGCTGGACCGCGGTCACGCTGCCCAACGCGTTCAACGAAGGCGAGGCGTTCGCGCGCGACATCAAGAACCTGTCGACCGGCATCATCTGGTATCGCAAGCGCTTCACCGCGCCGTCGGCCGCGGCCGCGGGCAAGGCGTTCCTCGAATTCGAAGGCGTGCGCCAGGCCGCCGAGGTCTGGGTCAACGGCCGCTCGGTCGCGCTGTCCGAAAGCGGCGCGATGGCGTTCGGCACGGACATTTCCAGCGCGCTGAAACCCGGCGAGAACGTTATCGCGGTGCGCGTGGACAATGACTGGCGTTACAAGGAACGGGCGACCGGCAGCGGTTTCCAGTGGAACGACCGCAACTTCAACGTGAATTACGGCGGCATCACGCGCAACGTGCGGCTGCACCTGACGCCGTCCACCTACCAGACGCTGCCGCTGTTCGCGGACCTCGGCACGACCGGCCAATATGTCTGGGCCGACGATTTCGACATTCCGGGCCGCACCGCGGTCGTCCACGCCGAAACGCAGGTCCGCAACGCGGAAGCGACCCCGCGCACCCTCTCCTACCGAGCGGAGATCCGCGACCGCGACGGCAAGCTGGTCGGCCGGCTCGACGGGGGCAGCGTTACCCTGGCACCGGGCGAAACCCGCGTGCTGACCGCGAAGGCCCGCTTGGCCGACCTCCATTTCTGGAGCTGGGGCTATGGCTATCTGTACCGCGTGACGACCAGCCTGGTCGAGAAGGGCAAGGTCCTCGACGCCGTCGATACGCTCACCGGTTTCCGGTCCACCGGGTTCAGCGACGGCATGATCCGGCTCAACGGGCGCGTCATGCAGGTCCACGGCTATGCGCAGCGCACCTCTAACGAATGGCCCGCCGTCGGCGTCTCGATCCCGCCCTGGATCAGCGATTTCTCCAACGCGCAGATGGTCGAAAGCGGCGGCAACCTGGTCCGCTGGATGCACATCACGCCATCCAAGCAGGACATCGAATCCGCGGACCGCGTCGGCCTGCCGCAGGCGATGCCCGCGGGCGACGCCGAACATGATGTCGAGGGCCGCCGGTGGGACCAGCGCAAGGAACAGATGCGCAGCGCCATCGTGTACAACCGCAACAACCCGTCGATACTGTTCTACGAAAGCGGAAACGAGAGCATCAGCGAGCCGCACATGGCCGAGATGAAGGCAATCCGCGACCAGTATGACCCGAACGGCGGACGTGCGATCGGATCGCGCGAGATGCTCGACAGCAAGGTCGCCGAATATGGCGGCGAGATGCTGTACATTAACAAGAGCGCGCATATCCCGATGTGGGCGATGGAATATTGCCGCGACGAGGCCGCACGGCTGTACCAGGATGCGCAGACCCCGCCGTTCCACGCCGACGCGCCCGACTATAATCGTAACCAGGACAGCCAGGCGGCCGAGGACGTCCGCCGCTGGTGGGACTATTACCGCATCCGCCCGGGCACCGGCCGGCGCGTGAGTTCGGGCGGGGTGAACATCATCTGGTCCGACAGCAACACCCATTATCGCGGCGACAACAACTACCGCCGCTCGGGCGAGGTCGACGCGGTGCGGATCCCCAAGGAGGGCTATTTCGCGCACCAGGTGATGTGGAACGGCTGGGTCGATGTCGAACGCCCCGCCACGCACATCGTCGGCCATTGGAGCTATGCGCCCGGCACGACGAAGGATGTCAGCGTCGTCTCGACCGGCGACAGGGTCGAACTGTTCCTCAACGGCCGGTCGCTCGGGCCGGGCAAGCGGTCCACCGGCTTCCTGTTCGGCTGGCCCGGCGTGACGTGGCAACCGGGAACGCTGCGCGCGGTCGCGACCGGGGCGGACGGGCGCACGTCGCAGGCCGTCGTCGAAACGGTCGGCGCCCCCTTCGCGCTGCGCCTGACGCCGCATACCGGCCCGCGCGGGTTCGTGATGGACGGCGCGGACATCGCGCTGGTCGATGTCGAGGTCGTCGACGCCAAGGGCCGCCGCGTGCCGACCGCGAACGACAAGGTCGCCTTCGCGCTGGCCGGCCCCGCGGAATGGCGCGGCGGCATTGCGCAGGGCGACAGTTCCGGCAAGCCGCGCGCCACGGTCGCGAAGGCGGAAGTCGCGATCCCCGGCACCACCCCGACCGCCGGCACCGCACGCGACGAGGATAACTACATCCTGTCGAAGACGCTGCCGGTGGAAGGCGGCGTCAACCGCGTGCTGCTGCGCGCGGGCGCGGCGCGCGGCACGGTCCGGCTGACCGCCACCGCGGCGGGGCTGAAACCCGCGACGCTCGTCCTGCCGACCGTCGCCGCCGCGAAGGTCGATGGCGGCCTGTCGCGCAGCTTTGCCGAAGACGCGCAGCCCGGCCTGCTCACGCGGGGCCCGACCCCGTCCACGCCGTCGTACCGCATAACGCGGACGACGGTGATGCCGGCCAGCATCGTGGCGGGGTCGCGGCAGGCGGACGCGGTCAGATCGACCGACGACAACGAATTGACGCACTGGGTCAGCGACGGCGCGCCGGGCACCGCCTGGATCGAGTATCGCTTCGCCGGGCCCGTGACGCTCAGCGAGATCGACCTGAAGCTCGTCGGCTGGCGTTCGCGCGCCTATCCGCTGCGAATCACGATCGACGGGCGGGAGCTGTGGACGGGCCAGACCGACCGCCAGCTCGGCTATGCCAACGTCGCCTTCCCGCCCGCCACGGGCCGCGTGCTGCGCCTCACCCAGACTGCGCCGACGCAGGACCGCGACGCCTTTGGCAAGATCGTCGAACTCGGCACCGCCAAGCAGTCGGGCGACACGGGTGCGGAGGCCGTCGCCCCCGGCTGGCGCCTGGCGATCGTCGAGGCGGACTTCCACGGCCCCGTGGCGCGATGATCGGCTTCGCCTCGCTGGCCGCAGGTGCGATGCTGTTCGCCGACGCGGCTCCCGACGTCTATGTCCTTGCCGGCCAGTCGAACATGTCGGGTCGGGGCGCGATCACGGACTTGCACCTGCGCGATCGTATCGCCGATCCCCGCATCCGGCTCTACGGCAATGACGGGCAGTGGCGTACCGCGCTCGATCCGCTTGACGATGCTACCGGCCAGATCGATACGGTATCCGCCGACAAGCAGGCGGCGGTCGGTCCGGGCCTGCCTTTCGCGCGCGCGATGCGGCGCACCGCCACGCACCCGATCGCGCTCGTCCCTTGCGCCAAGGGCGGCACGTCGATCGGACGCTGGAAGCCGGCGCAGGATCGCGCGACGCTGTACGGCTCCTGCGTCGCACGTGTCCGCGAGGCTGGCGGGCACCTCGCGGGTTTGCTTTGGTATCAAGGCGAGTCCGACGCGGAGAAATCGCTCGGCGAAGCGCTTGGGTGGACCGCCGCCTTTGTAGAGATGGCCGGCGCATTCCGCCACGATCTCGGCGTAGCGAAACTGCCGATCGTGATAGTCCAAATAGCAGACTCTCCGCGCACCGATCCGGACGGCTATCCCAGCTGGAGGAGGATCCAGGCACAACAGGTACGCTCCCCCTTACCCTGCTCGGCCATCGTGTCCACCAGAGGATTGGCGCGTAATCCGGACGATCTGCATCTGACAACCGGCGCACAGCAAAGGCTCGGTCCTAAACTAGCCGCCGCGATGGCGGGATTGATCCGACGGGGCTGCCGATGAAGAATGCCATTCTGTTGGCGACCGCTCTTGTCCTTTCGACAATCGCCGCATCGGCGCCCGCGCAGGACGGCTTCGCGATCGCAATCACCGTCGATGACCTGCCTGCGCACGGGCCCTTGCCGCAGGACACCGATCGCGCCTCGATCGCGCGTGCCTACATTGCCACGCTTTAGGCGCATGGCGTCCCGGAGGCATTCGGCTTCGTCAATGCCGCCAGGGTCGCAGGCGATCGCGACAGCGAGGCCGTGCTAGATATCTGGCGCAACGCAGGCTACCCGCTCGGCAACCACGGTTATGACCATCTCAATCTCAATCGCGCTAAGACCATCGCCGCCTGGACGGCCGATGTGGTGGCGGGCGAGCCGATGGTTGCCAAGCATATGACAGGCCGTGACTGGCATTATTACCGCTTTCCCAATCTGGCAGCCGGCACGGGCGAGCGACACATCGCGGCCGCCGATGTTCTGAAGACCCGCAGATATAGAGTTGCGGATGTCAGCATCGCGTTCAGCGATTGGGTCTATACCGATGCGTATGTCCGGTGCCTCGCAAGGGGCGACCAAACAAGCATTGCGGCGATGAAAGTCCAATATCTTCGGGGCGTCGACGACGGTATCGCCCAGATGAAGGCAGTGTCCCGTCGCGTATATGGTCGCGTCATTCCGCAGGTCCTGCTGATGCACCTTGGTGGCTGGTCAGCGGTGACGTTGCCCGGCGTGATGGCACGGCTGGATAGGGCCGGGGCTCGATATGTCACGCTCAAGCGGGCGCAGGCAGACGCTGCCTATGCCTACGCAAACAAACTGCCCGGTGGAGGCAGCATCCTTCAACGTACTGCCAAGGCGAATAAGCTGGACGTGTCCGATATCGTGAAGCTCAAGTCTGTAATTGACGTAAAGCAAATTTGCCGGTGACGATCGCCTTGCAATGCACCAGTCATAGGCGCGCCCGAGGAGCCGCTCCACTGGCATCCACAGACTCCGGCACCAAGCTGCCTACGGTTCTGGCCATGCGGCACCCCGTCCCAAACCGGGTCAATTACCGGTCTGGCCAGTTTTATTCCCGCGCAGCGTGGCCCACGTGGATCAACATCGGCATCGCATTCAAAGTCGCCAACCTGTCGAAAGCTGTCGAAAGCTGTCGAAAGCTGTCGAAAGCTGTCGAGCCATTAGGGCTTCTAAAAGGCTCATATCAAGCAAGTTCGATAATTACATGATCGCGAACTCCTATATTGATCCCGAACAGCCCGTCCCCGTGATGGAGCCGAAAAGAAGACACATAGATACGCGCATACGCGACGTCCGAAGGTCAGGACATAAGCGACGCGAAGCCTTCCCAGTTCTCCATGTCTGATAGGTAGTTCCGACAAAATGTAAGCGGGAACCGGTTTCGAGAAAATCAGTGTTCTTTGGGGTCTCCCAAAGGCAGGATTCTCATTCAACGTTCCCTTCCGGAAAAGGGGGCAGGCGCTCGCATCACGATCCGTCAGACTGTAGAGCGGTGCGACACCGGTCTGGGGAGTGATTGACATGGAGGCCAGGGCAATGGTGGTAGCCTTCTCCTTCGATCATCCAGACGAGCCCGTGTCGCTCTACGATTACGCGCCCGTGCTGCGTCTCCGGGACAGACGAGGCGATTGGGTTCTCGAGCGCACGGGGTTGGTTCATTCGGGCGGCGTTGCGATCGGTCGTTGGTTGTTAGTGCTGCGTGACTTGGGAGTCGATGTGGTGGCACCGGTAGCCCACCTCCACCCGCCCCACGTCGGCTCGATGATGGCAAGGAGTGGGTGGTCTATCCGTTCGTGTCGGGCACGGGCTACCATGTCACGAAGGTTCAAATCGCCGACGCGGGCCGTCTGCTGGGGCGGATGCACGCGGCTGCCCCACCGGAAGCAAGCGCTCTCGCGACCTATGCAGAGCCGGTCGTGTGGGACGCCGGGTGGATCGAGCCGCACCTTGCGTCGGCCGAGAATGCGATGACAATCGCCGGCGCAGACAAGCGATCGGTGCGGACGCTGGCGCGGCTTGCCGTCGCCGAGCTCTTGAAGGAATTACCGCTCGCTGGGTGCAGCTTCGACTTCAAAGCATCGAACCTCCTTTTCAGCCCGAAACGAACGCTGCTCGATCCCGATCATGCGGCACGGATGCCGAGGCTATATGACCTCGTGGTGGCGCTACTGCTGTTCCATTCTGACCTCCCTGCCGCCCCCGGACGCCTTTGGACAACCGTTGAATGGAGAGCTTTCCTGCGGGGGCTATGGCAGGACCAACAAGTGCCGTTATGGACGCCAACAGAAGCCTAACGTCGTTGACCCAACAGCAGACATTCCCGAGGTCCTTTGTTTCTCTCCACAGCAGACAGCCGACATTCCGGGGCGCTCCATACCCTCATTTTATCAGGGTCGACCGGGCGGTCGACAGGTCCGCCCGGAATATACTTCGCGGAGCCGCCTATATGCCAGCTGCGGTCGGGCGGACGATGGCCTCGTTGATGTAGGCATCGTCGCTGAACGAACATTTCAGGCCGTGACGAACATGACGCCGCTGGAATATCAGAAGCAGTTGCGCCTGCAGGAGACACGGCGCCTGATGCTGTCGGCAGCACAACCGTGAGCAGCGGGGGCTTCGTCGTGGGCTATGAAAGCCCATCGCAGCTTAACCGTGAGTATGCTCGCCTGTTTTGGCGTTCCCCCCGGCGTGAAATCGAACGGCTACGGCTTGGCAGAAATCTGCTTACACTATTCGAGTGCCCTGCTCTTCGATCGGATCCACAAGTGGACATCCAGCTTGCCGTCCTCAAGACGCAGCGATCCCGTACAGGCGCGCGCGGCGATGCGCCTTCATCTTGAACGCGTGCTCGAGACCTTGCTCGAGAGACCCGAGATTCAGGAAATCCATCAGGCGCGCGACAGCGTCCATCAACAGCGCAGACGATTTGCCGTCTCCGACTGAACGCGGTTAAGATCAGCCTCCGAACAGTACCTTCTCCAAACGAGGGTCGGTCCCGGTAGGGCTTTACCCGGCACGGCTTCCGGGAGCGAGGTTATGGGCTCGCAATCCAAACTTGCACTGCTAGAACGACTACTCGGACTAATGGCCTGCTCGGCGGGTGCGGTACCGCCGCGGAGGGGTCAGAAATGCGTGCTTCTACCGGTCATGTGGTGGCGCTCGGGATAGCGAAGCTGGCATTGTGCCCGTTTATGCCGGCACATGCGCAGTCCAATACAGCCGCATCGGCCCCGCCCGCCGTCCCTCCGCATTTTCGAAACCTTGATGCCCACATAATCAGGAGCCGCGAGCGCGACATTGGTCAGTTCAGCAAAAATGACCATCGGGCAGCGAAGAACCAGGCCGTGCTCCGCCGGGTCGCCGTCAATAAACCGGTATCGCTGGAGAAAAATCGGTTGCCGACAGATCCACTGTCACCGCCGACGACGACCGCGCCGCCCGCGGTGCTGGAGGGCTATACCGCCGATCCGGCCATCCGGATATTCGGTGACACCTACTATCTCTATCTGACATCGGACAAACCAAATTGGCTAACGACCGACTTTTCGGTCTGGTCGTCGAAGAACCTCGTTGAATGGAAAAAGGAGAGAATGGTTCTCGATGTCGCCCACGATCTCAAATGGGCGAAGATTCAAGCCTGGGCACCCGATGTCATCGAACGCGGCGGCTCCTACTACATGTATTTCTGCGCCGAGGGAAATATCGGTGTCGCGACGGCAAAATCACCGCTCGGGCCGTTCGTCGATGCGTTGGGAAAACCGCTTCTGGCCAAGGGGATGGGCGTCCAGACCAACACCATCGATCCCTATCCGTTTATCGACAGCGACGGACAGGCTTATCTGTATTTTGGCAACGGCAAGCTGCTGAATGTCGTGAAACTCAAACGCGATATGATTACCCTGGACGGCCCGGTACGGGGGATCGAAGCGCGGGACCACCGCGAAGGTCCGGTCGTGTTTAAGCGCGACGGCAAATATTACTTCATGTGGTCGATCGATGATGCGCGCAGCCCCGACTACCGCGTCGGCTGGGGTACGGCCGCATCGCCGATGGGGCCGATCACGTCGCCGGACACGGACTTCATCGTGCTGAAAAAACACGGCGTCGCCGTCGGAACGGGGCATCATAGCGTGGTCAACGTCCCCGGCACCGACCGCTGGTATGCAGCCTACCATCGCCATGCCTTGCCCGTCGGCGGTGGCTATCAACGTCAGACGGTCATAGCCCGGATGGAGTTCATGGCGAGTAGCGCAATCCGCCCGATGGATCCATTGGTCGCGCCGTTCACGACCGGCGATATCGGCGAACAGGTGCGCCGCAAATGAGCCGGCTTCGCTTCCCCGCCCCCCTGCGCGCCGCCATGCTGTGCGCCGCCATGCTTGTCCCGATCGCTGCCACCCATGCACTGGAGCCGATCGCCGCGGCTCGCAGCCCGACCGCAACGCTTGGCGATGCTGTCGCCAAAGCGATCCGCAACGATCCTGCACTCCGCGCGCCCCTTCGTGGCAACGTGACGCTTTACCGCAACGGCGCCGAAATACCGGCGTTGGCCGATCACGCCGGGGCAGCGGCAGTGACGATCACCTGGCAATCGTCGAACATGAAGGTTATCTCGGTCAGCGACCGGCGAACCGGCAGCGACACGATCGCGAAGGGCACGATCACCCGCTACGCCCAGGACGCCATGGTCCGCCTGACCGCCACCGTCAGCGGGCCGGGTCTTTCGCCGGTCACAGTGCCGATTGACGTGACTGTGCTTGCGCGGCCAACACTGACAAATAAGCAGGCCTATCTCTTCGTCTATTTCAGTGGCGACACGGTGGATGGCGAAAAGCTTCGTTTTGCCGTGTCCGATGGGAACAACGCGCTGCAGTGGAAAGAATTGAATCGCGCCCAGCCGGTACTGACGTCATCGAACGGCACGTTGGGCCTGCGCGACCCGTTCATCATGCGTTCGCCAGAAGGCGACCGCTTCTTCCTGATTGCCACCGATCTTTCCGCCGGACGCACCGGCTGGCGCGAAGCGACCAACCAGGGCAGTCGATATCTGGAGATCTGGGAGTCGACCGATCTGATCAACTGGGGCAGCCAGCGCCACGTCGAGGTCAACCTGCCCAATGCTGGCATGACCTGGGCACCGGAGGCGACCTATGATTTGTCGATCGGCGCCTATGTCGTCTATTGGTCGTCGACCCTTTACACCGACGCTGCGCGGACGCAGGGCGACGGCAATGGCCCGCAGATGCTGTATGCCACGACACGCGACTTTCGCACCTTCACCCAGCCCCAGCAGTGGTTCAAGGCCGCGGACCTGTCCGAGCTGGTCAAAAGTCGCGGAATGATCGATTCAACCGTCCTTCGCGATGGCGACGCTTATTATCGCTTCACCAAGGTGACCGAGGCAAGCGGCTGCCCTTCGGGGGATATCATCGGCCAGCGCTCAAGCTCGCTTCGCGCACTTGGCGGCTCTAGCGCATGGAGCGTGGTATCGCGCTGTATCGGTCGCAAGGCGGGCACACCGGAGGTCGAGGGGCCAAGTGCGTTCGTTGCAAACAAGGGCGACACCAGCGGCTTCAAATACTATCTTTGGGTCGATCACTATCGCGGCATCGGCTATATCCCGCTGGCAACGAATGCGCTTCGGGGCGATATCAAATGGACCTATCCGGCGGACTTCCGCCTCCCGCTGCGTCCGCGCCATGGATCGGTGCTGTCCATAACCGCGGAGGAGCGCGACGCGCTCGTCGCAAAATGGGGTGCGACGCCGGTTCCGCCGCCACCCTCTGCCGAAGCCGTGGCGCGGCAGTTGAAGGATGCCTGGGTAATTCCACCAGTGGTCGCATCGGCCAGCCGCCTCCCGGCCCCACAGGGATACAGCGTAAGTTGGACCGCCAACGGGCCGGGCCTGCGGGACGGCATGCTGGTCAATGACGGCACAGAACCACTTTCGCTGCGCCTGACCGGCACGATCGCTTTGCCTGGCGGAAAGTCCGCGGTGAAGGAGTTTGCCGTACAAGTGCTCGGTAAGGATGCGCCACGGATCGTCTCCTATGCCCGCACGCCGACCGACGCCCACGACGCCAATCAGCCAGCTGTCGCACGCAGCCTGCACCTCGCGCTTGCCGTTGGCGATGCTACGCCGAAGCCCATGAACGGCAACTACGGCGTGTTGTTCGCCAAGGGTGACTATATCGCCATCGACCGGGTGTCGGAGCGTGGCATTGTCGACCCGGCGCTCTTCTATTTTGCCGACGGCAGTCTGGGCGTCATCGCGACCCGCGCGGAGATATCGGGCAAGGCCGACGCGTCGCAGGCGTCGAGTGCGCTGATGTTCAAAGCCGACCCCGCAAATCCCGCGGACTTTACCGAGCTAGGCCTGATCGACCTGCGCACCACTGCCGGCGTGAACCGGCCCACCGCGGTGTGGGACGCGACGAAGAAGCGATACCTCGTTTCCTGGACAACCGATGACAGCATTGCGCAATGGACAACGGTCGAGGATCTGGCGCGGACCGAAAATACCCGCACGCAGTTCCATCCTGAAAATGGTGGACGCCGCTCGCGCATTGTCTCTGCCGGAAATGTCGGGCAACCCCGTTTGGGTGGCGTTGCGACGATCACCGCCCCGGCGCCGGACATGCCTGGCGTGCGGAACGCGCGTGCACTACCGGTCGGGCGCCATATCGTCGCGGCACTGACCAACCGTTTTGGCCGGATCGTCAACGCTCGCGCACAGGTCGATCCGCTGACGATCACTCCTGGTAATATACAAGCCGTGATCAATGCGCGGGCCCGGCTCGATTACTCCGACGGTTCAACCGCGACCCGCGCGGTCGATTGGGATCCCGCCGATCTGCGTCGCCTGGCCACCGCGCGCACCGGCACGATTGCGGTCCGCGGAACGATCCGGCAGAAAGTCTATCCGAAAATCTTCGCCTTCAACCGCGCCGATCCGACGATCTATGCTTACACCCGCAAGGGGCGGACGAAATATCTGTTCACCGCAACCGACGACACCGACAACCGGAACGTCGGCTCGGTGCATTTGCCAATTCGCATCGCGGATAGCATCGATGCGCTGGCCGACGACAATGGCGGCAGGGCGCGCGAGATAGACTTGCTGAACCGCAAGACCCGGCTCGACCGCACGGTTGAGGGCAAGATGATCGCCGGATGTTATTGGGCACCCGAAATACATGAGATCGGGGGGCGCCTCAGCATCCTGTTCGCGCCCTGCTTCAATCCGACGGACGACCAGTCAAACGAAGGCGGGCTATGGTCAACGGTGCAATCGCACATCATCCAGCTGCGCCCGGGCGGCGATCCGGCCAACCCCGCCCACTGGTCCAAGCCCGCCGCGATCCTGAAACGCGACCGATCTGCGCTTGGCCGCCGCGATCAGGACAAGAATATCAGCCTCGATATGTCATACTTCGTGTCGGGCGGGCAGGCTTATTACATCTGGTCGCAGCGCTACCTGACGGCGTCCGCGCCGCCAGGCGATCCGCTGACCTGGATTGCAAAGGTCAATCCGGCGAACCCGACGCGCCTGCTCTCCGAACCTAGGCCGATCATCGCGCCGAACCTGTCCTTTGAGGAACATCTGGCCGAGGGCGCGTTCGCCCAGTTCCACAACGGACGTGTCCATTTAGTTTATTCGGGATCAAGCGTCAGTCCGACCTACGTCGTTGGCGGCGTCTGGGCGAAGGAGGGCGCGGATTTGACGGACATCGACTCGTGGCACAAATGGAAGGCGCCGCTGCAGAAAAGCCGGTCGATGCCCGCTGGCGTCAATGACTTCTTGAACTACGAACAAGGCACCGGCCATGGCAGCTTCACTGCCGACTCTGATGGTAATCCAATTTATGTCTACCACACCTGGGGCGACGGCGTCGGCGGCAACGGGCGCGACACGCGTCTGCGGCGCATACACTGGGCTGCGGATGGCCACCCCGTGCTAGACATGATGCCTGAGGAGGAGATAGGGCCAAAAAACCGAACATTATCAGTTCAGGTAACAATTAAGAGATTATTTATTTCAGACAATACGCATTAGTATATGGCACTATATCGATATGTTTAAATCGAGCGACGCTTGAGAGTTAAACCTTCGCCAGATAGAACGATAGGTTTTAGATCCAAGAACTTTTCTGATAGATCGAGTTAATTATTAACATAACCTTGTCTGCGCAGTTTGTATAATCAGAGATGCTTTTCCGACTTAAGCGCGTACGCAAAGCTCACTTTCGTGCAGTGACTTCGACTTAACGGGCATGGCCAGCTTTCACCATTTTTTTGCGATCATGATGCACAATTCAAGTTTTACATCATGGCGAAGTATCCGACCAGCGAGACCCTACTTTAACTGGGTCGGCCGCTCGCTGATTACGATTGCAGTATGCAACATGCCCTCCCCGTCTCGCTCCACCTCATGCCGAACAAGCGAGCTGCGAGAGCGACCGCTGGGTAGCTCGTAAACTACGAGAGTAGCGCATTCGAAGAAGCGTCCGTCGTATCCCGGCTGGCAAAGGGTGTGCGGCACGTTTGTCAGCCGTTTGGGCTTTACAGCCAGTGCGTCCCCGGTTCGAATGCGATTGCTGAAGTACGGCCACTCGCTCCGTACGAATGTTTCCATTTCGGACACGGTGGGGGTGACCGGACTGGAATGGGTCCATGCCGGGGATGCGCTCAACAGCCACGCGAGCGTAGCGGGCAAAATAATAAATGAACGGCGCGACATCATCGGCAGACCATATCATGTAAGCCCAGGCCGCTTCCAGACATCGCCGAACAGCAGCCGATCGGTGTAGTCGGCCAGAGCGGGTGCCACCCGGCGCATCGGCTCGGGCGCGACAGACTTAACCTGCTCGGCTGCAGCAGGCGCCGCGCCGAAGGCGAGTGCGGCAAGGGTCAGGAGGCGCATGATGTTCCTTTCGGACGAGAGCGGGAATGTCAGCGAGCAGGCCCGCGATATTGCGCGGCCGTGACCGGCTGGAGCCAGTCGACTTTCTTGCCGTCTCGGGTTTCGGAGATGGCGAGGTGCGTCATCGCCGTGATTGCCGTGCCCCCGTGCCAATGCTTGACGCCTGGCTTAGCGTAGATCGTGTCACCCCTGCAGATGCGGGTGACCGGGCCGCCCTCGACCTGGGTCCAACCGCAGCCTTCGGTCACGTACAAAGTTTGACCCGCAGGATGCGTGTGCCAGTTGCTGCGTGCGCCAGGCTGGAAGGCGACGAGCGCGGTCCCAGCCTGTCCGGGCGCCGTCGGGCTAATCAGCAGCCGCACCCGCACTGAACCGGTGAAGTTTTCTGACGGACCAGGCTTTGCCTCGGTCGAGCCCGCACGAACGACCTCCTGTGCGAAAGCCGCCGTGGAAAGAGCGGCGAGCGCTCCGGCGAGAACGAACAACTTCATCGTGTATCCTTTCGGAAGGTGGCTGCTGGCCCAAAATGCTCAGTAGGTGCCCGTGCGATCCCAGAAGCCGCAGCGGTGAAAGGCTGCGAACTTGCCGGACACCAGCTCGGCACCCGGAAGCTTGAAGGTCATCACGTCATCGCGATCGGTGTCGAACCGTGGCCATTCCGTCCGGGAAGGAAGGTCGCCGACGTGCGCGAAATAGTCGACCATTTGGTCCGACAGTTTCTCTTGCAGCGGGTTGAGCTTTACGGTCACGTCGGCCCCGCCCCGGAAGCCGGGAAAAATGTAAGCCAGCTCGTAGGTGTGCGATGCCAGCAGCGGAAAGGTGGTCGGGCCGACATAGGTCGGCGCCGTGCCGTCGCTGAACTCATAGGCGTAGACCGGAATCTTGTTGGCCAGCGAACGGTTGAGGGCGAGGCCAGTGCACGCGAACATGCTGTCGGTTGCAGCCGCGGCGAACGCTTCGCTGGCGCTGTCGTAGCGTGTGAGTGGATACTCCCGCGCGACCTTGGAAGCGAGCGCCGCGCCATATTGGCGTTCGAGCCATGCGGGGTAATCAGCCGCCGTCATTGCCTTGCCCGAGGCGAGCTCGGGAAGCGCCACGAAAAAGCGGGCCTCGTCGCGGGTGTTGCCGTTGACCAGCGTGACATGGTTGATCCGCCCTCTTCGGTAAGCATCCGACGGATGCATTGGCACCACGGTGCCATCGATGATCGCTTCGTTGAGGAGGTAGTCGGTTTGGGTATCGAGCAGGCGCTTCGCCGGCAGTGCACGCAGACAGGCAGCGGTGTCCTGCTCGCACCCAACTTCTTTCGCCAGCCTGTCACCAAGCGCCTGCGCGACGGCGAGGGGCCGCGGAGCACCGAACGCCGGATGCCGCGTCATCACGCCGGCACCGCTCATGGCGATCGCGTGCTGGAAGGTGTCAGCGGCCGAGGGGGACGCAATCTGGAGCATCACGCTGTTGCCGCCCGAGGACTCGCCGGCAATCGTCACGTTGGTAGGATCACCGCCAAAAGCGGCAATGTTCTGCTTGATCCAGCGCAGCGCCGCCTGCTGGTCCAGCAGCCCGTAATTCGCGGACGGATGCCCTTCGGTGTCAAGCGCCTTCTGCGCGAAGAAGCCGAACACGCCAAGCCGATAGTTGAGCGTAACGACGACTGCCTTGCCGCGCAGCGCCATCTTGGTCGCATCATAATCCGCCCCCTGGCCCACCTGCATGGCACCGCCGTGGATCCAGACGAACACGGGCAACTTCTGCCCCGGCTCTGCCGCGGCCGCACTGCGATACACGTTGAGATAGAGGCAGTCCTCGCTGCCGCCGGCGCGCGCGAACACACCGAGATCGGCGTTCTGCGCGCAGCTCGACGCCACCGTGTTCGCCTTCCGAACTGCGGTCCATGGCTTCATCACCTGGGGCGGTTTCCAGCGCAAGGGGCCTACAGGCGGCGTCGCGAACGGAATGCCGAGCCAGCTTTGCAGGTCATCGTTGGCAACGCCCGACAGCGGACCTTGAGCGGACACGACATCAAGGGCGGACTGGGCAGCAACAGGCACCGCGTTAAGAAGGCTCAGCGAGGCAAGGGCAGCGGTCACAGTGTGCCGCAAGGTCGTCGTCAAAGACATTCGTTTTCCCCGTGGGTCGGCGGAAAGCCGGCTTATTGTTTCAGGATGGGGCTGAGTGCGGCGAAGGTCTCGGAGCCTGGCGGCTGAGAAAAGTCCGGTGCCAGTCGCGTCGTAAGGCTGAGCACCGAGGTGGGGACGGCACCGGCGAGTTCGAGCTCGCGAAAGGCGGCGCTTTCCGTCCGAGGCGATGGGCTGCCGATGCAATCGACGACGTAATAGACCGTGTAGCCTGCTGCGATCGCATCGAGAGCGGCATGGAGGATAGCCACTTCTGCGACATATCCCGCGATCACCAGGGTGCGCCGGCCCGATCTAGCAACGGCCTGAACCGTCGCCGGGTCCATGAGCGCGCCGGCGGGGTTGCGCAGGAACGTGTTTGCCGGGTTGCTGTAGGGTAGCAGGGGGGCGATCAACTTCGGTGGATTTTCACCTTCCAGGACCACGCTGAACAAGGTTGGCAGCTTCAGGATCTGCGCCACTTTGGCCAGAACACCCGTTGCCGTCCCGATCGTTTGGGGCGGGGTCGTCTTGCTTTGTGCAACCAGTGATGTCTGCAGATCGACGAAAAGGACCTGCACCGTGGCCGGATTGACCCGTGCCCGACGCGTGCTACTCTCGAGGGCTGCCGGGCGGCTTGTCTGAGCGAGAGCCGGAGCGGCGCCTACAGCTGCCATGACACCAAGCACTGAGCCAAATGCTCCGGTTCGCAGTAGCTCCTGCCTGTCTGCGCTGCTGGACTGTCCAAAATTTGGTTCGCGCATTGGTGACCCCATCTGCTGTCAGACACAATCCTGGCGGGTCGCCTGACTGCGCTGCAACAATAAGCCGGGGGCGCTCTCTGGATTAGACGCTAAGTTCCGCATGGTCCTATTAGAAGATCTTATCAATGCCCGGCACGGTATCGCAGGGTGTCGACGACCAGGGAAAACGCGGCCGAATGCTGTCGGCGGCTGGAGTAGAAGAGGTGGTAACCGGGATAAGAGGGGCACCAATCCTCTAACACCGTCCGGAGCGTTCCTGCTGCCAGATGGGGCTCCGCCGCGTCCTGCGGCACGAACGCAAGGCCCAGACCTTCGAGCGAGGCCTCCACGATCAGCCCGAGCGTGTTGAACACGCATTGACCCTCGACCCGTACCTTGACCTCGTGACCGTCTTTTTCGAACTCCCAGGCATACAGGCCGCCGTGCGTAGGCAGGCGAATATTGATGCAAGCGTGTGTCAGAAGATCCTGTGGGGTTGCTGGAGCCGCCTTGTCCTGTAGATACGCTGGCGCCGCGACGACGATCATGCGCTGTTCGGGTCCGATCGGTACCGCGATCATATCCTTGGCGACCAACTCACCCAGTCGAACGCCAGCGTCGTAGCGCTCGGCTACGATGTCGGTCAGGCCATAGTCCGAGACGATCTCTACGTTCACGTCGGGATAGGTCTTCAACAAGGGGACAAGCCGCGGCCAAAGAACAGTCCTTGCACCGTGCTCGTCGGCGGTGATGCGAATGGTGCCGGCGGGCGTCTCCTTCAACGCGCTAAGTGCAGCGATCTCGGCTCGAACCTCTTCGAGACGGGGCGAGACCCGTTCCAGTAGCCGTGCTCCTGCTTCCGTCGGCGCGACGCTGCGTGTGGTGCGATCGAGCAGGCGAATGCCGATCCGCGCCTCCAATGTCCGTACCGTCTGGCTCAACGCCGATTGCGACACTCCGAGCAGCGCTGCGGCACGGGTGAAGCTGCCTTCCCGGGCAACGGTCAGCAACACCTCAATGTCGTCGAGCTTGGCTTGGGGCATTCAGAAGCGTTCCTTCTAGGGGCATCCTGATTATCGCCTCTAATCGCGCGGAAGCGCAGAGGCCACATGTCGAGCAGCGGTAGGAATCAATTTGGCCCCAAAGGAGGTAGCACCCATGAAGTATCGCAAGCTCGGCAACACAGGCACCGTCGTCTCCCGCCTGGCGCTCGGCACGATGTATTTCGGTGACGAGACGTCCGAAGACGATGCCTTTGCGATCCTCGATGGCTTTCTCGAGGCCGGGGGTACGCTGATCGACACCGCCAATGTCTATGCCGGCAACGCCGCGGAGCAGATCATCGGCCGCTGGTTTGCCTCGCGGCCCAAGGACGTGACCGATCGAGTTGTCCTCGCGACAAAGGGGCGGATGGGCGATCCTACCGACGAGAATGGCCTTGGGCTGTCGCGGCGCTTCCTGCACCGCTCGCTCGATGCATCGCTCGAGCGCCTTGGCGTCGAGACGGTTGATCTCTACCAGCTCCATGCAGCGGACATGCACACGCCCGTCGAAGAGACGCTGCTGTTCCTCGATGATGCGGTGCGCGCCGGCAAGATCCACTATGTCGGCCTGTCCAACTTCAAGGGCTGGCAGATCCAGCTGATCGTCTCGACGGCCAAGGCAATGGGTCTGCACGTGCCAGTGTCGCTGCAGCCGCAATACAGCCTGCTGTCACGACGCGCCGAATGGGAGGTGCTCCCCGCGGCCCGGCATAATGATCTCGCCATCCTGCCCTGGTCGCCACTCGCCGGTGGATTCTTGAGCGGCAAGTATCGGCGCGGCGACACGCCAGCCCCGAACACGCGGGCAGGATCGGAGAAGCCTCTGTATCAATGGACGTCCGCAGATTCCGCAAAGTCCGACCAGAATTGGGACACGATCGACACGGTAACCCGCATTGCTGAGGCGATGGGTGCGACGCCCGCGCAGGTGGCACTTAGCTGGCTGGCGGATCGCGCCGGCGTTACCGCGCCTATTTTCGGCGCACGAACGGTCGAGCATCTCAGCGACAATCTCGGCGCGGCCGATCTGGTCCTCGACGATGAGGCAACGACCGCGCTCGAAATCGTCAGCCGCCCCGAGGCAGGTGGCTATCCCTACGATGCGTTCGGCGTCGGCCAGCGGCACCGCTGGCTGAAGGACGGCGCGCCGGCGTTCGAGCAACCCTATGAGGCCGGATCGGACCGTCCGCTCGGCAAGGTCGACCGTTAACCGCAGGGGCTGAGGTAATCTGAACAAAGCAGTGGCTTTGTCTCGGTGGTCGCTCGGCACGCACACCCGATACTGACAGTGAAAGGAAGACCCATGGGCACGCGCACGCTTGGGACGAACGGACTTGCGGTATCTGCCCTCGGCTTCGGCTGCATGGGGCTGTCGTTCGGCTATGGCCCCGCGACCGAGCGCGGTGACGCGATCGAGCTCATTCGTGCAGCCCATGATCTGGGCGTTACCTTCTTCGACACGGCTGAAGCCTATGGTGCCGAAAACGAGGAACTGGTAGGTGAGGCGGTCGCTCCCTTCCGCGATCAAGTGGTGATTGCTACTAAGTTCGGCTGGAAGGATGGCAATGCGCGTACCGGCCTGCTCGATAGTCGGCCGGAGCGCATCCGCTTCGTTGCCGAGCAGTCGTTGCAGCGGCTGAAGACCGACCGCATTGACCTTTTCTACCAACACCGCGTGGATCCCGAGGTTCCGATTGAGGAAGTCGCCGGCGCGGTGCGCGACCTCATCGCAGAGGGCAAGGTTAGGCATTTCGGCCTTTCGGAGGCGGGCGTCCAGACGATCCGGCGGGCGCATGCCGTGCAGCCGGTTGCGGCGCTTCAAAGCGAATATTCGATGTTTACGCGCGATCCGGAGGCGGAGATCCTGCCGGTGCTCGAGGAGCTGGGTATTGGGTTTGTGCCGTTCAGCCCTTTGGGCAAGGGCTTCCTGACGGGGACAATCGATACCAGCACGAGCTTTGCCGAAGGCGACATCCGCAACATGCTGCCCCGCTTCCAAGCAGAGGCGCGTGCCGCGAACCAGAAACTGGCCGAACAGGTCGGTGCGCTTGCGGAGGTCAAGGGCGTCACCCCTGCGCAGGTGGCTCTTGCGTGGCTGCTGGCGCAGAAGCCCTGGATCGTACCGATCCCCGGCACGACCAAGCTGCACCGTCTTCAAGAGAACGTCGGGGGAGCCGATGTCAGGCTGACTGCTCATGAACTGCAGAAGCTTAGTGCCATCCTGTCCGATATCCCCGTTCAGGGTGCCCGCTACCCGGAGATGGGCATGAAACTGATCGATCGGTAAGTGGCGTGCACGACGTAAATCTTCGCACCGGGAGCAATGGACGCGCCATCATCGTTGGCGCGTCGCTTGTTACAATTCTCGACGAGTGCATATGCACGCTTCTTCGTGGTCATCCCTACAATAACCGTTTGTCACGAAACTCAGGACATATGCGACGACGCAACTGAAACAGTGCGTTTCTAAATCCGACCGTGTCAGGTAGCTGCCAGGGTGGAAGCGTCAGCGTCCGTGCTCGGTAATCACTGGCCAGGGCGTCGAGGGTCCGGTGAACCCCGCCCGCGCATATCAGCCCCGTCCGTCAGTGTTGATCTTCCGTCGCGGGGCGGCGTTACCGGCGGCCGCCGAGTATCGAACCGAGAATGCCTCCTAGGCCGCCGCCAAGACCTCCGCCAAGCGCGCCGCCTCCAGCGGCAGCGCCGCCACCCAGTCCGCCAAGCACCGACCCCAGGATGCCGCCCAGGCCGCCCTGCTGCCCACCGGAGCGTCCCGACAGGTGGCCCGCCACCAGCATGGCAAGGATCGGGAGCATCTGCTTCAGAAGCGCCGGGTCGAGACCGCTGCTGTCAGCGGCATGGCCCGCAACCTGACGGCTCACGTCTTTCGACCCGAAAATGCCGCCAAGAAGCTGATTGCCTCTGTCGATCTGTGTCGGTTCGGAGGCGACGACATTCTCGGTAAGCTCTGCACCGCCGAGTGCGTCGACATGGGTTTCAAGGCCAGCCAAGTTATCCCCCATCCCGCCGAGAACAGAAGGGAGGAGTGCTTCGGCACCGCGCCGGGCTTGCTCAGGTGGCACTCCCAGCTGGCTTGCGAGCGCTTCGATACCGCCACTCGGCAGTAGATCGTTCAAGTTCATCGTCAAATCCTCGAAGTGATAGGCATTAAACGGCCGCTGACACACTTGGGTCCTGAGAATGAAGAATTGAGGATGAGGCTGATCGACGATCGCGGCGGCCAGTAGAAACTAGGTGATTGCTAACAGACGAATTTCCCTCGACGAACTCTATCCGGCCGGATTTTCCATCGATTCGGCCTGCATCGTTGTCGGACGTTAGAATTGCGAACTGGCTATTTCAGCATGGCCAGCAAGACCCAAAATCCGACACCCACGCCGCCCTTTCAGCTTCCAACAACTAGACGCCCATTCAGGTTATTGGATGACGGTAAAAATGTGTTGCTGAAGTCCCAGGCCTCGCAACGGCTGGCGGCAAAGAGCCGTCGACCTTCCTTTTGGTAACGGCCAGGCACGTTCCTCATATCCTTCGCCGCCTAACTGGCCAAATCAAACCGGTTCCAAGCGAGACAGGGCGCGAGCGTGAAAGCGGCAGTCGGCCGCACGCTTCGGGAGCGTGACGGTGTCTCGCGCATTATTGGCAGGACCCAAGAAGGATTACTCCGCATGAAGGCCACCCTGCTCGCTACCGCGTTTTTCCTCGCCACGACGCCTGCGCTCGGCCAGAGCAGCCCGGAGGACAACGACAAGCGGCCGGTGCATGCGCATTTCTACGAGCTGACGCCGTTAAAACCGAGCCCGGATTTCGCGTCCTCGCTCAAGCTGCCGCGCGGCTATCGCGCCAGCGTCTGGGCGAGCAACCTCGGGAACAGCCGCATGATCGCGGTGGCGCCCAACGGCGCGGTGTACATCAGCCGCCGGTCGGAGGCCGACATCATCCGCCTGGTCGACGCTAACGGCGACGGGCGGGCCGATGGCGCCCCGGTCGTGGTGGTCAACCGTCCGGGCCTGCACGGCCTCACCATCCACGACGGGCAGCTGTATTTCATGACCGCGCGTGAGGTGTTCCGCGCGCCGCTGCGCCCGGATGGCGGCATCGGCCAGGTGGAATTGCTGATGGACGACCTGCCCGACGCCGGCCAGCACCTCAATCGCACGCTCGCGGTAGGGCCGGACAACATGCTTTACATCAGCGCCGGCTCGACCTGCAACGCGTGTGATGAGTCCAGCCAGGAGAACGCTACGCTGATCCGTGCCAGCCTGGATGGGAAGAAGCGCGAGGTGTGGGCCTCGGGCCTGCGCAACACCATCGGCTTTGGCTGGCATCCGCGCACCGGCGAGCTGTGGGGCTGGGACCAGGGGATCGACTGGCTGGGCAACGACCTCCAGCGTGAGGAAGTGAACCGGATTGAGCGCGGACACCGCTACGGCTGGCCCTATGTGTTCGAGAACGGCCAGCGTAATCCGCAGGACGAGCCGCCTGGTGGGCTCACCGCCGCACAGTGGGCGGCGGCCTCGACCAACCCTGTGCTGATGCACGTCGCGCATTCGGCGGGCATGCAATGGGCGTTCCATCCCGGCGGCGGCTTCGGCGCGGACGCCGCTGGCGACGCCTTCGTCGCGCTGCGTGGCAGCTGGAACCGCAAGCCGGCTTCCGGCTACGAACTAGCGCGTATCCGCTACGACGTACAAGGGCAGCCCTTGCGCGTCGAAACCTTCGTGAGCGGCTTCATGAGCCGCGACGGCACCGGGCATTACGGTCGTCCCTGCGGCGTAGCCGTGCTGCGCGACGGATCGATCCTGCTGTCCGACGATGCGAACGGCATCGTCTACCGGATCGCCCATGAGGGCGCGGCAGGTCAGGCGGCACCACTGGCCCCCCCGGCGGCACCGATGCTGGAGCAGGCTGCGCGCGGCAACAGCGTGCCGCTCGCGCTTGCCCGACCGGAAACGCGCGCACGCGGCGACCAGTCGATCGCGGTCAGCGCTGCAGCCTTCGCGGCGAACGGCGCAATCCCGCGCGAGCACAGCGAATACGGACTCGGCATCTCACCCGCCTTGAACTGGACGTCGGTGGCAGGCGCCGTGACCTATGCGATCGTGATGGAGGATCCGGACGGAGCCGCAAAGCCGGTGATCCACTGGGTCGCCTGGAACGTGCCCGCCGGCACCACCCGCTTGCCAGCTGGCCTGCAGGAGCGCGATCGGTTGACCGGTGGCTCGCTCGAAGGGATCATGCAAGGTGCGACCAGCCGTGGCACCGTCGGCTGGTACGGCCCGCGTCCACCCAAGGGCGATCGGGCGCACCGTTACCACTTCCAGCTGTTGGCGCTGGACCGGCAGCTCGACCTGCCGCTTGCCGCGACCCGCGACCAGCTTCTTGCCGCAGCCGCAGGCCATGTCGTGGCGACAGGAGATCTGATCGGAACCTACGCCGAAGCCGAGCGGCGGTGATGACCCAAAGTCGGCCGTTCGTGCAGGGTTGAGCGGGATGTGAAAGCGGACGTTGGTTCAGGCTAACTTGCCTGTCTCGAGGGCGTCGAGCAGGTCTTCTGCCTGCGGCAGCGCCCGAAAGCGGACGGACCGCTCACCACCAATCTTTACATTGTTGCTCGCTTTTCAGGGGCAGCGCCGGGCGTACCAACCAAACGCTCGGCCGCGATCAACATCGCCATGATGGTTTCGCTGTGGCCACGCAACTTGGCGATGTGACAACGAAGTTCGGCAGGGTCGCTGGGCGGCTGCTGAATAGCGAGAGCACTTGTATCCTCCATGATCATGCCGACTCGGGTAAGCAGCAGCGCGATCAGCTCCAAGCGGTCTGGATCGAAGGGAGTAAGGTCAGGCATGACCACACACAGGACAGAATGAGCGGGGAAGTCGACCCGCAGCTTTGCGCAGGTGCCGGCAAAGTTGTTTGCCATCGGACTTTCCCGTCGACTTGTCCGTCGTTCGGAGCATTGCTGTTCGTGCAGTGTCGCCACGGCGCACCGCCGCCCCGCGGACACACTTCCCCGGGGCTCTGGGCAGTGGGAGCCGCACCGATGCGGCTTCAATAATCCTGGAGCCCCACATGCCCCGCATCTTCAAACCGAACGACCTCCAACTCATCCTGCTCACCACCGCTGCCCAGCGTGAAAATGGTAATCTACTGCCACCATCCGAGACTTTGAGCGGCCATGACGAACGCGTTCGCAAGGTAATCCCGGCGCTCATCAAACACGGCCTCGTTATGGAGGCGCCAGTCGACACCAACGCAGCAAGCGTTCGGCAGGAAGCTGAGGCTTACATTGGTCTGGTCATCACGGCTGCTGGTCGGGCAGCAATCGGGGTGGACGATGGTGTCTCGCCCGATGCCGCGAGCCTGGCCGACGGCACGGACGATATGTCCAGTCCCAGCGAGGAAGTAGCGCTCATCGCAGTGTCGTTACGGACGAGCAAGATCGGTTATGTGATTGAGCTGCTACGCCGGCCGGGCGGAGGCAGCCTTGCCGAACTAACAGCCGCGACGGGCTGGCTGCCCCATACGGTGCGTGCTGCCCTGACAGGTTTGCGCAAGAAGGGTCATGCAATCGAGCGCGGCTCGCGGGACGGCGTCACCATCTACACGCTGGCATCCTGATGCGGACGGACGATGCGATCTGCGACATCGCCGCAATGACGGTGTTGGAACTCCATGTCGCGTGGGAGACGGCATTTGGGCAGGCAATACCGTCGCTGCCTGCCTCGCTGCTACGCCGTCAGCTCGCGTACCGGGTTCAGGAACAGGCCGAGCGCGGTCTGCCGGCCGCGGTCGAACGTCTGCTCGACAGTCTGGCCAAGGACCCGTCGACGCAGCTTGCCGACCCCCCGATCCAGCTGAAGCCGGGAACGAGGCTGATGCGTGAGTGGAATGGTCGCATGCATGCCGTGCTCGTAACGGATGACGGCGTGCTGTTTGACGACCAGCGCTATCGATCGCTCAGCCATGTTGCCCGTGCCATCACGGGTGCACGCTGGTCCGGTCCGCGCTTCTTCGGACTGAAGCCGAAGGGACCGCCGCCGGTATACGGTGCCGCCCGTGGCTAAGCGAACGGCACGCCCCGCCGCCGTTGGTACCGGTGCCGTCCGCGAGGTCCGCTGCGCCATCTACACCCGCAAATCGACGGAGGAAGGTCTCGAGCAGGCGTTCAACAGTCTCGATGCCCAGCGCGAGGCTTGCGCTGCCTACATTGCCAGCCAGCGTCATGAGGGGTGGGTCCCCTCGCCTGCCCTCTATGATGACGGCGGCTACTCGGGCGGTACGATGGAACGGCCTGGCCTCAAGCGGCTTCTGGCTGACGTGGCGTCGGGCCGGATCGACGTCATCGTCGTGTACAAGGTCGACCGGCTTACTCGCGCCCTGTCCGACTTCTCCAAGATCGTCGAGATCCTGGACGCGACAGGGGCAAGCTTCGTCAGCGTGACTCAGGCGTTCAACACCACGACCAGCATGGGACGTCTGACGCTCAACGTGCTGCTGTCGTTCGCCCAGTTCGAGCGCGAGGTTACCGGCGAGCGGATCCGCGACAAGATCGCGGCCAGCAAGAAGAAGGGCATGTGGATGGGTGGGCCCGTTCCGCTCGGCTACGAAGTTGTCGAGCGCAAGCTCATCGTCCGCGAGGACGAGGCGGCCACCGTTCGCATGATCTTTGAACGCCATCAGGCGCTTGGAACGATCCGCGGCCTTGTCGATGATCTGGCAGCACGCGGCGTATGTTCCAAGCGCCGCGTCATGCGCGATGGTCGCGTCGTGGGCGGCAAGCCCTTCGCTGCAGGTGCCATCACACATCTGCTGCGCAACGTGATCTACACGGGTCACATACCCCACCGTGACAATGTCTATGATGGCGAGCATGTCGGGATCGTCGCACCGGACGTCTGGGCCGCATCGCAGGCGCTGCTCGACTGCAACGCGCCGCGACCGCACAGCGGGCAGCGCAGTATCCTGGCAGGACACATTCGCGACGGTCACGGCCGCCCGATGGCTGCCGAGCACGCGAACAAGGGCGGCAGGCGCTATCGCTACTATGTCAGCCGTGCCCTTGCAGGCGTCGAGCAGCCAGCATGGCGACTGCCGGCGGGCGATATTGAAACCATCGTACGTGACGGCTTCACCACTTTATTCCGGGACCCAGACCGGGTCCTGGCCGAGCTTGGTGTTCCAGGTGCAGCCAGCGATACTCAGCGTCAGCGTTGTTCCTTGCTTGCCGACGATGCGGCGGACGCTAATCGCTTTGCGCAGATCCTTGAGCTGCTCGACGTTGGCGTGACGGTGACGGAGGTCGCGGTGGTGATCAGCCTGTCGCGTCCGGCTGTTGCACGCGTCATGAACTGCTCGCACGGGGAAGGCAGCATCGACGACTGTATCACTATGGAGCTGGCAGTGTCGCTGAAGCGTCGCGGGCACGAGATGCGGCTGGTCTACGCTGCCCCAGATGCCCGCCCCAGCGCCCGTGATCCGCGCCTTATCCAACTCATTGCCAGCGGGCGTGCAGCCTATGACGATCTCCAAGCCGGCGGTGGTGTCGGCGACGCCATCCGCCGCAGCCATCTGACCCGGCTTGCCCGGCTGCGTTTCCTTGCGCCCGACATCATCACGTCGATCGTGCACGGTCGCCAGCCGGTAGAACTTACCGCTAGGTCACTGATGCGGATCTCTGAACTGCCCATGTGCTGGAAGGAGCAACAACGAGTGCTCGGCTACTGATACACTCAGCATGATACCAACCAGCGGGCGCGGTCGTGAGTCGCGCCCGTTGCCGTTCCAGGACCTGCCACAAAGTTTTGTGGCGGCCAAACTGGCCTGCAGAGACGGTGGCTGATTCTCGCAGGATATGGCCGTAGTGCGCCCGCGTCTCTGGCCACAAAAGCTGAACCAGTCGCCGCAAAAGCCGCGGAACTGCGCCATTCTCACCGGGGCGTCCCCAGGAGGGGGTAAATATCGCGATTTTCAAGACTGCGTGGTGCTGCCGGTGAGGATTGAACTCACGACCTCAGCCTTACCAAGGATGCGCTCTACCACTGAGCTACGGCAGCATGTCGGGGCGGGCCCTGACAGGACGCGGGCTATGGCGGAGGCGGCGGCAGGCGTCAAGCGTCCGTGTTGCCGCATCCGCCTGCGGCGGCCTTCCGGGGACTGGCTGCGTACTGTCCGACCGACTATGCTGCCGATCATGACCAACGGACAAGAGGACCGCGCCGCGCGGCTGGCGGCGGCGCTGCGCGACAATCTGCGCCGCCGCAAGGCCCAGGCCCGCGCGCGGCCGGTTTCGGAACCCGCCATGGAAACCGGCGAGGACAGGCCGGTTCCGGACCAGACCTGACCTGCCACCCTCCAGGTGGTCCCCAGCGAAGGCCGGGATTTCCGCTTGGGTCGAATGTGGCCCAAAGACACGGCGTCATCCCGACCTGCGCCGGGATCACGGTTGCGAACCGTCCCTGTTTCCCGACCCGCACCGGCCCACTCAGGTCGGCCGCCATGTCCCGACGAGCATCGGGACCGGTCCTTACGCTGCAATCACGCCCGCGCCGGTTTTGCTCGGATCGCCGTCATGATCGCGGCGTTCAGCGCCGGATCGGTCGGATCGGTCGCGGTGCCGAACGCGCGGATCAGGCGGCCGTCGCGCCCGATCAGATATTTGTGGAAATTCCAGCGCGGCGTATTGTCCGCCCCGACCTTTGCCGCCGCCCATTTGTAGATCGGCAGCGCGCCGGCGCCGACCACGGGCGACTTTTCCGCCATCGGGAACTTGATCCCCGTCGTCTGGCAATGATCGGCGATTTCCTTGTTGGACCCATATTCCTGGTCCTTGAAGCTGCCCGACGGCACGCCGATCAGCGTGAAGCCCGCCTTGCCATATTGGTTCTGCAACGCCTGCAGACCGGCGAACTGCTTCTTGAACCCGCAGAAGCTGGCGGTGTTGACCAGCAGTACCACCTTGCCGCGATAGGCCTTCATCGGCATCGGTTCGCCGTCGATCGCGACCAGGTTGAAATCCCACGCCGTCTTGCGCGCGGCTTCCGCGGCCGCCATCGGCGGGGTCGCGGGCGGGGTGGGGAACACCGCTGCGAACGCCGCCGCGGCAATACCGCCGGCCGCCGCCAGGCCCAGTCCGAACTTCGCCAGTTTCCGCATGTCTCGTCCTTTTCGATCGCCGTGGCGGCGCAACGCCTGTTCCGCTTGCATGGGCCCGCCGCCCGCCCCCATGCAAGCGGACATTCCGTCTAGCCGAGCGGCACGGTCACTGCATCCAGCCAGTCCTTCGCCGCGCCGTCCAGCTGCGGCCCGACCACCGCGCGCACCGCCGCATGATACGCGTCCAGCCAACCGCGCTCGCCCGCGTCGAGCAGGCTGGTATCGACCAGCGCCCGGTCGATCGGTGCGAAGGTCAGTGTCTCGAACCCCAGCATCGGCGCCTCCGCGCCCGCAATGTCCCGGCGTTCGACCAGCAGCAGGTTCTCGATCCGGATGCCATATTCGCCCGCCTTGTAATATCCCGGCTCGTTGGACAGGATCATGCCTTCGCGCAGCCTTTCCGACCCGCCCGACTGGCTGCTCCACGCCGGGGAAATCCGTTGCGGGCCTTCATGCACCGACAGAAAGGACCCGACGCCATGGCCGGTGCCGTGCGGATAATCCAGCCCGACCGCCCACAGATATTGCCGCGCCAGCACGTCGAGCTGCCCGCCGACCGTCCCGTCCGGGAACACCGCACGGGCCAGCGCGATATGACCCTTCAGCACGCGCGTGAAGCGGTCGCGCATCTCCGCGGTCGGCGTCCCCACCGCCACCGTGCGCGTGATATCGGTCGTCCCGTCGCGATACTGCCCACCCGAATCGATCAGGTACAGGCTGTCGATCTCGATCGGCCGATTGCTGCCCTCGTCGACCTTGTAGTGGCAGATCGCGCCGTTCGGCCCCGCCCCCGAAATCGAATCGAAACTCAGGTCGACCAGCTGGTCGTCCGCGCGCCGGAACGCCTCCAGCCTCGCGGCCGCGGACAATTCGGTCAGCCCACCCTTCGGCGCCTCGATCGACAGCCAGTGCAGGAACCGGCTCACCGCCGCCCCGTCGCGCGCCTGCGCCGCGCGCTGCCCGGCGATCTCGCCCGCATTCTTGCAGGCGCGCGGCAGCACGGTCGGGTCGCGCGCCTCCACCACCTGCGCACCGCCCGCCTCCAGCGCGGCGAAGATCGCCGCCACCGACTGCGCCGGGTCCACCGCGATCCGCTGGCCTCTGAGCGACCGCAGATGATCCGCGAAGGCGTCGCGCGGATGCACGCGCACCGCATTGCCCAGATGCTGGCCTACGTCGTCGGCCATCTTCTCGGGTGCCACGAACAGGTCCGCCGTCCCGTCCGCGCTCACGATGGCAAAGGCGAGCGCCACCGGCATGTGGTCCACGTCGGCCCCGCGGATGTTCAGCGTCCAGGCGATCGAATCGAGCGCTGCCAGGACCGTCGCGTCGGCACCTTTGGTCACCAGCCAGTCGGCGATCGCTTGCCGCTTGTCGGCCGACGTGCGACCGGCATGGTCGTCGCCGTGCACCATCAGCCGCGCGGTCGACGGCGCGGGTCGGTCCGGCCACACAGCATCCACCGGGTTGCTCTCCACCGCCACCAGTTCGGCCCCGCGCGCCGCCAGCGCGGCCTTCGCCTGCGCCACCCAGTCGCGCGTGTGCAGCCAGGGATCATAGCCGATCCGCCCGCCCGCCGGCGCATGTTCGGACAGCCAGCCGGCAATGCTCGTCTGCGGCACCGGCTGATACGACCAGTGCGCCCCGTCCACCTGTGCGCGGACCTGCAACGTATAGCGTCCGTCGGTGAAGATCGCGGCGTCCGCGGGCAGCACCACCGCCGCCCCGGCCGATCCCTGGAACCCCGTCAGCCACGCCAGCCGCTGCGCATAGGCGCCGACATATTCCGACATATGCTCGTCGGTCAGCGGCACGACGAACCCGTCCAGCGTGCGCGCCGCCAGTTCGTCGCGCAGCAGCCGCAACCGGTCTTCATAGGTGGACATGGCCCATCGCCCTTCTATCTAGCGTTGACGCCCAGATAGTCCCGCGCGGTCCCCCGCGCCAGCCAGACCGAGACCGCATCTTGTCCGATACGTCCCCCGCCAGCACCGCGACGGCCAGCACCCCCACCACCAGCGCGATGCTCCCGCCGCCGCCCGTCGCCGCGGTCCGCCCGCGCGTCACCACCGCGCACGGCGTGACGATCGAGGATCCGTATCACTGGCTGAAGGACGTCGGCTATCCCAAGGTCGAGGACGCCGAGATCCTCGATTACCTCAAGGCCGAGAACGCCTATTTCGAGGCCGCGATGGCGCCCAGCGCGACACTCGTCGACACGTTGTTCGAGGAGATGAAGGGCCGGCTGAAGCAGGACGACGCGTCCGTCCCACAGGTCGACGGCGACTATCTCTACTGGTGGGCGTTCCAGACTGGCGGACAGTACCGCCTCTGGTATCGCCGCCCGGTCGCCGGCGGACCCGACGAACTGATCCTCGACGAAACCGCGGAAGCTGCCGGCCACGACTATTTCCGCGCCGGCACGCTGGCGATCAGCCCGGACACCCGCCTGCTCGCCTGGAGCGCGGACACCAGCGGCGCCGAACGCTTCACGCTCAAAATCCGCGACTTGTCGACCGGCACCGATATCGAGACGGTCAGCGACGTCGTGAACGGCGGCGTCGTCTGGTCGGCGGACAGCACCCGCATCGCCTATGCCGAGGTCAACGACAACTGGCGCACCTTCCGCGCCCGCGCGCACCGGCTGGGCGATGATCCCACCGCCGCGCCGACGCTGTACGAGGAACCAGACCAGGGCTTCCGCGTCGGTCTTGGCCGCACGCAGGACCGCAAATATCTGCTGATCGGCACCGGCGACAACCAGACCGACGAGATCCGGCTCGTCCCCACTGCCGACTTCGACGCCGCCCCGATGCTGGTCAGCCCGCGCCAGGTCGAACGGCAATATTCGGTCGACCACGCGCACGACACGCTCTGGATCCTGACCAACGACACCCACGTCAACTTCCGCATCGCCCGCGCCGACCCCGCGACGCCCGGCGAGTGGACGACGGTGATCGAGGGCTCCGACCAGGTCTACCTGACCGGCCTCACCAGCTTCGCGAAACACCTCGTGATCGCCGAGCGCGTCGCCGGGCTCGACCAGATCCGGCTGCGCACCTACGCCGGCGACGATCACCGTATCGCGTTCCCGGAGGCGAGCTACACCGCCGCGCTCGGGTCCAACCCTGCCTTCGATCCGCCGCTCTACCGGATCGGCTACACCTCGATGGTCACCCCCGTCACGGTGTTCGACTACGACCCCGCCACCGACACGCTCGAAACGCTGAAGGTGCAGGAGATCCCGTCCGGCTACGACGCGAGCCGCTACGCCACCGAACGGCTGATGGTGCCGGCGCGCGACGGCGCGTCGATCCCGGTGTCGGTCGTCTACCCGGTCGGCTTCCCGCGCGACGGGTCCGGCCCGCTGTTCCTCTACGCCTACGGTGCCTACGGCCACGCCATCCCGCCCAGCTTCTCCACCGGTCGGCTCTCGCTGCTCGACCGCGGCTTCGCCTTCGCCATCGCCCACATCCGCGGCGGCGACGATCTCGGCTACGACTGGTATCTCCAGGGCAAGGCGACGCAGCGCTGGAACACGTTCCACGATTTCGTCGATGTCGCGAAGGGCCTGATCGCCGAAGGCTTCGCCAAGCCCGGCCGCATCGCGATCAACGGCGGCTCCGCCGGCGGCGAGCTGATGGGCGTCGTCGCCAACACCGATCCCGACCTCTGGGGCGCGGTCATCGCCGACGTGCCGTTCGTCGACGTGCTCAACACGATGCAGGACGAAAGCCTGCCGCTCACCCCCGGCGAATGGCCCGAATGGGGCAACCCCATCACCGACAAGGCCGCGTTCGACCTGATCCACGGTTACTCCCCTTACGAGAATGTCGGGGCGCAGGCTTATCCACCCATGCTCATCACCGGCGGCCTGAACGACCCGCGCGTTACCTATTGGGAGCCCGCCAAATGGGCCGCCCGCCTGCGCGCCACCCGCACGAACGATGCTCTATTGCTCCTCAAGATCAACATGGGCGCCGGCCACGGCGGCAAGTCCGGCCGCTTCGACGCGCTGCGCGAAGCCGCCGAGACCTATGCCTTCGCGATCAACCAGCTGGGATAGACCGCACAGCAAGAACGCGGGCGGTGAAAACCGCCCGCAAAAACCGTCCATTCCGAGCGCAGCCGAGGGACCCCGTCGAGCACAGCCGAGACGGCCAACAGCGCCCCCTTGCCCAGCCCCGTTTGGTTCGAGCTTGTCGAGAACTCCGCGCAGGGTTCTCGACAGGCTCGAACCAAACGGAACAAAGTTCATCCAATGAATCGTACCAACCCCCACCGTCATCGAACCGACGCGGAACCTTCACGAACCTGACCAGCAGCGCCGGCAAGGGCTCCCTTGCGCGAAAGATGCATCGGCACACGCGCTCAAAGGGGACCTTTCATGATCGCTCGCCGCGCCTGCCTGCTTGCCGGAACCGCCATCCTAGCCATGTCGGGCACCGCCCGGGCGGCCGACGCACCGGCCGACACGGCAGTCGCGACCGCCGCCGCCACGGCAGACGTCCCCGCTGACGCCTCCATCACCGACGGCAGCGACGGCAGCGAAATCGTCGTGCTGGGCTTCGGCCAGGCGCGCTCGGTCCAGACGATCACGGCGCGCGACATCGCGGTCCTCACCCCCGGCACCACGCCGCTGAAGGCGATCGCCAAGCTGCCCGGCGTCAATTTCCAGGCGGCCGACGCGTTCGGCGCCTATGAATGGTCGTCGCGCATCTCGATCCGCGGGTTCAACCAGAACCAGCTCGGCTTCACGCTCGACGGCGTGCCGCTCGGCGACATGAGCTACGGCAACAGCAACGGCCTGCACATCAGCCGCGCGCTGATCTCCGAGAACACCGGTGCCGTCTCGGTAGCGCAGGGTGCCGGCGCGCTCGGCACCGCGTCCACCGGCAATCTCGGCGGCACGATCATGTTCACGTCGCGCGACCCGTCGGAAAACATGGATCTCGCCGCATCGGGCACCTACGGCAGCGACGCGACCTATCGCGGCTTCGTCCGGCTCGACAGCGGCGACCTGACCGGCAACGGCCTCAAGGGCTATGTCAGCTACGGCTATCTGAAGACCGACAAATGGAAGGGCTACGGTGAACAGCGCCAGCATCAGGCGAACGTCAAGCTCGTCCAGGATCTCGGCGACCGCGGCAGCCTCACCGGCTTCTTCAACTTCTCCGACCGCCGTGAGCAGGATTATCAGGATCTCAGCCTCGACATGATCCGTCGGCTGGGGCTGAGGACCGACAACATCTCCAACAACTTCCCGCTCGCGGTACAGATCGCGCAGGTGCTGCAAAGCGGCGGCACCAACTATCCGGCACCTTATGTGAGCGCGGACGACGCCTATTTCGACGCCGCGGGCCTGCGCCGCGACTATCTCGGCGGGGCCACTTTCGACGGGCGGCTGAACGACGCGCTGTCGGTCAGGCTCACCGGCTATTTCCACAACAATCACGGTCAGGGCCTGTGGTTCCTGCCCTACACCCCGACACCGGGCGGCTCCGCCCTGTCGGTCCGCGCGACCGAGTACGACATGACCCGCGGCGGCGCGCTCGGTAATGTCGCGTGGGAGGCCGGGCCCAACCGGCTCGAAGTCGGCGGCTGGTACGAATCGAACGCGTTCCGCAACGCACGCCGCTTCTACGGCCTCGCGAACCAGGCGACTCCGTCGCGCAACGCGCTGTCGTTCCAGTCGAACCCCTTCGCGACGCAGTTCGACGTGAAGTTCGATACGACGACCGCGATGTACTATGTCGCCGACCGCCTCGAACTCGGTGCGCTGACGCTCAACGGCGGGTGGAAGGGCTACAAGGTCACCAACCGCGCCAAGCAGCTCGTCGGCAACCTCGCTTCGGGCACGATCGACGCAAAGGACTATTTCCTGCCGCAGGTCGGCGCCGTCTACGCGCTCGGCGGCTCGACCGAACTGTTCGCCACCTTCACGCAGAATATGCGCGCCTTCACCTCCGCCGCGGTCGGCGGATCGCCCTTCGCCACCACGCAGGTCGGGTTCGACCTGATCCGTGACACGCTGAAGCCCGAGAAGTCGGACAGCTACGAAGTCGGCGGCCGTGTCCGCGCTGCCGGGTTCCAGGCGTCGGCCGCGGCCTATTATGTCGATTTCAGCAACCGCCTGCTGTCGCTGGTCAACGGCGTCGCCTCGATCGGCAACCCGACGACGCTCCAGAATGTGGGCGACGTCCGCAACTACGGCTTCGAAGCGACCGCGCAGTACAAGCTCATCCCCGCGCTCGCACTGTTCGCGTCCTATTCCTACAACAAGTCTGAATTCCGCGACGACGTGCTTAACACCAACGGCAGCGTCAACACCGCCACCGCAGGCAAGATCGTGCCCGACAGCCCACGCCACATGGTGAAGGGCGAGATCGTCTATGACGACAGCCGCTTCCTCGCCCGGATCGGCGCGGACTACATGTCGCGCCGCTTCTTCACGTTCGAAAACGACCAGTCGGTATCCGGCCGCGTGCTGCTCGACGCGACGATCGGCTACACCTTCGCCACCACCGGCCCGCTGAAGGGCTTCGCGATCGAAGGCAGCGTCACCAACCTGACCGACAAGGATTATGTCGGCACGGTCGGTTCCAACGGCTTCGGCGCGCGCGGCGACAACCAGACGTTGCTGGCCGGTGCGCCCCGCCAGTTCTTCGTCACCCTCCGCCGCGGCTTCTGACGCGCAGGCGCGCGCAGCTTCGCACCGGATTATCAGTCCGGTGCGAAACCGGGGACGGAGGGGATTTTGGTTCGCGCGAGGCGTGAGGAGGAAGCGATGCCGAAGCATCCTGACCGACGAGCAACGCTGCGCCGGGCTGGAAGCATCCCGCCGCGAAGCGGTCGCCCGCAGGGCGATGACGAAGGTTCAATCTGGTCAGAAACCGCGCTAAGGGGCGCGCGCCTGACATGACAGCCGGAGTTGCCCCATGACCATCATCCCCATCCGCCGTGCGTTGCTGTCGGTGTCCGACAAGAGCGGCCTGGTCGAACTCGGCCGGGCGCTGGCGGCACGCGGGGTGGAACTGGTATCGACCGGCGGGACGGCCACGGCGCTGCGCGCGGCGGGGCTAGACGTGCGCGACGTATCCGACCTGACCGGATTTCCGGAAATGATGGACGGCCGCGTCAAGACGCTCCATCCGCTGGTCCATGGCGGCCTGCTGGCGGTGCGCGACGATCCGGCCCATGTCGCCGCGATGAACGCGCACGGCATCGGCGCGATCGACCTCGTGGTGGTGAACCTCTACCCCTTCGCGCAGACCGTGGCGAAGGGTGCGGGCCGCGAAGAGGTGATCGAGAATATCGACATCGGCGGCCCGTCGATGGTGCGGTCCGCGGCCAAGAACCATGCGTTCGTCGCCATCGCCACCGACCCGGCCGACTATCCCGAACTGATCGCGCAGGTCGCGGCCGAAGGCGGCACGACGCTGGACATGCGCCGCCGGCTGGCCGCCAAGGCGTTTGCTGCGACCGCTGCCTATGATGCCGCGATCGGGGCGTGGTTCGCCGGGGTGGACCAGGGCGAGACGCTGCCCGCCACGATGACGGTCGCGCTCGGCAAGGCCGCCGACCTGCGCTACGGCGAAAATCCGCATCAGCAGGCCGCGCTCTACCTGCCCGCCATCGCCGCCGCCGGCATCGCGCAGGCCGAACAGGTGCAGGGCAAGGCGCTGAGCTACAACAACTATAACGACGCCGATGCCGCGCTGGAACTCGTCGCCGAATTTCGCGACGGGCCGCCGACCGTGGTCATCGTCAAGCATGCCAATCCGTGCGGCGTGGCGTCCGGCGATACGCTGATCGACGCCTACCGCGCCGCCTTCGCGTGCGACACCGTGTCCGCGTTCGGCGGCATCATCGCGGTCAACCGCCCGCTCGACGGTCCCACGGCAGAGGCGATCAGCGGCATCTTCACCGAAGTGGTCGTGGCCCCGGCCGCCGACGACGCGGCCCGCGCGGTGTTCGCGGGCAAGAAGAACCTGCGCCTGCTGCTGACCGGCACGCTGCCCGATCCGCGGCGTGACGGGCTGATGCTGAAATCGATCGCCGGCGGCATGCTCGTCCAGTCGCGCGATGCGGGCCATGTCGCCGCGGCGGACCTGACCGTCGTCACCCGGCGTCAGCCTACCGCGGACGAACTGGCGGATTGCCTGTTCGCCTGGACCGTCGCCAAGCATGTGAAATCCAACGCGATCGTCTACGCGCGCGGCAGCCAGACCGCCGGCATCGGCGCGGGCCAGATGAACCGGCTCGAATCCGCGCGGATCGCGGCGTGGAAGGCAAAGGACGCCGCCGACAAGGCCGGCTGGCCCACCCCTCTGACGATCGGTTCGGCGGTCGCGTCCGACGCGTTCTTCCCGTTCGCCGACGGCCTGCTGGCGGCGGTGGAGGCTGGCGCCACGGCCGTGATCCAGCCGGGCGGCTCGATCCGCGACGCCGACGTCATCGCCGCGGCGGACGACGCCGGTCTGGCGATGGTCTTCACCGGCATGCGCCACTTCCGGCACTGAAGCTCGTCCGACAGCCCGCCACACCCAACACTCATCATCCCGGCGCACGCCGGGATCTCCCCTCAGGCTTGACGAGCGCGCCTTACCGACCGGAACAGGCAGCCTCCCGACACTACGGCGTCGTCACGGGAAGCGGGGCGGCAGCCTTGTTGCCCATCTTGAACAGCAGCCGGTCCTCCGGGCCGAACCCGCGATACCAGATCACCGCGCCGTATGCCGCCATGATGAGCGGGATGCCGATCGCCAGCTGCGCCCATTCCGGCAGCAGCAGGGTGAGCCCGCCCACCGCCAGCGCCAGCAGCGTCGCCGGGACCAGCGCCCAGCGCCAGCCCGAAACCCGCGCATCCAGCAACCGGCGCAGCATCCGCGCCTTCACCACCGACGCCATGCCCAGCGCCGCCATCAGCGCGATCGCCACGCCCGCGGCGGACACCGGATCGGTGCGCGGATCGGCCGCTGCGGGCACCCATCCGGCCCGCACCGCCCAGGGCATGGCATCGCGGATCGCGTAGATCAGCAGCACGGACAGCACGGTCTGCACCGCAATCATCAGCACCGAGACGCCCAAGTTGCGATAGCGCGCGACATAAATGAGTGCCGACTCGCTGACCGCCGCGGTCGCCGCGATCGCCTCGGCCGCCAGCAGGAAGGCGAGCGCGCCGGTGCCGAACACGAAACTCGGCCCCATCAGGCCCATCACCGCCTCGCCCGGGATGGCCAGCGCCAGCGCGATGCCGATCTGCGCGGCGATGATCCAGAAACCGACCTGCCGCACCTGCTGCGCCACCGCCGCCCTGTTCCCGTCCTCCAGATTCTGCGTGATGACCGGCCCCAGGATCGGGTCGAAACTGGTCTTCAGCTTCTGCGGCAGCGACGCGACCTGCTGCGCCGCCCAGTAGATGCCGACGATCTGCGGGGCGAAGAAGATGCCGAGGATGTAGATATCGATCCGGCGCGACCCCCACTCGATCGCGTCCGCCCCCGCCAGCGGCAGGTTGCGCCGCGCGATCCGCGCCAGCACGCGCGGCTGCGGACGCCAGCCGGTCGGGCGGCCGTAACTGCGCCACAGCGGCACGACCGACGCGACGAACGCCGCGATGGTCGACAGCACATAGGCCAGGATCAGTCCGTCCCGGATCGAATAGAAAGACAGCGCGAACGCCGCGATGCTGATCGTCCAGGGTTCGACCAGCGCGCGCGCCTTGACCGTCGCACCCACGTCACCGCGATAGGCGAGTGCCGCCAGCGCGATATCCGACCCCGCCCAGCCGAACACGGTCAGCGGCAGCAGCCAGTCCAGTCCGTTGATCCGGCTGTTGGGAAACATCAGGTCGGGCAGGCAGATCAGCAGCACCGCGGCGGCGGCCGACCCGACCATCCCGACCAGCATCGCATCATAGACGATGTGGACATGCGGCCGATCGTCCGCACGGGTCAGCTGCTGCGCCAGCCCGCGTTTCAGCCCCAACGTCGCCAGTTGCGCCGCGAACTCCACGATGATCGTCGCCAGCGCGAACCGGCCGAGCGCGTCGGTGCCGTAGATGCGCCCCGCGATGAACAGGAACGGCAGCCGCGCCGCCAGCCGCAACAGGAAGCCGAAGAAATTCGTCCGTCCGCCCTTGGCCAGCGCCTCGATGTCCGTGCCCGGCCTCGCGGCAGGTGCGGCGTCAATCACCGCCGGTCGCCATCCCGTAGGCTGCCGTCCCGTACTGGTTGTCGCGGCGGTTCAATGCGCCGCGCCCCAGCTCTTGCCCGTGCCGATTTCGACGCCCAGCGGGACGGACAGCGTCACCGCAGGTTCGGCGGCACCGGCCATCACCTCGCGGATCACCGCGGACGCGGCCTCCACTTCGGACGGATCGAGTTCGAACACCAGTTCGTCATGGACCTGCAACAGCATGCGTACGGTACGCAGCCCGGCCAGTTCGAGTTGCGGCCCCATCCGCACCATCGCGCGCTTGATGATGTCGGCCGACGTGCCCTGGATCGGCGCATTGACCGCCTGGCGCTCCGCCGACTGGCGCTCGCCCACCGTTTTGCCGCGGATACCGGGCAGGTGCGTCTTGCGCCCGAACAGCGTCGTGACATAGCCCTTGTCGCGGACCTCCGCGATCGTGTCGGCCATGTAGGTCTTTACGCCGGGGAAGCGGTCGAAATAGCGGTCGATCATGGCCTGTGCCTCGATCCGGTCGGTGCCCAACCGGCCGGCGAGGCCGAAGCTGGAGATGCCGTAGAGGATCGCGAAGTTGATCGTCTTGGCCTTGCCGCGCGTGTCGCGGTTGACCTCGCCGAACAGTTCCTGCGCGGTCAGGCTGTGGATGTCGTCGCCATTGGCGAACGCGGCGCGCAGTTGCGGCACGTCGGCCATGTGCGCAGCCAGCCGCAGTTCGATCTGCGAATAGTCGGCGGCGAGCAGGACCTTGCCCTCCTCCGCCACGAACGCATCGCGGATCCGCCGGCCCATCTCGGTGCGGATCGGGATGTTCTGCAGGTTCGGGTCGGTCGAGGACAGCCGCCCGGTCTGCGCGACCGCAAGGCTGAAGCTGGTGTGGACGCGGCCCGTTTCCGGGTTGATCTGCGCCTGCAATGCATCGGTATAGGTCGATTTCAGCTTCGACAGCTGCCGCCATTCCAGCACCAGCCGCGCCATCGGCACGCCCTCGCCCGCCAGCCGTTCCAGTTCGGTGACGTCGGTGGAATAGACGCCCGACTTGCCCTTGCGGCCGCCCTTCAGACCCATGCGGTCGAACAGGACCTCGCCGAGCTGCTTGGGGCTGCCGATCGTGAACGGACCGCCGGCGGCCTCGTGAACCTGCGTTTCCAGTATGGCGATCTGTGTCGCGAACTCGCTCGACAGGCGCGACAGTTCGGCGCGGTCGACCTTGATGCCGGCGCGTTCCATTTCCGCCACGACGGTCACCAGCGGACGGTCGACCGTCTCGTACACCTGCGTCGCGGCCTCGGCCGACAGCCGCGGTTTCAGCCGCCGCCAGAGCCGGAGCGTGACGTCGGCGTCCTCCGCGGCATATTCGGTGGCTTGCGGCAGCGGGACCTTGTCGAACGTGATCTGCGCCTTGCCGGTGCCGCAGATCGACTTGAAGCTGATCGTATCGTGCGACAGGTGCACTTTGCACAGGTCGTCCATGCCGTGGTTGCGCAGACCCGCGTCCAGATCGTAGCTCAGGATCATCGTATCGTCGGCGGGCGTCACGTCGACGCCCGCACGGCGCAGCACGACCAGGTCGTATTTCAGGTTCTGGCCGATCTTGAGCACCGACGGGTCGGCGAACAGCGGGCGCAACCGGTCCAGCACGACGTCGCGCGGCAGCTGCGCGGGCACTTCGGAAAGCAGTCCGTCGCCGACATGGCCGATCGGGATGTAGCAGGCCTTGCCCGGCGCGATCGCCATCGACACGCCGACGAGGTTGGCGCGCATCGAATCGATATGATCCGTCTCGGTATCGATCGCGACGGTGCCGACGGCGGTCGCCTCCGCGATCCAGCGGTCGAGCGCCTCCTCGGTGACGACACACGCATAGTCCTTGTGGACGAAGGCCGGTTCGTCGGTCGCGACCGGGGCGGGCGGCGGTACCGCTTCACCGATGGCATGACCGTCGGTGACCTTCAGCAGCAGCGACTTGAACCCCTGATCTTCCAGGAACGCGCGCAGGGGGGCCGGCGGAATGCCCTTCAGCGCCAGATCCTCCAGCGGTTCGGGCAACGGGTGGTGGCAGGCGAGGCGCACCAGTTCGCGGCTGAGGCGCGCGGCATCGGCATGGTCGATCAGCGACTGGCGCAGCTTGGGCTTCTTGATCGTATCCGCCGCGGCCAGCACGGCTTCCAGATTGCCATGTTCCTGGATCAGCAGGCTGGCGGTCTTCGGCCCCACGCCCGGCACGCCGGGGACATTGTCGACCGCATCGCCCATCAGCGCCAGCACGTCGCCCAGCTGGCCCGGCGTCACGCCGAACTTCTCCTGCACATAGTCCGCGCCGAGCCGGCGGTTGTTCATCGTGTCGAGCATGTCGAGATCGGGTTCGATCAGCTGCATCAGGTCCTTGTCGGAACTGACGATCGTGACCTTCCACCCTTCCTTGAGCGCGGCCTTGGCGTAGCATGCGATGATGTCGTCCGCCTCCAGCCCGACCGTTTCGATGCAGGGCACCGAAAAGGCGCGCGTCGCCTCGCGGATCACGGGGAACTGCGGAACGAGGTCTTCCGGCGGCGGTGGTCGGTGCGCCTTGTATTCGGCGTACATGTCGTTGCGGAAGGTGCGCGACGACGCGTCGAGGATCACCGCCAGATGCGTCGGCCCGTCCGCCTTGTGCAGGTCGTCCACCAGCCGCCACAACATGGTGGTGAAGCCATAGACCGCGCCCGCCGGCTCGCCCTTGCGGTTGGTGAGCGGCGGCAGCCGGTGATAGGCGCGGAAAATATATCCGGACCCGTCGACGAGATAGAGGTGATTGCTGGACACCGGGGCGATGTAGCAATGCGCGCGGCGCTTGGCGACTGCGACGTTGGGGGCCGATGCGCTCGTCTGGCGACCGCGGATATACGATAATCATCGTCATCCCGGGCTTGATCCGGGATGACGGGTATCGCGGCCGAAAGCCCAGGTCAGGGCACCAGAATCGTATCGATCGCATCCGGCAGCGTGTCCGGATAATCGAGCGTGAAGTGTAACCCCCGGCTTTCCTTGCGGTGGAGCGCGGAGCGGACGATCAGCCGGGCGACCTCGACCAGGTTGCGCAGTTCGATCAGGTCCGCAGTCACCCGGAAATTGCCGTAATAATCTTCTGTTTCGGCCGCGAGCAGTTCGATGCGGTGCAATGCACGCTCGAGGCGCTTGGTGGTACGGACGATGCCGACGAAATCCCACATGAAGCGCCGGATCTCGCGCCAGTTATGCTGGACCACGACCTCCTCGTCCGAATGCGACACGCGGCTCTCGTCCCACGGCCGGATCGCAGGCGGCAGCGGCAGCGCGTCCCAGTGTGCATGGATATGGTCGGCCGCCGCCTCGCCGAACACGAAGCATTCGAGCAGCGAATTGGACGCCAGCCGGTTCGCGCCGTGCAGTCCCGATTGCGTCACCTCGCCCGCCGCATACAGGCCGGGCAGGTCGGTGCGACCGTCGAGGTCGGTCAGGACGCCGCCGCAGGTATAATGCTGCGCCGGGACCACCGGGATCGGCTGGGTCGTGATGTCGATGCCGAGCGTCAGCAGCTTGGCATGGATGTTGGGGAAATGTTCGCGCACGAATTCCTGCGCGCGGTGACTGATGTCGAGATGGACATAGTCGAGGCCCAGCCGCTTGATCTCGTGATCGATCGCGCGTGCCACCACGTCGCGCGGCGCAAGTTCGGCGCGGGGATCGAAATCGGGCATGAAGCGGTGACCCGAACCGGGCAGCAGCAGGCGCCCCCCCTCGCCGCGCACGGCCTCCGTGATCAGGAAATTCTTGACCTCCAGATTGTACAGGCAGGTCGGGTGGAACTGCATGAATTCCATGTTCGACACGCGGGCCCCCGCCCGCCACGCCATCGCGATCCCGTCCCCGGTCGCCCCGCGCGGCGCGGTGGAATAGAGGTAGGTGCGGCCTGCGCCGCCGGTGGCCAGGATTGTCGCGCGGCCGGTGAACGCCTCCACCCGCCCGGTCCCGCGGTCGAGCGCGTAGACGCCCCAGACATGCCCGTCCCCGGAATAGCGCACGCCGTGCCGCCCGCTGATCAGGTCGATCGCCGCCATGTCGGGCAGCAGCGTGATGTTCGGGTTCGCCGCCGCCGCCTTCTCCAGCGCCTGCTGCACGGCCCAACCGGTCGCGTCGTCGACATGGACGATGCGGCGGTGGCTGTGCCCGCCTTCGCGGGTCAGGTGCCAGCGTTCCGATTCACCCGGGTTGAACGGCACGCCCAGTGCCGCCAGCCGCTCGATCGCGGCGGGCGCGCCGCCGATCACATATTCCACGGTGCGGCGATCGTTCAGGCCCGCGCCCGCGACCATCGTATCCTCGATATGCGATTCGAACGTGTCGCCGGGTTCCAGAACCGCCGCGATCCCGCCCTGCGCCCAGGCGGTGGAGCCGTCCGACAGCCCGCCCTTGGCCAGCACGACGACGCGGTGATGCTGCGCCAGGTTGATCGCGGCGGTAAGGCCCGCTGCACCGGATCCGATGATGACGATGTCGTAGGCGCGGGGGTCGGTCATGCTGTTCGGTCCTGCATCAAAGCCCCTCGGCTTCGCTCGGGGAAAGTGCCTCGACTACGCTCGGCATGGTCGGAAATCAAAAGTCCGCCTGTCCCGAGCGAAGTCGAGGGGCCGACCGAGCGCAGCCGAGGGCGCGCACGGCCTTCGCATTCAAGCCGCGTCGGCCGCACGTGTCAGGTTGAGGAATACGTCCTCGAGATCCGCCTCGCGCGTGGACACATCGACTATGCCCAGCCCCGCGGACTGGAGTGCGGCCAGCACTTCGCCGGCGTTCACCTTGTCCTTTGAATAGGTGATGACGACGGTACGGTCGCCCTTCAGCGCGATCTTTTCGAAGCAGGGGGCCACCGGCGGCACGGTCAGGTCACGGTCGACGGTCACTTCCACGACCTTCTCCTGCGCGCGGGCCAGCAGTTGCGGGGTCGGTTCGTCGGCGATCACGCGGCCATGGTTGATGATCGCGATCCGGTCGCACAACTCCTCGGCCTCTTCCAGATAATGGGTGGTGAGGACGACGGTGACACCGCCGGCATTCAGTTCGCGGACATAGGCCCAGAGCTGCTGGCGCAGTTCGATGTCGACGCCGGCGGTCGGTTCGTCGAGGACCAGCACGGGCGGCGTATGGACCAGTGCCTTGGCGACCAGCAGCCGGCGCTTCATGCCGCCGGACAGCGTGCGGGCATAGGCGTTCGCCTTGTCCTCCAGATGCACCGCGCGCAGCAGTTCCATCGTGCGGCGTTTCGCCTTGGGCACGCCGTAGAGCCCGGCCTGGATCTCCAGCGATTCGAAGGGCGAGAAGAACGGATCGAACAGGATTTCCTGCGGCACGATGCCGATCGAAGCCTTCGCGTTGCGCGGGTGGGCGTCGATGTCGAACCCCCAGATCTCCGCGCTGCCGCTGGTCTTGTTCACCATGCCGGACAGGATGTTGATCATGGTCGACTTGCCCGCGCCGTTCGGCCCGAGCAGGCCGAAGATCGTACCGCGCGGAATGTCGAGCGAGACGCCATCGAGCGCGCGCTTGCCCCCCGCATAGGTCTTGCAGAGATTCTGGATGCGGATGGCGGCGTCTGTCATCCCTCGCGCATAGCGGGCGGGGCGTTGTGTTGGAAGCGTAACGCGGGCCGTTAACCGCGATCGTTTAGGCGGCGGTAACGATCCCTGGCGATACTGCTGGTCATGACCCTGCGCACCGTCCTCCTCCACCGGTCCCGCAGCGCGCTTGCCGCGGCGGGGACGATCGCCTTCTTCCTGGCCGGCATGATGCAGGGCGGCACCGCGCAGGCGGCGGTCGCGGTCCTGATCGCGCGATAAGGCCCGCCGCGCTTGCCGCGCCGCGCGCCGGTTGGTAACGCGGTGCCATGACCGCATCCGCCAACGACACCGCACCCGAAACCGCGCGCGTGACCACCGCCCGCATCGTCTGCGACGGCGCGACCGACATACCGGGCGGGGCCGCGCTCGGCCATCCGCGCAGCTGGTTGCAGATCGACGAGAAGGGTTTTGTCGACTGCGGCTATTGCGACCGGCGTTTCGTGCTGATCGGCGGCCCTGCCGATCTCGCCTCCGGCACGGCCGGCGGCACCGGCGGGGATGCGCATACCGGCTGAGCCCCCTATATCCGGTCCATGACCCAGACCGATCCCCGCGCCTTCCTCTACCGCGATACGCTCGATCCCGATGCCGCGCTCCGCCTCACCGCGGAAACGCTGAAAGGCTGCGACGACGGCGAACTCTATCTGCAATATATGGCGTCGGAGAGTTTCGGCTTCGACGACGGGCGGCTGAAGACGGCGGATTTCAACACCCAGGCCGGGTTCGGCCTGCGCGGCGTGTCGGGCGAAACGACGGCGTTCGCGCATGCCAACGAACTGAGCGCCGCCGCCATCCGCCGCGCGGGCGAGACGATGACATTGCTCGACCCCGCGACCGGCCCGCGCAGCGCGCCCCCGCGCCGCACCAACGCGGGACTCTACACCGGGCAGGACCCGCTGTCCGCGATCCCCTTCGCGCGCAAGGTGGACCTGTGCCAGCGGATCGACGCCGCCGCCCGCGCCCGCGATCCCCGCGTGGTGCAGGTCTCGGTCGGGCTCGGCGGGTCGTGGAGCGTGGTCGAGATCGTCCGCCCGGACGGCTTCGTCGCCACCGATGTCCGGCCGCTGGTGCGCCTGAACGTCTCGATCGTGGTCGAACAGAATGGCCGGCGCGAAAGCGGCTTCCATGGGCTCGGCGGGCGCTATCTGTACGACGACCTGTTCGGCGAGGCGACGTGGAACCGCGCGATCGACGAAGCGCTGCGCGGTGCGCTCGTCAACCTGGACGCGGTGGCGGCACCTGCCGGCGAAATGACCGTCGTCTGCGGCGCGGGCTGGCCGGGCGTGCTGCTGCACGAGGCGATCGGCCACGGCCTGGAAGGGGACTTCAACCGCAAGGGATCGTCCGCCTTCGCCGGCCGGATCGGTGATCGGGTCGCGGCCCCCGGCGTGACCGTGGTCGACGACGGGTCGATCGCGCATCGTCGCGGGTCGCTGACCATCGACGACGAAGGCACGCCGACGCAGTGCAACACGCTGATCGAGGATGGCATCCTCAAGGGCTATATCCACGATCGGCTGAACGCACGGCTGATGGGCGTCGCGCCCACCGGCAACGGCCGCCGCCAGAGCTTCGCCCACGCGCCCATGCCGCGCATGACCAATACCTTCATGCTCGGCGGGCAGGACGACCCGGAGGAGATCATCGTCCGCGCGAAGAACGGCATCTATGCGCGCAATTTCGGCGGAGGCCAGGTGGACATCACCAGCGGCAAGTTCGTCTTCACCTGCACCGAGGCGTACCGGATCGAAAACGGCAAGCTGGGTGCGCCGATCAAGGGCGCGACGCTGATCGGTGACGGTCCCTCGGTCCTGACCAAGGTCCGCGCGATCGGCAACGACATGGCACTGGACGAAGGCGTCGGCGTGTGCGGCAAGGGCGGCCAGTCCGTGCCCGCCGGCGTCGGTCAGCCGACCCTGATGATCGACGGCCTGACGGTGGGCGGCACCGCCTGACGCAGGCCTCGGGTAACGGACGGTGGAGCGCTACGCCCTGACGGCATGACGCGTTGGGCTCGATCAGCCACCTCGCCGTCCATTCTCGGCGGGGGGCACGACGCCATCCCGTCCGGTCGCTTCTATGTACAAAACCTATCGCGTCAGAGTAGCGAAGCCCCGACATGCCACCCGCATCGGCATGGGCGCCGATCTTCCGATACCGGACCATCCGTTGCTACGACGCTGGCCCCGGGCAACTCTTGCCGACAGCTTGCCAACCGACAGACGGGCGGACCTGCGCTCTGAGTATACCGTCGGCCGTGAGTCCTGACAGCTGCCAGCAATTTCGACTTTTTCGTCCGCTGTGCGCGATGAGCGCCTGCAACATGCCGCCCATGCTCACCGCGTCGTCGATCGACGCAATCCGCAGTTCCTCGGATCCTCGCCCAATCTCTCCGCGAATGAGATTGAATGATCGGCAGACTTAAAATACCGACTACAAACTCTCGCATTCCGTAGCGGCAAGGTTGCCATTGGCCGACAATCGCTGCACGAGCGTCCCCGTTTCAAGAGGGAGTATCATGCAGAAATTGGTTCAGCTCGTGTGCGTCGGCCTCATCGCGGCCGCGGTGATCTTCGGCGGTCGTTGGTACATGTATGTCGCCAATGCGGAGAGCCCGTATGACGAGGTCGGCATCGCCTTGAACGGCTATGCGCCCGCGCCCTTGCGCCGCTGGGGCTGCCACAAGATGCAGGCGCGTTTTCCGGGTCAGCTGCCGCCCTATGGCTGTTCGGGGCCGGACGGTCGAAACTGGATCTGACCGCAAGAGCCACACAGCGGTCCGATTCGCCTACCGCGAGAAGGGGGCCGTTGCACCAGCGGCCCCCTTCCGACACGGCCTTGGTTCTCAGTAGTCCGTGTCGCGCGGCTTGCCCTGTTCGGCTTCGCCCTTGCGCTCCTGCGCGATGCCGTCCCGCTCCAGCGCGGGGTTGCCGAATGCACTGCCGACGGCCTGCTTGCCGTTGCCGATCGCTTCGTCGGCCAGCCCCTTCGCCGTGTCGGCAACGCCGTGGCCCTGCGACCGGTCGCCGGTCGTCGAAACATAGGGCTCGCTGACATAGGAACGCGCGCGCGATCCACCGCGATCCGTCTCGCGGCGGCTGTAGACGGACGGCGCATCGCTCAGCGTGTCGTCCGGATTCGCGTCATAGGTTCGCGAAGGCGACGCGTCCCGCCCATCACCCGCTCCGGTCACCGCGGCGGCAGCCTCATAGTTCCAGCCCGACGAACGCCATGTCTCAGCACGTGCGTCGATATCGACGGTGTCGGCATCTTCCAGCACCTGCACCACGTCTGCCACCGCGTCTTCGTTGACATCGACGGTCAGCAGGAAGCCGCCGCGGCGCACGCCCTCTTCGTAGGTATGACGATCCTGGTCGGGCAGGAACGCATTCTTGATCGACGCCCAGATGCCGGGCTCCGCCTGGCTCGACTGGCCCTCGCTGTAACCGGGGCTGGTCTTGTCGTGAATGTGGATATGGTCCGCATCGACGCGCGATTGCTCCAGCCGCGCCTTGGCGGCCTCGGCATCGCTACGGGCATCGAACAGAGCGGTGATGGTACGGGTCATGGGATCGACTCCTGTAAAAGGTTTACTTGGACGTAACGACGAGTTCGGTGCGGCGGTTCTCGAATTGACCGTCCGCGGTCCCGTTGTCCGCCACCGGCCGGGCCTCGCCACCGGTGCCGATCGAAATGCGATCCGCCGCGATCCCGCCGTCGGTCAGCGCCTTCATCACGGCATTGCCGCGCGCCGCACCCAGCGTCGCGTTCGTGGCGTCGGAACCGCGCGCGTCGGCATAGCCGATCAGCGCGACCTTGGCGGTTGGGTAGGCCGTCAGGATCTGGCCCAGCGCATCGAGCGTCGGCCGGTCTTCGGCACGGATCGCGGCGGATGCCGTGTCGAAGTTCAGCTTGTCGAACGTGAATGTCCGCGGCGCCGCCGCGTCGGACGCCAGATAGCGTTGCAGGTCGTAGTTCAACGTGGCCGGTGCCAGATCGACCCGCCGGCCATTTGGCAGCGTGATCGCCTCGACCGCAACGGGCGGTGTCGCGACGCCGGTTGCAACGGGTGCCACGGCCACATCGGCCGCGTCGTCGCGGTGGCGCAACAACGCGAACAGCAATGCCGCAACCCCCAGCAGCAGCAGGATCCAGGCAAGCCAGTTCACCTTCTTGCGCTCGATATGGATCGCCCTTGGCGGCGCGCCGTCCGTACCCTGTTTGTCGACCATGCAAGTCCTCCCAAGCTCGTTCCCCCCGGCCGCCCTTTGGCGCCCGCTGTTGGAAAGGCAGAAGACCGTAACGGCCGACCTGCAAAAAAGACGCGTCGGTTGAGCGAGATCAAGACCGGCCGGCCCGGCATACGTCCGATGACGTATGATGCCGCAACGCCTTTTCGGGCATCTTCCGATCGACACATCGCATCGCGGGGACAAGATGGACGGAGTTCGCGTAGGCAAGCGGGTGATCGGGGCGCAGGCGCCGGTCACTGTGGGCTGGGAAAATATTCCCAGGGTCGAAGGCGGCCCGATGAAACAGATTTTCTTCACCTGGTTCCAGCCGGTGATGCTGTTCGCACTGATCGCCTTCTGGTTCTACGCGCCGAATTCGATCGCGAAGGCATCGACCGCCATCTGGATCGGCGTCGGTTTCAAGGTGCTGCTGCTCGGCCTGGAATGGCTGACCCCGCGTCACGAAAGCTGGCGGCTGACGTGGAAGGAACTGACCACGGACCTCTTTTACGTCGGGCTCGGCTACACCGCGCTCCGCATGGTCGATACCTATGTCGGCGACGGCGTCATGATCGAGGCGATCCAGCACAGCCTGAACTGGGAAAAATTTGCCTGGTTCACCGGCCTTCCCCTGCTGGTGCAGGCGATCCTGATCTCGTTCGTGTTCGATTTCGGGCAATATTGGATGCACCGCGGGATGCACAACTGGGGTCCGCTCTGGGTGACCCACGCCCCGCATCACTACATCACGCAGCTGAACATCAACAAGGGCGCGGTCGGCAACCCGGTCGAACTCTTCCTGATCGGGCTCGGCGTCGGCGGGTTCTTCGATTTCATGCCGCGCGCGGCGCTGCTCGCCGGCACGTTCGGTCTGGCGGTCGCCACCTACCAGCACATCAACGTCCGCTTCAATACGCCGCGCTGGTGGCGGTTCCTGTTCAACACCACCGAACATCACAGCGTCCACCATTCGCAGGATTTCGAGGCAAGCCGCAGCAACTATTCCGGAACCTGGATCATCATCGACCGGATGTTCGGCACCTGCGTCGATGGCGAGGCGGAACTGCTGGGCATGGAAGGCGGGCGCCGCATGTCGGTCGGCGAAACGATGGTCTACCCCTTCACCGAAGGCTGGAAGACGCTGAAGGCGAAGTTCGGCGCGCGGCGCGGGTTCGAACGGTCGCATTCGGGTACGGTGATGCCTGCCGAGTGACCGGTCCCGCACCCGCATGACCGCCGCCCCGATCGCCCGTCATGCTGCCGAAGGAAATCCTGTGAACACGCGCTTCCTCGACTGGATCTGGCACGTCAGGGGCAGCCTGGCGCTGGCGCCCGGACAATCGGTCGACGACGCCTTCGACCGGCTCGATCCGCTGTTCCACCAGGCCGGAACCAGCCACGATCGCACCACCGACACGCTTATCTTCCGCAAGAAGGATCAGGCGGCGCAGGACAGGATGTCGGTCTTCGACGGGGGCATCCTGCGGATCGAACGGGACGTGGCCGGGCTGATGCTGCGCTACCACCTGACCAGCCGGGCGCTGCTGTTCTGTTTCCTGGCCCCCCTGCTGTTCCTGGGCTTCGCGCAGGCAACCGTCATCCTGCCGAAGATCTTCGAACCGGCGGCCGAAACGAAGCCCAAGAAGCCCGAGGTCGCAAAACCCCCCAAAAAGCTCAACCCCATCGACGCCGCGCTGGGCGCGCCCGCACCCGACCCGCCCAAGAAGGACAAGAAACCCGGCGAGGACGACAAGAAGCCGTCGCCGACGCCGGGCTATATCTTCGCAGGGATCTTCGCCGCGCTCTACGTGATCGGCCGCATCCTCGAAAGCCGCCGGGTGAAAAGGCTGTTCCGGAAAAGCCTGCTGGACGCATAGCCTCGGGGCATCCCGAGCGCGGCCGCGGAACCCGTCGAGCGCAGCCGAGGCGCCGACAGCTTGTCACGGCCGGCGCCAGTTCGACCAGGTCCGACCATCACGGTCGTCATCCCGGGCCGGACGTACCGTGACTTTCGTCAGGATGACAGGACCGCCGGCGGATCCGGAGAATAGTCGACCTCCCGTCATCACGGTCTGAATGCGGTACCGCGCCCGCCCCCCCCAATGTTGCGCACAGGCCGCGCGCGGCTAAAGGATATCTCCGGACATCCGGGAGCTTCATGTTTGGCCGATAGCGCGATCCTGCCCGACAAGACATTCGCCAGCCGGGTCGACTGGAACCTGTTGCGTACCTTCGTCGATATCGTCCGGGCCGGCGGCATCGGCGCGGCCGCCCGTCGGCTGAACAAGCAGCAGCCGAGCATCAGCGCCGCGCTGAAGCGACTGGAGGACCAGGTCGGCGTCCAGTTGCTCAAGCGCTCCTCTACCGGCGTCGAGATGACCGCCGCGGGCACGGCGCTGCTGGCACTGTGCGAGGATATGCTCGAGGCCGCGCGCATGATCCCGCACCAGGTCGCGCAGGCGACCCGGCGGATCGAAGGCGTCGTCCGCATCCAGCTGATCTCCGCGATCACCTCGCCGGAGTTCGACCAGTCGATTGCCAGCTTCCACCGGCGCAACCCCAACATCCATATCGAGATCCGCGTCTCGCCCTGGCGGGCCGTCCTCGACGCGCTGGAACATGGCGAGGCGGAGATCGGCGTCGGCTATGACAGCAACGTGCGCAGCGGACTGGTCTACGAACCGCTGTTCGTGGAACGGCAGCAGCTTTATTGCTCGCGCAACCACCCGCTGTTCGGCCACCGCGTCGCGCGGCTCGGCGAACTCAAGGACGAAGGCTTCGTCCTGACCGGCGAGGACGAACTCGACACCATCACTCGCCTGCGCCGGCGCTACCGGCTCGGCACCCGGGTCAACGGGCGGGCGGAGGAGATCAACGAGACGATCCGGCTCATCACGCTCGGCGTCGGGATCGGCTTCCTGCCTGTGCTGCCTGCTGCCGACGCCGTTGCGAAGGGCCTGCTGTGGCCGCTGCTCCACAAGGATATGGAGCCATCCTACGACATCTTCCTGCTCGCCCGTGCCGAACCGTCGCGCGACACCGCGACGCAGCTGTTCATGGACGAGGTCCTGCGCCGGCATCGGGCCCAGGCCAGGGCATAGGGCCCGACCGCATCGGGCCGAGCCGCCTGGTTCGAACCGGTCGAGAAGCCGACGCAGGTTTCTCGACAGGCCCGAACCAACCAGACAGGACGTTGTATCGACTTGATAGAGACATGTTCGTATTGCGAGGCATAGATGCTGCCTATGCCTCGCATCAGAATTTTTACCCTTCATCACTGCCTCACTGCCGGGCACCTTCGAAGCCCAGGGGACAGACCCTTCGACAGGTTTTCATGTGGGCGGCCCGCCGACGCGCCATCATGCGCGTCTGACTGGCCGGTAATGACGAAGGAAACGGGGAATGCGGAGTCGATCGTGGCTCGCCAGCGTTGGAGCGGTGGCCATCCTGATGTCGCTGGCCGGCTGCGGTGGCAGCCCTGCCGGCACCGGCAACGCGGATGCCGTCGCCAAGACGGACTTCACGATCGGCTGGTCGATCTACACCGGCTGGATGCCATGGGCCTATGCCCAGCAATCCGGCATCGTCAAGAAATGGGCCGACCAATATGGCGTCAAGATCCGCCTGGTGCAGGTCAACGACTATGTCGAATCGGTGAACCAATATGCCGCCGGCAAGCTGGACGGCGTCGTCTCCACCACGATGGACGCGCTGACCATCCCGGCGGCGGGCGGCAAGGACACCACTGTCCTGCTGATCGGCGACTATTCCGACGGCAATGATGGCGTCGTGCTCAAGGACGGCCGCACCATGGCGGACATCAAGGGGCGCTCGGTCAAGCTGGTCGAACTTTCGGTGTCGCACTTCCTGCTTGCCCGCGGCCTCGAACTGAACGGGCTGGCGCTCACCGACGTGAAGACAGTGAACACCGGCGACGCCGATATCGTCGGCGCCTTCTCCGCAGCCGGCGTGAACGCGGTCGCCACCTGGAACCCGCAACTCGCTACGATCCGGGCGACGCCGGGTGCCACGATGGTGTTCGACAGTTCGAAGATTCCCAACGAGATCCTCGACACGCTGAACGTCAGCACCGCGACGCTGAAGGCGAACCCGAACCTCGGCAAGGCGCTTGCCGGCATCTGGTACGAAACGATGGCGGTCATGGCGCGCGACGACGCCGCCGGCCGCGCCGCCCGCGCCGCCATGGCCAAGGCCGCCGGCACGGACATCGCCAGCTTCGACGCCCAGCTCAAGACGACGCATCTCTATGCCAATGCGAAGGATGCGGCGGCCTATGCCGAAAACCCCGACCTCATCACCGTGACCGACCGCGTGCGGCGCTTCAGCTTCGCAAACGGCCTGTTCGGGCCGGGCGCAAAGTCCGTCGACGCGATCGGCATCGGGTTTGCAGGCGGCAAGACGCTCGGCGATCCGCAGAACGTCAAGCTGCGGTTCGACCCGACCTACATGAAACTCGCGGCGGACGGTAAGCTGTAGCCTTGCGCCGCAGATCGACGGACTGCGCCGGAACAGCGGTTCCGGCGAACGGAGCGGCGCGCCCGGGCGCCAGGCGACATGACATAGGACCATGATGACCCTGCTGCCGAACCCCATTGCGACACGCATCGCCGGCCCGCCCCGGACCCGCGCAATGAGCGCGGGACGCCGGCGATAATGCGGCTGGTCGATATCCGCCCGCGTCGCGGCGCACGGCTGGTTCTGGGCGCGCTGCCGATCTTCGCGCTGCTGATCGTCTATCTCGTCGCGTCCGAGGCGCGCCATCTGGACAATCCCGCCGACAAGCTGCTGCCCACCTTCTCCGCCATGGCGGACGCGATCCGGGCCTTCACCACCGATCGCGATCCCAACACCGATCGCATCCTGATCGTCGGCGATACGCTGGCCAGCCTGTACCGGCTCGGGATCGGGCTGGCCATCGCGACCGTCACCGCGCTGGTCCTCGGGCTGCTGCTCGGCGTCATGCCGCTGGCCCGCGCGATCCTCGGCCCCACGATCGCGGTCGTGGCGGTCATCCCGCCCGTCGCGGTGCTGCCGATCCTGTTCATCCTGCTGGGGCTGGACGAGGCGTCGAAGATCGCGCTGATCGCGATCGGCATCGCGCCGTTCATGACGCGCGACCTGACGAACTTCGTCGCCGGGTTGCCCGCGGAACAGTTCACCAAGGCGCAGACATTGGGCGCGAACAGCTGGCAACTAGCGATCCGCGTCGCGCTGCCGCAGCTGATGCCGCGGCTGATCGATGCGCTCCGCCTGTCGATGGGTCCGGCCTGGGTGTTCCTCATCACGGCGGAGGCGGTCGCCGCCGATGTCGGTCTCGGTTACCGCATCTTCCTGGTCCGGCGCTATTTCGCGATGGACATCATCCTGCCCTATGTCGCCTGGATCTCGCTCCTCGCGATCGCCGCCGATGCTCTCTTACTGTTCTTGAGCCGCCGCGGCTTCCCCTGGGCGCACGGGGCCGGCCGATGACCGCGCTTTTGGAACTGCGCAACATCTGGGTCGAATATGGCGACAAGATCGTGCTCGAACGGCTGTCGCTCGAACTGGCCGAACGCAGCTTCGTCGCCGTGGTCGGCCCGTCGGGCGCCGGCAAGAGCACTTTCCTCCGCCTCGTCCTCGGGCAGGAAGCGCCCACGCGCGGCCAGCTGCTGCTCGACGGCAAAGTGATGCGCGCCGAATGCGGTCCAGACCGCGGCGTGGTGTTCCAGCGTTATTCGGTGTTCCCGCACCTGACGGCGCTCGGCAATGTGATGTTCGGGATGGAGTGCGCGCAGGCACCGTTCACCGCCCGGCTGTTCGGGGCGCAACGCCGCGCGGCCCGCGAAACGGCGATCGAAATGCTCGCCGCGGTCGGCCTGGAACATAATCTGGACGTCTATCCGGCCCAGATGTCGGGCGGCATGCAGCAACGCCTCGCGATCGCGCAGGCGCTGGTCAAGCATCCGCGCATCCTGCTGCTGGACGAACCGTTCGGCGCGCTCGATCCTGGCATCCGGCTCGATATGCACGCGCTCATCACCCGGCTGTGGGCCGAACATGGCCTGACCATCGTCATGGTCACGCACGACATCGGCGAGGCGTTCAAGCTCGGCACCCGCGTGCTCGCCTTCGACAAGCGCCGCCACGATCCGCATGCGCCGCACCGGTTCGGCGCGACGGTCACCTATGATCTGCCGCTCGACCGCAAGACCGCGACATTGCCCGACGCGCCGGCCACCGACCTTTCACACGGAGACCCCGCATGACAACCAGCACCGCCGATCCGTTCGGCGCCCGCGACCATGCCCGTGCGATGACGGGCACGCGCGTCGAGTCCATGCCCACCCTGCCCGCGACCGCCGATGACGCACCCGGCGAGGTCCTGTGGGAAGAAACGATCGCGCCCGCCGGCTACGCGTCGCGCCGCATCGCGCGCGGCACGCGGCTGCGGCTGATCGATCTGGCCGGCGATGCCTGCGCGTCGATGCTGCTGTTCAATGCGGAGACGCCGACCGAGCGGCTGAACGTCGCCGATACGCTGAAGGTGCAGTGGAACGGCTATCTCGCCGCGGGCCGGCTGCTGCTGTCGGACATGGGCCGCGTGATGATGACCGTCCTGGAAGACGACGCGGCCACGCACGACGCCTTCTGCGGCGCATCCAACGAAGCGTCCAACGCCCGCGCCTACGGCAACGGCAAGAATTACGGCGCGCAGCCCAACGCGCGCGACCGCTTCATGCTGGGCGTCGCCAAGCACGGCCTGGGCCGCAGGGACGTCCATCCCTGCATCACCTGGTTCAAGGGTGTCCGCATCGCCGGAGACGGCACGACCGAGCCGCAGATCGGCCCCTTCGCCCCCGGCCGCAGCCTCGTCCTGCGCGCGGAGATGGAGCTGATCGTCGTGCTGGCCAACTGCCCCCACGTCCTCGACCCGCGCCCCGACTTCACCATCACGCCGCTGCGCGCGACCGCCTGGCGCGGAACCCCGGCGGCGGCGGACGACGCGGTCCGCACCGCCACGCCGGAGGGCCTGCGCGCCTTCCTCAACACCGAAGATCTTTATGCCCGCTGAAGAGAGGATCGCCATGACCCCACCCCTTCCCGGCACCATCCGCCACGACGAGACCGTGCCCGCGCGCGCGCCGTGGATGCACCGCATCAACGCGGGCGAAACGCTGCGCATCGTCGATCTCGAAGGTAATCAGGCGGTCGATTTCCTGATGTACGCCGCCGCCGACGATGCCGAACGCTACAGCGCGCAGGATACGATCGCGGCACAGCGCAACCTGTTCCTGCGCGCCGGCGCAGTGCTGCTGTCCAACGAAGGCCGGCCGATGATGACGATCACTGCCACCAACGTCGCCTATCACGACACGATCGGCGGGGCCTGTTCCTGCGAATCCAACACGCTGCGCTACGGCCACCACACCAAGGCGCAACATAGCTGCGTCGACAATTTCCTCGACGCCAATGTCCGCGCCGGTCGCGGCAAGCGCGACATGGTGTCGAACATCAACTTCTTCATGAACGTGCCGGTCGAAGCGGACGGTACGCTCGGCATCGTCGATGGCATCTCCGCGCCCGGCCTGACCGTCGACCTGCGCGCCGAAATGGATGTGATCGTCGTCGTGTCCAACTGCCCGCAGATCAACAATCCGTGCAACGGGTTCAACCCGACGCCGGTCCGCATGCAGGTTTCGGCATGATGTTCGACAAGGTCCTGATCGCGAACCGCGGCGCGATCGCCTGCCGCATCATCCGCACGCTGAAGGCGATGGGCGTCGGCTCGGTCGCGGTGTTCAGCGACGCCGACGCCGGCTCCGCGCACGTGGCGCAAGCCGACGAGGCGGTCCGCATCGGCCCCCCGCCCGCCGCCGAAAGCTACCTCAACGTCGAAGCGATCCTGGCCGCGGCCGAGGCGACCGGCGCGCAGGCGATTCATCCCGGCTACGGTTTTCTCTCCGAAAACACCGCCTTCGCCGAGGCGTGCGCGGCCCGCGGCATCGCCTTCATCGGGCCGACCCCGGACAATATCCTCGCCTTCGGGCTGAAGCACACCGCGCGCGATCTCGCCGCCGCGCAGGGCGTCCCGCTCGCGCCGGGCACCGACCTGCTGCGCGACGAAGCCGCCGCCGTCAAAGCCGCCGCCACGATCGGCTACCCCGTCATTCTCAAGGCGACCGCGGGCGGCGGCGGCATCGGCATGAAGGTCTGCGCCGACGAGTCCGACATCCGCGAGGGCTTCGCCACCGTCGCCCGGCTCGGTGCGGGCAATTTCGGCGACGGCGGCGTCTTCCTCGAACGCTATGTCGCGCAAGCCCGCCATATCGAGGTGCAGGTCTTCGGCGACGGCGCGGGGAATGTCGTGGCGCTCGGCGAACGCGACTGCTCGCTCCAGCGCCGCAACCAGAAAGTGGTCGAGGAAACGCCCGCGCCGCGGCTCCCCGCCGCCACGCGACAGGCGCTGATCGACGCCGCCGTCCGGCTCACCAGCGCCGCGGCCTATCGCTCGGCGGGCACGGTCGAGTTTCTCTACGATTCCGAACGCGACGACTTCTTCTTCCTGGAGGTCAATACGCGGCTCCAGGTCGAACATGGCATCACCGAACAGGTCACCGGCGTTGACCTCGTCGAATGGATGGTGCGCGGTGCTGCCGGCGACTTCGCCTTCCTCGACGGCTACGCGGCGAAGCCCGTCGGCGCATCGATCCAGGTTCGCCTCTATGCCGAGGATCCCGCGCAGGATTATCGTCCGAGTTCCGGCCGCCTCGTCGGCGTGTCGTTCCCGCAAGGCCCGCGCGTCGACAGCTGGATCGCCGCCGGGACCGAGGTTTCGGCCTGGTATGATCCGATGCTCGCCAAGTTGATCGTCACCGCCCCCACCCGCGACGCGGCGGTGGCCGCGATGCAGGATGCGCTCGACCGCACGATGATCGCCGGGATCGAGACCAATCTCGACTGGCTGCGCACCGTGGTCCGATCGGATGTGTTCACCAGCGGCGCAGTCTCCACCCGTGCGCTCGCGGACATCGCCTACACCCCGCGCTCGATCCGCGTGCTCGCCGGCGGTGCGTCCACCACGGTGCAGGATTATCCTGGCCGGCTCCATCTCTGGAACATCGGCGTGCCGCCGTCGGGGCCGATGGACGCGCTCGCCTTCCGGCTCGGCAACCGCCTGCTCGGCAATGACGAAGGCGCAGCAGGGCTCGAGATCACCGCCGCTGGCCCCACGCTGCTCTTCAACGCCGCCACGCGGATCTGCCTGACCGGTGCCGATTTCGACGCGACGCTCGATGGTGCGCCGGTGCGCCGCTACGAACCCGTCGCCGTCGCGGCCGGCCAGGCGCTGAAGATCGGCCGCGTCACCGGCGGCGGCATGCGCGGCTATATCGCGATCGCCGGCGGGCTCGACGTGCCGCTGTTCCTCGGCAGCCGCAGCGCCTTCACGCTCGGGGAATTCGGCGGCCATGCCGGACGCGCGGTGATGACCGGCGACACACTGCACCTTGGGCGCAGCGATCCGGCCCCCGCGCCCGCCGCAACGCTGGCTCCCGCCGACCAGCCGGCGATCACCCGCGACTGGACGCTGGCCGTCCTCTACGGCCCGCACGGCGCACCCGATTTCTTCACGCCCGACGACATTGCCATGCTGCGCGAAACCGCGTGGAAGGTCCACTACAACTCCAACCGCACCGGCGTCCGCCTGCTCGGTCCGAAGCCGCAATGGGCGCGCCAGGACGGCGGCGAGGCGGGGCTCCACCCCTCCAACATCCACGACAATGCCTATGCGATCGGCGCGGTCGATTTCACCGGCGACATGCCGATCATCCTCGGCCCCGACGGCCCGTCGCTCGGCGGCTTCGTCTGCCCATTCGTGGTCGCGCAGGCGGACCTGTGGAAGGTCGGCCAGCTTGCGCCCGGCGACACCGTCCGCTTCGCGCCCGTCGACAATGCGACGGCGGTGGCGGCCGAACAGGCGCAGGACCGGCTCGTCGCCACGCTCTCCGGCACACCGACGCAGCCTCCCGCAGGCGACGCACTCGGTTCCCCGATCCTCCACGCGATCCCGGCGCAGGGCGTGCGCCCGGCGGTCACCTACCGCCAGCAGGGTGATCGCAACCTGCTCGTCGAATATGGCCCGATCATGCTCGACCTCGAACTGCGGCTCCGCGTCCACGCGCTGATGCTGGAGGTCGAGGCCGCGGCACTCACCGGCATCATCGACGTCACGCCCGGCATCCGCTCGCTCCAGATCCATTATGACAGCCGCCAGTTGAGCCAGGCCGCGCTGCTGGGTGCCCTCCTGGCGGCCGAGGAACGGCTCGGCGGGCTCGACGACTTCGAAATCCCGTCGCGCGTCGTCTACCTGCCGCTGTCGTGGAAGGACCCGGCGATCTACCGGACGATCGACAAGTATATCGAGTCCGTCCGCGATGACGCGCCCTGGTGCCCCGACAATATCGAATTCATCCGCCGCGTGAACGGCCTCGGCAGCATCGACGATGTCCAGCGGATCGTGTTCGACGCCGAATATCTCGTCATGGGTCTCGGCGACGTCTATCTCGGCGCGCCGGTGGCGACCCCGATCGACCCGCGCCACCGGCTCGTCACCACCAAGTACAACCCCGCCCGCACCTGGACCCCGCCGAACGTCGTCGGCATCGGCGGCGCCTATATGTGCATCTACGGCATGGAGGGGCCGGGCGGCTACCAGCTGTTCGGCCGCACGATCCAGGTCTGGAACGCCTGGCGCCAGACCGACGCCTTCCGCGACGGCAAACCCTGGCTGCTGCGCTTCTTCGACCGCATCCGCTTCTTCCCGGTCAGCCACGACGAACTGACCGAATGGCGCCGCGACTTCCCGCTCGGGCGACGCGCGATCCGGATCGAGGAGGAGATGTTCCGCCTGTCGGACTATCGCGCCTTCCTGACCGAGAACGCCGGGTCGATCGCGGACTTCCAGACCCGGCGCCAGGCCGCGTTCGACGAAGAACGCGCGGACTGGGAGCGCAACGGCGAGTTCGACCGCGTCGCCGCGCTGACCGAAGACGCCGGCGGCGGGGATGTCGCGGCCGAGATCGACCTGCCCGCCGGCTGCGAACTGGTCGAGGCCCCGTTCGGCGGCAGCCTGTGGAAGCTGCTCGTTGCCGAAGGGGCAAGCGTCACAGCGGGCGACACGATCGGCATCATCGAGGCGATGAAGATGGAATCCCCCGTGACAAGCCCGTTCACCGGCACGGTCCGGCGGATCTACGTGCAGGAGAAACAAGCGCTCGCCCCCGGCGGCGCAATGCTCGCGGTGGAGGTGGCATGACCGATCCGTTCGAAGTCGGCACGATCGCCGCCGCCGTCGTCAGCGGCCGCACCGACGCGGTGACCGTCGCCCGCGAAGCGCTCGCCCGCATCGACGCCTATGCCGCGATCCAGCCGGCCGTGTGGATCACCCGCATTGCCGAAGACGCGGTGCTGAAAGCCGCACGGCAGGTCGACGCACGGATCGCCGCGGGCGAGGTCCTGCCGCTCGCCGGGGTGCCGTTCGCAATCAAGGACAATATCGATCTCGCCGGCGTGCCCACCACCGCCGCCTGCCCCGATTTCGCCTATACCCCGGCCACATCGGCGGAAGTGGTCGAACGTCTCGTCGCGGCCGGTGCGGTCGCGATGGGCAAGACCAACCTCGACCAGTTCGCGACCGGCCTCAACGGCACGCGCAGCCCTTATGGCGCGCCCGCCTGCGTGTTCAACCGCGCCTATGTCAGCGGCGGGTCCAGCTCCGGCTCCGCGGTGGCGGTCGCGGCCGGGCTGGTGGCCTTCGCGCTGGGCACCGACACTGCAGGGTCGGGCCGCGTCCCCGCCGCGTTCAACGGGCTGGTCGGCATGAAACCCACCAAGGGCCGCTGGAGCACGGCCGGGCTGGTGCCGGCCTGCCGCACGCTCGACTGCATCACCGTGCTCGCCCACACGATCGGCGATGCTCGCATGGTCGACGCCGCCGTCGCCGGCTTCGACACCGCCGATCCCTATTCGCGCTCATGTGAGGACCACCCGCTCACGACCCGCCGCCGGATCGGCGTGCCAAGGCCGGACCAGCGCGTCTTCCTCGGCGATGCCGCCTCCGAACGGCTGTACGAACGGGCGCTGGCGACGCTCGCGGCCGACGGTGCCGAACTGGTCGATATCGACATGACGCCGTTGCGAGAAACCGCGATGCTGCTCTACGGCGGCCCATGGGTCGCGGAACGCACCGCCGCCGCGTTGCCGCTACTCGATACGCACCCCGACGCCATCGATTCTACCGTCCGCGCGATCATGGAAGACGGTCGCTCGGTCAGCGGCGTCGACGTGTTCCGGGGCCAGTACCGGCTCGCCGAACTCCAGCGGATTGCCGATGCGATGTGGCAGGATATCGATCTGCTCGCGCTGCCGACGACGCCGACCATCTACCGCATCGCCGAAATGCGCGCCGCGCCGATCGCGCTCAACAGCAATCTCGGGCTGTACACCAACTTCGTGAACCTGCTCGACATGGCGGCCCTCGCGCTGCCTGCCGGCTGGCGCGACAATGGCACCGGTTTCGGCATCACGCTGATCGCCCCGGCCTGGACCGACCGGGCGCTGCTCGACGCCGGCGACGCCTATCTCGCGGCGGCCGCCCTTCCCCCACCCCCTGCCCTGAACATCGAGGATCCTATGGAAATCGTGAAGCTCGCCGTCGTCGGCGCCCATCTCGAAGGCATGCCGCTCCACTGGCAACTGACGTCGCGCGACGCCCGCCTGGTCGCCGCCACCACTACCGCACCGACCTACAAACTCTATGCGATGGCCAATTCGACGCCGCCCAAGCCCGCGCTGATCCACGACGCCGCCGGCGCCGCGATCGCGGTGGAGGTCTATGAACTCGATGTCGCCGCGTTCGGCAGCTTCGTGGTCGAAGTGCCGGCACCGCTTGCGATCGGATCGGTCACGCTGGCCGACGGGTCGACCGTCAAGGGTTTCGTGGCCGAACCGCGTGCCATCGTGGGGGCAGAGGACATCACCGCGCTTGGCGGCTGGCGCGCCTATATCGAAACATTGTCGCGCGCGGGGGGCTCATGACCCCGCGCGACGCTCCGCACGCCACGGCCCTTGCCGAACTCCGTCGCGCCAAGGAGTCGGCAGAAGCCGCCAACGAAGCCAAGACCCGCTATCTGGTCGCGGTCAGCCATGAGATCCGCTCCCCGCTCAACGTGATCTACGGCTACGCCCAGCTGCTCGAGCGCGACGACACGCTGTCCGGCGCGACGGTCGGCACGATCATCCGCCGATCGGCCGAACATGTCACCAATCTGGTCGAGGGCCTGCTCGAAATCTCCCGCATCGAAAGCGGCGTGCTGACGATCCGCGCCGACATCGTCGATATCCGGAGCCTGCTTGGCCACGTCGTCGACATGTTTCGCGTCCAGGCGGCAGCCAAGGGCCTCACGCTCACGCTCGACATCGACGACCGCCTGCCGGATCGGGTCAAGACGGACGAGAAGCGACTCCGTCAGATCCTCATCAATCTCTGCTCGAACGCCATCAAATATACGCAGGACGGCGGCGTCACCATCACCGTGCGCTATCGCAGCCAGGTGGCCGACATCGCGGTCAGCGATACCGGCATCGGCATCGCGCCGGCCGATCTGGACCGCGTCTTCGATCCCTTCGACCGCGGCAGTTCGGCCGAGGCGCAGCTGCAGCCCGGCATCGGGCTCGGCCTCGCGATCACCCGCGTGCTCGCCCATGTGCTGGGCGGTGATATCGCCGTCACCAGCACGCCCGGCGTCGGCAGCGTCTTCCGCTTCCGCGTCATGCTGCCCACCCCCGCTCTGGCGACGCCCGTTCTACCCGGTCGCGCCGCGGCGCAGGGCGCGCGCGTCATCGGCTACCAGGGCGCACCGCGCACCATACTGGTAATCGACGACGATCCCGCCCAACGCGCGATCCTCCAATCGCTGCTGCACGGGCTCGGCTTCGTCGTCCATACCGCGTGCAACGGGGCCGATGGGATCGCGCTCGCCGCATCCCTCCCGGTCGACATCGTCCTGCTCGACATCCAGATGCCCGGCCTCGACGGGTGGCAGGTCGCCGAACGGCTGCGCACCGCGCACGGACCGCGTCTCCGGATCGTCATGGTCTCGGCCGACGCGCATCAGTTCCACGCCGGCGGCGACGGCCGCAGCAGCCACGATGCCTTCGTCACCAAGCCGGTCGAACTCGACGCGCTGGTGGCGCTGATCGGCAGCCAGCTCGACCTGCACTGGGACGCAGCGGACCAGGCCCCCGAAAGCGGCGCGACCGACGCAACACAGCCCGCCGCCACGCCGATGCCGCCCGCGCCGTCCGAAGCGTTCCCGTTCCTCGACCGACTGAACGATTACGCCGCCGTCGGCTATGTCCGCGGAATGGAAAGTGCCTTGAACGACCTCGCCCATGCGGTGCCGGATGCCGCCCCCCTGGTAGCGGTGCTGCGCCGCCAGCTGAACGATCTCGACCTGCGCTCGCTCCGGAAGACGATCGACCATGCAACGCGCTGAATCTCCCGGCATGGCGCGCCCGGTCGTCCTGGTCGTCGACGACACGCCCGAGGCGTTGCGGTTCCTGACCACGACGATCGAACAGGCCGGCATGACCGTGCTGATCGCGATCGACGGGCTGGCGGCGCTGGATCTGCTGAAGAAGATCACGCCCGACCTCATCCTGATGGACGCGGTGATGCCGAACCTCGACGGGTTCGAAACGACCCGGCGGATCAAGGCGCAGCCGGCGTTCCAGCACCTGCCGATCATCTTCATGACCGGCCTGACCGAACCCGACCAGGTCGTGCGCGGGCTGACCGCCGGCGGGATCGATTTCGTCAGCAAGCCGATCGTGATCGACGAACTGCTCGCACGCATCCGGGTCCACCTGAACACCGCGCGCGTCGCACATGGCAGCCATCTGGCGCTCGACATGAGCGGCCGGCCGGCGCTGGCGGTCGACGGGGCCGGCGAACCGCTCTGGCTGACGCCGGCGGCCAGCGCGATGCTCGAACGGCTGTTCCCGGGCTGGTCCTGCGCATCGGCCCGCCTGCCCGAACCGTTTCTCGGCGCACTCCGCGCGTTGCAGGCCAGCGCCCCCACGCCCGGCGCGCGTGTCTCAGTGGCCGCTGGCGATCGCACGCTCGAGGCCGGCCTGCTGCGCACCACCGCCGCCGACCAATGGGTGTTCCGGCTGGCCGAACGCCATGAGGGCGAGGACAAGGCGACGCTCGCCGCCCAGCATGGGCTGACCTCGCGCGAGGCGGAAGTGCTGCTCTGGATCAGCCGCGGCAAGCAGAACCGCGAAGTCAGCGCGATCCTGGAGATCAGCCCGCGCACCGTGAACAAGCATCTCGAACAGATCTTCGAGAAGATGGGCGTCGAAAATCGCGCGTCGGCAACGGCGATCGCCGTCGCCACGCTCACCCGCTAAGGCCCCGAATCGCATGGACCGGCCGATCCCCGCACGCGCCGCCGCGATCCGCGCCACACTTGCCCGCGGGGATGCCGACGACGCCTTCGCGTCCGCCACACGCTGGCGGACGGAAGCTCCGGACGCGGCCGAGGCGCACTTCCTCGCCGGGGTCGCCTCGGCCATGCTGGGCAAGGTCACCGCCGCGATCGGCCTGATCGAAACCGCGGTTGAACGCGACGGCCGCGGCGAATATCACGCCCAGCTCGCCCGCCTCTACACGCTCGTCCGGCGCGATGCGGACGCCGCCCGCGCGCTTGCCGCCGCAGAAGCCTCACCCCCGGCCGACGCGCTCGGCCGCGACACGATGGGCTGCGTCTACGCCCGGCTCGGCGATCACGCCGCCGCGCTCCCGCATTTCGCCGAGGCGATACGCCTCGCCCCCGCGAACACCGCGTTCCGCTACAACCACGCCGCCGCGCTCAGCTTCGTCGGGCGGCAGGAGGAGGCAGAACAGGCGATCGAAGCCCTGCTCGCGCTCACCCCCGCCGATGCCCGCGCCCATCACCTGCTCGCCGGCCTGCGCCGCCAGACGCCGGACCGCAACCATGTCGACCGGCTGACGAAAACCCGCAGGGCCGCCCGCGCGCCCCGCGACCGACTGCTGCTCGGCTATGCACTCGCCAAGGAGATCGACGACCTCGCCGACCCGCACGCCGCCTTCGCGATCCTGACCGGGGCGAACGCCGAACACCGCGCCACGCTCCCCTACCGCTTCGCCGACGATGCCGCGATCTTCGACGCCGTCACCGCCGCCTGGCCGAAGATCTCTAAGTCCCCGGTCGTGGATCCCTCGCCGGCATCACCGATCTTCATCGTCGGCATGCCGCGCACCGGCACGACGCTGGTCGATCGCATCCTGTCCTCCCACCCCGCCGTCGAAAGCGCCGGCGAACTCCAGGCCATGCCGCTCGCGGTCAAGGCCGCCGCCGGCACGCGTAGCCGCACTGTCCTCGACGTTGACACGATCCACGCCGCGGCCGGCGCCGATCTCGCCGCCATCGGCCGCGACTATCTCGCCCGCGCCGCCTCGCATGTCGCCGGCGCACGGCCGCGCTTCGTCGACAAGTTTCCGGGGAATGTCTTCTACGTCGGGCTGATCGCGCGGGCGCTGCCGAACGCGACGATCATCTGCCTGCGCCGCAACCCGATGGACACGATCCTCGCCAACTTCCGCAACCTGTTCGCGATCGGCTCGCGCTACTACGACTATAGCTACGACCTGCTGGACATCGCGGCCTATTACGAGCGCTTCGACCGGCTGATGGCCCTCTGGCGTACCGCCCTCCCCGGCCGCGTGCTCGAACTCGGCTACGAATCGCTCGTCGCGGACCAGCAGTGCGAAACAGCGCGTCTGCTCGACCATTGCGGCCTCGACTGGTCCGACGCCTGCCTCGATTTCCACGCCAACGCCGCACCCGTCTCCACGCCCAGCGCCGCACAGGTCCGGCGCCCGCTCTACCGTGACGCCGTCGATCGCTGGCGCCGCCACGCCGACGCCCTCGCCCCCGCCCGCGCCTTCCTCATCTCGCGTGGGATCGCCGTCGACTGAGGTGCAGCCGCGCCCCGTCTGCGGCTGAAAACACCACGGGACCATCGCACGCCACCGCGCCGACGTACGTCATTCGCACACCTGCCACCCCGGTTCCCGCAACCTAGGGTGCAGACGCATGTCGGCATCCTGGCCGACCGCACCGGGTGGGATGCGATGAACAAAGTCCTGTCGAGTTATGTGCAACCGGTCATGGTCGCCGGCATCCTGCTGTTCTGGGCGTTCGGCCCGGCGGGCTGGATCGCCAGCCCCTGGTCGATCGTGGCCGCGACCCTGCTCACCACCGCGCTGATCCAGGGTCTCGAATGGGTGAACGAACGCCATTCGAGCTGGCGCCTGACGAAACGCGAATTCCTCACCGACGTCTTCTACGTGATCCTCAGCTATACCGTGATCGCTTGGGCGACCGCGACGCTGGCCGAAGAACCGCTGAAGGCGGCCAAGGACGCGCTTGGGATCGGCACCCCCTGGGCGATGCAGCTGCCGTTCCTGGTTCAGGTCGCACTGGTCGTGCTGCTGATCGAATTCGGGCAATATTGGCTCCACCGGCTGATGCACAACCAGTCCTTCTTCTGGTCGACGCACGCGCCGCATCATCACCTGACGCAGCTCAACGCGATGAAGGGCGCGGTCGGCAACCCGATCGAACTGTTCCTCATCAGCCTCAGCGTTGTCGCGCTGCTCGATCTGCCACAGGCCGCGATCTTCTGCGCGATCAACATCCTGGCGGTGGTCGCAACCTTCGCCCATGCCAATACGCGCTTCGATCCGCCGCGCTGGTACGCGTTCGTCTTCACGACAATCCGCAACCACAGCCTGCACCATTCGACCGGCTATGAAGAAACGCGCTGCAACTATGGCAATTCGCTGATCCTGCTCGACCGCATCTTCGGCACCTACCGCGAGGGCGAGGCCGAAATGGTGGGTCAGGACGACCGGCGGCGGCTGACCATCCCGGAACAGTTCCTCTTCCCGGCGCGCCCGTTGATCGACCGGTTGCATGCGCGCCGGACCGACCGCGCGGTGAAAGGTTCCGCCCGATCGGCATGACACGACGCGCGGCACGAACCTTGGAGACGATATTGACGATGAAGATCTGGACCGCCGCGTTGCTCGCCGGCACCTTGGCCGCGGCCCCCGCATCCGCCGCCGACCCGCGCGAACAGGTGATGCCGGTGCCCGGCTTCGCGGATTTCCTGGCGGTCGACGGCGACACCGTGTGGGCCACCAATGTCGGGCGCGTCGAACGCTGGTCCCGCGCGGGCAAGCGGGCGTCGGTCGCCATGGCGCATCCCTGCGGCGCGATGACGATCGCGTTCCGGTCGCTGTGGGTCGCGGACTGCAAGACCAGCACGCTCAGCCGCATCGACCTGAAGACCGCGAAGGTCAGCGCCGTGATCGCGACCGGCATCGCCAATCCTAAGGGCGAGCTGAACGTCGTCGCCGGCGCGGGATCGGTCTGGGTAGCGAGCGACGCCAAAGGCATGATTGCACGGATCGAACCCGCGACGAACACCGTCACCGCATCCATCCCGGTCAATCCGGACAGCTTCTACCTCACCTTCGGCATGGGATCGCTCTGGGCGGCCAGCGGCACGCAGCGCAGCCTGCAGAAGATCGACCCTGCCACCAACCGCGTCGTCGCGACCACGGCGCTCGGCCGCGAACCCGGTTTCCTGACCGCCGGCGAGGGTTCGGTCTGGGTGCAGGAGCAGGGCGACGGCACCGTCGCGCGGATCGATCCCGCGACCGCCAAGGTATCCGGCCGGGTCAAGGTCGACGAGACGCTGAAATATGGCGACATCGACACGGGCGGCGGCAAGGTATGGTTGCGGACGACCGCCGGCCAGACCTTCGTGGTGATCGACCCCGCCTCGCTCGCCATCACCGCACGCCTGGGCAAGGCGGCCGGCAGCGGCGCGCTCCGCTATACGCCCGCCGGCATCTGGACCAGCGCACACGACGCCCATACCCTGTCCTGGTGGGCCACTCCACGAACGGCCGGCGACTGACGCCCGGACTGCGCTGACACGTCGCTTGCCACGCAACCAAATGGAACGGAGGATAAATGAACCATCCATTCCGAGCGAAGCCGGGACGGGCTACGGCACCCCCCTGACTTCGCTCGGACGAACAAACCTCACTCCGGCCTTGGCGCGACCGGATAAACGATGAAATCGTGGTGCCGATCGATGGCCGGCGGCGTCTTGGCGGAAGCAGTCGCGGCGGCCAGTTCCGCGATCGCCGACGGTGCAAGCGCGAGGCCATGCTCGGACGGATGCGCGGCAGCCTCCATCGGATAATCCTGTCCGGGCGTCGTCGTCATCTCGATATGCGCCCCTAGCAGCGCGCGGATCGGATGGGTCCGGGCGAAACCGGCCAGTCGTTCCGCGCTTGCGCGAAACACATCGAACCGATCGCGCGGCACGTACAGCCTCCCCGGATACAGCATGTCGCCCGAGAATAGCAGCCGCGTCCGCGCATCATAGACCATGACATGCGCCGGCTCGTGACCCGGCGTCGGCACGATATCCAGCGTCCGACCACCAAGTTCGTAATGGCCGATCCCGCGCGGCCAGTCCCGGACTCCGAAGAACGCCGCGACCTCTGCCGGCTTCAATCCGACCATGACGGTATTCGGCCGGTCGCGATACTCGTCGTCACCGGCATGATGATCGCCATGGCCATGCGAGTGCGCGACGATCAGCCGGATCGCCCGCTGCCCATGCCGCGCGCGCCAGTCCGCGACGAGTCGGTCCACGGTCGGCCGGATTGCCAGGCCGCCGGCTCCGCTGTCGATCAACAGCGCCCGGTCGCGGCCGAACAGCAGGTAGAGGAACGGCGCCTCGAAATTCGTTCGTACCGATTGCCGGATCGCGAACGTGTCCGCATCGATACGCTGTACCTGCGTCCCGGGTTCGCCCCCTGTCGTGCCGTCGATCCAAGGCGCGAAGTGCGGCCCGACGTCGGCCCCAGTCGCAGCCATCAGAAGAAATGCAGCGACGGCAAGTGTGCCCGAACCGAACACACCGCGCCTGATATGTCTGAAAGGCGCCGACATCATCCGGCGAGACTAGACACCGGGACGCGGCCCGCCATACGCCATTTACCGGACCGCCGCCGGGCGGAGATCGCCCGACCGCGGCCCGCGTAAAAAATCAGCGTGCTGCCAGCTGCGTCCCGCGTGCCGGCTCACGTGCGGCGGTCGCGACGGCGACACGGGCACGGATGTCGGCGATCACGTCCGCACGGCAACCGCGGGCCTGCGCGCCAAGTGCCAGGTGGATCGTGCTCATCCCCTGACCGCACACCTTGTTCGCAACATCGTCCATGCGGATCGCCAGGCGCTTCTGCCCGTCGACACTGGCGAAGTTGATCCCACTCAGGTCGAGCACGGCGGTGTCGGCGGAAAAAGGATTTGCGGCGGTTGCGGCAAGGGCGGGCGACGCCGCCAACACTGCGGCACAGACCGCGAGACCAATCTTCATCATCATCTCCTGCTATTGTGAACCTGCCGCTCTCCGGCAGCATGGTTGCAAGGATGTAGGACCGCCCCCCGGCGATCACAAGCACAAGGCGGCCGCGCGGGCGTCCGAAATCAGCGCGCGCTGACCACCAGCGACGCGATCTCGTTGCGCGATCCGAGCGCGCCGGGCGGCAGCAGCACCCGCTCGGACCGCTCCGTAAGCGTATCCGGATCCGCGACGACCACCCGCAACGCATAGCCCCGCGCGATCGGCCAGGTCCGCGCCACGGTCAGCGGGACCGTCGCCTGCCACTTGCGCCCACCGTCCACCGCCAGCGCCCGCGCGCCGATCCGGACGACCGCCGTCGCGCTCGGCCGATATCCCGACAGACGCAGGCAGCTTTCCGGCCCGCACTGTACCAGCCGCGCCCGCATCGCCCGCGCCCCCTGCGCCGGTGCGGCCACCATCGTCAGCGCACAGAACAGGCCGGCGAACGGGACGATGAAACGACGAAGATCGTGGATGGCCATGACCGCCGATACCGCGCCCCGCGCGGCCGGGGCATTCGCTGTTTGACGTAGGCTATTCGACGTCGTCCGCCCCGGCGCCCGGCGCGCATCCTCCGCATCATGCGGCTTACGTCAAACACCCCATGTCGGTCCGTCCGGAATATCCACACTCTCCTCCCAGCATTGGCCCCCGAACGAGGTGCCGGCATCGATACGGTCGCGGAGGGGCGACCGCGTTTCAGGTATCAGGGGGCTTATATGGCAGGACGATTTTCGCGCGCTGGTCTGTTGTGCGCGACCGCGCTGGTCGGCGTGATGGCGGTGCCGGCACTGGCCCAGGAAACAGTCGCCACCGCTACCGCGCCCGCAGCATCCGGCGCGGAAACCGCCGTCGCCGACGCCAACGAGATCATCGTCACCGGCAGCCGCCGCCGCACCACGCTGCAGGATGCGCCGATCAACATCACCGCCGTATCCTCCGAAACGATCCAGACGCAGCGGCTCGACGATATCCGCTCGCTGGCTTCCTTCACGCCCGGCGTCACGGTGGCCGATACCGGCCCGGCATCGACCGGTGGCATCATCCTGCGCGGCATCGCGTCGGGCGACACCAGCGTATTCGGCGCCAACGCCGGCAACTCGGTCGGGGTCTATCTGGGCGAAGTGCCGCTCTACCTTGATTTCAAGCTGATCGACGTCAACCGGGTCGAGGTCCTGCAGGGGCCGCAGGGCACGCTCTACGGCCTCGGCACGCTGGCCGGCGCGGTCCGTTACATCCCCAACCGCCCCGAAACCGATCGCTTCTCGGTCGATGTCCATGGCCGCGGCTATGCGCAGTCGCACTCTGACGATTTCGGCGGGGTCGGCGACGTCGCGATCAACGTCCCGCTGATCAAGGACCATGTCGCGTTCCGCACCTCGACCGGCTATTACCGCAACGCCGGCTTCATCGATTACAACTACCTGCTCCAGCAGCCGGGCGTTTCCGACCCGCAACCCGGCCGCGCGACCGCGACGTCGACCGGATCGTTCGGCACGACCGCGGACTATGCCGCCAACTTCCGGCGCCGCGAGGATGTGAACTACGAACGCACGTTCACCACGCGCAACCAGCTGCTGCTTCAATATAATCCCGACATCAAGGCGTACCTCACCTACGCGCATCAACGCACCAAGACCGGCGGGCGACAGGCCAATGGCGCGGGCGTGCTGGGCACCGGCAACTATGAAGGGCCGTTCCGCTATCTCGAACCGGTCGACCGCAGCGCGGATCTGTTTTCGGCCGAATTCAACATCGGGCTCGGCAACATCGCCCAGCTCGTCAGCACCACCGCCTATACCGAGCAGGATATCAGCACGACCGACGACAACACCGATCTGCTGCTCGATCTGGACTATGGCTATGAAGCGTTCCCGGCCTTCTCTTCCTTCGCCAACAACGAACGCAAGTATAAGCAGCTGAATCAGGAGGTCCGGCTCGTCTCCACCCATGGCGGTCCGCTGAACTGGGTGATCGGCGGCTTCTACAACCGCCTGAAACTCAACACCGACCGGCGCGAATATACGCCGGGCTTCTCCGAATTTGCCGGCCTCGACCGGGCCGACAATCTGGAATATATTGCCCAGCTGCGCAGCAAGACGGTGGAAAAGGCGGTCTACGGCGAAGCGACGCTCAACCTGACCAGCGCGTGGCAGGTGACGGGCGGTCTGCGCTACTTCAAATATGATGCCACCGTCGCCGGCGGCAGCGCCCTCCCACTGATCGGCGTCGGGATCGGCCCCTTCCCGTCCACGACGATCAACCCCGCGCGGGTGCGGACCGGGGGAACCGGCAAGGACGGCTTCGTCTGGAAAGCGAACACGTCGTACAAGTTCAGCAGCGATCTGCTGGCCTATGCCACCTACTCGACCGGCTACCGGGTCGGCGGCGTCAATCAGGTCGTGGCCTGCACGCCGGAGGATCTGGCCAGGGCCGCCTCGGGTGGCCAGGTCCTGTGCGCCCTGCCCAACGAGCTGTTCTACGGCCCGGACCGGACCAAGAATGCGGAAATCGGCGTGCGCACCAGCCTGTTCGACAAGCGGCTCCAGTTCACGGTGGATGCCTTCCATGTCAAATGGTCGGGCGTCCAGGTGCCCAGCCAGACGTTGAACGGCGCGATCGGCATCACAGTCAACGGCGCGGAGGCAGTGTCGAAGGGTTTCGATTTTTCAGGCACGTTCAAGATCACGCCCAATCTGGCGGTGATCGGCACTTACTCCTATGTCGATGCCCATCTGACGCGGGACGTCACCGGACTGGTCGTCAGCCAGGGCGTCCGCGACGATGCGTTCGACGGCGATCGGCTGCCCGGCTCGGCCAAGAATTCCGGCAGCGCGCAGCTCGTCTATAATCATCCGCTCGGCGACGGTCGCCGGATCCAGGCGAACTGGGCCTCTGTCTACCGCGGCAGCATCTATTCCCGCGTCGGCCTGCGCGGCAATGGCGAGGCGATCCCGAGCTATGTGACGCACAGCGCATCGCTGAACTACATCACCGCACCGTTCGAAATCGGTCTCTTCGCCGACAACATCTTCGATAAATATGCGGTGACCGCGATCAGCAACGATCGGTCCTCGTTCAACCAGGTCCGGACCGACACGGTCGAACGCTATTATTCCCGCGGCGTGCTGACTCCTCGGCGGGTCGGCGTGGAATTCCGGCTCCATTATTGATCGGCCCGGGGCCAACCGACTGGGTCTGGCACTTGTACCAAGAATCTGCGTCCTGCCGGAGATATCCGGCGAGGTGCAGGACCTTGGGCGGCCGGCAAAAATCGGACCAATGCGGTGTTCCGTTCCGCATCGGCCGCGGTTCTTCCCGAACCACATTCAGCCGACACGCTTCGCAGCGGAGCGAGCACGTGCCTGTGTCCCGGCTTCCCGACCGTCTGCGCGCGTGGCCGATATCCACAATCTGTTGCACGGCGCGAAAGATACTGGTCCGATCGATCGCACCGTGATTTTTAAGGGGGTCGACCGGATCACGGCGCGGATTTACCGACGGACTCGTTCGGCTCGATCAATTCAGGCGCAACCATCAACCGGCGAACCGGTCAGCTGTTCGTCACCCCCTCTACCAAAACCAAGCCCGGCAAGACCGTTGCCGATATCTACCCGGCCGCATTGGGCGCGAAGGACGGGCACTCCGGCTCGTTACGTTCGTGTCTCGACACTGACGACATTCACAACGAAAATATCCGCTCATATTCGCAGAGCATATGGAGGGACCCAACTCCTGGAGGGTCCCTCATGGGCACCGAATTGCTAAGGAAATCCGACCCCTGAGGCTGTTGAAGCACGCACAGCGACCGCCGCCCTGCTTCCCGCAGGCGCTGCTGAGATAGTCTGGGCAAGTCGCCGAAGGTCAACAATCCATCCTCTCCGGCCTCGCCTGCAAGCCGTAGCCGGCAATGACATGGCCGCGCCGATCCAGGTCGAGAAAGACCCGCACATCAATCTCGCCGCCGACCGTCAATCACCACCTGCGTTTCGGATGGACCAAGTCCCCGCAGGTTCGCCTCGGACAGGACCTCCCCCGAACTGGCGGCTAGGAAGTTGCGACAGCGTCGCGATCGGGGCATTGTTCGCTAGCTAGATGCCGAACAGGCGCTCGACCGTTGTCGCACGCGCGTCCTTGATCTTCCGACGCGATACGGCTGGATGTCAGGCCCAGTACGGCAAATGTTGGCATTTGCGTGTGCCGGTCGATGGCCAGGATCTCGGGCTGTCCGGACCGGCCTGTCCGAGCGGGAGCCCGATGTTTAGCAAGGTGCTGCCTGCAGGTTGTGGCAGTGGGGACTGCTT
>NZ_MOLY01000045.1 GCF_001956315.1 Sphingomonas montana | reverse complement strand
CGACAACAAATTCTTGTGGATCATGCCTTCGATGGCGTGACGCCCGTTGCCGCCGCCCATCACTGTCCCAACGATGCTGTCGGTTGCGCCTGCTTCCTGAAGCTTGGTCGGTGCCTTGTCGAGGTTGAGCGCCACGGCGGTCGCAAGCATCTCGATATGACCGATCTCTTCAGTGGCCGTATGGAGCAACATGTCCCGATACTTGGTGTCTGGCGCACGGTTGCCCCATGCCTGGAAAAAATACTGCATGCAGACGCGTATTTCACCCTCAACCCCGCCGATCGCCTGCTGAAGCAGCGTCGCGAATGCGGGGTCCGGGCTATCGACAGTCACGGGATATTGGAGGCGGCTGTCGTGATAATACATGATGTTCTCCAACATTTACAATGTTGGATATATATACATGAACAAATGACGACTCTTAACTAGAGTTAATAAAAAAGTTAGAAACAACATGATTTATGTTATTATCGCTAATGTTTTCAAGAAATCCTATAATTATTAAGTTGCGATGCTGTGCTACAGGCCCCTAACAAAAATAGGCTAAGATGGCGAAATATCTCAAGAGAATTTCCTCGATCCCTCAAGCAACAAAGACTAGCAGTTTTTCCCTACTTTTACCAGACAGAACAAGCACCTGTTTCCCTCGCTTACTGCTGCGAGTCGGATCATCGGGGCAGCGCGGACGGACTACAACACCGTTCGACCGCATAGCAGCTTGGCGGCATGGCGCGCGCCGAGTTTACCAACCGCCCTGCCCGGGGCATGTGGACACCAAAGCTAAGTTATCAGCGGGCTGAGAGCGGGGAGCAGGTCACTCCACGCCGTCAGCGCTACTTACGACGTTCGAATTCCAAGCACAGTGCAGTGCCCTGCTCTGAAGACCAATCGGGCTTCGCGCCGATCTGCCGCGAAAGCCTTGCGATCAATGCCATTCCCGTTCCAGAGCCCGGTCGGGCCTCCTTTGTCGCGGCCGGCAACCCTTTTCCATTGTCGCTGATTCGGACCCGCAGGCGACCGTCACGCTGCTCAGCCTCGACAAGGATCAGGGCCTGTTTGGATTCGCCCTCGAAAGCGTATTTCATGCTGTTGGTCGTGAACTCGTTCAAGATCAGGCCAAGCGGGATCGCGGTATCGCTGCCTACTTCCATATCCTCCATTTGCACACTTAGCCGGACTGCCGCTTCCTCATGGAGCGCGACCAATCCTTCCAACAACTGCTTGACGTACGGACGCAGCGGCAGGCGGCCGGCGTTCTTGGCGGCGTAGACATGTTCGTGAACCAGACGGAGCGCTTCGATCCGTTCACCCACGACACCCAGTTCGTAGCGCGCGTCCTCCGTCGCGGCCTTGTGCCTGCGCAGCCGGACGAGGCTGGTGATTGCGGCAATGTTGTTCTTAATACGGTGCTGCAGCTCATCGAGCAGGGTCACGTTCCTGTCCGTCGCCAGTCGCAACGCATGAACCTGATGGAGCCGATCGATGACCGGACCGAGGATGGTGGCGTAAGTCCGCAGGAACTCGGTATCGAGCGTATCGGGGTTCCAGGGTTCACGACTATCGACCTGCAACAGCCCATACGCCTTGCCGCCGGGGAGGAAAATCGGGACGTTCACGGCGCCGCGCACGCCGGCATTCTTCATAAGGTCCGGGAAAGCGAACCGTCGCTCCGTGATGATGTCAGGCGTGATGACAGGCATGCCTTGCTTGATCGCGTAGGATTCCGAGGTGTGGTCGCCCATTGGCAAATGGGTCTCGCCGACGACGCCAGACGGCCATCCGACACCGGACCGCACAAAAAGGCTCTGTCGGTCCTCTTCGATTTCCACAACCTTCGCGAGATCGGTAGCCAAGGCGTCGCCGATCAGCCGGCATGCCTCCGTCAGCACCTCGTCCAAATCCTGGCTCCGAAGAGCGAATTCCCCAAAGTCGGCCAGAACGCGCTGCCTCCTGATCATCTGCTCAATATTGGCCATATATGCTATTCCTAGCGGCCAGCTACTCCGCAGAATTAACTTATTACCAAGCAACGCATTATATCCTGGCATGCACCCGTAGAATGCCAGCGTAATTCACTAACATGGGTAGTGAAACCTTAGTCCGGTGATTTTATAAGATTGCATGCGCATCCCACAAAAACTGGAGGGACGACGTGTGCTTATCGCGCACGAGGATTCGTTTCGGCAACTCTATCTAGGTAGGGTTATTGAGGCGGCGGGAGCCTGCGTGGTTGACACCGTTGGTGAGAGGGCCGACGGCCTGACGTTGCTTGGTCTCGAACCACGCGTCCATGCAATGGTGCTCAGTCAGGGGCTTCCCCGCCGCCACGGCGTTGCCCTGATTGAGGTAGCGATCGAGAGAGACGTCAGGACGGTCGTTATCCACTCGGCGCACGCCCAAGTGGTGTTCCCATTTTCTGACCATCGCTGCTTGATGGCCCCATACGCTGGGTTTCAGATCGTCGATGCTCTTGTCGACGTCCTTGCTGCGACGCGGGGCTGCGTCCACTTATCTCGGGCGTGACCCGCATATCCTTGATTAATTGCCGGCGGGGAATCGACTGTTTGGCTGGCGCAAAATAGATAGCCAGAGCAACCTGTTCTTTGGCGGCAGGATAACAAGGCAGGTGACGGTAGCCGGTCGCTCGACGCGAAATGGCAACGGCCCTTTAGCGATCGACCTCGCCGAACACGATGTCGAGTGATCCTAGGATCGCAGTCACATCGGCTAGCATGTGCCCCCGGGTCATCATGTCCATGGCCTGGAGGTGGCTGAAGCCCGTCGGCCGGATCTTACACCGATATGCCCGGTTGCTACCGTCGGCGACGAGATAAACGCCGAACTCCCCCTTCGGGCTTTCCGTGGCGACATAGACTTCGCCCGCCGGAACGTGAAATCCCTCGGTATATAATTTGAAATGGTGGATGAGCGCCTCCATCGACGTTTTCATGTCTGCGCGGCGGGGAGGCACTATCTTCCTGTCCAGCGACGCGATCGGCCCTTCAGGCATTTGCTGCAGGCACTGCCTCATGATGCGTGCCGACTGGCGCACCTCTTCTACCCGCACCATGAAACGATCATAGCAATCTCCGTTGGTTCCGACCGGAATGTCGAAGTCCATCCGGTCGTAAACGTCGTAGGGTTGGCTGCGACGCAGATCCCAGGGTAGCCCGGACGCACGCAGCACCGGGCCGGAGAAGCCCCAGGCGATCGCGGTGTCGCGGTCGACGGTACCGATATCGACATTACGCTGCTTGAATATACGATTGTCTGCCACGAGACTGATCGATTCTTCGAACAAATTGGGCAGCCGAACATCCAGCCAGTCGCCAATGTCTGTCAGTAGCTTTAGCGGTACGTCCTGATGAACACCGCCAGGACGGAAATAGTTTGCGTGCATGCGCGAACCCGAAGTGCGTTCGTAGAAGCCCATAATATCTTCCCGCAACTCGAATAACCACAGGTTCGGCGTCATAGCGCCAACATCCATGACATGACTGCCAAGGTTGATCAGATGGTTCTTGATCCGCGTAAGCTCCGCAAAAAACACCCGTAGATATTGCGCCCTGAGCGGCACCGGCAAACCCAAAAGCTTTTCTATCGCAAGCACATATGTATGCTCCATGCACATCGGTGAGCAATAGTCCAAGCGATCGAAGTAGGGGATAGTCTGTAGATAGGGTTTATTCTCGATGAACTTTTCCGTCCCTCGATGAAGAAAGCCGATATGCGGATCAACCCGGTCGACGATTTCACCATCGAGTTCAAGAACGAGCCGCAGCACTCCGTGTGCCGCCGGATGTTGCGGTCCGAAGTTCAAGGTGTAGTTATGGATCAGCGTTTCGCCCGTTTGCTCGATCCCATCATCGAATGGTGGGGCGTCCGGCGCTGTGGTGGAGGTCGGATCGAGCGGGGTGGAGTTTGACACGGATTGTTCCTTGTCAGCGTTCTTCGATTAGCGGATTTGGCGAAGCGTAAGACAGCGCAGAAGTCGGGATCCGGCTAAGTTTGCTTGTAACTCCACGTCGACTGCTCGCTTTCCTGCATAGCAGTCCAGGGAGAACGGGCTGGAACCTTTCGGATCATGGCGGCAATCAGCCCGTCAAGGCATTGGCGTTCTTGATTACTCTCGGCGGCCCTACGGGCTTCTCTTAGTCGATGCAGGTCGGCTTCAACGATCCACTCGTACATTGCGTCCTCCTGATCACAAAGGTAAAAGACTAATCGCTTTTAAGAGCTCTTCATAAACATAGCTCAAGGATTTTTGTATTTTCACGGTGCATAATTGTCTCGTTGGGGTAGTGAGGGGTAAGTCAATGATAAAGCCGTTTAACCCTGACGATTTAGCTTTTTGCATAGCACGCGAGGAGGAGGCAGCAACTCGGGCGAGATGTGAGAAATCACTGGACGTTCATGTGATCTTGGCAAACCGATACAGATATAAGCTGGAGCAGATGAAAGCCGTTGAGACAGCTATTCGCATTAGTTTTGGTTAGAAAGATGCCAGGTTTATTCGAAGCGACTGGCATACGGATGAACGCTCAGGATGCTGCGCCCGGCTAGTTGTTTGGCACCCGTCCAACGGCACCTGTGCGGGAGGTCGCGTCTATCTACCGACCAGCGTAGGCGACCTTCCAGTGCATCGCCAGTGCCACAACATGGTCTGGGACACTATCACTGCGGAAATGGGCGAGGTCACTCTCGGTTACCGCTTAGCGGGCTTAGTGCGTGAAGCCGGTTTTGCGATCAAGCATGCGCAGAGCGAAGGCGTGCTCATCCATCCATGTCGCCCACACTTGTGAACGATCAGGGGATGTGACTTGGACGACGACCCAACACTCGGCCGCAGCGAGGCTCAGCTATGGGCTTTCGCGGCGGGCCTGCATGAGAAGCACGGCAAGAACGTCGGCGACGTTTTCATCGGCATGTTCAGGCATGCAATGCAGGCAACAGATCGTGCCGGCTACGATCGATGGTGCAGGGTTATGGATATGCTTCATGCGTTGAACGGCCCCGACGATCCGAACGTGCTTCAATGATCGACGACTGGGAAGTCTGGGCCTGCGCGCAGCAGATCATGCATTCCGACGGGGATCGCGCCGCCCTCACGCCCCTGGGCGGGGCTCGTCCACTAGATTGGCCGCCTGGCGCTCCTGCCGCTCCAAATCCTACAGAGCAACCTCCGTTTCGGCCGGCCTTGTGGCTGTGCGCTACGCATCCGCTGAATTCCACGACCTTTCTTCTACGGCACCAACGGAGAGCGGTGCCACCGACACCGAGACAGCGGACCTGCGAAGCATAAGGCAATTTTCATCTTCGACTGTGATTTCGACCGCTGCGACGGCCTCTTCCTTAACTAACTCATCCGCAGCGATCAACACGGCACCGTGCACGCCCAAGGGAAGCGCATCATCGGCGGTCGGTTGATTTTCGAACTTCGCCTCTGCAGAGAAGACATGGTTGATAGTGCGAACTGTAAACGTTGGCATAACTAATCAATAGCTCCGAGGCAGCCACTCGTCGTTCACATAGATTATGTGTGCCTCTTTCCACCCAACCGAACGTTCGCCTACGTGTCAGTCGAAGGATAGTCCGGCTCCGGGAACAGCCACCCGGGGTGGGGATAGCCGCACGCCACCTGGGTCTGAAGGAACCTCAGATATCGGAACTGGCGCAGCCGGGGGCAGTGTCACCCGCTCAGTCGCATGCCGGTTTTGTCGAAAGACACCGCTAGAGCCGATCGGTTGTCGCGAAACTCCTAAGTTTTGCGACACGCTGGTAGCGAACGTGTTTCCAACGTTCCTGATGTCGCACAAATCAGTTGCATTAGTCGTGCATTTCAATACATATTTGCGACATGTTGACTGGCTACGCACGCGTCTCGACCGACGATCAGGATCTGCGGCTGCAAGGCGCCGCACTGACCGAGGCCGGCTGCCGTCGCATTTTCGAAGAGAAGGTGTCTGGCGCCAGGCGCGACCGGCCGGAGTTGGCGCGCCTGCTCGACCAGATCCGGGCTGACGACGTCGTGGTCGTGACGCGGCTTGATCGGCTTGCACGCTCAACCCGGGATCTGCTCGATATTGCCGAGAGGCTGAACGAGGTCGGGGCAGGGCTTCGGTCGATCGGTGAACCATGGGCCGATACCACCTCGCCTGCAGGGCGGATGGTGCTGACCGTGTTTGCCGGCATCGCCGAGTTTGAGCGGGCGCTGATCCATCAGCGTACCAGCACGGGCCGGGTTGCTGCGAAGGCGAGGGGGGTACGGTTCGGGCGACCACCCAAGTTGACTGCCGATCAGATCGCGTTGGGTCTGCGCCTAGTCGGGGAGGGCACTTCCGTCCGGGAGGCGGCAAAGCTTCTCAAATGCCATCATGCCACACTCTACCGGGCGCTGACTGCGGAGACGGCAGCCTCTCTGACGACTGGGTCATCTCGGTCGATCGCATCGGTATCAGACGCCTGATGCCGATCCGTCCCGAGCATGTGTACCTCTACCCGATCGACTGGCCGCAGCTGTCGTATCATGTCCGCTTTGTCCGGGCAGAGGGCCAGTGCGAGCATTGCGGTCGCCCCCATGGCCAAAGGGTCTTCCATCTGGGGGACGGGCGATGGTGGGACCGGAAGCGGCTATGCTGGCGCAACGGCCAAGGGAGGCGCGTGCGACGTCCTACAGAGAATATCCTGGCGCACGGTGCTTGGACGCCGGTGGTGCTGGCTTGTGCCCACCTAAACCATGATCCGAGCGACAGTGCGCTCAACCGGATGGCAGCGCTCTGCCAGCGCTGCCACATGATCCATGACGGACCTGAGCATCGTCGCCGGCGGTGGATGAACGCACATTACCGGCGTGCGCTCGGCGACCTGTTCTATGGGCCGTACCCCATGCGGGGAGCCGACTGGATTACGCCCACTCCAATGAGCATGCTCGAGCAGACAGCTAGGTGATGCCGATGAGCGAGCAGAAGCGCTGCGTATCAGGCAGGTGCACCCCGTTAGCGACACGTCGAAGCGCGAGGAAACCGTGACGGGGCTGTCCTACAACGAACCTCTTTGGTACATAGCAGGAACAAGGAGTCGCACGATGCTTATTCTTGATCCACCTACGTTGCTCGCGGTCGCCGCCGTCATCTCCAGCCTAGCCAACCTGATTTGGACAATGCGTCGTCGCACCACCGTAAGCGATCCGCTGATCAGCGAGCCTACTCGTGCAGCGCTTGCATCAAAGCCTGTCGACTGACCGTTTACAGGGCATTCCTTGCGTGCAGCCGGTTGTCGCTCGCATTCGATAGGGGCCGGATTGCACGCGACTGCCCGGATTACGCCTTGGCCAAAGCGTAGTCCTGAACCAGCACCTTCTCCGGTACGTGCCATGCCCCGGCGATCTTGCGGATCATGGGCAGGGTGAGGGCACGGTGACGCGCCAGTATCTCGGTCGCCCGTGATTGGCCGATCAGCGCCGCCAGTTCGGCGCGCGTGTGACCGTTCATTTCCATTGCCGCCTCGATCGCGCCCACCGGATCAAGTGGTTCGATAGGCCAGCGCCGGCTTTCATACGTTTCGACCAACGTGGCGAGCACATCGAGCCGATCACCAGCGTCAGTGCCTTCCTCTGCTCCCCACAGTGCCTCGATCTCCCGCAGCGCAGTTTCATGGTCTTCGTCGGTCCGGATAGGACGAATGTGCATCGCACCACCTCCAATAGGCATCATCAAAACAGGCTTACCGTCAGGGCATCGATCTTGTCGTATTCCGCGTGCGTTCCGACGAACTTGATGAAGGCAATCGATCGCTTCCAGTCGAACGCTACCACCATACGATAGTCGCCACCCGCCACCTCGAACCGCACCCGCTCACCGTTAAGCGACTTCGCTTTCGAGAAGTCGGCAACGACATCCAGGGGGCTTTGCCAAGCAGCTGCTCCGGCAACCTCATGCCAATGCCTCAAAGAGGCCTCCGTCATCGGATGCTTCGCCCAGAACGCGATAAGCTTGTTCCTAGCTATAATCCTCATACCAGCGGCGTAGCATTTCCCGTGACGGGAAACAACAAAAATTCCCACATTGGGAAATCTCAGATCAATGGTTGTCCCAGCATCGTTCCTAGCCATAGATGCCTGAATGGGGGATGATACCGAAGTCGAAGCGTTCATCGCGCAATGGCGCGATACCGGCGGGTCCGAGCTTGCCAACACGCAAAGCTTTATCAACGGCCTGTGCCGCCTGATCGGCGTCGCGGCGCCCGACGGCAGTCGCACCGACGACGCGCACAACGACTATGTGTTCGAGCGCCGCGTCTTCCAGGACAATGGCGACGGCACCAGCAGCTTCGGCCGGATCGACGCCTATCGCCGCGGCGCCTTCATCCTCGAGGCCAAGCAGGGCAGCGACGCCGATCGCGCGGCGGCGCTACGCGGCGAGGACGATCTTGACCTGTTTGGCCAGACCGCATCCGCGCGCATGAAGCGCGGCACCGCCAGGCGCGGCACACCCGGCTGGGCCAAGTCGATGGTGCAGGCCAAGGGCCAGGCCGAACGCTATGCCAAGGCGCTGCCGGTCGATCATGGCTGGCCGCCGTTCCTGCTCGTCACCGACATCGGCTATTGCATCGAGGTCTATGCCGACTTCACCGGCAGCGGGAAGGCGTATGCGCAATTCCCCGACCGGTCGCGCTACCGCGTCATGCTGGAGGACCTGCGCGACGCCGACGTCCGCAAACGCCTCGCCGCGATCTGGACCGATCCCAAGAGCCTCGATCCCTCGACACAGTCGGCGCGCGTCACGCGCGAGGTGGCCGACCTGCTCGCCACGATCTCGCGCCGGCTGGAGGCCCGCGGCCATTCGGCGGAGGCGGTCAGCGGCTTCCTGATGCGGCTATTGTTCACGATGTTCGCCGAGGATACCGGCGTGCTGTTGCCGCAGGACAGCTTCAAGACGCTGCTGCGCGGCCAGCTCGGTCATCCCGAGCATCTCCACCATCAATTATCGTCGCTTTGGGCAGCGATGGACAAAGGGACGTTCGCCCCCGCGCTCGGCATCCCGGTCAAGCGGTTCAACGGCTATCTGTTCAAGGATACCGCCGCGCTCCCGCTCGATCGCGCCGAGCTGCTGGTGCTGATCGAGGCGTCGGAGAAGGACTGGACCGAGGTCGAGCCCGCGATCTTTGGGACTTTGCTCGAACGGGCGCTGAACCCGAAGGAGCGAGCCAAGCTCGGCGCGCATTATACGCCGCGCGCTTATGTCGAGCGGCTCGTCGGCCCAACCATCATCGAGCCGCTTCGAGCCGACTGGGCGGGCGTGCGCGTCGCCGCCGCCGAGCTGATCGATCAGGACAAGCCTGACGAGGCGCGCCGTACGATCGAGACATTCCATGGCCGGCTCGCCGCCACGCGCGTGCTCGACCCGGCGTGCGGTACCGGCAACTTCCTGTACGTCGCAATGGCGCGGATGAAGGAGCTGGAGGGCGAGGTCCTCGATCTGCTGATGGACCTTGGCGATACGCAGTACGTCGCCGAACTGACCGGCCACACGATCACACCCGAGAATTTCCTGGGGATCGAGATCAACCCGCGCGCGGCAGCGATCGCGCAGCTAGTGCTGTGGATCGGCTATCTGCAATGGCATTTCCGCGTAAACGGGAAAAACAGCCCACCGCCCGAACCGATCCTGCGCGACATCCGCACGATCGAGAATCGCGACGCGCTGATCGACTGGGACGCGCGGGTGCTGGAGCGCGACGAGAGCGGTGCGCCCGTCACCAGCTGGGACGGCGAGACGATGAAGATTCACCCGGTGACAGGCAAACCGGTGCCGGACGAAGCTGCGCGCGTGGAAGTGTATCGCTACGTTAAGCCGAAGGCCGCCATATGGCCCAAAGCGGATTACATCATTGGGAATCCGCCGTTCATCGGGAACAAGCGGATGCGGGACCGACTTAGCGAGGGCTATGTAGACGCTCTATTTCGAAGCTGGAATGTGCCACAGTCTGTCGATTTCGTGATGTATTGGTGGGACATCGCAGCGCGCTTGCTCAGGCAGGGAAATATAAGACGGTTTGGATTCATTACTACAAATTCCCTGACCCAGACTTTTAACCGGCAGGTGCTGAGCAAGCATCTCGCATCGAGTGATGAGATCCATATTTCCTTCGCGGCGGCGGACCATCCTTGGGTCGATGAAACCGGATCTGCGGCAGTTCGGGTGTCCATGTCGGTAGCTGCAGCGGGTCGCTTGCCAGGAAAAGTTATTTCGGTTGTCGCTGAAGGGGCGGCTCCCGGGTTAGAGGTCTTACAGGAGTACACGGGCAGCGTCAGCGCCAACCTAAAGGTGGGCGCTAGTTTGCTCGCATCACAAAAACTACTGTCAAACGCACGCCTTGCCTCGTTGGGTGTCACGTTGATTGGCGGCGGGTTTGTCCTCACAAAGAACGAACGCGATGAGATCACTAATCACGGGGCCGCGTACGGTGCACTTATCAAACCGTACATGAGCGGGCGAGATCTTACTTCGGGCGATCGCGGAAACTATACAATTGACGCCTTCGACCTGACCGAGGTCGATCTTCGGATTAATTATCCGCTCATTTATCAGCACCTTTACTCACACGTCTGGCCACAGCGGCAAACCAACGCTCGTGAGGTATACCGCGATCGATGGTGGATATATGGCGAGCCAAGAAGGGATCTTCGGCGCGCTCTCACCTTCTTAAATCGCTACATTATTACTGCGCGAACGGCGAAGCATCGCATGTTCGCATTTGTAGATCGAGTTGTTTTGGCGGAAAGCCGACTAGTAGCGATAGCGCTAGACGACGCCTTTCATCTCGGAGTTCTTAGTTCCACAGTACACTCGGCCTGGTCGATCGCTTGGGGCGCTAGGCAGGGAGTCGGAAACGATCTTAATTACAACGTCGGAGAATGTTTCGACCCCTTTCCCTTCCCTGCTGACGTGCCCGAACCGCTCAAGGCGCGCATCCGCGCAGAGGCGGAGGCGCTCGATGCGCTGCGCAAGCGCGTGCTCGCCGAGCATCCCGACCTGACGCTGACCAAGCTTTACAATGTGCTGGAGGCGTTGTGCGCGGCAGACAGCGGCGGTCCGGCGCTGACCGGCAAGGACCGCGACGTGCATGATCGCGGGCTGGTGACGCTGATCCGCCAGCATCACGATGCGATCGATGACGGCGTGGCCGACGCCTATGGCTGGGGTGACGATCATCGCGCAGGGACGCTCGATGACGAGACAATCCTCACCCGGCTGGTCGCGCTCAACGCCGAACGCGCGGGCGAGGAAGCGCGCGGGCTGATCCGCTATCTGCGTCCCGACTATCAAGACCCGGGCTATCGCGCGCCGGTCTCGGCGACGCTCGATCTGGGCGAAGCCGCGGTCGCACCCGTCAGCAATGTCATCCCCTGGCCCGCCAGCCTGCCAGAGCAGGTCGGCGCGGTGCAGGCGATCCTCGCCACCGCCGCCCGGCCGATGGCCGCGCAGGACGTCGCGCGCACCTTCAAGGGCAAGCGCGCCGGCACCGTCCGCCCGGTCCTCGACGCGCTCGCCGGTGTGGGACTAGCCCGCCGGCTAAACGACGGCCGCTACGCAGCATAGGCTGCCCAAAACAGAACCGCTTCGCGTCTTCTGGTGTCAAAACCGTCCGGTTTTGACACCTTCATACGAGCGGCCCTTTGGGACTTAGCCGCCGTACGCAGGCACAGAGGCGAAAGTCGGCATTCGGCAAGAGCAGGCATTCAAAGATTTCAGGTAGAAGGACACGTTTCCCACGCTTTTAGCGCGATGATGTAGCATCTCCCCAGTCGTCAAGTCCCTCATCTTCGTCGTTATTATAAAACATGTATCGGCCATAACGCGGTGAGTAGTTCCGGTGCTGCAGCTTGTGATGCCCGTTCGAGATCGCGATCACGGTGCCGGCGATGACAGCGTCGCCATCCTCCCGTTGGATATCCTTCACCTGCAAGAGGCTGGCAACGGATTGACGGCCGGCGAGCCAGGTCGACCACGCGGACATAGATGTCGCCTCCCACCTATCGAAAGTGTATCGCAACTCGACATTGTTGGCGCGGCGAGAACCCTTCATCGCCTCGCCCTGGCCCTTCCTGCGATCCGTCAGCCCCTTGAACGTATGCGCCCCTTGGACAAGCAGAAAGTCGCCTGCCGCCAACAGGGTATGCACATTGGATCGATCGAGCAGGTCGGAGAAGTTGATGACGCGGATTCGCTCTAGCACCTCTTCCAATACGCTGCGGACATAATGGTAGAGGGTCTGCCCTTCCGCTCCGTCGTACATATAGGAAAGGTGCGAATTTCGAGGCAGAATGTTCCCGGCGGCATCGATCAGCCTCAACCGACGCGCGGCACTGAAGCCGTCGATTTTTTTGAAGCCGAGCCGGAGTTGTTTCGCGAGTTCGAACAGTCTCAGATGATTGAAATAGAGCCAGGCGTCATAGTCCACCCTTGACGCATAGAGGATCGCCGACAGATCGGACTCCCGGCACATCTCTTCCCACGCTGTCTTGAATGAGCGGAGGGCGTCAGCGTCGAGATTCCTGGATAACGTGCTCCGGACGTGGGCCTTCTCGTGATGCTCTAAGCAGAGGACAGCCAGATTCGCTGCGCTGTGATCGCGGCTCGTCTCCCATGGGATGATATGGTGTAGGATGATGCCACGTTCGGACTTCCGGCAGACGCAGCAGGTGAAGCGGTTCGCAAATAGCACCTGCATCAGCGTTTGAAGGGGAATGGCCGGCCTGGATCCCGTTAAAATCTGAGAGATGCTGGCCTCGTCCAGCCCCAGCGCCGTCAAGTCCGCCTTCGTGGAGGCTTTGAGCTTGCTTAGAGTCCACCCGCCTTCGGCGAGCTGTTGGGCGCGGACGGTATCCATTCCTCGGCTGACCAAGGCTGCCTGCGTTCGATTCATGTCGGTACCCTAGTATCCGTACTTGCTCTTACGATCGCGGAACGCCTTTTCGCCGCCTTCCATGGTGGCCGTGATCGTCGAGCAGACATCGGCCCGATCGATGGCGCCGCCGCAGTGAATTTGCCGCTTTCCGCTGTCCGACAGGTCCATGCTCACAACTAGTTCGGACGAGCCATTCACGACGATGTTGGCGTTGTGGCTCGCGAAAATGATCTGGCGGCGCTGCTTGGCGTCGTGGAGCTTTTCCGTAACGGCGGAGATAACCTTGTTGTCGAGATCGCCTTCTGGCTGATCGACGATCAGGGGACCGCCTGGCTGCTCCAAAAGCATGAGCAACAGTGCGGCCGCGCGCTGCCCTTCGGAAGCCTGCTCGAACGAGATTTTCCTATCGTCATCGCAATAGGACAGCGAAATGTCGGGTTGCGGTGCCGCAGTCGCGATGGCCTCGATCCGCGGAAGGTCCATGAGGTCGAGGCATGTCGCGAGCGTTTTCTCCGTGCCTCCGATGGTTCGGGACAGCGTCGAATAGGAGAGTTGCTCGCCGGCGATGTTCGAACCGACATACTTGTACCGAAGGGCAGCGAGACATTCCGCCCGCAGGGCATCGAGGAACACCCAGGGCGAAGCGGCCGTAATTTGTTCGGTGACTTGGGTCTGGCGGCTTTCCGCCTGTGAGCCGGACTTGGCGCTGAGCCGGTCAACGGCCTCCCGAATTTCGGTCCAACCGCCGTCGACATGAAGATCGGCTCTGATGCGGCCGCCCGAAAGCGTTTCGATTTGACGAGCCCAGTCTGCTGTCTTCTCTCCGCGCGCGGTCACTGCGGCTTTGAGGGCGTCCATGGCACGCGACAGCGCGCCGAATTTCTCGTCCGGCGAGGTCATCGCGACCTGTACGGTGCCGATCCTCTCAACCAGCGCCTTCAATTCGTTCTGTAGATTGTCGATCTGGGTGGTGACGGACCGATGCTCGACTAGCTTCTCCATTACCTTGTCGCGGCTCGACTTTGCGGTTGCCGTGGTCGCGGCGAGTTTCTCCTGCGCACCGTCCATCTCGGTGCGAATGGTTCCCAGCTGCTTGCCCAGCGCTTCGACACCGGCCTGAAACTGGAAGTTGAAGCGCGCGTATAAGTTCCGAAACTCGGTCGCCTCGGGCAGATCGGATGCGAGATCGACAGGCTGCCGCGACGTACGCCACAGCTCGGTCAGCTCATCCATGACGGCGGCGACCTGCGCCGAAGCCTGGGAACGGCGCCCATCATATTCGGCCAGGCTGTCGTAACGTCCGACGGTTTTCTTATCGTCATCGGACTGCGCCGGGAGCGTTTTCCGAAGCGCCGCAATGCGCTGTTCGAGCGCGCCTTTAGCGGTCGTCAGCTTGTGCAGTTCCTGTTGTGTCGACCATGCCTCGACGAGTGTTTGGAGGGCGCCACGCACCGCAAGCTTGGCAGCTTCAAGATCGGCCAGAAGGCGGTCGTCTTCACGCTTGAACTCGGGTTCAACGAATTGCAGCAGATCCGAAAGCTGCGCGCGCTTTCCCGCCTGCTTGCCGATTTCGGAAAGCTCGCCTTGACTGTAGACGACCGACGGAAACAGCGAGCGCAGCTCCTTGGTCGATAGTTCTTGGATCGAGCCGTCAGGGTAAGTGACCTGTGGTTGGTAGCTATTCCCACCAGTCCGCGTGATCTTAAACCGAGCACCGTCCTGAAGAACGTCCAGCTCAACTCCCGCACCCGCGCTGACGATGGTGTCCTTGATGAGCGCGGCGTTGCGGTCGCTGCCGCTATATTCCGTCTTCTTCAGGTCGAAGCAGCTTCGACCTAAGCCGAACGCGACATATTCAAGATAGCTGCTCTTTCCGCTACCGCGGCCGCCGATGAAGGCGTTCTGTTCGGCGCTGAACAGAAGGCTTGCGTCGGTGAGAATTGTGGAGCCGGTCAGGCGGATTGCGGAGACGCTGAGGTTCGATACAGACGGGCGGCCGACCGAAATGCGCGACTGGTAGCCCAGGAAGGCTTGACGAATGGCCTCGGCAGTAGGTGCAGCGAGCTTGATCCAGCAATTGTTCGTGCCGACGTTGGCTAGATCGGCTGAGCGCGCATCGGAGGTCGGCAAGGGATATATGTAGCGATCGCCCCACATGGGATCGGTTCCAGAAAGCCGGGTCCGGTTCGATTGTTGCAGGGTGCCGACGGTTTGCCCGTTGTCGAGATAGCCCCCGACATAGGGCATCGTCTTGAAGTCTGCGTGGGCCCCGTCGCGGAGCACGGTGTGTCGGCCGCCTTGAGATACGTTCGGCAGCACGATGTAGCGGCCTACCAGCCTCTGGACCGTGTCCAATTCGCTGGCGATCTCAGGATAGGAGCAGGTGATCTGCGTGACGCGCGGGGCTTTGATAGCCTTGTCGTCGAGATCCGCAACGACGATGCCCAGCTTCCCCAACGCCTCCCGTCGCCAATCTTCCGACAGATCGGCGTCGAACAGGATGAGGCATTGCACGCCGCCACGCGCGGTGAGTTCCATTCCCGGGAAAAGCCAGAGGTCGAATGAAGGGTCGGCGGCCCTGCGGCGCGCTATCGCCTCTTGGACGTATGGCACCATGACCATCTCGTGATGATCGGTGAGACCGATGGCTTCCAGGCCCCGCGCGACGCAGCCATCGACGAATGAATCTGCCCAGAGCTGTCGTTGACCATCAACGTCCGCCACAGTTGCCGGCTGTCCGTTCAGGTCTTCGCCGACGCCAATAGGACGCGCGCCCGACCAGTTAGGGTCTCGCGGCGAGTGCAACTGAAAATCACATTTACGCCAATATGCATAACTCATTGCCGCCCCCTGCGCTCCAGCCACTGCTGCGAGTTGATTACCTTGCCTTGCTTGCAGGCCGTCGCTTCTTTTAGCGTACCTAGCCAAACGCAGGCACACCACAGGTTTGATTGCAGCAGCCGGGATGGGCAAAACGGATGAGCACTGCTGCTAGGGCGTTGCCGAGCGTGCTAATATCTGGATTTGGCGTAAGGCGACGTTCTTGCAGTCGCGTCGGAACGACGCATTTTGGTCAAGAGCCGTCAGGCCACTGCAGGTGTCACAACCGAGCGGTTGTGACACACCGGGTTGTCCGCTGCCTACCTTCCCCCTTGGAAGCGAAACGTGAACCGGGACGCTGGTGGCTTGCCACCCGGTTGTCCGATCCGGTGCTCCGGGACCGCCGCGACCAATGTCAGCATGCCGTCTGCGACCACCGTCGGGATACCGAGGGTAAGGTCGATCCGCTTAGACCACCCTCCGCCTGACACGGTCACACGCACAACCAGACGGCCTTCCCAGACACATTGAGTGTCAGGTGGGCAGCGACTGTCCTCGATGACCTGTTCCGGTCTCACCTTGGGGCCATCGACGAATGTCGTTTGCCCTAACCGTACCGGCCCCTCGATCGCGGCAGGCGAAGCGCAGCCGACAAGGATCGAAAGCATGGCGGCGAGGCAGCACCGTTTCCCTACCCCGGTCACGGTTTCGTCAAGGCCTTACGCCCCCGCGGGGGCGACTTGCCCACTTTCGTGGCGGGGCCCACGCTTGCCTTCTTTGACCTGGCAATCATCGCCTTTGGAGCCGTGGGCCGGGGTTTTAGCTTTTGGGTAGGCTTAGCCGTGGCACGAGCCGGCGTGGTTGGCTTCGCGATCAGCTCACGCCGGACCGCCTGGATCACCTCACCGATACCCTGCGCGACGTTGACGTAGGCCGCATCGCTGCTCGACCAGCTCTCGGGCGGTATTCCATCTTTGGGGAGCAGCTTGAAGCCGGATGCCCGGGTTTGTTTCCAGCCGCACGGCTTCACCACCACCGCAACCACACGCATCAGTCCACGCGCCCGGCGGCTCATGGCGCGCTTGTACTCGATATCCCAGCAGTAGTGGCTGTCGAGGTAGGCAGGACTGAACAGCGCAACGAAGATATGGGCGCGTCGGAGTTCCTGGCCGATCTCGGTACTCAGGGCGTTCCCCGGCTCGATGCTCTCGTCATACCAGACGGTAACGCCGTCACGTCGCCACGGCGCCAGATGCCTGTTCAGCTTCACCTGTGCCGCCGCATCAAGATGCGAGTAGGACATGAAAATGCGAACATCCGGCTTGCTAGTGCCCTTTGTCTGACTTGCACGCTTGTCGGCGACGCTGCGCCGCTTGACTGGCTTGGCCACCTTTGTGGCGGATGTAGTGTTCGGGGATTTTACCGCCATAACGAGACTATACCGATCAACGCGGCACCGCCTAGACGTACCTTATCGTCTCGATCGACCATGCCTGCATCGAAGGAAAACTGGCGACGACGTTCGGATGATCTGTGGCGTGACTCCGCGACACGCGTGTCACAGGCTACCGGCTTTGGCTTCTCGAAGGCCAGATATTGCAACGCGGTAATAATCCCGTATGATACGCTATATCATCGCTTCCGGACCATCCTGACGGGTTTGCGACGATCCCGCCGCGCTTGTTCCGCTCTGTCCTACCGTCGAGGTCTCCATGTGCGATACCCACGATCACCCTATCGCCATCCGCGACCTCGTGCTGGCATATGGTGGTCACCGCGTTCTCGACGGCCTCTCGCTTTCCGTCGCCGCTGGCAGCATCACTGCGTTGCTGGGTGGCAATGGGGCGGGCAAGTCGACCACCTTGACAATACCGCGCCTCCACGGCGGTTGATCGCCGCTTAAAGGCCCAAGCCTTTCACCGGCCACCCACCGGCCAGCTGCAACTTAAACCATGTAATAGAATAACATCACCAAAGGGGGTTCTACATGCGATCATTCGCGATAGCGTTTGCGGCCACGGCCGCGATGCCAATGCCCGTACTGGCGCAGAATGCCGTTCGGGAAGCCGACGCAATCGAAGACGACAAGAAGGCCGGCGAGATCATCGTCACCGGCAGCCGCTTCGGCGGCCGCACGGCAACGCAGTCGTCGACGCCGGTGGACGCGATATCGCGCGAGGCGCTGCAACAGAGCGGCCGCGTCGATCTTATCCAGATGCTGAAGGTTCAGGTACCGAGCTTCAGCGCCCCGCGGCCGCTGGCATCGGGTGTCGGCGATTTCATTCAGCCACCGTCGCTGCGCGGGCTGGGTGCCGGCGAACTGCTCGTGCTGATCAACGGCAAGCGCCGTCACACTACGGCCGACCTGAATTCCAGCAATGGCATCGGTCGCGGCGACGTCGCGGTCGACTTCAACGCCATCCCGACCCTCGCCATGTCCAGGATCGAAGTGCTGCGCGACGGTGCCGCCGCCCAATACGGGTCCGACGCAATCTCGGGGGTCATCAACATGATCCTTGACCGCTCGCTGGGTACCGTTGCACAGGCAGGCTACGTGCAAACCACGAAGGGCGACGGTGAGACTTACGAGGTGAGTGCCTCGACAGGCGTCCCGCTCGGTGCTGATGGCGTTCTGCGTCTGACTGCCGCATACCAGGACCGGAACGGCACCAACCGCGCGCGGGCGGATACCCGCCAGCAATATTTTGGGACGAACGCGGCCGGCCGGCCGGTCGCGCCTTCTGCCAATTATGGCTCCGGCGTTGGACTGACACCATCGAACGGGACGCTCGACCCGCGTGAATCCGGGTTCGACCGGAACGTTTTCCAGCAAGGCGACCAGCCAAACCGGAACTACCAGTTTTTCTACAACCTCGTCGCGCCTTTGCCCGGCGGCACCGAACTTTACAGCTTTGGCGGCTACAATCGCCTCGACGGCGACATTCAGTATTTCTTCCGCCGCCCCGGCCAGGACGAAACCGTGCGCGCGCTCTACCCGGATGGCTACAGCCCTGGCCTCGACACCCGCCTGGAGAACATCTCCACCGCGATCGGTCTGCGTGGTGACGACCTGGCGGGCTTCGGCTGGGATCTGTCCACGGTCTATGGGGCCAGCACCGTCCGCACGACCTATGTCGACAGCGTCAACGTCTCGCTGGGTGCCGCCTCCCCATCACGCTTCTACCGCGGCGGCAGCGACTTCTATCAGTGGACCTCGAACCTCGATTTCACGCGCGAGATCCCACTTGGAGATGATCAGCCGCTGAGACTGGCTTTCGGCGCCGAGTATCGCGAGGAAACCTACCGTCTCTTTTCAGGCGCGCCTGATGGGTATCGCAACGGCGGGGTATTGATCCCAGATGGCCCCAATGCCGGCCGCCCGGGGCCAATCGGCTCGCAACCTGGTCCGAGCAACGGACCCGATGATCGGGCCTCGATCGGTCGCGACAGCGTCGCGGTCTATGGCGAAGTGGAGAAACAGCTTTTCGGTCGGCTGCTGCTATCAGGCGCGGTTCGGCACGAACGTTATTCGGACTTCGGCAGCACCACGAATTTCAAGGCCGCCGGACGGCTGGATCTGTTCGGTGGGCTGGCCCTACGAGGCTCCTACAACACCGGCTTCCGCGCGCCGGCACTGGCGCAGTCCGGCTATAACGCATCCAATACGTTGATCCTCAACGGCGCTCAGGCGATCGTACGGGTGGCGGCGGTCGACAACCCCGCAGCGCGGCTTGCGGGCGCGACCGACCTGAAGCCCGAACAGTCACGCAACGTGTCGATCGGCACCGTCTTCGAGACGGGCGGATTCACAGCGACGCTCGATGCCTATCGGATCAAGGTGCGTGACCGCATAGCCATCTCGTCGACTTTTCAGGACGCGCGCCTGACCAGCTTTCTGGCTGCCAACGGGCAGTCCGGCTTTGCCGCGCTGTCGTTCCTGACCAACGCAGTCGACACCGAGACCAAAGGCGTCGATCTGGTCATGAACTACCGGCACCGCTTGCGGGACGGGAGCCGGATCACGGCCACGCTTGCGGGCAATTACAACAAGACGACGTTCGATCGGATCGCGGGCACTCCGACGCCGATCGCCGCCCTTGGCATCACCACGCCGCTCTTTGACCTCACCCAACAGCTCCGCTTTTCGGACAGCCTGCCGCGCGACAAGATCACGCTGGACCTGAACTACGCGCGGGGACCGTTTTCGCTATCTTTCACCAACACCCGGTATGGCCGCGTCGCGACGGTCGCGTTGCTCAATCGTACGCCGGCCCAGGTCGCGGCCTTGGTGCCGGGTTATGACGTTCGGCTCATTCCTTCGTCCGGTAGTGCGGTCAATTCGGACATCATCCAACGCTTTGGTGCCGAGATTCTGACGGATATCGATATCGGCTGGCAGGCGACCCGCAGGTTGCGGGTAAGCGTGGGAGCGCAGAACGTCTTCGATATCTATCCGGATGAAAATATCGCATCGAGCGTCGCCGGCGTCGCTGCCGGCACCAATGGTGCCGACAATGCCGGAACGCAGCCCTACAACGCCGTTTCTCCTTTTGGATTTAACGGTCGATCCGTGTTCATGCGCGCTAGTTATAGCTTCTAAGTTAGATTTGAAGACGTGACGCAGGATCGGAACTGCTTAAGCGAGATGACACGCACGTATAATGACGGAACGGAGAGGAAGCCTACTAACAGTACGTACAAAACCTAGCGGTTGTCACACAGCGGGTTGTCCGTGATTTACCTGGAGGGCCTTACGGTCCGACGGAGAAGAATCGTTTAGTTCCATGGCGGGGCATACACCTGACTTCGTGCATTCGGTAATCATCACCTTCGGAGCTATGAGCCGGGGCTTTGGTTTCTGGCTGGGCTTCGCTGCTTGGGTCAACGTGGGCGGTTTTGCGGTAAGTCCACGCCAGACCGCCTAACCAATGCCTGCCTAAGTTCGTTCAACGACCTGTATCAAAAAACTGAGCTTTTAATAACCGGCGCCGACTGCACGTGATACCAGCGTAGGATCACCATTGAGTAAGTCAGTTGTCCACAGAGCAATTTTGAACCGTCGGAAGTCAGCTACGAATTTACGAGCCTGCCCCACCTCTGCTGCTTTCAATAGCGCTATCTGATCCGCTGTGGCGTTGCCGCGATCAACGAAACACCGTAGGTCAATATCGAGAAAGGCGTTGTGCAAGTCGTCTTCGTTTAGCCCGGTACCAGCCCAAAGCGCAGATACAGCTCCATCGTCCGCATCAAAGAGCTTCGTCGCGATTATCGCGGCCTGCTCTGAAGTGAGGGGGATCGGCATCTCAGGCTTGGGCATCGCTGGGCTGATGTCAGTCCCATTTTGGTTTGCCGGCAACGCTTGTCCAGCATCAAGAGGCATGGACATTAAGGTGCTTGCAGTCTGCGGAGCCTCCTGGTGAGCTCCAACGGCTGAACTCGAGGACGCGCCCTCGTTCTTCGCCAGGTGCGACGCTGCCTGCTGCACAACAGGGCGTTCAGTTCGTACCGTCGTAGGGAGGTGTGCGATTGCGGTCGCAAGAGGCATTGGAGCTTCCAGTTCTGCTCCATTCCCAGTCTCACCCGGCAATGGCGAGCTGCGCGGCACAGCAGGGCTCAGAACAGTAGAGAGGGTCGCTGCCAAGTTAGGCGGCGCGACGTGAGCAAGCGATATTTTTGGGCCAGATGGCTCGCGGACAACATCAGCGCGGTCACCGTCACAAAGAGTGGTTGCGCCCGTGATTATGCCCCCTGATTCACTCTTTGTCGTAATCTGGGCGGCGGAAGCATTCGGCTTATTGGCATGATTTTCGACAGGACCCGAATCGTTCGGCGAACCATCCCTCTGGGCAGAATTGATGGGTTCGGCCGCTGGTGTTGGCGTGCTGCCATAGCGGTAATATTTATCAACATCGCGACGAGAAGCCGTTCGCGGAGAGGGAAGCGGCGGCGGCGGGCCGGACTGTGAACGATAAGCACCGTTACCACGATGATCTGGCTTCAGGAGCGACCGATTAGCGTAAATCCGGCGGATGGCCGGCCACGGTGACGCTGGATCGTCTCCCTGAGTGTCGTAGGCTTTCCACGCTATAAGATCTGCGTAGATAGCGACACTGTCGGCACTCTGCTGGTCGAGATGATGCTTGCCGGTGCCATGCGTGAACAGCCGGTCGACGAACTGCTGCGCCCCGACGTAGAGCCCTGAAATAGCCTTTGCATCCCGGTCCCTGGCGTGGCGATCATCCGCAGCTTTAAGCGCCTGAGTTTCCTCCTGCAGCCGTCGAAACGTCAGGAGCGCAGTTACGCCTGTCATAACAGTTTCACCCATGACCTTGCGGGCTTGCCAAAGCGCTTTCTCGCTGGCCTGGAGCGCCTTTGGCATCTGCGTAGATGCGAGTGACGGATTCTCCATCTGGGTCTGAGCCGTCGTTTGCGTCGCTTTCGATAGAACGCGGACCTCAAGATCTTTAAAGCTTGCCGCCACATCCGTACGAACGCCGGCTAACGCGACCATCATCGCCTCGGCGATGATGGTAACAGGGTCGGGGGCGTCTGGAGTGTCGCTGCTCATTGCCGGATCCTTCTAGCCAAATCTCCCAGCTTCTAGGATCGGAGCAGGCTGCCGCAAACCGGATTTGTGGGAACCCGTCTATTTTTTTACCGAGCAGGAAGACTCAGAGCAGTTGCAGATCTCCGTGTAACAAATAGATCAGTCCCAGATTTAACACGCGCGGAAACAGGGAAACAGGCGAAATACCGTAGATATGGGCTACGCCGCATATCTACCGCGTGACGCGAACTCAGGTGTTCGCAATCTTGTCTAAACCACCTGCAAAAGAGTACAAATTCGATACCCCATTCCCAATTTTTCCCCCCCACAAATGGTCCGTATCGATAAGCGGCCCGCTTCGAATCCGATCAGATTGCGCAGCGAGCATTTGGGAATGAACGCTCGAATTTGTAGCGTTTCAATTACTTTTACCCCAATCGGCATAAGCGAAATTGGTGAAACGCGTCACGAACGTGCGTTAATTCTGGCACTCATTCCCAATATTCGAGGTGTCAAATCAGCGTTGATCGATGTCTCCTCGCTTATTGGGTTTGAGCTGTCGAATTTGTCCGCTTTCACCGACTTGATGCATTTTTGCATCAGGAATGAGCCCAAGAGTTTGCGCCGTTTGAGCGCCTAAGCGCCACAGGTCTTATATTGAGGGGTGCAGTCTCGGGGCCAGGAACGGTGGTCGGATAGGCTTTTAGGTCGCTAGAACAGGCAGAAAGAAACAGGCGCAATACCTCAGAATTGTGGCGGGGCCACAAATCTGATGCGCGGATTTCCGTACCGGAAACCGTGAAGGGCCTCCCAGTTCATCCGGCGGACTTTTGGGAGGTCGCCGCCCGGCGGCTCTGATCGGCGCGCGAAGCGCACCTCGGGTTGCGCCGGCCCTTCGGCCAGCGCTCGACAGAACACAACAATTGCGGCCACCGCCGCAACCAGCGGGTCGGGTTCTGACGTGCCGCGACTGGCATCGGCACATGCTGCGGCGCAGCCTGTCCGCTTGCCTTCGCGTGGTCGAAAATGCGCGCATGCCAACACGACCCGAACTCATGCGACGGCCGACATGCAAACGGATCCGTTTTAACCAATATCGGAAAAGGCTAATCGTTGACCGGTGTGATGATCGGTTCAGGGAAGGGGAAAAAGGCCATGTCGGCCTGCCGCCTTCCAGCCGGTCCGCGCCTACCAGACGGCGGCGCGTTGATCACCACAGGAGTCCCCACATGGGCATTTGGCAACAGCGTCCCCGCGACGATCACCCTACCGGTCGGGTCGTCGCCTACGACATCGAAACGATAGTCGATACCGAGCCGGCCGACGGTGGCTTCCCGCCAATCCCGCAGCATCGGCCGGTCACGGCGGCCTTTCTGGGCGCGACACGCCTACCGGATGGTCACCATGATTTCCGGCTCGACGTCCTGGTGTGTCGGCCGGGCCAGGAAGCTGATTTCTACCGCCGGGTAGACGCCTGCCTCCCCCCGGGCGTCGTCGGCATCGGTTGGAACACGCGCGGTTTCGACAACGCGGTCTTCCGACTGCAGGCCATGCGTAGCCGGACATTCGACCTGCCTGGGCTAGCGCGACAGACCCAGGCGGGGCGGTACGATACGACCCACTGCGATCTTGCCGATCAGATGGCATCCTACGGATCGTCGCGGACGCTGTCGCTGTCGGCGGTGTGCGAGGCGCTCGAAATTCCGGTCAAAACTTCGGTTCACGGGTCGGACGTTGGCGCACTCTGGCGCGCTGGCGACGTCGAAGCCGTCACACGATACGTTGCCGAGGACACGATCGCGACCTGGATCTGCTGGCTTCACTGGGCCGCGTGGAAGAGCGCGGATCCCGCTGAGTTGGCGCTGCCGCTCGATGATTTCGCATCGTGGCTGGAAATAACGCCTGCGCTCAGCCCGTTTCGTAGCTTCGCGACATGCCCGCCAGCCTTGTGGGCACGGGCGCAGGCGCTCGAGCTTCGAACAGCGGCAGCGCTAGCTGACGCGGAACGTCGCCTCGCCCGGGAACGAGACGAACAGTCATTCAGCGAAAGTCCTTTCTGATCGACCGGGTCTGCCCCGGTTTCCACCCAAATCGTCGCATCAGGCGGCCGGTCGTTCCGGTGGTCTGATCCAACATGCCCATGAGGTCCTAATGATACCAATCGTAACGGTCGCGATGACCGCCGCCACCATTCCCGTGCCGCCCCCACGGAATGCCATTCACGACAGCGACACGATGCTCGTCGGAATTGGAATCTTGATGTGCTGGCGTAGGAAGGGGCGGTGGCGCTTTGCACAGCACACCCACGCGCTGCAGGCAGGGGAACCGGAGTTCGATCTGCTGGACGCCGTTGCTGCCCAGTTGCCTCCAGCAGGCATGCTGGTCGGCTGGAATATCGCCAGGAGCTTGGCACCAATACTGCTGAACGTAGCTGCGACCGCGCCGCCGGCATGTGCGTGCGGCTTTCTCACTCGGTGGCAGGGCCTACTGAAGGGTGGCGTCTTCGACATGGCGCTGCCCCGCGGCCGTGCCGGCTTTCCGACGCTTGCTACCGCTGCGGCGGACTGGGCAATCTATGCTCCAACCTGGCGCGACGAGGATATCTTCAGCGCTTGGGCTACCGGGCGGACCGACCCGTTGCGACGGGATCTGGCTGACGAGGCTCTGGCACTCTGGCGCATGCACGTCCGCGCGGAGGGCATGGCGAGGATCGATAAGGCGGAGGCCACCGATGCCTGGGTCGCAGCGCAAAAAGCTTCGGACCTTACGCCATGGACCGCAGAGGAAATGGGATCGGAATTGGGAAGTGGGAACCGTGACGGAGCGGAAAATCCTCGGCCAACCGGCCGTCGTTCATAAGAAGGAATTACTGATGACTTCGACATATCTCACGACATCACAGGACTGGTGTCATAGCCTGCGTAGCCTGATGGGCTATCCCGCTCACGCACCTGCCTTTCATACAGCCGGTTGGTGCTTCAGTGCACCGCGCACGATTTTTGATGCGTGGGAAGTAGCGCGGCTTGCGGCCGACCGGGGATGCGATCTGGTTCATGTCTCGATCGAGCCGTATGCGGACGCGCCGCTCGCTGTGTCTATGGCGATCCGCCAAGACGCAGGCGTGGAGTGGGTGCCGGGCGTACGGCTCTATGCAGCAAGTGAAACCGCACGGATTGAACTGCTGACGGGGGACCGCCGCTACTTCGTCGGCCCCCGCCACTTCCTTACTGGAGCAAAACTGCCGCCCAACGCACGCAGGGCAAACGGCGAGGCTATCGCCTGGCGCCGTTGGCGACAGGCCGTGTCGACGATGGCACCAGCTACGCTGAAGGGCTCTGTCTGGGTGCCGAAAGGCGGCAGCTTCGCCGACGCAATTCCGCACGAACAGATCAAGATCGTTGCCTGACCGCTCCCATTACCAACCGCGTCGCGTGCTCCGCGATGCCCCCGCAACGCCGCCCAAATGGGCGGCGTTGCCGTTTCTGGAGAAGAGAATGACCCTGTTCATCACCCAAGAAGACGTCGCCCAAATGAAGCGGATGTTAATCGCCCGCCCGCGGGAGCGAAAGGCGGATGACCGGCCGGATTTCAAGGTGCGACCAATCAGCGAGGCGTGGCAGTATGCCCACCGCTTGCCGGCGTACAAAACGGCTGTCGCCAATGCGGCTTATATCTGGCGTGACGACGCCGCCGTCGACAGGTTCGGGCCGATGCCAAAACAATTTGCCGGTCGACGGTATGAACTGCGCGGTTCAGGGCTCATCGTGCCAGCGAGCGCCCCCGTTTGGGCGACGCGCGGGTACAGCGTTTGGGAGGAAGCTGACGCAGCAGCGGTGGCGACCGGCGATCCTACCGAGGTCGCGGCCTGGCACGTCCTGCTGGAAATTCCGGCGACGATCCGGCCGGAATGGTGGGAATGGATCGTAACGGGTTTCGTTCAGCGCGAGCTCGTCGGCCGCGGGGCCGTCGTGGCGTGGGCCGTGCACGCGGTCGAGGGCGACGGCAAATGGATAGTGAAGCCGCACGCCCATCTCGTGGTAACGGCACGGCACTGGCGGCATGATCACCGACATGGCCAAAGGCATCCGGGATGGATCGGGTCCTGGGGCGCACAGAAACGCCTTGAATATGCTTGGCACCGACGCTGCATGGCAACCCGCTACGGCTTCTGACAGTCGCCTGCGTCCAACCCCACCGGATACTAGGTTTTCACATCGAGTGCCGGTGAGGTGGCATATTCTGTGGGTTGATACTCACGGTGCTCAACGGCCGACCGTCATCTTCGTACCGTCGGCGATCGGTCGTGCCGCTAACAGTTGCACCGCTAGATCCCGTTCCGGCGAAAACGTGATCGTTTTCCGAAGGAAGCTGGATTGCGGATAATCTTCAGCACCCGGGGGTGGGTCAGGTCCGCCAAAACCTTTTGGTCTTCGAGCCTGTCTTGCGAAGCGCGAATGCTGCCAGTAGGTGTAGCCAGTGGGTGTAGCCATTCACAGTCGTCGCTGATCAAAAATGGCGGAAATCAGTCGTTTGGGACGGCTTGGACCTACTTAGGTGAGGTCCCTGCCGCCCCAGCCAGTTTCTCTCGTAAGTCGTTGTGAAGACAGGAAGCCGGCCTCCGCTCCGGTTTCGGTGTCCGTCGGAACCGTGACCTGTCCTGTGACGCATCGCGCCGTCGCAGGACCGGATATGGGGCAAAGTCCTCGTCGATGCGTCACATCAACCTTTCCCGCCGCGGCGGGCATTATCTTATCGCGCTGCCTTCTCACTGGATGAACAGGTTTCCTCGGTACGGCTGTCGCGCAGACGACCGTCCGCGCGAGCGTGTCGCCCTCCTGGACCGGTTCTGGGAGGACAGGTGGAAGCAAATCGTGGACGAGCGGGACGATATTGGTTCTGATCCCACGATCATTTCATGGATCGGTTCGTCGAGGGCATGCCGCATCTGAACGGCGACCAGTCACTGCGTATCCGTAAAACCGGTATGCCCGACGCCTGCCGACACTCGCGACGCAGGAGGCGGCGACAAAGCCGCTTGCCGGGCGTACCATTCGGGCGACGCCCTCGAACGACGTGCGCGCGCGTCGACAGCTGATACCGGGCACGCTGCCCGCCTTCGATCAGGTCGAGCAGCAGGTCCGTCCGACGTTGGAGAATTCGGACGCGCGCCTTTCATCGCTGAACGTGCCGATGGACTGGCCGACCGTCGATCCTGTCCACCATCGTAGCAGCGGGTCGCTCGACCCCAATCTGCAAGTAGAACGCACAGCAGTAAAACGGCGTAGTCCGCAGTATATCCGGCCGGGGATCTTCGAGCACCACCCGGAACGGGTGCCATGGCTAGGGCTGGGTCCGATACGTTGCCGTTACTGGACGGCCCGGTTATCGAACTCGCGATGAGGCGGGCGGTAACGCCTGCTGTGCCACGATACCCGCCCCCAGCGTAAGCGATGGTCCCGCCGCTCCAATTACGAAAAGTTCAGGTCGCCCGTTCCGGCTGCGCTGCCCAGCAGGCTGTAGACATAATAGGTAACGCCGTCCTCGACACGGCTTCCATCGAACTCCAGCGACTGGATTATGCGGCCGGCGCTATTGCTGATCGTCAGAATGCCTGCTTCGCCGGAAACACCGGGATCCCCGGGGCCATCGACCCCTCCCGACAGGTCGAGCGCCCGATTTCGTCCAAATGCGATGACCCCGTCGCTATTGACGTCGTTCAGTTCGGACGTGAGGACGAGAATGTCCTTGGCGCCGAAGTTCCGGATGGTATCGCGACCCAGATTGAGGTCGAGAGCGGTATCGTAGAAGAAGGTTTGGCTGGTGCGGTCGCCCCTGTCGCCCTGCACGATGTCGTTGCCCAGAAGACCCTCGATCGCGTCCGTCGGCCGTGTGAGCGCGTCGGCATAGACGTGGACGCCCGCGCCTGCGGCGCCGAGGTAACGCAATGCCGTTACGCCCTCGATCGTCGCGGTGTCTCCGCCCGCCGATCCGTCGAGCCGCACGCTGTTGTCCACGAGGGAGATGATCCCGTTGCTATTGTCCAGCCGGACATTGACGGCGATCACGTCCGTCTTTGCGAAGTCGGTGATTCGGTCCTGTCCGGTCTCGGCCGCAGCATCGAAATAGAAGCTGTTGCGATAGGCCGGTCCGGTAAGCACGTCGTCCGTGCCAGCCGAACCATCGATCGTGCCGGTCCGTCGGACGACATAGGTATCGGGCAGGTCGCGGCTTGGCTCGGCCACGTCCCGAACGGTCAGGCTCACGGTCGCCTGCGCGGAGGCACTGCCGTCCGACGCGGCATAGACGAAGCTGTCGGTTCCGAAATAGTCGGCGTCCGGTGTGTAGGTGAAGCTGCCGTCGGCGTTGAGCGCCACCGCTCCGTGCGTCGGCCCGGAAACGAGCGAGGCGGACAGTGCGTCGCCCTCGTCGTCCGTGTCGTTGGCGAGTACCGAAGCGGAAAGACTGCTATCCTCGTCGAGCGTGAACGCGTCCGCGATCGCGTTGGGGGCCGTGTTCGGAACCGGGTCAGCCGGCGTCACCGTCAGCGAAACGGTTGCTTCCGACACGACCAGTCCATCGGACAGGCGGTAGGTAAAGCTATCGGTTCCGGCAAACCCGGTCGACGGCCTGTAATCGAACGTGCCGTCCGTGTTGAGGGTCAGCTGTCCGTTGGCCGGTTGGCCGACCAGGGAGACGGTCAACGCGTCGTTGTCCACATCGCGGTCGTTCGCGAGCACGGTGCCGGCGATGCTTTCGCCGGCCTTGACGCTGAAGGCATCGCCGGCCGCTTCGGGCGCGTCGTTGGCACCGTTCACGGCGAAGCGCACGGTGACGGCGGACGGTGTCAGGCCATCGCTGACCGTGACGGTGAAGCTGTCCGCTGCGACGTCGGCACGGCCCAGGGCGTTCGTGTCGGCATCGTCGTTGGACAGCGTGTATGTGAGCGTATCGGCCGCCGTATCGAGGACGACCGTCCCGTAGACACCGGCGATGCCGTACGATCCTCTGCCCAGATCGGACCAGCCCCGAACGTCGTAGGCCGGGATGGTGCCGTCGGGATCGGCCCGGGTCAGCGCGACCTGCGCCGTCGATACGCCGGCGCCGGTTGCACCTGCTTCCGTCAGCGCGCGGCTCGGTGCACTGGCGCCGATCGTCGGCGCGCCGTTGACCACGGACAGACGGACGGTCGCTGTCGACGATACCGTCCCGTCGCCTGCGCGATAGGTGAAGCTGTCATTGCCGACATAATCGGCATCGGCGACGTACCGGAACGATCCGTCCGCGTTGAGCGTCAGGTCCCCATGTGCAGGCCCGGTCGCGACAATGGCCTGTAGGGCATTTCCGTCGACGTCGCTGTCATTTGCCAATACGCCGCGCCCGTCCAGTTCGAACGCTACCCCCGCGGTGGCGACATAGATGCCATCGTCGGCTGCGACGGGCGCGTCGTTCACCGGCGTGACGCGGATTGTTGCGGTTCCCTGCGCAAGCCCGCCCTTGCCGTCGTCCACAGTATAGCGGAAGCTTGCATCGCCGTTGAAGTTCGCGCCCGGCGTGAAGGTAACGGTGCCATCCTGATTCAGCGCGGCTGTGCCCCCGAATACCGCTTCGACACCCGATACCACCAGCGTATCGCCGTCAACGTCGCTGTCGTTCGCCAGTATCTGTGCCTGGGTCAGCCGGATCGCGCTGTCTTCGCTGGTCGTGAACCGGTCCGGACCATCCACGTCGGGCGGCGTGTTGGTGAGCAGGTTGACGGTCTGGTCCGTGAACCTGGCTTTCTCCACTTGCCGCAGCGTGTCGGTCCCGTCGCCGGCCTCGCGACGATCGCGGACGGTGGTCGCGCCGTTGCGGGTGACGATTTCATAGTCGGCATAGGCACCGGTAAATACCGCAAGATCGTCGCCGACCCCGCCGGTCACCATGTCGTTCCCGTCGCCGGAATAGAAACTGTCGTCCCCGGCGCCGGCATCGACCGTGAGCATCACCCCGCGCCCGCCGCCATAGATCTGGTCGTCGCCGGACCCGAGTTTGAAGGAGAGGGTCTCGATGCTGCTCCAGTTGATGGAGTTGTCGGTGCCGCTCAGATAGCCGCTTGCGCCGTCGGAGTAGACATAGGCGGTGGTGGCGGTGGAGAGTGCGGACCAGTCGGCGGTCAGGCTGTCGGTGCCGGTGCCGCCGTTGAGGCTGATGGAGGCGGCACCGCCGCTCCTGAGCGCGAAGCTGTCGTTGCCCGAACCGGTGGCGAGGCTGATCTGTTCGACGTTGGCGACGCTGGCGGCGGCGCCGAGCCCGCTGAGCGTATAGGCCGATCCGGTGCCCTGGGTGACGCCGATGGCCGCCGTGCGGGTGGCATAGTTGCCGCTCCAGCTGTCGCGGCCGGTACCGCCGTCGACCGTGTCCGCACCGACCGAAGTGATCTGGTCGTCGCCGCCGCCGCCGCTGACGCGGTTGGTGCCGGCCCCGGCCGACAGCTGGTCGGCACCGGCCCCGCCGGTCAGCCGGTCGTTGCCCGATCCGGTATAGATGCCGACGCGCTCGACATTGGTGAAGCTGGACCCCTGACCCTCGAACACCGACGCCGTGTTCGCCGTGCCGTTGAGCGCGAAGGTGATGTCGGCGGTCGATGCCTCGAACCCGGCATAGCCGAAGTCGTCGCCGGCGCCGGCATCGACCGTCATCTTGCCGCCGAGGCTGGTGGCGTAGATCTGGTCATTGCCGGACCCGAGTTTGAAGGAGAGGGTTTCGATGCTGCTCCAGTTGATGGAGTTGTCGGTGCCGCTCAGATAGCCGCTGGTGCCGTCGGAGTAGACATAGGCGGTGGTGGCGGTGGTGAGTGCGGACCAGTCGGCGGTCAGGCTGTCGGTGCCGGTGCCGCCGTTGAGGCTGATGGAGGCGGCACCGCCGCTCCTGAGCGCGAAGCTGTCGTTGCCCGAACCGGTGGCGAGGCTGATCTGTTCGACGTTGGCGACGCTGGCGGCGGCGCCGAGCCCGCTGAGCGTATAGGCCGATCCGGTGCCCTGGGTGACGCCGATGGCCGCCGTGCGGGTGGCATAGTTGCCGCTCCAGCTGTCGCGGCCGGTGCCGCCGTCGACCGTGTCCGCACCGACCGAGGTGATCTGGTCGTCGCCGCCGCCGCCGCTGACGCGGTTGGTGCCGGCCCCGGCCGACAGCTGGTCGGCACCGGCCCCGCCGGTCAGCCGGTCGTTGCCCGATCCGGTGTAGACGCCGACGCGCTCGACATTGGTGAAGCTGGACCCCTGACCCTCGAACACCGACGCCGTGTTCGCCGTGCCGTTGAGTGCGAAGGTGATGTCGGCGGTCGATGCCTCGAACCCGGCATAGCCGAAGTCGTCGCCGCCGCCTCCGTTGAAGGCAACGGCAGTATCCAGTCCCTGTATGTAGAAGGTATCGCTACCCGAGCCGTAAAGCACGTTCAGCCGCTCGATATTGGACCAGGCAATATTCACGCTACCCTGTACATATCCCGAACCACCAGTCGCATAGACCTGACCGTACAAAGCCGTCGTCAGCGTCGACCAATTGATCGTCAGCGTATCGGTGCCACCACCCCCGTTGACCGAAGATGCCCCATCTGCGGGGGTGAGCGTGTAGCTGTTGTTCTCGTCGCCACCGGTATAGGTCGTCATGTCGATTTCCCCCGAACATCCAACGCGCGTCGAGCAGTCTGGGTCGCCGCCGATCAGGGCGGAAGGGTCGCTCGATTAACCTTGTGTTAAGCTTTTGCCCGCGGTGGTCGTGTCGGGCTTCACCCGTTCGGGGGATGAGCAGAAAAAAAGCATGCCGATACGGCGAGCGCCCTTTGGTTACGCGCGGACCGCGGGACCGATCAAGCGAACAAGGTCCGACTGGCGGGCAGTCCCGGTCTTCGCAAACAGGGATTTGAGCTGTGTGCGGAGCGTTTCCCGCGTTACGCCGCGTCGTTCCGCGATTTCGGCGAGGGTCGCACCGTCCGCAAGGCCAAACGCCAACGCCTGTTCGGCGGCGGTGAACCGGTACGCCTGCGCGATCCATGCGCCCTTCGTTCCCAATCCGCTGGGTAAGGCCGGGTCATCGATCAGAATCAGGGCACCATCGTCACCGCGGGCACCGGCCGGCATTACACGTAAACGATAGGCCGCCCGTCCAGATGGACGTTCACAAAGGAAACCGGTGCGTTCCGGGTCCTTTCGATCGATCGTTACCTTCACGGCCTGGCACACCGCGTCATTTAGTCCCCGATTGGCGAACTCTATCAGAAGGCCGCGTTCCCGGATGCCGTCACGGGCCGCCAGAATCTGTTTCGCAGCCCCGGACATGCGCAATATCCGAAGGCGCTTGTCGACGATGAGCATCGCGGCTTCGGTTGCTTCGATCATCGTTTCCAGCAGCCGCCCTTCGCCGCGCTCCCTTTCGATCACTTGCCGCACCCGAAGCACATGACGGAGATGACCGATGATCAGGTCCAAGGCCGCGACTTCTGGATTGGTGTATGTAAGTCCACGAAGGGGGCGGTGAACGGCGATTACCAGCAGGTCATTTCCCATGGGGATCAACGCGCCCATGCAGCGTGCCGTGTCATCCCCGATCGACCTGAATAATTCGTTGTAATATTCAGTTTGTATGAACTGTTCGGGTGATATGTATCGATCCATATTGAAAGCCGAACCCGTTGCGCCATGTTCGAGCGAAGCTTTCAGCCATACGTCCTTGTCTACAAATGATGTCGCATAAAGTTCGGCATGTGCCGGATCATAATAGGACAGACTATGGAAATGCGTTTTACCCCCAGGGGTAAAATGATGGATATTCGCAGATCGTGAGTTATTGGTCATTGCGACTGTCTCGGCAAGCCCTTTAAGGGCGTGCTCATCGTCGATAGCAGAGTATAAGTTTTCCCGAAAATCCATAGGAAACCCTCCTATCAAGAGCCGGCATTTAAAGAACGAATTAGGTCACCTTGGCTATGAGCAGAAATAACTATCGTTATGATGGCTTTATAATATGTAATATATTATGGAATTTTTCCGCATGAAATGACTATCGCGGTCGGATCGGCGTAGCCGCGACCTGGGGCTTCCAAAACGACAACTCTTCAGCGCCACGCGGATGCCCAGGAAGATAGTGTTGGATCGGGGCAGACAGGACGCGCGTCATAGCTTGGCTCATTCCAGAGAATTGATACCAGTTCGAGTCGCCGGGAAAGCGAGAGACGCCGTAAACTTCATACGCCTTCACCTTACGCGCGTTTGGGATGGTCTGCTTCAACCGATATGTACACTGGCGTTCCGTGCAAAAGGGCTGCGTGCCGTTCGATACCGCGTCAGACGGCTCCGCTGACTGACGGCCAGGTAGAAACGTTACATGCAGAGCGGCAGTAAATGGTGGCAGCAGCCATATTCTGGTTGTCGAGCCGGTAGTCCGCCTTGCACTTTTTTAGAAATGTTGCTCCGAACGGCGCATATAGCGGAACGGCCCGTTAAAACGGTGTTCCGATCGCTCGACGTGTCGGGGATCAATATGCCAACGGCTTTGTGGTTCGGGCCTTAGCCTGGTCGGGACGCTGACACGGAGGCCGTGAGAACGGAACGGTCCGGCGACCCGCGACTGGGTCAGCCGAACCAGCCGGTGTCGCCGCCGATCGGCATGCCGGGCGGGATGGCCGGTTCGGTGCGGCGGGTCTTGTCGATTTCCGCCTTCAGCCGATCGGCGTCGCGCAGCAGGGCGGCCATCCCGCGTTGCCAGTCGCCATCCTCCGTCCGGGCGGACGCCGTGGCGAACCGGTCGGCCACTGTGCGCAGACGGCCGTCGAGGATGGCGGCCACGTCGATCGAGGTCGCCGGATCCTGCCGGGCCTGCGCGATCGACAGGATCGTACGGTGCGCAATCCGCCGTTCGACCGCCGTAGCGCGCCGGTCGACAGTCGCGGCGACGAGCCGATCGAGCAGCAGTTCCAGCCCGGGCAGCGCGGGATCCTGCGCATGTTGCAGATAGACGCGCGTCAGCCGGGCCGGCGCGAGCAGGCTGTCCAGCGTAACCTGTGCGGCGACGTCGGTGGCAACCAGCGGATCGAAGGCGGCCGCCCCGGCGGTGGCGAAGACCTCCGTATCGAACTGCGGATCGGCGCCGGCGTTGGTGCCGGACGACAGCCGCAACGCCAGGGCCGGCGGCACCGCGAGTTCGGCGGCGGACAGCGTGCCGAGCATGGCGTCGATCGCCGCGACCTGATCCGCCGCGGCGACCGGTGCGGGCGGCGGGGTGGCCCCGCCGACCACGGCATAGCGATAGTCGATTCCGCCGATCCGCTTGCCCAGCGCATCCACCTGATAGCGGTGGTAGAGCCAGACGGGCACGAACTTGCGGCGCAGGTTCGACAGCGGTTCGCCGGGCAGCAGGACGCGGGGGCCGAACCCGTCGAGCGCGATCCGGCGGACCGCCATCACCTGCGCCAGATCGGCGACGCCATCGTCGCCGTCGGTCCACATATTGTCGCCGGGAACGGCCAGATCGGCGGCGCGCCCGTCGGTATCGGTCAGGAAACGCAGGCCGACCCGTTCGATGGCGGCCGCCTTGCGCGCCGCGTCCGCATCGACCGAACCGCCGGGCGCGGGCTGGCCGTAGAGCCAATCGACGGTGTACGTATCCCAGCGGCCGATGCCGGTGGCGTAGGCATCGCCCAGGTCGAGCCGCCCATCGACGATCCGCACCCGCGCATTCGGATAGTCCATGACCGAACTGCGATTCTGCAGGCTGCCGGCGAAATTATGGACGAAGCCGATCGCGTGGCCGACCTCGTGCGCGCCGAGCTGGCGGATGCGGGCGAGGGCGGCGCGCACCGGATCGTTCGGCCCGCCGTCGCCGTTCTGCGCGGTGCCGACCAAGGCTTCGAAGATGGCGATGTTCTGCCGGACGCGGAGCGCACCCAGCACGACATTGCCCTTCACGATCTCGCCGGTCCGCGGGTCGATGATGCCACCGCCATAGGACCAGCTGCGCGTCTGGCGATCGGCCCAGTTGACGATGTTGTAGCGCACGTCCTGCGGATCGATATCGGGCGTCAGGATACGGACCTGGAACGCATTGATGAAACCGGCTGCGTCGAACGCCTGGTTCCACCATGCGACGCCTTCGGCCAGCGCGGTACGGATCGGTTCGGGCGCGGCATTGTCGATGTAGAACAGGATCGGCTTCTTCACGCGCGACCGGGCGGCGGCGGGATCGACCTTTTCCAGCCGGAAACGGTTGGCATATTCGACCAGCACCGGCTGGCCGAGCGGGGTGCCGAAATCATAGACCTGCGTTGCATGCGCGCCCGACCGGATATCGAACTTGCGGGGGACGAAGCCCGGCCCCGGCAGGCGGATCAGCGAATGATGGACGGTGAAGCTGACCTGACGGCCGTCGGGGGCGATCGTGTCGACTTCCCGGCCGGGCGTGTCGGAGACGTAGGTCTGGACCGCTTCCATCTCGATATTGTCGGGGAAGACCCGGACCGAGGCCGGATCGACGGCGCTGAGCCGGTCGGCCGGCTTATACCCCTTGCCATCGGTATTGAGCGCATCGGCGAGCTTCAGCGTGTCGCCGGTCAGGAACGGGGCGAGATCGACCGTGGCACCGCCGCCCGGGGTGGAGGCGACGATATCGAGCAGGGCCACCGTGCTGAACGGAAAGCTGGCGCGGGCGCCCTGCTGCACGGCGGCATCGCCCGTCGCGCGGTATTTCGGGTTTTCGAACGTCACCGCCATCTTGCGGCCCAGCCGGCGGAACGCGAGCAGCTGCGTTTCGCCCTGCATGCCGCGATCGATGCGGATCCGCGCCGATCCCATCCCCGTCTTGATGGCCGCCGAGCAGAGGAAGCGGCCGGCGACGCCGTCCGCCCCGGCCGGGGGCAGCGTGACCAGCACCTTGTTGTCGTTCGGATCCACGCGGACCGGCAGCAGCGCGCTACCGCCGGAAGTCGCCACCGCGACCGGCTGGGCCAGCAGCGCGGATACCGGCACCAACGCCGCGGCCAGGGCGGTCGCCAGCACGCGACCGACAAATTTCCTGCTGTTGCGCGGCATGATGTTCCCCCTGGTGCGGCGTCGAAGGCTGATCATGGCCGTCTGGCGTTTCGTCTGCATGTTCGCTGTCATGAAGCATGTTTCGCGGGGGCAGCATAGGATTCTAACGTGACAGGCAACTATCCCGCATGATTCCGTCACTCGGGACAGCGGCGGGGCTGGCTATCGCTTGTTGCACGTGATCGCCCGGCGATGACCGCGACCGATCAGACCGCAGCCCGCCGCGGATGCAGGACGCGTTAGGGAACCGGCGCACCGCGTGTCGCCCGGTGGAAAAGGGTCAAGACCCCACGATCCCCGCGAAGCGTCCGCTCAGGCGGCGGTTGCCGCCATGCGCGCGGCGTGCTTTTCTTCCTCGGTCCAGACCTTGCGCTCGCGCGGCGCTTTCGGCGGCTTCACCTGCTTGGCCGGGCCGCCGCCCAGCACGGGTGCGCGCTTGGTGGAGTGCCGCGCCACTTCGCAATGCCATTGGTGGTCGGCCCGGACCGTCAGGGGCTGACCGATTTCGCGTTCCACATCATGGAGCCAGGCGCGCTGTTCGGCATCGCACAGCGTGATGGCGAAGCCGCTGCGCCCGGCCCGACCGGTGCGGCCGATGCGGTGGACATAGCTTTCCGGCAGGCTGGGCAGGTCATGGTTGAACACATGCGTCACGGTGTCGACATCGATGCCGCGTGCCGCGATGTCCGTCGCCACCAGAACCTGCACGGTGCCTGCGCGGAAGGCGTCGAGCGCCCGTTCGCGCTGACCCTGCGACTTGTTGCCATGCAGCGCCTCGGCCGCGATGCCGCCCTCGCTGATGAAGGCGCAGACTTCGTTGGCAATGTTCTTCTGCAGCGTGAAGACGACGGCCTGGCCCATGTCCGGGGTCTGGAGCAGTGCCAGCAGCGCCGCCTTCTTGTCGGCCGCATCGAGGAACATCACCGACTGCGCGATCCGGTCGACGGTGGTGGACGGCGGGGCGATTTCGACCTTTGCCGGATCGCTCAGCAGGCTGTCCGCCAGCGCGGCGATCGATTTGGGCATCGTCGCCGAGAACAGCATCGTGTGGCGATCCTGTGGCAGCGTCGCGACGATGCGTTCGATCGGCTTGGCAAAGCCCATGTGGAGCATCTGGTCGGCCTCGTCCAGCACGAGCGCCTCGAGCGCGGACAGGTCGCAATGGCCCTGATCGATCAGGTCGAGCAGGCGGCCCGGAGCCGCCACGATGATGTCCACGCCGTCCCTGAGCGCGGCCACCTGATGAAACTGGCTGACGCCGCCGAAGATGGTCGTCACGCGGAGTGCCAGGTGGCGGCCGAAGCTTTCGAACCCGGCCGCGATCTGCGACACCAGTTCGCGTGTGGGCGCGAGGACCAGGATGCGGGCACCGCCGCCGGGTGCCGGGCGGGGATCGGCCGCGAGGCGGTGGAGGAGGGGCAGCGCGAAGGCGGCGGTCTTGCCGGTGCCGGTCTGCGCCATGCCGAGCATGTCGCGACCCTGCAGCAGCAGCGGGATCGACTGCGTCTGGATCGGCGTGGGGGTAACATAGCCCTGTTCGGTCAATGCGCGCAGCAGGGGGGGCGCCAGAGCGAGATCGGCGAAAGTCATGGTCATCGTCACGCGGCGCCTCCAGCGCTGAGCAAAGCTGCGCCTGATCGGGCTTAGCGTATTGAGACCGCGCCTTTAGGTTTCATGCTGCACTGCGTCAAACGAGAAGCCGCTATATGGCGGTGGGCAGCGCGATGGTGAAGCGGGTGTGACCTTGCTGTTCGCCGAGCGTGATGCTGCCGCCATGCGCGTGGAGGAGGGATCGGGTGATCGACAGGCCGAGGCCGGTGCCGCCGGCGGTGCGGCGGGTGGTGAAGAACGGTTCGAAGATGCGGTCGCGGTTCCCGGCGGGGATGCCCGGGCCGTCGTCCTGGACGGTCAGTACGACATGGTCCGCGGCGGGACGGGCCGCCACGCCGACGGTCGTGGCACCTGCCTGGCGGCTGTTGTCGAACAGGCTGGCCAGGACAGCTTCCACCATACCTCCCGGCACGCCGACCCGGGGGGAGGGAACGGGCAAATCGACCGTCACCGCGAAGGTCGGGCCGCGATGGGCGTCGGCCACGCGGCGAACAACATCGGCCAGATCGGTCGCGACCCCGGCGCCGGCGCGGGTCATGTCGGCGCGGGCAAGATCGAGCAGGCGGGTGACGAGCAGCGTGAGGCGTTCGGCATCGCAGCCCATGTTGGACAGGAAGCGTTCGCGATCGGCCGGGGCCATGTCCGGATGGTCGTGCAGCAGTTCGATCGCGCCGGCGATACCCGCCAGCGGCGTCTTGAATTCGTGGCTGACGGCATGGGCGAAGTCGCGCAGGTAGCGCGAGCGGCGTTCGATCGCGTCTGCCATGACCGCAAAGTCGCGGTACAGATCCTGGATCTCGATCGCCGCCGTCGTGGGTGACAGGGGGACCGTGCCGCCGCCGGACGCGACCGCGCGCGTTGCGCGGCGCAGTGCCTCGACCGGGCGGACGATGCCGCGCGACAGGAGGCCGCTGAGGATGACGAGCGTCGCGAAGATCGCCGCGACGCCGAACGCGATCTTGCCGCGGTCGGCGTCGATCCCGACGAACAGCGAGCGTGGCGCGCGCGACAGCAGCAGGACGCCGACCACCCGGCCGTCCGCGACGATGGGGCGTGCGTGGTGGATCAGGAGATTTGCGGCGCGGCTCAACCCTTCGAGCGGATAGCCAGGCCGGTAGGCCGCGTTGCGGCGAAGCGTGGTGGCCGGCGATCCGGCCAGCGCCGTCCGGACCTCGGGCAGTGCGGCGTAGCTGCGGCCGTAATGCCGGCCGGCAAGGACGCGACCCTGTCGGTCGATCAGCAGGATCGTGGCCAGCGTGGTGAATGAGGTCAGGTTCAGGACCGGGGCAAGCCGCCGGCCCCAGGCGCGCGATCCGCCGTCGGCCGGACCGCGCGGGACGCCGGGGGCGGGGCGGGGCGGCAGGACGGGGGTCAGGCGCAGGTCGATCGTCGGCGGTTCGGGGACGATGCCGGGCGGCACGGGCAGGATCCCCGCGCCGGGCCAGTCCGCGGCGGCGGCCGCCGCGAGCGCCGCCCCTTGTGCGATCAGTTCGGCCTCGGTCTGACGGACGAGGGTGTTCTCGTACACGCGCAGGAACAGTGCACCGACGCCGGGTAGGGCGGCGACGAAGACGAAGGTGAGCAGCAGGATCGTGCGCAGCCGCAGGCGCGGCCAGTGGCGGCGGACGACCCGTTTGACGGCTTCGATCATCCGCCGCCGCAGGTCCCGAGGCGGTAGCCGATGCCGGCCCGCGTCTCGATCACGTCGTCGGCCCCCACGCCGGCGAACTTGGCGCGCAGGTTGCGGACATGGCTGTCGATCGTGCGGTCGGTAACCGCGAAGCCGGGGCCGTGCAGCCGATCGATGATCGCATCGCGGCTGAACACGCGCGACGGCATCGTCGCCAGGGTGCGCAGGATGCCGAATTCGGTGGCGGTGAGCGGGACCGGCGTGCCCGCCCAGTCGGCCTGCCAGCCATCGGGATCGAGCGTCAGCCGGCCGTGCGACAGGGTGGGAGCGACACTGGCCACGTCGGGCGGGCGGCCCGCGGTGCGGCGCAGGATCGCCATGACGCGCGCCACGACCTCCCGCGGGGAGAAGGGCTTGGTGACATAGTCGTCGGCGCCCAGTTCGATGCCGAGGATGCGGTCGATCTCGTCGTCGCGGCTCGACAGGAACAGGATCGGCACGTCGCCGGTGGCGCGCAGCCGCCGGCAGGTCTCGATCCCGTCCATGCGCGGCATGTTGATGTCAAGCACGGCGAGGTCCGGCGCTTGGGTGTCCGCGAGTATCAGTGCCGCCTCGCCATCCTCCGCCTCGATCGTGTCGAGCCCGGCCTTGGCGAGCGCGAACACCAGCAGCTGGCGGATATGGGGGTCGTCGTCGACGACCAGGATGGTGCGCGGCATGGGGCAGAGGATCGGCGGTACGGGCAGCAGGGTCAAGGCGTGCCGGCCCGGTCGGTGACTTCGATGATGCCGCCGCAGTTGCGCCAGCGGCCGGGCGGCACTGGACGCGGGCGCGGGGGGGTGGGGCCGATTCGGGCACAGGCCAGCGCGAGCCGGCGGGCACCGTGCAGGGTCCAGTTCGTCCAGTCCGACTGCTGTTCCGTCAGATTGGTCATGAGGGTGCCGCGGACGAGCCGGACGACGTCGCGCGTCGCCGGGTCCATCGGGCGGTGTTCGAGCGCGATCAGCGGCAGGAGTGCGCCGTCGCCGACCCGCTCGAGATAGCAGAGGTCGACCCTGTCGGGCCGCCCGGCGCGCACGTTCCAGGCGGCGGCGACCGCGCCGAGATCGACGAAGGCGCAGGTGCCGAGCATGATGGTCGCGGCCAGCGCGTTCCGGTTGATGAGCCAGCGGGCGCTGCGCCCGGTCAGGATGCGCCAGCTGATCAGGACCAGCCCGAGGGCCACCAGCGCCATCCAGGCAAGCGCCGCGATCCGCCATTCGGTGAGCATCGAGGTGCGGACATAGTCGATCGTGCGCAGCACGCTGGAAGCGACGAGGATGAGGTTCTGGGCGACCCAGAGCGTCACCAGCCGGCGGGCGAGCGGATGTGCCGCGCTCGCGCTGCCGGGGCGGAGCATGGCGAGCGCCATGACGCCGGCGATGAGCGCGGTAGCGATCAGCGGATAGGCGCCGCGGTGGACATAGTCGGTCTGCGACATGCCCGCCGGCAATGCGCCGCCAACCCAGAGGAAGGCGATGTCGAGGATGTTCTGGACTGCGAAGATCGCGTTGAAGAGCGCGAGCGCGATCAGCACCGAGGGCAGCGACGTGCCGGGCAGCCGCGGTTCCGGATCGGGCAGCCGGGCGGCCAGTCGCAGCGTGGCGGCATGGGGGCGCAGGCTGGGCCAGACACAGGCGGCGATGAACACCCAGAGCAGGATCCGCCAGAGCGCGGGGAGGCGGATCGCGGACAGGGCCTGCGCGATCAGCGGGTTGGCGCTGGCGAACAGGATGACGAAGAGCAGGCCGCCGATCAGCGGCAGTGCCAGCATGGCTGCGATGGCGCGCGGACCGGTGCGCGCGGTGTGGCGCGTCCCGAGGAGCAGGCGGAGATCGCGGAGCGGCGCCAGGATGCTGGTCGGGGCATGAAACAGGAGGCGTGCGGCCCAGTGCCAGGCGTCGTCGAACCGCGCGACCTTCGGCAGCAGCGCGGCCATCGACACTGCACACCAGAAGAAGGCCCAGGGCAGCGGCCCCGGATCGTAGGCGAGGGCCGCGGCGAACAGCATCGCGGCGGCGATCGCTGTCCGGGCCGTTCGGTTTCGGCGGACGTCGGGGCGGCCGATCAGTACGCCGGCGATCCAGGCGGCGGCGAAAGCGCCGACGACCGCGCCGGAAAATTCACGGGGGAAGAGCCCGTCGAACAGGGCGACCAACAGGACGACGATCGCGCCCTTGCACAGAAAACCGAACCGCATGCCGCTTCACCTCCATCGGGAGCGGCTTGCCTAGAGGGCTGGCGTCGAGGGCGGATGCGGCGGCGATCTTCTTACCGTGCAGGCATCGTGCAGTTTTGGTGCAGGTGCCGGCGGGGCCAACCGTCAGAACAGCCGGTTGAGCAGTTTCGGCTCGCTGCCCTTCAGGCGGTCGAGCATCGCGTTGACGTAGAACATGTCCGGGCTGGCGACCGCGGGCAGGACGACGACGTTGTAGTCCGGCAGGTCCATGTCGAGCGTGAAGACGACCAGGCCGACGCCGTGGATGCTGCACAGCGATTGCAGGCGGTTCATGTCGTCGCTGGTCGTGGTGCGGGGCACGACGATGTAGCTCTTGTGCGAAAACAGGCGGTAGGCGACGGCCTGGCCGAACGCGACGACGGGCTGGTCGGGGGTCGCCTTGATCTCCGCGGTCACGATCTGCGGTTCGAACTTGAAGATGTCCTGCGCGCGCGGTTTCAGCACGCCGATGACGTCGGGCGTGCCCCACTTGCCGCCCAGGCTGCCGCCGCCGAGCGCGCCGGCGACGGTGACCTCGTCATTCTCCATCAGCCAACGGGCGAAGCTGGCGTAGAAATCCTGTTCGGATACCGATCCGGCGTAGAGATCGTCGGTGTCGATCGCCACGGGCGTCGCGGCGACCGCGTCGTCCTGCGCCACGGCGTCGGCGGCGTCGGCCTCCGCATATTTGGCGAGCTGATAGGTGCCGCGGGCGATCTTGACAATGTCGTCGGCCCCCTGGAACAACAGATGCGTGGCACCCCGGATGCTGTTCGACGGCGTTTCCGGGTGGGCGGCGATGACCGGCCGGAGCACGTCGGCCCAGCGCAGGCCGCCGGGGTGCTGGTCGAGAAGGGCGCGGACCTCGTCGTGGATCTGCCTGCGGTTCAGTTTTGCCAAGGTCGGGGCCTTCGGGTCAGGGGGTATGCGTGCCGTTGGCGATGCCTGATCCGACAGGGCGGGGGAAGTGCCGGCGCAGGGCGAAAGCCATGGCGGCGAACAGGATGAAGGCGGCTTCGGCCGGATTGCGGAGGCGGCCCTGCGCCTCGTTCACGATCTGCGCGCTGACGAACACGTTGATGAGCCAGGCGGACGCGACGATGGTGAGGAACGTGCATTCGGGCGAGAGCGCCACGGTTCCGCGGACGAGCGCCACGCCGATCCGGGCCGCCTGCCACGCGCAGAAGGCGAAGAACAGCGCGGTCAGGAGCGAGGCCAGCCCCTCGATCACATAGACCGGGTTCAGCGTGTTGGACCCGCGGCTCGCCTTCGCGTCGCGAGCGTAGAGCAGTTTCTGGCGCCAGCCGGTCGGATCGCGATCGATGCCGAGATAGTCGACGCTGATCTTGGTCGAGTTGCCGCGCCCGAACACCGTCACCGCATCGAGCAGGAACGCCCTGGCGAAGGCCGGCTTGTGCAGCGCCACCTCCTGGAAGAAGCGGCCGGCGGAGATGCCGCCATCGTCCGGCAGCAGGTCGGCCGGTGGCGCGATGCCGTTCGCGCGTTCGGTAATGAGCGCCTTGCTGCGCAGGTTCCAGCCGAAATTGGCGCTGCCCTTGTTATAGCCGAACTGCCCGGTCTGGGCGGTGAAGATCGCGGTCCACAGCAACAGCGGCGCAAGCCCGATCGTGGCCATGACATAGAGGCCCGGCCCGCGGAGCTGCGCACGCGCGGCAGGCACGAGCAGGGTGAGCACGTACGCGATGGGCAGCATGGCGACGATCACCGGCCGGATCAGGATCGCGATGCCGATGCACAGTCCCGCCGCGGCGAACGCGAGGATCCGCCCGCTGCGCACGGGACCACTCACGGCGGCCAGCAGCAGCGCCAGCCAGGCGACGCAGAAGGGCGTCGCGATCGCCTCGGTCACCAGCTGATGCGGGAAGGCGATATTCTGCGGCAGCAGCGCATAGACGAGGCCGCAGCCGAGCGCCGCGCGGGGCCACGGCACGACCCGCCCCGCGATGCGCGCGACCAGCCAGGCCGCGATGGTCGCCAGCAAAATCTGGACCAGGATGACGCCGATCGGCCCGGCCAGCGCCCATGGCCCCCACGCGAACAGGTATTCGCCCGGCACGACCGGCGCGTCGGTCATCCAGGCCACCGCCGACCCGCGCGCGTGCGCGAAGCCATCGACCATGCGCAGCCGTTCGATGCCGCGGTCGCCCCAGGTGAAGGCGCGAAAACCGGTGGCGATATCGTAGGGCAGGATCGACAGGTGGAGCAGCAGCGTGGCGAGCGCGACGAGCCGCGCCTGCGCCGCCGCACCGGGCGATCCATGTCCGTTCGCCGTGCCGATGATCGCGTTCATGCCCACCCCCTGGCCGGACCGCATGGCCGCCGATTCATTCGCTATCCAGCCTGCGCGTAGATAAATGCTTAAACCCTGACGGGCAAAGCGGGCCTGCGACGACGGAGCATGCGATGCGAGCCAATTCCCTGCTGCTGATCCTGCTCAGCGTATCGATGTCCGCGGTGGCGCAGCTGCTGCTGAAGCTGGGCGTGCAGGGCGTGCGCGCGACCGGTGCGTTCGATGCGGGGCGGGCGTTCGTCACGTCGCCGCTCGTGATCGCGGGGTTCGCGCTGTACGGGCTTGGGGCGTTCGTCTGGCTGTTCGTGCTGTCGCGCCTGCCGCTGAGCATGGCGTATCCGTTCGTCGGCATCGGGTTCGTCCTGACGATGCTGTTCGGGGTGCTGGCGCTGGGCGAGCAGCTAAATGTCGCGCGGGTGTTCGGGACGCTGCTGATCGCGGTGGGGTGCGTCTGCGTCGCGCGGAGTGCGGCATGATTTCCAGCGCGGACGGCGTGCCGCTGGTCGTCGACCTGGACAATACGCTGATCCGCGGGGACGTGGCGGTCGAGGCCCTGGTGAAGGCGGTGCGGCAGGGCGCGCCGGGCGGGCTTGTCCGCTGCCTGGCACGCGGGGCCGCGGCGACCAAGACCTGGCTGGCCCGCCGCGTGCCGCCGGATGCGTCCACGCTCGCCTATCGCGACGAGGTGATCGCACTGATCGCGGACGCGCGGGCGGCGGGGCGGCCGGTGATCCTGGCGACCGCCGCGCACTGGCGCACGGCGCGGCGCGTGGCGGCGGCGGTGGGGTCGTTCGACGCGGTGCTGGCGAGCAGCCGGCGACGCAACCTGAAGGGCGGCGCGAAGCTGGCCGCGATCCGGGCGCATCTGGGCGGGGCGCCGTTCGACTATGTCGGCGATGCGCCGGCCGACCGTCCGCTGTGGCAGGCGGCACGCGTCGCCTATACCGTCGGGGTCGACACCGGCGTGGCGGGGGAGGTGCGGCTCGCGACGCCGGCCGGGCGGTGGCGCGCGTTGGCCAAGGCGGCGCGGCCGCACCAGTGGGCGAAGAACGCGCTGGTGTTCGTGCCGCTCGTCACGTCCGGCCGGCTGACGCAGGTGGCGGAGATCGCGAACGCGCTGATCGCCTTTGCCTGTCTGTCGCTGATCGCGTCGAGCATCTACCTGGTCAACGACGTGCTCGATATCGATGCGGACCGCGCCCACGCGCGCAAGCGGCACCGGCCGATCGCGGCGGGGACGCTGACCGTGCCGGCGGCACTGGTCGCGGCGGTGATCGGCACGGTGGCCGGGCTGGGCGCCGGCGCGGCGCTGCTGGGTCCGGCGGGGTTCGCGGCGCTGGCCGGCTATTGCGGGCTGACGCTGGCCTATAGTTTCCGGTTGAAGGCGGCGATGATCGCCGACGTGCTGACGCTGGCGTGCCTCTACACGATCCGGATCATCGCGGGGGCCGCGGCGATCGCGGTGCCGGTATCGGTCTGGCTGCTGCTGTTCTCTATCTTCCTGTTCCTGAGTCTCGGGTATCTGAAGCGCTATGTCGAGCTCCGCGGCAGTACGCGCGACAGCCACGAACTGTTGAGCGGGCGCGGCTATGTGCCCGGGGACGAGGGGATCGTGGCGATGAACGGGGTGGGGGCGGGGATGGTGTCCGTCCTGGTCCTGGCGCTGTTCGCGGAAGCGATGGGGCGCGGGCACAGCTATGCCAGCCCGGTCCTGCTCTGGCTGCTGCCGTTGCCGCTGCTGTACTGGCTCAACCGGATCTGGATGATGGGGCGGCGCGGCGAGGTGGACAGCGATCCGGTCGCCTTCGCGCTGACCGACCGCAAGAGCCTGGTCGTGGCCGGGCTGGTGGCGGCGATCCTGCTGGCGGCGAAGTTCCTGCCGATCCTGGCGGATGCCCTGCCGCTGGCCTGACATCCGTCCGCCATTTCGCGGATTGAGCCGGCGTTCGACCTGTCATACGATCGTCATCTGACCGCAACGACGGGAGGATGAGGATGTCGAACCGAAACGAACCGCGGACCGGGCGTGGCCCCTGTCCGGCGTGCGACAATATGGGCATGGTCTGTTCGCCCGGGTCGCACGACATGATGTACATGCAGGCCTGCCGCTGCGGATGTCCGGTCCGGAACGATCCGTTCCTCGCGATGCTGGCGACCGGGATCGTGCTGGGCGCGGTTGCGGTGGCGGGCTTGCTGACGCTGGTGCCCTGATCAGGACGTGATGTGCGCGGGCGGGCGGCGTCAGCGCAGGTGGCGCAGCGTGTGCAGATCGGCATGCGCATAATCGACCGTCCGGCGCGCGAACCGGACGACCAGGTTGACGAGCGGCGCGGTGCCGATGCCGCCGACCAGATCGGTGACGATCCCGGCCGTGCCGCGCGGGATGCGGGTGGCGTGATCGTCGTCGACGGTTTCGATCACGTCGCCGAGCGCCGGCGCACGTTCGGACAGCAGCGGGCGGTGCAGCAGGCGGGCGGCGACGAGCGCGCGGATGGCGTCGTGGTTGCGCGCCACGGTCGTGTTGCTGTCGCCGGGATCGACCTGCACCGCGATATCGTCGAACAGCATGATCGCCGCTTCGCCGGTCTCGTCCGCCACGGTGACCGCCAGCGCGATGGCGGTTTCGAAGCTGCGGGCGGTGACGGCGCGGGTGGTGGGGATCATGATGCCGCGATAGCGCGGACGGGGCAGGTCTGACCAGCCCGGCCGGCGCGGTGGATCAATCGCCGGTCCTGCCGTCGAGGAACCGGATCATGGAGGAAAAGTCCCGCCCGCCGTCGCCGGCGTTGGCGAGCGCCTGGTACAGCGCGCCGGCGGTGGCGGCCATCGGCACGCTGGCGTCGGCGGCCTGTGCGGCCTCCAGCGCCAGTTTCAGGTCCTTCAGCATCAGCGCGCTGGCGAAACCGCCCTGATAGTCGCGGTCGGCGGGGGTTTCCGGGCCGACGCCGGGGACCGGACAATAGGTGGTCATGGACCAGCTCTGCCCCGATGCCTTGGACGAAATGGCGTAGAAGGTGGCGAGGTCGAGACCGAGCTTTTCGGCAAGCAGGAACGCCTCGCACGTCGCGACCATCGTGGCGCCGAGCAGCATGTTGTTGCAGATCTTGGCCGCCTGGCCCGCACCGGCGGCACCGGCGTGGATCACCGTCTTGCCCATCGCGGACAAAATAGGTTCGGCGGCGGCAAAGGCGGCCGGATCGCCGCCGACCATGAAGGTGAGCGTGCCGGCGCCGGCCGCCGCGATCCCGCCCGACACGGGCGCGTCGACCATGCGGTAGCCCCGTTCCGCGGCCAGCGTGGCGACCGCGACCGCAGTCGCGCCGTCGATGGTGGAACAGTCGATCAGCAACGCGCCGGCCGGCACCGCGCCGAACACGTCGTCTTCATACACGGCGCGGACATGGCGACCGGCGGGCAGCATGGTGACGACCACGTCCGCATCGGCAACCGCCGCGCGGGCGGAGGCAGCGGGCAGGCAACCGGCGTCCCGCGCCCGTGCCAGCGCCGCGCCGGACAGGTCGAACGCGTGGACGGCGTGGCCCGTGTTCACCAGGTTCGCGGCCATGCCGCCGCCCATATTGCCAAGGCCGATGAAGCCGATCGTCGCCATGTCGCTCTCCTGTTTATCGTTGCCGCCGATGTCGGCCCGCGCGGGGAGCATGGCAAGGGCATCGCGTCGTCGGGGCGACAGGTTGGTTGCAAAAGCGCGGAACAGATCGGTCCGCGGCATGTCGGATACTACGGCTGACGACAGTCGCGCACCGCGAGCCGCCGTACGTTCCGGGACAAATTCTGCCGAAGGTTCCCACCTGGCCGCGTTTGCCGGTCGATATTGCCTGGAATGGATTGACGGCGCTGAACCGCCAACGCGAACGCCCTCGGGACATTCCGAATCTGTATCGACGTTCTCGACCAAGGTTCGCTCGGCGGGCGGAAGCAGTCGATCGCAGCGCACGGCAAGCATCATCCTTGGCGCGGATCGCTCCGTTGACTATTTCTCTATATAGGTAGATATAAAGTTCATGTCGCGTGAAAGAGCCCTTTCCCCGTCTGCCCGAACGCTGTTGGCCCTCATGGCGGAAGCCGGCAGCCGGTGGTGTCACGGATATGATTTGTGTCGGCAGACCGGCATCAAATCGGGGACTCTCTATCCCTTACTGATCCGGCTCGAGAGGCAAGGCTATCTCGAAGCCGAGTGGCAGGCGCCGGTAGAGCCCGGACGGCCGCTTCGCCATGCCTACAGGCTGACCGACAGCGGTATGCATCTGGCTCGTAGCAATCCGCCATTCTGCAGCAGCAGCCCAAACCCTCGCTCAACGCTGGGGCTGGCATGAAGACTATGCGTAGCCTCGTAGCAACCGGCCTGATGAACTGCGCAGGCGCGATCCTGCCTTCTGCGATGCGGGGGTGGGGTTATGCGATGCAGTGTGAGGCGCTGGGGGTGAGCGGAGTTGCTGATTGCGACCGCACTGACCTTCTGGACAATCTTCGCGCGGTTCACGGGCCGATTCTACGGTTTTGCGCAGATCGGCCGTCCTGCTTAAACGGGGCCTGTAGCACCAGTGAGCGCGACCGGATGACAACGATTGCGTGCCTTCAGGCGGAGCGCAGTCCGTTTACGGCGTCTCGCGGACGCCGAAGAGGCGGGCGAGGGCCAGGTTGGGGTGGTCGGTGCCGCAGCCGGGCAGGGCGCGGACGGTGCCCGCGGCCGCACGTTCGCTGAGATACTCGGAGCCGTCGGGGCAGGGGGTCGCGGGGCCGCCGGTGGTGATCGCGGTCGCGATGCGGCCGGACATATAGTCGAAGGTTTCCGGGGCCAGTCGCTTCGCCTCGCGCGTGTCGACGGACCATGCCCCGTCGCGGAACGACAGGGTCACGATCGTGCGCTGCGACGCCGCCCCGGTGCGGCGGGCGTCGAAGATGGTGGCGACCGTACCGCCGGGCGCAATGTCGGTGAAGCGGAACGCATCGCCGTCGAGCGCGGGCAGACCGGAGGCGGCGACGATGCGTGTCAGGTCGCGCGTGGCGGCCGTGGCGGCGGAGAAGGCCGGGGCGTCGGGTGCCGGCGTCGACGAGGGTGGCGCGGCGACCGGTTGCAGCAGGAGCATGAAACCGGTCACCGCTGCGAACATCAGAAAGCCTCCACCGGCAACGCCATGATCGCGTCCGCGCCGCCTTCGATCTTGCGCCGCAGGCTCCCCGTATCAGGCAGGACGCGCTCCGCATAGAAGCGGGCGGTGACGAGCTTGGCCTCATGGAAGGTCCGATCCCCGTCGCCCGCCGCGATCGCCGCAGTGGAGGCGCGCACCATCTTCAGCCACATCCAGCCGAGCGTCACGACGCCCATCATGGTCATGTAGGGGTAGGCGGCGGCCCCGGCGTTGTTGGGGTTCGCCATGCCGTTCTGCATCAGCCACATCGACGCGGTCTGCAGGTCGCCCGCCGCCTTTTCCAGCCGGCCGGCATAGTCGGCGGTGGCGGGATCGGCCTTGGCCGCCGCGATGTCGGCACCGATGGCCTGGGCCAGCGCCATCAGCGCACGACCGCCATTCTGGCCGATCTTGCGGCCGACGAGGTCCATCGCCTGCACCCCGTTGGTGCCTTCGTAGATCTGCGCGATGCGGGCGTCGCGGACATATTGCTCCATCCCCCATTCGCGGATGTAGCCGTGGCCGCCGTAAACCTGCTGCGCGTTCGTCGCGATCTCATAGCCCAGGTCGGTCACATAGCCCTTGATGACCGGGGTGAGCAGGGAGATCAGGTCGTTGGCGGCGGTGCGGTCCTCCTCGGTCGCGGCGCGGTGCGCCAGATCGACCTGGAGCGCGCCCCAGAGGCAGAGCGCGCGCGCGCCCTCGAGCTTGGACTTGGCGTCCATCAGCATGCGGCGCACGTCCGGGTGGACGAACAGCGTGTCGGCCTTCTGGTCGAGGTCGGCGGGGCCGGTGAGCGCGCGGCCCTGGCGGCGGTCCTTGGCGTAGGCGACGGCGTTCTGATATGCGACCTCGCCGATCGACAGACCCTGGAGGCCGACACCGAGCCGTGCGGCGTTCATCATGATGAACATCGCGGCGAGGCCCTTATTCTCGTCGCCCACCAGATAGCCGGTCGCCCCGTCATAGTTCATGACGCAGGTCGAGTTGCCGTGGATGCCCATCTTCTCCTCGATCGAGCCGCAGACGACGCCGTTGCGGGCGCCGGCGTTGCCGTCCGCATCGAGCAGGAACTTGGGCACGATGAAGAGCGAGATGCCCTTCACATTGTCCGGCGCACCCTCGATCTTGGCGAGGACGAGGTGGATGATGTTCGACGTCAGGTCATGTTCGCCCGACGAGATGAAGATTTTCGTACCGGTCAACGAGAAGCTGCCGTCCGCGTTGCGCGCGGCCTTGGTGCGGATGAGGCCAAGGTCGGTGCCGCAATGCGGTTCGGTCAGGTTCATGGTGCCGCCCCATTCGCCCGAGATCATCTTGGGCGCATAGGTGGCCTGCTGCTCGTCCGAACCCTTGGCCAGGATGGCGGCGGTGGCGCCCATGGTGAGCCCGTTATACATGCCGAATGCCATGTTGGCGGAGATCAGATATTCCTCGAACGCGGTCGACACGACGTGGGGCAGGCCCTGTCCGCCGAACCGTTCGATGCCGCCCAGCGTCGCCCAGCCGCCTTCGACGAACTTGGCATAGGCTTCCTTGAAGCCCTTGGGCGTGGTCACGCTGCCGTCGGCGTGGCGGGTGCACCCTTCATGGTCGCCGGACTGGTTGAGCGGGAACAGGACTTCCTCGCAGAACCGCGCGCCTTCGGTCAGGACAGCTTCGACCATGTCGGGGGTGGCATTTTCGAACCCCGGCAGGTTGCCGTAATGTTCGAGACCGAGGATCGCATCGAGGACGTAGCGGGTGTCGCGCACCGGCGCGGTATAGGTCGGCATCGGTCTCTCCCAAGACGTTATTTGTGGGCGGCTTCGTCCGCAGCGGTCACCACGGCGACGAAATTTTCGAGTTCGAGAATGGCCGCGTCGATATCCTCGCGCTGGCGGTGCAGCAGCGTCATCCGCGCGGTGCATTTCTCGATCGTGACGTGGCGCTGCGTCTCGCGTCCGTCGCCGATATCGTAGAGGTCGATCATCTCGCGAATGTCGGACAGGCTGAACCCGACGCGCTTGCCGCGCAGGATCCAGGCGAGCCGGGCGCGGTCGCGCTTCGAATAGACGCGGGTCAGGCCGATCCGCTGCGGCGCGATCAGGCCTTCGTCCTCGTAGAACCGCAGTGCGCGGGCGGTGACGCCGAATTCGTCCGACAGGTCGGAGATGGTGAAGCTGTCCCGGTCGTGGACGTCGGGCGTGTGGATTGCGGCATGCAGGGGCATGCGCGGCCTTTATGACAGGGTGACGTTCACGTCAACGTCAAAGGGTTCCGTAAGGGGAGGGCCTTTTTTGCTCCCTCTCCTTTCCGGGGAGAGGGTTGGGGAGAGAGGCTTTGCTTGGGGTGAGTTGGTTGCGGGTGGGGCCCGGTGGCTGGGCGTTTCGCGAACCTTGCTGTTGTTGTTGCGGCTTGGTTGTCGCAAGCCACTCCCCCTCTCCCAACCCTCTCCCCGTTGGGGAGAGGGCTTTTTGGTCACTCTTGGACTGCGACTAACCGCTCGCCTTCGACCCGGCGGTAGAAGCAGGTCCTGGCCCCCATGTGGCACGCCGGCCCGGCCGGCTCGCAGCGGAGCCAGAGGGCGTCCTGGTCGCAGTCGATGCGGATTTCGACGACCTTGAGGACGTTCCCCGACTCCTCGCCCTTGCGCCACAGGCGCGCGCGGGAACGGGACCAGAAGACGGCTTCGCCACCGGCGATGGTGGCGGCCAGCGCATCGGCGTTCATGTGGGCCAGCATCAGCGGTTCGCCGGTCGCGGCATCGGTGACGAAGGCGGTGACGAGGCCGTTCGCGTCGTAGCGTGGTGCCAAGCGGTCGGTGGTTTCGATAGTCATGCGCAGTGCGGTAGCGTGCGCCGCGACCAAGTTCGATGACAAACAGGCGACAAAGCCGACAAGCCGGACTATGGGACCGGCATCCGCCGCCACCACGGATCGCCCCATGATCATCACGAACCCATTCGACTCCGACCTGAACGGAGACAAGCTCCGTGAGGAATGCGGCATCTTCGGCATATGGGGGGCCGACGGGACCGCCGCCGCGATGGTCGCGCTCGGCCTGCACGCGTTGCAGCACCGCGGCCAGGAAGCCGCCGGCATCACCAGCTGGGACGGCGCCATGTTCCACACGCATCGCGCGATGGGCCATGTCGCCGGGAATTTCGACCGCGACGACGTGATCCGCGCGCTGCCGGGCGACGCCGCCTGCGGGCATGTGCGTTATTCCACGACGGGTGAGACCGCGCTGCGCAACGTCCAGCCGCTGTTCGCCGAACTGTACAGCGGCGGGTTCGCGGTCAGCCACAACGGCAATATCTCCAACGCCGCCAAGCTGCGCCACGACCTCGTTCGGCGCGGGTCGATCTTCCAGTCGACCAGCGATACCGAGACGATCATCCACCTCGTCGCGATGTCGTCGTACCGGACGCTGCTCGACCGGTTCATCGATGCGCTGAAGCAGCTGGAAGGTGCCTATTCGCTGGTGTGCATGACGCCGGAGGGGATGCTGATCTGTCGCGATCCGCTCGGCATCCGGCCGCTGGTGATGGGGCGGCTGGGCGAAAGCTATATCTTCGCGTCGGAGACCGTGGCGCTCGACGTGTGCGGCGCGGAGTTCATCCGCCACATCGATCCGGGCGAGCTGGTGATCGTGTCCGACAAGGGGCTGCGGTCGATCCGGCCGTTCGCCGACGTGGCGCCGCGGCCCTGCGTGTTCGAGCATGTGTATTTCTCGCGCCCCGATTCGATCGTGGACGGATCTTCGGTCTATTCGGTGCGCAAGGCGATCGGCGCGCAGCTGGCGATCGAGGACCCGGTCGAGGCCGACATCGTGATCCCGGTGCCCGATTCGGGCGTGCCGGCGGCGATCGGCTACGCGCAGCAGTCCGGCATTCCTTTCGAGCTGGGGATCATCCGGTCGCATTATGTCGGCCGGACGTTCATCCAGCCGGGCGACAAGGTGCGGCACCTTGGCGTAAAGCTGAAGCACAATGCCAACCGCGCGCTGATCAAGGGCAAGCGGATCATCCTGATCGACGATTCGATCGTGCGCGGGACCACGTCGGTCAAGATCGTGCAGATGATGCGCGATGCGGGCGCGACCGAGGTGCATATGCGGATCGCATCGCCGCCGACCCGGCACAGCTGCTACTACGGAGTCGATACGCCGGAGCGTGCCAAGCTGCTCGCCGCACAAATGACGGTGGCCGAGATGGCGCGCCATATCGACGCGGACAGCCTGGCGTTCGTATCGGTCGACGGCATGTACAAGGCGCTGGGCGAGAGCGGGCGCAAGGAAAGCTGCCCGCAATATTGCGACGCGTGCTTCACCGGGGACTATCCGACGCGGTTGACCGACCAGGAGGATGTGGCGCCGGCGGACCAGCTGTCGCTGCTGGCGGAGCGGGTTCCGGCGTAACCGACGGACATCGGTACGAACCCACGCCATCGTCATCCCAGCGGACGCTGGGATCCATAATTACTCCGGTTGTGAGTGACCCTGACCGTAGTGATAATGGATCCTGACGTCGGTCAGGATGACGGTGAACGAGGCTGTGTTTAATTTTCTTGAACCGGATGGACCCAGCATGACCGACCTTCCCCTTCACGACCGGCTCGCCCTCGTCACCGGTGCGTCGCGCGGGATCGGCGCGGCGACAGCGGAGGCGCTGGCGGCGGCGGGGGCGCATGTGATCCTGACCGCGCGGACCGCGGGCGGGCTGGAAGAGGTGGAGGAGCGGATCTTCGCGGCGGGCGGGAATGCGACGATCGCGCCGCTCGACATCGGCGAGAGCGGCGGCGTGGCGAAGCTGGCGTCGGCGATCGGCGGGCGCTGGGGTGCGCTCGATATCCTCGTGTTGAACGCCGCCACGCTGGGCACGCTGACGCCGGTGTCGGCGATCGACCCAAAGGAACTGGCGAACCTGCTGACGCTCAACATCTCCGCGCAACAGGCGCTGATCGCGGCGTTCGACCCGATGCTGCGGATGAGCGCGCAGGCGCGGCTGGTGATGCTGACATCGTCGGTGGCGACGCGGCCGCGCGCCTATTGGGGGGGCTATGCCGCCACCAAGGCGGCGCTGGAGACGCTGGTGCTGACCTATGCCGACGAAATGACGGGAATCAGCTCGCTGCGCTGCGCGATCGTTGATCCGGGTGCCACCGCGACGAAGATGCGCGCGCGGGCTTTTCCGGGCGAGGATCCCGCAACGCTGAAGCCGCCCGCGGTAGTGGGAGCGGCAATCGCGCGGCTCCTGGTGGATGATTTCGAGAATGGGGCTCGGGTTCGGGTTGGGGGTTAGGGTTCGCTCGTATTGCGATCGGGCCATCGGTGGTTCGTCGCCCCGGACTTGATCCGGGGCCCCGCTTCCTTCCGGCCGTACTGAAGAAGCGGGATCCCGAAGCAAGTCCGGGATGACGGTTTGGGGTGGGTGAGTGGCTTAGTAGACAAAGAAACTAGCGCCCCGTCCATTCCGCTGCGCGCTTTGCGACGAAGGCGGCCATGCCTTCCTTCTGGTCCTGCGTGCCGAACAGGGCATGGAAGAGGCGGCGTTCGAAGGCGATGCCCTGTCCGAGCGGCAGGTCGAACGCGGCGTTCACCATTTCCTTGTTCGCGATCGCGGCGAGCGGGGCCATGGCGGCGATGGCGGCGGCGGTCTTTAGCGCTTCGGCGATCAGGTCCGTCATCGGTACGACGCGGGCGACGAGGCCGGCGCGTTCGGCTTCGTCGGCGCCCATCATGCGGCCGGTGAGGCACATCTCCATCGCCTTCGCCTTGCCGATCGCGTGGGCGAGGCGTTGCGACCCGCCCATGCCGGGGGTGACGCCGAGCTTGATTTCGGGCTGACCGAATTTCGCGCTGTCGGCGGCGATGATGAAGTCGGCCATCATCGCGACCTCGCATCCGCCGCCGAGCGCGAAGCCGGAGACGGCGGCGATCCAGGGCTTGCGCGTGCGGGTGACCTGTTCCCAGCCGGCGAAGAAGTTGGCGACGTACATTTCGGCAAAGCCCTGCGCCTCCATCTCCTTGATGTCCGCGCCGGCCGCGAACGCCTTGTCGCTGCCGGTCAGGACCAGACAGCGCTGGTCGGGATCGGCGTCGTAGGCGGCGAACGCGGCGATCAGGTCGGTCAGGGTCTGCGTGTTGAGCGCGTTCAGCGCCTGCGGACGGTTGAGCCGGACCAGGGTCACCGCGTCGTGGCGTTCGATCAGAAGCGTTTCGTAGTCGGACATGGGGGTTCCTTCTGGACAGGCTTCCAGTTCCGTTTGGTTCGAACCTGTCGAGAACCCTGCGCAGAGTTCTCGACAGGCTCGAACCAAACGGAACCGGGCGAGGGGCTGGTGGATGTTACAGCCGGACCGGTTCCCATTCCTCTGCCGCAGGTAGCGGGGCGAAGATGGTGTCGAGCATGTGGTCGGTTACGCCCTCGGGCGTTGCCGGGTCCCAGCGGGGTGCGTTGTCCTTGTCGATCAGCAAAGCGCGGACGCCTTCGGCGAAGTCGGGACGCTGGCAGATGTGGACGGCGACGGCATATTCCATGCGCATCTCGTCGGCGAAGCTCTGCATGCCGGCGCCGTCGGCGAGCAGGCGGAGCGAGACCTTGCAGCTGAGCGGGGACTTGGTGGCGAGCAGCGCACGTTGTGCGGCGGCCCATTCGCCGGGGTCGGCTTCGAGCGCGGTCAGGACCTCCTCATAATCATCCGAGGCGAACAGCCGGTCGATCTCGGGCTGGCGGTCGAGAATCGCGGCGGGCGGGGGCGGCACGGTGGCGGCGTCGAGGATCGTTTCGATCGCCTGCGGATCTTGCGCGATGGCGGCCTTCACGCCGTCCAGCGCATCGAACGGGATGTAGTGGGTGGCAAGGCCGAGCGTGCAGGCCTCCGCGCCGTCGATCCGCGCGCCGGTGAGGGCCAGATAGTGGCCGATGCGGCCGGGCAGGCGGGACAGATACCAGCCGCCGCCAACGTCGGGGAACAGGCCGATCGTGGTCTCCGGCATGGCCAGCACGGTGCGTTCGGTCGCGATCCGGTAGCGGGTGGGCAGCGCGATGCCGACGCCGCCGCCCATCACGATGCCGTCCATGAACGCGACGGTGGGCTTGGCGTAGGTGAACAGCAGGTGGTTGAGCTGATATTCGGTGCGGAAGAAGTCGCGTGCCGCTTGCCCGTCACCGGCCGCGCTCGATGCGATGCCGCGCACGTCGCCACCGGCGCAGAAACCGCGGCCCTCGGCATGGTCGATCAGCACCGCCTCGATCTCCGGGTGCTCGCGCCAGTCCGTGAGCGCTGCGATCATCGCGGTGCACATCATCTGGTCGAGCGCGTGGATCGGTTTGGGGCGGTTGAGCCGGAGGCGGGCGATGCGGCCTTCGGCGGCGGCGATAATGGTTTCGGTCATGATGTTCCTTTTATGCGATCGGAACGAATGCAATGGTCGGGCGGATATCAGCCCCTCCTTTGAAGGGGAGGGGCTTAGAGGGGGTGCTAAGCCCGCAGCAGCTCGCGCGCGACGATGCTGCGCATGATCTCGTTGGTGCCTTCGAGGATGCGGTGGACGCGCAGATCGCGCCAGAAGCGTTCGATGGGATAGTCCTGGAGATAGCCGTAGCCGCCGAACATCTGGAGCGCGCGGTCCACGACGGACGACCCCGTGTCGGTGGACAGGCGTTTGGCCATGGCGGCGAACTTGGTGGCGTCGGGCGACTTGGCGGAGACCTTGCCGGCGGCGGCGTAGAGTAGCATGCGCGCGGCCTGGAGGTCGGTTTCCATATCGGCCAGCACGAACTGGGTGTTCTGGAATTCGACGATCGCCTTGCCGAACTGGCGGCGGTCGCGCGTGTAGCCGATCGCTTCGTCGAGGCAGCGTTGCGCGCCGCCGAGCGAACAGGCGCCGATGTTGAGCCGGCCGCCGTCGAGGCCGGACATCGCGATGCGGAAGCCCTGGCCCTCGACGCCGACAAGGTTGGCGGCGGGTACGCGGACGCCGTCGAAATTGACCTGCGCGGTGGGTTGCGAATGCCAGCCGAGCTTCTTTTCGTTCGCGCCGAAGCTGACGCCCGGCATGTCACGTTCGATCACGAGCGCGGAGATGCCCTTGGCGCCGTCCTCGCCGGTGCGGACCATGGTAACGTAGATCTCGTTCTGACCGCCGCCGGAGATGAACGCCTTCGACCCGGTGACGACATAATGGTCGCCGTCGCGGACCGCACGGGTCTTGAGCGCGGCCGCGTCCGAGCCGGAGCCGGGCTCGGTCAGGCAGTAGCTGCCGATCCGGTCGCAGGTCACCATCGAGGGCAGATAGCGTGCCTTCAGTTCGGGCGAGCCGTAGCTGTCGATCATCCACGCGGCCATGTTGTGGATCGAGATAAATGCGGAGGTGGAGGGGCAGCCGTAAGCCATTGCCTCCATGATGAGCGCCGCCTCCATCCGGCCGAGGCCGATGCCGCCCGATTCCTCCGACACGTAGATCGCGCCGAAACCGAGATCGGCGGCGGCTTTGATCGTGTCGCGCGGAAAGATGTGGTGTTCGTCCCATTCCGCCGCGTGCGGCGTGATCGCATCGGCGGTGAAGCGGCGCGCAAGCTCCTGGATCTCGCGCTGGTCGTCGGTGAGGTCGAACTGGGTCATAAAGGTACCTTCCGTCATGCCGGACTTGATCCGGCATCCAGGGTCGCGAATGCTGCGGCTTGCGAGTCTGGATGCCGGGTTCGGCAAAATATCTGTGGGAATGGGTATGGAACGGCAGCCAGCGGTCTACATCCTGGCAAGCGGTCGCAACGGGACATTATATGTCGGCGTGACATCGGACCTGATGCGTCGGGTGTATGAACATCGGGCGAAGGTACGGGATGGGTTCGCCGCCCGTCATGCGGTTTCGACGCTGGTCTGGTTCGAAATGCATGACGGGATGGACGGGGCGATCGATCGCGAGAAGAAGCTGAAAAACTGGCGGCGTTCGTGGAAGCTGGCGTTGATCGAAGCGGCCAACCCGCTTTGGCATGATCTCGCCGTGGATCTCGGGTTCGAACCGCAGGCCGATCCAACCGTGCCCAACGAACGGCAGCGCGGTGGCCCTGGATCCTGACTTTCGTCAGGATGACGGCAGCGTGAGGCGCGTTTTGCGATACCGGTTGGTCGTTCCGCACCGATCACCCCATCGTCGGGATGACGAAGGCGTTGGTCCCATCGGCCGAACCATCGGGCCAGCGTTGGGTGATGGTCTTGACCTTGGTCCAGAACTTCACCCCTTCTATGCCGTGCTGGTTGGTGTCGCCGAATGCGGAGCGTTTCCAGCCGCCGAAGCTGTGATAGGCGACGGGGACCGGGATGGGCACGTTGATGCCCACCATGCCGACGTTGACGCGCGACGCGAATTCGCGGGCGGCGTGGCCGTTGCGGGTGAAGATGGCGACGCCGTTGCCATACTGATGCGCTGAGGGGAGAGCGACGGCCTCCTCGAAATCCTTCGCACGGACGATCTGGAGAACGGGGCCGAAGATTTCCTCCTTGTAGGTCACCATGTCTGTCGTCACGCGGTCGAACAGGGTCGGTCCGACGAAGAAGCCGCCTTCGTGGCCCTGGAGCGTGAAGCCGCGGCCGTCGACGACCAGTTCGGCGCCCTCGTCGACGCCCTGCTGGATGTAGCCTTCGATCTTGGCCTTGTGCGCGGCGGTGACGACGGGGCCGTAATGCGCGTCCGCATCGGTCGACACGCCGATGCGCAGCGCGGCGATGGCGGGGATCAGCTTGGCGCGGAGCCGCTCGGCGGTGTCCTCGCCCACCGGCACGACGACCGGCAGCGCCATGCAGCGTTCGCCCGCGGAACCGAAGGCCGCGCCGGTCAGGTCGTTCACGACCTGATCGAGATCGGCGTCGGGCATGACGATGCCGTGGTTCTTCGCGCCGCCCATCGCCTGCACGCGCTTGCCCGCCGCGACGCCGCGGGAATAGACATAATGCGCGATGTCGGACGATCCGACGAAGCTGACCGCGGCGATATCCGGATGGTCGAGGATCGCGTCGACCATTTCCTTGTCGCCGTGGACGACGTTCAGGATGCCGGCGGGAGCGCCCGCCTCCAGCATCAGTTCCGCCAGGCGCACGGGGAGCGAGGGATCACGTTCCGACGGTTTCAGGATGAACGCGTTGCCGGTCGCGATCGCGACGCCGAACATCCACATCGGGATCATGCCGGGGAAATTGAACGGCGTGATGCCCGCGCCGATGCCGAGCGGCTGGCGCATCGAATAGACGTCGATGCCGGGGCCGGCGCCCTGGGTATATTCGCCCTTCAGGATGTGCGGGATGCCGCAGCAGAATTCGATCACTTCGAGGCCGCGCTGGATGTCGCCCTTCGAATCCGCGATCACCTTGCCATGTTCGGACGACAGGAGGCGGGCAAGCTCCTCCATGTTCGCTTCGACCAACGCCTTGAACGCGAACATCACGCGGGCGCGGCGTTGTGGGTTGGTGGCGGCCCAGCCGGGCTGCGCGGCCTTTGCGGCGGCGACCGCGGCGTCGAGTTCGGCCTGCCCGCCGAGCCGGACCCGGGCCTGTACCTGGCCAGAATTGGGGTCGAACACGTCGGCAGTGCGGGCGCCGCCGGACGTGCTGCCGCCGCCGATGACATGGTCGATGGTTCGCATGGCTCTCTCCGCTTGTCGTTTTGCGGCGTAATCGGCCTTTGCAGTAAGGCTTGCAAGGGGGGGCTGAGGCTGGGGCGGCGGGTGTCGGGTCGTGGAGGGATGACTCACCGACCGTCATTCCAGCGGACGCTGGGATGACGGGGGAGGGGTTGGGTAGTCGCCTTACTGGCCGGGTTCATGCGGCGAGCGTTCGGCCAGGATGCGTTCCGCCAGTGCGTGATCCGCGGGTTTGTCGACGTCGATCGCGGCTTCCGCTTGCGGCAGGGCGACGAGGCGGGCGTCGAGGCCGAGGCGGCGGCCGGCGGTGCGCAGGGCGGACGGGCCGGATATGGTGCGGGTGATCGCACGCAGGGCGAGCAGCGGCCCAAAATGCCAGAACAGCTTCAGCGCGCGCTTGCGGTCCTGTTCGGCCTGGGCCCAGAGCGCGAGTGCGGGCTGCGCGCGGGGAGTGCGGAGTGCGAACAGGTTGGCGCCGCTATAGGCACCGCCGCGGAAGCGCAGCCAGGTCCGTTTCGTGCCGGGGTAGGCGGCCAGCATCGTGCGGCGTTCGACCATGCCCACCGCGACGTCGGCATCGCTCGCGCCGTGGAGGAAGGTCGCGACCATGGCGGGCGTCAGCAGCGGATGGTCCGCGGTGGTGACCAGCACCGGCCACGGCGCGGTGGGGGTGCCCGCGACCGCGGCGATGCTGCGCGAGATGCCGCCCTGGCTCTGCGTGAAGGACAGCCGCGGTTCCGCCGCGCGCCAGCCCTGCGCCAGCACGTCGGGGGCCTGCCCCGCGACGACGATGCGGCCGATCTGCGGGCAGGCGAGCAGCGTGCGCAGGACGCGGTCCACCATGGGCACGCCGCCGACCGGGATCAGCGCCTTCCATTCCACGCCGAACGCGTCGGCCAGCGGGTCGATTCCGGGACGTTGCCCGGCCAGGACAAGTGCCGTCCACCGCACCGTGGAATCATCCCCGCCGCTCGTCCCGCCTGTCGCCACATCGTCTCCCTCTGCCACTCGTTTCCGATAGCGGCCTGCGGATGGCCCAGATGTTTGTCGAAAATGCGGTGATGTCCAGCGCGGTGGGCGGCCGCGCTGCGGATTAACCCGTTCCGGGCGGTGTCGTCGCCGTTCCACGTATCCAGTCTTAGCGCCTGTGGCACTGTCCTTTCGGACCGTCTCCGCGCGCGACCTTCTCCCGGCGGGAAGAGAGCTTCAGGACCTAGCCGTCGAGCCAGGATCGGATCGGCCGGCCACGCAGCCTGGATATCGCGGCCTGCGCCATCTGCGAAAGGTGGACGACCAGCGAGATCGCGGTCCACCAGGCGACCGCGACGATGCTGAGGTCGGGGCGGCCGACGGCCAGGAAGCCCGCCAGAATGACGACGTTCGGGTTGCGTCGCGCGGTGACGAGCCGGAAATCGCTGTCGATCTTGCGCCAGACATGGATGTGCATGCCGAACAGCGCGATGAACGCGCCTTCGATCAGGCGCTGCGCGATGTAGCCGCCGATGATGACCGCCATCGTGGCGGTGAAGACGGGCGGGCTCAGTTCCAGCCCCCAGGCGTAGAGGCCGAGGGCCCAGGCGACATACCAGAAGGGCGGGTGGATCAGGTCGACCCCGTGATCGAGCAGGTGGCCCCATTTGGACGCGGTGATCGTGCAGCGCGCCAGTTTGCCGTCGACGGTGTCGAGCACCATGAACAGCAGCCCGAGCGCGAGGCCGAGCCAATATTGGCCGTAGGCGAACAGGATGGTCGTGGCGACGCACAGCAGCGCGCCGACCGTGGATACCATGTTCGGGGAAATGCCCGACGCGGCACAGCGCCGCGTCAGGAACAGCGCCCATTCGGGCCATAGATATTTGGTCAGCACGTCGGTGACGCCCTTGTACGCACCGACATAGCTGGCGCGTTCGACGGCCGCGACGGTGGCCGGGGTCAGCGGCGTCGCGAACGGCACTTCGCGCTTGCGCAGTTCGTCGTTCACCATCGCGCCGCCCCGTTCGTGCGGCATGACGGTCAGGCCGGCGGGGATGCGGCCCGATGCGATATCGGCGGCGGCATGGGCATGGGCGGCGTCGGCGTCGGCGTCGGCGACATGCGCGATCACCGGCTTTCCCGCGACGGTCAGGACATGGCCGGGACGTGCGGCCAGCGTGCGCAGCCAGGCGGGATCGAACGCGTAGCCGGCATCGACCAGCAGGCGCGGCCCGCCGTCCGCCGCTTCCGATGGCGCGAAGGCAAGCCCCGCCGCAGCAGCGATGCGCCGGGTGCGCTCGGCCGTGTCCATGCCCCACAGCAGGACGGGGTTGTGGCCGACCATCTGGACGGTCGGGCGGTCGGGCGCGCGTGTGTCGGACATGCCGCTTTCCATAGGATATGCGGCGCGATGCGCAACATCTTGCGGCGGCGCCCGCCCATTGGACCGGACCATACCGGTTTTGCTCAACATTGCGCTGAGCCCGCTTCAATAGGCGCGGCGCGTCGCCGGGCGTTGGGCCTCTGTCAGGAGATCATCATGAAAATCACCCGCAACGCATCCGTCCCGTCCATGACGGGGAAGGTACCCGACAATTTCACGGGTCTCGTCCGCGTCGACACCATGGCGACGCCCAACGCACCGGGGCGAGCCTCCGCCGCGCTGGTGACGTTCGCGCCGGGCGCCCGTACCGTGTGGCACACGCATCCGGCCGGCCAGACGATCATCGTCACCACGGGCAAGGGCTGGGTCCAGCGCGCGGGCGGACCGCGCGAAGAGGTCGGCCCCGGCGATACGGTGTTTTTCGACGCGGGCGAACGCCACTGGCACGGTGCCACCGCGACGACCGGAATGAGTCACATCGCGATCACCGAAACGGTCGGCGACACGAGTGTCGACTGGCTCGATCCGGTCAGCGACGCGGACTATGCCGGCTGAACCGTGCGTGCCGATCGGCGCTGAATGATGCCGGCGGCGTTGGCCGGATGTTTCGTCGGTGGCGGCAAAGCGCGGTCCGGACGCCTGCCTCGCCGGCCGGGTTGCGACCGGCAGGACCAGCGAAGTGGCGGGCGGCCAGGACGTGAACCGCCCGGCACCTGCCACCGATGCGCAATTCGGAAGACCGCCGCGCCGAACCGGATATAGGATGCCCGACGACCGGGCGGGGGACCGAGCCATGATGCCGAGCAGAGCGGATCTCGCGGACTTCGCCTATTTCCTCGCCATCGCGCGGCATCGCAATTTCCGGATCGCCGGGCTGGAGATGGGGGTGAGCGCATCGGCGCTCAGCCATGCGCTGAAGGCGCTCGAAAAGCGGCTGGGCGTGCGGTTGTTCAATCGCACGAACCGGTCGGTAACGCTGACCGCGGCGGGCGACGAGCTGCTGTCCGCGATCAACGGGCCGTACGCGGCGATCGGGCAGGCGGTGGCGCAGCTCGACCGGTTTCGCGACGCGCCGGCCGGGCATATCCGGCTGAACGTGGTGGCGGACGCCGCCACGCTGATTCTGGGGCCGGTCATGCCGGTCTTCACCGATCGCTATCCCGACATCGCGGTGGATATCGTGGCGAGCAACCGGATGGTCGACGTCGTCGGCGAGGGGTTCGACGCAGGGATCCGCTATGGCGGTACGGTGCCGGAGGACATGATCGCGCAGCGACTGTCCCCCGACCTGCGCTGGGTGGTGGCGGCGTCGCCCGCCTATCTCGAACGCTTCGGCACGCCGGCCCGGCCGCAGGACCTGCTGCAGCATCGCTGCGTGGGTATCCGGCTGGGCGACGCGCGCCTCTATCGATGGGAATTCGAAGGGCCGGACGGCGAGTTCGCCATCGCCGTGCCAGGCCAGGTGACCGTCGACGATGGCCTCACGATGCAGGCGATCGCGATCAACGGGGGCGGTCTGACATATGGGATCGAGCCGGCCTTCGCGCATGCCGTCGCGCAGGGCACCCTGCGGCTGGTGCTGGAGGACTGGGCGACGACCGGACCGGGTTTCCACCTCTATTATTCGAGCCGGCATCAGGTGCCGACCCCGCTTCGCCTGCTCATCGACCTGATCCGGGAGCTGCGACCGTTTTCGCCGGCCTAGCCGGCGGGGGTCGGACGGCGCCGCGCGGGCTGGCCCGGAAGCCTGGCTTCAGACTGCGGATGATCGCATCCAACCCCGGTCAGGCGTCCGATCGACATCGCGACGGTGAGGTGTCGATCTTTTACGCGACGGTATCCAGTTCGGCCAGGAACATGTCGTGCGTCATCGGTCGGGAAAACATCGGGAAATTCTTCGTAACCGCCGCATCCTGTTCGGCCGGGCTGAGCGTCGCGGTGCAATCAGTTAGAGTGACGACGCCGAACCCGCGTTCATAGGCGGAACGCATGGTCGATTCGACGCAGCAATTGGTCAGGAAGCCGGCGATGGCTAGATCCGTGATGCCGCGCTGGCGCAGGATGAAGTCGATATTGGTACTGGCGAAGCAGTCCAGGCCGCGCTTGCCCTCAATCACGATATCGTCTTCGGCCGGCGTCATGGAATCGGCGAACGCGACGCCCCAGCTGCCCTTGCGGAAGGCCTGCGCCTGCCTGATGCCGGCGAGGATGCCGTACGCATCGACCGGGATCTCGGGATATCCGTCGGCAAAACTGATGGCGGCATGCATCACGGTCACGCCGCGGGCACGCGCCTGTTCCACCAGGGTGCGGCTGTGCGCCAGCATGTCGGTGTCGGCCATGACCGCCTTCACCGCATCATGCTGGACGCCGCCTTCGCTCACAAAGTCGTTCTGATACTCGATCAGCAACAGGGCGGTTTTGTCGGCAATCATCGTGCAGTCTCCCATTCGCCCCGTTCCGGCGTGGCTCACGCCACCGCTGGCAACCGGTCGAGATATTTGTCGAGGGTCAACGGATAGTCCCGGATGCGAACGCCGGTAGCGTTATAGACCGCGTTCGCGACCGCGCCGCCGACGCCGCACAGGCCGAGTTCGCCGACGCCCTTCGCCTTCATCGGATTGGCCTTGTCGTCGGCCTCGTCAAGGAAGATCACGTCCTGATGCGGAATGTCGGCGTGAACCGGCACTTCGTAACTGGCCAGATCGTGATTGACGAAGAAGCCGAAGCGCTTGTCGACGGCCAGTTCCTCCATCAGCGCGCTGCCGACGCCCATCGTCATCGCGCCGATCACCTGGCTGCGCGCCGTCGTCGGGTTGATGATCCGCCCGGCGGCGCAGACCGCCAGCATCCGGCGCAGTCGGATCGCACCGGTATAGGCATTGACGCCGACTTCGACGAAATGCGCGCCGAAGGTCGAAAGCTGCCACGTCTTGTCGAGGTCGCCGAACTCGACCTTGTCCTCGGCCACCAGTTCGCCGGCCGATGCCGCCTGGCGCAGCGTGGCGGAACGGTTGCCGCTGGTGACCTTGCCACCGTCGAATACCGCGTCGGCCGAATTGTAGCCAAGGCGCTGGGCGACGGCGTCGCGCAGTTTGACGCAGGCCGCATAGACGCCGGCGGTCGCGTTGGCCGCACCGAACTGACCACCTGAACCGGCCGAAACCGGATAGCTGGAATCGCCGAGCTTCACGACGACCGTTTCGAGTGGGACGCCCATCATTTCGGCCGCGGTCTGCGCGATGATCGTGTAGCTGCCGGTGCCGATGTCGGTCATGTCGGTTTCGACCGTCACGACGCCGTCGCGGCCCAGCCGCACGCGTGCGCCCGACGGCATGTTCATGTGGTTGCGGAAGGCGGACGCCACGCCCATGCCGACCAGCCAGCGTCCGTCGCGGACCTGACCCGGCGTGGCGTTGCGCCGCGACCAGCCGAACTGCTGTGCGCCTTCGGTAAGGCAGCGGACCAGCTGGCGCTGCGAAAATTTCCGCTTGGGGTCCTTCGGATCGACCTGCGTATCGTTCTTCACGCGAAAGGCGATCGGATCCATGCGGAGCTTTTCGGCCATCTCGTCCATGGCAACCTCCAGCGCCATCAGGCCCGGTGCCTCGCCCGGCGCGCGCATCGCATTGCCTTCCGGCAGGTCGAGCACGGCCAGCCGCATCGACGTCAGGCGGTTGGCGCCGGCATAGAGCAGGTTGGTCTGGAGAACCGCGGCCTCCGGACCGCCGTCGGGCTGGTCGCCCGAACCGCTTTCATGCGCGATCGCGGTGATCGTACCGTCCTGCGTCGCGCCGATCCGGATGCGCTGGCGCGTGGCGGGGCGGTGCGTGGCGTTGTTGGCCATGAACGGCCGGCTCATCGCGACCTTGACCGGGCGGCCGGCCGCGCGCGCGCCAAGGGCCGCCATGACCGCATCGCTGCGCAGGAACAGCTTGCCCCCGAAACCACCGCCCACATAGGGCGACAGGAAGGTGATCTTTTCCTTCGGCATGTTCAGCGTGATCGCCAGGTCGGTACGACCCCAGTCGATCATCTGGTTCGACGTCCAGACGGTCAGCGCGTCGCCGTTCCATGTGGCGATCGACGCGAACGGTTCCATCATCGCATGGCTGTGGTCCGGCGTCGTATATTCGGCGTCGAGCTTGACCGGGGCCGAGGCGAAGGCAGATTCGAACTTGCCGACCCGGTCCTCGCCCTTGTCGTCCTTTTCGGCACCGGTCAGCGGTGCGGTCTTCAACGCGGCGTCGAGATCGAACCGCCCATTGCCCCGCGCATAGTCGATGCGGACCAGACCCGCGGCGGCACGTGCCTGTTCGAACGTGTTGGCGACGACGACGGCGAGCGCCTGATGATAATGATCGACCTCGGGGCCGCCCATCAGCTTGACGGTGTTGAACTTCCCCTTGCCGAGCTTGCCCGCATCCGCCGCGGTCACGACCGCGAGGACGCCGGGGGCCGCCTTGGCCGCCGTGGTGTCGATCATCGTGACGCGGCCCTTGGCGACCGCCGCCCCGACGACATAGCCATAGGCGACGTTTTCCAGATCGCGCTGATGCTCGTAGGCATAGGGTGCCAAGCCCGTGGTCTTGAGCGGCCCGTCGGTGCGGGTGTGGGCACGCCCGACAACCTTCATCCGGTCGATCGGGTTGGTGCCGGCTGCTGTTTCGAACTTCATGGGATCTATGCTTTCGCTTCGGCGAGGACGGAGGCCAGCGCACGCGTGGCGAGCGGCAGCTTGAAGGCGTTGTCCTTGGTCGGGGTCGCGCCCTGGAACGCACGCGCAGTCACCGCAGCGGCGCCGCGCGGCAACAGCGCGTCGGCCGCCTCCACGCGCCAAGGCTTCGGTGCCACGCCACCGAACGCGACGCGGCCGGTGCCGTCCGGCTGGATCACCGCCGCGACCGAGACGAGCGCATAGGCGTAAGAGGCACGGTCGCGCACCTTTTCGTAAAAGTGCTTGCCGCCCAATGGTTTGGGCAGGGTGACCGCCGTGATGAGTTCACCCTGTTTCAGCACCGTATCCTGATCGGGACGATCGCCCCACAGGCGATGGAAATCGGCCATCGGGATCGACCGGCGCGCACCGGTGCCATCGACGGTTTCGACGGCCGCATCCAGCACGCGCATCGCCACCGCCATGTCACCGGGGAAGGTGGCGATGCAGGCGTCGCTGACGCCGATCACGCCCAACTGGCGCGAATACCCACCGATCGCGGCGCAACCCGAACCAGGCCTGCGCTTGTTGCAGGCCATGTTGGTGTCGTAGAAATAGGGGCAGCGGGTACGCTGGAGCAGGTTGCCGGCGGTCGATGCCTTGTTGCGCAACTGGCCCGAGGCGCCGGCAACGATCGCGCGGGTCAGCACGCCATAGTCGCGCCGGACGCGTGCGTCCGCGGCCAGATTGGTGTTGGTGACCAGCGCGCCAATGCGCAGCCCGCCGTCACGCGTGGCCTCGATCTTGTCGAAGCCGAGGTCCTGCACGTCGACGAGGTGCGTCGGCACCTCGACCTCGATCTTCATCAGATCCAGCAGGTTGGTGCCGCCGGCGATGAACTTCGCCGACGGATTGGCGGCAACGGCACGCGCGGCCGCACCGGCATCCCGGGCCCGCTCGTAGGTGAAAGCTCTCATGCTTTGGCTCCCGCGACTTCGGCCATGGCCTCCGCGATATTGGAATAGGCACCGCAGCGGCAGATATTGCCGCTCATCCGCTCGCGCAGTTCGACATTCGTCGCGGTTGGCTTGGCGTTCAGGTCATCCTGCGCATGGCTGGGGACGCCGCGCTTGATCTCGTCGAGGACGGCGACGGCGGAGCAGATCTGGCCGGGCGTGCAATAACCGCACTGATAGCCGTCATACTTCACGAAGGCGGCCTGCATAGGGTGGAGCTTGTCCGGCGTGCCGAGGCCTTCGATCGTCGTGATCTCATCGCCTTCGTGCATCACCGCCAGGCTGAGACAGGAATTGATCCGAACACCGTCGACCATGACGGTGCAGGCCCCGCACTGCCCATGGTCGCACCCCTTCTTGGTACCGGTCAGGTGCAGATGTTCACGCAGCGCGTCGAGCAGCGTGGTACGCGGATCGAGGCTGAGTTCGCGGCGCTCGCCGTTCACCTTGAAACGTACGGGCAGGGTCGGCGCGGCAGTCGCCTGGCGCGGCGTCGCGGGTGCGGCACCGACCGGTGCAGCCACGATCGCCGCCGTGGCGGCGCTGCCGGCCAGAAGCCCACGTCGTGAAAGTTCCAGTTCAGTTGTAGTGGGCATGGGCTTCGTCTTCCTGTGTGCCGCCACGCGTCCGCGGCGGCGGTCTGATCTACATCAATAATCGTTACAGGTCGTAACGCAGCATCGTGCCAACTGGATCCTGCACACTGCTCAATGAAGGCATGATGACCGCTCATGATGGAACAAGCGGACTACTGTTTGCGGGCTGGCCTTATGGCTTCATGGGCCTGGACGATCCGGGCCATGATCGGACAGAACCCGCTGCATCTCCGCAATCACTACGGCCCGTGTCATGCGGTCGCGGCCGACCGGTTCGGTGTGGCAGGGGCGGGCATCCGGCCGACCGCATAGGCGGCGACCGCGGCAAGGCCCAGGATCGCGGCGCTGGCCAGGAATTCGGCGTTGGCGCCGGCCGTGTCGAAGACGATGCCGCCGACCGTCGCGCCCAGCGTGATCGCAAGCTGCACGATCGCCACCATAAGCCCGCCGCCGGCCTCCGCTTCCTCCGGAACGGTGCGCGCGAGCCATGTCCACCAGGCGACCGGCGCGGACGTGCCGGCAAATCCCCAGACGGCGAGCAGCAGCGCGACCGCGACTGGGGAGGTGCCGAAGATCGTAAGCGCAACGGCGGTCGCCGCCATCAGGGCCGGCAGGACGGCAAGGATCAGGTGCAGCCCGTCGTTCAGGACCCGACCGATCAGGACGGTGCCGACGAAACCGGAGACGCCGAGGATCAGCAGCATGACCGACAGCATCGCCGGGCCGACATGCGTGACCTGTTCAAGGAACGGCCGCAGATAGGTGAACAGCGCAAACTGCCCGGCGAACAGCAGCGCGACCGTCACCAGTCCGAACAGCAGCGGGGGGCGGCGGAGCAGCGCGACCATGCCCCTGGCGGACTGTCGTTCGGCAACGGGCAACGGGGGCAGGGTCATCGCCTGCCACAGGATCGCGCCGACCGCGACCGGCACCACGCAGAAGAACGCACCGCGCCAGCCGATCAGGCTGCCCAGGAAACTGCCGAGCGGGGCCGCGACCACGGTGGCGAGCGCATTGCCGCCATTCACGATGGAAAGCGCCTTGGGCACCGCTGCGTTCGGCACGAGGCGCATGGCGATCGCGGTGGACATGGACCAGAATCCGCCGATCGCGACGCCGAGCAGTGCGCGGCCCATCATGAAGATCAGATAGGTCGGCGCGAGCGCGACGATCCCACCCGAAACGACGAGCAGGCCGGTCAGCGCGAGCAGAACGGTACGGCGATCAAGCCGGCCCAGGACGGCGCCGAGCGACAGGCTGGTCACCACCGCGAAGACGCCGGAGATCGCGATCGCCTGCCCGGCCTGACCCTCGGTGAGGTGCAGCGTCCTGGCGATCGGGCTCAACAGGCTGACCGGCATGAATTCGGACGCCACGAGGACGAAGCTGCACAGCGCCATCGCATAGACCGCGCTCCAGCGTGCGGATATGTCATCGACGCCCGTCGCGCCATTCTCCGCACGCGGAACCGTGAAGCTTGCCATACCGGCTCTCCTACCTGTCTGTAACGGTGCCCGGACCCGCCGGTGGGGAGGGACATGCCCGATCCGGCCATCGCGCGCCGCCGGTCGGCCAGACGCGTGACGGGCGGCGATGCACCATGATTAAAGAGGACGGCGTCGACCGGCAATGCGCTGCCGCCTTGACGCCCCGATGAGCGCAACTCATGTTCTGCCGGCTCCGGGGGACGTGGTGGCGGAGCCGGACGAGCCCGCCATGCCATCGATCGCCTGGACCAGCATGGGGCCGATTACCGGCGACGACCCCGGCGCGGACGGGCTCCCGTTCGGATGGTCGCCCTCTTCGAGCCACAGCCGGTCCGAGTTCCGCGTCAGGCACCATGATGGCGGCGTGAAGGTCGTGGGCGTTGTCGCCCGCAAGAATCTGGCCGACACCGTCCGCGCGCACGAACGGCGGCCTGGTCCATTCAGCGCCGTGCGACGCGGGTCGATCGCGCGTGGAGCCACTTGCCCGGCGTTCGAGCCGCCCCTATCCGCCCTCCATGAGACAACAGCCAGAAAGACCGCGCATCGCGTGCGTCGGGACGAACGATACCCTTTTGTGGGGCCTGACGATGGCGGAGCGCACCCGTCGGCTCGGAACGGAAGCGGGCCTCGACGGCGAGGGCGGCTCGCTGGTGCTGGTGAATGCGGACTTCGCGGCGGATGTGGCGTGGATCAGGCATGTCGCCGCCCATCCGGGCCTGGTGATCACGCTCGACGGCGTGCCTGCGCTCTGTCATCCGCGCACCGCCGCGGAAGCCGAGCCGTTGCGGACGGCCATGCTGCAGGGCCGCGCGCTGATCGGAAGCGAAGCCGCAGGGTTCGATATTCTGGCATATGAGGACGGTCCGACCGTCGAGAACAAGACGCTCCGCAAGCGCGAGACGCCGTTCCTGATGCGGTTGCGACCGGAAACGCGCCAGGCCGTGGAGCGGGCGAGCTACTTCGGGGCCTATAAGGGCGTGACCGACCTGCTGACGAAATATCTCTGGCCGGAATGGGCGTTGTGGCTCACGCGGCTCTGCGCACGCCTGGGCGTCACGCCGAACATGGTGACCATCGTCGGGGCGATCTTCTGCATCGCGGCGCCCTTCGCCTTTGCCGACGGCCGGTACTGGCTGGGCATGGCGCTGGGGCTGGTCTTCATGGTGCTCGATACGGTCGACGGGAAGCTCGCACGCTGCACGCTCACCTCGAGCGTGATCGGCAACATGGCCGACCACGGCCTGGACCTGGTCCATCCGCCCTTCTGGTTCTGGTTCTGGGGGACCGGTCTGGCGAGCTGGGGACTTGCCCTGCCGGAAAAGGCGTTCGCCTGGACGATGGCGGCGATCCTATGCGGCTATGTGGCGCAACGCGTCATCGAAGGCGTTTTCATGCGGCAGAACGGGATGATGCACATCCACGTCTGGACGCGGTTCGACAGCGCGTTCCGGCTCGTCACCGCGCGTCGCAATCCCAACATGGTGATCCTGTTTGTCTCGATGCTGTTCTCCCGCCCCGACCTGGGACTGAAGGGCGTCGCGTGGTGGACAGTGGCCAGCTGCCTTGTCCATCTGGTTCGGCTCGTGCAGGCTAGACTATTGGTCGGCCGGGGTGGAACGGTCACCTCCTGGTTGGCGGAGCCCTGAAATGAACGCGACGATCCTGAAGTTCGGCTGGCCGGCCACCCTGCTGCGCGAGTGGGATCATTGGGTGCTGCTCGTGCGGCCGGCGCAACCGACCCTCGGCAGCCTGGTACTGGCGGCAAAGTCGGACGCCACCGCCTTCTCCGAACTCGCGCCCGCCGCGCATGCCGAACTCGCGGTCGCGACCGCGGCCATCGAGCAGGCCCTGCGCGACGCCGTGGGCTATGAAAAGCTCAACTATCTGATGTTGATGATGGCGGACAAGGAGGTCCATTTCCACGTCATCCCGCGGTATGACGGTTCGCGGGCGTGGAACGGCCGACAGTTCGCGGATGCCGGGTGGCCGAAGATGCCCGATCTCGGTCAGGCCCAGACGGTGGAGGGGGACGAGCTGGAGCTGCTGGCAGGCTGGCTGAAGCGCTTTCTCGCCTGACCGGGGAGGGCATCCGGGGGCGACACCGACAGCTCGAACCGCCGATCGTCGGCCTCAGCCTGCAGCTGCCCATGAGTCGGTCAGTGCACGGGCGACCTCGATATCCGTCAGGAAGTCGACCTCTGCCCATTCGAGACCCGCGATCTCGACCGTGCCCACCTTGCCGGTGGTGGCGAGCTGATCGATGACCTTGAGATACCAGTGCTGCACGCCCTCGGGCGTACGCATCGCCGCGCGTACCGCTTCACGGAACATCGCCGAGCCCTCGCCGCGGAAGGCGAGGAAGCCGATCGATTCGGCGTTGGCCTGCTCGGCGGTCAGCGTCTTGCCGATCCGGACCAGCCTGTCGTCTTGCCGGGCGACCTTCATGTCGTCGCTGTCATATTCGGGCTTCACGTCGATCGTGACCGCGATCGGCCAGTCGGTCCCGGCCAGCACCCGCTTCACGATCGCCTCCGACACGAGCGTGTCGCCGTTCAGGATCAGGAAGTCCCCGGCCATCGCTTCGCGGGCGATCCAGCAGGAGCCGAGATTGTCGGCGATCTTGAAGAACGGGTTGAAGTGTGTGGTGATCGTCACGCGCGGATCGTCGATCCGGGCAAGCACCGCCTCGACCATATGCTCCTTGAAACCGGTCACGACGTCGATGCGCTTGACGCCGCCGCGGGCCAGCATCTCGATCTGCCATTCGATCAGCGTCCGGCCCGAGAAGTCGATCAGGCACTTAGGCTGCTCCGCCGTGAGCGGCAGCATCCGAGATCCCTGTCCGGCACTCAGCAATATCGCGTGTTCGATCATCTTCGTCTCTGCAAATCGGAAAAGCGCTCGAGCGCTGCCGCGGTCACCCGTCTCGGAGCCCTGCATCGGCATCGCCCTGCCTGCGTCTAGGCCCATCTCCCGCGTTTCCGCAAGGTGCGGCCGGACGGGTCGTTCCGCCGGTGCGAGGGCGGAAATGCCGACAGCTGTCCCGTCGACTGTCCGTCGGGACGGCCGCCGGTTCCGTCGATGACGGATCGACCGGGACTATTGGCGCTAATCGAGCAGCGCCCCGATCGATGCGACATGGCTCGCCGCACCCTTCTCTATCGAATATCGCCCGGCGACCGAGGCCAGGGTCGATGGCGGGTGCTGGAACCAGGCGCTCTCCATCGCTCGCGCGAACGCCGAGGGTATCGGATCCGGGACGACGGCGCAGCCTTCGGCATCGCCGACGAGCGAACGGGCCGAGAGGAAGCAGTCCGTCGTGACCACCGGACAGTTGGCCGCCATCGCCTCCAACACCACGGCGGGCAGTCCCTCGTAGCGAGACGAGAGCGCGAAGACCCGGGCGCGGCGCAGCCAGGGTTCGACCTGCGGTTGGTAGCCGGGCAGCGATACGCGCTCGGCCAGATCCAGTTCGCGCACCAGCGCCTGCAGGGCACCGCGGTCGGGACCTTCGCCCAGGATGACCAGCCGTGCGCCGGGGATGCGGGCCTCGCCGAATGCGCGGATCAGCAGGTCGTACCGCTTCTGCGCCGCGAGACGGCCTATCGACAGGATCAGATCGCGTTCGCCGGACCCGCGGTCCGATGCGCTCAGCATCGACGGGGTGACGTAGGGGTTGATCACGGTCTGGATCCGGCCCGCCGAACCGGGGAACGTACGGCGAAGCAGAGCCGTCTCGGCGTCGCTCAGGGTCAGTATCGCCGCGGCCTTGTCGAACGCCCGCCGGTATCGCATGTGCCGGTAGAGGCGTCGGACGGGTCCGTCCTTGGGTCTGAGCACCGGGTTGGTGATCTTGAGAACCAGTCGCGACCGGTCGACCCGCGCGAGCCGGAAGGCCAGCGCGGTCACCCAGTTCATGTTGTTGCCGGTGGACACGACAACATCGGGAGCGACAGCCCGCAGCCGGGCGACGAACCGGCGCAGCACGTACAGGCGCCCGACGTGCCGCGACCCGCGACCTTGGTTCAACACCCGTACCGTGACGTCCGGACCGACCAGGGCCAGCATGTCCGCGGCGGCTGGGGCGCGGCCGAACAGGACCAGCAGTTCCACGGCGTATCCGGCATCGACGCATCCGCGCGCCAGATGGGTGCAGACCCGATCGGTGCCGCCCTGTCCGAATTCGTGCATCGCAAAGACCATGCGCGGCGGGCGGCCATTTTTCGCGACGAACCTTTCGACGAGAGGATCGACGAAGCTCAAGTCCGGATCCCCATGTTCGCGGCGTGGGCAGCCATGGTCGGTTGGGTCATAGGTTGCGCTCGCATGTTTGACGATCGGTGACGTCGGACCTGTGGTTTCGATTCGATAGAGCGCGATGACAGGATGTCCACCTTGATGTCCGCGCCACGGCGACGCGCCGCTTTTCTCACGGAATGGCCTACCATCGCCCGGAGACGGGATAGCCGCCCGTAACGCGGCCGCATGGAGTGACCGCTGGTTGACGAGACCATCCGGTCGGATGCCGCGGCTTCCATATCTGCCATGCGGCGCGATCGAGCAACGGCCGCGCGCGGGCTCGTCGCCTTCGCCGCGGCACCGCGCGGGCCGCAGTCGATTCAGGCCGTCCAAGTGCGCAAGGCCGTGTCCGACCGCAGCGCCGACATCCGGATACTGCGTCCGTGACGCGAGCCGAGGAAGACGCCCGCAACCCGCGACATTACGCACTCGGCCGGAACCGAGCCGGCGTCAGACGTCCAGATTGGCGACCGACAGGGCGTTGTCCTGGATGAATTCGCGGCGAGGTTCGACGACGTCGCCCATCAGGCGGGTGAAGATTTCGTCGGCGATGTCGGCCTGTTCGACCTGGACCTGGAGCATGGCGCGGTTGCTGGGGTCGAGCGTGGTTTCCCACAGCTGTTCCGCGTTCATTTCGCCAAGGCCCTTGTAGCGCGCGATGGCGAGGCCCTTGCGGCCCGCCGCCAGCACTGCGTCGAGTAGTTCGGACGGGCGCGAGATGGGCTTGCCGCGGGTGTCGACGATCGGTTCGTCGTCATCAACGGCATCGGTTTCGATCGGTTTCGCAGCCGCCTTCTGCGCGACAAGGCGCGAGGTCTGCGCATAGGCATCGGCCTGTTCGGTGGCGAGCATGTGCATCTTGCGTGCCTCCGCCGATGCGACGAACGCCGCGTCGACGATATGATGGTCGGTCACCCCGCGCCAGTGCCGCTGGAAATGGTAGCCGCCATCCTCCGACACGACGACCGTCCAGCGCGCTTCGGGATCGGCGCGGCCCTGCCATTTCGCGGCCGCATCGGCGGCGGCGGACCGATCGGGGATGTTGGGATCGAACCCGCCAAGCAGCGCAAGCGCCTCGATCACCGCCGCGTCGTAGCGCCGCGGGACATAGGTCATCAGCGTACGCATCCGGCGGGCGTGGTCGAGCAGGCCCTTCAGGTCCGCGCCCGAACGTGGGCCCTCCGCGGTTTCGAGTGCCATACCGGACAGGCCGCCATCGACGAGATAGTCGTCGAGCTGGGCATTGTCCTTCAGGTAGACCTCGGACTTGCCGCGGTTCACCTTGTAGAGCGGCGGTTGCGCGATGTAGAGATAGCCACCCTCGATGATCGGCCGCATGTGGCGGTAGAAGAAGGTCAGCAGCAGCGTGCGGATATGTGCGCCGTCAACGTCTGCGTCGGTCATGATGACGATCTTGTGGTAGCGCAGCTTCTCGATGTTGAATTCATCGAGGATGCCGGTGCCCATCGCCTGGATCAGCGTGCCGACTTCCTTAGACGAGATCATCCGGTCGAACCGCGCGCGCTCGACGTTCAGGATCTTGCCCTTGAGCGGCAGGATCGCCTGATATTGCCGGTTGCGGCCCTGTTTCGCCGAACCGCCGGCCGAGTCACCCTCGACCAGGAACAGTTCCGACTTTGCGGGATCGCGTTCCTGGCAGTCGGCGAGCTTGCCCGGCAGCGAGGCGATGTCCATCACGCCCTTGCGGCGGGTCAGTTCGCGCGCCTTCTTGGCGGCTTCGCGCGCGGCGGCGGCGTCGATCACCTTCTGGACGATCGCCTTGCCGTGCGCGGGGTTCTCCTGGAGCCATTCGGCCAGTTTGTCGGCCATCAGCGATTCGAGGGGCTGGCGTACCTCGGACGAGACGAGCTTGTCCTTGGTCTGGCTGCTGAACTTCGGATCGGGGAGCTTCACCGAGACGATCGCGGTCAGCCCCTCGCGCATGTCGTCGCCGGTCAGCGTCACCTTCTCCTTCTTCAGGAGACCGGACTTTTCGGCATAGTTGTTCAGCGTGCGGGTGAGCGCCGCGCGGAATGCGGCCATGTGCGTGCCACCGTCGCGCTGCGGGATGTTGTTGGTGAACGCCAGCACCTGTTCATAATAGCTGTCGTTCCATTCCAGCGCGACGTCGATGCCGACATCGTCGCGCTGGCCGTGGATGGCGACCGGCTCGGGCATCAGCGGCGTCTTGGTGCGATCGAGATATTTCACGAACGCGGCGATCCCGCCTTCGTAGAAAAGTTCGACCGTGCGCGCCTCCGCGTGGCGCGCGTCGGACAGGAACAGCCGGACGCCGGAGTTGAGGAACGCCAGCTCGCGAAAACGATGTTCCAGCTTGTCGAAGTCGAACTCGACGATCTTGAACGTGTCGGGCGAGGGCAGGAAGGTGACGCGCGTGCCCTTCTTTTCGCCCGCATCGCCGACCACCTTGAGCGGGGCGACGGCATCGCCGTGGGCGAAGCGCATGTAATGCTCCTGCCCGTCGCGCCAGATGGTGAGATCGAGGAAAGTGGACAGCGCGTTCACGACCGACACGCCGACGCCGTGCAGGCCGCCGGACACCTTGTAGGCATTGTCGTCGTTCGCATTGTCGAACTTACCGCCGGCGTGGAGTTGGGTCATGATGACCTCGGCCGCCGAGACGCCTTCCTCGGTATGGATGCCGGTCGGGATGCCGCGGCCATTGTCCTCGACCGACACGGAGCCGTCCGGGTTGAGCGTGATGAGGATCCGGTCGCAATGGCCGGCGAGCGCCTCGTCGATCGCGTTGTCGCTCACCTCGAACACCATGTGGTGGAGGCCGGAGCCGTCGTCGGTATCGCCGATATACATGCCGGGGCGCTTCCGGACCGCGTCGAGCCCCTTGAGGACCTTGATGGAATCTGCGCCGTACGCGTTCGGTTGGGGTGTCGTTGCCATCATGACAATATAGGGACTCGGGGCTCGAATCGGAAGCGAAATGGTCGCGCGCGGAGGCTTGCTAGTCGGGTGACGGCAGGATCCGCCCCTCGGCCACCGTCAACCGCGTAGCGCCCGCGCCCAGTCCGTCGAACAAGGCGGGTTCGGTGCCGGTCATCCAGCTCTGCCCGCCGGTCGCATCGAGGCGGGCGAAGAGGGCGGCGCGGCGGGAGGGGTCGAGGTGGGCGGCGACTTCGTCCAGGAGCAGGATGGGGCGGGCGCCGTGGTCCTCCGCAACGATGTCGGCATGGGCGAGCACGATCGCGAGCAGCAGCGCCTTCTGTTCGCCGGTGGAACAGCGGTCGGCCGGCTGTTGCTTGTCCAGATGGCGGACGACGAGATCGGTGCGGTGCGGCCCGCTGAGCGTGCGCCCGGCGGCGGCGTCGCGCCCACGGCCGTGGCGCAGGTCGTCGGCGAAGCGCGGTGCGTCGGCGGGCGTCCAGCGATCGAGCGCGAGGTGGGCGCGGGCGAACGGGCCGGGCGGCTGTTCGGCGAGGCGGAGCGTAAGTGCGGCGACTGTGCGTGCGCGTGCGTCGGCGAGCGCCAGGCCATGGTCGACCATGCCTGCCTCCAGCGCGGCGAGCCAGGCGGCGTCGGCGCCGGCTTCCTCCGACAGCAGGCGGTTGCGGGCGCGCATCGCGGCTTCGTAGCGCGCGGCGTGGACGCCGTGGCCGGGTTCGCGCGCGATGGTCAGCCGATCGAGGAAGCGGCGGCGGGCGACGGCACCTTCGACGAAGATCCGGTCCATCGCGGGGGTGAGCCAGAGGATGGCGAGCCGTTCGGACAGCGCGGCGGCCGAACTGCCCGCCCCGTTGATCCGAACCTGCCGCCGTTCGGGAGCGGTGGCGAGCGTGCCGGTGCCGATGTCGATCTCACCCGACAGGTGTGCTGCGACCGCGAAGCCGCCGGGGCCGGCGTCGCATGCCATTTCGGACAGCGTGGCCTGGCGCAGACCGCGACCGGGGCTGAGGAGGGAGATCGCCTCCAGGATGTTGGTCTTGCCCGCGCCATTGTCGCCGCTGAGCACCACGGCGCCCGGACCGCAGGCGAGGGTGGCCTGGCGGTATGAGCGAAAGTCGGTGAGCGTAAGGCGGGTGACGGGCATTTTGTACTTCTTCCCCCTCTCCCCTTGGGGGAGAGGGTCGGGGAGAGGGGGTGCGGCTTGGGGTGACGGTCGGGCCAAGTCGCGAGCGTTGCTCCCCTCTCCCAACCCTCTCCCCGGAGGGGAGAGGGTCTTCGGCAGCCCTTAGGTCAACGCCTTGTCGATCAGCGCTTTCGCGTCCGCGCCGGTCCAGTCCATGCCGCCGACGACGCGCCAGCGTTCCTTGCCGTCCGCGCCGTAGAGGATGGTGACGGGCAGCGTGTCGGCCTTCACCGCGTCCATCAGGACGTTCTGCTTGTCGAGATAAGGCTGCAGCGCGGTAAATTTGTGGGTGGCGAAGTACGGGTCGACCTCGCGCTTGCCGGCCAGATCCTGACTGACGACCATCAGATGCAGCCGGTCCTTCTCGCGGCCGGCCAGCGCGTCGAGCGTCGGCATTTCGGCGAGGCAGGGCGCACACCAGGTGGCCCACAGGTTGACGATCAGCGGCTTGCCGGCATGCGCAGCGAGCGTGGCGGGCGCGCCGTCCGGGCCGGTGAAGGCGGCGGTGGGCAGGGCCTCGCCCGCGTGGCTCGTGTCCAGCTTGCTGCCCTTGGGCATTTCGGGCGTCGCCGCGTTGGCGGGAACGGACGTGGCAACCGTGTCCGCCGCGGGTTGCGGGGTTTCGGGCTTGCCTCTATCGCAGCCGGCGACTGCCAGCGCGAGGAGCAGGACGATCAGCGGCCGCAAGGAAGACTCCAATCAGATGTGGGGAGGGCGCTTTTCAGAAGGGCCCGCCGCGGTGATGCGTGAGATTAACGCATCCATCCCGTTCGACAAGCGATTGTGGCGCGAAGACATTGCCGGATCGCGCGCGCATGCCGCGATGCTGGGTGCCGCGGGGATCGTTTCGCCGGACGATGCCGCCGCGATCGACGCCGGACTGGCGACGGTCGAGGGCGAATATGCGGCGGACGGGGTGACCGTCGATTTGGCGCTCGAAGACATCCACATGGCGACCGAGCAGCGGCTGGCGCAGCTGATCGGCCCGGCGGCCGGCCGGCTGCATACCGCGCGGTCGCGCAACGACCAGGTCGCGACCGATTTCAAGCTGTGGGTGCGCAGCGCGATCGATGCGGTTCTGGCCGGGCTGGCCGGGTTGCAGCGTGCGCTGGTGACGCGGGCGGAGGAACATGCCGACAGCGTGATGCCGGGGTTCACCCATCTGCAGGTCGCGCAGCCGGTGACGCTGGGGCATCATCTGATGGCCTATTACGAGATGGTCGGGCGGGACCGGTCCCGCTTCGCCGATGCAAAGGCGCGGGCAAATCTGTCGCCGCTGGGGTCCGCGGCGCTGGCGGGAACGGGGTTCCCGATCGACCGGGATGCGACCGCGGCGGCGCTGGGGTTCGACGGGCCGACCGCCAATTCGCTGGACAGCGTGTCCGACCGCGATTTTGCGATGGATTATCTGATGGCCGCCACGACATGTGCGGTCCACCTGTCGCGGCTGGCGGAGGAGTTCGTGATCTGGGCATCGCAGCCGTTCGGGTTCGTCGCGCTGTCCGACGCCTGGTCGACCGGATCGTCGATCATGCCGCAGAAGCGCAATCCGGACGCGGCAGAGCTGGTGCGCGGCCATGCGGGGCGGATCGCGGGGTGCATGATGGCGCTGACCATGACGATGAAGGGGCTGCCGCTGGCCTATTCCAAGGACATGCAGGACGACAAGCCACCGGTGTTCGAGGCGCACGACCTGCTCGCGCTGTCGATCGCGGCGATGACCGGCATGGTCGAAAGCGTGACGTTCCGGACGGAGCGGATGCGCGCGGCGGCGGAGGCCGGGTTTTCGACCGCGACCGATCTGGCCGACTGGCTGGTGCGGGTGGCGGACGTGCCGTTCCGCGAGGCGCATCATATCACGGGGCAGGCAGTGCGGCTTGCCGAGACGCGGGGGTGCGCGCTGGACCAGATCCCGATCGAGGCGCTGAAGGCGATCGATCCGCGGATCGACGCGCGGGTCTATGACGCCTTGTCGGTCGATGCGTCGGTGGCGGCGCGGACCAGCCATGGCGGCACCGCACCGGTGCGGGTGCGCGAGGCGGTGGCCCGCGCGAAGGAGGCGTTGGCATGATGAAACGCATGATGCTGGGCCTCATGGTCTGCGCCGCATTGTCCGCATGCGGACGGCGCGAGGCGTTGCAGCCCGCACAGGGTGCGTCGTTGCCCGTCGCCCCTGCACAGGCGCGCGTGCAGCCGACGGTGGACGAGCTGCTGACGCCCACCCCCAGCGCGCGGCCGGACCGCAGCGAGGAAGTGTTGCGTCGGTCGCAGGAACGGCAGGACGACCGTTTCGACCTGCCGCCGCAGCATTGAGGCAGGCATGAACCATTTCGAGATGCAGGGCGGCGTGATGCACGTCGAGGACGTGGCGTTGCCCGCGCTGGCGGCCGCGGTCGGCACGCCGGCCTATGTGTATTCCACCGCGACGATCCTGCGCCATATCGCGGTGTTCCGCGACGGGCTGGCCGGGGCCGACAGCGGGCCTGACGGGCCGTGGATCGCCTTTGCGGTGAAGGCGAACCCGAACCGTGCGGTGCTGGCGACGATGGCGCGGGCCGGCCTGGGCGCGGACGTGGTGTCGGCGGGCGAGATGCTGCGCGCGCTGGCGGCGGGCGTACCGGCGGAGCGGATCGTGTTTTCGGGCGTGGGCAAGACCGCAGACGAGATGGCGCTGGCGCTGGAACAGGGCGTCGGCCAGTTCAACCTGGAAAGCGAGCCGGAGGCGGCCACGCTGTCCGCGGTCGCGACGCGGCTGGGGCGGGTGGCGCGGGTGGCGTACCGGATCAACCCGGATGTCGATGCGGGCACGCATGCCAAGATTTCGACGGGCCGGTCGGACAACAAGTTCGGCATTCCCTACGATACCGCGGTCGCGGCCTATGCGCGTGCGGCGGCGTTGCCGGGCCTCCGCATACAGGGCGTGGCGGTGCATATCGGCAGTCAGCTGACCGATCTGGCGCCGCTGGAGGCGGCGTTCGTGCGGGTCGGTGGGCTGATCGCGGACCTGCGCGCGGACGGTCATGCGATCATGACCGCGGATCTGGGCGGCGGGCTGGGCGTGCCATATGATCCGTCGCGCCCGCCGCCGCCCAGCCCGGCCGACTATGGCGCGATGGTGGCGCGGGTGACGCGCGGCTGGAACGTACGGCTGATGTTCGAACCCGGGCGGTTGATCGTCGGCAATGCGGGCATCCTGCTGTCGACCGTGGTGCGGGTGAAGGAGGGGGCGACGAGCCCTTGGGTGATCCTGGACGCGGCGATGAACGACCTGCTGCGCCCCAGCCTGTACGATGCGTGGCACGATATCCGCGCGGTCGCGCCGGACGGGGAACGGTTCGTCGCCAACGTGGTCGGCCCGGTGTGCGAAAGCGGCGATACCTTCGCCACACACCGCCCGATGGACGTGGTGGCGGAGGGCGACCTGGTCGCGTTCATGACCGCCGGCGCCTATGGCGCGACGATGGCGAGCACGTATAACAGCCGCGCCCTGACCCCGGAAATTCTGGTCGATGGCGCATCGTGGGCGGTCGTCCGTGCGCGCCAGCCGATCGAAACCCTTATCGCCGCCGATACATTGCCCCCCTGGTTGGAGGAACAAGCATGACCCAAGTCCGCACCGCAGTCTTCCCCGTCGCCGGCCTCGGCACGCGGTTCCTGCCGGCGACCAAGGCGGTGCCCAAGGAGATGCTGCCCGTCGTCGACAAGCCGCTGATCCAATATGCGGTGGACGAGGCGCTGGCCGCCGGGATCGAGACGATGGTGTTCGTGACCGGCCGCGGCAAGAATGCGATCGAGGACTATTTCGACATCGCCTTCGAGCTTGAGACCACGCTGCACGCGCGCGCCAAGCATGCGATCCTCGAAACGCTGGAAGGTACGCGGCTGGCCCCCGGCAACGTGGCGTTCGTGCGGCAGCAGGAGCCGCTTGGGCTCGGCCACGCGGTGTGGTGCGCGCGGCATTTCATCGAAAACCAGCCGTTCGCCGTGCTGCTGGCCGACGAACTGCTGTGGAACCCGGGCAACCCCTGCCTGAAGCAGATGGCCGAGACGCAGGACGCCAGGGGCGGCAACGTGATCGCCGTGCTGGAGGTGCCGCAGGCCCATACGAGCCGCTACGGCATCGTGTCGCCCGGCACGGTCGAGGGCGACGTGACGCAAGTGCTGGGACTGGTCGAAAAGCCGAAGCCCGAGGACGCGCCGTCGCGGCTGGCGGCGATCGGGCGCTACATCCTGCAGCCCGAGATCATGGACCTGCTCGGCGCGCAGGAAGCGGGGGCCGGCGGCGAGATCCAGCTGACCGACGCGATGGCGAAACTGATCGGCGTCCAGCCGTTCCACGCCCAGACCTTCGTCGGCCAGCGCCACGACTGCGGCGACAAGGCAGGCTTCATCCAGGCCAACATCGCGCTGGCGCTGGAGAATGCGGAGATCGGCGATGCCGTGCGGGAGTATTTGCGGGGGGTGTAGACCTGGTCGGTGTTCGAACGTCTGCGACCGCTAACGCCCAATTGCGGACATTCGCCTGATGCTACCGATCAGCGTCCTTGTATTTCGCCGCTGCGGATGGCTTGACCGAATACCCGGCAGCCGTCCGCACCAAGTCTTCGGTTAGCGGGATTGCTCCACTGGGCATAATCGGGAGCGACGCCGTCGCTGGCCAAAGTTTCTTGATTTTAGGAACAAGTTTTTCCCGGAAACGAGCGGAACGTACCGGGTCTTGGCCAAGCGAGAATCCAATCCATACGCGTCCGATCCGATCTTTGAAGTCCATAGCTGAAGCCATCGACTCCTCGTCATCTCCTCGCCAGACCGACGCATTGAACGTCATCGGGGACACCTCAGACTGAATTAACAAGTCGTCTCGGGTGGCCGCATCAACATGAAAGCCTCGTGCCTTACCTTCCTCGCGCAGAAGCTGAATGAAGCGCGCCTTGTCTGCGTCTGTTGGTAGCGGCACTTCGTATGCAGCGACTGTTTCCGCCCACTTCGGCTGCTCGGCAACGCTACATGCAATGCAGATGACCAAGAGGCAAAGGATCAGGCGTCTCATCAGGAAAGCATCGGACACACCACGCCATGGGTCAATGTCCGCTAACCACCACGCTAGGACGTTCGCTCTCAGGACGACCGAAGCGAAGGCCAGAGGCGGGCGGTGTGGATGAGGACGAGGATCCAGACCGTGTCGTTCGCGACTTCATAGACGAGGCGGTAGCTGCGGTGCGGCGTCAGTTCGCGCGTGCCGGGAATTTCGCCTTCGTGTCCGAGCATCGGGAAGTCGGCCAGGCCGGCGGCGGCGTCGCTGAAGAGTTGATCGATACGGAGCGCCGCGTTGGGGGCACGGGCTTCGAAATATTCCCAGATTGCCAGGCGGTCCTGTTCGGCTTCCGGTGTCCAACGGACCTTCACGCCGGGTCGGTCGCCCGGGCGCGGCGTGCGGCGAAGTCGGCTTCCACCGCTTCGTCCGGTCGGCCAAGCTTCTGGTGAACCGATGCGCGCGCTGCTGCCACCTTGTCGTGCAAGAAAGCGCTATGGTCGCGGCGCTCCTGCTGGCGTTGGACGAATTCGCGCATCAATTCGCGTACGACCTGCGAGGCGGGCCGATGACATTCCTCAGCCGCGGCCATGAACTCGGCGCGTAGATCGGGTTCAAGCTTCATCGTGAATATGGCGGCTTTTGACATGATGGCCTCCTGCGGTACTGACCATGTATATACCGCCGACAGGGCGGGAGCAATGATGTGGGTTAGCCACCCCGATAGCTGTCCAGATCGATCCCATGTCGCGCGACCTTGTCGTAGAAGGTCTTGCGGGGGATGCCGAGGAGCGTGAGGGCGGTGCGGACGTCGCCGGCGGTCTGTTCGAGGGTGGTGCGGAGGATGGCGGCTTCGAAACGTTCGACGCGTTCGGGGAGGGTGGCGTCGGGTGTGGCGGCTTCGGGCGCGGGGGCGTCTACGCCGAGGACGACGCGTTGGGCGAAGTTGCGCAGTTCGCGGACATTGCCGGGCCAGTCGTGGTCGGCAAGCCGCGCCTGGACCGCGGCGTCGATGCGCGGCACGGCGCGGCCGAAGCGGGTGGCGGCGAGCGTCAGCAGGTGGCCGAACAGCAGCGGCACGTCGGCGCGGCGCTCGCGCAAGGGCGGCACGCGGAGCCGGACCGCGTCGAGCCGGTAGAGCAGGTCCGCGCGGAACCGGCCGTCGGCGACCGCGACCGCCAGATCCTCCTTGGCGGCCGCGACGATGCGCAGGTCGAGCGTGCGGGGGGCGTCCGCACCGATCGCCATGACCTCGCGTTCCTCGATCACGCGGAGCAGCTTGCCCTGCACGCCCGGTGTCATGCTTTCGATTTCGTCGAGGAAGAGCGTACCATGGTCGGACGCCTCGATCCGGCCGACGCGCGCCAGCCGCCCGCTGCCGCCATAGACGTTGCCGAACAGTTCGCCCTCCGCGATCCCGTCGGGCAGCGCGGCGCAGTTGACCGCGACGAACGGCCGGGCGCGGCGCGCGCTGCCCCGGTGGAGGAGGGTGGCGACCATTTCCTTGCCGGTGCCGGTCTCGCCCTCAATCAGGATGTCGACCTCCGCCTGTGCCACCTGGACGATGGTGTCGCGCAGCCGGACCATGACCGCGGTTTCGCCGATCAGCGCGTCGCCGCCGGCCGCCTGTTCCGCCGCGGCCCGGAGGGCGCGGTTGTCGAGCACGAGGCGGCGCGTGGCCATGGCGCGGCGTGCGCTGGCGATCAGGCGGTCGGCGGCGAACGGCTTGGTCACAAAATCATGCGCGCCGTCCTTGAGCGCCGCCACCGCCATCGCGACGTCGCCGTGGCCGGTCATGAGGATGACGGGGATCTCCGCATCGATCGCGGCGATCCGGCGGAACAGCTCGGTCCCCTCCATGCCCGGCATGCGCACGTCGCTGACCACGATGCCGGGGAAGGCGGGGTCGATGCGGGCGAGTGCGGCGGTCGGCCGCTGTTCGGCGATCACGTCGATGCCGGCCAGTTCGAACGCCTGCGCCAGCGCGCCGCGCAGGCCGTCGTCATCGTCGACCAGCAGAACCTGCATGCCATTCTCCATACGGTCGGCCTCCATCATGAGACGACCCGGACCAGCGTGGCGCGGAACGCCGCACCGCCGAGCGGGGAGGTTACGGGTTCGAGCGTGCCGCCGAATTCGATCATGATATCGCGCGCGATGCCGAGGCCGAGGCCGAGGCCGTCCGCGCGCCCGGTGATGAACGGTTCGAACAGCGTGTCGCGCAGGTCGGCCGCGATGCCGGGGCCATTGTCGGCGATCAGGATCGCGACGCAGTCCTGCTGCGCCACGATCGACAGGCGGACGCGCGCGTCGGGGCGGCCGGTAACCGCCTCCAGCGCGTTCTGGAGCAGGTTGACCAGCACCTGTTCCAGCCGGACGCGGCCGGCTAGCACGATCGGCAGGGGGGCGGCGGGCAGCGCGCGTTCGAGCAGGACGCCGGCGGCGCGGAACCGGTCCGCGATCAGCAGGTGCGTGCCGTCCAGCACGTCGGCAAGCGCGACGGGGCCGACGTCCCGCGTGCCGCGCCGGGCGTAGCGTCGCAGTTCGGCGGTGATCGTGCCGATCCGCGCGGTCAGATCGACGATCGCCGAAAGGTTGCCATGCGCGCGCACGGCGTCGCCCCGGTCGAGCAGCGTCGCGGCATTTTCGGCATAGGTGCGGATGGTGGCGACGGGTTGGTTGATCTCGTGCGCGACGCCGGCGGTGATGGTGCCGATCGAGCCGAGCCGGTTGGCCTGCGCCAGTTCCTCCCGCGCGGCGCGGAACCGGCGGTCGGCGCGTTCGCGTTCGGCGACCTCGATGCGAAGCTGGTCGTTGGCGTCGGACAGTTCGATCGTGCGGCGCGCGACCTCCGCCTTCAGCTGGTCGGCGGCGTCGCGGGCGCGGGCGGCGCGGGCGGCGCGCCAGGCGGCAGTGGCGGCAAGTGCGGCGAGCAGCACCGCCAGCGCGAAGGTGGCGGAGCGGACCCGCGCATCGGCGGCGCGGAATGCGGGGGCGAGTCCGACGACGTGGAGCAGCCGCCAGCCGGGCAAATCGACCGCGACGGTACCGACGACGATCGGCTGGCCGCTGCGATCATGTCCGCCCGTGCCGGCGATGGCGAACGGTGCGGGCGGCAGCGACTTGTCGCCGAACTGGAGCGAAGCACGGATCGCGGCGCGTTCGGCCGCGGACAGCGGGGCGGTGGTGGTGAAGCGCAACGCGGGGTCGCTGGCGATCAGCACGATGCCGCGGCGATCGACGACCAGAGTGGTGCCGCCGGCCGCCGCCCAGCTGCGTGCGATGCCCTGGAACTCCACCTTCACCACCACGACGCCGAGCACGCGCGGGCCGTCCATGATGCGGCGAGCGAGGAACAGCCCGGCGCGGCCGCTGACGTTGCCGAGTGCGAAATACTCGGCGTGGCCGCTGCGGATCGCCTGCACGAAATAGGGGCGGAAGCCGTAGGTGCGCGCGACGAAGCTGTCGGCGCGGCCGGCGTTGGAGGCGGCGACGGTGAAGCCCGCCGGATCGATCGCGTAGATCGCCGAGGCGCCGGTGCGCGCGGCGAGCAGCGCCAGCTTGCCGTCGAGCCGGCGGGCAGCGGGGGAGGCATCCGACCGTGTCTGGAGTGCGGCGCGGACGTCGGGATATTCGTCGAGCACCAGCGGGAGCAGGCGGAACTTCTGCAACTCGCTTTCGAGCAGGCGGGCGTGGGTGCGGGCGGCGCGCATCGATTCGGCGGCCTGCGCCGCGACCGCCGCGCGGCGGGCGACCGCGCCGAACCCGACCGCGAAGGCCAGCAGCACGAGCAGCAGCAGGACGGGGAGGATCAGTCGCCGGAATAGAGAGGCAAGGCGCGGCACGGGTGCCGAATACCGCACAAATCGCGCCTTGCCCATGCGTAACTCCGCACGGGCCAAGGCCATCGTGGAAACCAGAGCTGTCCTAACCTACTGTAAAATAACAGAACATCTGTGATGGCGATTTGATCTCGGCATCGTGCGGAAAAGGGGTCATTGTCGGCCCCAGGTCGAAGGACGCTCAATCGAGGCGTCCCTGCAGAGGATGATGAGGTCGATGATCGCACAGGATTATGCCGTTGCCGAAGCGCCGAAGCGCGGGCGGGTGTGGAACCAGTTATATTTCCAGGTGGTCGTGGCGATCGTGCTGGGCGCGCTGCTGGGGCATTTCTACCCGGCTCTGGGCGAGGCGCTGAAGCCGCTGGGCGACGGGTTCATCAAGCTGGTGAAGATGATCATTTCGCCGGTCATCTTCCTGACCGTCGTCACCGGGATCGCGGGCATGCGTGAACTGGGCTCGGTCGGCCGCGTGGCGGGCAAGGCGTTCGCCTACTTCCTGTTCTTCTCCACGCTGGCGCTGGTCGTAGGCCTGGTGGTCGCCAACGTGGTGCGGCCCGGCGCGGGGATGAACATCGACATCGCCACGCTCGATACCGGCGCGATCCAGGATTACGCGGTCAAGGCGCATGAGACGACGATCACCGGCTTTCTGCTGTCGATCATCCCGACCACGCTGGTCAGCGCGTTCGTGGACGGCAACATCCTGCAGATCCTGTTCATCGCGATCCTGTTCGGCATTGCCCTTTCGCTGGTTGGGGAGCCCGCCAAGCCGATCCAGACCGCGTTCGAGCGGCTCGGGCTGATCGTGTTCCGGCTGGTCGGCATCCTGATGCGCGCCGCCCCGATCGGTGCGTTCGGCGCGATCGCGTTCACCATCGGGAAATACGGGATCGAGAGCCTCAAGAATCTGGGGATGCTGGTCGCTACCTTCTACCTGACGTCTGCGCTGTTCGTGCTGGTGGTGCTGGGCGCGGTCTGCTGGCTGAACGGTTTTTCGATCCTGAAGCTGATCCGGTATCTGAAGGCCGAACTGCTGCTGGTGCTCGGCACGTCGTCGTCGGAAGCGGCGCTGCCCAACCTCATCACCAAGATGGAGGCTGCGGGTTGCGAGAAATCGGTCGTCGGGCTGGTCGTGCCGACCGGCTATTCGTTCAACCTGGACGGGACCAACATCTACATGACTCTGGCCGCGCTGTTCATCGCGCAGGCGTGCAACGTGGACCTGACGCTGGGGCAGGAACTGTCGCTGCTGGCCGTTGCGATGATCTCGTCCAAGGGCGCCGCGGGTGTCACCGGCGCTGGGTTCATAACGCTGGCCGCCACGCTGTCGATCGTGCCGACCGTGCCGCTGGCCGGCATGGCGCTGATCCTGGGGGTCGACCGGTTCATGTCGGAATGCCGGTCGCTGACCAACTTCATCGGCAATGCGGTGGCGACGGTCGTCGTCGCGCGCTGGGAGAATGCGCTGGACAAGGACGCGCTGCACGCCGCGCTCGACGGGCGGCCGCGTGCCGTGCCGATCGGCTCGCAGGCCGCCTGATAGGCTTTCGGGCGGCGCGCCGCGTCGCCCCCGTAACCGGAGTTTCGCCATGACCCGACCGCTTTGCCGGACGGCACTGTTCGCGCTCGTCCCCGCGATGACCGCAGCCACGCCCGCCACGGCGCAATATGCCGCGCGGTCCGTGCAGGCCCCGAAGGCACCGGCGACGCCGATCGCCGACAGCTATCCGGCCGGGGCCAATGGGGACGGGGCGACCACCAACGGCTACAACCTGTCGCGCTGGGCCGAGGACTGGCGCGGGAACAAGGACCCCAAGAAGCGCAAGGACATCTTCGACGAGCTGAAATATGTCGAGATCGCGCAGGACGGCGATGTGTACGCTACGTTCAGCGGTGAGTTGCGGCTGCGGCTGAACCTGACGACCAACCCCAATCTGCTGAAGGGGCAGGCGCAGCGCCAGGAGATCAACCGGGTCGTCGGCGGTGTCGACCTGCACCTCGGCCCCAATCTGCGCGTCTATGGCGAGCTGGCGCATGGCGGTATCGACGGGCAGAATCTGGGCGCGCCGGCATCGAACCTGCGCAACGACCTGGCGGTGCAGCAGCTGTTCGTGGAGGCGCGCGGCGAGATCGCCGACGGGATCGAGGGCGGCGTGCGCGTCGGGCGGCAGGAGTTCACCGACGGATCGAACCTGCTGACGTCGGCGCGCGACAACAACACGCTGCGGTTCGTGCTGAACGGCGTGCGGGCCTTTGCGCGCGGCAAGCGGGTGCGGGCGGATGTGTTCGATTTCACCTATACGCGGTACGGCCCGCAGGGGCTGGGCGACGATCCGCGCGACCGGGACCGGCGCTTTACCGGCGGCGTGGTCGGCTATGCACTGCCGACCGACCTGTTCGGCAAGTCCAAGCTGTATCTCGATCCGTTCCTGTACCGGCTGCGCACGCGGTCGCAGCTGTGGGGCACGACGACGGCGCGCGAGGAACGGCTGTACGCCGGCGTGCGCGCTTGGGGCGATGTCGGACCGGTGACGATCGACTGGACCGTCAACCACCAGTTCGGCAAGTATGACGGGCGCGACGTCGACGCGTGGCAGGTGTTCGCCGCGCAGACGTACAAGCTGGGCACGGCGACGACGACCCCGCGGGTCGGCGTCCATCTGGACTATGCGTCCGGCGGCGGCGCATTCGGTACGGGCAAGTTGCAGACGGCGAGCGGGCTGTTCGGCAACAACATCTATTTCAGCTACGGACTGTTCCTGACCCCGCAGAACTTCATGGGGGTGGCGCCCAACTTCACGTTCAACCCGGTGAAGGCGCTGCGGATCACCACGGAATATCAGTTCGCGTGGCGGCCGAGCGAGACCGACGCGGTGTACCGCGCAAGCGGTGCCGCCTTTGCCCGCACGCAGACTGTGCGCGGGCAGGAGATCGGCCAGGTCGCGCGGTTGCAGGCGGTGTGGACGATCACGCCGCGGCTGGCGGTGACGGGGCGGCTGGAACATCTGAACGCGGGCGACGCCTTCACGCGGGCGGGATATCGCGACAGCATGTTCGGCGCGGCCTGGGTGAGTTTCCGGTTCTGACGGACGGCGGACGCCGGGCCTAGCGGCGCGAACTGCGTGCGAGGCCGTCATCCCAGCGGAGGCTGGGATCCATTGTCACTAGAGCTCGGATTTTACCGGAGGCGGAGTGATAATGGATCCTGACTTTCGTCAGGATGACGAGGAAGGGGGAAGCGCCCGCCCGCCCGTCCGCCCGCCGAGCGCGTGCGGGCTTTGCGCCGCGGCACCGATGCGGCAGAAGATCGAGTACAGGGAGAATGACATGACGGCCACCGACATGGGCCATGCGCCCCCCAGTCGCGGGATGCGATTGAAGTCGATCATCGGCGGATCGACCGGCAATCTGGTCGAATGGTATGACTGGTACGTCTATTCGGCGTTCACGCTATATTTCGCGCCGCATTTCTTTCCGGACACGGACAAGACGGCGGAGCTGTTGGGCGCGGCCGCGGTCTTTGCGGTCGGGTTCCTGATGCGGCCGATCGGTGCGTGGATCATGGGCGTCTATGCAGACCGCAAGGGGCGCAAGGCGGGCCTGACGCTGTCGGTCACGCTGATGTGCGCCGGGTCGCTGCTGATCGCGGTGACGCCGGGTTATGAGACGATCGGGGTCATGGCGCCGACGCTGCTGGTGATCGCGCGGCTGATGCAGGGCCTGTCGGTGGGCGGCGAATATGGGGCGAGCGCGACCTACCTGTCCGAGATGGCGGGCAAGGACCGGCGCGGCTTCTTTTCCAGCTTTCAGTATGTGACGCTGATTTCCGGGCAGCTGCTCGCGATCTGCGTGCTGCTGATCCTGCAGTCGACGATGGCGGAAGCGGAGCTGGACGCCTGGGGCTGGCGCATTCCGTTCGCGATCGGTGGCGTGCTGGCGGTCGTGGTGTTCTATCTGCGCCGCGGGCTTGCCGAGACGCAGAGTTTCACAAAGGCGAAGGCGGAGGGTGCGCCCAAGTCCGGGTTCATGGAACTCATCACTAAGCATCCGCGCGAGACCGCGACGGTGATGCTGCTGACCGCCGGGGGCACGCTCGCCTTCTATGCCTATTCGATCTACATGCAGAAGTTCCTGGTCAACACGTCGGGGTTCAGCCGCGAGATCGCGTCGCAGATCAATGCCGCGACGCTGTTCGTGTTCATGCTGATCCAGCCTCTGGCGGGCGCGCTGTCGGACAGGATCGGGCGCAAGCCGTTGATGGTCGGGTTCGGCGTGCTGGGCGTGCTGGCAACCTATCCCATCTTCACCGCGCTGGAGACCACGAAGAGCCCGGTGGTGGCCGGGCTGCTGGTGATGGGTGCGCTGATCATCGTCACGGGCTACACGTCGATCAACGCGGTGGTGAAGGCGGAGCTGTTCCCCGCGCATATCCGCGCGCTGGGCGTCGCATTGCCTTATGCGCTGGCCAACACGATCTTCGGCGGGACGGCGGAATATGTCGCGCTGTCGTTCAAGGACTTTGGCTGGGAGCGTGGCTTCTACTGGTACGTGACCGCAATGATCGCGATCTCGCTGGTGGTGTATATCCGCATGCGCGACACGTCGAAAAACAGCCAGATCATGGAGGATTGATCGGTATCAAGCGGGGGCGTTTTGGACCCCGCGGCCGTCCCGAGGTGTTGACCGACCGAACCAACAGCAAAAGGACGGCCGAGCTATGGCGATCTTCAACAAGGACATGATCGAACTGGCGAGCAAGAACACGCTGTACCAGAAGGAAGTGTATCTGGACGACAACATCCAGATCGTGATGATGAACATCGAGCCAGGCGACGAGATCGGCGCGGAAACGCACGAGGCCGACCAGACGACGTTCTTCGTCAGCGGCGAGGGGCAGGCCGTGCTGGACGGCAGCAAGACCAAGGTGACCGCGAACCACGTCGTGGTGATCCCGCAGGGTGTCGAGCACAACATCATCAACAAGGGCGACGAGCCGCTGAAGCTGTTCACGGTCTATGCCCCGCCGGCCGAAGAGCCGGGGATCAGCCACAAGACCAAGGCCGAGGCGGACGCCGCCGAAGAAGCCGAGGAGGGCGAGGATTGATTTTGGGGGGTTGAAGGTCTGAGCGGGCGGCTGTCTGGGCTACGGCAGCTGACCCGCTTAGTACCGCCCGAAGAGATATCGATCAGCTCTGAACCAATCGTCACCCCGGACTTGATCCGAACCAAGCGGCGACAGTGTTCCCGGTCAGCGGCGCAATGCCGCGACAGCGCTGGCCAGGTCAGCCTGCCGGAACGGCTTGGCCAGGCGGGGCAGGTCGGAGTCGAGGCTTTCGACGTCGGCATAGCCCGAGACGATAAGCACGGGCAGGTCCGGCCAGCGCACGCGCACCGTGCGGGCAAGCGCCACGCCGGTCATGCCGGGCATCAGATGGTCGGTGACGACAAGGTCGATCGACCGGCCGGTGTCGAGCAGCGCCAGACCCTCCTCGGCCGATGCGGCCTCGGTTACGTCATAGCCCAGGTCGGACAGCATGTCGGCGGTGCTGAGCCGAACATAATCCTCGTCGTCGATCACCAGCGCGGTGCCGGTCGTGGTCGTGTGCAGCATGGCCTGCGGGGTAGCGGCCGTGGGCAGGGCGGATCCGCTGATCGGCAACCAGAGTTCGATCCGCGTGCCCAGCCCGCGGCGGCTGGCAATGGTGAGCGCGCCGCCGAGCTGCGCGGCCAGACCGTGGACCATCGACAGGCCAAGACCAGTGCCCTTGCCGATCCCCTTCGTCGAAAAGAAGGGTTCGATCGCGCGGGCGATCGTCGCGTCGTCCATGCCGGTGCCGGTGTCGGACACCGACAGCCGGACATAGTCGGCCGGGGGCAGGCCGGAGCGGTGGCCCGACCGGACCGTTTCTGCGGCCGCCGCGATGGTCAGCGTGCCGCCGTCCGGCATGGCGTCGCGTGCGTTCACCGCCAGGTTCAGGATCGCCATTTCGACCTGGTTCGCGTCCGCGGTGGCGGTCGGGATGTCGCCCGCGACATCGACGAGGACGCGGACCTGCGGGCCGGACGTGCTGGCGATCAGATCGACCATCCCATCGACCAGGGCACCAATGTCGATCGCCGCGGTCTGGAGCGGTTGCCGGCGCGCGAAGGCGAGCAGCCGCTGGACCAGCATCTGCGCGCGTTCCGCGGACTGCATAGCGCCGCCGATCAACCGTTGCTGGCGCGGCGTGCCGAAGCCGTGACGCTGCAGCATGTCCAGCCCGCCGATGATCGGGGTGAGCAGATTGTTGAAATCATGCGCGACGCCGCCGGTCAGCTGACCCATCGCCTCCAGCTTCTGCGATTGGCGAAGCGCGTCCTGGGCCTGTTCCAGTTCGGCCTGGCGCGCCTTGTCGCGCGTGACGTCGCGCGCGATGCAATAATAACGGCCGTCCTCCGGTACGACCGTCCAGGACAACCAGCGATAGCCGCCGTCACGGTGCCGCTGGCGGTTCTCGTAACCGGCCAGCGGCCTGTCGTCCTTCATCGTGGCCAATATGGCGCGCGAGCCGTCCACGTCGTCGGGATGGACCAGATCGAACGCGTTGCGGCCGACCAGATCGGCCTCCTTCCAGCCGAGCAGCAGCGTCCAGGCGGGGTTGACCGCTTCGAACAGCCCCTGCGCATCGACCACCGACAACAGGTCCGGCGTGACCGCCCAAGTGCGGCCGCGTTGCTGCGCGCGGTCGATCACGCGCCGTTCCAGATCGGTGTTGAGCGCGCGCAGGTTCGCCTCGCTCTCGCGCAGCGCGGCTTCGGCCGCACGCCGTGCGGTCACGTCGGCGAAGGTGCAGACCGCGCCTTCGACCCGGCCGTCGCGCACGATCGGATGGGCTCGATATTCGACCGGCAGGGCGGTCCCGTCGCACCGGAAGAAGACCTCGTCCAGCACCTGCGCGGCATGCCCTTCGCGGGCGCAGCGCGAGATGGGGCAGTCCGCGACCGGATAGGGGCGTCCGTCGGCATGATGATGGTGGATGATGTCGTGCAGCCGTTCACCGATGACCGCCGATTCCGAATCGAACCCCAGCATCGAGAGGAAGGCGGGATTGCAGAGCGTCGTGCGGCCTTCGGTATCGACCGCGTAGAACCCCTCCGCCGTCGAATCGAGCAGAAGCCGGACATAGGCCTCGCTGTCGCGCAACGCCTGTTCGGCCTCGCGCCGCTCGTCGATATCGATGACCGACCCGACATAGCCCAGCCAGACGCCGTCCGCGTCGAAGCGCGGGGCGGCGGCGTCGATCGCCCAGCGATATTGGCCATCGGCACGACGCAGGCGGTAATCGACGCGAAACGGCACGCGCGCGCCGTTCGCATCGAGAAAGGTCCGTTCCGCGATGGCGCGGTCATCGGGATGGGTCGCGTCCAGCCACCCGAAGCCCAGCGACTCCTCGACCGTCTGCCCGGTATGATCGTACCAGCGCCGGTTGAGATAGGTGCAGCGCCCATCGGCATCGGTCACCCACATCATCACCGGGGCATGATCGGCCATATTGCGGAACCGGACGTCCGCCTCGGTCTGCGTCCGGAGCGTCCGGCGCAGATCGATGAGCCGCATCACCTGCCGCGCCAGCCGTTCCAGCGCGCGGACCTGTACTGGATCCAGCGTGCGGGGGCGGCGGTCCAGGACGCAGATCGTGCCGACGACATGGCCGTCGGCGGTGCGCAGCGGCATGCCGGCGTAGAAGCGCAGGCCGACTTGCGTCACCAAGGGGTTGCCCACGAACCGCGGATCGGCCGCGGTATCGGGGATCATCAAAAAATCGTCGGCGGCGATGGCGTGGATGCAGAAGGAGCCGCCCGCCGCGGTCTCGCGCACGTCGACGCCGATGGTCGCCTTGAACCATTGCCGTTCGTTCTCGACGAAGCTGACCAGCGCGATCGGCGTGTCGCAGATATCGGCCGCCAGCGCCGCCAGATCGTCAAAGTCGCGTTCGGGGGGCGTATCGAGGATCCCGCAGGCGGCAAGCGCGGCGACCCGGCCCGCGTCGTCGGGGCGGGGGGCGTGCCACCAGCCGTCCTTCGTTCCGGCGTCGATCTGGCCACCGTCCGTCATCGCGACCCAATTCCTGCGTCCTGGCGCCGCCGGCGCATATCGATCCTCTGCCGATTGATCGGGATTAAGTCCAGTCCGCCGATCACGCCGTTGAAACCTCTGGCGCAGGCGGTACGTTCCCGCCGGGACGATCCCTTTCGGGGTCATGTGGAGGAGAGTGCGATGCCGGCCGTCCGTCTGGAAACGAAGCGCGTGGAAAAGCCATGGGGACGCGAGACATTGTGGCCGGGGTTCGACCCGGTGGCGCCGGGGGGTGCCCCGGTCGGTGAAATCTGGTTCCAGCATCCGGACGGGCGCGATACCGACCTGCTCGTCAAATATCTGTTCACCAGCCAGAAGCTGTCGATCCAGGTCCACCCCGACGATGCGCAGGCGCAGGCGCGGGGCTACCCCCGGGGCAAGAGCGAGGCCTGGGTGATCCTGGCGGCCGAACCGGATGCGACGATCGCGATCGGCACCAAGGAACCCATGACGGCGGACGAACTGCGCGCCGCGTCGCTGGACGGGTCGATCAACGAGAAGATGGTGTGGCATCCGATCAAGAAGGACGAATTCTATTATTCCGCGGCGGGCACCGTCCACGCGATCGGGCCCGGCCTGACGCTGGTCGAGGTGCAGCAGAATGTCGACCTGACCTACCGGCTGTATGATTATGGCAGTGATCGCGAACTGCATCTGGACGACGGCGTGGCCGTGTCGGACGCGGTCCCCTATGTGCCGCCCTACACCCCGAAGCCGATCGCGGACGGGCGGACGATGCTGGCCGACAGTCCCAAGTTCGTGCTGGAACGCTGGTCCTGCACGGGCGAGGGGACGTTGCGCAGCGATGGCCGGCCGATCTGGCTGGTGCCGCTGGCCGGCGACGGGACGATCGACGGCGAAACCTTCACCGCGGGCGGTGTGTGGCTGGCGGATGGCGACACGGCGTTGACGCTGGGGGCGGGGACGGACCTGCTGGTCGCCTATACCGGGCCGGGCGCGAACGGCGAAATCTGGCGCTGAAACGGCGGGGAGGCGGCCTTGCCAGTGCCGCGCCCCCGCCGCTACTGGCGGAATGACCGGCGAAGCCGCCTGAAATATCGAACACAGGGAGCATGACATGGCATCGGGACTGGTAGCCCTGCTGGACGATATTGCGGGAATCACGAAGCTGGCGGCGGCGTCGCTGGACGATATCGGTGCAGCCGCGGGCAAGGCGGGCACCAAGGCGGCGGGCGTGGTGGTGGACGATGCCGCCGTGACGCCGAATTACGTCGTGGGGTTCAGCCCGGACCGCGAACTGCCGATCATCGCGCGGATCGCCAAGGGATCGCTGCGCAACAAGCTGTTGTTCATCCTGCCGGTCGCGCTGGCGTTGAGCGCGTTCGCGCCGTGGGGGCTGAACCCGCTCCTGATGATCGGCGGCGCATATCTGTGTTTCGAGGGCGCCGAGAAGCTGTTGGAGGCGTTCGGCGGCGGTCACGACGTTGCCGACGAGGCGGCGGCGACGCTGGATAGCAAGGCGCTGGAGGAACAGAAGGTCGGCGGCGCGATCCGCACCGATTTCATCCTGTCCGCCGAAATCATGGTCATCGCGCTGAACGAAGTCGCATCCGGCACGATCCTCAATCAGGCGATCGTGCTGGCGCTGGTCGGCGTGCTCATCACCGTCGCCGTTTACGGCGCGGTCGCGCTGATCGTGAAGATGGACGATATCGGGCTGTATCTGGCACGCAAGCCGTCGTCCGGCGTGGCGATGTTCGGCCGCGGGCTGGTGAAGGGCATGCCGATCCTGATGCGCGCGCTGGGCATCATCGGTACCGCAGCGATGCTGTGGGTCGGCGGCCAGATACTGGTGCACGGACTGGAAGTGTTCGGCATCACGGGGCCTGCGCACTTGATCCACGACTGGGCGGCGGCTGCGGCTGCGGCCGTGCCCGCGATCGGCGGCGCGCTGTCATGGGCGGTAACCGCTGCGTGTGACGGCTTGGTCGGTGTCGTAGTGGGTGCGATCATCGTGGCGGTGGTGCACCGGTTCAAGCACTGAGTTGATGTCTTCGCGGTCATCCCGGATCAAGTCCGGGACGACTGTAGGTTGGCGCGCGATCCTGTTCCGGTCACGCGCGATCCAAGACGTTGCGGACCTTGCCGATCGCGCGGTAGGCAAGCGACTTTGCGTGGTTCTGGGCTGGATAGCGGGCGGGCATGGCGGGGTCGACGCCAGCCCGGCGGAGCAGCGCGTTCATGCCGTGGGCGCTTGCCTCGCGGTAACTCCATTCCGAACGCCAGGTGATGGAGAAGGAAATCGACGTGGCCGGGCCGTTGCGGACGAAATGGGGCGCCTTGACGGGCACATGCACAGCCTGACCGGGTTCCAGGTCGACCGCGATACCCTTTGCCAGAAAGGCGTCCTGCCAGGGCAGGTTGCGGTGGCCGCCCATGTGGAAGGTTTCGTGCTGGACCGGGCCGGCGATGGTAGGATCGTCGGCCGGGAAGACGGTCATGGTCTTGGTCCCGCGCATCTGCAGCAACAGATTATGTTCGGGATCGAAATGGAACGGGGTCATCGCGTTCGGTGACGACACGAAAATGAACCCTTCCATCTTCAGCATCGGCCCGGTGGTCGGGTCCACCACGCCGCGCAGTTCGTGCAGTGTTTCTTCGAGCAGCGCGCGGTAGAGCGGATCGCGTTCCACGAATTTCAGGACCATCCACGACCCATTGTTCTCGATCGACCGGATCGTCGCGGCGATATCCAGCCCGTTGGCGACGTCCGCTTCCGGATCGACCCCGACGGGCAGGTCGCCGCGATTATATTCGACCTGGCGCGGGTCGAGCCGGCTGGCGAGATCGACCAGCGCGTCGAGCGCGAAGGCGGGGTGATCGGCCAGCTTATGCCCGATCCGTCCGGCGCGTTCCGGATACATCGCCCGGAAATCCGACAGGTCGGCTGGGCCGAATACGGGATCATGCGGCATCGGCGGGCTCCGGCTGGAGATGGGGGCGGGGGGTGCGGATGCGGGCGGAAAGCCGTTCGGCCAGCCTGCACGTCGCGAATGTCAGCCGGCGGCGCGGGCCGGACAGCGGAACGGAGAGCCGCACCAGCGCGCGGCGTTCGCCCCACAGGCTGTTTATCATCGCGTGGTTTTCGACGGCGCAACTGTCCATCCAGAGGATCTCGGGGCGGTCGAGGATAGCGTAGTTCGCGATCTGGATCAGGACGCCGGGCGAGAAGCGGGCATAGCCCTCGTCGAAGGCGATCTTGAACGAGAAGGCGCCGGGCTGCGTCAGGAAATTGACCAGCATCGCGACCGGCGCCCCGTCGACATCGATGCGCAGCAGGTCGAGCCGGCCCGCGGCCTGCGCACCGGCAAGGGCGGCGCGGAAGAAGGCGGTGGTTTCCGGGCCGCTGCCAAGCGCGGAGCCTGCCGCCCCTTTCCACCCGGATGCCTCCAGCGCCAGGAACGCGTCGGTCCAGGCCGTCAGATCGTCACCGGGGGCGAAGTGACGCGTGGTGACGGTGCCGCATTCGGCCAGCCGCTGTTCGAGCCGCCTGATTTCCTTGCGCTTCTTCTTGCGGACGGTGCGTTCGTAATAGGCACCGGGGCCGAGCGTGGACTGGAGCAGCGCGCGTTCGTGGCGGTGGACGACATCGCAGGGCCGACCGCGCGCGGTGGCGGCGGCCGCCAGCCCGCGGTGGACCGGGCCGTCTTCCGTGATCGCAGTCAGGTGGAGGAGGCCGCAGGCCCAGCGCGCCGTATCGAGCAGGTCGAGGATCGCGGACCAGAAGAGCCGTTCCTGCCCCGCGCGGATCAATGGCGTGCCAAGAAAGCTGTGATAATGGAGGTGGTTCTGGATGTGCGCGACGTGCAGCCGGCCATAATGCCGGGCGACCACGACCGGCAGCAGGCCGACGAGCACGTCCCCCTGCCGCACGACGAGCAGCCGGACGTCGCCGGCCCCGGCCAGGTGGGTGGACGCCGTCGCGAACCAGGGTTCGGCAAAGGCATTGGGCTCGGCCGCGTGGGCGACCAGCGCGGCCCAGTCCGCCATCAGGCCGGGCACCTGGGCCGCATCGGCCGCGCGGACGCACAGCGTGGTCGTGGCGGATGGCGCGGCATGGATGCGGTCCAGATGCATGGGGACTTTCATAGGGTGGCGAATCGCCGCGATCCTAGTGCGGAAGCGTTACCGAGCCCTTTGCGATCCGTGCAGTCATAGGACCGGACAGCCGGACGCGACGTTCGGGTGCGTCTTCATTCTTCGTGCACCCGAACCGGGCACAATCGCGCTATGAGCGAGATGGTGCGGGACGAGGGAATCACGGACGCTGGCGGCGAGCCGGGAGGCTTTGCCAGACGGGTGATGACAGCCGTGCTGTGGCGGTCGGGCAGCCAGTTCGCGGCGCAGATGGTGATGTGGTCGGCGACGTTCTTCGTCATCCGCCTGTTGCAGCCGGCCGATTACGGGCTGTTCGCGATGACGCAGAGCATCTTGGTGCTGCTGAACCTGCTTTGCGGATATGGTTTTGCGAGCGCGCTGATCCAGGCGAAGGAAATCGACGACCGGCAGGTGCGGCAGGTGTTCGGCCTGCTGATCGTGCTGAACGGATCGATCGCGCTGGCGCAGGTGCTGCTGGCGCCGCTGGCAGCCGCCTATTTCCGGCAGCCGATCGTCACGCACATGCTGCGCGTGCAGGCGCTGATCTATCTTTCCACGCCGTTCATCGCGTTGCCGTCGGCTTTGCTGGCGCGGCGGATGGATTTCCGGCGGGAGGCGCAGGTGAATTTCGCCGGTGCGATCGCCGGCGCGCTGACCGCGCTGACCTGTGCGCTGGCCGGTGCGGGGGTCTGGACGCTGGTGGCCGCGCCGATCGCGCTGTTCTGGACCCGGGCGATCGGCATGACGATCGCGGCGCGCGCGCTGGTGCGGCCGAGTTTCCGGTTCGCGGGGATGGGCGGCACCTGGGCGTTCGGCGGTGCGATGATCCTGAGCCAGTTCCTGTGGTTCGTGCAGACGCAGGCGGACGTGGCGATCGGCGGGCGTGCCCTCGCGCCGCACGACCTGGGGCTGTATACGACCGCGCTGTTCCTGTCGCAGATCGTGACGTCCAAGTTCATCCCGCCGCTGAACGACGTCGCGTTTTCCGCCTATGCGCGGATCCAGAACGACCGGGCGGCGGTGGCGTACGGATTCGAGAAAGCCGCGCGGATCGTGATGCTGATCGCAGCGCCCTTCTGCCTGGGGCTGGCGGCGACCGCGGAACCGCTGATCCTCACGGTGCTGGGCGCGAAATGGGCGGAGGCGGTGCCGCTGGTGCGGATCGTGGCGCTGGCGATGCCGGCGCTGGCGATGCAGATCCTGTTTTCCCCTGCGGCGACCGCGCTGGGGCAGCCCGGCATCCAGGTGAAGGTCAGCGCATGTGGCGCGGTCATCATGCCGGCGGCGTTCCTGGTCGGCATCTTCGCGATCGGCGGCGGGATCGGGCTGGCCAGCGCATGGGCGTGGGGAACGCCGCTGCTCATGCTGGCGACCGCCCGGCTGGCGATGCCGGTGATCGGCGTGACCGCGCGGGCGATGCTGCGCGCGGTGGCGCCCGGACTGGGTGCTGCGATCATGATGGCGCTGGCGGTGGTGGCGGTGGATCGGATGGTCGATCTGCCCGGCGTGGGGTGGCGGCTCGTGCTGCTGATCGCGGTCGGCGGGGCGGTCTATGTCGGGCTGGTGCTCGCGTTTGCGCGGGCGACCGTGATGGAGGCGCTGCGGCTGCTGCTGCGGCGGTAAAAGGCGGTGTTTTGGTTGCGCTATTGCAAAACCCATTCATGCCGAGCGAAGTCGGGGCACATTTCCCGAGCGTAGTCGAAGGGCGCTGTTGGCCGTCTCGGCTACGCTCGACGGGTCCCTCGACTGCGCTCGTGATAGGCGGTTCTTGGTAAAAACCATTCTGCTCTGGCCAGCATCTGTTTAATTTCAGACGAAGCTAATGGGTAACCGCCGCCGCCAGGATCTCGCTGGCCCGGGCCGGCAGGACGCCGCGGGCGGCGAAGCGGTCGAACACCCTGTCCCACCACGTCCAGAATGCCGTCAGGTCGGCCTGGTCGCGGACATAGGGCGTATGGCCCGGCACGACGGAGGGCGTGTGGAAGGAAAGGCTGAACAGCGTCACGCCTTCGTCGAGCAGCCGGTCGATCACGGCCAGCGCCTCGGCCAGCGGCATGCCCTCCGGGGTCAGCGCGACGCGGCTGAGCAGGCCCAGGCGGGCGAGCGGGCCGCGGAGCGCGACATGGCGGTGTAGCGCACGGTGGCGGTGGAGGACGCCCGTATAGCCGGCGGTCAGCGGCACTTCGAGCAGGGTCGGCGTGATCCACCACGGCCAGACGGGATGCCCGCGAAAATCGGGGCCGGACTGTTCGCTATAGTCGAACAACGCGCGGACTGACACGTCGAGCCGGTAGCCCGCCTCCGCCAGCAGTTCGGCGGTGTTCGGGCCGATGCCATAGCGGCCGGCGCGGTAGATGACCGGGCGGATGCCGGTCGCGGCCTGGATGCGATCGGTCAGCGCGTGGAGCTTCGCGCGTTCCAGCGCGCGCGGCAGGTTGCCGACGAAGCTGTTGGGTTGCGACACCGGTTCGTCGTGCGGCGGGTTGACCCAGGGGTGGAGCTGCGTCCCGACCTCGCATTCGCCCGCGTCGATCATGGTGCGGACCGCGTCCGCACTGGCGGGCGTATCGACGACCGGATAATCGACCAGATAGGTCGGCACGATGCCACGATCGACGAAGCGCCGGTTAGCGGCAGGCAGCGCCAGCATCGCGGTGGTCGCCTGCGCCTCGCGCCGGACCGGTCGGGTCCAGTCGAACTCCTCCTCCGCATCGCCGAAGATCGCGAAGCGGCGGCCGAAATCGGGGGCGAAGGCGGCGCGGGCGGTCGGGGCGGGGGGGTAATCGAGTCGCGCGGGGATCACGGCCGCGCGGTCCGCGTCCGCGCTGGCGACAAGCGCGTCGTGGTCGCTGTCATGGCGTGATGCCGACTGGTAGCGGTCAATGTCCGTTCCGGTATCCATTCCTCGGTCCTGCACGACGACCGGTTTACAATCCGATACCGGATTGCCGCAATCTTGCCCAGCCGGCCGGCACGGGACGGCACGGCATCAGAGCACCGGCGTGTTGTAATGTGCCCAGGCGAAGATGGCCGCCGCGCCACGGTGCGGACGCCACGGTTCCGCAAGCGTGCGGGTTTCGCGTTCGGTGGGTCGCGCGGGCAAACCGAGCAGCCGCCCGACCTCGATCTGGATCGCCAGATCGCCGGCGGGCCAGACGTCGGGCCGCCCTTCCGCGAACAGCAGGTAGATTTCGGCGGACCAGCGCCCGATGCCCTTGACCGCGACCAGTGCCGCGATCGCCGCCTCGTCGTCGGCGGGCAGTGCGGACAGGTCGAGCCGGCCGGTCAGCACTTCGTCCGCCAGGCTGCGGGCGTAGCCGGATTTCTGGCGCGACAGCCCGGCGGTGCGCAGGGTCTCGTCCGACATCGTCGCCAGCACGTCGAGCGGCAGGCCGGGGCCGACGAGCGTTTCGAGTCGCGTCCAGACCGCGGCGGCGGACGCGACGCTGACCTGCTGCCCAACGATCGTGCGCAGCAGCGTGGCATGACCGCGTTCGTAGATGCGCGGCGCGGGCATCCCGATCCGTCCGATCCCGGCGGCAAAGGCCGGTTCGATTACGGCCAGCGCGGCGAGGCCGGCGTTCAGATCGTCGGCGTTCAGTCCCATCGTTCCGACTCGTGTCCTGCTGCCCTTGCGTTCGGTCCGACGCGCGGACATAGCGCGATCCGAACGCTTCGTCGGAAGGATGCCCTAATGCCCAAGTTGATTGTCGTCACGCGCGACGGCACCGAACGGACGATCGAAGGCGAAACCGGCCTGTCGGTGATGGAAGTCGTGCGCGATGCGGGCATCGACGAACTGCTCGCGCTGTGCGGCGGATGCTGTTCGTGCGCGACGTGCCACGTCGTGGTCGATCCGGCCTTTGCCGATCTGTTGCCGCCGATCGATCCGGACGAGGACGAGCTGCTCGACAGTTCGGACGCGCGCGTGGCCCTGTCGCGCCTGTCGTGCCAGATCCCGTTCGACGATTCGCTCGACGGGCTGAAGATCACCATTCCTGCGGAGGATTGAGGGGCGGGGTGACGCGGTTGCGCGTTGCCCCTTGCCACGTGTTCGATGATCGTTCCCCGGCCTGCGCCGGGGTACCGACGTTTCGGGTTGCGCGTGGATCAGGCCGATTTGCGCGTTGCCGCGGCATAGAGCGCGATCGCGGTCGCGTTGGACACGTTCAGGCTTTCGACCGCGTCGCTGATCGGCAGGCGGGCGAGCGTGTCGCAATGCGTCTGGGTGTTGGCGCGCAGGCCTTCGCCTTCCGAACCCATCACCAGCGCAAGCTTCGCGGTGCCCAGTGCATCGTCCAGCGTGCGGGGAGCGTCGCCGGTCAGGCCGATGCGCCAGTAGCCGGCCTCCGCAATCTCATCGAGCGCGCGGGCAAGGTTCACGACGCGGATCCAGGGCAGAACCTCCAGCGCGCCGGATGCCGCGCGGGCGAGCGCGCCGGATTCGGGCGGCGAATGGCGATCCTGCGTGATGAGGCCGAGCGCACCGAAGGCGAGCGCGGATCGCATGATCGCACCGACATTGTGCGGATCGGTGACCTGATCGAGCATCACGAGCGGGCGTTCATTGTCCTGCCCGAGTTCGAGCAAGTCGCCCAGCCAGATGTCGGGAAGCGGTTCGACCTCGATCACCAGGCCCTGATGGGGGGCGTCGCTGGGCACGAGCCGGCCGAGGTCGGGCCCCTGGGCGAAGACGACCGGGATCGACTTGTCGATATCCAGCCCGGCTAGCGCCTCCTGCGTGCCCCAGACGCGGCGTATGTCGCGATTGGGGTTGGCGAGGGCGGCGAGTACCGGATGCTTGCCCCAGATACGGGGGCGGCCGGGGGCGGCGGATGAGGGGCGATGACCTTTGCGCATGGCGGCCCTTAGCCCGGCTGTGGCGCAGATGCCATGATGGTCGCACCGAAACTTCCGCCGGTGGCGTGGCGGAGGTGACAGGAGCCGTTGACAGCCCGCATCCCGTCCGCCATTGAGCCGCCTCCCGCAGGGACGCCCATGGACAGGTGGCCGAGTGGTTAAAGGCAGCAGACTGTAAATCTGCCGGAGTTTCTCCTACGTAGGTTCGAACCCTACCCTGTCCACCAGGCCCCTGCGGGGGCGACCCCTTCAGACAAGGCCGTCGCCCTTCACTCCGGACCTACCGTTTGGTTATGGTGCGCCGCATCGCTTTGTGGATGCAGGCGGTGCTCCGGGCGACAGTGCGCCGCCGTCTTCCTTTTGCATGCGGACCCGTCGTCGCGCGGCGCGAACGTCCGGGCGATGGATTGACGGGAGCGGGCGGGCGCTTCATCCCGGGCGCCTGTCCGTTTCCGCCGGAGATCCGCTGCCGATGTCGTTCCGTCCCGTCCGCCCCGTTCGCCTTGCCGTGCAGGCCGTCCTGCTGCTGTCCACCGGGCTGACCGCCTTTGCCGCCGGCGCGCAGCCGCGGCAGACGATGGCAGCGGTGCTGCCGGTGCCGGACGACGTGCCCGCGGCGCGCGACGTGGCGTATCCGGGAACGCTGAACCTGGTGGTGGACGCGACCGACATCCGGCGCGGCATCTTCGCAGTGCGCGAGACGATCCCGGTGGCGCAGGCGGGGCGCATGACGTTGCTCTACCCCAAATGGTTGCCCGGCAACCATGCGCCGCGCGGCAGCATCGACGACGTGGCGGGGCTGAAGATCAGCGCCGGCGGGCAGGTGCTGCCGTGGAAGCGCGACCCGGTCGAGGTGTATGCCGTGCATGTCGACGTGCCGCAGGGTGCGACCGAACTTACGGTCGAGTTCCAATATGTATCGCCGGTGGCGGGCGCGCAGGGCCGGGTGGTGATGACGCCCGAAATGCTGAACCTGCAGTGGAACCTGACCGCCTTCTACCCCGCCGGCTATTATGTGCGGCAGATCCCGGTGGCGGCAACCGCCATCCTGCCCGCCGGCTGGAAATACGGTGTGGCGCTGGAACCTGTCGATCCGGCGGCGACGGGTACGGTGGCGTTCAAGCCGGTGTCGTTCGAGACGCTGGTCGACAGTCCGATGTTCGCCGGCATCAATTTCCGCCAGGAAACGCTGGCGCCGGGGGTGCGGCTGAACATCGTCGCCGATACGCCGGAGGAACTGGCCGCGACGCCAGACCAGATCCAGAAGCATCGCAACCTGGTGACGCAGGCGACCCGGCTGTTCGGCGCGCAGCACTACGACCATTATGATTTCCTGCTGGCGATCACCGACAAGATGGGCGGGATCGGGCTGGAACATCACCGTTCGTCCGAAAACGGCGTGACGCCGGGTTACTTCACCAAATGGGACGACGGGGCGGGCCGCCGCAATCTGTTGCCGCACGAATATACCCACAGCTGGGACGGCAAGTATCGCCGCGGCGCGGACCTCTATACTGCCGAATATTCGGAGCCGATGCGCAATTCGCTGCTCTGGGTGTATGAGGGACAGACCCAATATTGGGGCTATGTCCTGCAGGCACGGTCGGGTCTGGTGTCCAAGGAGGATACGCTGGCTGCCTATGCGTCCATCGCCGCCACGCTGGACAAGCGGCCGGGCCGGTCGTGGCGGCCGCTGGTCGACACGACCAACGATCCTATCCTGTCAGCGCGTCGGCCGCAGCCGTGGGTCAGCTGGCAGCGGTCCGAGGATTACTACAATGAAGGCCTGCTGATCTGGCTGGATGCCGATATGCAGATCCGCGAGCTGACCGGCGGCCGGAAGTCGCTGGACGATTTCGCCAAGCTGTTCTTCGGCGTGAACGACCGCGACTGGGGCGTGCTGACCTATGATTTCGCGGAGGTGGCAGCGACGCTGAACCGGGTCGTGCCCTATGACTGGAACGGATTCCTTGATACGCGCGTCAACCGGATCGCGCCGCGTGCGCCGCTCGGCTGGCTGGAAAAGGGCGGTTACCGGCTGGTCTATGCCGCGGAGCCGACGACGTGGTGGACGAACAACGAGAAGAGCGCGAAAAACAGCGACCTTACCTACTCGCTGGGGTTCACGGCCGGGGCGGACGGTGCGCTGGGCCAGGTGATCTGGGACAGCCCGGCGTTCAAGGCGGGGCTGACCAACGGCGCCGTCATCACCGCGGTTGCCGGCCAGGCGTATAGCGGCGATGCGCTGAAGGCGGCGGTGAAGAACGCGCAGACGCGCCGGACTCCGATCGAGCTGCTGGTCAAGGACGGCGACCGGTTCCGCACGGTGGCGATCCCTTATTATGACGGGCCGAAATATCCGCGGCTGGAGAAGATGGGCAAGGGCACCGGTCGTCTCGACACGCTGCTGACCGCGCGCTGAGCGCCGCGCGATGAAGGAAGTGGGTGCGGACATGATGTGGCGGTTCTGGGTCGATCGCGGGGGTACGTTCACCGACATCGTGGCGCGTGCGCCGGACGGGACGATTCGCACCGCCAAGCTGCTGTCGGCGGACCCGGAACGCTACGACGACGCGGCCGTGGCGGGCATCCGGCGGCTGACCGGCAGGGCGGAAGGGCCGTTGCCGCCGCTGGAACTGCGGATGGGGACGACGGTGGCGACCAACGCCCTGCTGGAACGCAAGGGCGCGCGCACGCTGCTGGCGATCACCGCAGGGTTCGGCGACGCGCTGCGGATCGGCAACCAGAACCGACCGGACATCTTCGCGCGCGACATCCGGTTGCCGGAGCCGCTCTACGACGGTGTCGTTGAGATCGGCGAGCGGGTGACGGGCGATGGCGTGGTGTTGCAGGCGCCGGATGCGGCAGCGGTGCGGGCGGACCTGGCGGCGGCGCATGACGCGGGGTTCCGGGCAATCGCGATCGTGCTGATGCACGGGCACCGGCATCGGGCGCATGAGGTGCTGGTGGCGGACATCGCGCGTGACGTCGGGTTCACGCAGATATCGGTCAGCCATGTCGTGGGACCGCTGGTCAAGCTGATCGGGCGCGGCGATACGACGGTGGCGGATGCGTATTTGTCGCCGGGGCTGGCGGCCTATGTCGATCATGTCCGCGCCGCGCTGGGTGCGGACGCGCAGACCTTGTTCATGCGGTCGAGCGGCGGGCTGGTCGACGGTGCGCTGTTCCATGGGCGCGACGCCATCCTGTCAGGGCCGGCGGGCGGGATCGTCGGAATGGCGCATACGGCGCAGGCGGCGGGCGTTCCGCACGTGATCGGGTTCGACATGGGCGGCACGTCGACCGACGTCTCGCATTATGCCGGTCGGTATGAGCGGACGAACGAGGCGGTGGTGGCCGGTGTCCGCATCCGCGCGCCGATGATGCGGATCCACACGGTCGCGGCGGGCGGCGGATCGATCTGTTCGGTCGAACGGGGTCGGTTCCGGGTCGGGCCGGAATCGGCAGGCGCGGTGCCGGGGCCGGCCTGTTACCGCCGCGGCGGGCCGTTGACGGTGACCGACTGCAACCTGTTGCTCGGGCGGATCCGTGCGGAGCATTTCCCCAGCCTGTTCGGGCCGGCGGGCGACCAGCCGCTGGACCGCGACGCGGTGGTCGAACGGCTCGCCGCGCTGGGGCTCGACATGCCGGCCAGCCAAGCGGCGGAGGGGTTCCTGGCCATCGCGGTCGCCAGCATGGCCAATGCGATCAAGACGATATCGACCGCCCGGGGGCATGACGTGACGCGCTACACGCTCGCCTGTTTCGGCGGGGCGGGCGGGCAGCATGCGTGCCTGGTGGCGGACGCGCTGGGCATGACCCGCGTGATGGTTCACCGTCATGCCAGCCTGCTGTCCGCCTATGGCATGGGGCTGGCGCGGCAATCGGCGGTGCGGGAACGGACGCTGGGCATCGCGCTGGATGCCGGGGCGGAGCCGGCGATCGCGGAGGCGGTGGCGGCGCTGGCGGACGCGGCACGCGCGGAACTGGCCGAGCAGGGCATTGCGAATGCCGTGATCGAGGGGAGCGCGCACCTGCGCCAGCCGGGCAGCGAGAGCGCGATCGAGGTGCCGCTGGGCGCCGTGGACATGATGGCGGCAGCCTATGCCGCGGCGTACCGAGCGCGGTTCGGCTATGCCAGCGACGCGATACCGGTGCTGGACATGCTGCGGATCGAGGCGATCGAGCCGGGTGACGGCGGGGACGATGCCGACTGGGTGACGGACGGCGTGGACGTTGCGGAGACCGCGACCGCCTGGCTGGACGGGGCGGCGCGCGACGTGGCGGTGCGACGCCGCGCGGCGCTGCCGGTGGGCACGGTGGTGGCCGGGCCGGCGCTGATCGTCGATGCGACCTCGACCGTGGTCGTCGATCCGGGCTGGGCGGCGCGGGTGGACGCGCTTGGCAACCTGATGCTGGACCGGGTGGACCGGGTGGCGGGCACGACGGTCGGGCCGGAACTGGACCCGGTGCGGCTGGAGATCTTCGACGGGCAGTATATGGCGATCGCCGAGGAGATGGGCGCGGCGTTGCAGCACAGCGCATCGTCGGTGAACATCCGCGAACGGCTCGATTTTTCCTGCGCGCTGTTCGATGCGGGCGGCAACCTGATCGCCAATGCGCCGCATATTCCGGTGCATCTGGGGTCGATGGGCGACAGCATCCGGACGATCATCGCCAACCGCGGGGCCGCCGTGGACGGGCGCGGGATCCGGCGGGGCGACGTCTATGCGCTGAACGCGCCCTATGCCGGCGGCACGCACCTGCCCGACCTGACCGTGGTGATGCCGGTGTTCGCCGATGGGTCCGATGCGCCGGACTTCTTCGTCGCGGCGCGCGGCCACCATGCCGATATCGGCGGGTCAAGCCCCGGATCGATGCCGCCGCGCAGCACGTCGGTGCTGGAGGAAGGCGTGCTGTTCGACGACGTGCTGGTGGTGGACGAAGGCATGTTCCGCGAGGCGGCGGTGCGGGCATTGCTGGGCGGGGGCGCGTATCCGGCGCGCGATCCGGACCGCAACATCGCGGACCTGCGGGCGCAGATCGCCGCCTGCGCGCGGGGGCAGGCGGGGCTGGATGCGCTGGTCGCGGCGTATGGGCTGGCGACGGTCGCGGCGTATATGGAGCATGTCCAGGCGAATGCCGATGCGGCGGTGAAGGCGCTGATCGCCGACCTGCCGGACGGGACGTTCGCCTATGAACTGGACGGTGGTGCGGTGGTGCGGGTGGCGGTAACGATCGACCGGGCGGCGCGGACCGCGACGGTGGATTTCACCGGCACGAGCGATCAGTTGCCGACCAATTTCAACGCGCCGCGATCGATCACGCGGGCGGCGGTGATGTATGTGTTCCGCACGCTGGTGGGCGGTACGATGCCGATGAACGACGGTTGCCTGCGCAGCGTGGACGTCATCATCCCGGACGGGTCGATGCTCAGCCCGCGCTATCCCGCCGCCGTGGTGGCGGGCAATGTCGAGACGAGTCAGGTGGTGACCGACGCGCTGTACGGGGCGCTGGGGCTGCTGGCGGCATCGCAGGGGACGATGAACAATTTCACGTTCGGCAACGCTACGCATCAATATTATGAGACGATCGCGGGCGGGGCGGGGGCGAGTGCCGCGGCCGGCGGAGCGAGTGCTGTGCAGACCCACATGACCAACAGCCGGCTGACCGACCCGGAAGTGTTCGAGGACCGGTTCCCGGTGCTGATCGAACGCTTCGCGATCCGGCGGGGATCGGGCGGCGCGGGCGCTAAGCGTGGCGGGGACGGCGTGGTGCGCCATGTCCGGTTCCGCGAGGGCATGACGGCGGGCATCCTGTCCAACCGTCGCCGCGTGCCGCCGTTCGGACTGGCCGGCGGGGCGGACGGGGCGGCGGGGATCAATCGGGTGCGGCGCACGGACGGTTCGGTCGAGACGCTGGGGTCGACCGCGCTGGTGGAAATGGCGGCGGGGGACGCGTTCCTTATCGAAACGCCGGGCGGCGGCGGGTTCGGGGTGGCCGAATGATGGGGTGGTGCGGACCGAGCGGCCGTTCCGCCCTGCTGCAACGAAGTTCGTTGCGCGCCTGTGATACCGACGCGGCCCGCCGGGGTACTGTCGTCGGTTCGGTTCGCGGCGTTGGGTGTGGCGTGTCGTGCTAGTCCTGTCGGGCATCGCGGTCGTCGCGCTGGGGTTCCTGCTGCGGTTCAATCCGTTGCTCGTGGTGGCGGTGGCCGCGCTGGTGACCGGACTGGCGGCGGGGCTGGAGCCGGTGGCGGTGCTGGCGGCGTTCGGCAAGGCTTTCAACGACACCCGCTACGTCACGATCATCTATGTCGTGCTGCCGGTGGTCGGCCTTCTGGAACGGTACGGGTTGCAGGAACGAGCGCGGGGGCTGGTGGCCGACATGCGCGGCGCGACCGTGGGACGGTTGCTGCTCGGCTACATGCTGTTCCGGCAGGGGACCGCCGCGCTGGGACTGACGTCGATCGCGGGACATCCGCAGACGGTGCGGCCGTTGGTCGCGCCGATGGCGGTCGCGGCGGCGGAGCGTCAGGGTTTCGACGTGGGCAGGCAGGAACGGGTGAAGGCGCTGGCCGCAGGCACCGACAATATCGGGCTGTTCTTCGGCGAGGATATCTTCATCGCGATCGGATCGATCCTGCTCATCAAGGGGACGATGGCGCAATATGGCTACGACCTCGCGCCGATCCAGCTGTCGCTCTGGGCGATCCCGACCGCAGTGGCCGCGTTGCTGGTGCATGGCGGGCGGTTGCTGTGGCTGGACCGCCGGGCGTGAGGGGCGGGGTTCTGAGGGACTTGGTGGCTGAATGCACACAGCTCCACCGTCATTCTGGCATTTGCCGGAATGATCGTCGTAACAGTGACGGCGTTGCCGGTGCGTGGTGCCCAGCTTTCGTACTTAATTTAGCGGGGGGCGGAAGCCTCAGCCTTCACCGTCATCCTGACCGACGTCAGGATCCATTATCACTTCGCCAAGGGCCAGCCGAGGCCGTAGGGATAATGGATCCCAGCGTCCGCTGGGATGACGGCCATTTGGTTGGTTTTTCTGGTAATGCCGGACAGTGTCGATCGGGCAGCTTCGCGTGATCGGGCTCGACTTCGTCTATGCGGTCGCGGGCGCGACGTTCGCGGCGTTTGCCTGGTTGTCGCTGGTGGATCGGAGCAATCCGCGGCGGTTCGGGACGGGGGCGTTCTACGGACTGATCGCGGTCAGTTTCTTCGGCGGCGACCGGTTGGGCGACATCGGCAACGGAGTGCTGGTGCTGGCCCTCGTCGCGCTGGGCGGGACCGGGGCGGTGGGGCGCGGGGCGACGGTGGCCGGGGGCGCGGACGGCGGGGCCGGGGCGGCGCGTCACGGCAACCGGTTGTTCCTGCCCGCGCTGATCGTGCCGGTGGTGGCGCTGGCGGGCACGCTGCTGAAACCCGCATGGATCGATCCGAAACAGGTCACTCTCGTCTCGCTGACCATCGGCGTGCTGATCGCGCTGGCGGCTTGTTATGCGTGGTTCCGGCCAGCCCCGCGTGCGCCGTTCGACGAAGGGCGGCGGTTGATGGACGGCGTCGGCTGGGCCGCGGTACTGCCGCAGATGCTGGCGGCGCTGGGCGCGGTATTCGCACTGGCGGGCGTCGGCGACGTGGTGGGCGGGCTGGCGGCCCGCGCGATTCCGGACGGCAACCTGTTCGTGGCGGTGCTGGTGTATGGGCTGGGCATGGCCGGGTTCACGATCGTGATGGGCAATGCGTTCGCGGCGTTCCCGGTGATGACGGCGGGGGTGGGCGTGCCGGTGCTGGTGCGGGGCATGGGCGGTGACCCGGCGCTGATCGCCGCGATAGGCATGCTGGCGGGCTTTTGCGGCACGTTGCTGACCCCGATGGCGGCGAATTTCAACCTGGTGCCGGCAGTGCTGCTCGACCTCGACCGGACCGCGGTGATCCGGGCGCAGGCGCCGACGGCGGTCGTGCTGCTGGCAGTCAATATCCTGCTAATCTATTTTCTGGGGTTCCGGACATGACGCTACTGACACCCGACCTTGCCGCGCGGTTCGCGGGCCTGACGCTGGGCCATGTCGGGCGACCGTGGCCGTACAAGCTGGACCAGGTGCTGACCGGGCCGGAGGACGTGGCGCTGCCGTCCGTGCTGCACCCGGCATTCCACGGCAGTTTTGACTGGCACAGCTGCGTCCATGGGTGGTGGCAGCTTATGCGGATCGCGCGGCTGTTCCATGACCTGCCCGAAACCGCCGCGATCCTGTCCCGCGCGGACGTGACATTGACCGCCGAGAAGCTGGGCGGTGAGCGGGCCTATCTCGACCGGCCGGGGACGAGCGGGTTCGAGCGGCCTTATGGCTGGGGCTGGGCGCTGGCGCTGCACCATGAGCTGGAGCGGCACGGTGAGCGGGGGGGCGAGCGACGCTGGGCGGAGGCGATGCGCCCGCTGGCCGAGGCGTTCGCGGCGTGGTTCATGGCGTATCTGCCCAAGCTGACCTATCCGGTGCGGACCGGGACGCATGGCAGCACGGCGTTCGCGCTGGTGCTGGCGCTGGAGTGGGCGGACGCGCGCGATCCGGCGCTTGCGGCGCTGATCCGGGCGCGGGCGATCGACTGGTTCGCGGGCGACCGGGGCGCACAGGCGTGGGAGCCGGGCGGCGACGATTTCCTGTCCGCGACGCTGGTGGAGGCGGTGCTGATGGCGCGCGTGCTGGGCGACGGATTCGGGCCGTGGTTCGCGGGGTTCCTGCCCGATGTGGACGCGGGGGCGCCGGCAACCTTGTTCCGGCCCGCGACCGTATCCGACCGCACCGATGGCAAGATCGCGCATCTCGACGGGCTGAACCTCAGCCGCGCCTGGTGCTGGTCCGTGCTGGCCGACGCCGCCGGGATGCCGGCGTTGCGTGACGTGGCGCAGGTGCATCTGGACGCTGCGCTTCCGCATGTCGCGGGCGATTATATGGGCGAGCACTGGCTGGCGACGTTCGCGCTGCTCGCGTTGGAGGCGGATACCGCGGCGTCCTAGCCGCGGGCGTAGGGCGCGGGAAGTTGCGGCTGGTCGTGAGGGGTTCGGCGACGATGAGCGGAGGCGGCATCTTAGAACAAGGGCAACGGACCGCGCAGGCGATATCCTTGAGGCCATCGACGAACCGGACATATCGTTCGATCACGCGGCTGCTCACGATGATCCATGAGTTGCACAAGGTGGGGTATCAGCGGATCCGCTTCTGTTCGGGCATGGCGCCGAGTGGACTGTACTGGCGCTGTTCCATCACGCATGTCGACGCGATGCTGTCCGACGGCATGGGGTTGGCGGAAGCGTGTCGGCCCGGTGAAGTGGCGCAATATTCGACGGGCGGGCTGGACCTCTATTCCGGCTGGACCGACGCGCCCGGGCGTTCCGCGCGTGAACTGGGCGTCATGTTCCTCGACCGGTTTCCGATCATCGCGGAGAAGGGACAGGGTCGCGATTGGGCGTATGCCGGGTGGCTGACCGAAGTTCTGGGATGGGCCGAACAAGATGATCGGCGCGGTTTTCCGGTCTGGTTTGCGGATTATCCTGTAGAAATCGCCGAGGCCGACCGGCCGCCGCCGATAGTGTCGTCGCTTGCGTAAAGCAGCTGTTGATCGATCAAGAACGGAGAATTCTGATGCGCTACATCGGTCTTGCGACTTTGCTTGTGCTGGGCGGGTGTGCCGCGGTCGTCGATCAGGGGTCGCTGTTTCCGCAAATGGCGCCGACCGGGCAGCCGCCGGCGCTGGTGCCGCCGCCGGGCTATACGCTGGACGAACGGATGCTGGAGCTGCCGGGGTTGGGGCAGGTGCATGCGGTGCGGATGACGCGGCCGGGATCGGTCGGTACGCTGCTCTACAGCGGCGGCAACGGATCGTTCGTGCGCAGTTCGGGCGCGCGGTTTGTGCGGCTGGCGGCGATCACAGGGGCCGATATCGTCGCCTACGACTATCCCGGACGCGGGGGGACGACGGTGCCGGCGACGGTCGATGCGCTGATCGCGATGGGGCCGGCGCTGCGTGCCGCGTTCGGGGCGGCGGGGTGGGTGAAACCGGGGCCGGTCTGGGCCTATGGTTTCTCGTTGGGCGGCGCGCCGGCGTCGAACATCGCGGCGGCGGGCGGGGTCACCGGGCTGGTGCTGGAGGCGACCGCGGCGGACATTCCCGCGGTGGGACGCAACATGGTGCCGGGCATGCTGCGGCCGTTCGTGCGGATCGAGGTGGCGGACGACCTGAAACGCTATGATTATCAGGGCTACGTCGTACGGGCGCGCGTGCCGGTGCTGCTGCTGGTCGGGCGCGACGACCGGACGGTGGATGCGAAGACCGTCACGCGGTTCCGCGATACGCTGACGGCAGCCGGAGTGGATGCGACGCTGGTGACGGTCCCGGGCGGGCATGGCGACGTGATCGCCGGGGAGGCCGGCGTGGCGGCGGTGCGTGGGTTCCTGGCGCGGACAGGGGGTTGAGTCGGGTGATTTGACCTGGAGCCGTTTGCGCGCCTTGGGACGGCTTGGAGCGTGATGGCGCAACGTTGATCTGCGACCGTGATCTGCTTCCCGATCCACCATCTACGCTCTGACCCGTTTGGTTCGAGCTTGTCGAGATCGTTGCGCGGAGTTCTCGACAGGCTCGAACCAAATGGGGTGGGGGGAGCGGTCCAGCCTGAACCGTTTTTTTCGTTGGGATGTGTTGGCTTCTGGCTTCGCTCGGGACGGGCGGTTCTTGGGTTGGGGACTCCAAGGGTGACGCTGTTGTGTCCAGGCCCCGGCCTGCGCCGGGGTACTTGCAGGGTTATTTGCGCAGGAACACCCGCTTGCCACCGATCCAGGTTTCCTGAACCTTCGTGGCGCGGATCTGCATCGGGGTGGCGGCGAAGGGGTCGGTGTCGACCAGGATGAAGTCCGCGAGGTGGCCGGGGGCAAGGCTGCCGAGCATGTTTTCGGTGAAGCTGGCATAGGCGGCACCGCTGGTGAAGGCTGCGAGCGCAGTGGGCAGGTCGACCTTCTGTTCGGGGTGCCAGCCGCCGGGGGGCTGGCCGGACGGGTCCTCGCGGCTGATCGCGGCGGCGATGCCGGCGAACGGATCGGGCGATTCGACCGGATAGTCGGAGCCGAACGCCAGTTTCGCGCCCGCATCGACCATCGATTTCCACGCATAGGCACCGGCCAGCCGCGCCTCGCCCAGCCGTGCCTCCGCCATGGTGCGGTCGCTCGTCTGGTGGACGGGTTGCATTGACGCGACGATGCCGTTCCGACCGAAGCGTTTCAGGTCGGCCGGATCGACGATCTGCGCATGTTCGATCCGCCAGCGGCGATCGCCCTTGTAGGTGAGCGCGACCTCCTCGATCGCATCGAGCGCCTGCGCGTTGGCGGCGTCGCCGATCGCGTGGATCGCGACCTGGAACCCGTCCATCGCGGCGCGGCTCATCAGGTTGCGCAGGCGGGTGTCGTCGAGGAACGGCAGGCCGCGCTGATTGGCCGCATCGGCATAGGGCCGTTTCAGCCAGGCCCCGCGGGAGCCGAGCGCCCCGTCGTCGTACAGCTTCACCCCGACCATCTTGAGATGCGTGTCGTACAGCCACGGCGTGGGCGCGGTGCCCGCGATCGACAACATGGGTTCGATCCCGCCGGCATAGGAGATCAGCCGGATGCGCAGCCGCCCGGCATCGCCCGCGCGGCGATAGGTGTTCCAGTCGTCCGGCGTGGTACCCATGTCGGCGGTGGCGACGATGCCGAACGCCAGCAGCTGGTCCTGCGCGCTGGCCAGCGCCACGTCGCGTTCGCGCGGCAGGGGTTGCGGGATCGCGCGTTCGAGCAGCGCCTGCGCCGCGTCGACCAGCACGCCGGTGGGGTTGCCCTTGGCATCGCGTTCGATCCGGCCGCCGGCGGGGTCCGGCGTCTTGGCGGTGATGCCGGCCGCGGCGAGCGCGGCGCTGTTGGCGAGCATTGCGTGGCCGTCGACGCGGGCAAGCGCCACCGGCCGGTCGCGGACGACGCCGTCGATGTCCGCCGCGGTCGGGAAGCGGCCAAGGCCCCAGCGTTCCTGGTTCCAGCCGCCGCCGCGGATCCAGATGGGCGTGGTGCGTTCACGGGCATAGTCCGCCAGTTTCGCCTTCGCATCGGCAAGCGACGTGGAGCCGGCAAGGTCGAGTTCGGTCGCGCGGAAGCCGAGTTCCATGACATGGCCGTGCGCGTCGATCAGGCCGGGGAGGAGCGTACGGCCCTTCGCGTCGAGCTTGAAATCAAGCCATTTTTCGCGCGTGTCGCCTGACTGGTAGAGTTTGGCGACACGGCCTGCCTTGTCGATCAGCATGCCGGTGAAGCGCTGGACCCGGCCGGTCTGGTCGATGGTGTAGCCGTTGATGTTGTCGATCAGCCCGCCGGCATTGGGCGGCGCGGGCAGGACGACCGCCTTGCGCCGCGCCTGCGCCGGGGCGGTGGCGAGGAGGATCGCCGCGGCGGCGAGGAGGGCGGTGCGGGTGGCGTGCATCGTGTGGTCTTAGAGTGCGGGGACGGGGTTTGCGAGTGGGCGCGACGCGGGGAAGTATTCTTAAGCGCGCCCCCTTGAAGGCGATGGGCTTTCTATTGTGCGTGGGTCTGGCATGGCGCGCGGGGTTCTCTATCGGGTCGCAGTCCGATACGGAGCCGGCATGACTACCGCCCCCGCATCCGCCGACCTTCCGGTCTCGATCGACGATATCCGCACAGCGCATGCCCGCATCAAGGATGCGATCGTGCGGACGCCGACGCTGCTCAGCCGGACATTGTCCGAACTGACCGGCACGACGGTGTATCTGAAGTTCGAGAATCTGCAGTTCACGGCGGCGTACAAGGAACGCGGAGCGCTCAACACGCTGTTGCAGATGACGGAGGTGCAGCGGCGCTGCGGCGTGATCGCAGCGTCGGCCGGCAACCATGCGCAGGGGCTGGCCTATCATGCGCGGCGGCTGGGCATTCCCGCCACGATCGTGATGCCGACCACGACGCCGATCGTGAAGGTGCAGCAGACCGAGAGCCATCACGCGCGGATCATCCTGTTCGGCGAGAATGTCGACGAGTCGCTGGCCCATGCGCGGGCGGTGGCGGCGACCGAGGGGCAGACGATCGTCCACCCGTTCGACGATGCCAAGATCATCGCGGGGCAGGGCACGACCGCGATCGAGATGCTGGAGGACGTGCCCGCGATCGACATGTTCGCGGTGCCGATCGGCGGCGGCGGGCTCATTTCCGGCATTGCCACGGTCGCCAAGGCGCAGGGTCGGCCGATCGAGGTCGTCGGGGTCGAGGCGGAACTCTATCCGTCGATGTACAACCGAATCAACGGCAAGCATCTGGAATGCGGCGGCGATACGCTGGCCGAGGGAATCGCGGTGAAGGAGCCCGGCGGGATCACCGCGCGGATCATCGCGGAACTGGTCGACGATATCGTGCTGGTGTCCGAACGCGACCTGGAACGCGCCGTGTCGCTGCTGTTGCAGATCGAGAAGACCGTGGTCGAGGGTGCGGGGGCGGCCGGGCTGGCGGCGCTGCTTGCCTATCCGGAGCGGTTCCGCGGGCGGACGGTGGGCATCGTGCTGTGCGGCGGCAACATCGACACGCGGCTGCTGGCCAACGTGCTGCTGCGCGATCTGGCGCGGTCGGGGCGGCTGGCGCGGCTGCGCATCCGGTTGAAGGACCGGCCGGGGCAGCTTTTCAACGTAGCGCGCGTGTTCGACGAACAGCAGGTCAACATCATCGAGGTGTATCACCAGCGCGTGTTCACGACGTTGCCGGCCAAGGGCCTCATCACCGACATCGAATGCGAGACGCGCGACCGGGCGCATCTCGAACGGTTGATGGCCGCGCTGCATCTCGCGGGGTATGAGGTGACGCCGGTGGAACTGGCCTGACCGGCGTTTCGGCGGGCAAATCGTCCCGACGTGGAACGGCGCCGCAGTGAACACTCTTTTCAGATGTGTGCCCTAACCCCATAGTCGAAGAAACCCGTCGAGAGGCTCCACCGCCGGTGAGTGCGCAATTCCGTTTTCCCCGGTTCTTCGTGACCACCCCGGCGCCGTGCCCGTACATACCGGGCCGGATCGAGCGGAAGGTGTTCACCGAGCTGTCGGGCGACCATGCGACCGAGATGAACGATGCGCTGGGCCGGATCGGGTTCCGCCGCAGCCAGGGGGTCGCATACCGGCCGTCCTGCGCCGACTGCACCGCGTGCATCTCCGTGCGGGTGGTGGCGAAGGAGTTTCGCCCGAACGCCAGCCAGCGCAAGCTGATCCGGCGGCATGCGGACCTGGACATCACGGCGTGCAAACCGTGGACGACGGAGGAACAGTTCGCGCTGCTGCGCCGCTACCTCGCCGCGCGGCACCCCGGCGGCGGGATGGCCGAGATGGACGAGCTGGATTTCGCCGACATGGTAGAGCAGACGCCGGTCGATACGCTGGTGGTGGAATATCGCGAGCCGGCGGTGGACGGGCGACCCGGGCGGCTGGTGGGCGCGTGCCTGACCGATCACCAGGCGGACGGGCTGTCGATGGTCTACAGCTTCTTCGAACCGGACGAGGACGTGCGGCAGGGGTTGGGGACGTTCATCATTCTGGACCACATCCTGCGCGCCGCGCGGTCCGACATGGACTATGTCTATCTCGGCTACTGGGTCGAGCAGAGCCCGCGGATGCAGTATAAGACCCGCTATCAACCGCTGGAACGGCTGGGGCCGGGCGGCTGGACGCGGATGGCGACGCCTGCGGCAGGCGTGGTCGGCGCAGCACCGGCGCGGGCCGATATGGTGGTTGCCGCGGAATAGGTGCGGCCGCTGGCTAGCTGGATGGGCTGTGGTTTGCGCGAGAGTGTTGCTGGCTACTTCCCGGGTGATTGATCGGGTGTCTCGTCGTGTCGATTGTCGTCCCGGCGCAGGCCGAGATCGCCCTGGGCTGGCGGTAAGTTCCATACCGGAGGGAGATCCCGGCGTCCGCCGGGATGATGGTTTGGAAGGAAGAGCCGACCGATATTGCCGTCATCCTGACGGACGTCAGGATCCATTATCATTCCGGTCGTGGGTATCCGTGACCGTAGTGATAATGGATCCCAGCGTCCGCTGGGATGACGGGGGAGGTGGGGTGCTGCGCCTTGTCTGCCTTTCCGGCGGAGGCCGGGATCGCCCCTGGGCTGGTGGTACGTTCTTGATTGCAGGAAGATCCGGGCCTGTGCCGGGATGACGGTTTGGGGCGGGAGTTGGTTTGGCACGCGTGCGCGCGCGGACGCTGCCGGTGCCCGCCCGTCCCTTACTTGTCGCGCTTCTTGCGGTGCTGTTCCATGTCCAGAACGGTCGTGTCGGCGCCTTCGGGGAGCAGGCCCAGGCGGCGGGCGATTTCCTGATAGGCTTCGACTTCGCCACCGAGGTCCTGGCGGAAACGGTCCTTGTCGAGCTTCTCGCCGGTGGCGATGTCCCACAGGCGGCAGCCGTCGGGGCTGATCTCGTCCGCCAGCAGGATGCGGGCGAAGTCGTTGTCCCAGATGCGGCCGAATTCCAGCTTGAAGTCGACCAGCCGGATGCCGATCCCGGCGAACAGGCCGCACAGAAAATCATTCACGCGGATCGCCATGTCGGCGATGTCGTGCATCTCCTCCTGGCTGGCCCAGCCGAAGCACGCGATATGTTCGTCCGCGACCATCGGATCGCCGAGTGCATCGTCCTTGTAGTAATATTCGATGATCGTGCGAGGGAGCTGCAGCCCTTCCTCGATCCCGAGGCGCTTGACGATCGAACCGGCCGCGACGTTGCGGACCACAACCTCGATCGGGATGATCTCGACCTGGCGGATCAGCTGTTCGCGCATGTTGAGGCGGCGGATGAAGTGGGTCGGCACGCCGATATTGCCGAGCATCGTGAAGATATGTTCGGAGATGCGGTTGTTCAGCACGCCCTTGCCGCTGATCGTGCCCTTCTTCTGCGCGTTGAAGGCGGTGGCGTCGTCCTTGAAATACTGGATCAACGTGCCCGGCTCGGGACCCTCGTACAGGATCTTGGCCTTGCCTTCGTAGATCTGGCGGCGGCGGGTCATCGGCGGCTCCGGCAGTTCGGACGGGTGTCCGTAGAAAGAGGACCGCCCCGGATGCGACATCGGTGGGATGCGCATCCGGGGCGGACGAGTCTCGGTCTTAGCGGAGGCGGGCGGGGGACGCAATTCGCGTGGCACCGCCCGTCGGGGTTATTCCGACTCCTCGAACACCGAAATCGCGACCGCGGCATTGGCGGACAGGCGCACGGTGTCGCCTTCGACTTCGGCCACCAGGCCGGTCGCGATATAGTGATGCTTGCCGTCGCCGCTGTCGTTCTTGGTCAGCTTGATACGATCGCCGTCGAGATGATCGACCGTCCCGACATGGACGCCGTCCGCGCCGATGACGTTCATATGTTCCTTGATCTGACTGGTGTCGGCCATGGAAGAAACTCCTTCGTTGAGGGTACGGCGCTTGGAACGCGCCTTCGCTGAGAAGGGTGCATCCATATGGTGGCCAGTGTCAGAAGCAGGGCCAGCAGAGACAGGAACATCCCGGTACGGACGACCGCGGGCTGGCCACGCGACAGGATGCAGGCGCCGGCCGCGGGATGCCGGACGAGACCGGTGGCGGGATCGGGACGCGACGGCACGACGATACCGTCGCACCGTACGACGAGGTCGGGGAACCAGAAGCGGCGGCGGGTGGACCAGCCATCGCGGTCGACGCGGTCCGGGCGTGACCGGGCCAGCGCGACGGCTGCCGCGCTCGACCGGATCGTGGCGTTGGCCGGCAGATATTCGGGCACCTCCGGCCGGTCGCGATCAAGCGCAGCCCGGCCGGCGGTTCCGGCGAAGAGCGGCGTCAGGATCGTCGCGGTGACCAGCGTGACGGCCGGCAGCAGCGACCACAGGAGGATGCGTCGCCGATGCGGATCGGCAACGACCCCGGCAAGGGCCGTCGCCAGCGCGAATTCCGCGATCGCCAGCGCGCGCCACGGAAACTGGACCTTGGCGAGGAACGGGATGGACCAGAAGCCGGGGACGAGATTGCCCGCGACCAGGCAGGCGAACAGCGCGACCGCCGGCCAGAAGCGGGTGCGCCGCCAGTACAGGGCGGCCACGGCCAGGCCCGGGATCGCGACCGCCGCGATCAGCGTCGCGAATTCCAGGCCGGCTTCGCGCGAGACCCACCGGCCCGGGTCCGCCATGTTCCAGGCGGCCGGGCTCAGCGTCACGGCGGCCCACAGGCTGCTCATGTTGGTGAACCGCTGCAACGTCAGTGCCGGCAGTAGGTAGATCGCCGCCATGCCCAGCCCGAGCGCGAGCGCCGCCGCCGTGACCGGGAGCCGCGGCCGGTTGTCGCGGTGGAGCGCCAGTGGCGGCACGAGCAGGACGCTGGCCAGCAGCGCGGTCGGCAGATGCGTCATGGCCAGTGCGGCATATGCGAAGGCGAGCGCCGCCGGCCCGCGGCCCCGGCCGATCCGGGCGATGCCGTGCGCGACCAGCGGCAGGACGGCGAACGCCGCGAATTCCGCCAGCGCCCCGCGACGATGGAAATCGACGAGATGATAGGGCAGCAGCATGTAGAGCAGCGCGCCGAACAACGCGGGCCGGCCATGCCCGCCCAGCCAGCGGTGCATCGTGACGCCGCTGAGCATATGGAACGCGATGAACGTGGCGAACAAGGCCGGGAACGTCTGAAGCCCGAGCGCCATCGCACCGGCCACCACGTAGAAGGCGATCGGCGCGTAGAAATAGAAGACGGGTGCGCCGAGCCCGTCGAACGAACCATCCAGCCAGCGGGGGTAGGGCGTGCCCTGCGCCAGCGCCGCATGGAAGCGGTCGGCCCAGACATAGTCGATCCAGAAACTGTCGTGCGTCAGCGTGCCGGCGACCAGGACCGGGATCGCGACGACCAGTGCGACGGCCAGGAACAGGGCGGCAGGCCGCGGGAACAGGGTCGCAGGCCACCGGCGCGCGGCGAACGAAGCAGGCACGGGGGCGGCGGACGACATGGCCCCTGTCTGGCCCCGGCAGGGTTAACGAATCGGACCCCGTAGTACTCGCTTCGTTCCGTTTGCTTTGCTATTCGTGGCGCATGGCAGACCCGACCGAGATCATCGACACCCCGTTCGACGCGGCGCTGGAGCAGCGCTATCTGGTCTATGCGATGTCGACGATCACGGCGCGGTCGCTGCCCGACGTGCGCGATGGGCTGAAGCCGGTGCATCGCCGGTTGCTGTGGGGCATGCGGCTGCTGCGGCTGGACCCGACCGCGGCTTATCAGAAATGCGCCCGCGTCGTCGGCGAGGTGATGGGTAAATATCACCCGCACGGCGACCAGTCGATCTACGACGCGATGGTGCGGTTGGCGCAGACATTCTCGCTGCGCTACCCGCTGGTCGACGGGCAGGGCAATTTCGGGAATGTCGACGGCGATAATGCCGCGGCGATGCGCTACACCGAAGCGCGCATGACCGCGGCAGCGGCCGAGCTGATGGCCGGGCTGGACGAGGGCACCGTCGACTTCAAGCCGAGCTACAACGGCGCGGAGATCGAGCCGGAGGTGTTCCCCGGGCTGTTCCCCAACCTGCTGGCGAACGGCGCGTCGGGGATCGCGGTCGGCATGGCGACATCGATCCCGCCGCACAACGTGGCCGAGTTGATCGATGCCGCGCTGATCCTGATCGACGCGCCGGAGACGGAGGCCGTGGCGCTGGTCGATCCGGTCGACGGGCCGGTGCGCGGGCCGGATTTCCCGACGGGCGGCGTGCTGGTCGACAGTGCGGCGGCGATCCGCGAGGCCTATGCCACCGGGCGCGGCGGGTTCCGGATCCGGGCGCGGTGGGAGCTGGTGGAGCCGGCGGACAAGCGCACGGCCTATGCCATCATCGTCCACGAGATCCCGTATCAGGTGCAGAAATCGCGGCTGATCGAGCAGATCGCCGACCTGATCAACGAGAAGAAGCTGCCGATCCTGGAGGATGTTCGCGACGAGAGCGACGAGACGATCCGCCTCGTGCTGGCGCCGCGCGACCGGAAGGTCGACCCGCAGATGCTGATGGACAGCCTGTTCCGCATGACGGACCTGGAGGTGCGGATACCGCTCAACCTCAACGTGCTGGACGCGGACCGCACGCCGGGGGTGATGAACCTGGCGCAGGCGCTGAATGCGTGGCTGGCGCACCAGTTCGTCGTGCTGCGCCGCCGGTCGGAACACCGGTTGCAGAAGATCGACGACCGGATCGAGCTGCTCGAAGGCTATCTGATCGCGTATCTCAATCTGGACCGGGTGATCCAGATAATCCGGACCGAGGACGAGCCGAAACCGGTGATGCTGGCCGAGTTCGAGGGGCTGACCGACCGGCAGGCCGAGGCGATCCTGAACATGCGGCTGCGCTCGCTGCGCCGGCTGGAGGAGATGGAGATCGTGCGCGAGCGCGACGGGCTGGCCAAGGAACGCGCCGGGCTGGTCGCGCTGATGGACGATCCCAAGAAGCAGCGCGCGCGGATGAAGAAGGATCTGGGCAAGCTGCGCGATCGCTACGGGCCGGAAACGGTGCTGGGCGCGCGACGGACGACATTGGTCGAATCGGGACCGGCGCGCGAGATCCCGCTGGAGGCGATGATCGAGCGCGAGCCGATCACGGTGATCCTGTCCGAACGCGGGTGGATCCGGGGCATGAGCGGGCACCGCGACCTTGCCGCGGCCGATACGCTGAAGTTCAAAGAAGGCGACGGGCCGGCGTTCGCGTTCCATGCGCACACCACCGACCGGCTGCTGCTGGTGGCCGACAATGGGCGGTTCTACACGCTGGCGGCGGACAAGCTGCCCGGCGGGCGCGGGTTCGGGGAGCCGGTGCGGCTGCTGATCGACGTCGAGGGAGATGCCGCGCTGCTCGCGATGTTCCCGGCCCGGCCGGAAGCGCGGCTGCTGCTGGCCAGTGGCGACGGGCGCGGGTTCCTGGCGCGGATGGCGGACGTGGTGGCGGAGACGCGCAAGGGGCGGCAGGTGGTGAACGTAAGGCCGGGATCGAAGCTGCGCGTGGTGCGCGCGGTGGAGGCAGGCGACGACTATGTCGCGGTGATCGGCGACAACCGCAAGCTGGTGGTATTTCCGATCGCCGAGATGCCCGAACTGGCGCGCGGTGCCGGCGTGCAGTTGCAGCGCTATCGCGACGGCGGGCTGTCCGATGCGATCACGCTGGCGTTCGACCGGGGGTTGAGCTGGACGATGGGCGGCGACAGCGGACGAACGCGGACGGAGGCCGACCTGAGTGCGTGGCGCACCGCGCGGGGGGCCGGCGGGCGGATGCCGCCCAACGGATTTCCGCGTGACAATCGGTTCGAGGACCGGCGGACCGACGATCGGCGCGTCGTGCCTACGGAACGGGACAGCGCAGTACGGCCAGTAAAAAATTAACCGATCCCGGGCTAACCGGGGTCGACCATGCCAGGCCCCGACATCCTTTTCGACGTTCCCCCAACGGACAAGTCGGCATTTCTAGGCGGTGATCCGCTCGTGACGATCGGTGCCGCGCGCCAGTCCTTCCTGGAAGCGCTGCCCATCCCGACCGCGATCGTCGAGGTCTGCGCAGGCGTCATGACGCTGCGCCATTACAACACGCACTATGCGACCGGCGTCGACACCGCGGCCGAGGGGTTGCTCGAGCGGCCTGCGCTGGTCGAGGCGGTATGCCGGTTCGCCGCCGGCGATGCCGGCACGAACGAGTTCGACTGGATCGACGGGAACGCGATCGACGGACAGCATTACCGCATCCGCCTGGCCCGGCTGTTCCGCGTGAAGCCCGATATCGAACGCCTGATGGTGTCCGCGCTGAACCGGACGGCAGAGGTGGAGAGCCGCCGGTCGTTGCAGGCCGAAATGACGCATGACAGCCTGACCGGGCTGCCCAACCGCACGGCCTTCGTCGATGCGCTGGCCGATGCGGTCGAGGATGCGGCACCGGGCAGGGGAGAGATAGAAGGCGCGGCCGAAACCGGGAACGATGGCGGGCGCGTGGACATGGACGGCCGCGGCGTGGCGGGGTTCGCCGTGCTGATCGTCGATCTGGCGCGGTTCAGCCGCGTCAACGAATGCCTGGGATCGATGGTCGGCGACGAACTCATCATCACGGTCGCGCGGCGACTGGTGGGGACGGTGCGCAGCGGCGACATGCTGGCGCGGATCGGAGGCGATGAATTCGCGATCCTGTTGCGGCTGGGGCACGATGTCGAAGATGCAATGCTGGCGGCGCACCGCATCCAGGCCGCGCTGGCCGCGCCGTTCCGCCTGTCGGAAATGGAAATCCGGGTCGATTGCGCGATCGGCTGCGCGGTGCCGGACGGGCAGGCCCCGCAGGCGGGCGACCTGTTCCGCAACGCACAGTTCGCGGTGAAGCGCGCAAAGCTGTCCGGCCGGATCGAACTGTTCCAGCCGGGCGAGGTCAACGCGGTCCGCCGCCAGTTCCGGCTGGAAACCGAATTGCGCCGCGCGATCGAAAACGACCGGCTGACGCTCGCCTTTCAGCCGCTGATCGACCTGCGCACCGGCGCGATCAGCGGGTTCGAGGCGCTGGCGCGCTGGCACGACCCGCAACGCGGACCGATCGAGCCGTCCGAATTCATCCCCGTCGCCGAGGAGTCCGGCCTGATCCTGCCGCTGGGCCGCTGGGCGATCGCGGCGGCGGCCCGGACGCTGGCCGGGTGGGACCGGACCGCCGGGCACAGGATGCCGGTCAATGTATGCGTCAACATATCGGCCGTGCAGATCCAGCGCGACGATGTGTCGGCGACGGTGGCCGCGGTGCTGGGCGCGCACGACGTGGCGGGCCGGTTGAAACTGGAACTGACCGAAAGCTGCATCGTGGCGGACCCGGAACGCGCGATGCGGGTGCTGCACGCGTTGAAGGAACAGGATGTCCGCATCGCGATGGACGATTTCGGAACGGGCTATTCCTCGCTCGCCTATCTCCAGAAACTGCCGATCGACGAACTGAAGATCGACCGCAGTTTCGTGACGCCGATGCTGCGCGACCGTGATTCGCTGGCGATCGTGCGCGCGGTACTGAGTCTGGCGGCGGCGCTGGGCATGAGCACCACGGCCGAAGGGGTCGAGACGATGGAACTGGCGCAGACGCTGAGTGCGCTGGGCTGTACGCTGGGCCAGGGATGGTATTATGGCCGTCCGCTGACGGCGGAGGCGGCCTATGCCTATTGGGCGGCGCGTTGCTAGAACCAAACGGGCGGGTAGCCCTGGCACCGGCCGGTTTCGCCACTGTCAGCCCCGCGCGAGAACCCGCTCGACCGCCGCCCGCGCGATCGGGGCCACGCCGTCCGGCGGGAAGCCGGCGTCGGACCAGGCGCGTTCGACCTGTTGCAGCGTCTGCGCCACCAGCGGCCCCGGCGACAGGCCCATCGCGATCAGGTCGCCCCCCCCGATGCCCAATACCGGCCGTTCCCAGCCGGCCAGCGCGCGCGGATCGCCGCCGGTCAGCAGCAGCCGGTCGATCGCGGGTTCGAGCCGGATGCGATAGGCGAGCGCCGCCGGTGTCTCATCCGGGTCGCGCGTGGCGGCGAGCCGGACGCGCAGCACCTGTTGCTTCGAAAGTTTCAGCCGCTGGGCGATCGCCTCCGCCCGCGCGGGGTCGACCGGCAGCAGGGCGGCGAGCCTGCGCAGGCCGTCCGGTGGAATGTCCGCCGCCGCCTCCGCCGCGATCAGCGCCGCGAGCCGGGGGAGGGCGGCGGCGTCGATTTCCGGCAGGACCGGCGCGAACAGCCCTCCGTCGACCATGATCGCGATCGTGGCGGTCGGATCGGGCAAGGCGAGCAATTTGAGCAGTTCGGTGGCGATCCGTTCGCGCGACAGGGCCATCAGGTCGTTCGCGCGCGCGGCGCAGGCGGCATAGGACGCAGCATCGGGCGCGCCGCGGCCGAACCGCGCGTGGAACCGGAAGAAGCGCAGGATCCGCAGATGATCCTCCGCGATCCGGACGAGCGGATCGCCGATGAAGCGGACGAGGCCCGCGGCGAGATCGGCAAGCCCGCCGAAATGATCGTGGACGACGCCCGAGCGAGGGTTGGCCGACAGCGCGTTGATCGTGAAGTCGCGCCGCGCGGCATCGGCCCGCCAGTCATCGGTGAAGGTGACCTGCGCATGGCGGCCGTCGGTCGCGACGTCGCGCCGGAGCGTGGTGATCTCCAGCGGGTGGCCCGCGAGCATCGCGGTCACGGTGCCGTGTGCGAGACCGGACGGCGTCGTCCAGTAGCGGATGCCGGCGGCCTCGAGCCGCGCGGTCACGTCGGACGGCGCATGGACGGTCGCCAGGTCGACATCCTGCGACGCCAGCCCCAGCAGCGTGTCGCGCACCCAGCCACCGACATAGCGCGCGCCGTCCACCCCGGTGTCGGTGGCGAGCGCCGCGAACAGTGCCCTGACCGACGCCGGATCGTGGCCCGCGGGGGGCAGCAGGACGCGGTCCGCTATCATGCCGGCCGGGATCATGCGCCCAGCCGGCGCGCGAGATTGACGATCATGGCCGCGGTCGCGCCCCAGATGCGGTTGCCGTCCCAGGTCATTTCGTAGATCGTCCGTTCGCGGCCCCGCCACGTCATGGTGCGCGGGGCATGGTTTTCGGGGTCCAGTAGGAACGCCAGCGGCACTTCGAACAGCGCGGCGACCTCCGCCTCCTGCGGCACCAGCGCCAGATCGGGCGGCACCACCGCGACGACGGGGGTGACGTCATACCCGGTGACGGTGCGGTAGCGATCGGCGATGCCGACGACGTCGGGCAGGTGGCGGGGCAGGCCGATCTCCTCCTCCGCCTCGCGCAGGGCGGCGGCGACGGGGCCGTCGTCGCCCGGATCGATCCGCCCGCCCGGCAACGCGACCTGGCCGGCATGGGCACGCAGCGTTTCCGTCCGCCGGGTGAGCAGCACGCCGGGTTTCGGCCGATCGGTGATCGCGAACAGGACCGCCGCCGCCGTGCCGCCACCGTTCGCCGGACCATCCGCCAGAGCGGCCGAAACACCGTCGATCAGCCCGTCGACATCGTCGCCGGCCAGGAAGCGCGTGCCGCGTGCGTCGCCCGCCGCCATCCGCACGCGCAACCGCGCGGCCAGTGTCATGCCGCCGCCACGGCCGAAAGCGGAAAGAAACAGCCGGCGCTCCACAGGCCGGGGGGGGCGGCATCGTCCGCCGTCGCGATCTCCGCCAGTTCGTAATAGACCGGGCGCGCGACCAGCGCATCGAGCCCGCGCCGCACGGTGAGATAGGGATGCGGACCATCGGCCCGGTCGACGAGCCGCAGCGGGTGATCCGCGTCCGCGATCACCACGTCGCCGGTGTTCAGCCGGAACGCCAGCGTGGCATCGCGGCCGATGCCGTCGACCTTGACCTCAACCGCGACGAAGGGGGCGTCCTCCACCGCGATATCCAGCTTCTCCGCCGGGGTGACCAGCACATAGCCGCCATCCGGTTCGCGCCGCAGGATGCCCGCGAACAGCCGGACCATCGCCGGGCGGCCGATCGGCGATCCTTCATGATACCAGGTGCCGTCGCGCGCGATCCGCATCGCGCTGTCGCCGCAGCGTTCGGGGTGCCAGCCGTCCACCGGCGGCAGCTTGCGGTCGGCGACCAGCGCCGCGATGTCGGCGATCGACAGGCGGCTGAGATCGGACGGGGGAACGGGGGCGGGCATCGCCCCGATCTAGGCGATCCGCGCGCGCGACGCAAAGTCCCGCGCGCGCGACAGCGCGTTCCGCGCGTGCGATCCAACGTCCGGCCCGATCATGCCGGTGGCGGGCAACGGCATGTCGGGCAGCGGCAGGACGAGCAGCCGGTGCCGTTCGAACGGGCCGGGCAGGTCCCACCCCGCCGTCGGCAGCGCCGTGAAGCCGAACCGGCCATAATAGCCCGGATCGCCGATCAGCATCGGGGGCGGGGCGTGCGCCTCGATCACCGCATGGATCGCCGCGCGGGTCAGCCGCTTGCCCAGCCCGCCCGCCTGATGCGCCGGATCGACCGCGACCGGGCCGAGAAGGGTCAGCGGCGTGACGGTGGCGTCCGTCGTGCCGTCCGGCGTGTCCCCGGTGGAGTAGAGCGCGACCGGCCAGCATTGGACGCTACCCAGCAGGCCGCCGTCCCGCACCGCGGCGAAGGACAGCGCGGCGATCCAGTCCACCCCGGCACGCAGCCGATAGGCGGTCCGCTTGTGCCGGTCCGGCCCGAACGCGACATCGAGCAGCGCCTCGACCGCGGCGCGATCGACCAGCGCGAGCGGCAGGATGGCGGGGCCAGGAGCGGGGGGCAGGACGGCGGGCACGGCGGCGAACCTTGGGACAGGACGGGGGATGCGCGCCTATAGGAGTGTGTCCGTTGCGAAGGAAGGTGGCCCACGGTTTTCATTGCGCGCGGGACGCGATGTCTGCGATGCATCGCGGCAATCAAGGGGGAGATGCGGACATGACGGAACCGGACGGGACCGCGGAGTTCGGCACGCCGCGGACGGCGATCGTGACGGGCGGCGCGCGGCGGATCGGCGCGGCGCTGGTCCGCGCGCTGCATGCCGACGGCTGGCACGTGCTGCTCCACTGCAATGCATCGCGGGATGCCGGGCGCGCGCTGGCAGTCGAACTGGGGAGCCGGGTGGAGGTAGTGGCGGCCGATCTGGCGGCGGCGGATGTCGGCACGCGCGTGATGGCGGCGCTGGACGGGATGCCGCCGCCTGCGCTGCTGGTGAACAACGCGTCGCGATTCGCTTATGATCGGCTGGTCGATTTCACGGTCGACGACTGGGACTTGCACCTGAACGTGAACCTGCGCGGGCCGGCCCTGCTGATCCAGGCCTTCGCCGCGGCCGTGGCGGCGGTGCCGGGGGGCGGGGGGCTGATCGTCAATATCCTCGATGCCAAGCTGGCCCAGCCGAACCCGGACTTCTTCTCCTACACCGTGTCGAAGATGGGTCTGGCGGGGCTGACCGAACTGGCGGCGCGTGCGCTGGCGGAACAGCGTATCCGGGTGTGCGGGATCGCCCCGTCGATCACGCTGGTCTCGGGCGCCCAGACGCGCGACAATTTCGATGCCGTCCACCGCATGAATGCGCTCGGCCGCGGCGTGGTGGTGGGGGACATCGTCGCCGCACTCCGCTATCTGGTGGCGACGCCGGTGCTGACCGGCCAGACGATCACGCTCGACGCGGGCCAGCGTTTCCTGGCACTGCCGCGCGACGTGCAATATATGGACGCACCATGACCGACAGCCTGTTGCAGACCCCATCGATCGACGGCCTGGTGCCGGCTGCACTTGCGCCGCGCACGCACCGTATCTTCCTGACCGACTATGACGTGCCGGTCGATATCGGGTTTCACGATTTCGAGATCGGGACGCCGCAGCGGATCCTGGTATCTGTGGAAGTCTGGGTGACGGCCGCGGCATTCGCGCTGGACGATCTGGCCGAATCGGCGTGGAATTATGATTTCCTGCGGACCGAGATCGGCCGGCTGGCGCGCAGCCGGCGGTTCAACCTTCAGGAAACCCTGGTGACCGCGATCTACGACCTCATTGCGGCGCGGGCCGGCGTGACCGCGCTGCGCGTGTCGGCGCGCAAGCCAGACATCTATCCCGACTGTGCCGGCGTGGGGGTGGAGGTCGCGTCCTTCTGACCGTTCAGCGCCAAGCCCCTACCGGCACCGGCCGAGGCCGGCCTGCACGACGGCATAGTCGGCGCGGGCGGCGGCGTTCTCCTCCGGCGACAGCGCGGCGGTGGCGGCCTCCGGCAGTGTGGCGGGCAGGCCGCAGGCGAGACGGTACCACAACAGCGTGTCGCGCACCGGAGTGGCGGCGGTCTCGTCGACGATGTCGGACAGCGACACCGCCCAGCGCGGCTCCTGTCCCGGGCGGCGCAGGATGCTGAGCGAGACCGGTCTGGCACTGGCGGTAGTCAGGAAGATCTGCGTCTCGCTTTCGCCCGGCAGCGACCCCGGTACGTGGAACGCGCCGGAGACGCCGGTGATGGTGGGCGGTGCGTCGGGCGCGACCAGCGCGGTCGCCAGCATGCGGAGCCGTTGTTCGTTGACGGGGGTCCAGTCGATCTGCGCGTCGCGGCCGACCAGCTGTAGCTCGCCCGGGCGACCGGCGACCGGCGTCGCAAGCAACAGGACGCGCATCCCCTTCAACCGGGGCGGACGGCCGCGCGCATCGGGGGCCTGATCGACCAGGTAGCTGACCCGCGCCGGCAGGCCGCCCTTGCCGCGCAGCAGCGTAACCAGGTCCGCCTCGACGAAGAACCGTGTCTCGCCGGCGGCCACGCCGATCGCCTCTGCCGGCTTCAGACGGACGGCGCGGCGAATCTCAACGCCGGCGACGATCGGCGCGCGCACCGCAAGATCGGCCAGGTCGGCGAACCCGGACGAGGCCGCCGCGACGGGATCGGGTGCCTGCTGCACCTGCGAAGCGGCCGGCGCCGCCGCCGCGACCAAGGCCGCGCTCATCAGCAAAATCGATGAAAAACGGGGCTTTTGCACGATAAGGGGGCCTTCACGATGGGTTCTTCGAAGCGGGCATAGTGCCCGCCGCGGCCCGGTTTGTCGAACTCGGACAAATGGTTTGACGCCACGACAAGTGTCGCGATACAAAGTCTTAATACGTCAACAAACGCCGCATAAGTGTGGCCGATGTAGGGCGGTCGGGTGGCCTTCTGGCGACCCGTATCGCATGGGAGTTCCAGGGGCACCGAGCGTGTCGGTCGAAGGAGAGACCTTGGTTAATGGCATACGCTGATTCCCAAACTATGAGCACGCGGAAGCTGGTTTCGATCGGCTTCGTCATCGCGTTGCACATCTTGCTCGGGTACGCCTTCATGAACGGCCTCAGCTTGAGCGTCATCAAGGCGAAGGTCGAGGATCTGAAGACGTTCAACGTCGAGGAGCCGCCGCCCCCGCCCGAGCCGCCGCCCCCACCGCCGCCGCCACCCGAAACGCCGCAGGTGGTTCCGCCGCCGCAGGTCGTCTCGCCGCCGCCGATCGTCCGGACTCCGGTGGTGACGCCGCCGCCGGTGTCGACGGTCCGGGTTGCGCCGCCGCCCACGCTGACGACGGTCGCACCGACCATCCAGGCACCGGTCGCTCCTGCGCCGGCACCCGCGGTTGCGCCGGTCGCATCGAAGGCAGCTTCGGCACGGGGTAACCCGGCGACGTGGGTGACGACGGACGATTACCCGCCAAGCTCGATCCGCAATGCGGAGCAGGGCACGTCGGGTCTGACATTCGACATCAACGCGGCCGGCCGGATCGAGAATTGTCGCGTGACATCGTCCAGCGGGTCCAGCACCCTCGACGATACGGCATGCCGACTGGTCACCCGTCGCGGGCGGTATTCGCCGGCACTGGATCAGGCCGGCAATCCGATCCGTGGCGGAACCAAGACGCTGCGGTTCACCTGGCGCCTGCCGGACGAGTGATCCGACTATCTTTCGGACGGCGCGACGATCGCGCCGTCCGGGCCTCTCAACAGCCTTAGTCTATTCGTGAAGGACCACCCCATCATGGCAACTCCGACCGCCGCAGCTGCGGAAAACCAATTTGGCCTGATGGCCGCGCTTGAACAGGGCGGCGTCATCGCTTGGACCGTGTTCATCATTCTGGTGATCATGTCCGCCGCCAGCTGGTACATCCTGTTCACCAAGCTTTTCGAACAGCAGAAGATCCTGAATCAGGCGAAGCGCATGCGCACGTCCTTCTGGGGCACGCCTTCGCTCCGTGACGGTGCCAGCAAGCTGGAGAAGAACTCGGCTTACCGCCAGATCGCCGATGACGGCCTGCGCGCCCAGGACGAGCACACCAAGCTGACCGACCCGGTCGACCAGCACGAGTGGCTGGGCTCGTCGCTCGGCCGCAGCCAGGCTGCGATCAACTCGAAGCTGGGCAACGGTTTGGCCGTGCTCGCCACCGTCGGTTCGACGTCGCCCTTCATCGGCCTGTTCGGTACCGTGATCGGCATCTACCGCGCACTGATCAAGATTGGTGCATCGGGTCAGGCATCGATTGACGCCGTTGCCGGCCCGGTGGGTGAGGCACTCATCATGACCGCCCTCGGCCTGGCCGTCGCGGTTCCGGCGGTGCTCGCCTACAACTGGCTGATCCGTCGCAACAAGGTCATCGCCGAACAGCTCGGTTCGTTCTCGACCGATCTGCACGGCTACATGGTGTCCAACGGCGCACTGAAGCCGGCGCTGGCTTCGGCCCGCACCGCCCCTGTCGCACCGGTCAAGACCGGCCCGGCTACCATCACCAAGTCCTGATCCCAGGGGATGCGACGCCGTTCCGCCCACTCGTGCCGTCCGGCACTTGGGCGGGGCGGTACCCCTCGGGCGGCGATGTGCCGGCCACGACCCAGCTGATAGGATAATAGCCGATGGCCATGAGTGCAGGCCCAACCGAAGACGGCGCACCGCTGTCGGACATCAACACCACCCCGCTCGTGGACGTGATGCTGGTGCTCCTCATCATCTTTCTGATCACCGTTCCCGCGGCGATCCAGAGCATTCCGGTACAGTTGCCGAAGGTCGTGTTCGAACCGACCGTGACGAAGCCGGAGAACGTGTCGCTGTCGATCCGCGGAAGCGGCGACAATTGCGAGATCTACTGGGGCAAGACCCAGGTTGGTTCGAAGGAACTGATCGATCGTGCGGTCGTCAAGCTCCGCGAGGAAATCGACAAGCAGGGTGGCCCGAACGCTGCAGGACTCGAACTTCCCGAGGCGCATATCCGCGGCGACAGCAACACGCCCTACCGTTGTATCGGCGGCGCGATCTATCAGATGCAGCGTGCGGGTTTCGCCCGTGTCGGCTTCATCTCCGAACCGGCACCCGGCACGGCACGCCCGCCGCGCCTGTAACCAAGCCGTTGAACGAACCAGTCCAGGAGTAAATTCGATGGCAATGGCCGCAGGCACCGCCGAAGGCGAGCCCATGATGGACGTCAACACCACGCCGCTGATCGACGTGATGCTGGTGTTGCTCATCATGTTCATCATCACCATCCCGGTCCAGACGCATGCCGTGAAACTGGATCTGCCGCAGGACTCGAACGATTCGACCCCGCCGCCGATCAATCCGGTGAAGAACAAGATCGTCATCACGCCGACCGGGCAGACGCTCTGGAACGGCGCGCCGCTCGATCTCGTCACGCTGCGCCAGTATCTGGACCAGACCCAGACCATGTCGCCCATCCCGGAGCTCCATCTCCAGCCCGATCCACAGGCGCGGTATGAACTGGTGGACGAGGTTCTGGCCGTTACGAAGCGTGCGAAAGTCGAGAAAATGGGTTTTGTCGGCAACGAAGCCTACTCCAACTTCTGATCTTGTTGGTCGGGGGACAATGAAGGCGGGCCGCAAGGCTCGCCTTTTTTTTGGAGCGCCGATCGGAGTTCAGTCCGACAAGCACTCGCGGATCGATCCGGCGACACACAGGACGCCTGCAGTACCGCGGGGCTCGGCCGGTTTCGGCCACCGGGCTTCGGACGCGACACCGGACAGCAGATGAGTTGCCGGCACTCGCCCAGCGGTAGCCGTGCGCGGGGACGCTCCTAGCCGCGTACTGCCGAACTGGCGACGGTTTGGCTCATGTCTGGCCACTATCCGCCTTCTTTCAGCCCCGTGGGCTGTCTCCAAGATCGCATTAACGGCACGCCCGACATCGGATCGGATCGGATCGGAACAAAACCTGTAACGGCTTCGATGATTATGAAGGCTGCTCTACCTAAATTCCGGTGCGGTCTTCGGCGGGACCATACCGGTGTCAACGTCCTGTAGGCGAGCGCTCCGTGACAGAGTGCTTTGGCCCGTGCAAGCGTCGCTCGCTTGGTTCGCTACGTTGGCGTTGCTTTGCCTCCGGCATTGCCAAGCGAAATCCATCCGGTGCCGAACATCTTGTCAAATCGGAAACGGCTGGGGTGCTGTTGTCTCGGATGGGATGTGGTGATCGGGCCCTTGACAGCGACAGCGACAGCGGATGTGTTGAGTTGGAAGAGGCTGAGATGATGTTCGGCGCTATGGTAATCGCAATCTAGCGTATTCAGCGCCTAGTTGATTTGCTGGGTGGAGTTTTAATCCACAGAAGAACCAATCGTTTACGTGGGCTTGCGACGGAAAACTCATTGCCCGTTGAACCTGCGCGCATGTTGGTTCGTGAGACTGGTAAGCAAATGACGTAGATCACAGATGTTCTGACCCATCACGATTGCGGACGGCGCCCCAGGCTTGCCCAGCCCAATGCTTCGGCCGGGGGGCGGACTTGAGACCGTAGAGTCGGTCCATCTTTCATCTGCGACTATCTCTTTGCCCGCGCGGAGGCAGGATCAGACACTAGATTCATATCATTCGTGGTCCTTTACCCCGTGGAGTACGGGCATCTGGGGATCATCAACCGGTCCGCGTCGGACTTTTCAATCTGAGGGCTCGGTGCCGATCCGCTTGGAAGTCGGTGAGTTTCCACGCGCTGGGCGTCCGGGCGTTGGTAGCTGAACGTCCATGCTGCGGGGACGGCAGGGCGGCCGCCGCAGCATGGGTGGCAGAGTAAGTTTAGGCGGCGGCGATCGCACGTTCGATCGCGGCGCTGTCGTGGCCCGTCAGGTCCTTGGAGATCTCGCCGAGCAGGACCGCCGAAAGCGTCTTGTGATAATGCTTGCGAAGCTCACCCAAGGTGCGGGGCGCCGCGATGACGATCAGCTTCTGAACCTTGTGATCGAGCACCTGGCGGTTGAGGAGCGCGGCGATGCCGGCGGCGAACGCGTCCTCATTCTGCTGGCTGTCCGACGGGTTTGCGGAGCTGCTCTGGTGGCGGCCGCCCGATCCCATATTGTCGTCGTCGACCTTGGGCTTCGGCAGGCCGGTCAGGCTGGGGCTTCCGGCGTCGCCGTCATTGCGGAACAGGCGCAGCGTCTCGCCGTCTGCAACCGCGACCATCGTGCCCTTGGGAATATCCACGCTATTATCCTGTCGTTCGTTGTCGAGGGGTCCCTAACGACCGGCCGGCGGATTTGGGTTCGTCCGACGATCCGATTGCAGCGGATCCATATGCTGTCATGCTTCTGCGCAGGCCGACGGGCGCATCGATACGGTCAGGATGCGACCTTGCGGTGGCGGCGTCGCCTTGTGGTCTTGACCGATCCTTGGAACGGATGATCCATGGACCGGCGTCGTCGCTTTCATGAGGGCGAAGAGCGCGTCGCGAGTCCCGCTCGAACGCCAGACATTCGCCGCTGTAGGCCCCACACCGAACCGGCCGAAGCGATCCGCGGGGTCGGGTTGGACGAAGGTATCGGAACAGCGGATGGCATCGCGGCCGGCCCGGACGGACGGCCGCGATGCCAGGGGATCACATGCTGTTGTCGACTGCCTCGGCACCATTGGCGAGTGCGGCACCCGTGCGGTCCATTTCGGCGCCGGCGGCATCGACGGCGTTATCCGTGGCGCTGCCAACGGCGGCGGCACCGTTTTCGATGCTGGACCCGGCGGCGTCAAGCGCGTTGGACGTGTCTGCTGCGGCTTCGGAGGCGGTGGCGTTGATATCGGCGGAGATCGCGTCGGCGGCCTGCCCGGCCTCATTCTGCGCGGTCGGGCTGCAGGCCGCGACGGCGAGCGCGGTGAACAGGATGGCCGGTGCGAAAATCATCTTCTTCATGGTGGGTCCTTTCCGTGGTGATCCGTTCGAAAACATGGACGGGCTAGATCGGGTTCCGTGCGCCGGCGTCGGGCGTCATCGGCACGGCCGGCGCGCCCGGTACGTTCCCGTTGTCCGGTATGTCCGAGGGGGCCGGCGCGGTGTCGGACCCCGTCGCGGACGGCGCGTCGGGGATCGGGCCTGCCCCGGGTGCGGTGATGCCGGTCATCGGGCTGGCGGCGTTCGAATTGGTCGCGTCGGTTTCGACCGCCGGGGCCGTTTCCTGATTGGCGATGGCCGCGGCGCGGCGTTGACGGAAGGCGGAGCGCGCGGCGGCATAGGGATCGAGGCTTGCCTGCAGGAACCCGTCCGCGCCGCTTTCCGTCAGGCCGGCCCGCGCGTTGACCAGCGACAGCGCGGCGACGCCGCGCTTCGTCCAGACCGACAGATTGCTCTGGTTCAACGCGATCTGGTACGGATCGGCAACAAAGGCCACGCCGGTCCCGACCCCGTCGCGCACCGTGGACGGCCCAAAGAGCGGCAGCACGACATAGGCGCTGCTCTTGACCCCCCACACCGCCAGCGTCTGGCCAAAATCCTCCGGTCGGGCGGCAATGCCGATCTTGGTCGCGTGATCGGCCAGGCCGCCGACGCCGATCGTGGTGTTCACGACGAAGCGCTTCAGATTGTTCAACGCGCGCTTCGGCTTCGCCTGAAGCAGGTTGTTCACGAACGACCAGGGTTCGCCAAGATTGCTGAAGACCCGCGTGATGCCGCGGCGGGCGACGCGGGGAATGACGGTCCGATAGCCGGTCGACACGGGTTTCAGGATGATCCGGTCGACCAGTTGGTTGAAACCCCAGATGCCGCGATTCAGCTTTTCATAGCGATCGCGCGGTTCGGGTGGGGCATCGGCGAGACCGTCGGTCACGAAACCGGGGTCGACGGTTGCCGGGTCCGCCATGAACGGATCGGCCGGAACGTCGGCCGGCGGCGCGGCGGGTGCCGGCGCGGTGGCGGTCGGAACCGGGGCGGTCGGGACCGGGGCAGTCGTCACGGGGGCTGCGCTGGTGCGGGGCGGCGGAGCGGATTGCGCCAGTGCCGCGGTCGACGCGCCCCCCAGGAGAATGGCGACCGAACAGGCCGCAACCACATTACGCATGACTAGATCCGATCCTGGCGTGCCGTCGCCCCATCGGGCGGGTGCCACAGCCGTTGTGGACGCACAAGGCGCTTGCGCTGATATAAAGATATCTTTATGTCCTTATATCGACATGACGCCGCTTCTCGACATCTTCCGCGCGCTGGCGGACCCGACCCGGTTGCGGATCGTGGCGCTGCTGCGCGCGATGGAGTTGTCGGTCGGCGAACTGGCACAGGTGCTGGGGCAGAGCCAGCCACGCGTGTCGCGCCACGTCAAGATCCTGACCGATGCGGGTCTGGCCGATCGCCGCAAGGAAGGGGCCTGGGTGTTCGTGGCGCTGGGCGACCGGCGTGTCGTGGAGCCGCTGCTGGCGGCAGCCGACGCCTGGACGGATCGTGACGATCATGAGGCGACGGCGGACCTGGACCGGCTGGCGGCGGTTCGCGCGGATCGGGCCGTGGCGGCTGAGGCGTGGTTCGCCGAACATGCCGTGGAATGGGACGCGATCCGGTCGCTGCACGTCGCGGAAAGCGAGGTCGAGGCGGCGACCGTGGCGATGCTGGCCGAACGCGGCGTCGGCCGGCTGGTCGATATTGGAACGGGCACGGGCCGCATGATCGAATTGCTGGCCCCGTTGGCACAGCGCGCGATCGGCGTGGACCGCAGCCCGGAAATGTTGCGGATGGCGCGGTCCAAGCTGTCGGAGGCCGGGCTGAGCGGTGTCGAGTTGCGGCAGGGGGACATGTACGCACTGCCACTGGCGCCCGGATCGGCCGATACTGCGATCCTGCATCAGGTGCTGCATTATGCGCAGCAGCCGGCGGCGGCGATTGCGGAGGCGGCGCGCCTGCTGAGCCGCGGCGGCCGCCTGCTGATCGTGGATTTCGCGCGGCATGAGCGCGAGGAACTGCGCCAGCGTGCCGCGCATGTCCGGCTGGGGTTCGACGACGCGCAACTGGCGACGTGGTTCGCCGCCGCCGGGCTGGTGCCGGACGGCGTGCAGGAACTGGCCGGTGGTGCATTGACCGTGAAATTGTGGCTGGGGCGCAAGTCGTCCGATGCCGTGCCCGAAAGGATCGCCGCATGACATTGTCCGTGACCGAACTGGAAGAGGCGCGGTGCGCGCTGGATGCACCGCTGTTCGCGGATCTGGCGGGCGACGCGCGGGTGTCGTTCGAATTTTTCCCGCCCAAGACCGAGAAGATGGAAGCGGCGTTGTGGAGCGCGATCTCTGCGCTGCTGCCGCTGGAGCCGGACTTTGTCTCGGTGACCTATGGAGCCGGCGGATCGACGCGCGAGCGGACGCACGCCACCGTCGCGCGGATCGCGGCGGAAACAACCGTGCCGGCTGCGGCGCACCTGACCTGCGTTGATGCGTCGAAGGACGAGATCGCGGAGGTGGCGCGGGCATATTGGGACGCGGGCGTGCGGCATATCGTGGCGCTGCGCGGCGATCCGCCACGCGAGGGCGAGCAGTTCGTGCCGCATCCGCAGGGCTATCAGTCCGCCGCCGACCTGGTGGCGGGGCTGAGCCGGATCGCGCCGTTCGAGATTTCGGTCGCGGCCTATCCGGAGATGCATCCGGAGGCGACGTGCGCCGATACCGATATCGACAATCTGAAGCGCAAGATCGATGCCGGCGCGACGCGGGCGATCACGCAGTTCTTCTTTTCGCCTGACGCCTATTTCCGGTTCCGCGATAGGGCGGTCGCCGCCGGGATCACCGCCGACTTGCTGCCCGGCATCCTGCCCGTGTCGAACGTGGCGCAGACGCGCAAGTTCGCCGCGATGTGCGGCGCGGCGATCCCGCCTTGGATGGACCGACTGTTCGACGGGCTGGACGATCATCCGGGGACCCGCCAGCTGGTCGCGGCGACGGTGGCGGCGGAGATGTGCCGCAAGCTGTATGCCGGCGGGGTGCGGGACCTGCATTTCTATACGCTCAACCGGGCGGAGCTGGCCTATGCGATCTGTCATCTGCTGGGCAAACGACCGGTGGTGGGCGAGCGGACGCTGGAACTGGCGGCTTAGGCCCCATTTCACAATGTCCGTCCATCCCGAGCGAAGCCGAGGGGGTGACCTTGGACGTCTCGGCTGCGCTCGACGGGTCCCTCGACTTCGCTCGGGATGGACGGATACTTTGAATTTCGGGATTGCGACATCATGACCCTGACCCCCTCCACCGCCGCCATCCGGTTCCGTGAACAGGCGGCAGACCGCGTGCTCATCACCGACGGGGCGTTCGGGACGATGATCCAGGGTTACGGCCTGCAGGAAGCCGATTATCGCGGTGACTACGAACTGTCGCTCGATCAGAAGGGCAATAACGATTTGCTCGTGCTGACGCGCGCGGACGTGATCGATGCGATCACGCGGGCGTATCTGGATGCCGGGTCGGACATCGTGTCGACCAACACGTTCAACGCGAACACGATCAGCCAGGAGGATTATGGCGCGGTCCATCTTGTGCGCGACATGAACCTGGCGGCGGCGGGCATCGCGCGAAAGGCCGCCGACGACTATCAGGCGCGCGACGGGCGTCCGCGCTTTGTGGCCGGTGCGATCGGGCCGACGAACAAGACGCTGTCGCTGTCGCCCGACGTCAACGATCCGGGTTTCCGCGCGGTCGATTTCGACACGATGAAGGACGTCTATGCCAACCAGGCGGAGGCGTTGCTCGACGGCGGGTGCGACTTCATCCTGATCGAGACGATCTTCGACACGCTGAACGCCAAGGCGGCGATCATGGCGGTGATCGAGGTGTCCGAGCGGCGCGGCGTCGAGGTGCCGGTGATGATCTCGATGACGATCACCGACATGTCGGGGCGCAACCTGTCGGGCCATTCGGTCGAGGCGTTCTGGTACACGGTGCGCCATGCGCGGCCACTGACGATCGGGCTGAACTGCGCATTCGGGGCGGACCTGCTGCGGTCGCATGTGCAGGTGATCTCCGGCATCGCCGATGCGCTGGTGATGGTCTACCCGAACGCCGGGCTGCCCAACGACCTGGGCGAATATGACGAGCAGCCGGCGACGACGGGCCAGTTCATCCGCGAATGGGCGGAGGGGCAGCTGGTCAACGTGGTCGGTGGGTGCTGCGGTTCGACGCCGGGGCATATCGCGGCGATGGCGGCGGCGGTGAAGGGCCACCCTCCGCGGCAGGTGCCGAACCTGAAGGTACGCACGACGCTGGCGGGTCTCGATCCGATGATCCTGGCGGCGTGAAGCGTCGTGCCCCGGCGCAGGCCGGGGCCTAGGCGAGACGGCTGCGTCCAGGCCCCGGCCTGCGCCGGGGCACGATACGGTTTTCAATTGAGGTAATATCGACGTGGCGACCGCACCCCTGATCCCCGAGGACGACGAGACCCCGGTCGTGGTGTCGGCCAACTTCGTCAATATCGGCGAACGCACCAACGTGACCGGGTCCGCGCGGTTCAAGAAGCTCGTGATGGCGGGGGACTATACCGCGGCGGTCGAGGTCGCGCGGCAGCAGGTCGAGTCCGGCGCGCAGGTCGTCGACGTCAACATGGACGAGGGGCTGCTCGACGCGGAGGTGGCGATGACCACCTTCCTGAAGCTGATCGCCGCCGAACCCGACATAGCCCGCGTGCCGGTGATGGTCGACAGTTCCAAATGGAGCGTGATCGAGGCAGGGCTGAAATGCGTGTCCGGCAAGCCGATCGTGAATTCGATCAGCATGAAGGAGGGCGAGGAAGAGTTCCTGAAATATGCCCGCAAGGTCATGGCGTACGGCGCGGCCGTGGTCGTGATGGCGTTCGACGAGGTGGGGCAGGCCGACACGCGCGCGCGCAAGGTCGAGATCTGCGCGCGCGCCTATGACCTGCTGGTCGGCATCGGGTTCGATCCGCAGGACATCATCTTCGACCCGAACATCTTTGCCGTGGCGACCGGGATCGATGAGCATCGCCGCTATGCGATCGATTTCATCGAGGCGTGCCGCGATATCCGCGTGCGCTGCCCGCATGCCCATATCTCGGGCGGCGTGTCGAACCTGAGCTTCTCGTTCCGAGGGAACGAGCCGGTGCGGCGCGCGATGCACAGCGTGTTCCTGTACCACGCCATCCAGGCGGGGATGGACATGGGCATCGTCAACGCCGGCCAGCTCGACGTGTACGACGCGATCGACCCGGAGCTGCGCGAGGCGTGCGAGGACGTCATCTGGGACCGGCGCGAGGATTCGACCGAGCGGATGATCGCGCTGGCCGAAAAGTTCCGCGGGACCGACGCGGTGGCGGAAAAGGCGGCGGCGGACTGGCGCGGCTGGGACGTGGTCAAGCGGCTGGAACATGCGCTGGTCAAGGGCATCGACGCGCATGTCGTGGACGATACCGAAGAGGCGCGGCAGCTGTACGCGCGGCCGATCGAGGTGATCGAGGGGCCGTTGATGGACGGCATGAACGTGGTCGGCGACCTGTTCGGGTCGGGCAAGATGTTCCTGCCGCAGGTCGTGAAATCCGCCCGCGTCATGAAGAAGGCGGTTGCCCATCTGCTGCCCTATATCGAGGCGCAGAAGGAGCCCGGCGCGCGCGCCAAGGGCCGCATCATCATGGCGACCGTGAAGGGCGACGTCCACGATATCGGCAAGAACATCGTCGGCGTGGTGTTGCAGTGCAACGGCTATGAAGTGATCGACATGGGCGTGATGGTGCCGTGGGTCGACATATTGAAATGCGCCGCGGACAATGATGTCGACATGATCGGTCTGTCCGGCCTCATCACGCCGTCGCTGGACGAGATGGTGACAGTGGCGGTCGAGATGGCGCGCAAGGGCATGACGATGCCGCTGCTGATCGGTGGTGCCACGACGTCGAAGGTCCACACCGCGCTGCGCATCGCGCCGGTCTATGACGGGCCGGTGGTGCATGTGCTGGACGCAAGCCGCGCGGTGGGCGTGGCGTCCACGTTGATGTCCGATACGCAGCGCGACGGGTTCGTCGAGCGGACCGCGGCGGAATATGAGGCGGTGCGCGTCGCGCGGGCGAGCAAGGGGCAGAATGCGCTGACCCCGATCGCCGAGGCGCGGGCCAACGGGTTCGTGCCGGACTTTGCGCAGAAGCCGCCGGCGCCGCGCCAGCCCGGTACGCATGTCTTCCCCGACTGGTCGCTGGCAGACCTGCGCGACTATATCGACTGGACGCCGTTCTTCCGCGCGTGGGAGCTGGCCGGGAATTTTCCGGCGATCCTGCAGGACCCGATCGTGGGCGAAAGCGCGCGCGGCCTGTGGGAAGACGCACAGGCGATGCTCGACCGGATCATCGACGAGAAGTGGCTGACCGCCAAGGGGGTGGCCGCATTGTGGCCCTGCCGGCGGGAGGGCGACGATATCGTGGTGGAAACGCCGGAAGGCGACGTGCCGTTCGCGATGCTGCGCCAGCAGATCGCCAAGCGCAGCGGGCGGCCGAACATGTGCCTGGCCGACTTCATCGACCCGGCGGGTGACTGGATCGGCGGGTTCGCGGTGACCGCGGGGCACGGGATCGACGCGCATCTCGCCGGGTTCAAGGCGACGCACGACGACTATCAGGACATCCTGCTGAAGGCACTCGCCGACCGCCTGGCGGAGGCGTTCGCTGAACGGCTGCACAAGCATGTCCGGACCGACCTGTGGGGCTATGCGCCGGCGGAGCAGCTGACCAACGAAGCGCTGGTGAAGGAGCAGTATCGCGGGATCCGGCCGGCGCCGGGCTATCCCGCCTGCCCGGATCACAGCCTGAAGCCGACGCTGTTCGACTTGCTGAAGGCGACCGATGCAACGGGCATCACGCTGACCGAGAGTTTCGCGATGCTGCCGACCGCGGCGGTGTCGGGTTTCTACTTCGGCCATCCGGACAGCGAATATTTCGGCGTCGCGCGCATCGGGCGGGACCAGCTGGAGGATTACGCCGCGCGGCGCGGGGTGGATATCGAGACGGCGGAACGCTGGGTGCGGCCGAACCTGGACTGAGGTTTCTGTCGGGTCGCCGCCCGCTGCTCGTCCATGCCGAGCGAAGTCGAGGCACGCTTCCCCGAGCGGAGTCGAGGGGTGATGTTGGCGTCTCGGCTGCGCTCGACGGGTCCCCCGACTTCGCTCGGGATAAACGGATAGTTGTGCCGGATCGGGCCGCTTCGTACCGAAAGCGGCTCGACTTCCGCGCGGCCGGCAGCATAGTCCGGCCCATGAAAAAGCTGATCCTCGCCGCCGCCCTGCTGTCCGCTTCCGCGTATGCGCAGGGCTCCGGACCGTTCACCGTGGCCGAGACCGGGCGCGGGTTCTTCCGGTTGCAGGATGCCGTGAACGCGATCGGCGGGGGCGACGGGACGATCCGGATCGCGCCGGGCACGTACAAGGACTGCGCGATCGTGAGCGGCGGGCGCGTGGCGTTCGCGGCCGTTACGGCGGGAACCGCGATCTTCGACGGCGGCACGTGCGAGGGCAAGGCGACGCTGGTGCTGCGCGGACGCGACGCGGCGGTCGACGGCCTGGTGTTCCGCAACATCGCGGTGCCCGATCGCAACGGCGCGGGCATCCGGCTTGAAAAGGGCAACCTGACCGTGACGGGCACGGCGTTCCGCGACAGCGAGCAGGGCATCCTGACCGTGGACGATCCGGCGCAGGTACTGACCGTGCGGCGATCGACCTTTTCCGGGCTGGGCACCTGCGAAGGGGCAGGCGGTTGCGCGCACGGGCTGTATACCGGCACGGGTGGCACGCTGGAGCTGACCAACAACCGGTTCGAGCGCGGGCGCGGGGGGCATTATGCCAAGGCGCGCGCGCGGCAGGTGACGATCGTCGACAACAGCTTCGACGATACGCAGGGCAAGGCCACGAACTACATGATCGACCTGTCCAGCGGGGCGGCCGGGCGGATCGCGGGCAACGAATTCGTGATGGGCAAGGACAAGGAAAACCACAGCGCGTTCATTACCGTGGCACCAGAAGCGCGCACGAACCCGTCCGCGGGGCTGGTGATCACGGGCAACCGCGCGTCGCTGGCGCCGGGCGTGACATGGCCGAGCAATTTCGTGGCGGACTGGAGCCATGAGCCGCTGAAGATCTCAGGCAACCAGTTGGGCAAGGGAATCACCTTGCTGGATGTGCGGAACTGAGGGTTTCGAGTGAGGTGGTCTGGGTTTGAACCGGTCCAGTTACCGAGCCCCAACCCCCGTCCATGCCGAGCGCAGTCGAGGCACGCTTTTCCCCGAGCGTAGCCGAGGGGTGCTGTTGGCTTCTCGGCTTCGCTCGAAGAGTCCCTCGACTTAGCTCGGGATGGGCGGGGGTTGGCAGGTTACGTGCCCCACCCGTTCGGTTCGAGCCTGTCGAGAACATTGCGCAGCGTTCTCGACAGGCTCGAACCGAACGGGAGTGGAGAATTGAGCGACCTCACATGACGAAGACCGTCGTGCTTGCGACCAGCATCCGGATCAAGTCCGGGATGCTGGTCGGTTGGGGGTGCTGCTTGTTCGGGGCCTCGTCCCGTCGTGAGGTCGCCGCTACCTCGCGCAGGTGTCGGCGGGACCCGGATCCAGATCCAGACAACGCCCGTCAATCTCCGCCTTCGGCACCGGCAGCGCGATGAGTGAAGCCAGCGTCGGCAAGATGTCGACCGTCTCCACGGACAGCGGCTGTTCGAAGCCGGTCATGCCGGGGCGGTAGAACAGCATGGGCACGCGGCGATCGTAGGACCAGGGCGAGCCGTGCGTGGCCACTGCGCCCTTTGGATCGGCGATCGGGGTGACGTGGGGCTTGAGCGCCACCAGCAGGTCGCCCGAGCGTTCGGGGTCGAAGCTGGCGCGGAAGCGATCGGCGAGCGACCATTCCTCGACCGGGGTGGTCGTCGGGCTTGGCATGCGGCGCAGCTCGTCCGCGGTGAAGACAGCGGCGACCTGTGGGCTGGACTGGTAGCGCGCCTTGGCGGCGGCCAGCACGCGCGAACGCAGCTCGGCGGGAATGTCGCGCGACAGGTAGATGTCGCCGAACGGACCGTCGCCGTAGAGGACGCGGCCGGTGAACTTGAACTCGGCGGCGAGCGCAGCGCTCATCGCATCGGGGAGCAGAGCCTTGTCGACGCGGACCGCATCCGGCACGCCGCGTGCATGGCTGCGTTCGGGCAGGTCGGTGCCGCCATGGTCGGCGGTCAGCACGACCGCGTAGGGCACCTTGCGCGCATCGAGTGCCGCCAGGATGCGGCCGACCGCGGTGTCGACGCCGAGCAGCTGCGTGCACATTTCCGCACCCTCCGTGCCGTAGCCGTGGCCGACATAGTCGGTGGCGGACAGGCCGATCGAGATCACGTCGGGGGCGGGGCCGCTGCCGAGTTTCAGTTCGCCGATCAGGCCGATGGCGAGGTCGGCGACTTCGCGGTCGAAATCGAGCGCGGTGCGGAAGCGGGCGAAATCCTCCGCCTTGCGGTCGACCAGCACGCCGACGTCGCGCGTGCCGACATGGACCGCGGCCGAATGCGAGGCGCAGGCGGCGGGCAGGGCCGCGCGGCCGGGGCGGGCGAGCGTGGCCAGCACGTCCGCATTGATCCGGTTGACGGTGGCGGGCACCGCGCCGGTGCGGCCGGGCAGCGTGACGAACGACTTGCCGCCCCAGTACCAGGCCTGGTCGATCGCGTGGCCACCCATCATGACGGCGGCGCGATCCTTGCCCGCGACCGAGACGACGCGGCTGGCCGGGTTGGCGGCCTTCATCCGGTCGCCGAGCGTCGGGACCTTCAGATATTGCGGGGAGACGGTGTAGTTGTCCGAGCTGGAGCCGGCGACGGTCGGGTCTTCGGTGCAGTAGACCTTCTTGTCCGCGCGGGCGAGCGACAGGTCGTACCAGTTGTTCGCGATGATGCCGGTGCGGGCGGGGTGCGCGCCGGTCAGGATCGTGCTGTGGCCGGGGCAGGTTTCGGTGGCGGCGTGGCTCTGATAGCCGGACGGGAAGACCGCGCCGGTCGACAGGCGTTTGAGGCCGGCGGTGTAGAGCGGGCGATATTCGGCGAAGAGATCCGCGGAGAACTGGTCGATCGAAATCGCGACGAGCAGTTTCGGCGCGGGCGGCTGCGCCGCAGCGGGCGTTACGGCGGCGGCAAGCGCCGTCGCGAGGATCAGAGGCGACAAGGACACAGGACCATTCTCCACAGCGCGGACGGCATGCTATAGCGCGGCCGCAGCATGTTGGGAGTGGCGATGCGCATATCCTGTTTCCGATTCATGACATGGCTGATCGTGCTGATCGCGGCACCGGCATTCGCACAAGCCGTAAGCGCGCAACCGGGGCGCCCACCGCATATCGCGGCCAGCCTGATTGCGGAGAGCGTCACGCCGCGCAGCGGGGCGACCACCACGCTGGCTTTCGTGATGACGCCGGCGGCCGGGTGGCATGGATATTGGAAAAATCCCGGCGATGCGGGGGTGGAGACGCAGGCGACCTGGACGCTGCCGCGCGGCGTCTCGGCCGGGCCGATCGCCTATCCGGTGCCGCAGACGCTGATCGTCGCGGGGCTGATGAACTATGTCTACGAAGGGCGCTATGCGCAGCCCGTCATGCTGTCCGTGCCCGCCGGGCTGGCGCGCGGTACGCGGCTGCCGATCCGGGTGCGGCTGGATTATCTGGCCTGCACGCGCGAGATCTGCGTGCCGGAAAAGGCCGAGCTGGCGACCGTCCTGACGGTAGGCGACGGGGCGGTGACGCCAGCGGCGCGTGCGGCGTTCGACCGATATCGCGCAGGCTTGCCCAGGCCGCTGGGTGGTCGGGCACGGTTCGCGGTGGCGGGCGGGCGGTTCCGGATGGCGGTGCCGATGCCGGCGAGCGTGGCGGTGGCCGAGCCCTATTTCTTCCCGCTGACCGACGGGGTGATCGATTATGCGGCGCCTCAGCGCGTGTCGCGACGCGGCGACGCGCTGATCGTCGAGACGACGGCGAAGGGCGCGGCCCCGCGCCGGGTTGCGGGCGTGCTGCGGATCGGGCGGGGCAGAGGGCTGGTGCTGGATGCGGTGCCGGGAACGGTGCCGGCGGCGGGGGTGGCGATCGGTGCGGCGGGAGCGGACGATGCGCCTGCCGGTTCGGGCGGGGCGGGCACGTTGCTGGCGGCGCTGGGCGGCGCGTTGCTGGGCGGGCTGCTGCTGAACATCATGCCCTGCGTATTCCCGATCTTGAGCCTGAAGGCGCTGAGCCTCGCAAAGGCTGGCGGCGACGAGCGGACAGTGCGGCGCGAGGCGCTGGCCTATGCCGCCGGGGTCATCCTGGTGTGCGTGGCGCTGGGTGCGATCCTGCTGGGGTTGCGCGCGGGCGGCAGTGCGGCTGGCTGGGCGTTCCAGTTGCAGGATCCGCGCGTCATCGTGGTGCTGATGCTGCTGACGGCCGCGATCGGATTCAACCTGGCCGGGCTGTTCGAACTGCCGGCGATATCGGGCGGCGGGGCGCTGGCGGGCAAGGGCGGCACGGGCGGCGCGTTCTGGACGGGGGCGCTGGCCGCGTTCATCGCCACGCCGTGCACCGGGCCGTTCATGGGGGCGGCGCTGGGGGCGGCGCTGGTGTTGCCGACCGTCGCCGCGCTGGCAGTGTTCGCTGGGCTGGGGCTCGGCATGGCGATCCCGTTCCTGCTGCTGGGTTATGTGCCGCGGATGCGCGCGATGCTGCCGCGGCCGGGGGCGTGGATGAACGTGATGCGGCGCGTGCTGGCTTTGCCGATGTTCGCGACCGCGCTGGGGCTGGCGTGGATCCTGGGGCGGCAGGCGGGCGTCGACGGGATGATGCTGGGGCTGATCGCGGCGGTGATCGTGACGCTGGGCCTGTGGTGGGTCGGCGGGCGGCAGGCGGCGGGTGGCACGCGGGCATGGTGGCCGCTGGCCCCGACGGTGGCGGTTGCCTGCATGCTGGTCGCGATCGTACCGCGGGCGCCGGTGAGCGCAGGGGTGGGGGCGGTCGGCCCGGCCGTGGCAGGGGTGGTGTCGATCTCGGTGCCGTTCGATCGGGCGAAGCTGGCGGCCTATCAGGCGGCGGGCACGCCGGTATTCGTGTACTTCACCGCCGACTGGTGCCTGACCTGCAAGGTGAACGAGAAGGCGGCGATCGAGCGCGATGCAGTGCGGACCGCCTTTGCCAGGGCAGGCATCGTGACGATGGTCGGCGACTGGACCGACGGGAATGCGGACATCTCCCGTTTCCTGGCCGAACATGGCCGGTCGGGCGTTCCGCTGTACCTGTTCGCGGGCAAGGGCGGCGCGCCGTTGCGGGTGTTGCCACAGGTGCTGACGCCGGGAACGCTGACCGCGCTGACGGTTTAGCATGCGGACGGCAAGGAACGGCCTTGCAGGACTGGGGAATGATGATGGGCAGGACGGCATTGGTGACGGGCGCGACGTCCGGGTTCGGGCTGGAAATAGCGCGGCGACTGGTGGCGGCGGGGCACCGCGTGATCGCGGCCGGGCGGCGGACCGAGCGGCTTGACGCGTTGCGCGACGAGCAAGGTAAGGCGGCAATCCTGCCGCTGACGCTGGACGTGACCGATGCCGGTGCGGTGGCCGCGTTGCCCGACGCACTGCCCGACGGGTGGCGGGACGTAGACATATTGGTGAACAATGCCGGGCTGGCGCTGGGCACCACCGCGGCGCAGGACAGCGACCTGAAGCAGTGGGAGCAGATGGTGGCGACCAACGTGCTGGGCCTGATGCGCCTGACCCACGCAATCCTGCCCGGGATGGTGGCGCGCGGGCGCGGGGACATCGTCAACCTGGGCAGCGTGGCGGCGAACTACCCCTATCCCGGCGGCAATGTGTACGGCGCGACCAAGGCGTTCGTGCAGCAGTTCACGCTGGGGCTGAAGACCGACCTGGCCGGCACCGGCGTGCGGGTGAGCGACGTGCAGCCCGGGCTCGTCGGCGGGACGGAGTTCAGCCATGTCCGGTTCGGCGGCGACGATGCGAAGGCCGCCGCCCCCTATGCCGACACCACGCCGATGACCGCGGCGGACGTGGCGGAGGCAGTGCTGTGGATCGTCGGCCTGCCGCCCCATGTGAACGTCAACCGGATCGAACTGATGCCGGTGGTACAGGGGGCCGGCCCGTTCGTGGTGAAGCGGCAGGGATGATGCCGGGCGATCCGTTCGACGCGACCGGCACGCTGGTCCGCGATGGCGGTGGTTTCGCGTTGCGGCGCGACGGCGGCGGGCTGATCCGGCTGGACCTGCACCGCATGCCGGTGGACCAGGTGGAGAAACGCGTCAGGCTGGTCGGCATCGTGCTGGCCGACGGGGTGGTCGAGGCGGACGGGGTGGCGCCGGCATGAAGACGATCGGTCTGATCGGCGGCATGAGCTGGGAAAGCTCGGCTCAGTATTACCGGATCGTTAACCAGACGGCGCGCGCGCGGCTGGGCGGGACGCATTCGGCGCGATGCCTGATGACGTCGGTCGACTTTGCGCCGATCGCGGCGATGCAGGCGGCGGGCGAGTGGGACGTGCTGGGTGCGGCGATGGCCGATGCGGCGCGCGTGCTGGAACGCGGCGGGGCGGATGTGATCGTTCTGTGTACCAACACGATGCACCGGGTGGCCGATGCGATCGCGGATGCGGTGGCAATCCCGCTGCTGCACATCGCCGACCCGACGGCGGTGGCGGTCCGGGCGGCGGGGTATGCCCGCGTCGGCCTGATCGGCACGGCGTTCACGATGGAACAGAATTTCTACCGCGCGCGGCTGGGCGAGCATGGGCTGACGGTGCTGGTGCCGGATGCGGCGGACCGGGTGGTGGTCCATGACGTGATCTACCGCGAGCTGGTGAAGGGCGACGTGCGGGCAGCGTCGCGCGATGCGTATCGCGGCGTGATCGCACGGCTGGTCGCGGCCGGGGCGGAGGCGATCATCCTGGGCTGTACCGAGATCATGCTGCTGATCGGTCCGGAGGACAGCGCGGTGCCGCTGTTCGACACGACCGAACTGCATGCGCTGGCCGCGGTGGAGATGGCGCTGGGGTAGGCTGTGGGGTTGGACCAACCTGCTGTGGGCGTCGTCCCGGGGGAGGCCTGGATCTCCCTTCGGTGGAGAGGGTGCCGCAAGTCAGGACAAGGTCCCAGCTTTCGCCGGGATGATGGTGGTGGGACTCGTCGAACGGCCGGTTGTGCCACTTATCGAAAATCTTTGCGCCGAGTGACGTTACGTCGGTGCGGCTTCCTACGGGACGGGGTTCTTCCGGGGGGCTGGCGCGGGCGGGCGGGGCGGCATAGCCTTGGCTGCAAAAGCATGAGAGGAACCTGACGATGGCGACCGCAGCGACGCATACACCCTCCGTCCGCGACCGGGTGTCGCCCGAGGAATGGCAGGCGCGCGTCGATCTGGCCGCGGCGTACCGGCTGGTCGCGCTCTACGGCTGGGACGACCTGATCTTCACCCATCTGTCGGCGCGGGTGCCGGGGCCGGAGCATCATTTCCTCATCAACCCGTATCAGCTGATGTTCGAGGAGATCACCGCATCGTCGCTGGTGAAGATCGACATGGACGGCCGCCCGGTGGGCGAGACGCCGTACATGGTCAATGCGGCCGGGTTCGTCATCCACAGCGCGATCCATATGGGCCGCGCCGATGCGGTGGCGGTGCTGCACCTGCATACGCCGTACGGCCAGGCGGTGTCGGCGATGGACGAGGGGCTGCTGCCGCACACGCAGACCGCGATGATCGCCCGCCACGATGTCGCCTATCACGCTTATGAAGGCATCGCGACCGAGCTGGAGGAGCGCGACCGGCTGGTCGCCGACCTGGGGACCAAGAATGCGATGCTCCTGCGCAATCATGGGACGTTGACGGTGGGCGAAAGCGTGGGTCAGGCGTTCCTGCGGATGTATTTCCTGGAGCGGGCGTGCGAGGCGCAGGTCCATATGCTGTCCGCCGGGCGGGCCGCGCTGAACACACCGCCGCAGGGGACACCGGAAAAGGTACAGGGCCAGTCGGGTGGGCCGGGCATGAAGATGCTGGCCGACCTGCTGGCCTGGCCCGCACTGCTGCGCAAGCTGGACCGGATCGACCCGGGTTTCCGGGACTGACGCCTGATCCCGACGACGACGCCCTATGAAGGAACCTGCATGTCCCCGATCACGACCCGCCGCGAGGGCGACATCCTGGTCGTCACCTGCCAGAATCCGCCGGTCAACGCACTGGGCCATGCGGTGCGCAACGGGCTGATGGCCGCGATCCTGGAGGGGGCGGGCGACGATGCGGTGCGCGCGCTGGTGCTGCGCTGCGCCGGGCGGACGTTCTTCGCCGGCGCGGATATCACCGAGTTCGGGCAGGAGCCGGTGTTCCCGCTGCTGCCCGAACTGGTGGAGGTGATCGAGGGCAGTCCGAAGCCGATCGTGGCGGCGATCCATGGAACCGCGCTGGGCGGCGGGCTGGAAGTGGCGATGGCGTGCCATTACCGGGTCGCGGCGCGCGCCGCGAAGCTGGGCATGCCCGAGGTGAAGCTGGGGCTGCTGCCCGGCGCGGGCGGTACGCAGCGGCTGCCGCGGCTGGTGGGCGTGGCGGATGCGCTGACGATGATCGTCGGCGGCAGCCCCGTGTCGGCCGAGCGCGCGCTGGAGATCGGGCTGATCGACCGGATGACCGATGCGGCGGAGCCGGCGGCGGATGCGCTGGCGTTCGCGCGCGACGTGGCTGGCCTTGCCCCGCCGCGCGCGTCGGAGAAGACGGATCGGATATCCGGGGCGGTGCGCGATCCGGCAATCTTCGACCGGTTCAGGCAGGCGCACGGCCGCCTGTTGAAGGGGCTGCAGGCACCCGAGGCGTGCATCGCGGCGGTGCGGGCGGCGGTGGAGATGCCGTTCGCGGACGGCCTGCTGCGCGAACGCGCGCTGTTCCGCGAACTGATGGACGGCGATGAATCGAAGGCGCAGCGGCATTATTTCTTCGCGGAACGCGCGGCAGGAAAGATTGCGGGGCTGGACCCGGCGATCGTCCCGCGTGCGATCGACCGGGTCGGCATCGTCGGCGCGGGCACGATGGGCGGCGGGATCGCTCTGAACTTCCTTTCGGCCGGGCTGCCGGTGACGTTGGTCGAGCGCGAACAGGCGGCGCTGGACCGCGGTGTGGCGACGATCGGCCGCAACTATGCCCGCAACGTCCAGTCCGGCCGGGTGACGGAGGCGGACGCCGCGGCCGCGCTGGCGCTGCTGACCCCGACGCTGGCGCTGGCCGACCTGGCGGACAGCGACCTGGTGATCGAAGCGGTGTTCGAGGACATGGGCGTGAAGACCGCGCTGTTCGCCGAACTGGACCGGATCGTGAAGCCGGACGCGATCCTGGCCTCGAACACCAGCTATCTCGACATCGATGCGATCGCCGCAGCGACGGCGCGGCCCCAGGCGGTGGTCGGGCTGCATTTCTTCTCGCCCGCCAACATCATGCGGTTGCTGGAGGTGGTACGCGGCGCGCGGACGGCACCGGTGGTGCTGGCGACCGCGATGGCGCTGGCGAAACGGATCGGCAAGATCGCGGTGGTGGCCGGCACGTGCGACGGGTTCATCGGCAACCGCATGCTGAAACCGCGACAGGACCAGGCGAACCGGCTGGTGCTGGAAGGGGCCAAGCCGTGGGACGTCGATCGCGTGCTGACCACATTCGGTTTTCCGATGGGGCCGTTCCAGATGGCGGACCTGGCCGGGCTGGACCTGGGCTGGGCGGCGGGGGCATCGCGTGGCGAAACGCTACGCGATGCGATGTGCGAGGCGGATCGCCGCGGGCAGAAGAACGGCCGCGGCTTCTACGACTATGATGCCGATCGGCGGGGCACGCCGTCGTCGGAAACAGAGGCGATCATCGCCCGCTATGCCGAGAAGCGCGGTACGCCGCAGCGCACGATCGGCGATGCCGAGATATTGGAGCGGCTGCTGTATCCGATGGTGAACGAAGGTGCGCGGATACTCGAGGATGGCATCGCGCAGCGGGCGTCCGACATCGATGTGGTGTGGGTGAACGGCTACGGCTGGCCGATCCGGACCGGGGGACCGATGTTCTGGGCCGACCTGATCGGGCTGGACACCGTGGTCGCGGGGCTGGAACGCCATGCGGGCGTGCTGGACGCGCGTGGTCCGTCTGCGATGCTGGCCGCACTTGCCGCGCGAGGTGGGCGACTGACGCGCTAAAGGTCGTCGGATCATGGGAACATCCGGCGGCGGGCCGCGCTGTTCCTCGCAGAGACCAGACGGGAACCAGCGCATGACCATCGACGCCCAGACCTTCATCGACGCCCTCCGCACGTTGGAGGAAGGAAGCGACGCCGGACCGATCGCGGCGCTGTTTGCGGATGATGCGGAGATTTCCAACCCGCTGGTCGAACATGGCGGAAAGGACGGTGCGGCGGCGTTCTGGACCGCCTATCGCGGGACGTTCGACACGATCCGGTCGGAATTCCGGAACGTCGTGCAGGGCGACAAGATCGCCTTGCTGGAATGGGTGAGCGAGGGCCAGGTGGACGGAAAGGACGTCCGGTACGGCGGGGTCAGCGTGTTGGAATTGTCAGAAGATACGATCGCCGCGTTCCGGACCTACTTCGATCCGTCGCAGATCGGTCGGGCCGTCAAGGCCGACGTCGGATAAGGTAGCGCCAGCCGGTCAGCGGCCGCGGGCCGGCGTCCCGTTGCTCAGGACTTTATCGATCGGGCAATCGAGCCTTATTCGACCGATCTCCGCCTTCAGCAGGTCGATGGGATTTGCGCATCGGTAGACCGGAACCGACTGTCCGAGGTGCGGGAAATACGATCAGCGCGGTTCGTATATCCGCCGGTCTACCTTTGCTGCGTTTCAGGCGGGCAGGCGTCATCGGCCCTGCCTCGCCCCGCCATTCCTATCTCGTCCTTTTCGCCAATTGATACCGCCGGTTGTTTCAGGTGTGTGGTCAGGCGGCGTCGATCCACAGGCGCGAGAGAGGGTATGAACGGAATGGAAACCCCCCTGCGGAGCGCCCGCGGCGTGCCAGCGGCGGCAGAAAGGCCGGGTGATATCTTTTGCGGACTGATGCTCGCGTCGCTGCTTTCAACCGTTTTGTGGCTGCCCTTGCTCTGGGGCCTGGGGCTGTTCGACTGAACCGCGACGCAGGGCCAGGCGGCATTTGGCTTGACGGGGATGCGCCGCACCCGTCATCGCTATGCCCATGATCGCACCGACCGCCGCGGCCGAGCTGGCCCATACGATACAGTTGGCGACCGCACCGGTCTTCCTGCTGACCGGGATCGCCGCGTTCCTGAACGTCATGGTCGGGCGGCTTGCGCGCGTGGTGGACCGCGCCCGCGCGCTGGAGACCCGGTTCACCCCCGTCGGCCATGCGGACCATGACCGACAGGTTTGGGAATTGCGCCTGCTCGACCGGCGGATGCGCGTCGTCAGCGTGGCCGTTTCGCTTTGCACGGCCAGCGCGGCGCTGATCTGCGGCGTGGTGGCCGGGCTGTTCTTCGCACGGTTGATCGGGATCGGTTTCGCCCGGACGATGGCGATCATATTCGCCATCGCAATGCTGATGGTGATCGGCGGGCTGACGATGTTCCTGTTCGAGGTGCATCTGTCGATGAAGAGCATCAAGATCCGTCACGAACTGCTGGAACGCGGCAAGACACGGGGCATGCGCTGGTGGTGATGACCCTCGCGACCGAGCGCCGGCTGCTGCAGGCGGTGGCGGCGCTGGCGTGCATCGTTCCCTTGACGGTCGGTGGCGAAAGCGTGTGGCGCGGCGTGGTGTATCTGAAAGGTGCGCCGATCCCCGTACCGCCCGACCTGGACAGTCATTTCCGCTATGTATCGGGTATCTTTCTGGGCCTCGGATTCGGTTTTGCCTATGCGATCGCGGCGATCGAGCGGCGGACCGCGATCTTCCGGATGTTGGGCCTGATGGTCGTGCTGGGCGGGCTGGCGCGGCTGTTGTCGCTGGTCGAGGTCGGGGTGCCGTCGGGCGGGCATCTGTTCGGGCTGTGCATGGAACTGGGCGTCGTCCCGTTGCTGATGCTGTGGCAGCGGCGGGTCGCGCGGCGGTTCCGGGCGAGCGTTCCGGTCGGTTCCAGGACATGACGGCTTCCGCCTGAACGATGTACTGATCCGTGCGTGGGGTTTCCGACAAGCTCGAACCAAAACGAACCGGAGGATGATCCCCTTGATACGGGCAAGCTCTAGCGGATCGCGGCGGGAACCGGCTCGGGCGAACGGAGCGCGGGGTCGGCCGCGGGATTGCCCGCGACCAGGGCGTCACCGCCGAGGACGCGGTAGAGCGTCACGAGATTGTCGGCGCGGGTAAGCCGCGTCGTGACCAGCTGCTGCTGCGCACTGTACAACGTGCGTTGCGCGTCCAGGCTGTTCAGGAAAGTACCGATACCGCCGCGGTAGGAGCGTTCCGACAGGTAGTAATTATCCTGCGCCGCCGCCGTCAGGTCGCGCCGCGCCGCCAGTTCGCGGTCGATGGTGCCGCGCCGGGCGAGCGCATCGGACACTTCGCGGAACGCGGTCTGGATCGTCTGTTCGTAGGTCGCGAGAGCCAGTTGCTGCTGCGCGCGGGCATAAGCCAGATTGCCGCGATTGGCCCCGCCGTCGAAGATCGGCACGGTGACGGTGGGTGACGCGTTCCAGTTGAACGCACCGCGGCTGAACAACGAACCGAGCGCGCCGCTGGCAAGGCCTGCGATGCTCGTCAGGCTGATCGACGGGAACAGCGCGGCACGCGCCGCGCCGATCCGGGCGTTGGCGGCACGCAGGTCATATTCCGACTGGACGACGTCGGGGCGGCGCAGGAGGATGTCGGAGGAAAGGCCGGCCGGCACCTCCGCCAGCAGGCCGTCGACGCTTTCGATCGACGCGGGCAGCAATGTAGGATCGACCGGCGCGCCGACGAGCAGGGTGAGCGCGTTGACATCCTGCGCCAGCGACGTCGTAAGTGCGGCGGTGTCGGCGCGTGCGGTGAACAGGATCGTTTCGGCCTGGCGCAAGTCGGTGCGCGGTGCGATGCCCCCCTGCAGCCGGGCGCGGGTCAGCGTGACCGAGCGGGCGGCGCTCGCCTCCGTCGCGCGGGCGATCGCCAGCAGGCTGCGGTCGGACCCATAGGTGAGGTAGGCGCTCGCCACCTCCGCCACCAGCGAAAGGCGGGTCGCGCGGGCGGCGGCCTCCGTCCCGAAATAGGTGGCGAGCGCGGCGCGGCTCTGCGACCGGATGCGGCCGAACAGGTCGATTTCGAACGCGCTGATTCCGGCGTTGACCGAATATTGGTCGTAGAAACCGCTACCGCCGCCGTTGGTGACGACGCCCGTGCCATTCCCGGTGCCGACCCCGCCAGTGCCAGTACCGGTCCCGTCGGGGCCGATGCCGCCCGTGCCCGTGCCGATGCCACCCGTACCGATGCCTTGGCCGAGGCCGGACGCGCCGCGGGAGCCATTGTCGCCGAACTGGGCGCGCGCGGTGCCGTCGATCTGCGGAAACAGCGCGGATCGTTCGACCCGGTAGAGCGCGCGTGCGGAGACGACGTTAGCGGCCGCGATGCGCAGGTCGCGATTATTGACGAGCGCCTGCGCGATCACGGCTTGCAACTTCGGATCGCGAAAGACATCCGTGTAGGACAGTGCGGGCAATGTCGTTTCGGTGCGACGCAGATAGGCGTCGCCGACCGGCCAGCCGGCGGTGACGGGGGCGGGCGCGCGTTCGTAGCGCGGTTCCAGGCTGCACCCGCCGGCGATCAGGCAGGCGAGCGGCAGCAGGGCGGCGGCGGTACGGGTCATGCAGGCTCCGGCTTTGCGGCGGCGGGCGGCGCGTCCGGGTCTCGATCGGACCGATCGTGGGTCCCGGTTCCGGTGTCGGCGGAGGCGCCGTGCTGCGGCCCCTTGAACACCCGCCGGACCAGCACAAAGAACAGCGGCACGAAGAAGATCGCCAGCACGGTGGCGGTCAGCATGCCGCCGATCACGGCAGTGCCGATCGCGACGCGGCTCTGCGCACCGGCCCCGGTCGATATGGCCAGCGGCAACACGCCGAAGATGAACGCCAGGCTGGTCATCAGGATCGGGCGGAGGCGAAGCCGGGCGGCGTCGATCGCGGCGTCGAAGGGCGACTTGCCGGCGCGCTCGGCCTGTTCGGCGAATTCGACGATCAGGATCGCGTTCTTGGCGGACAGGCCCATGGTGGTGAGCAGCCCGACCTGAAAATAGACGTCGTTCTCCAATCCGCGCAACGCGACCGCGATGACCGCGCCGACCAGGCCGAGCGGGATGACGAGCAGAACCGAAAAGGGAATCGACCAGCTTTCGTACAGGGCCGCGAGGCAGAGGAAGATGACGAGGATCGACAGGCCGTAGAGCAACGGCGCCTGGCCCGACGACAGCCGTTCCTGATAGGACAGGCCGGCCCAGGCGACGGACGTGCCGGGCAGGGTAGCGGCGATCTGGATCATCCGTTCCATCGCGTCGCCGGACGAATTACCGGGTGCGGCCTGCCCCTGGATCTCGTAGGCGGGCAGGCCGCTGAACCGGACGAGTGTCGTAGGCGCCTGCGACCAGCTGGTCGTGGCGAAGGCGGAGAAGGGCGCCATCTGGCCCGATGCGGTGCGGACGAACCAGCCGTCGAGATCGCTGGGCGAGGCGCGGTAGGGGGCGTCGCCCTGCACGTAGACGCGCTTCACGCGACCGCGATCGACGAAGTCGTTGACATAGACGCCGCCCCACGCGGCGCTGAGCGTCCGATCCACGTCGGTCTGCGCGATGCCGAGCGCACCGACCTTCGCCTGATCGACGGTGACCTGGAGCGTGGGCACGTCCTCCAGTCCGCCGGGGCGGACCGCGGCGAGGGTGGGATCGGCGGCGGCGGCGGCGAGCAGCTTGTCGCGTTCGGCCTTGAACTGCGCCTGCGGCATGCCGGAAGCGTTCTGCAATTCCATCGTGAAGCCGTTGGACTGACCCAGCCCCTGCACCGACGGCGGGGTGAGCGCCACGAATTGGACATCGCGGATCAGCGGCGCGACGCTCTTCGTCGCGCGTTCGGTAATTGCCTTGGCGGCGTTCTCGCTCCCCTTGCGATCGTCCCATGGGGCCAGCTGGACGAAGCCCTGGCCGACATTCTGGCCGGACCCGCCGAACCGGAAACCGGAAATGGTGAAGATGCCGGCCGCATTCGCCTTTTCCGAACCCAGGAAATAATCCTCGATCGATTTCGCGGCGGCCAGCGTGCGCGGCTGCGTCGCCCCGGGGGGCAGGGTGAACTGGATGATCGCCGACCCCTGGTCCTCGGTCGGCAGGAAACCCTGCGGCAGTTGCACGAACATCAGCGCCAGCACCGCGACGATACCGGCATAGCCCAGCATCGCGATCCGGCTGCGCGCGATGACGGCCTTCACGCCGCCGACATAGCGCCGGGTGGTGCGATCGAACATCGTGTTGAACCAGTTCGCGAATTTCGCGAACCAGCCCGCCACGCGGTTGCGCGGCTTTTCGTCCGTCTCGCGGCGGTGCTTGAGCAACGTGGCGGTGAGCGCGGGGGTGAGGACGAGTGCGACCACGACCGACAGGATCATCGAGGAGATGATCGTGATCGAGAATTGCCGGTAGATGACGCCGGTGGAGCCGCCGAAGAAGGCCATCGGCATAAAGACCGCGGACAGGACGAGCGCGATGCCGATCAGCGCGGTCTGGATTTCCGCCATCGACTTGATCGTCGCGTCGCGTGGGGAAATGTCGGGTTCCTCGTCCATCACGCGTTCGACATTCTCGACCACCACGATCGCATCGTCGACCAGCAGGCCGATCGACAGCACCAGCCCGAACAGCGTCAGCGTGTTGATGGAATAGCCGAACAGCGCGATGACGCCGAACGTGCCGAGCAGCACGACAGGCACCGCGATCGTCGGGATCAGCGTGGCGCGCCAGTTCTGGAGGAACACGAACATCACGACGATGACGAGGATGATCGCCTCGATCAGCGTCTTGACCACTTCTTCGACCGACAGCTTGATGAACGCCGTGCTGTCGCGCGGGAAGGTATAGCGATAGCCGTCGGGGAAGTTCTTCGACTGGCGGATCACCTCCGCCTTCACCAGTTCGGCGGTCTTGAGCGCGTCTGCGCCGGGTGCCAGCTGGACCGAGATGCCGGACGCGGGGTGGCGGTTGAACCGGCTGAGCGCATTGTAATTCTCCTGCCCCAGCTCGACCCGCGCGACGTTGGAGAGCAGCACCTTCGATCCGTCGGTCTGCGTCTTGACGATGATGTTGCGGAACTGTTCCGGCGTGGTCAGCCGCGTCTTGGCGGTGACCGTAGCGTTCAGCATCTGCGTGACGGGCGAGGGCGATCCGCCGATCTGGCCGGCGGCGACCTGCGCGTTCTGCGCCTCGATCGCGCTGATGACGTCGGACGGCATCAGCGCATAGGAACTCAAGCGATAGGGGTCGAGCCAGACCCGCATCGCATATTGCGCGCCGAACACGTTGGTCGCGCCGACGCCGGGAATGCGGCCGATCGGATCCTGCAGGTTGGCGACCAGATAGTCGGAGATATCACCGTTCGAGCGCCGGTCGGTTTCGTCATAGATCGATGCGAGCAGCAGGAAGTCGCTGTTCGATTTCGTGACGGTCAGGCCCTGCTGCTGCACCTGTTGCGGCAGGCGGGGCAGTGCCTGCTGGACCTTGTTCTGGACCTGGACCTGCGCGATGTCGGGATCGGTGCCCTTGTCGAAGGTGACCGAGATCGTGACCTGGCCCTCGGAACTGGATGTCGACTGGAAATAGATCAGCCCGTCGATGCCGGTCAGCTGCTGTTCCACGATCTGCGTGACGCTGGATTCCAGGATCGCGGCGGACGCGCCGGGATAGGTCGCGCGGATGCTGACCTGCGGCGGGGCGACGTCGGGATATTGTTCGATCGGCAACGTCAGGATCGCGCCGACGCCGGCCAGCATGATGACGATGGCGATGACCCAGGCGAAGATCGGGCGATCGATGAAGACGCGACTTATCATGCGCGTCAGGCGCCCTTGGACGGGTCGGCAGCCGCGGGGGTGGCCTGAGGACGGGGTTTCGACCCCGCCGGTACGGGCCGTATGCTCTGATCGGGTTTGAGCCGGCCGAGCCCCTCGACGATCACGCGGTCGCCGGGGCGCAGGCCCGCGGTGACGAGCCAGTTGCTGCCGACCGTGCGCGTGGTCTGCACGGTGCGCATCACGGCCTTGTTGCCCGGCCCGACGAGGAAGACAGTGGCCTGCCCCTTCGGATCGCGCGCGACGCCGGCCTGCGGTACGAGGATCGCATCGGTGTCGCTGCTCTGCGCCAGGATCGCGCGGACATACATGCCCGGCAAAAGGAGTCCGTCGGGATTGGGGAAGCGCGCACGCAGCGTGACGGTGCCGGTATTCTGGTCGACCGTGACCTCCGCGAACTGGACGGTGCCGGTGCGGCCATAATCGCTGCCGTCCTCCAGCTTCAGACGGACGGTGCCGCTGGTCGGCACGACGCCGCCGGATGCCAGCGCGCGGCGCAGCATGAGCAGTTCGGCGGACGATTGCTGGATATCGACGAAGATCGGGTCGAGCCGCTGGATGGTGGTGAGCGGATCGGCCTGCGACGCGGTGACAAGCGCACCGGTGGTGAACAGCGACCGGCCGATCCGCCCGGTGATGGGGGCGGGAACACGGGTGAAGGCGAGGTTGATCTGCGCGGTTTCCAGCTGCGCACGGTTCTGCGCGATGGCGGCGCGGGCCTGCGCGGCGGTGGCGGCGGCGTCGGTATAGTCCTGCTGTGCCACCGCCTCGATCCGGGCAAGCGGCGCCAGGCGATCCGCCCGGACCCGCGCGGCGGCCTCCGTGGCGCGCGCGCTGGCGACATTGGCCTCCGCCTCCGCCGTGGCGGCGCGGTAGAGCCGCGGGTCGATCTGGTACAGCGTCTGACCCTGTCGGACGATCGTCCCCTCCGTGAACAGCCGCGCCTTGATGACCCCCGAAACCTGCGGGCGGACCTCCGACGTTTCATAGGCCGACGTGCGCCCGGCGAGTTCGGCGACGAGCGGGACCGTCTCGGTGCGCACGACCACGAAGCCGACTTCCGGCACCTTGGGAGGGGCCTTCGCCGGTTCCTTCGATCCGCAACCGGGTAATGTCAGACCGGCCAGGGCCAGAACGGCAAGCATGCAGAAGGGTGGGGAAGCGGAGACGCCCCCGGCGCGCGAAACAGTCATGGTCGCAAGCATGGGTTTCCGCACCATCCGGGTCAATCGAAGTTCGGTTTCAGCGCTGACATAAAGCGGCCGAGCCGGCCGGTTGCCTGAACGCGGGCGAAAGTTCGTGAAGTCGTCACAAATAGCACGTCAAGCACAGTGCAATAGAAGTTCGAATACCGTGCAGAACAGATCTTTGAAACTAGGCGGGCCGGCGCTATCGCAGCATGGCCGCGACCACGACCGGCCCGCAAGAAAACGGGCCGCGCTCCGGGGGGGGAGGATGCGCGGCCCGCAATCTATGTCCGGTCCGAGGGGGGGTCGGAAGGGACATGATGCGAAGCGCATGAAATCCCGTCCGGTTCCGGCGGGCGTGATTTTTTTACGGGGATCGGATGCTCGCCTTTGGCGGCAGCACGCTGTACCGCGGCGCGACCCCCATATAGCTGGACCATGCCGCATGACCGACCGTCCGACCGGACGCCCCGACCGCCGGACCTTCGCGATCATCTCGCACCCCGACGCCGGCAAGACCACGCTGACCGAGAAGCTGTTGATCGCGGGCGGCGCCATCCACCTGGCGGGCGAGGTGAAGGCGCGCGGCCAGACGCGGCGCGCGCGATCCGACTGGATGAAGATCGAGCAGCAGCGCGGCATATCGGTGACGTCGTCGGTCATGACGTTCGAATATGACGGGCTGACGTTCAACCTGCTCGACACGCCGGGGCACGAGGATTTCAGCGAGGATACGTACCGCACGCTGACCGCGGTCGACAGCGCGGTGATGGTGATCGACGCCGCCCGTGGTATCGAGGCGCAGACCCGCAAGCTGTTCGAGGTGTGCCGGCTGCGGTCGGTGCCGATCATCACCTTCGTCAACAAGGTGGACCGCGAAGGGCGGTCGCCGTTCGACCTGATGGACGAGATTGCCGATCAACTCGCGCTGGACGTCGCGCCGATGATGTGGCCGGCGGGGTTGGGGGGTGAGTTCGAGGGGCTGTACGACGTCGCGGGCCAGCGGATGCTGTTGCCCGAGGGGCGGGTGGAGTCGGTCGACGGGCTGGACGATCCCAAACTGGACATGATGCTGTCGGAGCGGGCGGCGGCGCGGTTGCGCGAGGAAGTGGAGCTGGGCGTCGGCGGCTATGCCGCGTTCGACCGCGACAAATATCTGAGCGGCGACATGACGCCGGTGTATTTCGGATCGGCGCTGCGCGATTTCGGCGTGCCGGAGCTGATCCACGCGCTGCGCGATCTGGCGCCGTCCCCGCGGCCGCAGCCGGCGGACCCGGCGCCGATCAGCCCGGACCAGGACGGCGTCACCGGTTTCGTGTTCAAGGTGCAGGCCAACATGAACCCGCAGCACCGTGACCGCGTCGCGTTCATGCGACTATGTTCGGGCAAGTTCCGGCGCGGCATGAAGCTCAATCAGTCGGGCACGGGCAAGGCGATCGCGGTGCATTCGCCGATCCTGTTCTTCGCGCAGAGCCGCGAAGTGGCGGACGAGGCGTGGCCGGGCGACATCATCGGTATTCCCAATCACGGTACTTTGCGGGTGGGCGATTCGCTGGCCGAGGGTACGCCGGTGGTGTTCACCGGGCTGCCGAACTTCGCACCCGAGATCCTGCGCCGCGTACAGCTCATCGATCCGACCAAGACCAAGCAGTTGCGAAAGGCGCTGGACGACCTGTCCGAGGAGGGGGTGGTGCAGGTGTTCCACCCGGCGATCGGATCGCAGATGATCGTCGGCGTGGTGGGACAGCTGCAGCTGGAAGTGCTGATCAGCCGGCTGGAGCATGAGTACAAGGTCGATGCAAGGCTGGAGCCGTCGCCGTGGGACACCGCGCGCTGGATCGCGACCGATGCAGCGCCGGACATGGCCGCGTTCCAGTCGCAGCATCGCAGTGCCATGGCGACGGACCGCGACGGGCAGCCGGTGTTCCTGGCGAAGGATCTGTGGGATCTGAACTTCGTCAGCGGTCGATCGCCGACAGTGCGGTTTTCGGCGACCAAGGAGCGGGTTTAGGTCGGGTTGGTTCGACCTGACCCCTGACCCGTCCATGCCGAGCGAAGTCGAGGCACTCGCCCGAGCGTAGCCGAGGGGCGCTGTTGGCTTCTCCACTACGCTCAAAGGGTCCCTCGACTTCGCTCGGGACGGACGGTTTTGTGACAAGGTTCCGTAACATAATCTTCCGGCCATCGCGGTAGCAGGGGCGGTCACCCGAAAATTGCTGCACTGCAACGGAACAAACCGCGAGGCCAGCGTTCCTCCCCTTATGAACGACCCGCTTCCCCCGCCGCCCATCGACCTGATCGATGGGGCGAGCCTGTATCTCGATTTCGACGGGACGCTGGTTGAGATCGCCGAAACGCCCGATGCGGTCGTGGTGGAGGCGCGGGTGCCGGCGCTGCTGTCCGCGTTGTCGGTGCGCCTGGACGGGCGGCTGGCGCTGATCAGCGGGCGGGCGATCGACGGTCTGGCGGCATTGGTGCAGGTGCCGGGACTGGCGATCAGCGGCAGCCACGGTGTCGAGACGCTGTGGGGAGACGGGCGGCGCGACGGGCCGGCGCGGTCGGCGGGGCTGGACGTGGCAGTCGATGCGGTGCGTGCCTTTGCCGCCGCGCGCGACGGCGTGCTGGTGGAGGAAAAGCCGTTCGGCGTGGCGTTGCATTACCGCGGCGATCCGGCCGCGGCGGACGACGCACATGCGCTGGTGATGGCGCTGGCGGGCGACGCCGGGCTGGACGTGCAGACCGGCAAGATGGTCGTGGAGCTGCGCCCGGCCGGGGTCCACAAGGGGCACGCCCTGCGACGATTGCATGCCGAGGCGCCCTTTGCGGGGCACCGCCCGCTGTTCGTGGGTGACGACGATACGGACGAGGCGGCGTTCGTGGCGGCGGCCGGGCTGGGCGGCTGCGGCATATTGGTCGGGCCGCCGCGGGCCACCGCGGCACGATACCGGTTGGATGATGTGACGGCGGTGCGCCGCTGGCTTGGGGACATGCGATGACGAACGTGAAGACGAACCTGGACCTGTGGCCGATCGGCAATTGCCAGGTGTCCGCGCTGATCGACGATCGCGGGCGGTTCGTATGGGGGTGCGTGCCGCGGGTCGACGGCGATCCGCTCTTTTCCACGCTGATCGGCGGGGACGGGGCGGAGCGCGGCTATTGGGCGATCGATCTGGAAGGGGCGGTGAAGACGAGCCAGGCCTATATCCGCAACACGCCGGTCCTGGTGACACGTCACAAGGACGCGGACGGCAACGCGATCGAGGTGGTCGATTTCTGCCCGCGGTTCGAACAGGTCGGGCGGACCTATCGGCCGGTCGCCTATGCCCGCGTCGTGCGGCCGGTGGCCGGCGTGCCGCGGATCCGCATCAGGCTGCGCCCGACGCACGACTGGGGGACGGAGCCGGTCGAGACGACGAGCGGCTCGCACCACATCCGGTACCTGACCAACCCGCTGACGCTGCGCCTGTCGACCACCGCGCCGGTCGGGCGGATCGAGGCGGAGACGGTGTTTCGGTGCGAGCGACCGCTGCACCTGTTCCTGGGGCCGGACGAGAGCTTTTCCGGTGATATCGGCGCGACCGTGGACCAAATGCTGGAACGGACGATCGCGGAATGGCAGGGCTGGGTCCGTGGCCTCGCGACGCCGGTGGAATGGCAGGACGCGGTCATCCGGTCCGCAATCACCCTGAAGCTGTGCCAGCATGAGGAAACCGGGGCGATCGTCGCGGCGCTGACGACGTCGGTGCCCGAACATGCCGGGTCGGAACGCAACTGGGACTATCGCTACTGCTGGGTGCGCGACGCCTATTATACGGTGCAGGCGCTGAACCGGTTGGGCGCGCTCGACGTGCTGGAGGCGTATCTCGAATATCTCCGCAATATCGTGGGCGAGGCCGAGGGCGGCCATATCCAGCCGCTGTACGGCGTGCTGGGCGAGGCGAAGCTGGAGGAGCGGCTGGCGCCCGGCCTGCCGGGCTATCGCGGGATGGGGCCGGTGCGGGTCGGCAACCAGGCCTATGAACAGATCCAGCATGACGCCTACGGCCAGATCGTGCTGTGCAACGTGCAGGCGTTCGTGGATCGGCGGCTGTTCCGCATGGCGGGCATCGAGGATTTCCGCGCGCTGGAAAAGGTGGGCGAGCGTGCGTGGAAGTTCCACGACCAGCCCGACGCCGGACTGTGGGAGTTGCGCACCCGGCAGTCGGTCCACACCTATTCGGCCGCGATGTGCTGGGCCGCGTGCGACCGGCTGGCCAATGCGGCGCACGCGCTGAACCTGGAGGATCGCTGCCGCTTCTGGCAGGATCGGGCGGACAAAATCCGCGCCACCATCATGGATGCGGCGTGGCGCGAAGACACGCAGCGGCTGTCGGCGACCTTTTCCGGCGACGATCTGGATGCCAGCCTGATCCAACTGCTCGACCTGCGGTTCCTGACGCCGGACGATCCGCGCTTCCTGTCCACGCTGAATGCGGTGGAGGCCGGGCTGCGGCGCGGCAGCCACATGCTGCGATACGACAGCGAGGATGATTTCGGGCTGCCCGAGACGGCATTCAACGTCTGTACGTTCTGGCTGATCGAGGCGCTGCATTTCACCGGGCGGGAGGCGGATGCCCGCGCGCTGTTCGACGAGATGCTGGCACGGCGGACGGGGGCGGGGCTGCTGTCCGAGGATATCGACCCGGTCACCGGCGAATTGTGGGGCAATTACCCGCAGACCTATTCGCTGGTCGGGTTGATCAACTGTGCCGTCCTGCTGTCGAAACCATGGAGTGCCGTGCGATGAGCCGTCTGGTCGTCATATCGAACCGCGTGTCCGCCCCGACCGGGTCGCATTCCGGCGCGCAGGGCGGGCTGGCCGTGGCGTTGCAGGCCGCGCTGCAGGAACATGGCGGGATCTGGTTCGGCTGGTCGGGCGAACGGACCGACGCCTATACCGGCGAGATCAACTATACCGAAGGGTATGGCGTCACCACCGCGACGATCGACCTGGAAGACCAGGATATCGAGGAATATTATGACGGCTATGCCAACCGCACTTTGTGGCCGCTGTTCCACTACCGCATCGATCTGGCCGAATATGAACGTGGGTTCGCCGATGGGTATCAGCGCACGAACGAGCGGTTCGCGGACAGCGTCCGGCCGCTGATCGGCGAGGGGGACGCCGTCTGGATCCAGGATTATCACATGATCCCGCTGGGCCAGGAACTGCGCAAGCGGGGGGTGACGAACCGGATGGGGTTTTTCCTGCACATCCCCTGGCCGCCGCGTCGGCTGCTGTCTACGCTGCCGCATGCCGCCGAGCTGGCTCAGACGTTGTTCGCCTATGACGTGGTCGGGTTCCACACGCGCGAATGGCTGGAGAGTTTCCAGGATTTCGCGACGAAGGAGCTGGGTGCGACGTTGGGCGCGGGCGGCGTGTTGACGCTGGGCGACCGGACGGTGACCGCGATCGCATGCCCGATCGGCATCGACACGACCGAGTTCGTGGAGGCATCGCGCGGGGTGAATGCGCGGCTGGCCTATCGCCGGATGCGCGACAGCGCGGACGGGCGCGATATGATCGTGGGCGTCGACCGGCTGGATTATTCCAAGGGGCTGGAGGAACGGTTCCTGGGCTATGAACGGTTCCTGGTCGAGCATCCGGAACAGCGCAAGGAGGTGTTCCTGCTGCAGATCGCGCCGCCCAGCCGGGCGAGCGTCGAAAGCTACCGCAAGATCCGCAGCACGCTGGACGCGATGTCGGGGCGCATCAACGGGGCGTTCGCCGATACCGACTGGGTGCCGATCCGCTACGTCAATCAGGGCTATCCGCGCGACGTGCTGGCCGGCATCTACCGCGCCGCCCGGATCGGGCTGGTGACGCCGCTGCGCGACGGCATGAACCTGGTCGCCAAGGAATATGTCGCGGCGCAGGACCCGGAGGATCCGGGCGTGCTGATCCTGTCGCGCTTCGCCGGTGCGGCCGAACAGCTGACCGACGCGGTGCTGATCAACCCGTACAGTGCGGAGGAGATGTCGGACGCGATATCGATGGCGCTGGCGATGCCGCGCGCGGAACGGATCGAACGCTGGCGCGCGATGATGGATGTTGTCGAGCGGGAAGACGTGCTGTGGTGGCGCGACCGGTTCGCCGCAGCACTGCTGGCGGCGTGACTGGCATCAGTGCGACGGGTGGCGTCGGATCGCGCTGACGCCAGTTTGATTCACGCCGCAACGCTTCGTCCCGAGTAGGGACCGAGCCTGTCGAAAACACTGCGCAGGGTTCTCGACCGGCTCGAACCAAACAGGTCAGTCGGCGGCGCGATCAGGTCGCGTCATGGTTCGGGGACATGGCGTCACAAACAATGTGGCGCCCTCAGAACGCGTTGCGGTGGACGAGTACCTTGGCCGTGGCGACCAGGATGCGGATATCGCGCGCCAGCGTCCAGCCGTTCAGATATTCGAGGTCGGCCTGCAACCGGTTGACGAGGTCGATCCGCTCCAGCGTCGCGCCGCGGAACCCGCGGACCTGCGCCAGACCGGTCAGGCCGGGCTTGCTGGCGTGGCGGTGCCAGTAACGCTGGTCGACTTCCCAGAACAGCTGGTCGCCGGCCAGCGAGCCGAGCGCGTGCGGACGGGGGCCGACGAAACTCATGTCCCCTTTCAGAATGTTGAGCAACTGCGGCAGTTCGTCGATGCTGGTCTTGCGGATGATGCGGCCGACGCGGGTGATGCGGTCGTCGTCGCGCGATGCGGACCGGTTGCCGCTATGGTCGAGCAGCGCGGTCTTCATGCTGCGGAACTTGTACATGTTGAACAGGCGGTTGCCGCGGCCCAGCCGTTGCTGGACGAACAGCACGGGCCCACGGTCGTCCAGCTTGATCGCGATGGCGGTGGCGACCAGCACGGGCATGATCGCGACCATGCCGACCACCGCCAGGACAACGTCCAGCAGACGTTTCAGGACGCGGTTGGGCAGGCTGAGTGCGCCGGACGACACGACCAGCGTGCCGGACCCGGCGAAATAGCCGGTGCCGAGCGTGCCGAGCCGGGCGATGTCCGGATCGACGATTTCCCCCAGGATGTTCGCGCCCTTCAGCGCCATCGCCCAGGCCAGCCGGCGATCTTCCGCACAGGCGACCACGACGCGGTCGGCATGCTGCAGAAAGCGGCCGAGCCGATCGAGCATTAGCGGATCGCGGGCATCGGGGACCAGGCCGGCGACGGCGGCATCGACCAGCAGCACGCCCGGTTCGGCCGGTGCCTGCGCCCCGTCATGGATCATCACGATGCTGAGCGGCGAGGCGCCGTAGGCCCGGCGGGCGAGCCGATCGAAGATCATTCGTCCGACGATCAGCGCGAGCATCGAGACGGCGATGCCGATGCTGAACGCGATCCGCGAATAGTCGCCCGCACCGCGCAGGTAGAAGACGAGGAACGTCACCGCCGCGATGGCGATCATGAACGCGCTGAGCGCACGGCCGATGCCGTAGCGCCGCCGGACGAGCGCGCCGACGGAATAGGCGTCGTTGTTGACCGCGATCGCCAGGAAGATCGGTGCGACGACCTTCAACAGGTAGAAGCCGTTCGGCGCGAACGGCGTGTCGAACCGCAGGATGTTTGCGATGATGAAGCCAATCAGGATCGCACCGAGATCGACCGCCATCATGCCGAGCATCAGTTGCAGGCGCAGCCGTTCCTTCCGGCGCGGCATCAGCGGGCGCAGATAGCCGCCCCATTCCGGGTCCGATGCCGGTTCCTGTCCGGTGGGCTGCTGCTCCATGGTCAGGCGATCCACCGTTGGCCCGACGCGCGAGGGGGGCCGGGTTGCGGGGCGCCGTACGATAGAAGATCTGCCCTGCGTTTCATGCGGTCGTCATCCGTTCGCGCGTCCGGGGCGGTCCCGGGACGCTGCGTCCCGTTCCGTCGGGGATGGGTAGCGCGGACGGTGAAAATGGCAATATCAAAGCCGTGCCGCAGGGACCAACTGCCGCCCGGGATCGATCGGACGTTTTGTGCCATCAGCCCGCGGTGCCACGGTCGAGCAGGATATCGAGGGTGGCCCGCGCGATCCGGGTTTCCAGCCAGGCATCGGGCAGATGCGCGGGCCCGTCACGTTCAACCCGCTGCCATGCGGCGGCGAGCAGCGGGAAATCGAGCGTCCCGGCGATGCCGGCGATCCGGTGGGCCAGCGTGGCGATGGTCCTGCCTTCGTCCACGGCACAGGGATCGTCGGCCGTCAGCACGGCGGCGAGCCTTGCCCGGAAACGGGTCATGAGTGCGGCGACGCCGGCCGCGCCGACCAGCGGGGCCAGCCGCGCGACCGGGTCCGGCGGGGCGACGCCGCTGCGCGATGCACCCGCGATCCGCGCGTGCAGCGCCGCATCCGACGGTGGCGGATCGCCGGACGCGGTCGTGAGGACGGGCAGCGCCCCGCGCGGCGGGGGAAGGCGTCTGATTCGCATCGCCAGACTCGCGCCGTCCGGCCCGGACAGGTCGCCGAGCAGCCAGAGCAGGTCGTAATCGCGGGTTGCGGCATGGGCGACGGCGGCCGCGCCGTCGGTGACGGTGGTGAGTATCCAGCCACGATCCGCCAGTAGCATGACGGGCCTGGCGGCATGCGATCCGTCCGCCGTGGCGATCAGTATCGCATGACCCAACGGAATCGGAGGAAATGATTCCATATCCTGTCCCGCCTTCGGTTCGCCGCATCACTGCGAAATTAGACCTTTGTCTAACGTCTATGCCGTCGACAGACGGGCAGTATTCCGCGACTAAGACTGTGGTACGCTAACAGGCGGCATGGTGATATTGGGCAATAGAGGTAGTAATATCGCGTGGCAACATCGCGTATCCTCATAGCGGACGATCATCCCCTGATCGGTGATGCGTTGCACCTTGCCATTTCGGCACGGCATCCGGACCACCGGGTCGACATCGTCAGCAGCGTCACGGCGGCAGAGGCGGCTTGCCGCGACACGAAGGGGGTCAGACTGGTCCTGCTGGACTACCGCCTGCCCGACAGCGATGGCTTTTCCGGATTTTTCCGGTTGCAGTATCTGCTGGGTGACGTGCCGATCGCGATCATATCGGGGTTCGGCGACGCGAAGATCGTCGAGGCCGCCCGCGTACTGGGCGCACAGGGTTTCCTGTCGAAGACCCAGCCGCTCGACGTGCTGGCCGATCTGGTCGACCGGATGTTGCGGGGGGAGCGCGTGTTTCCGCCGGCGACCCGCCCCGCGCATGAGATCGAGGTGGCGCGCGAACGGCTGGAGACGCTGTCGTCCGCCCAGCGGCGCGTGCTGCTGGCGCTGGCGCGCGGACATCTGAACAAGCAGATCGCACAGGAACTGGGCGTGTCCGAAGCGACGATCAAGGCGCATCTGACCGCGATCTTCCGCAAGCTGGGCGTCCTGAACCGAACCCAGGCGGTGCTGTCCATCCAGCCGCTGCTGCGGACCACGGAGCAGGCCGGGTAGCGTGTCGGCGCCGCGCATCGGGTGACCGGCGGCATGGCCGGGCGATGAACGAGTCGTAGTTTGCGGTTCACGCAACCGTTTTGCCGAACCACCTGTTCTCCCGTCACTATCCACAACAAGCTGGAACAGACCCATGCGCAAGTTCATCGTCGCAGCCACGCTGGCCGCCATCGCCGTCCCCGCCATCCCGGTCGTGGCGCAGAGCCGTGAATATCGCGAGGACATCCGCGATGCCCGCCGTGATCGTCGCGACGACCTGCGCGACGCGGACAGCCGCAAGGACGTGCGCAAGGCGAACAAGGAATATCGCAAGGACGTACGCCAGGCCAACCGCGAGGAATGGCGCGAGGGTCAGCGGTACGACTATAACCGTCCGCCGCAGGGTGGCCGCTATTATGCCGACCGCTACTATCGTTCGGGCAACCAGTATCAGGCGCGCCGGCTGAACAGCAACGACCGGGTCTATCGTGGCCAGAACGGCAATTATTACTGCCGCCGCAACGATGGCACGACGGGTTTGCTGATCGGCGCGCTGGGCGGTGGCGTGCTGGGCAACCTGATCGCGCCGGGCGGATCGAACACGCTGGGCACCCTGCTGGGTGCGGGTGGCGGTGCCTTGGTGGGTCGTGGGATCGACCGGAACAATGTGCAGTGCCGCTGAGCGCCACTGGGTCAGGCCTAGCCTGACCCTGAGAGCGCAAAGCGCGGCCGGCGGGCTTTAGCCCGACCGACAGCACGGGCTTTGCCCGGGACCCCTTCCTTCCTTCTTTCGGTTGCGGCCGGGGGATAGTCGGGAGGGGTTTCTTTTTACGCTCCATCCTACCCCAAGCCACACCCCCTCTCCCAACCCTGTCCCCGCGGGGGAGAGGGCTTTCTTGTCCCACCCAGCCCCCGCGCATTCCCAAGCCTTTGCCCCTTACGCGCCCACCTGCTATCGCGGCGGAGACCCAATACTCCCGCCCAAGATCGGCCCCGCGTGACCCCACTTTCCTCGATCCGCAATTTCTCGATCATCGCGCATATCGACCATGGCAAGTCGACGCTGGCCGACCGCCTGATCCAGCGCACGGGCGGCCTGCAGGACCGCGAGATGACCGCGCAGGTGCTCGACAATATGGAGATCGAGAAGGAGCGCGGGATCACGATCAAGGCGCAGACCGTGCGGCTCGACTACACCGCCAAGGACGGCAAGGCCTATGTCCTGAACCTGATGGACACGCCGGGCCATGTCGATTTCGCCTATGAGGTGAGCCGGTCGCTGGCGGCGTGCGAGGGCGCCTTGCTGGTCGTCGACGCCGCGCAGGGCGTCGAGGCGCAGACGCTGGCCAATGTGTACCAGTCGATCGAGCACGACCACGAGATCATCCCGGTCATCAACAAGATCGACCTGCCCGCCGCCGAGCCGGAAAAGGTGAAGGCGGAGATCGAGGACCTGATCGGCCTGTCGACCGAGCATGCGGTGCTGGCGTCGGCCAAGTCGGGGATCGGGATCGACGAGATCCTCGAGGCGATCGTGGCGCATATTCCGCCGCCGAAGGGCGACGCGGCGGCGCCGCTGAAGGCGATGCTGGTCGACAGCTGGTACGACCCGTATCTGGGCGTCGTCATCCTGGTACGCGTGATCGACGGGGTCCTGAAGAAGGGCCAGCAGATCAAGTTCATGGAGGCGGGCACCGTCCATCTGATCGACCGGGTGGGAGCGTTCCGGCCGAAGATCGACGTGCTGGCGGAACTGGGACCGGGCGAGATCGGCTTCATCACCGCGCAGATCAAGGAAGTGGCGCAGACCGCGGTCGGCGACACGATCACCGATGCCAAGCGACCGACGGCGGAGGCGCTGCCGGGGTTCAAGCTGGTGCAGCCGGTGGTGTTTTGCGGGCTGTTCCCGATCGATGCGAACGATTTCGAGAAGCTGCGCGACAGCCTGTACAAGCTGCGGCTGAACGATGCGTCCTTCTCGTTCGAGATGGAGACGTCGGCGGCGCTGGGCTTCGGCTTCCGCTGCGGGTTTCTGGGGCTGCTGCATCTGGAGATCATCCAGGAGCGGCTGACGCGCGAGTACGACCTTGACCTGATCACGACCGCGCCGTCGGTCGTGTACCATATCAACCTGGCGCACGGCGCGGGGATGACCGAACTGCACAACCCGGCCGACATGCCCGATCCGATGAAGATCGACACGATCGAGGAGCCGTGGATCGAGGCGGTGATCTACGTGCCCGACGAACATCTCGGGTCGATCTTGAAACTGTGCCAGGACCGGCGCGGGATCCAGAAGAACCTGACCTACGTGTCGGGCCGCGCGCAACTGACCTACGAACTGCCGCTGAACGAAGTGGTGTTCGACTTCTACGACCGGCTGAAGTCGATCAGCCGCGGCTACGCGTCGTTCGACTATCACCAGATCGGGTACCGCGAGGGCGACCTCGTCAAGATGAACGTGCTGGTGAACAACGAGCCGGTCGACGCGCTGTCGATGATCGTCCACCGTTCCGCCGCCGAGGCCCGCGGGCGGCATATGTGCGAGCGGCTGAAGGACCTGATCCCGCGGCACATGTTCAAGGTGCCGATCCAGGCGGCGATCGGCGGCAAGGTGATCGCGCGCGAGACGATCGCGGCGCTGCGTAAGGACGTGACCGCCAAATGCTATGGCGGCGATGCGAGCCGGAAAAAGAAGCTGCTGGAGAAGCAGAAGGAAGGCAAAAAGCGGATGCGGGAATATGGCAATGTGTCGATCCCGCAGGAGGCGTTTATCGCGGCGCTGCGGATGGGGGATGAAGGCTGAGCGCCACGGGAACAGCATGGCTGTTTCCGAGAGCGCGAAGCCCAACCGGCGGGCGCCGAGCCCGGCCGACGACGTGGGCTTTGCCCACGGCCTTTGTTGTTTGTTTCTTTGGGTTTATTCTAAGGCGAGGACCTTTCCAGCCTAAAACCCTCTCCCCAACCCTCCCCCCGGAAGGGGGAGGGGGCTTGGTCATGCTTGCGATGATTGAGTGCGTCTGACTTCATGTCGGGACAGGGCGGCCGCAAGCTCTCCCGTCAGCTCGTCAGTAACCGCGCTTCTTGGCCTTGTAGTAGGCGTAGCCGGCACCGGCGGCGGCACCGATGATCGGGCCGATGAACGGCACCGGGATCGCGATGACTGCGCCGATGGCGGCGGATTTCGCCATGCTCTTGCCGAGGGTCTTGTCTGCCATCCGAGGGTCCTTTGTTCATGGTCCGCCGATTTGCGGCGTCGGACATGGGAACGATTGGCCGGCAGCGAGGGTCCGTGGCCCCACGGGTTTGTTGTCGCCCCCTCCCGACAAGAAGGGGCGACCAGATCCTTACTCCGCCGCAATCCCGGCGTGGCCGAACATGTCGCCGATCGCGACATCCTCGTTCGCGACGGGCAGGGCCGCACCGGCGACCTTGCGGCGATCGAACGAGTCCCACACGTCGTTCCACTGGCCACGCGTCGCGGCCTTGGAATATTCGGTTGCGCGAGCTTCGAAGAAGTTCGCATGCTCGACGCCGTTCAAGAGCGGGGCGAGCCAGGGGAGGGGATGCTCCTCGATCATGTAGATCGGCTTCATGCCGAGCTGACCCAGCCGCCAGTCGGCGATGTAGCGGATATATTTCTTGATATCCTTGGCCTTCATGCCCTCGACCGGGCCCATTTCGAAGACGAGGTCGATGAACGCGTCCTCGATCCGGACGGTCTTCTGGCACATGTCCATGATGTCGTCGCGGACTGCCGGCGTCAGGCACTGGCGTTCGTGGCAGAAAGCGTGGAACAGCTTGATGATGCCTTCGCAGTGCAGGCTTTCGTCGCGGACCGACCAAGTGACGATCTGGCCCATGCCCTTCATCTTGTTGAACCGCGGGAAGTTCATCAGCATCGCGAACGAGGCGAACAGCTGAAGCCCCTCGGTGAAGCCGCCGAACATCGCGAGCGTGCGGGCGATATCCTCGTCGCTGTCGACGCCGAACGTGTCGAGATAGTCGACCTTGTCCTTCATCTCCTTGTACTGAAGGAAGGCGTTATAGTCACTTTCCGGCATGCCGATCGTGTCGAGCAGATGGCTGTAGGCGGCGATGTGGACCGTCTCCATGTTGCTGAACGCGGTCAGCATCATCTTGATCTCGGTCGGCTTGAACACGCGGCCATACTTTTCGTGGTAGCAATCCTGCACCTCGATGTCGGCCTGCGTGAAGAAGCGGAAGATCTGCGTGAGAAGGTTGCGCTCATGATCGCTGAGCTTCTGCGCCCAGTCGCGGCAATCCTCGCCGAGCGGCACTTCCTCCGGCAGCCAGTGAAGCTGCTGCTGGCGCTTCCAGAAATCGAATGCCCAAGGGTACTCGAACGGCTTGTAGACACGGGAGGCGGAGAGAAGGGACATGGCGGTTCTTTCTGATGCGGACTGACGGACTAGAACAAGCTCAACTCACGGATTGCCGGATTATTGGCAGGCGAGGCACTCGTCATAGTCCTTCACGTCCAGTTCGATCTGGCGGAGGTCGATGCTGTTGTCGGCTTCCACCCCACCGGCGAAACCGGCGCGCTGGATGCTCTTGGAACGAAGATAATAGAGCGACTTGATGCCGAGTTCCCAGGCGCGAAAGTGGAGCATGAGCAGGTCCCATTTCTCCACGTCGGCAGGGATGAACAGGTTCAGGCTGGTCGCCTGGTCGATATAGGGCGTCCTGTCGGCGGCGAGTTCGAGCAGCCAGCGCTGGTCGATCTCGAAGCTGGTCTTGAACGTGTCCTTTTCCTCGGCCGAGAGGAAATCGAGATGCTGGACCGAGCCGCCCAGTTCCAGGATGCTGTTCCACACCGCGTCGCTGTTCTTCGACTTGGTCGCGAGCAGCTTTTCCAGATATGGGTTCTTGATCGACCAGGAGCCCGACAGCGTCTTGTGCGTGTAGATGTTGGCCGGGATCGGTTCGATGCAGGCGCTGGTGCCGCCGCAGATGATGCTGATCGACGCGGTGGGCGCGATCGCCATCTTGCAGGAGAAACGCGCCATCACGCCCTGGTCGGCGGCATCGGGGCAGGCACCGCGTTCGATCGCGAGCTGCATCGAGGCTTCGTCGGCCTGTGCGGAGATCTGCTTGAACATCCGCATGTTCCAGCTCTTCGCCATCGCGCCTTCGAACGGCACGCCGCGTGCCTGGAGGAAGCTGTGGAAGCCCATGACGCCGAGGCCGACCGAGCGTTCACGCTCCGCGGAGTAGCGCGCGCGCTCCATTTCCGGCTCGGCGCGGTCGATATAGTCCTGCAGGACATTGTCGAGGAAGCGCAGCACGTCCTCCACGAACCGCTTGTCGCCGTTCCACTCGTCCCACTTTTCCAGGTTGAGCGAGGAGAGGCAGCAGACCGCGGTGCGATCGCGGCCGAACTGGTCGCGCCCGGTGGGCAACGTGATTTCCGAGCAGAGGTTGGAGGTCGAGACCTTCAACCCGACGTCGCGCTGGAACTTGGGCATCGCGCGGTTCACCGTGTCGGCGAACACGATATAGGGCTCGCCGGTCTGGAGCCGCGTTTCGACGAGCTTCTGGAACAGCGAGCGGGCGTCGACCTCGGCGCGCTTGCTGCCGTCCTTCGGGCTGACGAGGTCGAAGCTGGAGCCCGACCGGACCGCCTCCATGAAGGCGTCGGTCAGCAGCACGCCGTGATGGAGGTTCAACGCCTTGCGGTTGAAGTCGCCCGAGGGTTTGCGGATTTCGAGGAATTCCTCGATCTCCGGATGGCTGACGTCGAGATAGCAGGCGGCCGAACCACGACGCAGCGAGCCCTGGCTGATCGCGAGCGTAAGCGAGTCCATGACGCGCACGAACGGGATGATGCCGCTGGTCTTGCCGTTCAGACCGACCGGTTCGCCGATGCCGCGGACATTGCCCCAATAGGTGCCGATGCCGCCGCCGCGCGAGGCGAGCCAGACATTCTCGTTCCACGTCTCGACGATGCCTTCGAGGCTGTCGGGGACCGAGTTCAGGTAGCAGGAGATCGGCAGGCCGCGACCGGTGCCGCCGTTCGACAGCACCGGCGTCGACGGCATGAACCACAGACGCGAGATATAGTCGTAGAGCCGCTGGGCGTGCGGCTGATCGTCGGCATAGGCCGAGGCGACGCGGACGAACAGATCCTGGTAGCTTTCGCCAGGCAGGAGGTAGCGGTCCTTGAGCGTATCCTTGCCGAAATCGGTCAGCAGCGCGTCACGGCTGTGATCGATCGTGACGACGTGAAGTTGCGGCCGGGCGCCCTGCTGCGAAACGGAGGCCGCCGGCGCATCCTGCGCGGGGCGTTCGTCCGCCAAGGGCGCCGTCGCGGTCTCGTTCGAAGAGGCGAAATCCATTATAGTCCCCGATTTATCCACAGCTTTGTTCACTAGAGATCGTGTCGGAAGGCTGAACGACGCACTAGGTCTTGTGTTTCCATGGCTAAACCGCCGCGCGCCGCAGATCAATCGGCCGAACTGTCCAAGGCCCCCGCGGAAACGGCGCGACGCGGCGGATTTCCACGCTTTCCGATCCTGTCAATCGGCCGAAAAATATATGAAGCGCACCGGAAGATCGTGGCGATTGGCGCGGCCGGTCGCGACGCGGTAAGGTGCTGCCACCATATCTGGGGAAGCGCCTGTCCATGATCACCATCCGCGAAGCCGACCTGATCGAGAGCGTCGCCGACGCGCTGCAATATATCAGCTACTACCATCCGATGGATTATATCCGCGCGCTGGGGGCGGCGTATGAGGCGGAGCAGGGCCCGGCGGCCAAGGATGCGATCGCGCAGATCCTGACCAATTCGCGGATGTGCGCGGAGGGGCATCGCCCGATCTGCCAGGATACCGGCATCGTCACGGTGTTCGTGAAATGGGGGCAGGATTGCCGGCTGGAGAGCGCATCGTCGTTGCAGGCGGTGATCGACGAGGGGGTGCGGCGCGCCTACCTGCACCCCGAGAACCGGCTGCGCGCGTCGATCGTGGCCGACCCGGCGTTTTCGCGGAAGAACACCAAGGACAATACGCCGTCGGTCGTGAACGTGGAGATGGTGCCGGGTGCCACCGTCGAGGTGACGGTGGCGGCCAAGGGCGGGGGATCCGAGAACAAGAGCAAGTTCGCGATGCTGAATCCGTCGGACAGCATCGTCGACTGGGTGCTGGAGATGATCCCGAAGATGGGCGCCGGCTGGTGCCCGCCGGGGATGCTGGGGATCGGCATCGGCGGCACCGCGGAAAAGGCGATGACGCTGGCCAAGGAATCGCTGATGGGCGACATCGACATGGCGACGCTGAAGCTGCGCGGCCCCGCCAACGAAACCGAGGCGATGCGGATCGAGATCTTCGACAAGGTCAATGCGCTGGGCATCGGCGCGCAGGGGCTGGGTGGGCTGTCGACCATCCTGGACGTGAAGATCGAGAGCTGGCCGACGCATGCGGCGTCCAAGCCGGTCGCGATGATCCCGAACTGCGCGGCGACGCGCCACGCGCATTTCACGCTGACTGGCGCGGGGCCGGTGTATCTGGAGACGCCGAACCTGGACGACTGGCCGAAGGTGGAGTGGACGCCGTCGAAGGAGTCGATCCGCGTCGACCTCGACACGCTGACCCCCGCGGTGGTGGCGACGTGGAAGCCGGGCGACCGGCTGCTGCTGAACGGCAAGATGCTGACCGGGCGCGATGCGGCGCACAAGCGGATCCAGGACATGCTGGCCAAGGGCGAGCCGCTGCCCGTCGAGTTTGCGGGCCGCGTGATCTATTATGTCGGGCCGGTGGATCCGATCGCGGGTGAGGTCGTTGGCCCGGCCGGCCCCACCACCGCGACGCGGATGGACAAGTTCACCGCCATGATGCTCGACCAGGGGCTGCTCGCGATGATTGGCAAGGCGGAGCGCGGGGTGGCCGCGATCGAGGTGATCCGCGAACGCAAGTCCGCCTATCTGATGGCGGTGGGCGGTGCGGCCTATCTGGTGGCACGTGCGATCAAGGGCGCGAAGGTCGTCGGGTTCGCAGACCTGGGCATGGAGGCGATCTACGAATTCGAGGTGCGCGACATGCCGGTGACGGTGGCGGTCGATGCGGAGGGGGTGAGCGTCCACCACACCGCGCCGCTGGTCTGGCGCGAGAAGATCGCGCGGATGGCGTTGGAGGGGGTCTGAGGTTTGTGTCGGGCTTGTCCTCGACCGAAGGGCGATCCCGGCTTTCGCCGGGATGAGTTACTCCCTTCTACGTCATCCCAGCGCAGGCCGGGATATCGCTTCGGTCGGACGACCTGCGCTCCGGACCACAGCCGGAAATACACCCCGCCCATGACGCGTTCCGGATCGTCGCGGCCGTCCGTGGCGTGGCGGCCATCCCCTTCGACCGCGAAATAGCCGAACGGCAGCCATGGCAGTTCGACCGCCGCGAACGCGCCGTAGTCGACCGACGTCTCATCGCCGCCCAGCCGGGTGCCGCCGACATAGTCGCCGGTGGCACGGATGCTGCGGGCTTGGGCGACGCGTGGGGCATGGCCCGGCCGGCGCGACCCATTTTGCGATATGGTGTGGCAGGCGCAGCGATCGGTGGCATGGACGCCGATGTGCCCCGGTGGCGGACCCGACCCGGTGGCGGGGCGTTCGTGCCCGACGGAGAGTGCGAGGATGGGTGTATGCAGCGGATCGGGAAGCGATTGGCGACCGGGCTTTTGTTCGCCGTGGTCGGGTTGTGCCTGGCGGTGGTGATCGTGCCGCGGTTCCTGGACCGGATTTATTATCGCGGGCCGGCGAGCGACCATTTCGACGGCGCGCGCTTCTTCAACCCCGGCGATCCGGCGGCGGGCGGCCGGCGGTCGGGGTCGATGCTGCGGTTCATGACCGGGCGGGATCGCGCGCCGTGGCCCGCAACGGTGCCGGTGACGCCGGGCCGCGCGCTGGCCGCGCTGACACCCTGCCCGGCGCGGACCGGCGGCGTGGTGCACGAGGCATGGGCGCAATGCGTGCCGGCGGCGGCGATCGATCCGCAGCGGATGGCGGTGACGTGGGTCGGCCATGCGACCGCGCTGATCCAGACGCAGCGGCTGGCGATCCTGACCGATCCGATCTGGTCCGATCGCGCATCGCCGGTGGGGTTTGCCGGGCCGAAGCGGGTCCGTGCGCCGGGCATCGCCTTCGACGACCTGCCGAAGATCGACGTCGTGCTGATCAGCCACAATCATTACGACCATCTGGACCTGCCGACGCTGAAGGCGCTGTGGGCGCGCGACAAGCCGCTGATTGTGACATCGCTGGGCAATGACGCCATCCTGCGCAAGGCGGGCATCCCGTCCGTGACGCGCGACTGGGGCGGCAGCGTGGCGGTGACGCCGGCGGTGTCGGTGGTGGTGGAACGCGTCCATCACTGGGGATCGCGGTTCGGCGTGGACCGCAACCGTGCGCTATGGTCCGGCTTCACGATCCGCCTGCCGGGCGGAAACGTCTTCTTCGCGGGGGACACGGGCTATGGCGACGGCAGCTGGACGCGGGAAGCGGCGGCGCGCGGCCCGGTGCGGCTCGCCATCCTGCCGATCGGCGCGTACGAGCCGCGCGGCCTGATGCGGGACGCGTATATGAACCCGGCGGAGGCGGCGGCCACGTTCCGCACGCTGGGCGCCCGCACCGCGCTGGGCGTGCATTGGGGGACGTTCCAGCTGACTGACGAGGCGATCGACGCGCCGCCGCGCGCGCTGACGGCGGCGTTGACGGCGGCCGAGCGGACGCGGTTCCGCGTGACGGAGGCCGGCGTACCCTGGGAAGTGGAATAGGCGCCCAGCCCAATGTGCGGCGTCTGGCGTTATCCGCCGTGCGCGTGCAGCATCCGGGGGGATCGTAGGAGGCCGGGTGATGCTGGGGGCGGCGCTGGGGATGATGGCTGGGATGGCCGCGGTCGCGATGGTCGTGCCGACGCCGCCGGCCCGGCCTGTCGCGGAGGCGGAGATCGTCGTCATCGCGCGCAAGCTGCGCACGGTCGGCATCGATTATGCGGTGCGCGGCCGGAGCCTCCAGCGGTGCGACATCACGCTATCAAGCGGCGATGTGCGGCTCGACCGGATCATGTGTTGCGATGCTGAGCGCCTGTGGGGAGACCGGGCGAGGTTCGCTGTCGCGGGCCAAATCCTGCGTGAACCGGCGAGTTGATTCGCTGGAGGACGGGAATGCGGTGCCCGTACCTGCGCCGGTGCTGGCGGCAACCCCGCCCGTACGCGGCCCGGTCACGATACGGACGGATCCGCCGCGACCGAACCCGATCGGGACGCCGGTGCGGCCACCGGACATCGTGGTCAGGGCCCGCAACCGTGCGGACGACGCGATCGAGATCGTCGGAAGACGTCCCGTCGTCGTAGCCGGGCTTTGGCAATTCGAACATGGGCCGCAGATCACATACGAAGCGCCCGAGGATGGCGACCAGAAGCGCATTCCGCCGACGATGACACCCGGGTTCATGACGAGGCACTGCATCGCCGATGTAAAGGTCGAGCAGGCGATTCGTCGCATGCTGGGCGACGACCCGGATCGTTCGCGGGAAAGGGGCTGTTCGCTGTTGCGAATCCGCATTGCGGAGGGACGGCTGAACGGTCGCCGCCAATGCGGCGGCATCTTCGGACAGGCCGACCGGACGGTCCGCGGTGTCCTGTCTCCGCCGACGCTCGACGTGCGTGGCTATGACGTCGTCACGTCGTCCCGTACGAATATGACCGGTGAAATGCGGTGGCGGATCCTCGGCCGGCGGATCGCGGCCTGCGCGGGCTGATCCGGCCGATCAGAACAGCCCGAGTGCGGCCACCTCCTCCGCGGTCAGGTCGATGCCGAAGACCAGACTGAGCCGCATGCGGTACACGCGCGGGTCGGTCAGGTCGGTGGTGATCGCCTCCGTGCCGTTGCGGCGGCGGTAGTGGCGGTCGGTCAGGCTGGCGAAGCCGCGCGGCAGGACGATGCTGACGAGCGCCATCGTCGTGAAGCGGTGGTCGGGCACGGTCGCGATGTGGTGGTTGCACTGCGCGATGTCAGCGGGCCAGACGCGGTCTTCGGTGAAACTGTACTGCCGGATCGGGCCGCCGCCGGCCTGCGGCACGCCGCGTGCGTCGGTGGCGTGCAGATCGCCGTCGCGCGTCGTGATCCAGCCGTGGACCGGGTCCGCGTAGAGACGGTGGACCGCGCCGTCCGGGCTGGTGGCGGCGGCCCCGTCGCGCAGCGGCATGGGCGGCGTGTACGCGCCGCCGAACCCGGCATCGGCGATCCAGGGTCCGTCCGGCAGGTCGACCAGCAGCAACTGGTGCGTGCGGGCGGGGACCGCAGCGTCGGTCGCGTCATCGGGTACGCCGAGCCAGACGCGGGCGAGCAGCGGGCGGACGACGAAGCCGAGCGCGGCGAGGGCGGCGGCGAACAGCTGATTATGTTCGAAGCAATAGCCGCCGCGCCGTGTCCCCACGAGCTTGGCGAAGATCGCGTCCGGCGCGACGGAGACGCCGCGGCCGAGCAGCACGTCGAGATTTTCGAACGGGATCGTCATGCGTTGCGCGCGCTGGACGGTGGCCAGCCCGTCGGCATCGGCCAGCGGCGGTTCGGCAAGGCCGATGCGCGACAGATAGGCGGGCAGATCGAACGGCGTATCGGTCATGGGCATTTGGGTCCGGCATGGGTGGCGACCTGATCCGCGACGATGCGCATCGGCCCTTTCGGCGTGGTGCCGGTCATCGTCATGTGCAGCGTGAAGCCGGCCGGCGTGTAGATGCCGGCCCGGACGATGCGAAGCGGCGCGCCGTCCTTTTGCGGGCAGAGCATGACATGATCGATCCGCCCGCCCGCCGCCACGGCGCGTTCTACCTGGCATCTGGCGTCCGGCTTCGGCACCAGCAGCGCGGCGATTCCGCCCTGCGCCTGCGCGGGGAGCAGGCATTTTTTCTCCGTCTGCGATCGGCCGCGTAGCATGCGGAGCATGAAGGCGGGCGTGCCGGGAATGACGAGGTCGACGCCGGTCGATTTCACATCCCAGCGCCCCGGCGCGATCGGCTGCGCAGGCAGGGCCGCAGGGGCGAGCAGAAGCATGGAGAGCAGGAGCGGGCGGGCGGGGCGGTGGGCCATGCCCCCACCCATGTCGCGGGACGGGCGACGAGACAAGAAAAACCCCGCGCGCCCCGGGGGAAGGGGGCGGCGGGGCCGAGGTGTTCGGTTCAGGGGATCGCGACGCTTTGCGCGCCTTGCGAACTGGGTAGGTCGGTCCGGCCGGTGATGTCGGCCGCCTGAGCCGACATTGGCACCGAAAAGGTTAATATTTCTGCTGCCGTTCGTAGAGCGATTTATAATGCTGGATCCGGGTGACGCGCAGGCCGGGCATGCCCGAACGATCGACCGCGCGCTGCCACCCGGCGAATTCCTCAAGGCTGAGCCCGTAGCGGTCGCAGACCTCGTCCACCGACAGCAGCCCGCCAGAGACCGCAGCCACGACCTCCGCCTTGCGGCGCACGACCCAGCGCGTCGTCTGCGGCGGCGGCAGGCTGTCCACCGTCAACGGTTCGCCGAGCGGGCCGATGACCTGTGCCGGTCGGATCTTCTGGTTCTCGATCATCACTACCTCAGAACGCTGGGCCTGTCGGGGGAGGCCTCACTCTCAATATTGCCGGTGTAAAGTGCGGGGATATAAGGAAGACTAAAATGGGAAGGTAAAGGCGACGGTCAGTTTTGTTTATCGTCGGTCAGGGTTTCTGCGGCGGAAACTTGATGGACAGGGCGGCATCGAAACTGCCACCCAGTGCCGCTGCCGCCCGCACCCAACCGGGTTCGCACAGCATCAGCACCACCAATGCGGCATCGCGCGACGGAAAGGCGGTGGTCGCATGGGCGATGCGTTCGGCCGCCATCGCGGTGACGCCGCGTGCCTGCGCCGCCGCGAGTCCGGCCACCACCGCGTGGTAGTCAAGCGTCGCGTCATCGCGCGGGCGGGCGCGGCTGCGCCGGTGAAAACCAAGGTCCATCCGCTGTCCAAATGGTGGTGCCGAACACCCTCTTAACCCGGCATGGTTTCGCAGAAGTAAAGGGCGGGGTCCCGATCACGCAGAAAATGCGCTATGGCCCGTCAATGGACGGAGAATTTCAACTGGGTGAAACCCTGCGCGGTCGGCGGATCGTGGTCGCGATGTCGGGCGGCGTCGACAGTTCGGTCGTGGCGGCTCTCGCCAAGGCGACCGGGGCGGAGACGATCGGCGTCACGTTGCAGCTGTACGATCACGGCGCGGCGGTGAAACGGGCGGGTAGTTGCTGCGCCGGGCAGGATATCCGCGATGCGCGCGCCGTGGCCGACCGGCTGGGCATCGCGCATTATGTGTTCGATTATGAGAGCCGGTTCCGGGACGACGTGATCGCCGATTTCGCGGACGAATATGCCCGCGGCCGCACCCCCATCCCGTGCGTCCGGTGCAACCAGGGGGTAAAATTCACCGACCTGTTCGGCATCGCGCGCGAGCTGGGCGCGGATTGCCTGGCGACCGGCCATTATGTGCGCCGCGTGATGGCGAACGGCGGCGCGCAGCTGCACCGTGCGATCGACCCCGCGCGCGACCAGAGCTATTTCCTGTTCGCGACGACGCAGGCGCAGCTCGACTATCTGCGCTTTCCGCTGGGCGGGATGCCGAAGGCCACGGTTCGCGCGATCGCGGCGCAGAACGGGCTGACCGTCGCGATGAAGCCCGACAGCCAGGATATCTGTTTCGTGCCCGACGGGGACTATGCCGGCATCGTCAAGCGGCTGCGCCCCGAAACGGCGGAGGCGGGCGAGATCGTCGACATGGACGGCCGCGTGCTGGGCCGGCACCGCGGCATCGCGCATTTCACGGTGGGGCAGCGCCGTGGGCTGGAGATCGGCGGCAGTCCGTATCCGCTCTACGTCGTGCGGCTGGAACCGGACGCGCGGCGCGTGGTGGCGGGGCCGCGCGCGGCGCTGGCGGTTGCGGGCGCGCGGATCGAGGATCTGAACTGGATCGGCGGCGACCATGCCGGGCCGTTGCTGGCCAAGGTGCGGTCGATGGCGAAACCGGTGCCGGCGTGGCTGGACGGCGACCATGTGCGGTTCGAACTGCCGGAATATGGCGTGTCGCCGGGGCAGGCGGCGGTCTTTTACGGCGGGGAACGGGTGCTGGGCGGTGGCTGGATCGCGGAGACGCAGGCGGCTGTGCAGGCGGCCTGACGGGCGGCGCGTCTCCACCCGTCCCGGCCGGTCCAGCCATTGCCGCAATGGGATTGACGAACGGCCGATGCCGACGCATCGCACGCCGGACACGCGAGCGATGACGGAGGCTCCCATTTCCCTTCCCCGTGACCGCGCGCAGACGATAGCAACGCGGGACATCGACCGGGTACGATCCGGCATGCGCATGCTGAACGAATGGCTGGCGGTGGGCGCGGCCGGTGCGGTCGGCTGGCCGTGGCTGTTGAAGAGCCTGGGTGATGGTGGCCCGACGGCGCGGGCGGCGTTGCTGGCGCGGACCGGGCTTGACGATGCGGCGCTGCCCGATCTGGGTAGCTGGCGCGCCGACGCGGATTTCCTGAACATCATCGCGGCCGAAATACTGGACCGGCGGCCGCGGACGGTGGTCGAACTGGGCGGCGGTACCAGCACGCTGGTCGCGGCGCACTGCCTGGACCAGATCGGCGGCGGACGACTGGTCAGCATTGACGGCAGCGAAGAATTTGCGGGCGAGACCCGCCGGCTGGTGGCGACGCGTGGGCTGGACGCGGAGGTGCGCGCAGCCCCGTTGGACTATCAGGACAATGGCTGGCCGGGAGCGTGGTATGCGCCGGTGCCGCTGCCGGACCGGATCGACCTGTTGATCGTCGACGGACCACCATGGTTCCTGCACCCCATGGTGCGTGGTGCGGCAGCGACGTTGTTCGACCGTATCCCCAGCGGCGGCACCGTTCTGCTCGACGACGCGGCCCGGCCGGGCGAGCGGTTGGTGGCGCGTCGCTGGAAGCGTGAATGGCCGGACTTCACGTTCGAACGGGTGAACAACACCGCCGGTACGCTGGTGGGACGTCGTCGGTAGGGGGATGATAGGGCGGAGGCAGGCACTTGCCTGATTTCCCGCTCGATCGGTCTGTACCTACATACAAACCTGCGCTCCAACCCGGCCGCTGATCGTTGGCACAGGTCGCGGACAGATCAGTTCAACTCCGATCAAGTTATGCGACTGAAGCCCAGGTCATCATGGTCTGATAATCTGGGCTTGATCACCCCTCGCCAGCCGTAGGTTCTGTTTCAGGGTTTTGGCTTGGGCTGGATGGGATCCGGGGTGGTTGTTGTCGCCGGCGGAGTGGCGGTCGTTGTCTGCGGATCGTTCGTTCCAGTTTCGAGCGAGTCCGTGGTCGCATCCGTGTCGCGCTCAACCGGTGCGGTTTCGATGGGCGGTCCGGCGGTCACGCTGTTCATAGTGGCGCTTTCGGAGGCGTTGCCGACCGGCGGCGTGGTCGCAACCTGCGCCATGGCGACGACCGGAGCGATAGCGATCAATGCGCCCATCAGATGACGGTTCTTCATGGGAAAATCCTTTCCGAGAATATCCGTGTGCTCAACGTCCGGAGAGAAGGTCAGTCGCTCGGTTCGTCCGTATATCGGTTCCGCTCGGCTCGAATATAACGCGGGCGTGGCGTTTCAGCCTACTTGCCCGCGGTGCAGCAGTTTCTGGTCGGCCAGGACAAGCGCCATCATCGCCTCCACCACCGGTGCGGCGCGGATGCCGACGCAGGGGTCGTGGCGGCCAGCGGTGGCGATTTCGGCGGCGGCACCGGTGCGGTCGATCGTTTCGACGGGCGTGAGGATGGACGATGTGGGTTTCAGCGCGACGCGGATCACCACCGGCTGCCCGGTCGCGATGCCGCCCGCAATGCCGCCGGCATGGTTTGCCAGGAACAGTGGCCGGCCGTCGGCGCCGGGGCGCATTGCATCGGCATTGTCCTCACCCCGCGACCGGGCGGCGGCGAACCCGTCGCCGATCTCGACTCCCTTGACCGCGTTGATGCTCATCATCGCGGCGGCGAGCTCACCGTCGAGCTTGGCATAGAGCGGCGCGCCCCAGCCGGCCGGAACACCCTCCGCGACGCATTCCACGACCGCGCCCAGCGAGGACCCGGCCTTGCGCGCCGCGTCGACCAGGACCTCCCAACGGGCGGCGGCGGCGGGATCGGGGCAGAAGAAGGGGTTGCGGTCGATCTCCGCATCGTCATGCGCGGCCCGATCGATCACGTCGCCGCCGATCTCGGTCAGGTAGGCGCGGATCCGGACCTCCGGTATGACGACGCGGGCGACGGCCGCGGCGGCGACCCGCGCGGCGGTTTCGCGTGCGGACGACCGCCCGCCACCGCGCGGGTCGCGGAAGCCGTATTTCGCGTCATAGGCATAGTCGGCATGTCCGGGCCGGTAGGCGACCGCGACATTGGCATAGTCCTTCGACCGCTGATCGACATTCTCGATCATCAGGCTGATGGGCGTACCGGTGGTGTGCCCATCGAACACGCCGGACAGGATGCGGACCGTGTCGGGTTCACGGCGCTGCGTGGTGAAACGCGATGTGCCGGGGCGGCGCTTGTCCAGCCACGGCTGGATGTCCGCTTCGGACAGGGCCAGGCCGGGGGGGCAGCCGTCGACGACCGCGCCCAGCGCCGGGCCATGGCTTTCGCCCCAGCTGGTATAGCGGAACATACGACCGAAAGTGTTGAAGCTCATGGTTTCAGCCCTGTTTCCTCCGGGAGAGCGGAGCAACGATGGGTCAAGCCGCAACCGTTTCACGAGGCCTCCCCGTCGGCCCCTCTCCCCGACCCTCTCCCCGACCCTCTCCCCGGAGGGGAGAGGGAGTTTGGTCACGCCAGCGCGATGTCAGGGGCGTCTTCGGCCTTCATGCCGATGACGTTGTAGCCCGCGTCGACATGGTGGATCTCGCCGGTCACGCCGGATGCGAGGTCGGACAGCAGGTAGACGCCCGCGCCGCCGACATCCTCGATCGTCACGTTGCGGCGGAGCGGGCTGTTCAGCTCGTTCCATTTCAGGATGTAGCGAAAATCGCCGATCCCGCTGGCGGCCAGCGTCTTGATCGGGCCGGCGGAGATCGCGTTGACGCGGATCTTTTCCGGCCCGAGGTCCATTGCCAGATATTTCACGCTGGCTTCCAGCGCGGCCTTGGCGACACCCATGACATTGTAGTGCGGCACGACCTTTTCCGCGCCATAATAGCTGAGCGTCAGGATCGACCCGCCGTCCGGCATCATCGCGCGTGCGGCGCGGGTGACCGCGACGAAGGAATAGGCCGAGATGTTCATCGTCGTCAGAAAATTGTCGAGGCTGGTATCGACATAGAGCCCACGCAGCTCGTTCTTGTCCGAAAAACCGATCGCGTGAACGAGAAAGTCGATGGTGGGCCAGCGTTCGGCGATCTGCGCGAAACTGGCGTCCAGCGCCGCCATGTCCGCGACGTCGCAATCGACGAGAAAGTCGGACCCGACCTCTTCGGCCAGCGGGCGCACGCGCTTGAGGAGGGCGTCGCCCTGGTAGGTGAAGGCCAGTTCGGCCCCCTGCGCGCGCAACGCCTTGGCAATGCCCCATGCGAGCGACCGATCATTGGCCAGCCCCATGATCACACCGCGCTTACCATCCATCAAACCGGGCATCGTCACTCCTTCGTCGTCACGCAACGGACGGCGGTCCCTCTATATCCGGGACGACCGTTTCCGCCAGTGCCGCATTGAGATGCGCCCCGACCACGATCCCGAGCCCGACCGTCCAGAAGAAGAACAACGCCACGATCGTGCCGGCAAGCCCGCCATAGGTCGGTTCGTAACCCCCGAGCGAGGCGAGCAGCATAGGCAGCAGCGCCGTGGTGCCCAGCCACCATATGGTGACCAGCAGCGCGCCGGGCCATTTCGGGCAGCTGCCGTAGCGATATTTGGACGGGGTGAGCGTCAGGAACAGCAGGTAGAGCGCGCCGAACATCAGCGCGGCGGGCACGAGCCGGGACAGGCCGACCCAGCCGGCGATATCCTGCGCCCATGGCAGCAGGCGGTAGATGAACTGTTCCGCCGCGGTCAGCACGCCCTGCGCCACGAACGAGATGAGCGCGAGCATCACCGAGCCGATGATGATCGCGACCGATCCCAGCCGGTAATGCCAGAAGGGCTGGCTGGACGTGGTGCCGTAGGCGCGGCGCAGGATGTCGCGGATCGTTTCGATGAACGAGCCGACGGTCCACAGCCCGACGAACGCGCCGAGCCAGAGCAGCGAACCGGTGCGCGCCTTCAGCACCTGCACGATCGGATCGCGCAGCAGGTCTGCCACGCCGTTGGGCAGGGTTTCGAGAAAGGAATTGACGGTGCGCAGGCCGTCGTCGCTGCGCCCCAGGATCGACGCGACGGCCAGCGCCACGATGAAGAAGGGGAACAGCGTCAGCAACGCCAGATAGGCGATGTTGCCGGCATGGATGAAGCCATCGGAATAGACGCCGATACCGACCCGTTTCAGCACCTCGAACGGATAGGTGCCGGGCCGGACCTTGTCGACCTGACGACCGAGGGTGTGGCGGCGGCGCGCGCGGGCCTCCGGCGATTCGGGCGAAACGTCGCCGAGCGACTCCGATGGGTTGCCTTCCGCCGGCTCGGTTGTCCTGCTGCGGTCCGTCACGCGTGTCCCCTCAAGCTTTCCGCAGTCGCGCAGGTGTATGGCGCTATACGCCCAGAGCGGCGCGCGGGTTGCGCGTGTGCGTTTCGCGCCGGCTTTCGGCGAACGCGATCAGTTCCGCGTCGTCCGCCGGCAGATCGACGGATAGCGTTACATATTGATAGCCCCGGCCGCCGCCCTTCTTGTGAAAGCCGCGCTCCTTCAGCCGCAGCGTCTTGCCCGACGTCGATCCCTTGGGCACCGAGAAGTTCACCGGACCGTCGACGGTGGGGACCCGGACGGTGGCGCCCAGCACCGCTTCCTCCAGCGTGACCGGCAGGGTCATGCGGATGTCGTCGCCGTCGCGCGTGTAGAAACGGTGCGGATCGATCGCGATCGTGACGATCGCGTCGCCGATGCCGCCAGGGCCTTCCTCGCCCTGGCCGGACAACCGCATCGGCTTGCCATCGACTGCATCGACGCTGAGCTTCAGGTCGATCGCCTTGCCGGTGGACAGGGTGACGCGTTGCGGGGCGAGCGATGCCGCATCCTCGAACGATACGGACAGGCGGTAGGCCATGTCCGCGCCCTTGGCCGGCGGCGAGCGGCGCGCGCCGAACCCGCCGGCCGGGCCGCCGGGGCCACGCCGGCCGCCGAACAGCCCTTCGAAGATATCGCCGAAATCACCGGCCTCCGGCGCGGCACCACCATAGCCGCCGGCGGTACCGGGTCGGCGCCCGCCCTGACCCTGGCCGCCGAACGGACTGCCGCCATAGCCGAACGCGGCCTTGGGCTGGCCGTTCTCGTCGATCTCGCCACGGTCATATTGCGCGCGCTTGTCCTTGTCGGACAGCAGGTCGTAGGCCTGCGTGATTTCCGAGAACTTCTCCGACGCCTTCGGATTGTCGCGATTGCGGTCGGGATGCAGCTCCTTGGCGAGCTTGCGATACGCCTTCTTGACGTCCGCCTCGCTCGCGCCGCGTGCCACGTTCAGCTTTGAATAAAGATCCGCCATGCGCCCCTTTCGCGCCCTTTCCGGGAAACGCCAACTGTTGCCGATATGTCACGCTGCAAAATGGGTGTGCTTCTTGGTCGTGCAAGGGCAAACTGTCCCGCCGCGGCATGATCGTCGGGGTCGAAAAGCGCCGACGGTTCGGATATGGCGATGGGCATGTCCACCGACCCGCATGCGCTGTTCGATATCTGGCTGGCCGATGCCACCGCATCCGAACCGAATGATCCGCAGGCGATGTGCCTGTCCACCGTCGCCGCCGACGGCCGACCGTCCGCGCGGATGGTGTTGCTGAAGGGGCATGATGCGGGGTTCGTCTTCTACACCAACCTGGAAAGCCGCAAGGCGGGCGACCTGCTCGCGACCAGGGTCGCGGCGCTGACGTTCCACTGGAAATCGCTGCGCCGGCAGGTGCGGATCGAAGGCGCGGTGAGCTGCGTGTCGGACGCGGAAGGCGACGCCTATTTCGCGACGCGCGGCCGTGATTCGCAACTGGGGGCGTGGGCGTCCGATCAGTCGCGCCCGCTCGACCGGCGCGAGACGTTCGACGACCGGTTCGAGGAGATCAAGGCGCGGTTCGACGGCGGCCCGGTGCCGCGCCCGTCGCACTGGTCGGGATATCGCGTGACGCCGGACCGGATCGAGTTCTGGCAGGACCGGGCGCACCGGCTGCACGAACGGCGGCTGTTCCGGCCGGACGGGCAGGGCGGCTGGACGGAAGGACTGCTATACCCATGACCCGGGCGAACGGCAGACTGACGTCGCGCGCGGCGCTGGCGAGCGTCGCGGTCGCATCGGCGCTGATGGTGCTGAAGGCGTTCGCCGCGTGGCATACCGGGTCGGTCGCAATGCTGGGGTCGCTGGCGGACAGCGGACTGGATCTGCTGGCGTCGCTGGTGACGCTGTACGGCGTACGGCTGGCCGCGACGCCGGCGGACGACGACCACCGCTTCGGCCACGGCAAGGCGGAGGCGCTGGCCGCCTTGTTCCAGGTTGCGCTCATCACCGCATCGGCGGCGGGCATCGGCTGGCGCGCGGTGGTCAGCCTGAACGGCGTGCAGGCGACCGACGATGCGGGGTTCGGCATCGCCGTGTCGGTGGTGGCGATCGTCGCGACGTTCGGGTTGCTGGCCTATCAGCGGCGGATCATCGCGCAGACCGGATCGGTGGCGATCCGCGCCGACAATGTGCATTATCAGTCGGATCTGCTGTTGAACCTGTCGGTGATCGGCGCGCTGGTGCTGGACCAGTATTTCCGCGTGAAGGGGGCCGACCCGCTGTTCGGGATCGCCATCGCGCTGTGGCTCGCATGGGGCGCGTTCCAGGCATCGAGCCAGGCGATCGACCAGTTGATGGACCGCGAATGGCCGGAGGCGGAGCGCGACGCGTTTCTTGAAGTGGCGGCGCGCCACCCGGAACTGCGCGGGATCCATGATTTCCGGACACGGCGATCGGGATCGCACGACTTCGCGCAGTTTCACATGTGCGTGGCGCGCGACATGACCGTGGCCGACGCGCATGACGTGATGGACGCGGTCGAGGACCGGATCCGCGCGGCGTTCCCCAAGGTCGAGATCCTGATCCACCTCGACCCCGAGGGGCATATTGACGAGCCGGACAATCCGCTGGTCGAGGCGGACGTGACGCCGCCGTGGTTCGGCAAGCGGCTGGGCGTCTGATCGCGGCAGACCCGCCGACCCGACACAGGAGAGATCGCCATGCCCCGTTTCACGCAGGTCGACGCCTTTGCCGACCGGCCGTTCACCGGCAACCCTGCGGCCGTCATCCCGCTCGATACGTGGCTGCCCGACACTGTGCTGACCGCGATCGCGGCGGAAAACAACCTGTCCGAAACCGCGTTCCTGCTGGCGACGCCGGGCGGCCCGGCGGACCATGAACTGCGCTGGTTCACGCCGACGAGCGAGATCGCGATGTGCGGCCATGCGACGCTGGCGGCCGGGCATGTGCTGCTGGGCGACGACCTGTCGCTGACCCACGTCCGGTTCGCGACGCGGCAGGCGGGTGTGCTGGAGGTGCGGCGCGCCGACGACGGCTATATGCTCGACCTGCCGGCAACCGGCATGACGGCGGCGACGGCAGGCGATGTTCGGGTGGCACCACTGCTCGCGGCGCTCGGCGTTGTGGATGCGCCGGTGTTCTTCTCGGCTCCGCCGGTGCAGGAAACCGCGGTGATCCTGTTGCCGGACGAGGCGGCGGTGCGCGCGCTGGCCCCCGACATGAAGGCGCTGGCGGCCATCCGCCTGATGGCGATCTGCACCGCGCCGGGCGACCGCACCGACATGGTCAGCCGGGTGTTCGTGCCGGCCTGGGGCGTTGACGAGGATCCGGTGACGGGTTCGGCGCATGCTGCGCTGGCACCCTGGTGGTCGGCCCGGCTGGGGCGGCCGGAGACGACGGCGCATCAGGCGAGCGCGCGCGGCGGCGACATGCGGTGCCGGGTGGCGGGGGACCGGGTCGTGCTGACCGGGCGGTGCGTGACGGTGATCGAAGGGGTCTTTGCGGTTTGAAACCCTTCTCCCTCTCCCCTGCGGGGAGAGGGGCTTGGCCTGAGCTGAAGTCGTCGCCTGCAAGAGTTGCTGACCGGGTGTGTCGCGAACTACGCTGTTTCGTTCTTGAATGGGCAGCCGCCAGGCCACGCCCCCTCTCCCGACCCTCTCCCCGTCGGGGGAGAGGGCTTCAGCTTACCGCCGGCTGATGCAGGCGCCAGCCGACCCAGAAGATCGCGGCATAGACCGCCAGCGCGCGGAAGCCGCCGGGCACGCCCGCAAGATAGGTCGCGCCGAGCAGCAGCGCGCCCACCATCGCGGCGATCTGCATCTGCGGACCGTAGAGCCGTTCGACCAGCATGCCGAAGACATAGCTGCCTGCAACCGCATTGGCTGCCAGCCAGATATAGGAATTCTGCGTATCGAGCGTTCCGGCGAACGGCATCTTCACAGTGGCGAAACCGCGCATCGATACGGGGAAGCAGTCCGCCGCGAGGTGAAAGCCGATGCCCAGCGCCAGACCGGCGGCAACCGGATGCAGCCGGCGATCGGCCAGGCAGACCAGCACGATCAGCATGCTGTGCGTCACCGCGCTGCGATGGCGCAACAGCGGCAGGAACTGGTCCGTATCCGGAAAGGTCAGCCCGGCCAGCGCCGCCAACGCCAGTGCGCCGGTCCCGCCCACCGGGCCGGGCATGAACCAGCAACAGGCCAGCGCCGACACCAGCAGCAACAGCGACGTGATCGCGTCAGTCCTGGAACGGATCGCGGACGAGGATGGTGTCGTCGCGTTCCGGACTGGTCGACACGAGCGCCACCGGGCAGCGAATCAACTCCTCGACGCGGCGGATATACTTGATCGCTTGCGCCGGCAGGTCGGCCCAGCTGCGCGCGCCGGCGGTCGATTCGGACCAGCCCTCGATCGTTTCGTAGATCGGCTTCACGCGCGCCTGATCGTTCGGGTGCGGCGGGAGATAGTCATAGTGCCGGCCGTCGAGATCATAGCCGGTGCAGATGCGGAGTTCCGCGAACCCGTCGAGCACGTCGAGCTTGGTCAGCGCGATGCCGGTAATGCCGGACACGGCGGCGGACTGCCGGACGAGCACCGCGTCGAACCAGCCACAGCGGCGCTTGCGGCCGGTGACGGTGCCGAATTCGTGGCCGCGCTCGCCCAGCCGCGTGCCGGTCTCGTCCTCCAGCTCGGTCGGGAACGGGCCGGAACCGACGCGCGTCGTGTACGCCTTGACGATGCCCAGCACGAAGCCCGGCGCGCTTGGGCCGAGGCCGGACCCCGACGCGGCGGTGCCGGCGACCGTGTTGGACGAGGTGACGAACGGGTAGGTGCCATGGTCGACATCGAGCAGCACGCCCTGCGCGCCTTCGAACAGGATGCGCTTGCCCTGCGCGCGCGCCTCGCCCAGCGTCCGCCAGACGGGGCTGGCGAAGGGCAGGATGACGTCGGCGATCTCGGCCAGGTCCGCGAGCAGCCGGGCGCGGTCGATCGGGGCCTCGCCGAACCCGGCGCGCAGCGCGTCGTGATGCGCGAGCAGCCGGTCGAGCTGCGGCCCGAGATCGTCCAGATGGGCGAGATCGCAGACGCGGATCGCGCGGCGGCCGACCTTGTCCTCGTACGCCGGGCCGATGCCGCGGCGGGTGGTGCCTATCTTCCCGGCGCCCGACGCATCCTCGCGCAGCCCGTCCAAGTCGCGGTGGAACGGCAAGATCAGCGGGCAGGTTTCGGCGATCTGGAGGTTGTCCGGGGTGATCGCCACGTCCTGCGCGGCGAGCTTCGCCACCTCGTCGCGGAAATGCCAGGGGTCGAGCACGACGCCGTTGCCGATGACGCTGAGCGTGCCGCGGACGATGCCAGAGGGGAGCAGCGACAGCTTGTAGACCTTGCCGTCCACGACCAAAGTGTGGCCGGCATTGTGACCGCCCTGGAACCGCACGACGATGTCGGCGCGTTCGGCCAGCCAGTCGACGATCTTGCCCTTGCCTTCATCGCCCCACTGGGCGCCGATGACGGTGACGTTGGCCATGCTCGGTGAGTCCTGTTCGTTGCCGGGTGCCCGCCCGTTCTGTTGCTGCGGGCAGAAGTAAAGCCGCGCCTTAGAGCGGTTCGGCGATCGCGCCAACCATGCGGTGCGTGCACCCGGCGGGCGTGTCGGCATCGGTCAGCGCGGCGACCGTGACCCAGCCTTCGGCGCGGAGCGCGCGGGCGGCGGCGGGATCGGACCCGAGCGGCACGAAGACGCGGCGCGAAGGTTCCTGCCCCAGCCCGGCATCGACCAGCGGATCGATGTAGAGCGAGAAGCCGACCGCAGGCTCGGCCGTGCCGTCGGCCTGCAGGATGGCATAGGATCCGCCGCGACCGACCTCGCCGCGCAAGCCTCCGGCGAACAGCGAGAAGCCGATCAGGCTCTGATATTCAAAGCCCTGCCGTTCGGTGGGATCGAGCGTGAAGGCGACGCGACCGTCGAGCGCGGTGGTGATCGCGGCGATCGCGGCGATCCGCTGGTCGAGGATCTCCCAGCGGCTGAGCGTGCGCAGCCGGGCGAGTGCCGCGGGCAGCGGACCGGCGGCCTGGAGCAGCGGCAGATAGTCCGCCGCGCCGATCCCCGCCAATGCGCCGGCATCCTTCGCGTCGAGCGCGTCGCGGAGCCGGCCGAGCTGGTCGGGGGCGACGGGCAGCGGGCCGGCGGCGAGCGTTTCGACCAGGTCGGGCAGCGTCAGGTCGATCGTGATGTTGGTAACGCCCGCGGCCTCCAGCGCCTCGATCGCGACGCGCAGGATTTCGACGATGGCAGGGACCGCGGCGGTGCCGATCAGCTCTGCGCCGGCCTGCGTCAGTTCGCGTTCGGGCCGCAGCTGCGTCGCGCGGAGCTTCAGGACGGGGCCGCCATAGGCGAGACGGAGCGGACGCGGGCGGTGACCCATGCGGGTGGCGGCAATGCGCCCGACCTGGCCGGTGATGTCGGGGCGCAGCGCCAGCGTGCGTTGCGACACGGGATCGACGAAGCGCAGCAGATCCTGCCGGCGCGCCGACTTCAGCCGGCCGACCAGTTCCTCCTCATATTCCGCGAGCGGGGGGGAGACGCGGTCGTAGCCGTGCCGCCCGATCGCCACGATGACGCGGTGGAGTAGGCGCGATGCCGCCTCCGCATGGGGCGGGAGGCGGTCGCGAAGACCTTCGGGGAGGAGGCCGTTGGTCATTTAATATCCTTCGGGCGTAGCAACCCTTCTCCCCAATCCTCTCCCCGGAGGAACGAGGGGGCCTGTCGTGTTCCGCCTTCCTGCCCCCTCTCCCCAACGGGGAGAGGGTTGGGGAGAGGGGGGGACGCAAGAGCTGCCAGTATGGAGTCGAGAACGCCCTCGCGGTTCCCCATCACGTCGGCATTGGTTAAGCGGATCACGCGGTAGCCCTGCGCCTGGAGAAACTCGGTTCGGGCGGCGTCATACGCCACTTGGGTCGCATGTGTATCCCCATCCAGTTCGATTGCCAGTTTTTGGGTGCGTGCCGCGAAGTCGAGGATGTACGAGCCGACTGGGACTTGGCGAGTGAACTTTGTGCCGGACAGGCGGCGGGCGCGGAGGAGTTTCCAGAGCGCCTGTTCCGGCGCGGTCTGGTTCGTGCGGAGCTGTTTGGCGCGGTCGGTCAGCGTCTCGGTGCGCTTCACCGTTGCTTCCCTCTCCCAACCCTCTCCCCGGAGGGGAGAGGGCCTTTCGGTAGCGGTTAGAACCGCAGCGTCTTTGCCACCTTCACGCCCGGCAGTGCCTTGACCTGGGCCAGCACGTCCTCCGACAGTGCGGAGTCGACCGAGAGCAGCAGGACCGCTTCGCCGCCGGCGGCGCGGCGGCCTAGGTGGAAGGTGCCGATGTTGATGCCGGCCTCGCCCAGCGCGCCGCCGAGGCGGCCGATGAAGCCGGGGGCGTCTTCGTTCACCACGTAGAGCATCGTGCCGGCGAGGTCGGCTTCGATCTTCACGCCGAAGATCTCGACCAGTCGCGGGGCGGCGTCGGCGAACAGCGTGCCGGCGACGGAGCGGTCGCCGTGCGGGGTGGAGGCGGTGACGCGGACCTGCGTGGAATAATTGCCGTCGCGGTCGTGGCGGATTTCGCGCACGTCGAGCCCGCGTTCCTTGGCCAGCGACGGCGCGTTCACCATGTTCACCGTGTCGGAATAGACCCGCATCAGCCCGGCCAGCACCGCACCGGTGATCGGCTTCTGGTTGAGGTCGGCGGCCGCACCCTCGGTCTCGATCGCGACCGCGGTGATCTCGCCCTCAAGCTGGCCGACGAGGCTGCCGAGCCGTTCGGCGAGCGCCATGTAGGGCTTGAGCTTGGGGGCTTCCTCCGCGGACAGGCTGGGCATGTTCAGCGCGTTGGTGACGCCGCCCGACATGAGGAAATCGGCCATCTGTTCGGCGACCTGGATCGCGACGTTGACCTGCGCCTCCGTGGTCGATGCGCCGAGATGCGGGGTGGAGACGAAGTTGGGCGTGCCGAACAGCGGCGATGCCTTGGCCGGTTCCTCGACGAACACGTCGAGTGCCGCGCCGCCGACCTGGCCGCTGTCCATCGCCGCCTTCAGGGCGACCTCGTCGATCAGGCCGCCGCGCGCGCAGTTGATGATCCGGACGCCGCGCTTGGTCTTGGCGAGCGCTTCGGCCGACAGGATGTTGCGCGTCGAATCGGTAAGCGGCGTGTGGAGCGTGATGAAGTCGGCGCGGGCGAGCAGTTCGTCGAGCGTGACCTTCTCGATCCCGAGTTCGATCGCGCGTTCGGGGGTTAGGAACGGATCGAACGCGACGACCTTCATTTTCAGCCCGCGCGCACGGTCCGCGACGATCGAGCCGATGTTGCCCGCGCCGATCAGGCCGAGCGTCTTGGATGTCAGCTCGACACCCATGAAGCGGTTCTTCTCCCACTTGCCGGCCTGCGTCGATGCGTCGGCTTCCGGAAGCTGGCGGGCGAGCGCGAACATCAGCGCGATGGCATGTTCGGCGGTGGTGATCGAGTTTCCGAACGGGGTGTTCATGACGACGACGCCGGCGGCCGAGGCTGCCGGAATGTCGACATTGTCAACGCCGATGCCGGCGCGGCCGACGACCTTGAGGTTCGTCGCGGCGGCCAGGACCTCCTTGGTCACCTTGGTCGAGGAGCGGATCGCGAGGCCGTCATAGCTGCCGATCATGGCGATCAGCTCGTCCTTGGTCTTGCCGGTGATCTCGTCGACCTCGACCCCGCGTTCGCGGAAGATCTGGGCGGCGCGGGGATCCATTTTGTCGGAGATGAGGACTTTTGGCATAGGGTTTCTGCCTTCTGCTCCCTCTCCGCGTTCCAAGAAGGGCTTGGGGGGGAGAGGGTCGGGGAGAGGGGAATGACGGGGAGGGCGGGGGCTGCCGGTGGCGTTGCTCCCCTCTCCCAACCCTCTCCCCTGGAGGGGAGAGGGCTTTAGACGTGTCAGGCCGTCGCTTGCGCGTAGGCCCAGTCGAGCCAGGGGCCGAGCGCTTCGATGTCGGCGGTGTCGACGGTGGCGCCGCACCAGATGCGCAGGCCGGGGGGCGCGTCGCGGTAGGAGCCGAGATCGTAGGCGGCGTCTTCCGCCTCGAGCAGGCTGACCATCTTCTTCTCGATCGCGGTGGCCGCGTCGTCGGACAGGCCGGCGAATTTAAGGCACACGCTTGTGTTTGAACGGATCGCCGGGTCGGCGGCGAGATGTTCGATCCAGGGCGTACGCTGCACCCAGGCGTCGAGCGCCGCGGCGTTGCGGTCGGCGCGTGCGAACAATTCGGGCAGGCCGCCGATCGACTGCGCCCATTCCAGGCTGGCGATATAGTCCTCGGTCGCGAGCATCGAGGGGGTGTTGATCGTCTCGCCCTTGAACAGGCCTTCGATCAGCTTGCCCTTGGCGGTCAGCCGGAAGATTTTCGGCAGCGGGCGGTCGGGCACGTAGCTTTCGAGTCGTTCGACGGCGCGCGGGCTGAGGATCAGCATGCCGTGGCCGCCCTCCGACCCCATGACCTTCTGCCAGGAGAAGGTGGTGACGTCGCACTTGGCCCAGTCGATCGCCTGCGCGAAGACCGCGGAGGTGGCGTCGTTGATGGTCAGCCCGGCGCGGTCCGCGGCGATCCAGTCGCCGTTCGGCACGCGCACGCCGGATGTGGTGCCGTTCCAGGTGAAGACGAGATCGTGCGACGGATCGATCGCGGCCATGTCGGGCAGTTCGCCGTACGGTGCCTTGACGACGACCGGATCGATCTTGAGCTGCTTGACCGCATCGGTCACCCAGCCTTCGCCGAAGCTTTCCCAGGCGGCGACCGTGACGGGGCGTTGGCCCAGCATCGTCCACATCGCCATTTCGACCGCACCGGTATCGGACGCGGGTACGATCGCGATGCGGTAGTCGGCAGGGACGCCGAGAATTTCGCGGGTGAGGTCGATCGCCTTGGCGAGACGCGCCTTGCCGATCTTGGACCGGTGCGAGCGGCCGAGCGATGCGGTGGCGAGTGTATCGACGGACCAGCCGGGCGGTTTCGCGCAGGGACCGGACGAGAAAAACGGACGCGCAGGTGCGGCGTCGGGACGTGCAGTCATATAGTCTCTCCTCACAGAGAGCACGCGCCGCGTTGGGGCGGCGTGGCCCGTCGCGGGGTTTAGGGGCTGGGGTGGGGGAGTCAAGCGTGTCGGGCTTGTTGGTGCAGTGCCAATGGCCCCAAAAACCAGTGGTCCGATCTAACGGATCCCCGCGGACGCGGGGATCCAGGTTGGTTTGCGGCGGTGAGGTTCGGGGTGGGTTCAAGCTGGACCCCCGCGTCCGCGGGGGAACGTGCTTGGTACGGCGATGTCCGTCGCAGAGTGCGGGGGGCAGTGGTGCGTGTGCGGTTTGCCGGGATTGGCTGTTTGGGGTGAGGCTCGGTCTTCTCAAGCCACCGCCCCTCTCCCCAACCCTCTCTCCGGCGGGGAGAGGGCTTTTCCGTGGCGACTGTGTCGGGCTGTGCATTTGTAAGGAAGTATGTCTCGGGGCGGTCGGGGGTCGCTTGGGGGTTCCTCGGTGGGCTAGATGCGGTCGATTGGTAGCGAGGAACCCCAAGTGACGGCACCCGGTCTGTTCAGAAGCTGGCGCAGCGACCTGCCCGCATCGATCGTGGTGGCGCTGGTCGCGTTGCCGCTGTGCCTGGGCGTGGCGCTGGCATCCGGGGCGCCGCTGTTCGCGGGGTTGATCTCCGGTGTGGTCGGCGGGATCGTCATCGGGTTCGTCAGCCGGTCGCCGTTGTCGGTCAGCGGGCCGGCGGCCGGGCTGACCGCGATCGTGCTGACCGCGATCGAGGCCGCGCCGAGTTACCAGACCTTCCTGCTGGCGGTGCTGCTGGCGGGCGTCATCCAGATCGGTTTCTCGCTGACCCGCGGTGGCGTGCTGGCGGAATTCGTGCCCTCGTCGGTCATCACCGGCATGCTGGCCGCGATCGGCATCATCCTGATCCTGAAACAGTTTCCGCACGCGATCGGTTATGACGGCGATTATGAGGGCAGCTTTCGCTTCTTTCAGGAGGACGGACGCAACACGCTGTCCACGATCGCCTACACCATTCGCGAAGAAGTGCTGGTCGGGCCGGCCTGGATCGCGCTGATCTCGATCATCTTCCTGTTCTGGTGGGAAAAGGCCAAGCCGAAGGACGGTCCGTTAAAGCTGCTGCCCGGGCCGCTGGTGGTGGTGGCGTTCAGCATATTCGCCAACATGGCGCTGTACCGGTTCGCCCCGCAATATGCGGTGCAGCAGACACATCTGGTGAACGTGCCGGTGGTGGCGTCGGCGCGCGAATTCCTGGGGCTGTTCCAATTGCCGGATTTCACCGCGATCGGATCCGGGTTCGTCTGGACGACCGCATTGACCGTGGCAATCGTCGCCAGCCTGGAATCGCTGCTGAGCGTGAAGGCGGTGGACGAGATCGATCCGAAGCGGCGCGTGACCGACAAGAACCGCGAACTGCTGGCGCAGGGTACGGGCAACATCGTGTCCGGGCTGCTCGGCGGCATCCCGGTGACGTCGGTGATCGTGCGCAGTTCGGCCAATGTGGGCGCGGGCGCGGACAGCCGGCTGTCGACCATCCTGCACGGATTCTGGCTGCTGCTGAGCGTCGTCGCGATCCCGTTCGTGCTCAACATGATCCCGCTGGCGGCGCTGGCGGCGATCCTGATCCAGACCGGGTACAAGTTGACCAAGCCGGCCCTGTACTGGCAGCGGTACAAGCAGGGATACCGCCAGTTCGTGCCGTTCTTCGTCACGGTGGTGGCAATCCTGTTCACCGATCTGCTGGAAGGTATCGCGATCGGGCTGGTCGTCGGCTTCGTCTTCGTGATCGCGCGCAATTTCCGGCAGGTCATCAGCTATGTCGAGACGCCGGAGGCCTGCATGGTGCGGGCGCGCCGTGACCTGTATTTCATCCACAAGCCGCAGTTGCAGGCGGCGCTGGAACGGGTGCCGGACGGGCGCGACGTGCTGATCGACCTGTCCAGCACCAGCTATGTCGACGACGACAATATCGACATCATCAACGCATTCATCAAAGGCGCGCCCTATCGCGACATCGCCGTGCTGGTGAAGGGCGACCTTTCGGGGCGCAGCGCGCGGCAGATCGATGCCCCGCTGAAAGAGGTGCGGTTCGCATGAAGGAAACCCAGCAACTGATCCTGGCCAACATGGCCTGGGCCGCCGAACAGCATGAGTTCGACCCGGAATTCTTCACGCGCCAGATGAAGGGGCAGCGGCCGGAATTTCTGTGGATCGGCTGTTCCGACAGCCGGGTCGCGCCGGACCAGATCACGCAGGCGCCGCCCGGCGGGCTGTATATCCACCGCAACATCGCCAACCTGGTCCATGTCGAGGACCTGAACCTGATGGCGGTCCTGCAATTCGCGGTCGAGACACTGGAGGTGAACGACATCATCGTGTGCGGCCATTATGGCTGCACCGGGATCATCGGTGCGCTGGACACGAGTGCGACGGGGCCGATCAGCGACTGGCTGGCCAATGTCCGGACGGTCCATGCCGACCACCGGGCCGAAATCGACGCGATGCCGGATCGCGAATCGCGGGTGAACCGTCTGGTCGAATATAATGTCCGGGCGCAGTTGCTGCATCTGGCCGCCACGCCGCCGGTCGCCGCGGCGTTCGCCGCCGGGCGCAAGCTGAAACTGCATGGCTGGGTCTACGACCTGCGCGACGGGTTGCTGAAGCCGCTGATGGATATCGACGCGCAGAGCGACCTGGATGCGCTCGCCAAGCTGGAGCGGGTGCTGCTGTAGCTCTTTGGCGGTTGCGGGGCGGCGCTGATCTGCTGGCGGGCGCAGCAGGATGACGGGGGCGGGAGTGCGCTTCCCGTCAACTTTGCAGCGTCGACCCGCCATCGCGATGGGCTGGCATGGTGGCAGGGTTCGCGGTAGGAGCGCCGGCCATCCATCCGAGCGGGATCGCACGCTTATGACATTCGCGGACCGGCCAGCGGCGCTGGGGCTCGATTTCGGTACCACCAACAGCGTGGTCGCGCTGGCGGGCACGGCGGGGACCGCCGACCTGATCGGCTATGCGGACCGTGGTGCGGTGTTCCGTTCCGCGCTGTGTTTCTGGCAGGACGCGGGCGCGCGTGGCGGGCTTGCCGTGGAGGCGGGGCCGTGGGCGATCGACGAATATCTGGAGGATCCGCAGAACAGCCGGTTCCTGCAATCGTTCAAGTCGGTGGCGGCCAGTGCGAGTTTCGAGACGGCATCGGTGTTCGACCGGCGATACAGGTTCGAGGAACTGGGCCGGACGTTTCTGGACCGGCTGGTGACGCATGGCGGTTCGCGGCTCGACGCGCCGTTGCCCGATCGGATCGTGGTCGGGCGGCCCGTGGAATATGCGGGCGCGCGCCCCGACCCCGCCTTGGCGCGGACGCGGTACGACGCGATGTTCGCAGGGTTCGGCGGGGCACGCGCCGGTGCCGGTGCCGTCCATTACGTGTACGAACCGCTGGGGGCGGCGTTCAGCTATGCCACGCGGTTGACGCACGCCGCGACGATTCTAGTTGCCGATTTCGGGGGCGGAACGAGCGATTTCTCGGTGGTGCGGGTCGCCGCACCCGGTGCCGCGCGGCGGTGCGCGCCGCTGGGCCATGCCGGTATCGGGATCGCCGGCGACCGGTTCGACTACCGGATCGTCGATCGGCTGGTCCTGCCGATGCTGGGGAAGGGCGGGCAGTACCGCTCGTTCGGCAAGCTGCTGGAGGTCCCGCGGAGCTATTATGCCGATTTTGCCGACTGGTCGCGGCTGGCGCTGATGCGCAACCGCCGGACGCTGGACGAACTGGCGAAGCTGGCCAAGGCGGCGGTCGATCCAGCCGCGATCGAACGGATGATCGCCGTGATCGATCACGAACTGGGCTATACGCTCTACGATGCGGTAGGGGCGTGCAAGCGCGCCCTGTCGACCGCGGAGAGCGCGCCGTTCCGGTTCCACGGCGGCGGCATCGACATTGAAGCGGTGGTGACGCGCGAGGCGTTCGAGGGCTGGATCGCCGAGGATCTCGACCGCATCGCGGCCACGATCGACCGGGCACTGGCGGAAGCGGGCGTGCCGGCGGACGCGGTCGACCGGGTTTTCCTGACCGGCGGATCGTCGCTGATCCCCGCGGTGCGCGCATTGTTCGACGCGCGGTTCGGCAGCGACCGGATCGCGACCGGCGGCGAACTGACGTCGATCGCTCATGGCCTCGCGCTGATCGGGCAGGAAGAGGATCTGACCGCCTGGGCGGCGTGACGCGGAATTCAGGTCGGGTTCGGTTTTATCCCGCCGTCACCCGCCATCCTGGACTTGCAGCCGAAAGCCGGCGCTTCACACGCAGCGCGCCCGACGCGGTAATCCGTCCCGAGGTTCGACGCCGCGGATGATTATGGCTGGTCGATCCTTAGTTCGGACCGGCAAAGCCCGCGTGTGAGGCGGCGTCGCTATGTTTGTTGACCTGGATTACCGAGGTCGTCCGGAACGTGGGGTGGTGGATCGGGGTGCGGCTCCCATATCTGTACCGCACGGTTGCCCGAGCATTGTGCATCCAGTTTCCAAGGATCTTGCCATGACCATTACCGCCCACGGCTATGCCGCGCAGGCCCCCGCCGCGCCGCTTGCGCCCTTCAGCTTCGAACGTCGCGATCCGCAGCCGAACGACGTCGCGATCGACATCCTGTTCTGCGGCGTCTGCCATTCCGACCTGCACACCGCGCGCGGCGAATGGGACGGGACGCTGTACCCCTGCGTTCCCGGCCACGAGATCGTCGGCCGCGTGGCCGCCGTCGGCAACGATGTCTCCAAGTTCACAGCCGGCGATATCGTCGGTGTCGGCTGTATGGTCGACAGTTGCGGCCAGTGCCCGTCCTGCACCGACGGAGAAGAGCAATATTGCGAGACGACGGGGTTCGTCGGCACCTATAACGGGCCGGACCCGGTGTTGGGCGGCCATACGTTCGGCGGCTATTCCGACCATATCGTCGTCGATCAGGGGTTCGTCCTGAAGATCGGCCATGACGAAAAGGATCTGGCCGCCGTTGCGCCACTGCTTTGCGCGGGGATCACCACCTATTCGCCGCTCAAGCACTGGAAGGTAGGACCGGGGCAGAAGGTCGGGATCGTCGGGTTGGGGGGCCTTGGCCATATGGGCGTCAAGATCGCGGCTGCGCTCGGGGCCGAGGTGTATGTCTTCTCCACGTCGCCGAACAAGCGCGACGACGCCAGGCGACTGGGCGCGACCGACCTGATTGTGTCCAAGGATGCGGACGCGATGGCGGCGCATGCCAACAGCTTCGACTTCATCCTGAACACGGTGGCGGCGAGCCACGACCTGGACGCGTTCACCGCGCTGCTGAAGCGCGACGGCACGATGACGCTGGTCGGCGTGCCCGAGCATGCGCATCCGTCGCCGTCGGTCGCCAACCTGATCTTCAAGCGGCGGGCGATTGCCGGATCGCTGATCGGCGGCATCGCCGAGACGCAGGAGATGCTCGATTTCTGCCAGGCGCACGGTTTGACCGCCGATATCGAGATGATCGATATTGCCGATATCGAGACCGCCTATGCACGAATGGTGAAGAGCGACGTCAAATATCGCTTCGTCATCGACCTGGCATCGTTGAAGACGGCAGCGTGAGGATGGCGGGGCCGGACCGGTGATGGTCCGGCCCCTTGCCCGTCTTTGGACGACGGGCCATGGAACCGTGCGGAACGGGAGGTAGCGATGCCGGGTGTTGGGTCGGAACGGGTGCAGCGCGTGCCCAATCGGTTGGTCGATCTGCGGATCGCCAAGGCGTTCCTCGACCCCGACGACTGCGCCTATCTGATCAGGGCGATCGATGCGGGGCGGCGGCCCTCGACCATCGCGGACGATGGCGGGGAGCCGGCGTTCCGGACGAGCGAAACCTGCGACCTGGACCCGCGCGATCCGCGTATCGGCGGGATCGACGCGAGGATCGCGGCGCTGCTGTCGATCGATCCGGCGCACGGCGAACCGTTGCAGGGGCAGCGTTACGCCGTCGGTCAGGAATTCAAGGCGCATACCGACTATTTCGAACCGGACGGGATCGATTATCACCGGTTCTGCGCGGTTGCGGGGCAGCGGACCTGGACGGCGATGATCTACCTGAACGAACCGGAGGAAGGCGGCGCGACGCGGTTCAAGACGATCGACAAGATGCTGCGGCCGGAAACGGGCAAGCTGGCCTGCTGGAACAATCTGGGCGCCGATGGGCGCGTGAACCCGGCGACGCTGCACCACGGGATGAAGGTGCGGCGGGGGGTGAAGTATATCGTGACCAAGTGGTTCCGCGAGCGACCCTGGGGATGAGCTTGGTGGGTCGGCACGCATGTTCTGAGCGGCCTCCGGAGAGGCGCGCTCAGGGGGATTGGTAGGTTTGGAGTTTGACGGCTTGGACGCCGGCTGAATGTCACGATCCTGTTCGGTTCGAGCCTGTCGAGAACTGGCACAGGGTTCTCGACAAGCTCGAACGGATCAGAAACTGAGCCGACTTAAGAAGGTTATCCCGCAGTTCGAGGCGCGTCTCGCCGCGTAGCCGCACAGTCTGCCGAGCGTGGGCGGGACTATGGCACTGACGTCCGGCTACGTTCTGGGTAAGTGGTGGATGTTCTCTCGTAATCGACCGTCAACCCAACGAACGCCGGAACTATTATCACTACGGACGAGTCTGACCCGACCGTAGTGATAATGGATCCTGACTTCCGTCAGGATGACGGTGGGAGCATGGCTCGTCGCCCGATGGGTATCGCGGCCGTCCCGCACGGCATCCCAGGGCTGAGCCGGGATGCCGCGCGATGGAACGGGGGTCAGTCCTAGAACTTCACCCCGACGCCGAGCGAGAAGGTGCGGCCGAGGTCATACTGGTTGATGAGGATGCGGCGATCGCCGAAGTCCTGCGATTCGCGGTAGTTGGTGCGCAGGAGGTTGCGCCCTTCCGCCTTGAATTCCAGCTGGGCGCCGTAGAATTCGAAACCCTGGCGGGCCACGAAGTCGAGCCGGATGCCGGGCCGTTCGACCAGGTCGGGCAGGCGGACGCCGGAGCTGACCGGGCCGCGGTTGGTGACGCGGTCGCTGGCATAGTTCACCAGCAGGGTCAGCTGCGACAGCTTTGCGGTATCCTCGACCCCGATCTGGAAGTTCACGAGGTGATCCGACTGGCCCACGAGGGCCGCGCCGTCGCGGAACAGCAGGTTCGCGGTCTGGAAGCGCGGGACGCCGCTTGACTGGATCGGGTCGGGGACCTGTTCGTCGCCGGCCTTGATCTTGGACTTGGTGTAGGAATAGTTCGCGACCAGGACGAGCCGGCGCGTGGCGAAGAGCGACCCGCCGAGACCGTCGAGCGGGATATATTTCTGGAACTCGACCTCGCCGCCGTAGAGCTGCGCCTCGGGTGCGTTCGAGAAGCCGGTCTGGAGACGGCCGTCGGACGTGAAGGTGGCGATCGCCTCGACCGGGTTCTTGATCTTCTTGAAGAAACCGGCGGCGCTGAACCGCTGGTCACGCGCGAAGAACCATTCGTACCGCGCCTCTGCGTTGTAGAGCTGCGAATCGACCAGCAACGGGTTGCCGATGAACTGGCGATCCGATTCGAAATCCTGGTAGATCTGCGGGGCAAGTTCGCGGAACTGCGGGCGGGCCAGCGTCTTCGATCCGTGCAGGCGGAGCTGCATGTCGGGGACGAAGTTCCACGTCACGGTGGCGGCGGGCAGCCAGTAGTTGTTGTCGAGATTGGTGGGTATCGACACCGCGCCGATCGGCCGGACCGTTTCGAGCGCGGTTTCGTAGCGAACACCGGCCGTCGCGCGCAGCGTGCTGCTCGCCTCCACCTCGGCCTGGACATAGCCGGCATGGACGCGCAGCGACGCCTCATATTCGGCCGCACCCTGCGCCGTCGACGTGTTCTGCAGCGTGATGCCATATTGCTGGATCGTGGCGTCGGACAGCAGGAAGTCGGGCCGCAGCTGCGACACTGTCTGGTTCAGCGGCGCGGCGTTGGGGCCGATATAGCGGAACGTGAAGCGGCTGGAGGTCCGGTCCGTGTCGTTATAGGCATAGCCGGCCGAAAGGCGGATCGGTGTCGCGCCGGTGATCTTGTAGCTGAGATCGGCGGCACCGCTCCAGAGGTCTTCGTTCAGGTTGCTGAAGGCGACCGTGGCGGACTGGTTGCCGCTGAGGCTGTTGACATAGTCCTTGGCCAGCACATTGTCATATTGGTACACAAACGCGCGCTCGTAGGGCGACTTGCGGAACGTGTTCGCATAGCTACCGCGGAGATCGACACCGAAATCGCCGAACTTGAACTCGCCCACGCCCTGCGTGGTGATGAGCTGGCGTTCGAAGAAATTGGTGTTCTGTTCGATCACGGTCGGGATGCCGGGGATCGCGGGGATGTTGACGTCCGTACCGGCACCGAGCCGGCTCTGCTTCAGCGTGTCGTGGATATACACGTTGGTGAAGCGGACGCGGTGATCGCCGAATTCGCCGCCGAGCCCGAGCAGGCCGTTCACGATCACGCGGTTGTCGGTCAGGACGGTGCGGAAGTCGCGCTGGGCATTGCCCTGCTGATCGTCGGTGGCCTGCTGGATCGCGTTACGCGTGCGCCAGCCATTGTCGATGCCGCCGGACAGCACCATGCCGATGCGGCCGCCGTCAATGTCCTTGGCGGTGCCGAAGTTCAGGTCGCCCGAGAAATTGGCGGGCACGTCGGTGTTGCGGCGGAGCAAGGTGGTGCGCGCGTTCGACAGGTTCAGGATCTGCGCGGAACCGAGCGAGGTGCCGTTGCGGCCGGCATCCTTGATCGCCTGCGGAACGTTGCGTTCGCCGTCGTCATAGCCGAGAAAATCGGTGTCGCTGCCATAATAGGTGTAGCCGAGGCGGCCGGTCGTCTCGGTATCGACGCCGAGCGACGTGCCGATCGAGAACGTCGTCTTTTCGGGAACGGCGCGGGTGGTGAGGTTGATGACGCCGCCACCGAATTCGCCGGGGTAGTTCACCGAATAGCTTTTCTGGACCAGCGCGCTCGCCACGATGCTGGTCGGGAAGATGTCGAGCGGCACGACGCGGCGCAGCGGTTCCGGCGACGGCAGCGGCGACCCATTGAGCAGCGACGAGGAGTAACGATCGCCCAGTCCGCGGACGTAGACGAAACCGTTGCCGACGAGGCTGAGCCCAGTGACGCGCTGAAGCGCGCCGGCGATGTCGCCTTCGCCGGTCCGCGCGATATCGGCCTGCGACAGGACCGACAGCACCTGCGACGTGTTGCGCACGACATTGGGGATGTAGCGGCCGGTGACGACGATTTCCTCGCCATCGGCGGGCGCCGTGGCGGACGGACGATTGGCACCGCCCGGCGTGGAGATTTCGACGTCTTCCTCGATCTGCGCGGCGCTCTGCGGATCCGCGGCGGCGGGCGTGGCCGGTGCGCTGGACATGGCAGGGGTCGACGACTGGCCACCGCCGCCCGACGCGGTCTGCGCCAGTGCGGCGGGCGACACGAACGTCGATGTGAGGAGAAGAAGGGTTCCGTAGGCGAGCGGCTTGGTCATCGTGGGCATCCTGTCCAGATCAGATATGCGCAAGGGCGGGCGACGCTTTCACGCCGCCCGCCCCGCGTTCAGCGCAGCTCAGGTCGTCGGAAGGGCCGTGCAGGCGCTGCTGCTCGCGCCGAACTGGGCGCGGTTGGAATTGCAGCTCCAGCCGCGGAACCAGCCGTCATTGGCGTCGCGGACCGCGCCGATATAGTTCGTCGACACGAAGAAGGACGAACCGGTGGGGTTGAGCGTGGCGGCGTTGAAGGCCGGACGTGCGGTCTCGTTGGCGCCGTTGACGTAGAGGCCGGCCAGCGTGGAGGTCGCCATCTGCAGGTTGTTGCTGCCGGCGTTGAAGAACGTCCCCTGCTGCGCATTGGTGATCGTCACGCCGCTCTGCGTCGTTTCGGCGAACGGTGCGGCGCAGGCGAAGCTGACCGAGTTGAACACGGGCGGGCCCTGGTCCTGCAGTTCGGTGTTGGCCGGACGGATGGTCGACGGGTTGGCCGCGTCGTTGGAGGCGACGGTGTTGAGGCAGGCCGTGGGGCTGACGACGACGCCGTTGACGAAGGTGAAGTCGGCACCGCCGCGCAGGCGGATCGCAGCGTTCGTCGCGGTCGAAGTGTGGATGAAGGTGAAGTTCGCCAGACGGCCGAACTGACGTGGCAGGGCGTCTTCGCTACCGTTCGAGTCGATTTCGATCGCGTAGTTGTCGGTCTGCGTGTTGTTCGGCTTCTGCGCCGCGATCACGAACTGGATGAAGCCCTGATAGCCGACGTCGGTGTCGAGCGAGTCGTCGTCCGCGCCGGTCAGCAGCAGGTAGCGCATGTTCACACGGCCGCCGAACACCTCGATCCCGTCATCCGAGCTGTTGTGGATCTGGACGTGGTCGATCGTCGTGCCCGAACCGACGCCGCCGAGTGTCAGGCCCTGCAACTCGTTGTTCGGGCTGATGACCGTGCCGGAGTAGCGGATCTGGACGTAGCGGAACACGCCGCTGGAGTCTGTTGCGACGTTGCCGCCGTACAGCGCGTTGCCAGTGCCTTCGACGACGTTCTCGCAGTTTGCGGCACCGCCGGCGACGCCCGCCAAGTTGCAGTTACTGATCGGGGCGCGGCCGGCCATGATGATGCCGCCCCACTGGCCCTGCGAATCGTCGGTCGTTAGGCCGCGGACATTCTGTTCCGACGTGAAGATGATCGGCAGCGATTCGGTGCCGTCGGCCACGATCCGCGAGCCGCGGTTGACGACCAGATAGTCGTTGTCCGAGTTCGTGGTGTTGGCATAGACGAGCGCGCCCGGCTCGACCGTCAGCGTCGCGCTGGCGCCACCGGTGGCGTTGCCCGCACCGCCGACGTCGACGCCGACGTCGACGCGGCTGTTGATTTCATAAGCCGTGCCGGCGCGGCGCGGCAGCGTGAGCGCGCCGGTGACCAGGCCGGGGATGCGGCAGGAGCGGTAGGCACCGATGACGCCGACGTTGGTGGTGCCGGTGGGGCAGTCCGCGGCAGGCGTGCCGGCCGTGGGGGTCGGCGTCGGGGACGTGGGGGTCGGCGTAGGCGTGGGCGTGGGCGTCGGGGTGATGATGACACCTTCGCCGGGCGATGCGACGTCATCGGCACCGCAGCCGGCCAGTGCCAGTGCGGATCCGAGCAGCAGGATGGACTTGAAGGATGTCATGATCGGCCCCTTTAGGTGTTCACGTAGCGGACGACGGGCCACCTCACACATGCGGGTTCCTCTGGTCGTTGCCGTGGTGCCTAGAAGCGGTTCGTGATGCTAATGTTACAGTGTCGTGCGACGAATGTGACAGCCGCGGTGCGACCATCGAACGGGCTAGCGGGGCTGGACCTGCAGTTCCTGCGTCTGGCCATCGCGGCGGATGCGGAACACCACGGTGCTGGAAATTGCGGCTTCCCGCGCCAGCGTCGCGATTTCGGCCGGGCCGTCGAACGCGCGGCCGTTGATGCCGGTGATGATATCGCCGGGTTTCAGCCCGGCCTTCGCGAACAGGGGTGGCATGGCGCGCACGGTATAGCCGCGGTGGACGCCGTCCGCCCCGGGGGTGAGCGCCGACTGGTAGACCATCGATTCGCGCAGTTCCGATGCGGAGGCCGGCTGTGCCACGGGCGCGGGCGGTGGCGGCGCGGCGGCCATGACGGTGGCGGGGCCGGGATCCGCCTTCGCGGCGGCCTCCGACTGCAGCGGCATCCAGAAGCGGGTGGCACCGGCGGTGAAGGTCGCCCGGTCGGCCGCCACGCCGGTCAGGCGGGTGCCAGGGACGACGTCGGTCCCGGTGGCGACGATGCCGCGCGTACCATCCGCCCGCGTGACCAAGATGCTGCCACCGCCGCCGCGCGTGGCGAAGGTGGCGTTGACCGACAGGCCGGGCACGCTTCCGCGCAGGATGGCGGTGGGCTGTGGGGGCGATGGCGGGGGGGCAGGCGGCAGGGGCAGGGTCGCCGGAGGCGGGACGGGTTCGGGGAGCGGCGGGAGCGACGCGGCCGGCGACGGTTCCGGTGCAGGTTCGGATACCGGAGCGGCGGCGTAAACCGCGATCGCCAGCAGCGCGACCAGGCCAGCGCCGATCGCGACGCGCCGACGGGTCGCGGGGTCCGCCGGCAAGCGGTTTGTCGGAAGGATGCGCGCCACCGGGGCGACGTATGACGTTATGATGACCGAACGGTGACGGGCGCCACGTCGCGATCCGGCCGGGCCGCGGCGGTCAGCACGCGGGACAGGATGCCGCACCACCGGTCGATGCCCGGTCGGTCGGCCAGCAGATCCTGCCGCACCTCGAATTCGACATAGGGCAGCCCGGCGGCGAAGGCGTGGCGCGGCACGCTGTAATCGATGCGGTCCATCTTGTACGGTTCGTTGTCGCCGACGGTCAGCAGCGGGTCGGATTTCAGCAGCGCCAGCACGCGACGTGCGAACCGGTCATTCGCGCCGTCGTGCAGGATGCCGACATGCCAGGGGCGGGGCACGCCGCCCATGACAGGCGTGAAACTGTGCAGCGCGACAAGGATGGTGGGCTGGCCGGCGGCGGTGCGGCGCACGATCTCGGCGGCGATCGCATCCTGATAGGGGGCGTGGATTTCCGCCACGCGGGCGGCGCGGGCGGCATCGTCCAGCCCATGATTGGCGGGGACGGGCGTGCCGTCGCTGACCGGCACGACGGCGTTGGGCGTGGCGCACGGATCGGGCGCGCGGTTGCAATCGATCACGAGCCGGGAATAGGCCTGTTCGATCCAGACCGCATCCAGATGCCGCGACATCTGGGCGCCGAGCACGCCGATCCCGATATCCCAGCCGATGTGGCGCGCGCGTTCGGCGGCGGACACGCCCAGGTCACCCAGGCTTTGCGGGATGGCGTTTCCGGCATGATCGCCTATCAGGAGGAACGGGGCGCCCCCGGACGGGTTGTGAACGATGACCGGCCGCGGATCGTCCGCGGACAACAGGGTATTCCATGCAGTCGTCGCCACGTCAGATCCCGCCATATCCGATCCCTCCACGTCCGATCCGTGTGCCATGCCGTTCCTGACCATCGCGCATAGCACCCGATATGCCTATCGCCAGCCCGTATCGTTCGGCGAACATCGCATCATGGTGCGCCCGCGCGAAAGCTATGACCAGCGGTTGATCGCGGCGCGGCTCGATATCACGCCCGAACCTGCCGAACTGCGCTGGATCCACGACGTGTTCGGCAATTCGGTGGCGATCGCACGGTTCGACCGCCGGGCGCGCGAGCTGCGGTTCGACAGTGTGGTGCGGATGGAACACAGCCCGGTCGTCGATGGCCTGGTGCAGGTCGAACCCTATGCCCGCGCATTCCCGTTCACCTATTCCAGCGAGGACATGCCGGACCTGCTGCGGTCGATCGAGCGGCAGCATCCGGACCCGGAACGGATCGTGGACAGCTGGGCCCGCGGCTTCGTGTCCGACGACCGGCGGACCGACACGGCCGGCATGCTGGCCGAGATGACCGCGACGATCCGGCGCGAGTTCACCTATGTTCCGCGGTACGAACAGGGGACGCAGACGCCGATCGAGACGTTGCGCACCCGACAGGGGACCTGCCGCGACTATGCCGTGCTGATGATGGAGGCGGCGCGCGCGCTGGGCTTCGCGGCGCGGTTCGTATCCGGTTATGTCTACAGCCCGTCGCGCGGCGAGGGCCGCGTGGGCGGCGGGAACACGCATGCGTGGGTCCGCATCTTCCTGCCCGGATCGGGCTGGGTCGAATATGATCCGACCAACGGCATTGTCGGCAATCGCGGCCTCATCCGCGTCGCCGTGGCGCGCGATCCGATGCAGGCGGTGCCGCTGTCCGGCAGCTGGGCGGGGTTTCCCGGCAGCGATACCGGCATGACCGTCGACATCGGTGTCGATCTGGACGACGATGCGACACTCGCAATCCCACATGCGCCCAAGGGAGACGTGCCACCATGCTGATCCGCACCGGTTACGACATCAGTTTCGCCGCGAACCGGCCCACGCCGATGATGGCGATGCTGAGCATCCACCCCTCGCGCAGCCGCGACCTGACGACGCCGCACCGGATCACGTCCGACAAGCAAGTGCCGATGTACGATTATGTCGACAGTTTCGGAAATGTCTGCACGCGCCTGACGATCCCGGCGGGCGGGCTGACGTTGTCCGCGGATTTCGTCGTCGAGGACAGCGGCCTGCCGGACCGGGTGGTGCCGGACGCGCCCCAGGTGCCGGTGGCCGAGTTACCCGACGATATCCTGCTGTTCCTGCTGGGCAGCCGATATTGCGAGACGGACCGGCTGTCGAACACGGCGTGGAACCTGTTCGGCAACACGCCCCCCGGCTGGGCGCGGGTGCAGGCGATCGTCGAATTCGTGCATGGCCATATCGAGTTCGGATACCATCACGCGCGGTCGACCAAGACGGCGTGGGATGCTTTCCAGGAAAAGCGCGGCGTCTGCCGCGATTTCGCGCATCTGGCGGTCACGCTGTGCCGGTGCATGAACATTCCGGCGCGCTACTGCACCGGATATCTGGGCGATATCGGCATCCCGCCGGTCGAAGGCCCGATGGATTTCAGCGCATGGTTCGACGTCTACCTGGGCGGCGAATGGTACACGTTCGACGCGCGGCACAACCGGCCGCGGATCGGCCGCATCCTGATGGCGCGCGGCCGCGACGCGACCGATACCGCGCTGACCACGGTATTCGGACCCGCCACGCTCAGCCGGTTCGACGTCCATACCGACGAAATCACCGCGGAAGGCCAGGCCGGTGGCAGCTAACCCGTTGCTGGCCGATTGGGATACGCCGTTCGGCGCGCCCCCGTTCAACGCGATCCGGCCCGCGCATTTCCTGCCCGCGCTGGAGATCGCGATGGCGGAGAAGATGGCCGAGATCCGCGCCATCGCCGACGCGACCGGCCCGGCGACGTTCGATAGCGTGATCGCCGCGCTGGAACGGTCGGGCGCGGCGCTGTCGAGGGTGCGGCGCGTGTTCTGGACGCTGTCGTCCGCGCACGGCGAACCCGGCATCCGCGCGATCGAGGCGGAGATATCGGCGCGCATGTCGGCGCATGGCACGGCGATCGACCATGATCCGGCGCTGTTCGCGCGGGTGGCCGAAGTGTGGCGAGGCCGCGCGACGGCGGGACTGACCGCCGAGCAGATCCGGTTGACCGACAATGTCTATCACGGGTTCGTGAATGGCGGGGCCGGGCTGGCGCCGGCGGACAAGGCGCGGTTCGCGGCGATCGACGCGCGGCTGGCGGCGCTGTCCGTGGCGTTCGGGCAGAATGTGATGGGGGCGGCGGGCGACTGGTCGTTGCTGACCGAGGCGCATGAGGTCGGCGGCCTGCCGCAGGCGGTGTGCGATGTGGCGGCGGCGCGCGCGGCGGCCGAGGGCATGGCTGGTCGATACCGCTTCACGCTGGACCGCGGCGATTTCGAAACGGTCACGACGTTCGCGACCGACCGCGTCTTGCGCGAAACGATGTGGCGTGGCTTTACCCAGCGCTGCGACGGCGGCGCGCACGACAACAACCCGCTGGTGGCGGAGATCGTCGCGTTGCGGCGCGAAAGTGCGGCCTTGCTGGGCCATGCGACCTATGCCGACTACAAGCTGGCGGACAGCATGGCGGCGTCGCCGGATGCGGCACACGCGCTGCTGATGCGATTGTGGGAACCGGCGCGGGCCAAGGCGATCACGGAGACCGCGACGCTGCAATTGCTGGCCGACCGCGACGGCGTGACGATCGCGCCGTGGGACTGGCGGTTCTATGCCGAACAGGTCCGGCGCGAAGCCTATGCGCTGGATGCCGGAGCGGTGCGCGCGTTGCTGAGCGTGGACGGCGTGCGGGATGCGGCGTTCGACGTGGCGGGGCGGCTGTACGGGCTGCGCTTCGTGGAGCGGCCGGACATCGCGGTCTACCACCCCGACATGCACGCCTGGGACGTGCGCGATGCGGCGGGCGAGGCTGTCGGGCTGCTCTATACCGATTATTTCGCGCGGCCGACCAAGCATGGCGGCGCTTGGATGGGGTCGCTGCGCGTGCAGGAGCGGATCGATGGGCCAGTGCTGCCGATCGTCTATACCGTCGCGAATTTTTCCAAGGCACCGGTGGCGGCGGACAGTCGGGTGTCGCTGGACGAGGCGCGGACGCTGTTTCACGAATTCGGCCATGCGCTGCATGCGCTGCTGTCCGACGTCACCTATCCCAGCCTCGCCGGGACGGCGGTGGCGCGCGACTTCGTCGAATTTCCCAGCAAGTTCATGGAGCACTGGATCGTGGCACCGGAGGTGCTGCGCGGGTTCGGTATGGACGACGCGATGATCGCGGCGATCGGTGCGGGCGACGGGTTCGGGCAAGGCTTCTCCACGGTCGAACTGACCGGATCGTCGATCGTGGACCTGGCGCTGCACCGCGCGACCGGTCCGGTCGATGCGGCGGCGTTCGAGGCGGAGATGCTGGCCACGTTGAGGATGCCGGATGCGATCGTGTTGCGGCACCGGTTGCCGCATTTCACGCATGTCTTCGACGGTGGCTATGCGGCGGCCTATTACAGCTATCTCTGGGCCGAGGTGCTGGACGAGGATGCGTTCGACAGCTTCGCCCAACCGGGTCGGTTGTTCGACTGGACGCTGGCGAAGCGGTTCCGCGACGAAGTGCTGGCGCGTGGCGACAGCCGCGATCCGATGGAGTCCTTCGTGGCGTTCCGCGGGCGGACGCCGGATGAGGCACCGCTGCTGCGCCAGCGGGGACTGGTGGGGTAGGCTTTTTCTTGGCCCCTCCCCTTCAGGGGAGGGGGTTGGAATGGGGCTGACCTCGTCATTGCCGCCATGCTGTCGGTGCGGTGCTGTTGCCCCCACCCCAACCCCTCCCCTGAAGGAGAGGGGCTTACTGTTGCGTTCGCGACGAGATCCCGCTCACGACAGTCGTCATCTCGGCGGAGGCCGGGATAACGGTTTGGGGCTGGTTGTAAGCGGTCTCTACCGGCCGAGCATCGTCTCCGCACGGACGACGCGATCGAACGTCTCGGCATCGACAAGGCCCGACGCCAGTGCCGCCTCACGCAGGGTCTGGCCTTCGTGGTGCGCGGTCTTGGCGATCTTCGCGGCGTTATCGTAGCCGATTTCGGGGGCGAGCGCGGTGACCAGCATCAGCGAGCGGTCGAGCAGCGCGGCGATGCGATCGCGGTCCGGCTCCAGTCCGTCGAGCGCGCGCAGGCGGAAACTGTCCATGCCGACGCTGAGCAGGTCGATCGAGCGGAGGACCGCAGCGCCGATCAGCGGCTTGAACACGTTAAGTTCAAGATGCCCCTGCAACCCGCCGATCGTCACGGCCATGTGATTGCCCATGACCTGCGCCGCCACCATGGTCAGCATCTCGCACTGGGTGGGATTGACCTTGCCCGGCATGATCGAGCTGCCGGGTTCGTTTTCGGGCAGGTGCAGTTCGCCGAGGCCGCAGCGCGGGCCGGAGCCGAGCAGGCGGATGTCGTTGGCGATCTTGGACAGCGACACGGCCAGCACGTTCAGCACGCCGGACAGTTCGACCAGCGTGTCGTGGCTGGCGAGGGCTTCGAACTTGTTGGGTGCGGTTTCGAACGGCAGACCGGTGAGGTCGGCGAGTTCGGCCGCGACGGCGGGGCCAAAATTGGCGGGCGCGTTCAGGCCGGTGCCGACCGCGGTGCCGCCCTGCGCCAGACGGTGGAGGCGCGGAAGGACGGCCTCGACCCGCGCAATGCCGTCGGCGATCTGCTGGGCGTAGCCGGAGAACTCATCGCCCAGCGTCAGCGGAGTCGCATCCTGCAGGTGGGTGCGGCCGATCTTGACGATGGCATCCCAGGCCTGCGCCTTGCGGGACAGTTCGGCGTGGATCGCGTGCAGCGCGGGCAACAACGCGTCGTGGACGGCGCGCGCGGCGGCGATATGAAGCGCGGTCGGGAAGCTGTCGTTCGACGACTGGCCCTGGTTAACGTGATCGTTGGGGTGGACGGGGCTCTTGCCGCCGCGTGTTCCGGTCACGACCTCGTTGGCGCGGCCGGCGATCACCTCGTTGACGTTCATGTTGGACTGAGTGCCGGATCCGGTCTGCCAGATTACCAACGGGAATTCGTCGTCCAGCTTGCCGCCGACGATTTCCGTGGCGGCGCTCTCGATCGCGTCGGCGACGGCGCCGTCCAGGCCATGGAGCCGGTTGACACGGGCGGCCGCCTGTTTGACGAGCGCCAGCGCGTGGACGATGCCGATCGGCATGCGTTCCGGCGCGCCGAACGGGAAATTGGCGATCGACCGTTCGGTCTGTGCCCCCCAGTAGCGGTCGGCGGGAACTTCGATGGGGCCGAAGCTGTCGGTCTCGGTGCGGGTCTGGCTGGTCATGCCAATGAAGCGTTCGGGGGCGGGATGGGTTGCATCCTGCTGGTGGTGTCGGCCCGGCGCTGGTGCCTGCGATCCTGGATCAAGGTGCTTTTCGGGAGGACGACGGGCAGGTTGTGCTGCCCGATCGACCGTCATCCTGACGGACGTCAGGATCCATTGTCACAGCGGTCTTGGCTGGCGCTGACGACGTCGTGATGGATGCCGACGTTCGCTGGAGTGACGGTTGGCGGGTGGTAGCGGATAGGCGGGGAACCACGGGACCGGGTATTGTAGCGGTCGTCGGTCACCCGCGGCGTAGTGATAATGGATACTGACGTCCGTCAGGATGACGAGGGAGGGGCAGGACGGAATGGAGCGGGTATGACGCGCGGTTCGGGCGCTACTCTTCCGTCCACGTCTTCCCGTTCAAACCTACTTCTTTCGTGTGAAGTCCACCGAGACCACGTTGCTGCCGTCCTCGATCGGTTCGGCCACGGGCACGTCGTTGCCGGCGGGGGTCTGTTCGACGGCGTCGTCGTCGCCCTGCGCCTGGAACTGGAGCGCGAAGTTGACGGCGGGATCGACGAAGCCGGTGATCGCGGCGAACGGAATGACGAGGCGCGAGGGGATCTGGTTGAACGACAGCCCGACCTCGAACCCGTCGGAACGCACGATCAGGTCCCAGTAGCGGTTCTGGATGACGATCGTCATCTCGTCGGGAAACCTTTCGATCAGGTGGCGCGGGATGTCGACGCCGGCGGCGTGCGTCTTGAACGTGATGTAGAAATGATGATCGCCGGGCAGCCCGCCACCGCGTTCGACCTCGCCCAGCACGCGTCCGACCACGGCGCGCAGCGCCTCCTGGACGATCTCGTCATAGGGAATCAAACTGTCGGGCGCGGTCTCGGTCATGGCTCGCTTGGTGAACGCGGGGGGCGGCGGGGTCAAGCGTTGCGTGGGCGTAGCGCTACGCTATAGCGGGCGGCATGCGCACAGCCACCGTCCACCGCAAGACCAGCGAAACCGAAATCCGGGTCACCCTGAACCTCGACGGGACGGGGATCTACCATTGCCGCACCGGCATCGGGTTCCTCGACCATATGCTGGAACAGCTGTCGCGCCATTCGCTGATAGACATCGATGTCGCGGCGACGGGCGACCTGCATATCGACCAGCATCACACGACCGAGGACGCCGGCCTGGCGATCGGCGAGGCGCTGACCCGTGCGCTGGGCGACCGCAAGGGGATCCAGCGCTACGGCCATGCCTATGCCCCGATGGACGAGACGCTGAGCCGGGTCGCGATCGACATTTCCGGCCGGCCGTTCATGGTGTGGCGGGCGGCATTCTCGCAGGCCAAGCTCGGCGATTTCGACACCGAGCTGTTCGAGCATTTCTTCCATTCGCTGGCGCAGACGGCGGGCATCACCCTGCACGTCGAGACACTGTACGGGCGCAACAACCACCATATCGTCGAGAGCATCTTCAAGGCGGCGGCGCGCGCGCTGCGCTTCGCGGTGGAGGTGGACCCGCGCAAGGCCGATCAGGTGCCGAGCACCAAGGGTACGCTGGGCGGCATCTGACCGCTGGGAGACTTGTCGATGTTCGTGCTGACGCTGACCTATGTGGCGCCGCTTGACGCGGTGGACGCCGAGATGGACGCGCATGTCGCCTGGCTGAAGCAGGGCTTCGCCGCCGGGGTTTTCGTGGCGGCGGGGCGGCAGGTTCCGCGGGCCGGCGGCGTCATCCTGGCGCTTGGCGAACGCGCGCTGATCGAGCGGCTGGTCGAGACCGATCCGTTCGCGACCGCCGGGGTCGCGACCTATGCGATCACCGAGTTCCGCGCGACGATGGTCGGCGACGGCTATGCGGGGTTGCAGGCGTGACGCTGGCGCTGATCGACTATGGCGCAGGCAATTTGCGATCGGTGGAGAATGCGTTGCGCGCCGCTGGGTGCGACGACCTGGTCGTGACCGCCGATTCCGATGTGGTGGCGGCGGCGGACCGGATCGTGTTGCCGGGCGTCGGCGCGTTCGGCGCGTGCATCGGCGCGCTGCGGGCGATCGACGGGATGGAGCAGGCGATGGCGGCGGCGGTGCAAGATCGCGGCGTGCCGTTCCTGGGCGTGTGCGTGGGGATGCAGCTGCTCGCCACGCAGGGCGAGGAACATGGGGTCCATGCCGGGCTCGGCTGGATCCCGGGCAGCGTGTCGGCGATGGTGCCGAGTGCGGCGGCGCGGGTGCCGCACATGGGCTGGAACGATGTCGTGCCGGCGCGGCCGCACCCGATGCTGACCCCGGGCGAGGCGTATTTCCTGCACGGTTACCGGTTCGACGTGGACGACGCCGCCGACGTGCTCGCGACGACCGCGCATGGCGGGGCGGTGACGGCTGCCGTGGCGCGCGACACCGTGATCGGCGTGCAGTTCCATCCCGAAAAGAGCCAGTCCTACGGGCTGGCGTTCCTGTCGCGTTTTCTGGAGTGGCGGCCATGAGCATCATCATCTTTCCCGCGATCGACCTGAAGGGCGGGCAGGTCGTCCGGCTGGCCGAGGGCGATATGGACCGTGCCACCGTGTATGGCGACGATCCCGCGCAGCAGGCCGGGGCCTTTGCGGCAGCCGGGGCCGAATGGGTGCATGTCGTCGACCTGGACGGCGCGTTCGCGGGCAAGGCGGTGAATGCCGCCGCGGTCGAGGCGATCGTTGCCGCGTTTCCGGGCAAGGTGCAGCTGGGCGGCGGGATCCGCGATCGGGCGGCAATCGATCGCTGGCTGGCGCTGGGCGTGGAGCGCGTGGTGATCGGCACCGCGGCGTTGGAGGATCCCGAACTGGTGCGGGCGGCGGCGCGCGACTTGCCCGGCCGGATCGTGGTGGCGGTGGACGCGCGCGAGGGGATGGTCGCGACGCGCGGCTGGGCGGATCTGTCCGACGTGCCGGTGGCCGACATGGCCGAGCGGTTCCGCGATGCGGGGGTGGCGGCGCTGCTGTTCACCGATGTCGGCCGCGACGGCATGATGAAGGGATGCAACATCGAGGCGACCCGGACGCTGGCCGGCAAGACGCGGATCCCGGTGATCGCGAGCGGGGGCGTGACCGATATCGGCGACGTGCTGGCGCTCGCGCGGGTCGCATCGGAGGGGATCGAGGGGGTCATCACCGGCCGCGCCCTGTATGACGGGCGGCTGGACCTGGCCGAGGCCTTGCGGGTCGCGCGGGCGTGATGGATTCGCTCCGTACCTCCGCGCAGGCGGGGGTCCAGTTCCGCGTTCTGACCTGGACCCCCGCCTCCGCGGGGGTGCGGTTGGCGTTTGGGTCTTCTGCTCCCTCCCCCCACCGGGGGGAGGGCTTTACGTCATGACGGTCCGCACGCGGATCATTCCCTGTCTCGATGTCGCCAACGGGCGGGTGGTGAAGGGGGTCAATTTCGTCGATCTGGCCGATGCCGGCGATCCGGTGGCGCAGGCGCGGGTCTATGACGCGGCGGGTGCCGATGAACTGTGTTTTTTGGATATCGGGGCCACCCATGAGGGGCGGGGCACGATATTGGACGTCGTCGCGCGGACGGCTGCGGTGTGTTTCATGCCGCTGACCGTCGGCGGCGGGGTGCGCAGTGCGGCAGATGCGCGCGCGCTGCTGCTCGCCGGCGCGGACAAGGTCGCGGTGAACAGCGCCGCGGTGGAGCGCCCCGAACTGGTCGCGGAGATCGCCGACCGGTTCGGGGCGCAGTGCGTCGTCGGGTCGATCGACGCGCGGCGGTCGGGCGACGGGTGGGAGATCTTCACCCATGGCGGACGGCGCGGGACGGGGATCGACGCGGTGGCGCATGCGGTGCGGCTGGCCAAGCTGGGCGCGGGCGAGCTGCTCGTTACGTCGATGGACCGCGACGGGACGCGCGACGGATACGACCTGGCGCTGACCCGGACGATTGCCGACGCGGTCAACGTGCCGGTCATCGCCAGTGGCGGCGTGGGCACGCTCGACCATCTAGTCGACGGGGTGGTCGAGGGGCATGCGAGCGCCGTGCTGGCCGCATCGATCTTCCATTTCGGGCAGCATACGATCGCGGATGCGCGGGCGGCGCTGGCGGCGGCGGGGTTGCCGGTCCGGCGCTTGACGGACGCGACCGCGGCGGGGAGGGTGGACGCATGACCGAGACGCTCGCCCGCCTGGAAGCCACCATCGCCGCGCGCCGCGGGGGCGACCCGGACGCATCCTATGTCGCGCGGCTGTTTTCCAAGGGCACGCCCAAGATCGCGCAGAAGGTGGGCGAGGAGGCCGTCGAGACGGTGATCGCGGCGGTGGCGGGCGACCGGGCCGGCCTGGTCGGCGAGGCGGCGGACCTGCTGTTCCATCTTGCCGTGCTGCTGGCCGATGCGGATATCCCGATCGCCGCGGTTATGGCCGAGCTGGACCGGCGCGAGGGGCTGTCCGGTCTGGTCGAGAAAGCCGCCCGCACAGAGGACTGACCGCCATGCCGATCGACGCGACGTTGCCCTATGACGACGACAATATCTTCGCCCGCATCCTGCGCGGCGAGATCTCGGCCAAGCGCGTGTACGAGGATGCGCATGCGCTGGCGTTCCACGACATCGCGCCCCAGGCACCGGTGCATGTGCTGGTGATCCCCAAGGGGCGCTACGTGTCGTGGGACGATTTCGCCACGACCGCGGGGGATGCCGAGGTCGCCGGGTTCGTGCGGGCGGTGGCCACGGTCGCACGCGAACAGGGGCTGGTGGAGCCGGGATACCGGTTGCTGGCCAATGTCGGCGGGGACGGAGGGCAGGAGGTGCCGCACCTGCACGTCCACCTGTTCGGCGGTCGCCCGCTCGGCCGTATGGTGGCGGAATAGCTGGCCTCTGCGCGCCGTTGCTTAAGGTGTTGCGTGACGTGGAATAGCAGCTAGTCTTTCGCTTTTAAACCGGAGCGGATCAACCGCGCGTACCGGGAATGGGGGACTGGTCAGAATGATATTCGGGCGCGTGAAGTCGCTGGACGCCATCCTGGCGACGGCGGAGCGAAAATCGCTGCATCGATCGCTGGGGGCGTTGCAGCTGACGCTGCTGGGGGTCGGCGCGATCATCGGCACCGGCATCTTCGTGCTGACGTCGGAGGCCGCGCAAAAGGCGGGGCCGGGGATGATGATCAGTTTCATCATTGCGGGCGCGGTCTGTGCGGTGGCGGCGCTGTGCTATTCCGAACTGGCGTCGATGGTGCCGGTCTCGGGCTCCGCCTACACCTATACCTATGCGGCGATGGGTGAACTGCTCGCCTGGACGGTCGGTTGGGCGCTGGTGCTGGAATATGCGGTGGCGGCCAGCGCGGTCGCGGTCGGCTGGTCCGGCTATTTCGTCGGGCAGATGCGCGGCTGGTTCGGCATTGAAATGCCCTTGTCGCTGGTCGCCGGGCCTTATGCCGGGGGGATCATCAACCTGCCCGCGGTTGTCATCGCGCTGGCCATCACGGCCCTGCTGATCGTCGGCACCAGCGAAAGCGCGAAGGTGAACGCGGTGCTGGTCGGGATCAAGGTGACCGCGCTGACGCTGTTCATCGTGCTCGCGCTGCCGGTGATGCGGATGGAGAATTTCGAACCGTTCGCGCCGCAGGGCTGGATGGGGGCCGGCGGATCGGGCGTGATCGGTGCGGCCGCGTCGATCTTCTTCGCCTATGTCGGGTTCGACGCGGTATCGACCGCAGCGGAAGAGACCAAGAACCCGCAGCGCAACGTGCCGCTCGGCCTGCTCGGCAGCCTGGCGATCTGCACCATCTTCTACATGCTGGTCGCATCGGGCGCGATCGGATCGCCGTTGGGTGCGCAGCCGGTGCTGAACGCGGCCGGCCAGTGGCTGGCCCCGGGTTCGACCGAACTGGCCGCCCGCTGTGCGACGATCAGCGCCGCCGGCGTCGAACCGCTGGCCTGCTCCAAGGAAGCGCTGGCACATGTGCTGCGGGAAATCGGCTATCTGAAGGTCGGTAACCTGATCGGACTGGCGGCGTTCCTCGCGCTGCCGTCGGTCATCCTGGTCATGATCTTCGGTCAGACCCGGATGTTCTTCGTGATGTCGCGCGACGGGCTTCTGCCCGAGAAGCTGTCGACGATCCATCCGAAGTGGAAGACGCCGCACATCATCACGGCGATCACAGGGATCGGCGTGACGCTGGCCGCGGCGTTCCTGCCGGTCGGCAAGCTGGCCGATATCGCCAATGCGGGCACGCTGTTCGCGTTCCTGATGGTGGCGGTCGCGGTCCTGCGGCTGCGCAAGACGCATCCGAACGTGAAGCGTGCGTTCCGCGTACCGGCGGTGTGGCTGGTGGCGACGCTGACGATCCTGGGCTGCATCGGCCTGTTCCTCGCGCTGCCGGCCGATGCGCAGCTGGTGCTGCCGCTGTGGGGCGCGGTCGGGCTGCTGCTGTACTTCGCTTACGGGTACCGCAAGAGTCATGTCGCACGCGGGCTGGACGTGGTGCCGGATGCACCGAAGGCACCGGGCAAGTTCTGAGGGCGGGTCCGCTCGGCCGGTTCGCGCGGGGGGGCGCGGACCGGCGGATGGCCGGACGCTCTGGTTGCTTAGCCTTCATGGCCACGAGGCCGACGCCCTTCATGGTTCAAGGCGGAGGCGATTGACCAAGCGGCACGGACAGCCGGTCGGTTCAGCGCGGCATCGGGACGGCCGGGTGCGTGTCCGCTTCCATCCTGTCGATCGTCGGCGCGATCGTCCCAAGCGGCTGGCTTCATCGTAAAAGCTGGTTTGTACATCCAGAGAGCGGCGTCATGCGTCCGCAGGGCGTCGAGCCGGCTGCCCTCCACCGTTCGGTAGCCGAACAACGGTATCGCTTGGCAAGATCGTTCCGACGCGCACAGTCGTTGTGATAGTGGATCCCGGCCTCCGCCGGGATGACGGTGGGAAGCGTGACACCGCCGTGTTCGTCGTCATCCTGACGAGGGTCAGGATCCATTATCACTCCGTGTTTGGCCGGATGTTTCCATGCTCGCGCAGGACAGCGACAGCTACGGTTGCTTGACCGCCCGCCTTCATGGAGGGGGGCCTCTGCTCCCCCCTCCCAGTCCGTCAAAACCTCAGCCCAGGCGGGCGGCGACGAGGGTCTTGAGGTCGGTTTCGGGGCGGGCGCCGTAGTGGCCGATGACTTCGGCAGCGGCGACCGCGCCCATCGTCAGGCTGTCCGCGATCGAGCGGCCCTGCGCCTGGCCGGCGAGGAAGCCGGCGGCGAACAGGTCGCCCGCGCCGGTGGTGTCGACGATCCGGTCGATGGGCTCGGCCGCGACTTCGTGGCGGGTGGTGCCGCCCTCGACCGCGATTGCGCCGTCGGCACCGCGCGTGACGACAAGCAACGGCACGGACTTTGCGATCTTCGCCAGCGCGGCCTCGAAATCCTCGAGCGCGGCGAGCGCCAGCAGTTCCTCGTCATTGGCGAACAGGATGTCGATGTCGCCGGCCTCGACCAGCGCCACGAAATCGGCATGGTGGTTGAGGATGCAGAACACCGCCGACACGCCGAGCGCGACCTTGCGGCCGGCGGCGCGGGCGACGCGGATCGCCTCCTGCATCGCGGCGCGTGGTTCGGCCGGATCCCACAGATAGCCTTCCAGCAGCAGCACGGCTGCCGATTCGACGAGCGTGCGATCGACCGCGCTGGTCGGCAGGAACTGCGCCGCACCCAGGAAGGTGTTCATCGTGCGCTGGCCGTCTTCGCTGACGAGCACCAGGCAGCGGCCGGTGGGGACGGCGGGGTCGCTGGCGGGCACGTCGAACGCGATGCCCTGCGCGCGGATGTCGTGGACGAATACGGCGCCCAGCTGATCGTCGGCGACCTGGCCCACGAAGCCGCACGATGCGCCCAGCATGGCCGCACCGGCCAGCGTGTTGGCGGCCGATCCGCCGCTGACCTCACGCCCCGCGCCCATGCCGGCGTACAGGCTTTCGGCGCGCGGTGCGTCGATCAGCTGCATCGCACCCTTGGTCATGCCTTCCTGCGCAAGGAACGTGTCATCGGTGGCGGCAAGAACATCGACGATGGCGTTGCCGATCGCGAGGATATCGATCGTGGGGGCGGTCAAGGCGGTCTCCGATGGTCTGGATCAATCCGGTCCGCGCCTAGGCGGCGGGGACGGGGTTGTCGAGCGTTGCCGGCGGCGACCCGTCGGGGTCGGTCCGGCGGGCAGCTCATGCGCGTCTTGGCGGCGCGGATAGCGTATGAGGGGCGCCTCTCCCCAGAACCGAGGATCCCGTGCATGAAACCACCGATCGGCCGCGATACGATGATGTGCATGTCGCTGTCCGCGCGGCCCGGCAATTTCGGGTCGCGGTTCCATAACCATCTCTACGATGCGCTGGGGATCGACGCGGTCTACAAATCCTTTTCAACGACCGATCTTGCCGGCGCGATCGGCGGTATCCGGGCGCTGGGAATTCGCGGCTGTGCGGTGTCGATGCCGTTCAAGGAAGCGGTGATCGCGTTGCTGGACGATCTCGCCCCGTCGGCGCGGGCGATCGATTCGGTCAACACGATCGTCAACGACGCCGGCCGGCTGACCGGGCACAATACCGATTACGGGGCGGTCCGGACACTGGTGCAGCGAAGCGGTATCGCCGCCGATACGCCGTTCCTGCTGCGCGGCAGCGGCGGGATGGGCAAGGCCGTCGCCGCCGCCTTGCGCGATGCGGGGCAGACCCGGGGCACGATCGTCGCGCGCAATCCTGCGGCCGGGCAGGCGCTGGCCGGGCAATATGGCTTTGGCTGGGTCGCGGAACCGGCCGATGCGCCGGAGGCCGCGATGCTGGTGAACGTGACGCCGATCGGCATGCGGGGCGGCAACGAGGGCATGCTGGCGTTTCCGGACGCGATGATCGCGCAAGCCGTGCTGGTGTGCGATGCGGTGGCGGTGCCGGCCGAGACGCCGCTGTTGACCGCGGCCGCGCGGCACGGCGTCGCGCGGATCACCGGGGCGGAGATCGCGGTCCTGCAGGCGCTGGAACAGTTCGTGCTGTATACCGGTCGCACGCCGACGACGGCGCAGGTCGCTGCAGCGGCCGCCTTTGCGGCCGGGAACGAGACGGTCAGCGGCGGCTGAGCGCGGCGAGGCAGGAGGCGCGGTCGAAATCGCCCCCGGCCGGGGTGCGGGCGTCGACCCAGGTCACGACAGCCTTTCCATTGCCCTTCGCATAAAAATACGCGTCCAGCACGCAGGCGGGGCCAACGAACTGCAACCGCCGGCCGCGGTCCTCGCGCTGGTCCTGGTCGGGGGTGCCGAGCAGTGCGATGACGGCGTCGGCATCGCGCCCCATCACCCGTTCCAGTCCGGCCGGGTTGATGACGGTCGCACGCGGCCGTTCGGGCGCGGTACCAGGCGTTACCGGCACGGTGGCGCAGCCGGACAACAGCGCGAGCAGGGCGAGGGTTCCACCGGCACCATGGCGCGCGGGCCGGGTCTTCAGGATCATCGCCGTCTCCGGTGGTACAGATGGGTCGCCATCGCGGCCCCCAGGACGGGCGCCAGCAGGTTGACGACCGGAACCACGAACAGCACCGCCGCGACAAGCCCCATCGGCAGGCGAAGCCCGCGTGTCGCGGCCAGTTCGGGCTTTATCGCGGTGGACGGCAGGTGCCGCACCGCCACCATCTCCCACAGATCCCGACCCAGGGCGACGCCGTTGACCGCGACGACGAGGAGCAACGGCCCTATACCGGTGACCAGCAGGACGATGTAGAACGGTGCGGCGAGCAGATTGTAGCCGAGCAGGCGCAGTGCGGACCGCAACCCCATCGCCGCACCGCGCGCCCAGCCGGGCGCGCGCGCCGCCGTGGCCGCCGCCGGATAATGCCGCCGCTCGACCGCCGCGACGATCTCGTCGGAGAATGCGCCGGCAACGCCGATCGCGATGGCGGGAAACAGCAGCCAGACCGCGACGACCAGGATCAGCAGCGTGCCGACCGTGCCGAGATCGCGCGTGCAGAGTTCGTAGGTAGCGACTGCGATGCAGCTGTCGGTGCCGACGATCCAGCCGTGCAGGCCGTAGCCGACCCCCGCGAACAGTAGCAGCGTGAGGAACAACGACAGCCCGAGCACGCGCAGGATCGCCCGGTCGCCCAGCTGTCGGATCGAAAGGAGGAGGGCGGCGATCATCGCGGTGTAGGTGCCTTCGTGCGGGAAGCCGAATGGAGAAGCGACGCGTAGCACCGGCCGCCGCTCCGCTCTAGCGATGCGCGCGCGATTACGCTTGTCGGACGGCCGTGCGGTCGGTTTAACCGGATTGCGGCTTTCCGGCCCGGACAGGCGCGGGCGGGAGCAAGGCCGATCCTGCTATCGGAGGCTTCATGATCGTCGTCGCACTGCTTCTTTCCGCATTGGCGGGGCAACCGGCCGGTACCGACGATCGGTCGGCTTATGACCGGGCGTTCGAAGAGGGGTTCCGCGGTGCGTTTCGTCCGCACTTCATCGAAAGCTGCGTCGCCTCGGCAAAGCCTGCGGTCGCCGTCAAGGTCGACATGACGCCGATCTGTACCTGCATGGCGGACCGGATGCTGGCGACCAGGACGGTGGCGCAACTGAAGCAGCCGATCCCCGCCGACGAGCAGCAGGCACTGGCGCTGGACTGTATAAGGGCGCATCCGCCGCAGCCGGCCGCCGCCAGACCGTGAGCCGCAGCCCCGCCGCGATCCGATCGATCGAACGGCGGAATGCGTCGTTCCGGTCGGGGCCGGCCTGCGGTTCTTTCCGCCGCTCGCGTCCGAGCCGTATCCGTGCGCGGTCGCGGATGTGATGCCCGCCGCGACGGACGCGCAGACGTTGCCGAGCGGCTGGCCTAGGCCTCCGTCGGCTCGATATAGTGCGGCACGAAGCGGGCGAGGTTGCGGGTGACGGCGTGGTCGTCCTCGCGGATGCCGATGCCGGCGGGGCGGTCGCCGACGATCCAGGCGCCGATCACCGGGTAGCGGCCGTCGAACGCGGGGGGCATGTGTAGCGCCTGGCGGATATGGCCTTCGGCACCATAGCCTTCGTCCAGCGCGGTTTCGGCAACGCCGGCGCGGACCAGTTCGATATTCGCCCCTTCGCGCGAGAACAGCGGCTTGCGGACATAGTCTTCGCCCAGCGCCAGGGCGGCGGGGTCGTCGTCGAAATAAGCGGGCAGGAGGTTGGGGTGATCGGGGTGGCGTTCCCAAAGAAGTGGCAGGATGCCCTTGTTGGACAGGATCGCCTTCCACGCCGGTTCGATCCAGCGGACGCTCGCGCCGGCCAAGCTGGGGGCATAGGGTTCGCGGAGCATGTCTTCCCACGGATACAGCTTGAACGCGGCCTGGATCTCGTCGCCGGCGTCATCGACGAACTGACCGGTTTCGTTCAGGCCGATCGCGTTCATCGCGACGAACTTCGGTTCGATCCCGACCTGCGTCGCAAGATCCTCGAAGAAGCGGACCGTCTGACGATCCTCGACCGATTGCGGTTCGGCGGCGAAGTGGACGTAGCCGCCGGTCGGAAAGATCGCCTTGAACCGATCGCGCAATGCCTCGAACAGCGAGTTGAACTGATCGCTGCCCGCCGGGAGCGTGCCGGTGGCGAGCCGTTCCTCCAGCCAGAGCCACTGGAACGTGGCGCATTCGAACACCGCGGTCGGCGTGTCGGCGTTATATTCGTACAGCGTGGGCGGACCCGCGCCGTCATAGGCGAAGTCGAACCGACCATAGAGCGAGGGATCGCGGCGCGCCCAGCTGTCGCGCACGAACTGGCGATGCGCGCGCGGGATGGCGAGCCGGTCCATGAGCGTGTCATGGCGGCAAACCTCCTCGACCAGATCGAGGCAGAGACGGTGCAGCCCCTCGGCGGCGGGTTCCAGGACGTCGTCGATCTCGGCCAGCGTGAAGGCGTAGGCGGCGGTCTCGTCCCAATAGGGTGCGCCGTCGGTGGCGTGATAGACGAAGCCGATTGCGTCGGCCTTGGCCTGCCAGTCTGGACGGGGGGTGAGGGGGATGCGGCGCATGTTCGGTGTCCTTCACCTCATCTTCCGTTCGGTTCGAGCCTGTCGAGAACCTTCACCGCGGAAGGGGACGTTGTTCTCGACGAGCTCGAACCGAACGGCGGTCTGCGGGCGTGGGTGGGGCCGTTCTCGACAGGCTCGAACCGAACGGGGAGAGGTGGGGTCCGACCGGTGAGGGCCTACTCCGCCTTGTCCGTGTCGCGGGTCGCCTCCAGCCGCAGCGGTTCCGCCTTGGGTGCGGACAGCCGCGCCAGCACATCGTCGGCGGAGGACTGGCCCGGCGCGATGCCGGCGAGGCGGAGCTTCTCGTCGAGGTCCGCGCCGGTGCGCATGTCCTCCAGCTCGTTTGCGGCATTGATCCGTTCACCGCGGATCGCCTGGCGTTCGCGGATCCGGGCCAGGCTGTCGGCGGCGGAGCCGAGCGAGTTGCCCGCGCCCGAACCGCGCGCGGCGACGGAGGCCTGCGCCTTCTGGACGCTCTCGTTGACCTTCACCACCTCGACCTCGCGGCGGAGCTGTTCGATCTTGCGATCGGTCGCGGCGATGGTGGTGTGGATCTTGCCCTCGGCCTCCTTCATCGCCTCGAGCTGCGGGGTCTTGAGGGCGATGTCCTGTTCCAGGTCGGCGACGCGCTGCGCCACCTGGCGGGCGAGGTCCATATTGCCCTTGTCCATGGCCGCCTTGGCGGAGACGAGATATTTCTCGACCTGCGCGCGGAAGCTGGCGACTTCCTGTTCCAGTATGCGGCGGCGGGCGACGAGGCCGGCCATGTCGTCGCGGGCCTTGCCTTGCGCATTGTCCGCGTCGCGGATTTCCTGGTCCAGGATGCGCAGCGCGTTGGCATCGACGATCGCGCTCGACGCCTCATGTGCGCCGGCGCGGCCCAGGGTGAACAATTTGCTCCAGATGGCCATGGACGTGCTCCGGCTTCAGTTCGAGGAAGGGACGAAGGCTTCGCGCAACGGCCCGGCGGCCTCAATCGCGTTTTCGGCGAGCGTGCGAAGTTCGATGATGACGGTGTCGAGCGGGCTGCTGGTCGCAAGTTCGCCGAACAGTTCGTAATAGTCGCGGCCGTCGACCGCACCGATCCCGAAGTTCGACAGCGGCACGAGCTTCTGCGTCTTGAGCAGATATTCATTGAACGCCGCGCGCTCATGCTGTTCGTCGCAGGGCCAGAGCAGGACGGAGGCGGCGACCTGCGCGTCGGAGACGTTGACGAACAGTTCCAGGTCGCCGTGCTGGTGCATGGTGACGAGCAGCACGGGGTCGCTGCCTTCGATCAGGTGCACGCTGAATTCCCCGTCGGCCACGGGGGCGCTGCGGTCGAGTGCCGCCTTCAGCGAGCGGACGGTCCAGGCGGTGTCGGTCATGGGGCAGGCTCCGCGGTTTGGTCGCGCCGTACATAGGGGGTTGCGGGCAGCTGGGGTAGTGGGTCCGTGCGCGCGGTGTGCGACGAAGGCGCGCGGAACGCGGTCGTCATCGCGGCGTAGGCCGGGATCTCGCCTGGGCTGGGGGGTGGGCGCTTCATTAGAGGGAGATCCCGGCTTTCGCCGGGATGACGGTTTGTTGAGGGCGAGGGGCCTCGCCGCCCTGCGCACGACGCGGCCCGGCAAGGGCTTTGCTTCGTTCACGCCGCGTTCTATGCGTGACACCGGGCGCATTGGAGTCTCCTGCATGTTCGATCGTCTGTTCGGCCGCGCGAAGGCGGCGGAAAATGCGCTGCCGGTGATCCGCAACGTCACGCTGGGGCGGACGGTGATGCTCGATCCGCTGGCGTGGCGGCGGTTCGGCGACATGCTGAAATTTCCGTTCGACCGCGATACGTTGCAGATCGTGGCGCAGGGTCTGGTCGAGCTGACCGACGGCAGTTTCGTCCACCGTTTCTATACCGAGGACGACATCATGTTTCAGGCGGTGTCGACCGACCGGGCGGGGCAGGACGTCAGCGACGTGACGTTGTTCGCACCGTGGGACAGCGCCTATCCGGGGTCGGCGTCGGAACGCGCGCCCTGGATCAGGCGGCTGTCCGCGCCGGTGTTCACCGCGCCGGGACTGCCGGACTATCAGCGGTTCTGGTTCGGGCCGGATGCCCCGGTGCAGGATCCGGTGACGTTCTGGGAGGATATTCACGACGACCGCGACGGCGTGGTCGACCGGCGGATCTTCCAGAAATGCATGCTGTTCGCGCGCGACCTGGACGGTGCGGATGCCCGCGAATTGTTGCTGGCGATCGAACAGCAGAGCGAGGCCGGCGAGGTGTCGTTCGAGATCATGCTGGGCGTCGCGCTCGAACTGGGCGAGTTCAAGGCCTGAACCGGATCGAATCAAACGGGGGAATGACGATGTTCGAGAGCTATGGTTTCGGGGCGAGTGCGGCGGCGTTCCTGATTGCGTTCGCGGCGGCCGGGGTGCTGACGATCGCGTTCAAGCTGATCTACCAGGCGGCGACGCCGTATAACGAGCGCACGCTGATCCGCGAGGGCAATGTCGCGGCCGCACTCACGCTGGGCGGGGCGCTGATCGGCTATGTCCTGCCAGTCGCATCCGCGCTGGAACATACCGTCACGCTGCTGGAGTTCGCGGTCTGGGCACTGCTGGCCGGCGTGATCCAGATCGTGGCGGTGACGGTGGTGCGGATGATCGTGATGCGCGATTTCAGCGACCGCATCGTGCGCGGCGAAATGGCGGCCGCGGTCTATATGGCAAGCATCTCGATCAGCATCGGCGTGCTCAACGCCGCATGCATGACGGCCTGAGGAGGTAGCGGCGATGAAGCGTTCCCGGACGATCGTGCTGACATCGTTGATGGCGGGCGCGGGCGTTTCGCTGTCCGCGTGCGACGGCGACGATCCCGGCGGCAAGCCGGTGGAGGCGACCAGCTATACGTCGGTCGCCGCGTGCAAGGCGGATGCGCAGATGACGCCGGCGGCCTGCGACAAGGCCTATGCCGATGCGCAGAAGGCGAACGAGACGAACGCCCCGCGGTTCGACCAGCGCCAGAGCTGCGAGGCGCAGTACGGCGTCGACCAGTGCGTGCCGCGCAACAACGGCAGCTTCTTCACGCCGTTGCTGACCGGGTTCATCGTCGGGCAGGCGCTGGGCAATCTGGGCGGCGGGGGGTATCGCGGTGCGCCGATGTATCGCGATCGCTACGGCAGCTATTATGGCGGCGGCGGCGTGCCGTTCGGGCGCGATTATGTCAGCGGGCGGACGCGGATCGGGTCCAACGCGTTCAACCCGGCGGTGCGCGCGCCGACCCGTATCCAGTCGCGCAGCTCGGTGATCTCGCGTGGCGGCTTCGGCGGTGGCGGCGGCGGGCGCAGCTTCGGCGGGTAGGTTTGGGGCTGCCGGATGTCCGTTGCGCGGAGTCGACGCCGACATTCAGGCTGGGGCAGATGTAGCGTTCGACCGGTGGCGGAGTGACAATGGATCCCGGCCTCCGCCGGGATGACGGTCGTCAAGATGCATGGTGGGCGAAGGCTGAACAGGTCTCTTGGCCTGCTCGCCCGGTGAAACCAGCACTGCCTTCGAAGCCGTCATCCCGACGGACGTCAGGACCCATTATCACTACGGGCGCAGATCATGGGCATCTGCGAGGTTCGAAACTTCGCGCAGTCGCAGAAGCGACGGCGCGGAAGTTTCCGAATCACATCCTTACTTGCGAGCCTTGCGGGCGGCGTATTTCGCGTCGCGGGCGGCCTTCTGGGCGGCCTTGCGGTCGGCTTCGGACATCTGGGCTTCTTCGGCGGCCTTCTTCTCGGCTTCTTCGCGGATCGCGCGTTCGGCCTTGCGGACTGCGTCGATCTCGGCCTTTTCGGCAAGCTTGACGGCACGGCGCTCGGCTTCGCGGGCGTCCTTGGCTTCCTGCGCGGCCTTCTTCTCGGCGATCAGCGCCGGATCGGGCGCAGCCTTGTTCTTCATCGCCTCCAGCGCCTTGGTCTTTGCGGCGGCGGCGGCGCTGCGACGGTCGGTGAAATCGGGATTATAGGTCTTCATAAAAGCGGGTCTGATGCCTTTGCAGCGATGGGGACGGGTGTGCCGCCGGTTACGGGGCGGCCCCTATCATAATATGTGTCGTTCGGCCAATTCCGCCAGCGCGTTCACCGCATCGGCCAGTCCGTCGGCATCGGTCGGCCCGGTGACGCGGGTCGCGGCATCGCGTACCGCCTGCGGTGCCTGACCCATCGCGATCGACGTACCGGCCCGTGCGAACATCGGCAGGTCGTTCGGCATGTCGCCGGCGACGGTGACGTCGGCCAGCGCCACGCCGACCGCCGCGCACAGCGCGGCGACGCCATCACCCTTGTTGGCGGCAAGCGCCGTGATGTCGAGGTAGTAGGGTTGCGAGCAGGCAATCGTGGCCGCGGGGCCGTGCGCGGCGATCAGGTCCCGCTCCACCCCGGCGACCAGCGGTGCATCGTCGCTGACGCCGACGATCTTGTCGATCCGGTCGATGACGGCCGTGAAGTCGTCGGTATAGATCGGGTCGATCGCCGCGGCGATCCGCTCGCGCTGCGCATTATGGTTGCCTTCCGCGCTGGCGAACCACTTGCCGTCCGCGAAGACCCAGCGGTCGACGTTCGCGGCGCGCAGGCGGTCGAGCGTATCGGCGGCGACATCGGCGGGCACATGGGCCGCCGACAGGATCGTGCCGTCGGGCATGAAGATCGTCCCACCGTTGAACGCGCCCATCGGCAGGTCGATACCCAGCCGTTCGCCATGCGCGATCATGCCGGACGGCGGCCGCGCGCTGATGAGCGTGACGGGCACGCCGGCGGCGCGCAGCCGGTGGATCGCGGCGACGGTGGGTTCGGTCAACACCTTGTCCTTGCGAACCAGGGTGCCGTCGATGTCGGAGACGAACAGTCGGGTCATGCGGACCTTCCGATGGCGTGCCAGGCGCGGCCGTCGCGTGCCAGCAGTGCGGCGGCGGCATCCGGACCGTCACTCCCGGCGGCATAGGGTTCGGGTTCGCCGCCCGCCGCCCAGGCGTCGAGGATCGGCTGCACCGCTTCCCAGCCGGATTCGATCTGGTCCGCGCGCTGGAACAGCGTCTGGTCCCCGGTCAGCATATCGTAGAGCAGCGTTTCGTAGCCTGTGGTGTGGCCGAGCCTGAAATGATCGGCATAGGCGAAGTCAAGGCTGACGGGCACGGGCTCGATCACCGGTCCGGGTTTCTTGGCGAGGATGTCGATGCTCAGTCCCTCGTCGGGCTGGATCTGGATGACCATCCGGTTCGGTGGCAGGCGGGCGTCGTCGGCGCCGGCGAACTGCGCATAGGGGACCGGCTTGAACTGGACGACGACCTCGGTATCGCGTGCGGCCAGCCCCTTGCCGGTGCGCAGGTAGAAGGGGACGCCGGCCCAGCGCCAGCTGTCGACCATCAGCTTCACCGCCACATAGGTTTCGGTGCGGCTGTCGGGCGCCACGTCCGGTTCGGCGCGGTAATCGAAGACGTCCGCATCGCCCGCGCGACCGGCCGTGTACCGGCCGCGCACGGCGACGGTGGCGACATCCTCGGGTTTCGGCGCGCGGATGGCGGCGATCACCTTGGCTTTCTCGTTGCGGATCGATTCCGCATCGAAGCTGTTCGGCGGTTCCATGCCGACCATCGCCAGCAGCTGGAACAGATGGTTCGGGACCATGTCGCGCATCGCGCCGGTCCCGTCATAGAACTTGCCGCGCGTGCCGACCGTCACGGTTTCGGCGGCGGTAATCTGGACATGATCGATGTAGCGGTTGTTCCACACCGCCTCCACCACCGTGTTGGCGAAGCGCGCGACGAGGATGTTCTGGACGGTTTCCTTGCCCAGAAAGTGATCGATCCGGTAGATCTGGCTTTCGTCCAGATGTTGCAGGATGTCGGCATCGAGCGCCTGCGCGGACGGCAGGTCGTGGCCGAATGGCTTTTCGATCACGACGCGGCGGAACGCGTCGTCAGTCTGCTCCAGCAAGCCCGCCGTGCCCAGGCTGGCGATGATCGGGCCAAAGAAGCCGGGCGCGGTGGCGAGGTAGAAGGCGGCGTTGCCGGTGATCTGGTCCTTGAGTGCAGCGAAAGTGGCGGCGTCCTCGAAATCGCCCTTCAGATAGGTGATGCGGTCGCGCAGTTTCAGCCAGTCGGGGTCCTGCGCGCCGGCCTTGTCGCCGTTCGCGCCGCCTTCGCCGTCGGCCTTGCCGATGAAGTCGTCCAGCCGATCGCGCAGATGATCGTCGTCGCCGTCATGGTGGCTGACGCCGACGATGCGGAAATCATCGCCGACGAGGTCGCCGCGGACGAGGTTGACGATCGCGGGCACCAGCAGCCGGCGAGTGAGATCGCCCAGCGCGCCGAAGATGACGAGCGTCGCTGCCGGCGCCCGTTCGGCCACGGTCATTGCGGCATTTCCACATGGCCGCCGAAGCCGAACCGCATCGCCGACAGCAGCTTGTCGCCGAACGTGGTGTCGACCCGGCTGCGGTAGCGCGCGAACAGCGCGGCGGTCAGGACGTTGGCGGGCACCTTCTCCTCCATCGCGGCGTCGATCGTCCATTGCCCCTCGCCCGAATCGGCGACGTGGCCGCTGAACTGCTTCAGCTCATGATCGTTGGCGAGGCCGATCGCGGTCAGGTCGAGCAGCCAGGAGGAGATGACGCTGCCGCGCCGCCAGACCTCGGCGATGTCGGGCAGGTTCAGATCGAACCGTTCGTCCTCCGCCAGCTTGTCGGACGCCTTGCCCTTCAGAATGTCGAAGCCCTCGGCGTAGGCCTGCATCAGGCCATATTCGATGCCGTTGTGCACCATCTTGACGAAGTGGCCGGCACCGGCGGGACCGGCATGGATATAACCGCGTTCCGCACGGTCGTCGGTCGCCTCCCGCCCATGCGTCGGCACGACCTCGCCACGGCCGGGGGCGAGCGCGTCGAAGATCGGATCGAGCAACCGGACCGCATCGTCGCTGCCGCCGATCATCATGCAATAGCCGCGTTCCAGGCCCCATACGCCGCCGGACGTGCCGACATCGACATAATGCAGGCCCTGTTCCGCCAGCGCCTTCGCACGGCGGATATCGTCCTTGTAGAAGCTGTTGCCGCCGTCGATCACGATGTCGCCGGGCGCGCAGAGTGCCGCGATGGCCTCGACCGTCTGTTCGGTGATCGGGCCGGCGGGCAGCATCGACCAGAAGATGCGCGGGCCGGCGAGCTTGCCGGCCATGTCCTCCAGCCCGGACGCCGGGGTGGCACCGTCGTCGGTCAGGGCCGCCACGGCCTTCTCGTCGCGGTCGTAGGCAACGACTTCGTGGCCGGCGCGCATCAGGCGGCGGGCGATGTTGCCGCCCATGCGGCCGAGGCCGATGATGCCGATCTTCATGGGGATGCTCCTATCATTCAGGATCGTACTTCGGCGTGGGCGGGGACCTTGGGGCAAGGGTGCGTCCAGGCCCCGGTCTCCGCCGGAGTACGGTCAAGGTCGTTCTATGTCCGGTCAGTCGGCGACGCTGGCGATCACCAGCGTTTCGAGCCGTTCGATCGCGGCGTCATGCTTCAGGTGGACGCGCATGACGCGCTGGCCACGTTCCACCAGCACGTCGAGGTCGCCGCGGGCCTGGGCCAGCTGCACGGTGCCGAAGCTGGCCTTGCGGCCGGGAACGGCAACGTCGTCGGACGGGGTGCGGGTGATTTTCAGGAAGCTGCCTGTGCGTGGACCACCCTTGTACGCCTGACCCGTCGAATGGAGGAAACGTGGGCCGAAACCGGCCACCGTCGCCACCTGACGCGCATCGCGCACCGCCGCCCGCATCCGCGCGATTGACGCGGCATGCGTGTCGTTGCGTTCGATATAGGCGAGGAACCCGGCATAGTCGCCGGGCACGAGGCTGGCGAAATGCGTCCGGAGCAGGACCGCGGGATCGGTCGGCGCGAATTCCGGATCGCCCGGCGCGAAGATGCGCAGGTCGGCATCCTCGTACAGCGGGGTTTCGGGTTCGAGCGCACCGGTCGCCTCATAGGCATCGACCAGCTTGCGGGCCTCCACCTTGGCGGCTTCCACATCGGGCTGATCGAACGGATCGATACCCAGGACCGCGCCCGCGACGGCGGTGGCCATTTCCCAGCGGAAGAACTCCTGCCCCAGCTGCATCGGGTCGGCGACGCTGATCCGCACAAGCGGATGGCCGCCCTCGGTCAGCGCCAGCAGCGTCGATTCGAGCGCGTCGTCGCTGTCGCCCGCCAGATGGAGATGCACGAACAGACGGTCGGTGCCGTAGCTGTCCGCCGAGCCGAGCGGTTCGAGGTCGACGGGGACGATGCCCTTGCCTTCCTTGCCGGTCGATTCGGCAACGAGTTGCTCCAGCCAGCTGCCGAACGCGGCGAGGCCGGGGCTGGGCAGGATGGTCAGCTTGTCACGGCCGGCAAGCGCGGCCTCGCCCAGGATCGCGCCGAGCCGGAGCCCGGGGTTCGTGTTCGGCGGGCTGTCCGGACCGCAGGCATGGACCATCGCCTGCGCCGCGGTGAAGAAGGCGGCAATGTCCACGCCCATCATCGCGGCTGGCACCATGCCGAAAACCGACAGGACGGAATAGCGCCCGCCGATCGTGGGATCGCCGTGGAAGACATGACCAAACCCGTCCGCCTTGGCCGATGCCTCCAGCTTCGACCCTGGGTCGGTCACCGCGACGAAATTCTTGACGTCGGCGCCGGGCAGGCTGCGGAAATAGGCCTCCAGCAGTTGCGGCTCCAGCGTCGAACCCGACTTGGAGGACACGAGGAAGGCGGTGTTGCCGGCATCGATCAGCCCGGCGACGGTCGCGACCTGCGCCGGATCGGTGCTGTCGAGCGCGTGGAAGCGCGGCGCATCGGCGGCGCGAGGGACGATCTGCCCGATCACCTCCGGCCCGAGGCTGGACCCGCCCATGCCGAGCAGGACGACGTCGGCCTTGCCCTTCGTCGTGCCCTGAAGGTCTTCGAGCGCGTCGGTATCGACCTGTTCGCCCTTGCCGGCCGCCAGCCAGCCGAGCCACTTGGCTTCGTCCTTGCCGGTCCAGAGCGTTGCATCGCCCGCCCAGAGCCGGCGGCTCCAGGCGTCCTTGCGCATCGTGCCGAGCCGCGTTTCGACCGCTTCGTCAAGCGATTTGGGCAGCGTTGCGGTCATGCCGTTGAGCCGGTCGCCCAGCACCTTCTCGCGCTTGCCGGCCACCGCGCCGAGCAGCGAGTCGGCCGCATCGGCGAACAGCGTGACACCTGCGGTGACCAGCCCGGTCGTGACATCGCCCAGCTTCAGCTTGAGCCGTTCGGCCTCGGCCATCACATGTTCGGCATCGGCCACGTCGTCGGTCAGTTGCGGGGTAGCGTCGCCATGGTCGCGAAACGCATCCATGGTGGCGGGCGGCATGGTGTTGACCGTGTCGGCCCCGATCAACGTCTCGATATAGAGGACGTCGCTATACGCCTTGTCCTTCACGCCGGTGGAGGCCCAGAGCAGCCGCTGGACCTGCGCGCCCTTGGCCGCGAGCGCCTTCCAGCGGTCGGTTTCGAGGATTGCGAGATAGTCCTGATAGGCAAGCTTGGCATTCGCGATCGCGACCTTGCCGCGAATCGCCTTCAACGCGTCGGCATCCGGGTCGCCCTTGGCGATGCGCTCGTCGATCGTCTTGTCGACCAGCGCGTCGATGCGGCTGATGAAGAAGCTGGCGACGCTGGCGATGGCGTCGATCGGCTTCCCGTCGGCAACCCGCGCCTCCAGCCCTTCGAGATAGGCCATGGCGACCGCGCGGTAGGCGTCGCGCGAGAAGAGCAGGGTCACGTTGATGCTCAGCCCGTCCTCGATCAACTGGCGAATGGCGGGGACGCCTTCCTCCGTGCCGGGGACCTTGACCATCAGGTTGGGGCGATCGACCGCAGCGGCAAGGCGGTGCGCCTCCTCGATCGTTTCGTGCGTGGATTTGGCGAGGTAGGGCGAAACCTCGAGGCTGACATAACCGTCCTTGCCCTGCAGCCGGTCATAGACCGGGCGCAGATCGTCCGCCGCGGCCTGGATATCGGCGATCGCGAGGCTTTCGTAGACGGCGACGACGGAAGAGTCGCCCTTGTCCAGATAGGCGGCCAGGCCGTCGTCATAAGCGTCCGAATGGCCGATCGCCTTCTCGAAGATCGACGGGTTGGACGTGACGCCGGTCAGGCCGTCTTCCGCGATCAGTTTGCGCAGGCCGCCATCGGCCAGGAACTTGCGATCGACGAAATCGAGCCAGACGGCCTGTCCGGCCTGTTCCAGTGCGTTAAGCGGACCCGTCATTTTCCGTTCCCCTGCATCACTTCATGCGCGACCTTCACGACATTTTCGACCGTGAAGCCGTACTTCTGCTGTAACTTCACCAACGGTGCGGATGCGCCGAAGGTGGACATGGTGATGGTTGCGCCATCATGCCCGACATAGCGGTCCCAACCCATCGAGCCGGCCTGTTCCACGGCCACGCGGGCGCGGACGGCGGGCGGGAAGATCGAGTCGCGATATTCGGCGTCCTGATGTTCGAACAATTCCCAGCTGGGCATCGATACGACGCGGGCGCGGACGCCCTCCGCCCGGAGCTGTTCATAGGCTTCGACCACCAGCGAAACCTCGCTGCCGGTGCCGATCAGGATGACGTCGGGATCGCCGCCGCCCGCCTCGGCCAGGATATATGCCCCCTTCAGCAGACCATCGGCGGACGCATATTTCGCACGGTCGAGCGTGGGCAGCGCCTGGCGCGAGAAGATGAGCGCGCTGGGCCGGTCGGACTGCTTCAGCGCGGCGGACCAGGCCTGTGCGGTCTCGTTGGCATCACCCGGACGGATGGTGACGAGCCCGGGGATCGCGCGCAGCGTGGCGAGATGTTCGATCGGCTGATGCGTCGGGCCATCCTCGCCTACCCCGATGCTGTCATGCGTGAACACGAAGATCGTCGGGACCTCCATGATCGCGGCCAGCCGGATCGGTGCGCGCATATAGTCGGAGAACACCAGGAAGGTGCCGGTGTAGGAGCGCAGATAGCTGAGCGCCATGCCGTTGGCGATCGACCCCATCGCATGTTCGCGGACGCCGAAATGCATGTTGCGACCGCCGGGGGTGGTGGCGGTGAAGCTGCCCGCGCCGTCGAACTTCAGGTCGGTCTTGGTCGACGGCGACAGATCGGCGGCACCGCCCATCAGGCTGGGTACGCGCTTGGCGATCGCGTTCAGAACCTTGCCGCCGGCGTCGCGGCTGGCGATGCCCTTGGCATCGGCGTCGAACACCGGCACGTCGGCCGCCCAGTCGTCCGGCAGTTCGCCCTGGCGCATGCTTTCCAGCTGGGCCGCCAGTTCGGGATATTTGGCGCGATAGGCCGCGAAGGTCGCGTCCCAACTCTCGCGCAGCGGACGGCTGCGCTCGATCATGCTGTGCGCGAAATGTTCGGCCACGCCTTCCGGGACGTAGAAGTCCTTGTCTTCCGGCCAGCCATAGGCCTTCTTGGTCTCGCGGATCGCGTCGGCACCCAGCGGTTCGCCGTGCGCCTTTTCGCTGTTCGCCTTGGGGCTGCCCCAGCCGATGACGCTGTCCACGACGATCAGCGTCGGCGCGTCGTGCGTGTCGCGGAACGTCTGGAACGCCTCGGCCAGCGCGACCGTGTCGTTCGCGTCGGCGACATGCAGCGTCTTCCAGCCATAGGCGCGGTGGCGGGCGGCTACATCCTCGGTAAAGGCAAGGTCGGTATGACCTTCGATGCTGATCGTGTTGTTGTCATAGATCCAGCAGAGGTTGGACAATTTCATGTGACCGGCCAGCGAGGCGGCCTCCGCCGTCACGCCTTCCATCATGTCGCCGTCACCGCAGAGCGCATAGACGTCATGGTCGAACAGCACCGCATCGTCGCGGTTGAAATGCGCCGCCAGATGGCGTTCGGCGATGGCCATGCCGACCGAGTTTCCGCAGCCCTGACCCAGCGGGCCGGTGGTCGTCTCGACACCGGTGGTGAAGCGATATTCGGGGTGGCCGGGCGTCTTGGAGGACAGCTGGCGGAACCCCTTAATGTCTTCCAGGCTGACCGCGGGTTCACCGCTCGGCTTCCCGTCGGCATCGATCTCCTTCACGCCGGCCAGGTGCAGCAGCGAATAGAGCAGCATCGACGCGTGGCCGACCGACAGCACGAACCGGTCGCGATTGGGCCAGTCGGGACGGTCCGGATCGTAGCGCAGGAACTGCGACCAGAGCGTGTGGCCGACCGGGGCGAGTGCCATCGGCGTGCCGGGATGGCCGCTGTTCGCCTTCTGCACCGCGTCCATCGACAGCGTCCGGATCGTGTCGATCGCGAGTCGCTCCGGAGAGCCGTCTTCGTGAAGGCCGGTGGCGGAGGTGGTCATGGCGCGATCCTTGGCACGGCCGCCGGGGGCACCGAACGGCACCGGGCGGGATTAAGATATCGTGCGGGGAACGGTGGGCGGGCTGAACTGTTCCTGCCCGCCGTCACGCCCCGACACGTAGTCAGGGCCGGTCGTCCCAGAACACGGTGCCGTCAAGTGCGAAGCATGCATGATCGATCTCGTGCAGGAAAAGGCCGTGGCCGAGCAGGCCGGGAATGGCGGACAACGCGACCGCCAGCCCCGCCGGGTCCGCAATCGGGCCGAAGGCGGCGTCGGCCAGCAGATTATCCTGGTCGGACCGCGCGATACGCAGGGTGGCCGAAGCACCGAGTTCCGCCAGCCGGCGCAGCACGAAGGCGCGGGCGAAGGGCAGGATCTCAACCGGGATCGCGCGGTCGAGCTGCCCGACGCGTTTCGACCCGTCCGCAATGGCGATCATCCGCGTACTGGCGGCCGCGACGATCTTTTCCCGCAGCATGGCGCCGCCGCCGCCCTTGATCGCGCGGCGGCATGGATCGATCTGGTCCACCCCGTCGATCGTCAGGTCGACCCCTGGCACGTCGTCGAACGGCAGGACGGTGATACCGTGCGCTCCGGCCAGCATTTCGGTCGCGCGCGACGTCGCGACCGCGGTGATGCGCAGCCCGGCGCGGACGCGTTCGCCGAGCGCCATGATCGCATGCGCCGCGGTGCTGCCGGTGCCGAGCCCGACGAGCATGCCGGGCCGGACCTCCGCGGTGGCGGCGAGGGCGGCGGCGTGTTTGTCGGCGTCGGCGGTCATGGGGATGGAATGGGTGGGGGGGGCGGGGGTTCCGCGTCCGTTGTGGTGGTGCGGTCCGCGCCACACCGGCGTCACGAGCCGCCTCACCGACGGGAGATCCCGGCTTTCGCCGGGACGTCTGGGGCCAGGGTGCCGGTTACGCCGCCAGGCCGCCTATGTCGGTGAGTGCGTCGAGATGGTGGTCGGCGTCGCCGAACAGCGTTTCGATCGCGGTCAGCCGCTTGAAGACGTGCCCGATCTTATATTCCGCGGTGATGCCGATGCCACCGTGCAACTGTACCGCCTGCTGCCCCACGAAGCGGGCGGCGCGGGCGACCTGGACCTTGGCGGCGGCGATGTTGGCGGCGCGGACGGCCGGCGGCTGATCGAGCGAGACGGCCGCGAAGATCGCCATGCTGCGCGCCAGTTCGAGCTGCATCAGCATGTCGACGGCGCGGTGCTGCAACGCCTGGAAGCTGGCGATCGGGACGCCGAACTGCTTGCGCGTTTTGAGATATTCGGTCGTCAGGTCGAGCGCGGCAGCCATCGCGCCGACCGCCTCGGCACAGAGCGCAGCGTTGGCGGCCTCGATCGCGCGGGTCAGGTGGGCCGCACCGTCGCCCGCGATCCGTTCGGCCGGGACGTCGTCCAGCCGAACCGTGGCGACGCGGCTGCCGTCATAGCCGGCCTCCGCATGGACCGAGACGCCCGGGGCGGCGGCATCGACGAAGAACAGGCCCGTTTCGCCGGTGCTGGTGCGGGCCGAGACGATCAGTTCGTGTGCGTCGCCGCCGCCCAGCACGGCGATCTTCTCGCCCGTCAGCCGATCGCCAACCGCCACCGTCGCGCGGGCATCGACGGCGTAACGCGGCCCGCGCGGTTCGGCGAAGGCGACCGCCAGCCGGTGGTCGCCCGCGACGATCCGTTCGATCCGCGCCGCACGCTGGTCCCCGCTCGCTGCATCGCCCAGGATCGTGCCGGCCAGCACGATCGCCGACAGATAGGGTTCGACGACAAGTCCGCGGCCGAATTCCTCCATCAGGATCATCGTTTCGGTCCCGCCGCCGCCGAAACCGCCGTCCGCCTCCGCAAAGGGCAGGCCCAGCAGGCCGAGTTCGGCCATGGCGGACCAGATCGCCGGATCGCGCCCGCCGGGCATCGCCAGCATCCGGGTCCGATCCTCGAACCCGTAACGCTCCGCCACGAATCGGGCGACGCTGTCCTTCAGCAGGCGCTGGTCGTCGGAGAAGTCGAAATCCATGGTTCAGAGCCCCAGCACGGTCTTGGCGACGATATTGCGCTGGATCTCGTTCGATCCGCCGTAGATCGAGACCTTGCGCATGGTGAAATAATAGGGCGCGGCGGCGGACAGCCAGCGATCCTCGACGGCCTCGTTGCGGCCATGACCGCCATCGGGCAGCGCGAGGCCGGCGGGTCCGGCCAGCGTCATCATGATTTCGGTCATGCGTTGCTGTACCTCGGTGCCCTTCACCTTAAGGATCGAAGCGGCGGCGCCAGCGCCTTCTCCACCGTGGCCGCTGTCGGCGGCGACGACCCGCAACTGGGTGAGTTCGAGCGCCTTCAGGTCGATCTCCGCCTCCACCAGGTCGCGGAGCAGGCGGTCATGTTCGCGCGGCGTCAGGCGTCCGTCGGCGGCCATCTCCGCCGCGGTGTCGCGCGCCCAGCGCAGCCGTTCCTTGGACAGCCCGATCCGCGCAATGCCCGACCGTTCGTTGCCGAGCAGATGCTTGGCATAGTCCCAGCCGCGATTTTCCGTGCCGATCAGGTTTTCCGCCGGCACCCGAACATCGTCGAAGAAGACTTCGTTCACCTCATGATGATCGTCGATCGTGCGGATCGGGCGGACGGTGATGCCGGGCGACGTCATGTCGATCAGCAGGAAGCTGATCCCCATCTGCGGCTTGGGCGCCTTCGGATCGGTGCGGACGAGTGCGAAGATCCAGTCGGCATGCTGGGCCAGCGTGGTCCAGATCTTCTGGCCGTTGACGACATAGTCGTCGCCGTCGCGGACCGCGCTGGTCTTGAGCGAGGCGAGGTCGGAGCCGGAGCCCGGTTCGGAGAAGCCCTGGCACCACCAGATGTCGAGATTGGCAGTGGGGGCGAGGAACTTCGCCTTCTGCGCGTCCGTGCCGAAGCGCTGCAGGATCGGGCCGATCATGGCGACGTTGAAGGAGAATTCCTCCGGCGCGCGGGCGAGCGACAATTCCTCCTGGAAGATATATTTCTGCGCCGGGGTCCAGCCGCAGCCGCCATGTTCCGGCTGCCATTTCGGCACGGCCCAGCCGCGCGCGTTCAGGATCCGCTGCCACCGCACGATCTGTTCCTTCGTCAGGTCGGTCCGGTCGGCCACCGCGGTGCGGATATCGTCGGGCAGCTCGGCTGCCAGAAAAGTGCGGACCTCGTCACGGAACGCCTGTTCCTCGGGCGTGAAATCAAGGTTCATGGCAACGGACTCCGTCTTTTCATCGTATAGCGGACATAAACTCCCCTTGCCGTTTACGGAAGCGTAAAGGTTGTACCCTTAACGTGCGACATTTGGCACGCTCGCTTTTCCGAACCGGCAGGGCTAGGCACGAATGGTGATACGGATGAGCAAGACCCGGACGGCGCTGGTGCGATATGGTGTGGAAAGCGCGCGGCTGAGCCCGACCGAGACGCGCACGGCACGGATCCGCGAGGGGCAGTCCGTGATCGCGATCGAGGCGGCAGCACTTTCGCGGCTGCGCGAGGTGCTGGATGATTCGTTCGCCGACGCGGTCGAACTGTTGCTGACCCTGCCGGGTCGCGTGATCGTGACCGGGATGGGCAAGTCGGGGCATATCGCGCGCAAGATCGCCGCGACGCTGGCGTCCACCGGTACGCCCGCACTGTTCGTCCACCCGGCCGAGGCGGCGCACGGCGACCTGGGCATGATGATCGCGGGCGATGCGCTCATCATGCTGTCCAACTCGGGCGGGACCAGCGAACTGAAGCCGATGATCGGGCATGCCGCGGCGCTGAAGATGCCGATCATCGCGATTTCGGCGCGGCGCAACTCCACGCTGATGCGGGCAGCCGCGATCCGCCTGCTGCTTCCCGCGGCGGTGGAGGCGTGCCCGGCGAACATCGCACCGACCACGTCGACCGCGATGATGCTGGCGCTGGGCGACGCGCTGGCCATGGCGACGATGCGCGAACGTGGCCTGTCCCGCGACGGGTTCGAGGCACTGCACCCCGGCGGCACGATCGGCCTGCGGCTGATGCGCGTCGCCGCGGTGATGCATAGCGACGCCGAGATGCCGGTCGTGCCAACCGACATGCCGATGCGCGAGGTGGTCCTGACCATGACGCGCCTGTCGTTCGGCATCGCCGGCGTGGTGGACGGGAATGGGCGGCTGATCGGCGTCATCACCGATGGCGATCTGCGTCGCCATGTCGAGGCGCTGATGACCGCCACCGCGGAAGAGGTGATGACGCGCGACCCGATCACGATCGGCGCGGTGAGTTTTGCCGAGGATGCGCTGGCGCTGATGAACGATCACAAGATCACGGCGCTGTTCGTGACGGGCGGCGACAATGCGGACGGGCAGGACGTGCCCGTCGGCGTGGTTACTATCCATGATTTCCTGCGACTGGGGCTGGCATGAGCGACACCGGGGCGAATGTCGCGACCGAAGCGGGGGCGGACGTGACGCGGGTGGCGATCGTGGTGCCGGCGCGGCACGCATCGACCCGATATCCCGGCAAACCGCTGGTCGAGATCCGCGGCGCGACCGGGGCCATGCGCCCGCTGATCCGGCGCAGCTGGGACGCCGCCTGCGCGGCGGCAGCGGACATGGCCGGGAATGTCCGGATCGTGGTGGCGACGGACGACGGACGGATCGCGGACTGCGCAAACAGTTTCGGTGCGGAAGTGATGATGACGCCGGAGACGTGCGGCAACGGCACCGAACGCTGCGCCGCGGTGCTCGACCGGATCGGCGACGACATCGAGATCGTCGTCAACCTGCAGGGCGACGCGTTGCTGACCCCGCCCTGGTTCCTGTCCGCGCTGGTCGACGTGCTGCGCGCCGACCCGTCGATCGCGGTCGCGACGCCAGCCGTGCGCGCGACGCCGGCGGTCCACCGCCGCCTGCTGGACGATCAGGCCGCGGGACGGGTGGGGGGCACCACGGTGGCCACCGCGGCAGACGGCCGGGCGTTGTATTTTACCAAGGCGATCATTCCGCATGTCCCGGACGGGCGGATCGGCGATCCGGACCTGCCGGTGTTCCTGCATGTCGGCGTCTATGCCTATCGCCGGGCGGCGCTGGCGCAATATGCCGGCCTGGCCGAATCCGTGCTGGAAGGGCTGGAGGGGCTGGAGCAGTTGCGGTTCCTGGACGGCGGGGTGCCGGTACAGGTGGTGGAGGTCGATCCGCGGGGCTGCGAGTTGTGGGAATTGAACAATCCGAGCGACCTGGCACCGATCGAGGTGCAGCTTGCGGTGCGGGGAATGGCATGATCGACGCGACGGGAACCACCACGACGCTGTGCGGCCGGCCGGTCGGGCTGGCGCATCCGCTGTTCCTGATCGCGGGGCCGTGCGTGATCGAAGGCGAGGCGATGGCGCTGGCGACGGCCGAACGGCTGCGCGCGATCGCGGACCGCCTGGACATCCTGCTGATCTACAAAAGCTCGTTCGACAAGGCGAACCGGTCGTCGGGCAGCTCGTTCCGCGGGCCGGGCCTGCACGAAGGGCTGCGGATCCTTGAAAAGGTGCGCGCCGAAACCGGGTTGCCGGTGCTGACCGACGTGCATGAGGTGGCGCAGGTGCGTGCCGTGGCGGACGTGGTGGACGTTTTGCAGACACCCGCGTTCCTCGCCCGCCAGACCGACCTGATCGAGGCGGTGGCGGCGTGCGGCAGGCCCGTCAACATCAAGAAGGGCCAGTTCATGGCCCCGAACGACATGGTGCATGTGATAGCCAAGGCACGCGAGGCAGCAGCCGCAGCGGGCGTGTCGGACGACGGCCTGATGGTGGCCGATCGGGGCACCAGTTTCGGCTATAATAATCTGGTCAGCGACATGCGCGGGCTGGTCATCATGCGGAATACCGGTTGTCCGGTGATCTTCGACGCGACCCATTCGGTACAGCTGCCCGGCGGGCAGGGCGCGACCAGCGGGGGGCAGAGCGAGTTCGTCCCCGTACTGGCGCGCGCGGCGGTGGCGGTCGGGATATCCGGGCTGTTCATGGAAACGCACCCCGATCCGGCCAACGCAAAGTCCGACGGCCCGAACGCGGTGCCGCTGGACGCGTTCGAGGCGCTCGTCGGTGGGCTGGTCGGGCTGGATGCGTTCGTGAAGGGTTGAACCAGTCTATCAGGCGAATGTCAGCGTTCAAACGGACGCCGATTACGGTAAATCGGCCGACTGCCCCTGAAGTACCGGATCAGGCAGTCGGCCGATCGATGTTACCGGGTGATAGCACGCGCCGTGATGAACGGTGAGAACAGCTGGTTTATGACATTGATGAGCTTGGCAGGCTGATTGGCGCGCGCGTTGGCAATATAGATGACATCCTTGTCGCGCATTGTAACGCGTTGCGAAAGGAAATAGCTTTCCGGCTTCATCAAGTTGAGCCTGTACAGCTTTGGCAGGCTTCCCGCATTGCCGTCGAACGCGCTTTCATACCGAAAGAGGAATACGGCTGATGGATCCGCCTGTGCATCGTTCGGGCCGCCAGCGCGCGCCAGTGCTTCCGCCAGCGAAACGTCACCGTTTTCGAAACTGATCTGGGATGCTCGACCGGACGCACCGAACACAGTGTACGAACGCGGTCGGCGAATGAGTTCCAGTCGGTCGCCAGCCACCAGCACGAGATCGTCGGGTGCGCCGGACCGGATCAGGCTAAGCCGCTGTTCAACCGAGCGGTTGCCGCGCGTAAATCGCAGGATCGTGTCCTCGGTCGTTCCGGCTCCGCCGCCGGCCGAAGCAATTGCGTCCAGCAGGCGTTCACGCGAGAGCGTAAGTTCGAGCCGACCCGGTCGCCGAACATCACCGCTGACATAGACCGTATTCGAAACATTGGATCGGATCGTCACCAGGGCCTGGGGACTTTGCGATTTCCCACGGAGCCCCTGCTCGACGAGGCGTTGGATTTCGGAGGGGGTAAGCCCCGCCACGCCCAGCCGCCCGATATAGGGAAGCCGGATCGTTCCTTCCCGATCGACCACGATCGCCGGAAAATTCTCGGCTCTGGCTGACGGTACCATTGTCGCCCCCGCCGGTGAACCCATGCCTGCGCCGGCGCCGGCGCCGGCCCCGGCCCCTCCGAAAAGAGATACGCCGACTTCGTATATGCTGACCGCGAGCGTGTCGCCCGGCCCGACGACGTCCGTTCGCGTATCCTGCGCCAATGGCGCGAGTCTGCCGGTGCCGTCGCTTGCCGGGGCCTGCGCAACGGCCCTGATCGTCGATGGATCAAGGTTCGTGATCGAAAACTTCAGCTGTTCGCCGCTCTCCATCGCGCCACGTTCGATCGCGGCAGCGGTGGGGCCGCTAGATGGCAACGTCGCGCAACCGGCGAGCGCAAGGCCTGAACCGGTGATCAAAAGCTTGCGCGTAGTCGAGCGGAACGAATCAAGCAGCATGCGTACAAAACCTCATAACGCCTGCCAGCCGCGGGCGCAGCGATGGTGGCAGGGGGAATGCGACACTTTTTAGAAGGAAAGCCTGCTGAGCGCCACGAATTTACCGTAGCCCTTCGGGGCGACGAGCGAAACGTTCCGGCAACGCGCCCTGCGCCCGGCCCATCGTGCATTTTTTCCAGCGAAGCGGACCGCCAAACCGAAAAGACGCTCGGCAAGATCCACAACAGCCGCCCGGACCGACTCACGGCACGCCAACATTGCGTCGTCGCATACCATCCGCGCTATCGGACCGCGGGTGCTCCGGATGATGTGGCCCGCTTTCGGGCCTGCATCCGACGTGTCGCAGATTTCCGATAACGGCCACGAGCGGTGCGTCGATGCCCTGCACAGGGCAGTGCGGTCCGGAAGCCAATTCGCTTGTCCTGTCGCGACAAACACTTATCGGTCTTGGCCATGCCGTCGACACGTACCGATCCGAACCCGGCGCAAACCGTAGTCGGAAGGGCCAATATATGGCTCAAGATCCGTATGCATCTGGATGCGGCATGCCTGTCGCCACGCGCCTACCTGACTGCAATCTGGTGGCGCCTTCGCGGCAAACGCTTGCGCGCGCGTGCTCGGCTATCGCCGCTGCTAGGGCAATCGCCGCTCGCCTATCGGCTTTGGCTGGCAAATGAGGCGCCGGTTGGTAGCGATCACCGCCCCGGCCCTCGGATCGTCGCGCTTATCGATTGCCGCGCGGGATCCGACGCGACAAGCGAAACCCTGCGCAGCCTTGATCGAGAAGGCATTGGCGCGCTTTGCGTCGGTACGGCGGAAATCCCGGATGCCGCTGCTGCATCTTGTGCGATCGTCTGGACCGACGATCCGTGGCTGATGCCGCTGAACGCCGGCGACGTGCTGGCGGCGGGAACCGCAAATGCCTATCGGCGGGCGATTGCGAACGTAGCGGGTCCTCGAGTCGTCTATGCGGACGACGATCTGCTGGACAGCGCGGGGCGACGTGACATCCCGCATTTCAAGCCGGACTGGAATGCGGAACTCTTCCGCTATTTCGACTATCTAACCGGGGCCTGCATCGTCCGCACTTCCGAGTCGGCGTTGGCGCAACTGTCCGGCCCCGATTGGTCCGCGCAGCTTGTTGCGTCCGCGGCGCAGGGCGGAACTGAGCCGCCGGTCCACGTTCGGCGCGTCTTGCACCATCGGCAAGTTCGTCCCGTACCTCGTGTACCCGTACGGCTCGAAGCGACAGCCTGGGCCGGAGCCCTGCCAACGGTGACTGTCATCATTCCCACGCGCAACCGCGTCGATCTGTTGCGCACCTGCCTGCAGGGACTATCGATCACCGATTATCCCGGTATCGAAGTGATCGTGGTCGATAACGACAGTGATGATCCCATGACGCTGGATTATCTTGCGACGCTAGACCCCACACGCCACCGCGTGCTGCGCCATAGCGGACCATTTAATTTTTCCGCGATGAACAATCGCGCGGCGCGCATGGCGGACGGGGATCTGCTCTGCCTTCTCAACAACGACATTGCGGTGATCAGGCCCGACTGGCTTGCGGTCATGGCGCGCCAAGCACTGCGTGCGGAGGTCGGTGCGGTCGGTGCGCGGTTGCTTTACCCGGATGGCCGTATCCAGCACGCCGGAGTGGTGTTGGGCGTCGGAGGCGGAGCGGCGCACGCACACCGTCTGCTACATCCGCAAGATGACGGCTATTTTCACCGGCATTCGCTACCGCAATTCGTCTCGGCTGTTACGGCGGCGTGCCTGGTCGTCCGTCGTGACCGTTTCATGGCGGTGGGGGGGCTGGACGAAGTGAATTTCGCTGTAGCCTTCAACGACGTCGATCTGTGCATGCGGCTCAACCAACGTGGATGGCAGTCGCTGTATGAACCGCGTGCCACGCTTTTCCACCACGAATCGGTATCACGCGGGTTCGATCGCGATCCGGCCGGCGCGGCGCGGCTTGCCGGCGAGTTGCAGGCTCTCAAAGCGGCATGGGGGACCGACGGAGGCGTCGATCCGTTTCATCATCCCGAGCTGAGTTCGTTCAGCGAACGTTTCGTCGTGCGGTCGTAGCGCGTGCGACATGACCATCACTACGTCCCTGGATCCGTGACCCGGCTGGAACTTCCCAACGTCACGCTGTGCGCAGTCACTTCGGTGAATGTCAGCGCTACGTTGCGTGCGCTGGAATTCTGCCTGGACCAGGTCGCCTTTGCGGATTGCCTGTTGCTGACTGATGCCGATGTTCAGCCTTCACGTCCGGACATGCGCATCGTGCCGATCGATCGACTTGCTTCGTCGGCAGCCTATTCGACGTTCATGATGTCGCGCTTGGTCGACCATGTGGACACCACCCACTGCCTGGTGACGCAGTGGGACGGCCATCTGCTCAACGCCGAGCGCTGGCGTCAGGAATATCTCGACTACGACTATATCGGCGCAAGCTGGCCGCAATTCACAGACGGCCACGATGTCGGAAACGGCGGCTTTTCACTACGCAGTCGTCGATTGATGGAAGCGTGCCGCGCACCGCAGTTCAGGATGCTCCACCCCGAGGATATCGCCATTGGGCGTACCAACCGCGAATGGCTGGAAGGAATAGGCATGCGGTTTGCGCCACGCGCAATTGCAGACGCGTTCGCGGTCGAGCGAACGGGTAATCTCGAAACTGCGTTCGGCTATCACGGCGTTTTCAACATGCCCCGTGCAATCGGCGTGGACGCCTTCTGGCAGGTTTACCGGACGCTTGACGACCGCCGCACGCTCGGTCCCGATTTCGGCGCGGTCCTGCGTGTTCTGGCGCGCGGGCGCGGGGGAACCGCACGCGCCCTCCAAATGATCAAGGACCGTGCGCGCGGCGCACCGCGCGGATAAGGCCGACGATGTCGGTTGGCTCTCCGATCGAAGGACCTGCGGATCACGCCATGTCCAGCCGCCCGCAATGATGAGGACGTAGGAACTTTCATGTCGACGAACCCATTCCCCGGCATACCGCTTGTCGAATCGCCGCTTTTCTCCTCGCAGCTGCCGGGTCTGGCGCTGACCGCGGACGAGGCACGGATTGCAACGGACCTGCATAATGTGGGTTATGCGGTACTCGATTTTCCGGACGACCAGATCGACGCCCGTATCGAGCGGATCAAGGCCAACCTCGGCCCACGCTATGGTATCGCGTTCGACGACAGGCTGAGCGACAAGACGGCCGGCGAACGTCGCGTTCAGGATGCCTGGAAGTTCGACGAGGATGTCCGTGCGATCGCGTCGAACCAAGTAGTGCTGGAGTTGTTGGGGAAGCTTTACGGACGGAGCGCCTTTCCTTTCCAGACGCTGAATTTTCCGGTCGGAACACAACAGGAAGCCCATACCGATATGGTGCATTTCTCAAGCCTTCCCGAACGGTTCATGTGCGGGGTCTGGCTGGCGATGGAGGACGTCGGCCCCGACGCCGGTCCGGTCTTCTACCTGCCAGGTTCTCATCGGTGGCCCAACATGACCAACGCGCTGATCGGGCGGCGCGGCTACGGCCGTTCCTTGACATCGGCACAGCAGCCCTTTGCGGAGGGATGGCGTGCGCTATGTGCGCATTACGGCGTCGCGCCGGAGCCGTTTCTCGCCCGCAAGGGCCAGGCGCTGATCTGGTCCGCCAACCTGCTTCATGGCGGAAGTCATCAGGTGGATCGGACGCTGACCCGTTGGTCTCAGGTGACGCATTATTATTTCGATGACTGCATCTATTATACGCCCGCCTTTTCCGACGAGGCGCTCGGGCAGTTGGATCTGCGCAAATTGACCGCGATCAGCGACGGGCTTCCCCGTCCGAACATGTATCTTGGCGAGGTAATCGCTGAGAAACGAGTGGGGCGTGCGTACGGGACGTCGCTTAGGCGCTGGCTTTCGAAGCATCTGCGTGGGTAGGCTTGTCGCGTCATAGTCCCGGACGATACTGCTCGGATTGCGGGTCGAGCTTCGGATGATGGGTCGGATCCGCGAAACCAACGGTCTGCCAGCGTTCCTGGAATTTCAGGAGCTCTTGGTGGTAGCGGGTTATATGCTCGGGGGCGAAATCGAAACCCCGCGACTTGCTTTCATGGTGGATCAGGACCGCTTGGGATGCGTAGATGTTATGCCAGCCTGCCGCCCGAAGTTTCAGGCATAGATCCACATCGTTATATGCGATCGCGAGGCTTTCGGCGTCCAGCCCGCCGACTGCGTCGAACTTGGCCTTTTCGATTACCAGGCAGGCCGCAGTGACCGCGGTTGCACACCGCGTAATCAACGACTGGGCGAACCAGCCGGGTTGCCCGTCAGCCAAGGCGCGGTGGGCGTGTCCTGCGGCGTCTCCTATTCCCACCACTACGCCGGCATGCTGCACGCTGCGATCGGCATAGAGCAATCGGGCACCAACGGCAGCTACGCCCGGCCGGATTGCTTGAGCAATCATTTCGCGTAGCCATGACGGATCTATAATTTCTACGTCGTTGTTCAGGAGGCATATATAGTCGCCGCCTGCGTGCGTAACGGCATGATTGTTTATGGCCGAGTAATTATACGGATGCGGCCAACGGACAATCTTTACGCGCGGATCCCGGGAAATTTCGTTGAAATACGTGATTGACGCGGGTTCTGTGCTGTCATTATCCGCGATAATCAGCTCTAGTAATGGATAATCGGTCGCGTGCAGGATGCCGTCGACGCATGTGCGCAACAGGTCGATCCGGTCTCTGGTCGGTATGACGATACTGACCCGTGGAAGCGGATCAGGCAAAGGCCAGTGAAGGATCAGGGTTCCAAACGGACCGGTCGTCACTGGAACGCCGACATGGTTGGCAACCAGGGCGGCGCGTGCCGATGATCCACGCTGCCAGACGTCCGGCGGTGTGGTGGTCGCAACATATGGAACGTGTCGAGCCGGTGCGGCATCGGGACATGCCAGAAGTTCGATCAGGATGCCGTAGACGGCGATTTCATCGGGCCATCCGGCATCCACGGCAATATTCCGAGCGGCTTCCACCGGGATGGCGCATGCCATGGATAGATAGTCTTGCGCGAGGAACAGGTCCCGGTCCCATTCGGGTTTCAACCACGGCGTCGTCCTGCTACCACTTGCCCCATATTCATCTTGGTCGGCATAGAAAACGGCATTGGTCGCCGCATCCCGAATCGCGTGTGCATAAGCCAGAAGCGCACCCAGGGTCAGAACGCAGTCGGCCGGAAGCGGAACGACATATTGCGCAGCCGTTTCTTGCAGGATCGCCTTCAGTCCTGCCGCTCGAGACGCCACGGAGACGGGCCAGAAGTGGATCCTTCGATCGTCGGCGTGGCGCGCGGTTACCGTGGGGGGCTCAGTCTCCGTCGTGGTGAGGTAAAGCTCCCAGTCTTCGAAACTTTGCCTGACGAGCGACGATAGCGCGTCGTTCAGTGGGTTTGATCCTGTCAGGTGCACATGAACGGCCAGGCGCGGCCCGTCGATCGATGCCTTGGATCGGAAGGTTTCAGGTTGGTGGATCGCCAGCCAGAGGCGATAGCTGTTCGGCAGTGGCGTGACCGCGCGGCGGAATTGCGCAAGTGCGCGTACCCGCCGACCAGTCAACCACCACCATGCGATCCGTGCGGCCGCACCGGGATCCCTTGGAAGCAAGGCCACAAGGCCACGGAGATAGGGAAGCATCATAAGCGTTCCTTCCAGCTTGGCTTGAGGGAACGCCCATGACGGGCAGCGGTCAAACGGTTCGGGCTACCGGCCGTTAGGCGACGGGGTTGGACGGGGCGCCGATCGCGCCGCCGATCACCTGACTGTACAGACTGCCATATGTCTCGACGAGCGGCGTCATGTCGTATTTGTGGCCGAGCTCGCGTGCGCCTTCGCGAAGCGCGTCCCGCAGGCGATCATCAAGGACTGCTTCCATGGCATCTGCAAATGCGGTGACGAATGTCGGCGTATCCCGGACGGCCTTCATAACCACCCCGCCGCAGATGCCGGCATCGTTTCGCAGCATGGCGCTGATCTCGCCCACGTCGCTTGCCACGATCGGCGTACCGACCTGGAGCGCCTGGATGATGCATAGCGGATAGGATTCCCCAGCAAATCGCGTCGGTACGATTGCCACGTCGCTCATGCGGTACAGGCCGTGGATCCGCGACTGGTAACCCAGGAAGCTGATATCGGGATCGTTGCCGTGCGTCTTGCGGTGCCGATCGGGCTCGTCGCCATCTCCGACCAGGCAGAGGTGCATCGGGCGGTTGGGATGCCGCCGACGAAGTAGCTTGAATGCCTCGATCGCCGTACGCCAACCTTTCCGCTTGATGCCGCGCGCGACAAGCGTGAAGACGACCGCATTTTGTGCGATGCCCATGTCTTCGCGGGTTTTCGGAAACGGCAGGGGATCGATCGGCATTGCGTTTGCCATCTTCGTGAAACGATCAGGTGCGATGCCCTGATTTTCCAGGGGAACGAGATTCTTGTCCGCGGTGTAGACGAAGTGATCGACCGACTGCGATATCCGCGCCATCATTTCGGAGGGTATGTCGGACGCCTCATATGATCCGTGCAACGTCACGACATAGGGAATCTCGGGATCCAAGTTCCACATGTGATAGAAGTGCATTTCCGCACCAACGGTGTGGGAGTGGATCAACGATATACCAGCCTGGCGAATGAACCGGTCGCAGCCATACTCGGTAACCCAGGCGGCATCATAGACAGAGATTGCCGGATTGAGCGATCCGCGCATGTGGACGTTCACTTCGTCCGAGACGAAGATAAGCATCGACACAATCCACCCGGCATCGACGAGGCTGTTGGCAAGCTGGATCGGGAAACTTTCCCCGCCGCCCGGTACAAATCCCAACATGGAAATCAGGATGTGGCCGCGCTGGCGGGTGACTGCCAGCATCCTGTCGAGATTACAGTGCAGGTCGAGAGGGCCGTGCTCGCTTTCCAGTTTGAAATAACGATATTGTTCAAGAATGTTGTTGTAGAATTTTATGACTGTCGAATGCGGAATGTCCCAAGTCTTGCGCATTTCGATCATTACGCGTTCGAGCTCGGTATAAAAACCCGTTCCTGTAAACGAGCTGGAGGACGTGTTCAGTCCATGACGCCTGAAGTAGGATATTGCTTCCGGATCCCAGGCGATCTGGCCGCCGGCTGCAATCTGCAGATACAGATACCAGTCGCCGACGACCCGGTAGCTGGCTGCCTGCTGCCAGACGGCCAGAGATACGGGTGCGCGCCGGAAAAGGCAGCCGCCGACATTCGCGATCAGGTTGCTGACGCCGAAGCCATGGGCGAACCAGTCCGCTGCAGGACGAACGAGGGGCGTGTCCCATATCCCCGCTTCGGCATGCTCCCGGTACGTGTCCAGCCAAAGGTTAGGCGACCCTTCGATATCGGTTTCCAGGATCCGGCCGAATGCCATCTGGACGGTATCATCGGCAAAATACGGGACCAGTTTTGCAACGAAGTCCGGCTCGCAGAAATCGTCGCTCTCGCAGATCCAGACAAGCTCGCCATCGGCGCTGCCCACGCCCTTGCGCCACTGACTGAAAACCCCGCCCGAATTGGTTTCGTTGTACATCCGCTTGATGCGGCCCGGATAACGGGCGGCGTACTCGTCGATGACTTCACGACTATTGTCGCTGGAGCAATCGTCCAGGACGGTGATTTCGATATCCGGGTAGGTCTGGTTCAATATCGAGTCGAGACGTTGCGCCAGGAACCGACCGTGATTATAGTTGGGAACCAGCGCTGAAACTTTTGGCGCATACTGCTTCCGCGCCATTTTTACACGGAACGATATGGATGCGCGAAGCTCTTTCTTGCCGTGTAGTGCCCAATGAACAAACGGGTTCATTCCCGAATTTGCAATGTCCGTATAAAGATCGAGATAGAATTTTGTCGAGAAATCCGGGCTTGGGTTTCGACGTTCCAGCCACCCGACAGTCATGTAATGCGTAAACGGTTCGACCCCCGAAATTCGTACTTCCGGATTTTCCGCTAGATAATAGGCGCTATCGAATTCGGTACGTAGTCGAGCAATGTCTCCCTCGGACAAACCATGGAAGGCTTCGTCGACGCTGAGCGGTCTGATCGCCGCCAGATTTGCAGTCGTTTCCCCGCCCGAACCCGAACCGATGGAACCGGCGAGTGCCGGAAAGTCGATTGCGGGAAGCTTCGATGCCGCTGAGGCCTCGGCCGGCGTCGGGGCCGCCTCGTCGCGCGTTTCGCCGGCGAACGCGTCGGGGAAGAGGTGATGGAAGAATGGATGCAACCCCGAGCCCAAAAGTTCGGGATGCTTCAGTATATACTCAATCGTCTGGAATGATGTATTCGGATTCCGACCCTGTCGCCATCCCTCCGTAATGTAATGTCTAAACAGGTCGACATTCTCTGTCGGAATATCGGGATTGCATTTAGCATAATAGCCAAAATCAAATCCTTGGTGCACCATCCCGCGTTGAGCGGCATCCAGTTTGGACCAGCCCCAATCGGTTTCGCCCTTATCGAAATCCATATCTGTTCTAAATCCCCATGACTCGATAAGGCGAGGCGGGTCACCCGAAAACCCGACTTGCCGCGTAACTGGCAGCAAATCACACGATTTTCAATCCGTGCGTGGCATCCCGGCAGGGCTGGACAGCCGGGCGGCCTCCGCGGGTAACTGGCGAAGTGATGGGTTGCAGGGTAGTTGCGGGGGTAGGCAGCCGATGAGGAGCGCGAGCGGCATGACGATCAGATCGACGGACGGCGGCAAGCCGATCACGGGCCCGCGTCCGCGGTGGCAATCGGCCGTCGTGTGCGGCGCGCTGCTCGCGACAGAAGTCGTTGCCGGACAGGGGGTTCATGCTCAAACGGCTGGCGTGAAGGCCGTTTCGGCGGCCATTCCGTCGGTTTCCCTGGATAGGCGCACGGTCATGATCGGTTCGGACCTGTATCCGCGCATTTCGGCACCCAGTGATCAGGCACGGTACGATCCGGCCAGCATCATGATCGCGAACACGGTAGGGGCAAAGACCGGTCTGTTTGGCGCAGCGGCGCGAGAGGGTCTGACTTGGGCAAATCGCTATGTGCCCGGGACCGACCTGCCCGGGATCGTGCAGCTCTATTCGTTGTCGACATCGGGAAACTATGGCGGATTTTTCGGAGCCCGGTCCAGCGACAACACGAGCCAGCGTTCCGAAAACGTCATCGGAAGCATCAGCCTGGTCGTTGCCGACAGCGATAGACCGCACCTCCACTGGGCGCATTATTCCGAGGGATATGTCCCGCGGGGCAAGACCGCATTCCGACTGCTGATCAACGACGAGAATTCAATACAGAATGAAGGTAGTCCGGCACCTTCCGCCGACCCGTATGATTTCAACCCGCAGCATCTGCTCAACAATATGAGGCTGGATTGCGGGATCGGGACGAGCGGCGCGCAGAGTTGTACCAATCCGTTGTCCATATTGAATAACGGCGCACGGTATCGTGCCGGGATCATATTCGGCGACAACTCGATTGAGCTGCGCGACGGCGCGGCGGCGGCGATCGCGTTTCCCGCCGGCTACGGAATGTCCTGGTTTGGATCGGCAGGTGTCCAGACCTGGCGCCTGTTCGCCACCGCACGCGCCGCAGATGCCGGTACCGTCAGATTGGCGGACGACGCGTTTTCAGTCACGGTCGGCCGAACGACGACGCCTGCGCTGCGTGTCGAGAAGGGTGCGATCCGTACGCCTGCAGTAATCGCAGCAGGTACCGTGCCGGTCATGGGAGGCACGTGTCCGGTACGTGACCAGCGGGGTGGCAATACCGCCGGGACGTTCGTGTTGGCCGGGGACTGCGCCGGCAACACGATCGTGATTGGATTATCCGACAGCGCGCCTAATGGCTGGACATGTTTTGCATCTGACATGACGCGCGGTGAAGCGACACTGCGCGAAACGTCGTACAGCCGGACCAGCGCAACGATCGCGGTCGCCCGCGCGCGGCGATCCGATTCGATAGTTTTTTCCTGCACCGGATTTTGAACATGACCGATTCAGGCTGTTGCAACTTCGGGCGATACATCGTCCGGAACATCATAATCGGTCCGAGGTGCAAATGACGTTAGTCGGTGTGTTTGGCGCAAATGGCTTCATCGGCCGCCATCTGACCCGTGCACTCGTTGGGCGGGGCCACAATGTCGTTTGCTTTGCGCGACAATTCCCGCTGGATTTCCAAGCGGAGTTCGGTGCTACGGTCGATATGCGGCTGATCGACCTGCATGACGACATCCAGACCCATACCCGCATCCTGGGCATCACGCATGTCGTCCAGCTCATTAACTCGTCAAATGCGGCGATGGGAAACAGGAAAGTCGTCGCCGACATTCACAGCAATCTCATCCCTCATGTCAATTTCATCAACTCCTGCATCCAGTCCGGGGTGCAGTCGTTCACGTTCCTGTCGTCCGGGGGCACGGTTTACGGTCGCCCGCAGACGGTTCCGATCGTCGAGGATCATCCGACGTTCCCGCTGAATTCCTATGGGCTTACGAAGCTCTTCACGGAACAATATCTCCGCATGCTCGGGCATGACGCCGGGATGGGATATAATATCCTCCGGGTTGCCAATCCGTTCGGCCCGGGGCAACTCGGCGCGGGCGGACAGGGGTTGATCGGCACCATCCTTCGAAAGGTGAAGGACGGCGAGCCGCTTACCATTTTTGGCGACGGCCTGAGCGAGCGCGACTATCTCTACATCGACGACACGATCGATGCGATCGTCCGTGCGGTCGAAACCAAGCCGATGAACGACGTCGTGAATATCGGGAGCGGGCAGGGACGTTCGATTCTGGCCGTACTGGCAGCGGTCGAGGCGGCCCTCGGTGCACCGATCGCGCGTACCCATATCGCGGACCGGGCGACCGACACTCCGTCCAACATTCTCGACCCGAGCCGGGCGGAGCGGCTTTTGGGCTGGAAGACTTTCACGCCATTCGAGACCGGGGTGGCCGAGACCGTGGCGTGGAATCTCAACCATGGTGGTCCAGCACCGCGTCAGTCCTGACGGACCGCTTTTCAGTTTTAGTACTTCGGCAGCGGTCCGGCCATTCGGCGCGGCAGCGAGCCTTGCAAGGCACCGATCGATCGCGCAAAGCGGCTGGGAAATTGCCGATGTGTCTGGAAGGGCCGACCAGAGGCTGGCAACGGAGAGCTACATGCACGATTCTGCGTTTCGCATCGGCGAGCTGGTTATGCGTACATATTGCGATCTACCGAACGCCGCGGTTCTGGAAGTCGGGTCGCTGAACGTAAACGGTTGCCTCCGCGACGCCGCTCACGCAGGTACCCGATATGTGGGTATCGACCTGGAGGAGGGGCCCTCCGTCGATCTCGTGCTGACGCCTGGTGACGACTTTCCGGTTGAAGACGAAAGTTTCGACCTCGTCATGGCGTCTTCCGTGTTCGAACATGATTCCCGGTTCTGGGACACGTTCGTGCGTATGTGCCGGGCCGCCCGGACTGGCGGACACATTTATGTCAATGCCCCCTCGAACGGCACGGTGCACCGGTACCCGATGGATTATTGGCGCTTCTATCCGGATGCAGGCCTCGCACTTGCGGACCATGCCCGCGCGGAAGGGCTTGAAGTCGATCTGGTCGAAAGCTTCATCGGAAACCGGCACAACGATGTCTGGAACGATTTCGTAGCGGTTTTCAGAAAAGGGCCAAGTGCCGAAGCACTGAACACGGCGTTCGTTTATCAGCGCTATCCGTCACGTAATGCGCGGACTTGGCAGTCGCGCGCCGTCTATAACGAAAGTGATGCTTCCGAAGATATGACGCTGATCGACGAACTCGGTCGTCGATGCGAGACGCTGTCCGGTCAAGAAGGCGAACTGGAGCAACTGCGGACCGCACTTAAACTCGAAGAAGGGAAGCGGCAGTCGCTCAATGATGAGATTGAGCGGCGTTCAGCGACGTTTGCCGAGGCGGAGATGGACGGCGATCGGACCACGCCGACCGACGGAGAACTGGCAAGTCAGTTGTCGACGCTGGAAAGCAACCTTCGGCAACGGCAGGAGGAAATCGAGCAGGCGTGGGCTCTTGCCGATCGCATGACCGCAGAGCGCGATCAGTTGCAGGACCGGGTCAATGGGCTGCATGCGGAGCAGGAACGGGTAACGGCCAAGCTCGCAGACGCTGATCGATGGGTCTTCAGCCTGGCGGGCGAGCGTCGCGCGCTGGAAGACCGTCTCGCCGCGGTTCAGTCGAAACTGGAACGGGCGACGCGAACGATCGGCAAGATGGACGCGGCGCTGAGGTCCAAGCCGGCCGTGGCGCCTAGCCGGAACGCCGAGAACGATCGCATACTGGCTGGACTGGCGCGGCTCGATCAGATCGAGACCGTGCCAGCCCTGCTTCACAGGCAAGTGGAAGACTTGACTCGTGAGTGGGATGCGGACGGCGGACTCGAACGGCATCCGCTTTCCGGGGTTGCTGCTCTGCTTCGAAAGGTCGCGCAATCGACCCTGACGTCCAGCGCAGAAACGGATGCGTTGCGTAGTGCCGTCACGATGCTGACCGAGCAGAAATCGGCGTTGCACAAAGATATACAAATGCTTCTGCAGCGGATTGAGGAAGGTCGTCCGGTCGATCAGAACGCGCAAACCAGTATCGCCCATCTGACCGAAAGCCTGGCGGCATTGCGGGTCGACGCGCTGGAGTATCACGGTACGGCCGCGCGGGCCGTCGAGCAGCTGGAGGGGCTGAAGGCGGAAAACAAGCAGCAGGCTCGCAAGATCCGCGCCCTGGAGGATGCCGTCATACGCAAGGACCGCGACCTGAACTGGTTTCGGCGACTGTATGCGCGGCTAAATTCGCGCGGAAGCGCCTGGGCCGCGCTGTTGCCACCCGCAATGCGGGCGAACCGCATCACTGCGATGCTCAAAAAAGACGGTCTGTTCGACGGCGAGGCCTATCTGGCAAAATATCCGGACGTCGCGGAGGCAGGCATTAATCCGCTGCGTCACTACGTCATGCATGGAATGGCCGAAGGGCGCCATACGGAAGGCCCGGCGTAAGTCCGAACTTGTTGCCCGCCGCCCCAAAACGGGCGGCGGATTTCACCTAGCGTTCAGAGCTCCGTATAGACATCCACCGCCAGACTGACGTCGTCATAAGCTTCCGCCTGACCGTTGTGGATCACATAAGCGCGATTACAGAATTGTCGCACAACGTCCGTGCTATGTGATGCAAGGATCATGGATCTATCCTTGCGCTTTTCAAACAACTCATACTGGCATTTACGTTGAAAGTTCTGATCGCCAACAAGAATGATTTCATCGATCAGGTAGCAATCGAATTCGATCGCCAACGAAAGTGCAAACGCCAAGCGTGCGCGCATACCGGACGAATAAGTCTTCACCGGCATCCTGAGCTGCCGCCCCATCTCGGTAAAGTCTTCTACGAAAGCCTTCATTTCCTTATATTCGCGATCGTAGATGCGCGCAATGAAACGGGCATTATCGTATCCGGTCAGGCTACCCTGAAAGCCACCGGCAAAACCCAGTGGCCATGACAATGACATCGTACGCTTGATGTTTCCCGAAGTCGGCATTTCGACACCGCCGATCAGTTTGATCAAGGTACTCTTGCCGGCGCCATTGCGGCCAAGCAGCGCTACCCGGTCCCCCGGGTTGACGACAAGGTCGACGTTTCGAAGCACCTGCTTGTACGAAGCGCCATGCCTGTATGACTTGCAGATATTGTTGCAGATGATCATTCGACGGCCAGGGTCCGCCGCACATGGCGGCATAGTGCAAGACCTATCACAGTGGCGACGATCGAGCAGCCCAACGGGTTCCAGATGTTATAGTAAGCCGTGATCTGATCACCCCAAATGCCCTTTCGCATCATCTCCATAGCGTTCACGAACGGCGACCAGAGCAGATACTCCCGCATCGTCGGCGTCAACCAAGAGGCCATCGTGAACAGTCCCGAAAACGGGATCATCACATATGTTGTCACGGGAATGAATTTTTCAAGAACTTCCGACATCTCGGATAGCGGCGCTACGATGAAGCAAAGCGACAGGACGAAGAAGGCATAGAGCATAAACCCGCCAACCAGCAGTCCGGGATTGGTAGGGATCGGAAATTCATCGAACAAGACAAGGATGCTTGCGATGAATACGTACGCCATCATGCTGCCGATCAATTCGATAAGAAACCGCACGAAGATGAAGTCGAGAACTTTCACCTGACGGTGATACATCAAGCTGCTGTTGGCAATGAAGACACTGACGCTGCGTGAGACACCATGCCGGAACAACGTAATCGGAATATAGCCTGTGATGACGAAGGCGATGATGCCTATGCCATGCTCCTCAGGTCCCTTCATGAAGCGCCAGATCGTCGCGACCAGTCCGGCGAACAGCAACGGCTCCACCATGATCCACAGGAAGCCGATGTTCTCCCGACCGAACCGGGTGTGAAGTTCGCGTATCATTAGCGCATGGATAACGCGCCCTTGAATACGCCAACCTTCCCTAAATCGCCTCAAGGTGTCCTCGGCCATCCTCAATCTTCCGGGGCGTGCTCTAGAATGCCAACGATGAGCATCCAGCCGATGAAATACAGACAGGTCAGGACTGCCGCGACCACGATGATGCTGAGCATTCGACGCGGAAGCAGCGGCATGTCCGGTTGGTTCGCATCGACGATACGCTCCAGGTAGAATTGCTGCCGCTGCGCATCGTTACGGGCCTGTACTAGCGCTGCGCTCGCTACGTTAAGGCTCTCGGTCGCGAACTCCTGCTCGACAAACAGGCCTTCGTAGCCGCCGAGCTTCGAAGCTATGCCGCCATTCGAGCCAACAACCCGACCGTCCTGCGACGCAATCTGCACCGATAGCGCGTTGATCTGGTTGCGTAGCGTCGGAATCGCAGGGTTCTGGGGCGCGGCGCGCCGCATGAGGTCGAGCTGTGCCTGTAAAGTGGCGCGGGTCGCAATGAGGCCATTCGAAATTTCGATTACCCCCACCGCCTGCTTTGCAGGATCGATGAGTTGCTGGGCGTTTCGATAGCCAGCCAAAGCGACGCGAGCCTGTTTCGCCCGCACCCGAGCCAAGTCTACCTGCCGCTGGGCCTCGGTAATCGCCCTGTTCTGCGCGCGCATGTTAAGGCGATTTACCATCGCTTCGCTGATATTCAGCAGGTTGCGATTGATCGCGTAGGCGTCCTGAGGGGTGAAAGCCTTCGCCGTCAGGATTGCGGTTCCGCTCTCGGTGTCGAGGCGCGCATCGACCATTTTCGAATAATATTTGTACAGATTCTCGAACGAATTGTCCTGGAAAGGACCTGGAAAGCGCGACAGCAGATCCCCCCGGCCCGTAAACCGCGCGCGGATGCCAGCGGTTTGCTCCAGGGCCCTGAGCGCGTCGCGCGATCGAACGAATTCCAGGATCTCGTTTGCCTGCTCCTGTCCACTGGACAATCCGGTCGTCTGGATCAGGTTCGCCAGTGACGAGAGCTGCGGTCGTTTCTGATCGGGGCTCTTGATGACGAAGCGTGCCTCGGACACATAAATATCCGATGCGAACAGGCCATAATAGAGCGCCGCGAGGATCGTCGGAACGATAACGAAAATGACGAACCAGCGCCGTTTTTTCACCCATGCGGCGAACGGGGAACGACGATGCTCCGTTGGCGCGTCGATCGGGACGGATAGCTCGACGCTCATCGCACTCTCGCAGTTCGAAAGAAACACCGGGTCGCTTTGTTGGGATAATCGGCCATCGCGGCTGCGCTAGGCCAACCCGGCACGCGGTGCAAGCGTGCCGCAACGGATGGGTGCCGATCCAGCCCTCTCCCCGGAGCGTCGACGCACATGGGGACGGGGCCATCGGGGCGTCCACTTGAAACCGGCCCTTGGGCCGGGCCGTCCGACGCTATTGTTCATTTGCAGCACACGATGCTAAGCGGCGTGTCACCTTATCCGGATGTCGAGTTCAGTCAGCAATGCAGCGGAAAACCTACACGGTCGGATCGACCCGGGTGGAGTTCTATTCACTCTACGGGACCGTAATGACGGACGAACGTGGTGGGCGCGCTGTTGGGCAAGCTGTCGTTTCCATCGGGTCGAGTCGAGACGCGACCGCCTGAGATGAACAGGGTGACCCAAGTGGCACAGGCCCACGGCAGGGCGGTCGCTTGCCTTATTTTGAGAGTGAGAACATGGACATAGTCACCTTTGACATTGCGGGCGTGACGGTGTTGATTCCGCGCCATATCGGCGACGAGCGGGGCTATTTTGCGGAAACGTTCCGAGCGGACGTCTTTGCGGCGCACTGCGGACATCATGTCTTCGTTCAGGACAATGAGTCGCTGAGCGCAAAGGTGGGCACAGTCCGCGGCTTGCATTTTCAGGCGGAGCCGCATGCGCAGGGCAAGCTGGTACGATGTACCGCAGGTGCCGTCTTCGATGTAGCCGTAGACATTCGTCAGAGTTCTCCGACCTACGGGGACTGGATCGGAGAAACGCTTACGCCGGGAAACGGTCGGCAGTTGTGGGTCCCGCCAGGCTTCGCCCATGGCTTCTGCGCCACCGAGGCGAACACCGTGATCTGCTACAAGGTCACCGACTATTATGATGCCGGGAGCGATAAGGGTCTCGCATGGAACGATCCGTCCATCGGCATAGCATGGCCCGGCATAGCGGATCCGGAAACCCTTTCCGCCAAGGATCGCGGGCAGCCTATGCTGGCTGATCTGCCGACCTATTTCAGCTGGAGTGAGTAAGTCTATGCGCGTGATCGTAACGGGTGGAGCGGGCTTTATCGGCTCCGCGCTGGTGCGCCATCTGGTGCTGAACAAGGGCTACGAGGTTCTTACCATCGATGCTCTGACCTATGCCGGATGTGAGGCGTCGCTGCGCGCAGTGGAGGGAAACGCGAACCACCGGTTCCTGCGCGCCAACATCTGCGACCGTGCTGCGATGGACAATGCCATAGACAGTTTCCGGCCGGATCGGATCATGCACTTGGCCGCAGAAAGTCATGTCGATCGCTCGATCACCGGAGCGGCCGATTTCGTCCAGACCAATGTAGTGGGCACCTTCACCCTGCTGGAGGCGACACGTCGATACTGGAGCGCCCTCGGTGACGATGCGAAAGCGGCGTTTCGTTTCCTTCATGTCTCGACGGACGAAGTCTATGGCTCGCTCGGGCCGGCCGGCCTGTTCGAGGAAACCACGCCCTATGACCCAAGTTCGCCTTACTCAGCAACCAAGGCGGCTTCCGACCATTTGGCCAAAGCGTGGGAGCGAACCTACGGCCTCCCCGTGGTCGTTTCGAATTGCTCGAACAACTATGGCCCCTATCATTTTCCCGAAAAGCTGATTCCGCTCACCATCCTTAACGCGCTCTCCGGACGCCCCCTTCCGATCTACGGCGCAGGCGACAATGTTCGCGACTGGCTTTTCGTGGACGACCATGCCCGAGCGCTCGATATCATCGCGGAACATGGGCGCGTGGGTGAGACGTACAATGTCGGCGGTCGCAACGAGCGCCGCAATATCGATGTCGTGCGTCGTATCTGCACGGTTCTGGATGACCTCGTCCCAGGTGAGGCCCCACGCGAGACTCTGATCGAGTTTGTGGTCGATCGCCCGGGTCATGATGCGCGCTACGCCATCGACGCGACGAAGCTGGAAACCGAACTCGGCTGGCGGGCGCAGGAAACCTTCGAAACCGGCATAGAAAAGACCGTGAGCTGGTATTTGGCGAACGAGTGGTGGTGGCGTCCCCTGCGAGACAAGTATGATGGAGAGCGGCTTGGCCTTTCCACGTCGAAGGCGCCCGTATGAGAATTGTCGTGACCGGCAAGGTCGGGCAGGTGGTGACCGCCTTGATCGAGCGGGGAACGGCCGCCGGCCACGAAATGGTCGCGCTCGGCAGGCCTGAACTCGATCTTGCCGACCCGGCTTCTGTCGCTGCGGCGTTGGGGACGAGCGCGGCGGACGCAGTGGTATCTGCCGCCGGGTACACAGCGGTCGACAAGGCCGAGTCCGAACCGGATCTGGCCCATGCGATAAACGGCGCCGGCGCCGGCGCGGTGGCCGCGGCAGCCAAAATGCTGGGTGTGCCGCTTGTTCATATTTCGACAGATTATGTGTTCGATGGCCTGCTCGACCGGCCGTATGTCGAAGGCGATCCGGTCGGGCCGACTGGGGTATATGGAGCTTCAAAGCTCGCCGGTGAAGCCGCGGTTTTGGAAATGTTCGGTGCAAACAGCATCATCCTGCGCGTCGCTTGGGTCTACAGTCCGTTTGGTGCCAACTTCGTCAAGACGATGTTGCGTCTCGCCGCGGACCGGGACGAAATCGGCGTCGTCGCCGACCAGGTCGGTAATCCGACCAGCGCGCTCGACATTGCGGACGCGGTCCTGACGATTGTCTCCAACCTCACCACGAATCCGGATCCGGCCTTGCGCGGGGTGTTCCACATGACCGCGCGTGGCGAGGCCAGCTGGGCCGAATTCGCAGAGCATGTCTTCGACGTATCGGCACGCCGCGGGGGCGCATCTGCTCGAGTACGACACATCGGCACGACGGACTATCCTACTCCGGCAACCCGCCCGCCGAACTCCCGGCTCGATTGCGGCAAAATCGCGCGGGTTCACGATATCGTCCTGCCTCACTGGCACGACGCGCTTGCCACCGTGATCGCGCGGCTTGTGCCATCCGTGTCGGCCGGGACAGACTCCCCAGTTTTCCAAAAAAGGAAATAGAACACGTGAAGGGCATCATTCTCGCAGGCGGTAGCGGCACTCGGCTTTACCCGATGACATTGGCGACATCCAAGCAGCTTATGTCTGTCTATGACAAGCCAATGATCTACTATCCTCTCAGTACGTTGATGCTGGCGGGTATTCGTGAAGTACTGATAATTTCGACGCCGCGAGACATTCCCGCGTTTCAGGCATTGCTGGGCGATGGATCGCAGTGGGGCATGTCCTTTGAATATGCCGTCCAGCCGAGCCCCGACGGATTGGCTCAGGCGTATATCATCGGCGCCGACTTCGTCGCATCCCAGAAATCCGCGCTTATTCTGGGTGACAATATCTATTACGGCCATGGCCTGCCGGAACTGCTGGCAAGTGCCAGTTCGCGTACGGACGGCGCCAGCGTTTTTGCATATCATGTCACCGATCCGGAGCGATATGGCGTAGTTGCTTTTGACGAAAGCATGAAAGCGGTATCGATCGAAGAGAAACCCGAGAAGCCACAATCCAACTGGGCGGTCACGGGACTGTATTTCTATGACGAGCGCGTGGTCGATATCGCGGCTAATCTCAAGCCTTCTCCGCGCGGAGAACTAGAAATAACAGACGTGAATTGCGTGTATCTCGAGCGTGGCGAGCTCTCCGTTGAAATTATGGGTCGTGGTTACGCATGGCTTGACACCGGCACGCCTGACAGCTTGCTCGACGCAGCGGAATATGTTCGCATATTGGAGAAGCGCCAAGGGTTCAAGATCGCTAGCCCCGAAGAAATCGCCTTCCGGCAGGGGTTTATTGACGCATCGCAAATGGAGCGCGCGATAGCCAGGCTCGGCAAGGCGGATTACGGGCGCTATCTGCGCGGCATTCTTGCGGAATATTAATCAATAATTGCGCCCTTGCGAAGAGGGCACTCCGCTGCCCTGGATTTGGGATGGTCTTCGAAGATCTGGTTCGGTCGGACTTCGGAGGCTGTCGCGTTCAGGTCGTGCCGGCCGACATTGTCGCGAGCGCCCGTTAGTCGCGTGTCGCGACTTGGTCGATCAGGTTCGTGACCTTGCGGATATGGTCCGACCAGTGCGGTCGTTCCCAGCTACCGATGTTCTGGTCATGGCGGACGCGAAGCGTACTATCCGGTGCGGCGAGATCGATGATAGCCCGGGCCCACGCCGGACCGTCGAGCGGATCAATGAAATAGGGCACATCACCGCCCGCTTCCCGAAGGGCGCTCAGATCGCTGCACAGGACCGGAACGTTCAGGTCCAACGCTTCCGTAACCGGCATTCCATAGCCTTCCGCAAAAGAAGGCATGAGCAGGGCCCGCGCACCGGCAAGGATCTGGCGGGTTTCCGCATCCGACAGCCCGGCACGCTCATCCACACATCCTCGCAACGACGGACATCTTTCAAGCATGTCCACGACCTGCTCATTTTCCCACCCCCGCCGACCGATCAGTACGAGTTTCGGAACTGCATTCGAACCGTGCAGATTCGATAGTCTGCGCCAAATATTGAGCAGCAAAAGATGATTTTTGCGTGGTTCGATCGTGCCGATCGACACGAAATACGGGCGGTCCGAAGACGGGACCGCCGTCGAACACGCGGATGCCGCATCATGCGTACCAAGATGGGCGACCGAGACGAGTGGTGTGCGACCCGAGGCCGTTATCCAGGGCTGCAGCGAAGCCAGAGTCGCGTGCGAGTTGGCGATGATACCCGCTGCATGACGAATTATAGTCTCGATCCTGACGCGGTGAAGCCCGGCACCGTCCGAACGGGCATATTCCGGAAACTCCAATGGAATAAGATCGTGAACGAGGCAGATAAAGCGCGCATTCTCGCGCTTCAGGATCCGGCCCACGAAATCGGGCCGCGTCAGGTGATGCGGCGAGGACTGGACATAAATCCGCCGTTCGCCCGTATCAGCCGGCGGGCGTTCGAACGCATGCAGCGCAGCCATCGCACGGAACGCGAATTGCCGCGACGACCGCATGAACCTGATACCGTGATTTTCCCAGCGATCCTCCGTCTGGTCGAGAAAGCGCAGCACCGCGGACGCATTCAGGCGGCCGTAATGTCCGGCCGGGTGAACCGCCGCAAAGCGCAGACGCTCTCCCAATGCAGCGTGAAGACCCCTGGCATAGGCCATTTCCACGCGGTCGACCCCGGTCGGTGTCGGGTGAAGCACGCGGGATATGAGCCGGGAGATATCGAGAATGACAGGCGGTTGCATGAGTTTGGGAGATACCAGCCGTTCAGCGCGCCAGCGTGGCCGGTTCGACCGTCACGGCATTCGCCATCGTCCGCCGGGTCAGGCGTTTGACCGATCCGTCGATCAGAAGACTCAATCCCTCTTCACTGAGAAAACCGCCGCGCACGAGGCAACGATCGAGCAGGACCCGGCAGAAGGCGTCCCATATGACCGGGGACGGCGGGCAAGGCGCCTGCCAAAAGCCGTCGAGTGGGCCTTGATGCGTGATACCGGGAACGCTGTACACGGCGTGTCCGAGAACGATTGTCGGAATACCAACGCCAAGCGACAAGGTGCCGGTCGTACTGTTGATTGTCACGACACCCTGCGCGCGATCGACGATCTTCGCGATGTCGCCGTCTTCAAGGAACAGTAGCCGGTCACCGAGACCTAACCGGCGCGCGCTGGCCGTCGCCTGTTTCCGCCAGTTGATAAGACCATTGTCGAGTGGGTGCTGCTTTATAACCAGCACGCTGTCCGCGGGCGCGGCGCGCGCGAAACTTTCGATCACATAATCCATCGCCACGCCCATGTTACCGAACGGAGAATGGATCCGGATCTGATGATCCGAATTCAACTGGAGCGGGAAAACGAAATAGGGTCTTTCGCCGATGCTGGCCAGGATACGTGCGGCACGTTCACGTGCCTTCGCGTTGCCACTCAATCGCCGGAGCCAACCGAGTCCCTCGACAATGACGCTACCTTCGCGGTGCGACCGGTAGTGTGGAAACCGCCAGGTCTGCAGCACCCCCTGTGTATAGTAGGATACCGCTTCGCCGGCGCGACGCCGGAAACTGGAGGCGACGCCGGGGTAGGTCGGCAGCGGCGGCAATGTGCGGGCCGCTTCCAGATACCACTCGGGATCCTTCGAAAGTGTCGAATTGCCGTTCACGCCGTCCAGTTCGAGGGTGACCCAATCCGGCCGGATATAGCCTTCCTCAAACACATGGATACGCAGGTGGTTCAGCTTTGCGATGCCGTGCGCAGCGCTATGGAGCGGACGGCAGTCGCCGAACAACACAAGGTCGGTTACGTCGTTCGCCTGAACGAAATCCTCGAAAAAGCGCGGCCAGCGGTCCAGCGAGCCGCGATAATCGGTCGCTCCGTTCGGCCAGGACCGGCGATCGCCACCGTTGAAGTTGATGCGATGCACGCCGTATCCAGCGGCGGCGAGCGTCGTGCCGAGACGTTCGAAGAACGGGCCGGGCGGGCCCTGCAGAAAAAGAAAGACTCGCGGGCGGGGCGCCATATGTTTCAAGCCTTTACCCCTTTTCGCGTCATGCGCCGCATCCATCCCTGAATACCGCGCAACCGTGTTAACACAGACTGACTCCCGGCGTCCAAGTGAGCAAGACGTTCGGTCATCCATTCGGGCCGGCACGGCAATCCGCTGGTCGGATCCAAATACCGCGGATAGAGGATAAGGACCCCGGCTGCCAGTTCCGTAACGGTCAGTCGTCGTCCGCGGCGCACGACTGGTGGCGCAAGATCGTGCGTCAAACCCCAACCGGCGTAAAATGGTTGGCCGTGAACGACGACCGGCAGTCCGCGCAGCAGCGCTTCGAACCCGGCCAGCGAGGTCAGGACGTGCACGGAGTCGACCTGGTCGAACAGCGTGGCCATGGTGCCGCCCCGGACAACGCGGTCGGCGTAACCCCGCGCCACGTCGTCGACGATCGCGCCGCGGCGCAAGCCTGCATCGACGTCAGGATGGGGCCGATACCAGATCTCCGCGTCGCCTGCGTAAGCACGGACGGCGGCGAGCAGCGCCAGGTTCGATGCTACGCCCGCCCCGCCGAGCTGGACCGAAAGATCATCTTCGACCTGGCCGGTCACCAATATGCGGCGGCGATCGTCGGGTCGCGGTTCGGTTTCGAGTTCATCACGACCGGCCCCGTATTTGCCGATCCCGTTATCGACGATCGTCCGGATCAGCCGGTCTGCCCGGGCGCATAACACTCCGTCAAAGACCGTGTTTGCCAACAGATGTTCGAGGTCGCTCGGCCGAGAGGGATCATAATGGATGCCGCGCGAGTCGACGGCGATCGAGAGGGGGGGCACACAAGCGGCGCCAAGCCCGACGGAACGGATGAAACCGTCCTCCACCAACCTGACCGGTACGCCCGCCGCATCGGCGGCCTCGATCAGCCCGGGGGGACTTCGCGATGGCCAGGTGGCGATGGCACCACCGCCGCGACGCGCCTCGCGCACCGCCGTCCGCGCGGAGCCGACGAAGCGCAGCGGCCGATCGCGTCCGACCCATAGGAAACGTTCGATCTCCCGTCGTTTCCAGACGGCCATGCCGGTCGCGACCGCAATGCCGCGATTGGCGTCGAGCAGCCGGCGCCAGTCCGACAGCAGGGCCACGGTCTCGGACACGCCGGCCGGTTCACCGGTGATCGGATTCCGATATACGGTCGCAGCGACCAGTTCGGCGAACACGCGGTCGATGACCGTCGGTGCACGACGCGGCGACGGCGGTGCGAACCGGCCCGGCGACCGGACGGTAACACGCACCCCCGCAATCTGCGCTAGTAGTACGCGTTCGTCATCGCCGTGCGCCATCATCAGCGTGTCGGCTTGCAACACGGGCCACGGATCTACATCGCCGATCGTTGCGGACATTCCCCGGTCGCGCAACGACCGTCGGACACGCCGGGCCCACGCCGCGTCCGGCAGCAGCGCCAGTATAGATCCGGCGGCCCCATCGCGTACTGCGTCGTCGACCATGACCCAGGTGTCGGCTGCGGACTGCGGGCAAAGGACGATCATCGGACCCGAAAGCACTGGCGGCGCGGGTGCCCAGAATGTGCCGCCGACACGTGCTGTGCGGATTGCCGCGATCAGCGTATCGGTATCGTCCCGCGCCTCCGTGATAACGCCCGGGCTTCGATCGCGGCGCTGTATGCTGACCGTCGCGACGCGCGGCTTAATGCCCGGAAAGGGAGGGGCGCGCAGCACGGGCAACGGCGGGAACATACGAACAGGCTTTCTCGGGACCTCGGCTGTCATCAGCCGTTGCTGCGCAGTGCGTTAGCCGCGGTACGCTTTCAAGTCACGTCGCTCTCACGCTGGGTTGGTCCGCCGAAGCCGCAACGCACCGTCAGGCCGCGTGCCCGCCTCACCTTGCCGGATCCCCCGCCCGCTTTCGCCCGACGTCGCGCCAGGGCTGGCCGATGAGGCGGCGCAGGCGGTCGCGCGCGGCCCACATCAGGGGGACGCGGCGTTCGGCCACGCCGGCCACGCCGAGCAGATCGAGGCCGGTCCAGGGCAAATACGGGTTGCGGCGGCCATAGGCCCAGATCTCGACGCGGATCGCGGGGCGGATCGACGGGCCGCGGGCGTGGAAGCCGTGCGTGTCGGCCACGACGAGCGTGTTGGCGGGCACGCCGAACAGCCGGACCGGCGGCAGGCCGAGTGCCGGCAGCTCGTCGGCGCGGATCCGGAACGAGCCGCGCGACGAGAGACGGTCGGGGCCGGACGTGACGCCGAGGCTCATCGCCTGTTCCCACGCCAGCCGTTCGGGTGTGTCGCGGTGGGAGCCGGGGACATAGGCGAACGGCCCTTCATCCTCCGCCACGTCGGTCAGGAACAGCCAGGCCTTCACCGTGGCGTGGAAGGTATCGGCGTGCAGGTTGGTCTGCGGATCGGGTTCGGCGTCGTTCACCTGGCTCAGGATCGTCTGGATGTAGGTGACCGGTTCGGCGTCCGTGCTGCCGACATAGCGCAGCAGCCCGCGCCAGGCCGGGTCCGCCAACAGCGTGCGCGCCGCCGGGATCGCGCCCAGCGCCTCCGGATCGAGCGCGATCCGGCGGGTGATAGTATCGCCCTGCACCATTTCGCGCGCGGGGCCGGCGAAGGCCAGCGCCTGGTCGCGCAACTGGGCGAACAGCGCCGGCGGCAGGAAATCGCGTTTCAGGACATAGCCGTCGCGGTCGAACGCGGCGCGGTCTTCCGCCGACAAGAGGTGCGCAAGCCTGCGCCGCCGCCGTGCCGCCATTGCGGCGGCCGCGCGGACGCGCAGAACATGCAGGCCGCGCGCGTTCAGCGCCTGCGATCCGATCAGCGGATTGTCGCCGAACGACTTCGCGCCGGTGAACAGCTGGACCACCCACCAGGGGGCGAGCAGATAACGGGCCGCTTTCATGCGATCTGCGCTATCCCCGTGCGCCGCCCGGCGCAACCTTCCAAAGCGGGACAAGCGGCGCTAGATGGAATGCAGACGACGACGTTTCTTCAGGAGCAGCATGTGGCCGACCAATATGACCTTATCGTGCTGGGTTCCGGCCCCGGTGGCTATGTCGCCGCGATCCGGGCCGCGCAGCTCGGGCTGAAGGTCGCGATCGTCGAACGCGAGCGGCTGGGCGGTATCTGCCTGAACTGGGGCTGCATCCCGACCAAGGCGCTGCTCCGCACGTCGGAAATCTACCATTATATGCAGAATGCCGGGTCCTACGGCCTGTCGGCGGACAATGTCGCATTCGACCTGGCCAAGGTGGTCGATCGCAGCCGCAGGGTGGCGGGGCAGCTGAACGCAGGCGTCAAGGGCTTGATGAAGAAGAACAAGATCACGGTCGTCGAAGGCGTCGGCACGATCACCGCCCCCGGCAAGCTGTGCGTCGATCGCCGCGACGAGACGGTCGAGCTGGTGGCCAAGGACATCATCATCGCCACCGGTGCGCGCGCCCGCGACCTGCCGTTCGCCAAGGCGGACGGGGAACGGATCTGGACGTACCGCCACGCCATGACGCCGACCGTGATGCCGACCAAGCTGCTGGTCATCGGGTCGGGCGCGATCGGGATCGAGTTCGCCAGCTTCTACAGCGACATGGGCGTCGACGTGACGATCGTGGAGATGCTCGACCGGATCCTGCCGGTCGAGGATGCCGACGTGTCCGACTTCATGCTGAAGGCGTTGACCAAGCAGAAGATGACGATCCTCACGAACTCGGGCGTGTCGAAGATCGAGACGTCGGCCGACGGCGTGAAGGCGACCGTCAAGGTGAACGGCACGGACGAGGTGCGTGACTACAGCCATGTCATCGTCGCCATCGGCATCGTCCCGAACACGGAGAATATCGGGCTGGAGGCGTTGGGCGTCACCACAGCGAAGGGCGGCAACATCGAAACCGATCCGTATGGTCGCACCAATGTCGAGGGCATTTGGGCGATCGGCGACGTGACCGGCGCGCCGTGGCTGGCGCACAAGGCGAGCCACGAGGGCGTGATCGCCGCCGAGAAGATGGCGGGCTATGCCGGCGTCCATCCGATGGACAAGGCGAACATCCCGGGCTGCACCTACAGCCGGCCGCAGGTCGCGTCGGTGGGCTTTACCGAGGCGAAGGCGAAGGAGCTGGGCCATGAGGTGCGGGTCGGCAAATTCCCGTTCATCGGCAACGGCAAGGCGATCGCCCTGGGCGAGGCCGAGGGGTTCGTGAAGACAGTGTTCGACGCGAAGACCGGCGAGCTGCTCGGCGCGCACATGATCGGCGCGGAAGTGACCGAGCTGATCCAGGGTTATGTGGTGGCGCGCCAGCTCGAGACGACCGAGACGGAACTGATGCAGACCGTGTTCGCGCATCCGACGCTGAGCGAGATGATGCACGAGAGCGTGCTGGGCGCGTACGGCCGGGCGATCCATTTCTAGGATTTGGTCACAGCTCCGCCCGTCGTCATCCTGACGGACGTCAGGATCCATTCTCACTCCGTCAGCAGACAGCCTCGACCGTAGTGATAATGGATCCTAGCGTCCGCTGGGATGACGGCGTTGAAGTCAGCGACAGGTCCGTGCTGCGAGGGCGCTTGATGAATCGTGGATACCGTCCTCTGATTTTCGCGCTGGCCTTGTGGGTCAGCGCCGCAGCGATCGGTTTTGCGGTGGAGGCGGGCGCGCTGCGCGGGTTCGACGTCGCGGTTCTGCTGGGGCTGGCGGTGCCGGCGCGGGCGGCGGGGTGGCCGGTGCCGGTGCTGTTGCTGGCGACGGTGCTGGGATCCGCAGCGGTGCGCCTGCCGGTCGCGGCGGCGGTGACGGCGGCGCTGGCGTGGCGGCGCGACGGGCGGGGCGCCGCCATGCTGGCCGTGACGACGATCGGCATCCTGTTCGGCAATGCCGGGTTGAAGCTGATCGTCGGACGCGCGCGGCCCGACATGCTGAACCATCTGGCGGTCGAGACGTCGCTCAGCTTTCCGAGCGGGCATTCCTCGAATGCGGCGGCGGTGTTCCTGGCGCTTGGCTGGGTGCTGGTGCGGCAGGGTGGGCGGCCCGGCGTCGTCTGGCCGATGGTGATCGCACTGGTACTGGCGGTCGGCGTGTCGCGGGTCGTGCTGGGCGTGCACTGGCCCAGCGACGTGATCGCCGGCTGGTGCGTGGGGGCGGGCTGGATGCTCGTCTGCACGGTCCTGTTCGCGGATCGCGCCCCGGCCCCGCGCGTTCGCGTCCTGTAGGAGAGCGACGATGCAGGACGACCAGGACGAGATCTACCGCGATTTCAACGCCGCGGTGAACATGCCGCCCGCCGAGATCGAGAAGTTCCTCGAAACCGACGACAGCAAGCGCGTCGGATGGAAGGGCGAAGACGGCGACGGGAAAGGTGAATCGGTCGGCCACGCCGCCGGCCGGCGGATCGTGGCGATCAAGCGGACGAAGAAGGCCGAACTGAGCGACGCCGACTACGCCCATATGAAGAAGGTCGTCGGCTACGTCGCGCGGCACGCTGCGCAGAAGCCGAAGGACGATGTGGAACATAGCGACTGGCGCTATTCGCTGATGAACTGGGGCCACGACCCGCTGAAATGATCGGGTTCGCGCCGTCAGGGGAGGGCGCGCGCGATCGTCCATCCGGCCGGTGCGGTCTGCGGCCACCCGGCGAAGGCACCCGAACCCATTGCGGCGATCCCTTCCGTGATGAAAGGGCCGAGTTCGTGCATCTGCGGCTTGTGCGCGCGGTCCGCCATGGTGACGAGGACCGTGGGGCCGGCAGCAGCATCGAGCAGCGTGCGCGATTGTTCGGGCGGGACAATCCGGTCATCGAGCCCGTGAATCAGCAATAGCGGGATCCGCGATCGGCGGACGGTGGCGAGATTATCCCACGGATCGACCACGAACGCGCGGGTCGCCCAGGGGGCCGCCGCCGACAGCCGGGTGAAGGGCGAGATCGCGACAATGCCCGCCGCATGCTCCGACCCGGCCGCCTCGATCGCCACCGCCGCGCCCAGCGAGTGCCCCACCATCCACAGGCGGGCATCCGGTCCCTTCAGCCGGCGCGCCTCCACCGCGAAGGCATGGGCGGCGGCAAGCATCGATGCCTCGCTCGGCCGGCCCGGGTTTCCGGCGAAGCCGGGGTAGGAGGCGACCAGAACCGAGTCGCCTTTGCCCGCGAAATATTCGGCATATTTCGCCCCGACGCCCTGGCTGGCGCGCCGGCCGTGAAAGAACAGGATGATATCGCGATCGGTCCGCTCGCCCGGCCAGTAGAAGCCCTGCAACGCGCCGGTGCCGGGCAGTGCGACGCGCAGTTCCTGCGGCGCGGACCTTGTGAAGTTGCCGATGGTTACGGGGGTATCGGGGGCGAGATAGATCTTGTCGCGGACCAGATCGGAACAGCCGCCGAGGCACGCCGATCCGATGAGCAGGGTGAGGAGAGCGGCTCGCATGCCATCCCAGATAGGGTGGCACATGCGTACGTCCACCGCGCTGGCGCGTTCGCGGTCCGACCGCGCCGGGTGAACATGCGACCATGGAAGGACGATCGACGGAATGAGCGCAGCGCAGGACCGGAAGGGCGGCGGCACGCTGGTGCTGTACGCGGCACTTGCGGCGAACATGGGCATCGCGGTCGCCAAGTTCGTGGCGGCAGGGATCACCGGATCGTCGGCGATGCTGACCGAAGGGTTCCATTCGGTCGTGGATTCGGCGAACCAGCTGCTCCTGCTCCACGGCCGGAAGCGGTCCGAACGGCCGGCGGACGACCTGCATCCGCTGGGCTATGGGCGCGAACTGTATTTCTGGTCGTTCGTGGTCGCGATCCTGATCTTCGCGGTGGGCGCGGGGTTCTCGGTCTACGAAGGCGTGGCGCATCTGTCCGAACCGGAGGCGATGAACGACCCGACGATCAACTATGTCGTGCTGGCCGTGTCGCTCGCGCTGGAGGGAAGCAGCTGGTTCGTGGCGCGGCGCGAGTTCGCGGCGGCGCAGGGCGATCTGAGCTGGTGGCAGGCGGTCCGGCGATCGAAGGACCCCACGACCTTCATCGTGCTGTTCGAGGACAGCGCGGCGATCCTCGGCCTACTGCTCGCGGGGCTGGGCGTCGCGATCAGCCATGCGACCGGCGACGCGCGGTGGGACGGCGTCGCATCGATCCTGATCGGTGTCGTGCTGGGCGTGGTCGCGGTGGTGCTGGCGCGCGAATCGAAGGACCTGCTGATCGGCGAGCGGGCCGACCCCGCGCTGGTTGCCGCCGTGCGCGCGTCGGTGGACGGTCGTTCCGAAGTCGTGCGCGTGGTGAAGGTGACGACGGTGCATCTGGCACCGGAGATCGTGTTCCTCGGGATGGACGTCGATTTCGTCGACACGGTGCCGGTCGGACGGGTCGAGGCGCTGATCGCGGAGGCGGAGACGGACCTGCGCCGCGACTGGCCGGTGCTGGCCGCGATCTATATCAAGCCGGTCTCGTCCTGACCGGGGAAAGCGCGGAGCCGAAAGGTTCCCGGCCGTTGACCCTTCCGGCCTCCCGCGGTATAGCGCCCGGCGATCCGAACCGGGTCGAGCGCTTACCCGCGTTCGGTTTCATCAGATCAGCTTGAACATTGCCGATGTGTGTAGGGCTTCGGAACGGTCGTTATGACCGCCGGGGCCTTCGTGCATTCCCGCACGAACAGGCACGGTAAAGTAACTTTAAAAGGTGAAGGGCTTCATGCCAACGATCAACCAGCTAGTGCGCCACGGACGCGTTCTCCAGAAGGAGAAGTCGAAGGTCCCGGCGATGGAAAAGAACCCGCAGAAGCGCGGCGTCTGCACGCGCGTCTACACGACGACGCCGAAGAAGCCGAACTCGGCACTGCGCAAGGTCGCCAAGGTTCGCCTGACGAACAGCCGCGAAGTCATCAGCTACATCCCGGGCGAAGGCCACAACCTGCAGGAGCACAGCGTCGTGCTGATCCGCGGCGGGCGTGTGCGCGATCTTCCCGGCGTGCGCTACCATGTGCTGCGCGGCGTGCTCGACACACAGGGTGTGAAGAACCGCAAGCAGTCCCGTTCCAAGTACGGCGCCAAGCGTCCGAAGTAAGCCGATCGCCTTACGCCCCGGCGCACATCGTCGGGGCGCATGTTCGATCTCCCAGGCTGAAGTTAAAAGGAAAAATTGATGGCACGTCGTCGTCGTCCAGAGAAGCGCATCATCCTCCCCGATCCCAAGTTCGGTGACGTGATCCTTTCCAAATTCATGAATTCCGTCATGTATGACGGCAAGAAGTCCACTGCCGAAGGCATCGTCTATTCGGCACTCGAAACGGTCGAGACCCGCGCCAAGCGCGAGCCGCTGGCCGTGTTCCACGACGCGCTGGTCAACATCGCGCCGGGCATCGAAGTCCGCTCGCGCCGCGTCGGTGGTGCCACCTATCAGGTGCCCGTCGAAGTGCCGCCGGCCCGTTCGCAGGCGCTGGCCATCCGCTGGCTCATCACTGCCGCCCGCGCGCGCAGCGAGAACACCATGTCGGGTCGCCTGTCCGGCGAACTGATGGATGCCGCCAACAACCGCGGCAACGCGGTGAAGAAGCGCGAAGACACGCACCGCATGGCGGAAGCGAACCGCGCCTTCTCGCACTACCGCTGGTAACGGCGACGGGGCAGGGGGCGCGGCCGTTCGCGGCGATGCTGCCCTGATCCACGATGTCCGGTCCGCCGTCCGCGGCGGGCCGGGACTCGAAAGCGTCACGGTTCCTACTTATATCGTCTGTGCGCGGGGCCTCGGGCTCCGAACCCCGACATCGGAGATACCATCATGGCCCGCAGCCATCCGCTCGACAAGTATCGTAACATCGGCATCATGGCCCACATCGATGCCGGCAAGACGACGACGACCGAGCGCATTCTTTATTACACCGGCAAGTCCTACAAGATCGGCGAAGTGCACGAAGGCACCGCGACGATGGATTGGATGGAACAGGAGCAGGAGCGCGGGATCACGATCACGTCTGCTGCCACGACCTGTTTCTGGAACGACCACCGCATCAACATCATCGATACCCCCGGGCACGTCGACTTCACGATCGAAGTCGAGCGTTCGCTTCGCGTGCTCGATGGCGCGGTCGCCTGCTTCGACGGCGTCGCCGGTGTGGAGCCGCAGTCCGAGACCGTCTGGCGCCAGGCCGAGAAGTACAAGGTCCCGCGCATGTGCTTCATCAACAAGCTGGACCGCACCGGCGCCAGTTTCGAGCGCTGCGTCGACATGATCAAGGACCGCCTCGGCGCGCGTCCGGCCGTCCTGTACTTGCCGATCGGCATTGAGGGCGGCTTCAAGGGGCTCGTCGATCTGGTCGAAAACCGTGCGATCATCTGGCTCGAGGAATCGCTGGGCGCGAAGTTCGAATATCAGGACATCCCGGCCGATCTGGCCGATGCCGCCGCGACCGCCCGGTCCGAACTGATCGAGATGGCCGTCGAGCAGGACGACGACCTGATGGAAGCGTATCTGGAAGGCACCGAGCCGACCACCGCGCAGCTGAAGGCGCTGATCCGCAAGGGCACACTGAACTTCTCGTTCGTGCCGGTCCTGTGCGGCTCCGCGTTCAAGAACAAGGGCGTGCAGCCCCTGCTCGATGGTGTCGTGGACTATCTGCCGAGCCCGCTCGACATTCCTCCGGTCGAAGGTCTCAAGCTTGACGGCGTCACGGTCGAGACGCGTCCGCCGGCCGACGACGCACCGTTCGCGGCATTGGCCTTCAAGATCATGAACGATCCGTTCGTGGGTACGCTGACTTTCGCCCGCATCTATTCGGGCAAGTTGGACACCGCGACCGTCGTCATGAACTCGGTCAAGGACAAGAAGGAAAAGGTCGGTCGCATGCTGCTGATGCATGCCAACGACCGCGAGGACATCCAGGTGGCCTATGCCGGCGACATCGTCGCACTGGCGGGTCTCAAGGATACCACGACGGGCGAGACGCTGTGTTCGATGAACGCGCCGATCATCCTGGAACGGATGGAATTCCCCGAGCCCGTGATCGAGCTGTCGGTGGAGCCGAAGACCAAGGCCGACCAGGAGAAGATGGGCGTCGCGCTCAATCGCCTGGCGCGCGAGGATCCGTCGTTCCGCGTGTCTTCGGACAACGAGAGTGGCCAGACCATCATCAAGGGGATGGGCGAGCTCCATCTCGAGATTCTGGTCGATCGCATGAAGCGCGAGTTCAAGGTCGAGGCGAACATCGGTGCGCCGCAGGTGGCGTATCGCGAGTCGCTCGCGAAGAAGGTCGACGTCGACTACACCCACAAGAAGCAGTCGGGCGGCTCCGGCCAGTTCGGCCGCATCAAGTTCACGGTGGAGCCGGGCGAGCGCGGCCAGGGTGTGATCTTCAAGGACGAAGTGAAGGGCGGCAACGTCCCGAAGGAATATATCCCTTCGGTCGAGAAGGGTATCCGCGAGATCGCGGCAACCGGATCGCTGATCGGCTTCCCGATCATCGATTTCACCGCGACGCTGTATGACGGTGCCTACCATGACGTCGACTCCAGCGCGCTGGCGTTCGAAATCACGGGCCGGGCCGGCATGCGCGAAGCGGCGCAGAAGGCGGGGATCAAGCTGCTCGAGCCGATCATGAAGGTCGAGGTGGTCAGCCCGGAGGATTATCTGGGCGACGTCATCGGCGATCTGAACAGCCGTCGCGGGCAGATCCAGGGCACCGACAGCCGGGGCAATGCCCAGGTGGTCGAGGCGATGGTGCCGCTCGCCAACATGTTCGGCTATGTGAACCAGCTTCGTTCGTTCACGCAGGGCCGGGCACAGTACAGCATGCAGTTCTCGCATTATGACGAGGTTCCGTCGAACGTCGCCGAAGAGCTGAAGGCGAAGCTGGCCTAAGCCGGAAAACATCGCTAAGGGCGCGTCCACGGCGGGTGGGCGCGCCCCGGAAATGAGCCAAGGGCAAGCGCCCGACATCAAACGTAAGAAGGTAGGACATCATGGCGAAAGCTAAGTTCGAGCGGACCAAGCCGCACTGCAACATCGGCACCATCGGTCACGTCGACCACGGTAAGACCTCGCTGACCGCAGCGATCACCAAGGTTCTGGCCGAAACCGGCGGCGCCACCTTCACCAGCTACGACAACATCGACAAGGCGCCGGAAGAGCGCGAGCGCGGCATCACCATCTCGACTGCCCACGTCGAGTATGAGACGCAGGCGCGTCACTACGCGCACGTCGATTGCCCGGGCCACGCCGATTATGTGAAGAACATGATCACCGGCGCGGCGCAGATGGACGGCGGCATTCTCGTCGTGTCCGCAACCGACGGCCCGATGCCGCAGACCCGCGAGCACATCCTGCTCGCACGCCAGGTCGGCGTGCCGCAGCTCGTTGTGTTCATGAACAAGGTCGACCTCGTCGATGACGCCGAGATCCTCGAGCTGGTCGAGCTGGAAATCCGCGAGCTGCTGTCGTCCTACGACTTCGACGGCGACAACATTCCGGTCATTCCGGGTTCGGCCGTCTGCGCGCTGAACGGCACCAACGAAGAGATCGGCCGCTCGGCCGTCCTCAAGCTGATGGAAGCTGTCGACACGTTCATTCCGCAGCCGGAGCGTCCGCTGGACCGTCCGTTCCTGATGCCGATCGAGGACGTTTTCTCGATCTCGGGTCGCGGCACGGTCGTCACCGGCCGCGTCGAGACCGGCATCGTCAAGGTCGGCGAGGAAGTCGAGATCGTCGGCATCAAGGACACCCGCAAGACCACGGTCACGGGCGTCGAGATGTTCCGCAAGCTGCTCGACTCCGGTCAGGCCGGCGACAACATCGGCGCGCTGGTTCGCGGCGTGGGTCGTGAAGAGGTCGAGCGCGGCCAGGTGCTCTGCAAGCCCGGTTCGATCAAGCCGCACACCGAGTTCACGTCGGAAGTCTATGTGCTGTCGAAGGAAGAGGGTGGCCGTCACACGCCGTTCTTCGCCAACTACCGCCCGCAGTTCTACTTCCGCACCACGGACGTCACCGGTGAAGTCGTGCTCCCCGAGGGCACCGAAATGGTGATGCCGGGCGACAACGTGCAGCTCAGCGTCAAGCTGATCGCACCGATCGCCATGGAAGAGGGCCTGCGCTTCTCGATCCGCGAAGGCGGCCGCACTGTCGGTGCAGGGGTTGTCGCTTCGATCACGAAGTAATATAGACTGCCTCAACGAGCCGGCCGGCTCCCCCGCATAGGGGAGTCGGCCGGTTCGCGTTTAATGGAAGCCCCGTCCGTTCCGGCAGGAACGTGGCACGTGGGCAGGCTCTTTCGCATCGGTAGGGACATGGACACCAATATCCGCATTCGCCTCAAGGCGTTCGATCACCGCGTGCTCGATCAGGCGACCGGCGAAATCGCCGACACCGCCCGTCGCACCGGCGCACTCATCCGGGGTCCGATCCCGCTTCCGACGCACATCGACAAGTTCACGGTCAACCGTGGCCCGCACGTCGACAAGAAGTCGCGCGAGCAGTTCGAGGTCCGCACCTACAAGCGCCTGCTCGACATCGTGCAGCCGACGCCGCAGACCGTCGACGCACTTATGAAGCTCGACCTTGCCGCAGGTGTTGATGTCGAGATCAAACTCGCCTAAGGCATGCGCATCGCAGCGGGGTGATTCACCCCGCTGTCGCTTTTTCATGATCGATTCGTCGATCGTGTTGGAAGAGCAGGGATACCGACCGGCTTGCCGGTGACCGAGTCCCCGTCTTCTGTGATACCGGTTCGCCGGCGGAGCAGACAGCAGCCCGGACGGGGGCATAATCGGTACGACCAGGGTGGGCTCCGTGCATCAGCGCGGGGCTTTTTTCGTAATCACGCTCCTCCGAACGGGGAGCCTCTGAAGGGAAGGACAAGATCATGCGCAGTGGCGTGATCGCGAAGAAGATGGGCATGACCCGCCTGTTCCAGGACGACGGCCGGCATGTGCCCGTGACCGTGCTAAGCCTGGAAGGCGCGCAGGTCATCTCGCACCGCGAAGCCGACCGCGACGGCTACACCGCAGTCCAGATGGGCGCGGGCACCGCGAAGGCGAAGAATGTGGCGAAGCCGCAGCGTGGCCATTACGGCAAGGCTGAAGTCGAACCCAAGGCGTATGTCGCGGAATTCCGCGTCGACGCGGACAGCCTCCTGGACGTGGGCGCGGAGATCTCCGCCGACCATTTCGCAGTAGGCCAGCTGGTCGACATTGCCGGCCGTACGCAGGGCAAGGGTTTTGCCGGCGGTATGAAGCGCTGGAACTTCGGTGGTCTGCGCGCGACGCACGGCGTGTCCGTCTCCCACCGCTCGCTCGGTTCGACCGGTCAGCGCCAGGATCCGGGCAAGGTCTTCAAGAACAAGAAGATGGCTGGTCACATGGGCGACAAGCGTCGGACCCAGCAGAATCTCGAGGTCGTCCAGACCGACGTCGAGCGTGGTCTCATCTTTGTGAAGGGCTCCGTGCCCGGCTCGAAGGGCGGCTGGCTCCTCATCAAGGACGCCGTCAAGGTCGCAGCCCATGCCGCCACGCCCTTGCCAGGTTCGGTGAAGGCCAAGGCCGTGGCGACGAACATCCAGCAGACCGAGGCTCCGGCCGAAGCGCCTGCGACCACCACCGACGGCCAGGAGGGCTGATCATGAAGGTTCAGATCTCATCGCTCGGCGGTAATGGCGGGGACATCGATCTCGCCGACGACGTCTTCGGGCTCGATCCGCGCGCCGACATCCTGCACCGCGTCGTGACGTGGCAGCTCGAGAAGCGCCGTGCCACCGCACGGGGCGCTCGCGAGCGGTCCGATGTCGCGCGGACCGGCAAGAAGTTCGGTCGCCAGAAGGGCGGCGGTACCGCCCGTCACGGTGATCGCCGCGCACCGATCTTCGTCGGTGGTGGTAAGGCGCATGGCCCGCGGGTCCGCGACTTCAACCCGTCGCTGAACAAGAAGGTTCGGGCGCTCGGCCTCCGCATGGCGCTTTCGTCGAAGGCGAAGGACGGCAAGCTGATCGTCATGGACACATTGTCGCTTGAGAACGCCAAGACCAAGACGCTGGCGGCATCGTTGTCGCAGCTCGGTTTCGGCCGGACGGCGCTCGTGATCGACGGGGACATGGTCGAGCAGAGCTTCGCTCTGGCGAGCGGCAACCTGCGGTCGATCAACGTGATGCCCGCCGTGGGCGCCAATGTTTACGACATTCTGAAGCACGACACGCTGGTCCTGACCCGCGCGGCCGTCGAAAAGCTGGAGGCGCGGTTCAATGGCTAAGCAAGCCGCCAAGACGGTCGAGAACCGTCATTATGACGTGGTGCTCGCGCCGCACATCACCGAGAAGACGACGCTGCTCTCCGAGCATAATGCGGTCGTGTTCAAGGTGGCGGCCGATGCCACCAAGCCCGAGATCAAGGCCGCGATCGAAGCGCTCTTCTCGGTGACGGTGACGGGCGTCAACACGATGGTCGTCAAGGGCAAGACCAAGAAGTGGAAGGGTAAGGACTATACCCGTTCCGACATGAAGAAGGCGATCGTGACGCTGGCCGCCGGCCAGACCATCGACGTCACCACCGGGATCTGAGGGCGGCATGGCACTCAAGCATTATAACCCGACGAGTCCGGCCCGCCGTGGCCTGATCCTCGTCGACAAATCATCGCTCTGGAAGGGAAAGCCCGTAAAGGCGCTGACCGAAGGCAAGAGCAAGTCGGGTGGGCGTAACAACCAGGGCCATGCGACGGCACGCGGTATCGCGGGCGGTCACAAGCAGTCCTATCGCCACATCGATTTCAAGCGGCGGAAGTGGGATCAGCCCGCGACTGTCGAGCGCCTGGAATATGATCCGAACCGTTCGGCGTTCATCGCCCTCGTCAACTACGAGGACGGCGAACAGTCCTATGTGATCGCGCCGCAGCGCCTGGCTCCGGGCGACGTCATCGTCGCCGCCAAGCGCACCGACGTGAAGCCGGGCAACGCCATGGAAATCGGCCAGGCTCCGGTCGGCACCATCGTCCACAATGTGGAGATGAAGCCCGGCAAGGGTGGCCAGATCGCCCGCGCCGCCGGCACCTATGTGCAGGTCGTCGGTCGTGACAAGGGCATGGTAATGGTTCGCCTGAATTCGGGCGAGCAGCGCTATATCCGGTCGGACTGCATGGCCACCGTCGGTGCCGTGTCCAACCCGGACAACGGCAACACTAACCTTGCAAAGGCCGGCCGTAACCGTTGGCTGGGCAAGCGTCCGCTGACCCGCGGCGTCGCCAAGAACCCGGTCGACCATCCGCATGGCGGTGGTGAAGGCCGGACCTCGGGCGGTCGTCATCCGGTCACCCCGTGGGGCAAGCCGACCAAGGGTGCACGCACCCGGTCGAACAAGTCCACGGACAAGATGATCATCCGTTCGCGTCACGCGAAGAAGAAGAGGTAATCATGGCCCGCTCCGTATGGAAAGGTCCGTTCGTCGATCTCCACCTTCTGCGGAAGGCCGAGGCGGCGTCAGACGGCGGCACCCGTGGTGCCATCAAGACGTGGTCGCGTCGGTCGACGATCCTGCCGCAGTTTGTGGGGCTGACCTTCAGCGTCTACAACGGCCGCAAGTTCGTGCCCGTCTCGGTGAACGAGGACATGGTCGGAATGAAGCTCGGTGAGTTCGCGCCCACGCGCTACTTCCCCGGCCATGCCGCGGACAAGAAGGGCAAGCGCTGATGTCGAAGTCCGTTAGCCCACGCCGCGTCGGCGAAAAGGAGGCCCTTGCGGTCGCCACGTCCGTCCGCGGTTCGCCGCAGAAGCTGAACCTGGTGGCTGCGCTCATCCGCAACCGCAAGGCCAGCGATGCGCTGAACATTCTTCAGTTCTCCACCAAGGCGATGGCCGTCGACGTACGCAAGTGCCTCGCCTCCGCGATCGCCAATGCGGAAAACAACCACAATCTCGACGTTGACGCTCTCGTCGTGAAGGAAGCATCGGTCGGCAAGGGTCTGGTCATGAAGCGGTTCGCCACGCGCGCCCGCGGTCGTTCGACCCAGATCATCAAGCCGTTCTCGCGCGTCCGGATCGTCGTCCGCGAGCAGGAGGCCGAATAATGGGTCAGAAATCCAATCCCATCGGGATGCGGTTGCAGATCAACCGCACCTGGGACAGCCGCTGGTACGCCGAAGGCGCCGACTATGGTCGTCTGCTGCTCGAGGATTTGAAGATTCGCAAGCACATCATGACCTCGCTGCCGCAGGCCGCGATCTCCAAGGTCGTGATCGAGCGTCCCGCGAAGCTCGCGCGCATCTCCATCTATGCTGCACGCCCCGGCGTAATCATCGGCAAGAAGGGCGCGGACATCGAAAAGCTGCGCCGGACGCTCGGCAAGATGACCACCAGCGACGTGTCGCTGAACATCGTCGAGATCCGCAAGCCCGAGATCGACTCGAAGCTTGTGGCGCAGGGCGTCGCCGATCAGCTCGAGCGGCGCATCGCGTTCCGTCGTGCCATGAAGCGTGCGGTGCAGTCCGCGCTGCGGCTTGGTGCCGAGGGTATCCGGATCACCTGCGCCGGCCGTCTGGGCGGCGCGGAAATCGCGCGGACCGAATGGTATCGCGAGGGCCGGGTGCCGCTGCACACGCTGCGCGCGAACGTCGATTATGCCGAGGCAGAAGCCCACACCGCCTATGGCGTGTGCGGTGTGAAGGTCTGGATCTTCAAGGGTGAAATCCTTGGTCATGATCCGCTCGCGCAGGATCGTCTCATGATGGAAGCACAGACGTCGGGGGTTCGTCCGGCACGCTGAACATGAGGGGGTGGCGCACCGCGCGATAATCGCGTAGGGCCGCGCCTCCCCTCATTCAGTTGGCCTGATCGACCGTCGTTACGGTGTCAGAAGGTACAAGACATGCTGCAACCAAAGCGCACGAAATTCCGCAAGGCCTTTAAGGGCCGCATCCATGGCGATGCCAAGGGCGGTACGTCGCTCAACTTCGGTGCCTTCGGTCTCAAGGCCATGGAGCCCGACCGGATCACCGCACGCCAGATCGAAGCGGCCCGCCGCGCGATCACGCGTCACATCAAGCGCCAGGGGCGTTTGTGGATCCGCATCTTCCCCGACGTGCCCGTTTCGTCGAAGCCGGCGGAAGTCCGCATGGGTTCCGGCAAGGGTTCGCCCGAATTCTGGGCCGCCCGCGTGAAGCCCGGCCGCATCCTGTTCGAACTGGACGGCGTGCCCGGCCCGATCGCCCGCGTCGCTTTCGAGCGCGCGATGGAGAAGCTGCCCATCAAGACCAAGGTCGTTGCCCGCCTGGGCGAGTCCGTCCACGAGGCCGAGTGATATGGCGAAGATCGAAGACATGAAGTCCGCAACCGACGACCAGCTTTCGAGCCAGCTGTCGGACCTGAAGCGGGAGCAGTTCAACCTGCGTTTCCAGGCCGCCACCAACCAGCTGGAAAAGCCCAGCCGGGTACGTGTGGTCCGCCGGACGATCGCGCAGATCAAGACCCTGCAGACCGAGCGTAACCGCTCGGCTGCCAAGTAAGGAGCGCCAGCCATGCCGAAGCGCGTGCTGACCGGAACGGTGGTCTCCGACAAGACCGACAAGACGATCGTGGTCAAGGTCGAGCGCAAGGTTAAGCACCCTGTGTACGGCAAGATCATGCGGCGTTCGAAGAAATATCATGCGCACGATGAGGCGAACACGTTCCGCGAAGGCGAGACGGTCCGGATCGAAGAGTGCGCGCCGATTTCCAAGCTCAAGTCGTGGAAGGTGCTCGACCGCGTCGATACCCACGCGACGCCCGTCGCAGCCGCCTGAAGGAGGACTGACACATGATCCAGATGCAGTCCAATCTCGATGTCGCGGATAATAGCGGCGCAAAGCGCGTCCAGTGCATCAAGGTGCTGGGTGGCTCGAAGCGTCGTTTCGCGACGGTCGGCGACATCATCGTCGTATCGATCAAGGAAGCCGCACCCCGCGGCAAGGTTAAGAAGGGCGACGTTCACCGTGCGGTGATCGTGCGGACTGCAAAGGACATTCATCGTCCCGACGGTTCCACAATCCGCTTCGACGGCAACGCCGCGGTCCTGGTCAACAAGAACGAGGAGCCGATCGGCACCCGTATCTTCGGCCCGGTGGTCCGCGAGTTGCGTGCGAAGAACCACATGAAGATCATCTCGCTCGCCCCCGAGGTGTTGTGATGAGCGGAATGAAGGTCAAGAAAGGCGACAAGGTCGTCATCCTGTCCGGCAAGGACAAGGGCAAGCATGGTGAGATCACCAAGGCGATGCCTAAGGATTCCAAGGTGATCGTCGCTGGCGTGAATATCGCTACGCGGCATCGGAAGCCGACGCAGGGGCAGCCCGAGGGCGGTCTCGATCGGTTCGAGGCACCGTTGCACGTGTCGAAGGTTGCGCTGGAGGATCCCAAGACGGGCAAGCCGACGCGCGTCCGGTTCGAGATGCACGACGGCAAGAAGGTCCGCGTGGCCGTGAAGTCCGGGGAGAAGATCGGTGGCTGAAGCCAATAGCGAGCGTTACACGCCGCGCCTCAAGGCGGACTACGAAGCCCGCATCGTCAAGGCGATGACCGAGAAGTTCGGTTATACCAACCCGATGCAGGTGCCCCGGCTGAGCAAGATCGTGCTCAACATGGGCGTCGGCGAAGCCACGCAGGACAAGAAGAAGGTCGAAAAGGCCGCGGTCGAAATGACCAAGATCGCCGGCCAGAAGGCTGTCGTGACCAAGGCCAAGAAGTCGATCGCCCAGTTCAAGCTGCGCGAGCACATGCCGATCGGTTGCAAGGTCACCCTGCGCCGTGAGCGGATGTACGAGTTCCTCGACCGGTTCGTCACGATCGCGCTCCCACGCGTCCGCGATTTCCGCGGGCTGTCCGACAAGTCGTTCGACGGCCGTGGCAACTATGCCACCGGCCTGAAGGAACAGCTGATCTTCCCGGAGATCAGCTACGACGAGGTCGACCAGGTCCGCGGCATGGACGTGATCATCGCGACCACCGCCAACACCGATGACGAAGCGCGCGAGCTGCTCCGCCTGTTCGGTTTCCCGTTCCCGCAGCCGGTAGCACCGGCCGAAGAGAAGAAGGCCGCTTGAAAAGCGTGCCGACCGTAGGAAAGAGAACTTAAGTCATGGCGAAACTGAGTTCGATCAACAAGAACGAGCGTCGCAAGAAGCTCGTGAAGCAGTATGCCGGCAAGTATGCCGCACTGAAGGCGATCGCAAACGACGAAGGCAATGATGAGTCCGAGCGGCTCATCGCACGGCTGCGGATGGCCGAAATCCCGCGCAACGCGAACCCTACCCGGGTACGCAATCGCTGCGAGATGACCGGCCGCCCGCGTGCTTATTATCGAAAGTTCCGTCTCTCTCGTATCACCCTGCGTGATCTTGCCAACAAGGGCATGATTCCGGGTGTCACGAAGTCGAGCTGGTAAGGACCCCTTATGTCTTTGACCGATCCCGTGGGCGACCTGCTCACCCGCATCCGCAACGGCCAGCGCGCGCGCAAAGATAGCGTGGTTTCCCCCGCATCCAAGCTGCGTGCCCGTGTGCTCGATGTCCTTCAGCGCGAAGGCTATATCCGCGGTTATTCCAGCGAACCGGTCGCCGGCCATGATGGTCTGCGTATCGAGTTGAAATATTTCGAGGGCCAGCCGGCGATCCAGCATGTCGCACGTGTCTCCAAGCCCGGCCGCCGCGTCTATTCGGGGAGCCAGGAGCTTCCCCGGATCCGCAACGGCCTGGGCATCACCATCGTTTCGACGCCCAAGGGTGTTCTGTCCGACGCGGAAGCGCGCGACCAGAATGTCGGCGGCGAAGTCCTCGCAGAGGTGTTCTGATGAGCCGCATCGGTAAGAAGCCGGTTCCGATGCCCGCGGGCGTCGAAGCCAAGATCGAAGGCAAGCTGCTGTCGGTGAAGGGGCCCAAGGGGACCCTCACGCTGCCGATGCAGGACGAGGTTACCTACTCGGTCGAGGACGGCGGCGTGCAGGTCATGCCGGCCAACGAGACCAAGCGGGCGCGGTCCTTCTGGGGCATGCAGCGCACGATGGTACAGAACCTGGTCACCGGCGTGACGGACGGCTTCACCAAGAAGCTGCTCATCACCGGCGTCGGTTACCGTGCCAACCTGCAGGGCAAGACGCTGAAGCTTCAGCTCGGCTACAGCCACGACGTGAACTACGAGATCCCCGAGGGGATTACGATCGCGACGCCTGACCAGACGACGATCAACATCACCGGCAACGACAAGCAGAAGGTCGGGCAGGTCGCGGCCGAGATTCGCCGCTGGCGCAAGCCGGAGCCCTACAAGGGCAAGGGCATCAAATATGCCGGCGAGTTCATCTTCCGCAAGGAAGGGAAGAAGAAGTAATGGCCAAGCTGTCTCTCTTTGCAAAGCGGCGCCAGCGCGTCCGCACGGCACTTCGTGCCAAGGGTGGGGCCCGTCCCCGGCTGTCGATCCATCGTTCGGGGCGTCACATCTACGCCCAGATCATTGACGATGCGCAGGGTCGGACCGTCGCGTCCGCGTCCTCGCTCGACAAGGACGTGCGCGGCACGACCGGCGCAACGGCGGAAGCCGCGGCGAATGTCGGCAAGCGCGTGGCCGAACGGGCTTCGGCGGCGGGCGTGACCCGCGTCGTGTTCGATCGCGGTGGCTTCCTGTTCCACGGGCGCGTCAAGGCGCTCGCCGATGCGGCCCGCGAAGGCGGATTGGAGTTCTAAATGGCTGACGAAATCCAGAACCAGGCGGCTCCCGAGAGCGCGCCGGCACCGACCGAGCAGCCTCGCGGCGACAATCGTGGTCCGGGCGGCCCCGGTCGTGGCGGTCCCGGTGGCGGTCGTGGCGGTCCCGGCGGTGGTGCCGGTCGCGGTGGCCCCGGCGGCAACCGTAGCGGCCCCGGTGGCCAGCGCGGTGGTCGTGACGGCAACCGTGGTCGGCGCGACGGCCAGCGTGGCGGCAGCGACGATGGTGGCGAAGAGCTGATCGAGAAGCTCGTCCACATCAACCGCGTGTCGAAGACGGTCAAGGGCGGCAAGCGCTTCGGCTTTGCGGCGCTGGTTGTCGTCGGTGACGGCAAGGGCCGGGTCGGGTTTGGCCACGGCAAGGCACGCGAAGTGCCGGAAGCCATCACCAAAGCGACGGCCGCTGCCAAGAAGGCGATGATCCGCGTTCCGCTACGCGAAGGTCGCACGCTTCACCATGATGGCCGCGGTCATTTCGGTGCGGGCATGGTTTATCTGCGTTCGGCACCGGCCGGTACGGGCATCATTGCGGGTGGCCCAATGCGCGCCATCTTCGAAAGCCTCGGCGTGGCCGACGTGGTGACCAAGTCGGTCGGCACGAACAACCCCTACAACATGATCCGCGCGACGTTCGAAGCGTTGACGGAACAGACCAGTCCGAAGTCGGTGGCACAGCGCCGCGGCAAGAAGATCGCCGACCTGCTGGGTCGTGGTGGTGCTTCCGCCGAGGTTGCCGAAGCCGACGCGGCTGCGATCGCGGAGTAATCGACATGGCAACCATCAAGGTCACCCAGACCGGATCCCCGATCCGCCGCGAACCCAGCCAGCGTGCCACGCTGGTGGGTCTGGGGCTCAACAAGATGCACAAGACCAGCGAACTGGAGGACACTCCTTCGGTCCGCGGCATGATCCGCAAGGTCGCGCACATGGTGAAGATCGAAGGCTGAGGCTTTCGGCTTTTATCGGTCCGTAAAAGCCGTCTCACCCGCAAGGGTGGGGCGGCTTTTTTTTGTTGTCTCGTCGGCACTGCGGAGCGTGAGAAGCGAAGTCGGTAAGGGTGCGTCTCGGCTGCGATATTGTTGGCGAAGCGACAGCACTCTCCGCATCTTGTTATGCGCGCAGATCACGGCGGAGCGGCCTTGGCGGGTTGAATTGCTTCTTTCGGACGGAAGATGCCGATATCCAGTTTCGGTTCTCCACAAGCTTGAACCAAACGGGCGGCGGGGTGGCGTTGCGGTCTCAGAGCCAAACGGACTGGTCCGCCTTCGGCGCATCATGTCCGCAGCGGTATTTCCGACGCCGATCCCGGCAGTCGCCGGTTCGGCGAGGGCATTGCGCCGGTCGGTCGCATCTCTGTCGGAATATGGCGTCATTCTATTAGTGGACGCGGTGCCGGTTGCGTCTGGCGCCATCGCTAATCTGTCACGAGCCGCTGTCAGCCTTGCATCTCGTCGGCGGGGGTAGCGGGTGTGGCATGGATCGGTAGGAGTGCGGTGATTGCGATATTCGCGGCGGCGTGGGGCACGAGCGTGGCCGGCGCTGCACCGGCGACCGCCACGCCCCCGATCGACTGGCTGACGCTCGCCATGGGGGCGTTGGGCGGGCTGGCGCTCTTTCTGTACGGTGTGGACATCCTGGCGACCGCGCTCAAGGATATGGCCGGCGAAGGGGTGCGGTCCGCGCTCAAACGTTTCGCGGCGAACCGGTTCGCGGCGCTGGGGTTCGGGACGGTCGCCACCGTCGCGCTCGACTCGTCGTCGGTCGTCATCATCCTCCTCATCACGATGGTCGACGCGGGGATGATGACGTTCGGCATGGTCCTGCCGATGATCCTCGGCAGCAATATCGGCACGACCTTTTCCAGCCAGCTCTTCGCATGGGACGTCGACAAGTTCGCCCCGGTCCTGATCGCGGCGGCCATGTCGTGGAAGATGGTCGGCAAGGGTGAGAGTGCGGCCCGGTATAGTCGGGTCCTGCTCGGGCTCGGGCTTGTCCTGTTCGGGCTCAACATCATCGGCACGGCGGCCGATCCGTTGCGCGACAGTCCGCTGATCCTCGCTACGCTGAAACAGTTCGAGAACCCCTGGCTCGGCGTCCTGGCCGGCGCGCTGGCGACATTGGCGATCCAGTCCTCGTCCGCGATGATGGGCATCGTCATCACGCTGGCGGGTGGGGGGCTCATCACCCTGCCGGCCGGGATCGCGATCATGCTGGGGGCGGAGATCGGCACCTGCGCCGATACGTTGCTCGCCACGATCGGCCGGTCGCGCGCGGCGGTGAAGGCGGGTGTGTTCCATCTGCTGTTCAACATCGTGTCGGTCCTGGCCGGCGTGCTGCTGATCGACGGGCTGACCCGGTTCGGGACATGGTCGGCCGGAGAGACGGGGCAGCGGATCGCGAACGCCCATGTGCTGTTCAACGTGGTCGGTGCGGTCATCGCGCTGCCGTTCGTGCGGACCGCCGCCGCCCTGCTCGACCGGATCGTCCCGGACCGGGGAGACGACGGGCATGCGGCGGCACAGCCTCAGGCGTGACGGCGGGACGATCCGCTCCGCATGCAACGCGGACGTGACAAGCCGGCGACTTGCCGCTATGCGCCACCGCTTCCCATCCCGCGCGAACATAGCGAAAGCGAGTGCTACCCCATGAAACTCAATGAAATCCGTGACAATGACGGCGCGCGCAAGAGCCGCGTCCGGGTCGGCCGTGGTATCGGTTCGGGCTTGGGCAAGACGGCCGGCCGCGGTCAGAAGGGCCAGAAGAGCCGTTCCGGTGTGTCCATCAAGGGCTTCGAAGGCGGCCAGATGGCGCTGCACATGCGGATCCCGAAGCGCGGCTTCAACAACATCTTCGCCAAGGATTATGCCGAGGTGAATCTCGGCCAGATCCAGAAGCTGGTCGAGGCCGGCGCGCTGGCGAGCGACGGCGTGATCGATCATGCCGCGCTGCAGGCCGTGGGCGTTGCCCGCGGCGGCAAGGACGGCGTGCGCATTCTGGGCAAGGGCGACTTCTCGATGAAGCTCAGCTTCAACGTTGCCGGCGTGTCCAAAGGCGCCAAGGAAGCGATCGAAGCGGCCGGCGGCACCGTCGACGTGATCTACGTGCAGCCTGCCGCCGAGAAGGCGAAGGCCAAGCATCGTACGGTCCAGACCGTGCGCGCGGCCGACAAGGCCGAGAAGAAGGCCGCGGCGAAGGCCTGAGCCGTCTGATCCCGCGTCGGGCTTATTAGACAAGCGGACGACACGGGCTATATGAGGCGGCGGAGGGCATGATCGCACTCCGCCGCCGCATTTGTTTTTACCGAGGTTTCATACTCCATGGCATCCGCAGCGGAACAGTTGGCAGCCAATGTCAGCCTGTCGCAATTCTCCAAGGCAACCGACCTCAAGAAGCGCCTGTGGTTCACGCTGGGCGCGCTGATCGTGTTCCGGCTGCTCAGCCATGTGCCGCTGCCGGGGATCGACCCGCGCGCGCTGGAGGTGCTGTTCTCGCAGACTCGCGGCGGGGTGCTCGACTTCTTCAACACCTTCTCGGGCGGCAGCCTGGAGCGGATGAGCCTCATCGCGCTGGGCGTCATGCCCTACATCACGGCGTCGATCGTGGTGCAGCTGGCGACCTCGCTCAGCCCGCAGCTTGCCGCGATCAAGAAGGAAGGCGAAAGCGGCCGCAAGAAGCTCAACCAGTATACCCGGTACGGGACGGTCGGGCTGACCGCGATCCAGGCCTATTTCATCGCGGTGGGGCTCGAAAGCTGGGGCAGCACGCAGGGCATCGCCGCGGTGGTGGTCGACCCGTATCTGTTCCGTTTCACGACGGTGCTGTCGCTGATCGGCGGCACGATGTTCCTGATGTGGCTGGGTGAGCAGATCACCAGCCGCGGCATCGGCAACGGCGTGTCGCTGATCATCATGGCGGGCATCGTTGCCGCCATCCCGACGACGATCGTCAACGTGCTGGAAGGCGGCCGCACCGGTTCGCTGTCGCCGATCCTCATCATCGGCGTGCTGGCGCTGGTGATCGGGCTGATCCTGTTCATCTGCTTTATGGAACGCGCGCAGCGCCGCGTGCTGATCCAGTATCCCAAGCGCCAGACCGCGCGCGGCATGATGCAGGCGGATAAGAGCCATCTTCCGCTGAAGATCAACACCGCCAACGTGATTCCGCCGATCTTCGCATCCTCATTGCTGCTGATGCCGCTGACCATCTCGCAGTTCGCGGGCAAGCGCGTCGAGGGCGACAGCGCGTGGGGCGACTTCCTGATCGGGCTGAACCAGTATCTGGCGCACGGCACGCCGCTCTACATGTCGCTCTATGCGGCCGGCATCATCTTCTTCTGCTTCTTCTACACCGCCGTGGTGTTCAACCCGGAGGAGACGGCCGACAATCTGAAGCGCTACGGCGGTTTCGTGCCGGGCATCCGGCCGGGCAAGTCGACTGCGGACTATCTCGATTATGTGCTGACCCGTATCACGGTGCTGGGCGCGGGATACCTGACCTTCATCTGTCTGGTGCCCGAATATATCGTCGCACGCGCCGGTATCCCCTTCTACCTGGGCGGGACGAGTCTGCTGATCGTCGTCAACGTCACGATCGACACGGTGACCCAGATCCAGAGCCATCTGCTCGCACATCAATATGGCGACCTGATCAAGAAATCGAAGCTGAAGGGTGGCGTGCGTCGCTGATCCGATCAGCGGCGACCCACGCGAGGGGAGACGCGTTTCAATGAATATCATTCTGCTCGGGCCGCCGGGGGCCGGCAAGGGCACCCAAGCCAGCCGTCTGGAACGCGACCGCGGCATGGTGCAGGTTTCGACCGGCGACATGCTGCGCGCCGCGGTCGCGTCCGGCAGCGAGATCGGCCAGCTGGCCGACGGCATCATGAAGTCGGGGAAATTCTTTCCGGACGACCTCATGAGCCAGGTGCTGGGCGAGCGGCTGGATCAGCCCGATACCGCGCGCGGCGTGATCTTCGACGGTTATCCGCGGACGCAGGCGCAGGCAGTATCGCTCGACACGCTGCTGTCCGATCGCGGACGGCGGCTGGATCATGTGATCGAACTGGTGGTGGACGAAGACGCGCTCGTGGCCCGGGTCGTCGGGCGCTACACCTGCGCCAAGTGCGGTGCGGGCTATCACGACAGTTTCCAGCAGCCCAAGGTTCCTGGGGTCTGCGACATCTGCGGATCGACCGCGTTCAAGCGCCGCCCGGACGACAATGCCGAAACCGTCCGTACGCGGATGGCCGAATATCGCGCCAAGACTGCACCGATCCTGCCTTATTATGAAGCACGCGACCTGGTGCAGCGGGTCGATGGCATGGCCGACATTGCCGAAGTGACGGTTGCGATCGCTGCGATCCTCGACCGCTAGGGTATTGCGACTCCAGGTCGGTCCGCCTGTCGTCCGTCCAACCCAAGCCCTTTTTAAGTTCCGCAGCTAGGCAGCTAGGCAGCTAGGCACCCAGGGCAGGCCGCGATGACGCAGTAGTTGATGTCCGGTTTCCGGAACGAACCTGCCGGTTGTTGACAGGCTTCACCAAAGGCCCCCCGATCGCGCTCCGGATCGGTCGTGGATGACAGGGCGGATCGGCGCCCCGTCATCGAATGTGGTCCGGCGATCGGTTTCAGTCGGGCAAGTTGACTGCGGCGTGTGGCTGGTGGATCGGGCAGCCGTTCAACTGGCCGCGCAGTTCGGCGGACTTCTCGTAGGGCAGCTTGCGGGCGCGCATGATGCCGCCGAGCGGCTGGTGGGCGGCAAGACCGTTCCAGGGTGCGAAGGACAACCGGTCGTCGCCGGTTTCCGCCCGCGGCTCGCTCCATGCCGTCTGCGGCGCGATCCGGATGCGCGCGACGGTCAGATAGGGATTGTCCTCCTCGGGCCAGACGACCGTCGCGTCCTCGACCGGATTGGTGGCCGGATCGCGCATCAGCTGGACCTTCATCTCCCAGACGCCGCCGGTCGCCGCCAGTACGCGGTTCATCTCCTCGCGGATCGCGTCGTCGCGTCCGCCGATCGTGATCTCCTTGCCCTCCAGCGCCGTAAAGCTCTGCGACGCCGGGAATACGCCGATCTTGGCGACATAATCGCCGAACCGCAGCGGGACCTGGCTGAAATAGCTTTCGCCCAGCGGATGACTGTTGGGATAGCCGCCCATCGTCTTCAGGAACGCGCTTTCCGTGCCCACCGCCTCCAGCGCACGTTCGGCGGTACGGAACACGGCGGAGATCGCTTTCTTGCCCCATTCGGCCTTGTCGGTGGTGGCGGCGAGCAGTTTCAGGTTCTTCAGGAACGCCTTGGCGTCCTTGGCCGCGAACGCCTTGCCGTTGGCCATCACGAAATCCTGGACGCTGTCGCCTTCTGAGCCGGGGAGGCGGGCGCCGTCGACGCCGATCACCTTGACCGCCATGCCGCGCGGCAACGAGATCGTATCGGGCAGCGGATCGCCGGCATTGGTCGAGATGCGGACGACGGCCGGATAGCTTTTCGCCGTGCCGAACAGTCCCTGCGCCAGTTCGGTCGGCAGGTTCTCGACCACCTCGAACGTCGCCTCCAGCAGCGCGTGGCTCTTGGCGTGGACGCTGCGATAGGCATGTCCGTGATCGTCGTTGACGGTATGGACGATGCCCATCAACGTCCTGGCAAGCTCGGCATGCGTCTCGGCCTCGTCCGGTGCGACCGTTTCGAGCGTGAAGTCGTAGGGGATCGGGGGCTTGGGCATCACGTCTCTCCGGTACTGTCGGTGTGCCTCAAGAAACCTCTGCCGCGACGGACCGGTTCCGGCCCCTGCGGCGTTGGTACGGTGACGAGCAGAACGGGTGTTCCAGATGAGCATGCACGACCACGACGACCACGGCCCGGATCAGGCGCAGATCACCGATTATGAAGGTGCCGCAGGTGGCTGGGGATCGATGAAGGGGATGGCCGCCATCCTGCCCAAGGAAAAACTCGACCCCATCGATTTCGCCACCCAACTAGGCCGGCAGAACAAGGCCGGCGGGTTCGCCTGCGTCAGTTGCGCCTGGCCGAAACCCGCGCATCCGCACCCGGCCGAATTCTGCGAAAACGGCGCGAAGGCGACCGCGTGGGAGGCGACCGGCCACCGCACGTCTCCCGAATGGCTGGAAACGCACAGCGTGACCGCGTTGCGCGACCTGTCCGATTACGAGCTGGAACAGCATGGCCGGCTGACCCATCCGGTGCGGTACGACCCGGTCAGCGACACGTACCGCACGACCAGCTGGGCGACGGCATTTGCCGAGATCGGCGCCGAACTGCGGCGGATTAAGGCCGTCGATCCGCGGCGTGCGGTGTTCTACTCGTCGGGTCGCGCATCGCTGGAAACCAGCTACATGTACCAGTTGATGGCGCGGATGTACGGTTGCAACAACCTGCCCGACAGTTCGAACATGTGCCACGAGACCACCGGCGTGGCATTGAAGAAGACGCTGGGCGAATCGGTGGGCACGACCCGTCTCGACGATTTCGAACATGCCGACGCGATCCTGTTCTTCGGCCAGAATGTCGGGTCGAACGCGCCGCGTATGCTGCATCCGCTGCGGGCGGCGGTGAAGCGCGGCTGCAAGATCGTGACGTTCAATCCGCTGAAGGAACGCGGGCTGGAACGCTTCACCGATCCGCAGAACCCGATCGAGATGGCGACCGGCGGATCGACGCCTATCAGCACGCAATATCATCAGGTGAAGACCGGCGGCGACATCGCGGTGCTGATGGGCATGTGCAAATGGCTGATCGAGGCGGACGACGCCGCCGGCGGACAGGCGGGGGGCAGCACGTTCATCGACCATGCGTTCCTGGCCGAACATACCGAAGGCTATGAGGCGCTGGCGGACCGTGCGCGGGCCACGACCTGGGACGCGATCGAGGTCGCATCCGGGCTGCCGCGCGTCGATATCATTGCGGCCGCGCGGGTCTATGCCGCGGCGGATGCGGTCATGGCTGTGTACGGCATGGGCCTGACCCAGCATGTCCACGGCACCGAGAATGTCGACATGCTCGTCAACCTGCTGCTGCTGCGCGGGAATTTCGGGAAGCCCGGGGCGGGCATCTGCCCGGTGCGCGGCCATAGCAATGTGCAGGGGCAGCGGACCGTCGGCATCGGGCACAAGCCGGAGCATGCGCCGCTCGACATACTCGCGGACCAATACGACTTTTCCCCGCCGCGTGAGGAAGGGCTGGACACCACGAAGGCGTGCGAGGCGATCATCGCGGGGGAGGTGGACGCGTTCATCCAGCTGGGGGGCAATTTCGTCCGTGCCATTCCCGATACTTATCGGATGGAGGCGGCGTGGCCGGCGCTGGCGCTGACCGTGCACGTCGCGACCAAGCTGAACCGCAGTCACCTGCTGCCGGGCAAGATCGGTTACGTCCTGCCCTGCATCGGGCGGACGGAACGCGACGACCAGGCGACGGGGCCGCAGACCGTGTCGATCGAGGACAGCATGAGCTGCATCCACGCGTCGATCGGAACGCGCAAGCCGCCGCAGGGCGACCTGATGTCCGAACCGGCGATCGTCGGCGCGCTGGCCAGGCAGATCCTCGATCCCAATCCCAAGGTCGATTGGGATGCGTGGGTGGGTGATTACGGCCTTGTCCGCGACGCGATCGAGGCGACATTCCCGGACAAGTTCCGTGACTATAACGCCCGGATGCATGTGCCGGGCGGGTTCGACAAGGGCAACGCGGTGCGGTCGCGCAAGTGGCTGACGACCAGCGGCAAGGCGCAGATCGCGTTGCCGACCGGGCTCGACGCGACCGGCTTCGCCGACACGCCGGAAACGCTGCGGCTGATGACGCTGCGGTCCAACGATCAGTTCAACACGACGGTCTACGGGTATGACGACCGGTTTCGCGGCATATCCGGGTCGCGGCTGGTGGTGCTTATGAACCCGGAGGATATCGAGCGGCTGGGGCTGGCGGCGGACCAGCTGGTCGGGCTGGAAACGGTGTATCACGACGGTCACGACCGTGCAGTCCGCGGCCTGCGGATCGTGCCTTACGAAGTGCCGATGGGCTGCATCGGGGCCTATTACCCAGAGTGCAATCCGCTGATCCCGCTGGCGCACCACGATATCGAGTCGCAGACGCTGGCAGCCAAGTCCGTGCCGGTGCGGGTGGTGGCGTAACCGGACCGCCGCAAATGCCTGCCCCGGATCTGCCCGGGGGCGGGCACGGCGTCGGCCTGGCCGGTCTCGGGATAGTTCCAGGTTCAGTGCGTCGCCTGGCGCGCCATGATCTGCACCCGTTGACCTGCGCGATCCCGATACGGTGGTCTGCCCGATTTGCAGGTCGGCTTGACAGCCGGGGGGCGGACGCCTAATCCCCGCGCATCCCAGAAGACCGGTCCCGGCGGCGTACCTATACGCGCGCCGGTTTTCCGACTTTAGGGTGGCCCGCCGCGAATGATTCGCGGGCGGGTCCACGCGTCGAGATGGGTCGGTCAGCCAGCCGCCCGTGGAGCAGGAGAAAGAATCAGATGGCACGTATCGCGGGTGTGAACATCCCGAGCAACAAGCGCGTCGAAATCGCGCTGACCTACATTCACGGCATCGGCCGGACCAAGGCCCTGCAGCTCACCGAGCAGCTGGGTATCGATCGCACGCGTCGCGTGCAGGACCTGACCGATCAGGAAGTCCTGCAGATCCGCGAAGCGATCGACGCCAGCCACACGGTCGAGGGCGATCTTCGTCGCCAAGTGGCGATGAACATCAAGCGCCTGATGGATCTGGCCTGCTATCGCGGCCTGCGTCACCGCAAGGGCCTGCCGGTCCGCGGCCAGCGCACGCATACCAATGCGCGCACCCGCAAGGGCAAGGCCAAGCCGATCGCCGGTAAGAAGAAGTAACGAGAGGCGCTCGCCATAGGCGAGCGACCCGCTACTTCTCCGCCACCGTGCGAAGGCACGGTGGCGTGGTGCAACAGATTAGGTCAGGAATCTCAACAACATGGCACGCGAACCACAGCGCATCAAGCGGCGCGAGCGTAAGAATATCACGTCGGGCGTCGCCCACGTCAACGCCAGCTTCAACAACACCATGATCACCATCACCGACGCGCAGGGCAATACCATAGCATGGTCGTCCGCCGGCATGATGGGTTTCAAGGGCAGCCGCAAGTCGACGCCTTACGCAGCGCAGGTCGCCGCGGAAGATGCCGGCAAGAAGGCGTCCGAGCACGGCGTCCGCACGATCGAGGTCGAGGTCAAGGGCCCCGGTTCGGGTCGTGAGTCCGCGCTTCGCGCCTTGCAGGCGGTCGGTTTCCACATCACGTCGATCCGCGATGTGACGCCGATCCCGCATAACGGCGTGCGCCCGTCCAAGCGCCGCCGCGTCTGATTACGGGGCGGGGCCGTTCGGACCCCGCCCGCGAACTTCCTGGCCGGGGCGGACGCGCCTCGTTGCCCAACGTCGAGGGACACTCATGGCTGTCAACGCCAAGAACTGGCAGGAAATGAAGAAGCCGCATGGCCTCGAAAAGAAGGCCGGCGGCGACGGGAAGCGGAAGGCGACCTTCATCGCCGAGCCGCTGGAGCGTGGTTTCGGCCTGACGCTCGGCAACGCGCTGCGCCGCGTGCTGCTGTCGTCGTTGCAGGGTGCGGCCGTCACCTCGATCAAGATCGAGAATGTGCTGCATGAATTCTCGTCGCTGGCCGGCGTGCGTGAGGATGTCACCGACATCGTCCTGAACGTGAAGCAGATCGCGCTGCGCATGCAGGGCGAGGGGCCGAAGCGCCTCCAGCTGTCGGTCACCGGTCCGGCCGAAGTCACCGCGGGCGACATCGCCACGTCGGGCGACATCGAGGTCATGAACCCGAAGCTCGTTCTGTGCCATCTCGACGAAGGCGCGGTCCTGAACATGGAACTGACCGCCGATATCGGGAAAGGCTATGTCCCGTCCGCGAACAACCGGCCGGCCGATGCGCCAATCGGCCTGATCCCGGTCGATGCGCTGTATTCGCCCGTCCGCCAGGTGGCGTACAAGGTCGAGAACACCCGCGTCGGGCAGGAGCTGGACTATGACAAGCTCACGCTGAACATCGAGACCGACGGCACCGTGACCCCCGAGGACGCCGTGGCCTATGCCGCGCGCATCCTGCAGGACCAGTTGCAGCTGTTCGTCCACTTCGACGATTCGATGGTGTCGACCTCGGCGCCGATTGGCATCGCGGTGCCGCCGTCCTCGGGTGGCGTCGATCCGGAAGGCGACAGCAACCAGCTCAACCGCTACCTTCTCAAGAAGGTGGACGAACTGGAACTGTCGGTACGTTCGGCCAACTGCCTCAAGAACGACAACATCATCTATATCGGCGATCTGGTCGGCAAGACCGAAGCCGAGATGCTTCGCACCCCGAATTTCGGTCGCAAGTCGCTGAACGAGATCAAGGAAGTGCTGGCGTCGATGGGGTTGCGGCTGGGGATGGAGATTCCGGGTTGGCCGCCCGAGAATATCGAGGAAATGGCCAAAAAGCTCGAACAGGAGTTTTGAGGTCGGTCGGAGTTGCGGACCCATTTTACACCGCAACTTCGACAACTTCGAAGGATTTGGCCGGCGCGATCGCGTCGGCGGGAATGGGTTTGGCGGTGCCCTTCACCGCCTGGTCCGGGGTACCTGACACGGCCCCTGAACGAACGGAGTGTGGATTATGCGCCATCGTGTAGGCGGACGGAAACTTCAGCGGACGGGCAGCCATCGTACGGCCATGTTCCGCAACATGTCGGCGGCGCTCGTCAAGCATGAGCAGATCACGACGACCCTCGCCAAGGCGAAGGAACTGCGGCCCTACGTCGAAAAGCTGGTGACGCTGGCGAAGAAGGGTGGCCTGGCCAACCGTCGTCTGGCGCATGCCCGCATGCTCGACGATACGCAGCTGGTGAAGCTGTTCGACGTGATCGCCGATCGCTACGCCACGCGCGCCGGTGGTTATACCCGCGTGATCAAGGCAGGCATCCGTGCATCGGATGCGGCACCGATGGCGATCATCGAATTCGTCGATCGCGACACGTCTGCCAAGGGCCAGGACTCCGGTCCGGTCCAGACGCAGGAAGAGTATGACGACGAAGCCTGAAGCCTGCCTTCAGCTTTGTACTTGCGGGCGGGGCCGGGGACGATAGTCTCCGGCCCTTCTCGTTTGTCCGGAGTGCGCCCCCCATGTTGCGTCCTGTTCTCGCCCTCCTGCTATCGGTGTCCGCCATGCCGCTTTCCGCCCAGTCCCTGACCTACCCCAAGGCCGAACGCGGCACTGTCGCCGACGTGCAGTTCGGCGAGGCGGTGGCGGATCCCTATCGCTGGCTGGAAAACGACGTGCGGCAGGACCCCAAGGTCCGCGAATGGGTGACGGCCGAAAACGCGGTGACGGACGGCTACCTCAAGACCCTGCCCGGGCGCACCGCGATCGCACAGCGGTTGAAGGCGCTGTGGAATTACGAACGGTTCGGCCTGCCGCGCAAGTCGGGTGGCCGTTACTTCTACACCCGGAACACCGGGTTGCAGAACCAGGCCGTGCTGTACGTCCGTGACACGCTGGACGGCACGCCGCGGCTGCTGATCGATCCGAACCTGTGGGCCAAGGACGGGGCGACCGCGCTGTCGGACTGGAACCCATCCGAGGACGGCAGGCGGATCGTCTATTCGATCCAGGACGGCGGCACCGACTGGCGGACGCTGAAGGTGCTGGACGTCGACACCGGCAAGGTGATGACAGACGAGATCAAGTTCGTGAAGAACAGCAACGGCAGCTGGGCGAAGGGCGGTTCGGGTTTCTATTACTCGCGCTTCCCGGAACCCGCGGCGGGGGACACGTTCCAGGCGGTCAACCTGAACAGCAAGTTGTATTTCCACCGGATCGGCACGCCGCAGTCGGCGGATCGGCTGGTGTACGAGACACCGGCGCAGCCGAAATGGGGCCATTATGGCGCGGTGACGGATGATGGCCGCTGGCTGGTGATCTACACGTCGGAAGGGACCGACCCGCGCAACGATGTGAGCGTCGTCGACCTGAGCAAGCCTGGTGCCGCCCCGCGCGCGCTGTTCACCGGCATGAAGAACAACTGGTCGGTGGCGGGCAACGAAGGCGCGGATTTCTGGTTCGTGACCGATCTGGACGCACCGCGGCTGCGGGTCGTGAAGGTGGACATTGCCAGAGCGGTACCCGTCGTGACGCCGGTGATCGCGGAGGACAAGGCCACGTTGCAGGGTGCCGGCATCGTCGGCGGGCGGCTGGTCGCGGAATATCTGGTCGATGCCAAGAGCGAGATTCGGATCCACGCGCTGGACGGCAAGCCGGTCCGCACCGTCGCGTTGCCGGGGATCGGCAGCGTCGGCGGGTTCGGCGGCAAGCAGGACGATAGCGAGACGTTCTTCGCCTTCACCAGCTTCAACACGCCGGGCGCGGTCTATCGCTACGATATCGCCAGCGGCAAGACGACGCCGTGGGCGATGCCGAAGGTGGCGTTCGATCCCGCCGACTATGTGGTCGAGCAGCGCTTCTACCCGTCGAAGGACGGTACGCGCGTTCCGTTGTTCGTCGTCCACAAGAAAGGGCTGAAGCTGGACGGCGGCGCGCCGACGATGCTGTACGCCTATGGCGGGTTCAACGTGTCGATGACGCCGTCTTTTTCGCCGGCCAATCTGGCGTGGATGGACATGGGCGGGGTCTATGCGCAGGCGTCGCTCCGCGGCGGCGGGGAATATGGCAATGCGTGGCATGACGGCGGGCGGCTGGCGAACAAGCAGAATGTGTTCGACGATTTCATTGCGGCGGGCGAATATCTGATCGCTCAAGGGATCACGACAAAGGACAAGCTGGCGATCCGCGGCGGGTCTAACGGCGGGTTGCTGGTGGGCGCGGTCGTGAACCAGCGGCCGGACCTGTTCGCCGCCGCACTGCCTGCGGTCGGGGTGATGGACATGCTGCGGTTCGACCGGTTCACCGCCGGCCGTTACTGGACCGACGATTATGGTTACCCGGCCAAGGAGGCGGATTTCCGCGTGCTGCGTGCCTATTCGCCCTATCACAACATTGCGGAGAACAAGCGCTATCCGGCCGTGCTGGTCACCACCGCCGATACGGACGACCGCGTGGTGCCGGGCCACAGCTTCAAATATACCGCCGCATTGCAGGCGGCGGATGTCGGCGACCGGCCGCATCTGATCCGGATCGAGACGCGCGCGGGCCACGGTTCGGGGAAGCCGACCGACAAGATCATCGAGGAATATACCGACCTGTGGGCGTTCGCCGGGAAATGGACCGGACTGACGACGGCAGCGGAGGGCGCGATCGCGGCCCGGTAAGCGTGACGGGTCAGGCGGCGCTTCCGATCGCGCCGCCTTCCGGATCTTCCGATACCTGGCGTTCGATGACGCAGCGCAGTTTCAGCCCATCGAACCCGTGGAAATCGACGGCCGAGGCGAAGGCGACCACCGAGTCGCCCTGGCTCACCGATCCGCGCGTGCCGGTCAGATCGTGCGGCAGCGCCTGACCGAACGTATAACCGCCGGAGGTCGCGACGACGCGGCCGTCGTCATCGACGACGCTGACCACGGTGCGGTCGCGTTCCACCGCGCGGAACAGGTGGCGATCGGACACGATGGCGCCGATCTGTCCTTCCCAGTCGAATTCCAGGTAGAGGACGCCGAGCGGTGTGCCCTCGCTGGCGGCGGGACGGATGCCGGCGACATAGACGAGCACGGCGTGGTTGTCGGACCATGGATTGCGCCACACCTCGTCCGTGTACCACTGGTCCGCCGTCGTCGATCGCATCGCCTTGCCATATTGCGCAGCGTCCGAGACATTATGCGTCTGGACCGCAGCGTTGCGATCCACCGATATGACGATATCGCCGTGCGCATCGGCGACGAAGGCGTTGCGATAATAGCCGGACTGTCGAACGAGTTGCGCCAGCCGGGCCTGCGCCGTGATGCGCGCCGCCGGCGTCGGAACCGCCAGCGCCGCAACCACGGCGGCATCGTTTGCGAGCAAGCGCAGGAACAGGCTCTGGTCGAACAGGATGCGGGTCATGTTCGAGATCATCGACTGGGCGACTTCGACCAGCTGGACACCTTCGATCTCGCTGACCAGTTCGTCGGCGATGCACGCGCCACGGGCGAGCCGGTCGAGCACGCCGGCGCGGAACTTGGTCGCTGATCCGCGCGCCTGGGTCGCCAGCGTCTTCACCTCCTGCGCCACGACGGAGAAGCCACGGCCGGCCTCGCCCGATCGCGCGGCTTCGATCGTCGCGTTGAGCGCGAGCAGGTTCGTCCGGCCGGCAAGCCGTTCGTTCTCGCTGGCATATTGCTGGACCTCGTCGCGCAGGGCGGACAGCAGGGAACGGATGCGACGCGGCATTGCGGAGTTTGCTCCAATCGCAGGAGCCTCGGCGTTAACGTGCAAAGGTTAACGGAGTGTCGGGAGTCCAGCGTGCTACCAAGCGTCGCTGGACAGGGCGGGGACCGGACCGTATCGCGTGGGCGCATGATAGACGGTGCCCCGCCCCCCCCGACCGCCCACCCCACCGATTGCATCCTGATCGTCGATTTCGGCAGCCAGGTGACGCAGCTGATCGCGCGCCGCGTGCGCGAAGCCGGCGTCTATTCCGAAGTCGCCCCCTACAACCGTGCGGCCGAAGCGTATGCGCGGTTGCAGCCGAAGGGCATTATCCTGTCCGGCGGGCCTGATTCAGTCGCCCGGCTGGATAGTCCGCGCGTACCACAGGCGTTTTTCGAGGCGGGTCTGCCGATTCTGGGCATCTGTTACGGACAGCAGCTGATGTGCCAGCAGCTGGGCGGATCGGTGACGCCGCACGAGAGCGGCGAATTCGGGCGGTCCTTCATCGAGGTCACGCGCCGGTCCGCGCTGTTCGACGGTATGTGGGCAGAGGGCGACCGCCATCAGGTGTGGATGAGCCATGGCGACCGGGTCGACGCGCTGCCGCCGGGCTTCCATCCGGTGGCCGCGTCGGAAGGCGCGCCCTTTGCGGTCACGGCGGACGAGGACCGGCGCTTCTATGGTGTGCAGTTCCACCCGGAGGTCGTCCATACGCCGGACGGCGCCAAGCTGATCGCGAATTTCGCGCGGCACGTGTGCGGGTTGTCGGGCGACTGGACGATGGCCGAGTTTCGGCAGGCCAAGATCGCGGAGATCCGTGCGCAGGTGGGTGACGGGCGCGTCATCTGCGGGCTGTCCGGCGGTGTCGATTCGGCGGTGGCGGCGGTGCTGATCCACGAGGCGATCGGCGACCAGCTGACCTGCGTCTTCGTGGATCACGGGCTGCTTCGGTCGGGCGAGGCGGATCAGGTCGTCGGCCTGTTCCGGGAACATTATGGCATCCCGCTGATCCATGTGAATGTCGAAACGTTGTTCCTTAACGGGCTGGCGGGGCTGACCGATCCGGAAGCGAAGCGGAAGTTCATCGGCAAGACGTTCATCGACGTGTTCGAGGACCAGGCCAAAAAGATTGGCGGTGCGAAGTTCCTGGCGCAGGGCACGCTGTATCCCGACGTGATCGAAAGCGTGAGTTTCACCGGCGGGCCGTCGGTGACGATCAAGAGCCACCATAATGTCGGCGGCCTGCCCGAGCGGATGGACATGGCGCTGGTCGAGCCGTTGCGCGAATTGTTCAAGGACGAGGTGCGCGCGCTGGGCCGGGAGCTTGGGCTGCCCGAACTGTTCGTCGGGCGGCACCCGTTTCCGGGGCCGGGCCTGGCGATCCGCATCCCGGGCGAGGTCACGAAGGCGCGATGCGACATCCTGCGCAAGGCGGACGCGGTGTACCTGGCCGAGATCCGCGCGGCGGGGCTGTACGACGCGATCTGGCAGGCGTTTGCGGTGCTTCTGCCCGTCCGGACAGTCGGGGTAATGGGCGACAGCCGGACCTATGACTATGTCTGTGCACTGCGCGCGGTGACGTCGACTGACGGCATGACGGCGGACGTCTATCCGTTCGATGCGGCATTTCTGTCCCGCGTGGCGACGCGGATCGTGAACGAGGTGCAGGGCATCAATCGGGTGACGTACGATTATACGTCGAAGCCGCCCGGCACGATCGAGTGGGAATGACGCGGCGATGACGACGCGGCTGCGCTGGATCGGTGGCGTGGCGGCCGCCATACTTGGCCTGGTGGCCGTCCCTGCGTCGGCGGAGCCAGCGTTATGGGCGGTGCGCGACTCCGATTCGACGATTTACCTGTTCGGAACGGCGCATGCCGTGCGGAAGGATGCCGGATGGAAGACGCCGAAGATCGATGCCGCGATGCGGGCATCCAGTGCGCTGTGGCTGGAGATCGATGACGACCTGAACGCGTCGCAGGCGGCAATGGCGGCGATCGTCCAGCACTATGGGTTCGATCCGGCGCGACCCCTTTCGCAAAAGCTGACGCCGGCGCAGCGTGCGCGGTTGGCCGCGGTGCTGGCGCCTTATGGCATGACGCCCGCGAAGTTCGAACCGATGCGGCCGTGGCTGGTGGCGGTCACGCTCGGCACGTTGCCGTTCGTGAAGGCGGGGCTGGACCCGGCGGCGGGTGCGGACCGGACGTTGCGATCGGTCGGCGTCGCGGAGAAGGACGAAATTCACGGCTTCGAGACCGCCGAGCAGCAGATCCGGTTCCTGGCCGACTTTTCGGAGGCCGAGCAGATCGCATTCCTCGACAGCGCGATGCAGGATGTGGCGGAGGGACCGGCCGAACTGGCGGCGCTGTCCGGCGCATGGGAGAAGGGCGACGTCCGCACGCTGGCGAAGATGGTCATTACGGATATGAAGCGCGAGGCGCCTAAGCTGTACGACAAGCTGATCGTCACGCGGAACGTGGCATGGGCGGGCCGTATCCGCACGATGCTGGCGGGCAAGGGCACGGCGTTCGTGGCGGTGGGCGTGGCCCATCTGGTGGGGCCGGACAGCGTGCAGGCGCAGCTGGCGAAGAGCGGTATCAGGTCCGTTCGGCGCTAGCGACAGTCGCGAGCGGCGTCGACACCCGCCGGTCTTGCTACGAAAGGCCAGTGTGGCCCCGGTAATGTCGGCTGGTGCGGATACCCGGCGTTAACCAGGCCCGGTTTACGTCCCGGTCATGCGACGCGAGCGGACCAGACTGTTGATCCCGATCCAGGGCGCGATCGCGGTCATCGCCGTCCTTGGATTGACGATGTGGCCGCCCGCGGCCGGCGCGATGCTGCTCGTCCCACTGGGGACCGGCGATGCGAACATGGCGGCCAAGATGGCGCTGGCCGGCAAGGCGGTGCTGATCGGCATGGGGCCGTTTCCGGGGTCTCTGGTCGTCAGTGGGGACCGGTCGCGAATCGCGGATCAGGTGCCTTACTGGAAGGTGCTGATTCTGGCCGCCCCGCCGGCGGCGTGCGGATCGGCCGTCGGCGCAGCGGGGGACGCATGAACCGATTGTCCGGGTATGTACGCGGCGTGGACCGCGACGACGCCTCGTCTGCGCTCGACCCGCTGGACCGGCTGCGTTGCCGGGCCGTACAGGCGTGGGCGGCGATCGGCTGGATTTCGCTGGTCGGCCTGCTGATCGGCAATGCGATGCTGGGCGCGGGCGTCGGCCTGCCGTTGCTGGTCGCCGGGTCCCTGCTGAATGCAGGGCCGACGGCGATGGCGGTGCTGGGCCGGTACGATGCGGAGGCGCGAACGATGATGGGGTCGCTCGCCGCGATCATTCCGGCGATGCTGGTCTTTCTGCTGAAGGGGCATGCCTGGCAGATGGACGCCCACATGTATTTCTTCGTCGGCATGGCGGCGCTCGTCATGCTGGCGGACTGGCGCCCGATCGCGCTGGCGACGGTTCTGACCGCGGTTCATCATCTGGCGCTGGAATGGCTGGCGCCGGAATGGGTGTTCAGCGGGACGGGCAATATCGGGCGTGTCCTGTTCCATGTGGTAGCGGTGGCGCTGCAATGTGGAGCGCTGACGATCCTGACGATCCAGCTGGAGGCGCTGTTCCGGGCACAGGGTGATGCCCTGCACCTGTCGCGCGCGCTGACGCGAGCGGCGGAAGATGGCCGGCGGCGGACCAACGAGGCCGTGGAGCAGGCGGATGCGGCGCGCGCCATCGCGACAGGCGAACGCCAGCAGCGCGAGGCGCAGGCCGCGCGGGTGGCGGTTGAACGACGCGGAGAGCTGGTGACGCTGGCCAACGAATTCGAACGGTCCGTGACATCTGTGGTCAAAAGCATCGGGCAGGCGACGGCGCGTCTGGAACATGCCGCGATCCAGCTGGAGGAAGTGACCGGCGAGGCCACGGACGAGGCGGTCGAGGTCGCGTCCAGCGCCAGCAAGGCGGCGTCCGACATCACCCATGTCGCATCGTCGATCCGGGACCTGTCGCAGTCGATCCGGACGATAGCGGGGGCGGCCGACCGCCAGTCGGACCTGACCGAGACCGCCAGCCTGGAGGCGCGGCGCAGCGTGCAGACAGTCGCCACGCTGGAAGAACAGGCAGCCCAGATCGAGGGGTTCCTGAACGATATCCGCAAGATCGCATCCAAGACGAACATGCTTGCGCTGAACGCAACGATCGAAGCGGCGCGCGCCGGGGAGGCGGGGCGGTGTTTTGCGGTCGTGGCTGGCGAAGTGAAGGGATTGTCGGCCGATACGCGGCGCGCCAGCGACCGGATCAGCGGACTGATCGCCGGTATCCGCGAAGGGGTGGTCGACACGGGGGACAAGCTGCGCAGCGTCAACGACGCGATCGGGCAGGTCGCGGCGGCCGCGACGGGCATCGCGGCCGCCGTTGACGATCAGCGCGTCACTTCCCGCACGGTCGATATCGGGGCCGACCGCGCGGTGGCCAATGCGGACGATATCGAATGCCGCATCAAGGGCGTTGCGGCGGCGGCGGGTGCCGCATCGGCGCTGTCTGCCGCGGTGCGTAACAGCACCAGCGATCTGGCGGTCAGCGCGCGGGACCTGATGTCGTCGACCGACCTGTTCGTTTCGTTCCTGCAGGCTGAGGAAGTGCTGGCGGCCTAACCGGCCGGGCAATGCCCCGATTTGCACCGCCGTGCCGGCATCGGTAGACGGGCGCATGTCGACTTTCCAACCCGAAGCCGTACCGGCCACAACCCCCGTCCGCCGCATCACCGTACCCGCGATCCGCGCCGCTAAGGGGGGCACGCCGCTCGTCATGCTGACCGCCTATACCGCGCGGACGGCGACGCTGCTGGACCCGCATTGCGACATGCTGCTGGTCGGCGACAGTCTGGCGCAGGTCATTTACGGCCTGCCATCGACGGTGCCGGTGACCATGGAGATGATGTGCGCGCATGGGGCGGCCGTGGTGCGCGGCGCGGCCCATGCGCTGGTGGTCATCGACATGCCGTTCGGCAGTTACGAATCATCGAAGGAAGCCGCGTTCGCCAGCGCGGCGCGCATCCTGAAGGAGAGCGGCGCGTCGGCCGTGAAGCTGGAAGGCGGGGTGGCGATGGCGGAAACGATCGCGTTCCTGTCCGCCCGCGGCATACCGGTGATGGCGCATGTCGGATTGACGCCGCAGGCCGTGAACGCGCTGGGCGGATATGGCGCGCGCGGGCGGAGCGATGCGGAAGCGGCCAAGATCGTGGGCGATGCGCAGGCGGTGGCGGATGCGGGGGCGTTCGCGATCGTGATCGAGGGCGTTGTCGAACCGATCGCGGTCGCCATCACACAGGCCGTGACATGCCCGACGATCGGTATCGGCGCGTCGGCGCTGTGCGACGGGCAGGTGCTGGTGAGCGAGGACATGCTGGGCCTGTTCGACCGGACGCCGCGGTTCGTGAAGGCGTATGGCACGATGGCGGGGGGTATCACCGACGCGGCGATGCGCTTTGCCGCCGACGTGCGGAGCCGCGCGTTTCCGACGGCGGCCGAGACGTATCAGCCCAGATCCTGACTCAGCTTCCGTTCAGGCGCTTGCGTCGCTAAGGCTACCGCCTGTTCTTTGTCCGGAGACCCCGATTGGCGCTCGCACCCCAGAATGAAGAGACCTTCTTTCGCGAAGTCGATGAGGATCTGCGCCGGGATCGGATGGAGACGTTCGTTTCGCGCAACGGCAAGTGGATATTGCTGGCCGTCGTCGCGCTGCTCGCGGCGGTCGGTGGCTGGATCTACTGGCAGCACCGCCAGACGCTGGCCGCGGAGGCGCATAGCGAAACGCTGTCGCAGGCGCTGGCCGACCTGAGCGAGGGCAAGGAGGCCGGCGTCAAGGCGCGGCTTGACGGCCTGGCGGCGGCGAGCAACGACGGGTATCGCGGTGCGGCCTTGTTGACCGAAGCGTCGGCGGCGCTGGTGCGCAACGACCGGGCGGCAGCGCTGGCGGGGTTCGCTAAGGTGGCCGGCGACAGTGCGGTGCCGCAGGTGATGCGCGATGCCGCACTCGTCCGTCAGACCGCGATCGAATATGATACATTGCCGCCGGCGACGGTGATCGCGCGGCTGAAGACGCTGGCGATCGCGGGCAACCCGTGGTTCGGCAGTGCCGGCGAGATGGTCGCGATCGCGTATCTGCGGACGAACCGGCCGCAGGATGCCGGGCGGATCTTCGCCGCGATCGCCAAGGACGAAACGATGCCGGACAGCCTGCGCGGACGCGCGGTGCGGGTCGCAGGTGCGCTGGGCTTCGATGTGCCGCAGCGGGTTGGGGATGACGCACGATGACGATGGGCAGGTTCGCGGCGATGCTGCTGATGGCGACGGCGTTGTCCGGATGCGGCGTGTTCAAGGGCGGAAAGCCGAAGACGACGCTGCTGGGTGATCGCATCGCGGTCCTGACATCCGAGAACAGCGCGGAACTGGACACGTCGATCGCGGCCTTGCCGGTGACCGTTCCGGCGGCCGAAGTGAACGACAGCTGGGCGCAGTCCGGCGGGAATGCGCAGAAATCGATGGGCAACGTCGCGTTGAAGGCAACGCTGGCGCGGGCCTGGACGGTATCGATCGCTGGTAGCAGCAAGCAGGTCCGGCTGGCCGCCGCCCCGGTGGTCCAGGGTGCGCGCGTCTATGTGATGGATACCGAGGCGGTGGTGCGGGCGATCGACGCGGCGACGGGTGCCGTCGTCTGGTCGACCCGGCTGACCGATCCGGCCGGCAACGAAGGGTCGCTGTTCGGCGGCGGGGTGAGCGCCGAGGGCGACCGCGTCTATGCCACCAATGGCGTGGGCGACGCGGCCGCGCTGGAAGCCGCGACCGGCAAGGTCGTGTGGAAGAAGCGACCCGGCGGCCCGTTGCGCGGGGCGCCGACGATTTCCAACGGGAATGTCTATGTCGTCAGCCAGGACAACCAGCTGTTCGCGCTGAACGGGACGACCGGCGACACGATCTGGAACGAATCCGGGACGCTGGAGGCGGCCGGCGTGTTTGGCGTGGCCGCACCAGCGGCGGCGCAGGGTACGGTGGTGGCCGGTTTCTCGTCGGGCGAACTGACCGCCTATCGATACGAGAATGGCCGCGCGGTGTGGCAGGATGCGTTGGCCCGGACGAGCATTTCGACCGCGGTGTCGACGCTGAGCGATATCGACGCCGATCCTGTGATCGATGGTGGTCGGGTCTATGCCGTGGGGCAGGGCGGACGCATGGTCGCGCTGGAACTCACCACCGGGCAGCGCCTGTGGGAACTGAACGTTGCAGGCATCTCGACGCCCTGGGTCGCCGGCGACTGGATCTTCATCGTGACGGACGATGCGCGCATGCTGTGCATCCAGCGCGCGACCGGGCGGATCCGCTGGGTCAGCCAGCTGCCGCGCTGGAAGAACGAGAAGAGCAAGAAGGGGCTGATCGGCTGGACGGGGCCGATATTGGCCGGCGACCGGTTGCTGGTCGTAAATACCGAGGGCGAGATGATGTCCGTGACACCGGCGGACGGGACGATGGCGGCCCCGATCCGCGCGGGCAAATCCTTCTATCTGTCCCCGGTGGTCGCCAACAATATGCTGTTCCTGCTCGATAACGACGGCAAATTGAGCGCCTGGCGGTAGGCGCGGGCGGGTTGCGCGTAAGTTTGCCGTGACCTGCCGCCATATTCCGCTACATCGCGGCGATGGCTAAACTTCCCATCGTCGCGATCGTCGGCCGACCGAACGTCGGCAAATCCACGCTCTTCAACCGTCTGGTCGGCAAGCGGGTGGCGCTGGTGGACGATCGCCCCGGCGTGACGCGCGACCGCCGCGAGGGCGATGCCGTCCTACTGGGGCTGGAATTCAAGATCATCGATACGGCGGGCGTCGAAGACGAGGACCCCGACACGTTGCCCGGTCGTATGCGGATGCAGACGCAGAATGCGGTGCGCGACGCGGACGTCGCGCTGTTCCTCATCGATGCGCGCGCCGGCATCGTGCCGCAGGACGAGGAGATCGCCCGATGGCTGCGATCCGAGGATACGCCCGTGATCCTGATGGCGAACAAGGCGGAAGGCAAGGCCGCCGAAAGCGGGGTGCTGGAAGCCTATTCGCTGGGGTTCGATACGCCAATGCCGTTTTCGGCCGAGCATGGCGATGGGCTGGTCGACCTGTTCGAGGCATTGCGGCCGCATATCGAGTTCGAAGGGTATGACGACGTCGTCGACGAGCCGGAAGAGGACGAGGAGAACGGCCCGCTGAAGCTTGCGATCGTCGGGCGGCCCAATGCGGGCAAGTCGACGCTGGTGAACCGCATCCTGGGCGAGGAGCGGATGATTACCGGGCCGGAGGCCGGCATCACCCGTGATTCGATCGCGATCGACTGGGAATGGACCGCGCCCGACGGTCAGGTCCGCCCGGTGCGCCTGATCGACACCGCGGGCCTGCGAAAGAAGGCGAAGGTCCAGGACAAGCTGGAGAAGCTGTCCGCCGCCGATGCGATGCATGCAGTGGACTTCGCCGAGGTGGTCGTACTGCTGCTGGATGCGACACTGGGGCTGGAGGCGCAGGATCTGCGGATCGCGGACCAGGTGTTGCAGGAAGGGCGTGCGCTCATCATCGCGCTGAACAAGTGGGACGTGGCGGAGAACCCGCCGAGCCTGTTCCAGGGCGTGCGGTTCGCGCTGGAGGAAGGGCTGGCGCAGGTTCGCGGCGTGCCGTTGCTGACCATATCGGCGGAAACCGGGCGCGGTATGGACCAGCTGATCCAGGCCGCATTCGACGTACGCGAGGCCTGGTCGAAGCGCGTGTCGACCGGCGTGCTGAACCGCTGGTTCGAGAAAGCGGTCGAGATCAATCCGCCGCCGGCCCCGGGCGGACGGCGGATCAAGCTGCGTTACCTGACGCAGGCGAAGACCCGGCCGCCGGGGTTCATCCTGTTCGGGACGCGGGTCGACCAGCTGCCCGAAAGCTACAAACGGTATCTGATGAACGGGATCCGCAAGGATCTGGGGTTCGGGGCGGTGCCGATCCGGCTGACCGTGCGCGCGCCGCGTAACCCGTTCGACCGGTGAACGCCGACGTCGACGCGGTGCTGGTCGATACGCGCGGCATGCGGTGTCCGTGGCCCGCGCTGCGGCTCGCGCGGGCGGTGCGCGGGGGGGCGGTGTTAACGCATTATATCCTGCTGTCCGACGACCCCAATGCGGGCACGGAAATTGCGGCGCTTGCCGCGGCAAATGGCTGGCGGCTTGCGCGGGAAGCGGGACGCTACGACCTTTGGACTTGAGCGTGCAATCTCTTCTTAACCGGCCGCACGTTACCACGGACGATAGGACGACAGCTCGAGCGAAGAAGGCGGAAACCGTGGCCGAATCAGACGGCGCACTTGTTGACTGGACCGCATATCATCGCGCCCAGGCGGAGCTTGGCGGCGATTTCGTCCGGATCCTGGGCTATTTTCGCGAGGACGGCGTAAAGTCGGTCGGCGCGATCGAGGAGGCAATGCGCCATCGGTGTGCCGCGGCGCTGGTGCTGCCCGCGCATACGCTGAAAGGCGATTCGGTACAGTTGGGCGCGACCAGATTGTCCAGCCTCGCCGAAGTGGTGGAGATGACGGCGCGCCGCTGCGTGGAAAGGCACGAATCACCGGACGAATTGCTTGAAGAGGTGGTGCAGATGCGACCGCTGTTCCAGGCGACGATGACCCTGCTTAACCAAGCGGCCGGCCAGCCCCTAATACGCCGACCGCAGGGTTTCGGGCGCAAGGTGGTATTCGGACAGGTGTGAAAGCGATCGGTGTATCGTGCCGCGGCGGTGATCGATACCGCTACCGTTGCGATACCGGGCGGGGGCGGGCGATGCGCCGCCAGAGTGCTTCGAGCGGGCCATGGCGGTGGCGATCGAGCCAGGGTTTCGACCAGAGCAGCATGACGGCCCAGGCCGCGGCGACGATGGCGAGCAGGTGCAGGCGATCAAGCCGACCGAACAGGCCGAAACCATAGCCATAGAAGAGCGTGGTCATAACTAGGCTGGTGCCGAGATAGTTGGTGAAGGCGGCGCGCCCGACCGCGGCGATCCGGGTGCGGACCGATCCGTCAGCGGAACCAAGCCACAGGATCGCCAGCGCGACATGAGCGAGCGCAAGCACGGCGCGGAACGGCAGCGACCAGAGCGTGGTGACGCCCAGGCTGACAACGGGATCGAAGCCGGACCGTACGTCCCAGACCGCCAGCAGGACCATCGCCGGAATGCCTGCGCCATAGCCGAGCAACGCGATCCGGCGATACGTGCGACGCGGCCATGCGCCGGTAAGAAAGCCGGATCGCAGCCCGGCCATGCCGAGCAGCATCATGCCGAGCGTCTCCAGCCCGCTGCCGATCAGCATCGACACCGGCATGGTGAGATCCACGGTGAGCCGGTGCCGCAGGAGTGCGGCGTAGGAACCGTGCATGCGGACGATCTCGGCGGCAATGGCCGGACGATCGACCGCGCCGATCTGTGCAGCGAGCGCCCGCCAGTCTTGCGGGTCGGTCCGCAGTGCGGCGAGACCGGCGAGCGATGCGACGGCGATCAGCGCATGAAGCAGCAGGCAGAGCACGGCGAAGCGGACAAGTGCGGCGGGTCGCCGGTCCGCCAGGAACAGCGCCAGCGTGCCGATGACGGCATATTGGAACAGGATGTCGCCCCACCAGAGCAGATAGCTATGCGCCAGCCCGAACAGCGCCAGCACCGCCATCCGGCGCATGTGAACGGCCCCCTCGTCCTGCCCCGCCGCCACGGCGCGGTCGATGACCAGCACGATGCCCGCGCCAAACAGCATGGAGAAGATGTTGCGGAGCTTGCCGTCGACCAGCACGAATTCGGCCAGCCAGATCGCACGGTCGGCAGGTCCGCCGACCGCGACCGCGTGCGGATTGAAATAGGCCCCTTCCGGTAGCGCGAACCCGCCGATGTTCATGAGCAGGATGCCCATCACCGCCAGCCCGCGCAGGACGTCGAGCGTGGGAAGGCGGGGGCCGACCGCCGGGCCCGTCAAGCGCGCGGTTCCATCAGCATAGGATCAGGCCAGAACAGTCGCGCCCATGAGGTGCGGGAAGAATGCCTCGTGCGCGGTGCGGAGCGTGGCGACGGGGACCGCCATGCCCGGCAGGGCAATCGCGTCGCCACCGACCGTGCCGATCCGCGTTGCGGGAACGGACAGACCGGGCATGGTGCCGGGTGCGACGGTGACGAGATAGCGAGCCTGATCCTCCCCGAATGCGGCAGCCACTGTCGGTGCGTGGTCGAGGGCCGCGCCGATGCGGCCGGCGAGCGCCATTTCCGTGAGGGCCACGAGGAGGCCTCCGTCGGACAGGTCGTGGACCGCCGTGGCGACGCTGTCGAGAATCAACTGGCGGACCGCGTCGCCGTGCGTGCGCTCGGCGACCAAATCGACCGGGGGCGGCGGGCCGTCCTCGCGGCCGTGGATCTCGCGCAACCAGATCGACTGGCCGAGATGGCCGGACGCCGGGTCGGCGCGCTGGCCCACCAGCCAGAGTTCGTCGCCAGCCGACTTGAACGCGATGGTGGCGGATTTCGACCAGTCGGCGAGCAGGCCGATGCCGCCGATTGCGGGGGTCGGCAGGATCGCCGAACCGCTGCCGTCCTCGAGCTTGGTTTCGTTGTACAGCGACACATTGCCCGACACGATCGGGAAGTCGAGCGCGGTACAGGCGGCCGCCATCCCTTCGATACAGCCGACGAACTGGCCCATGATTTCCGGCCGCTGAGGGTTGCCGAAATTCATGCAGTCGGTCGTGGCGAGCGGGAGCGCGCCAACCGCGGTCAGGTTGCGCCAGCATTCGGCGATCGCCTGCTTCCCGCCCTCGACCGGATCGGCGAAGCAGTAGCGCGGCGTGCAGTCAGTGCTGATCGCCAGCCCCTTCTGCGTACCGTGGACGCGGACGACGGCGGCGTCGCCGCCCGGGCGCTGGACGGTGTCGGCGCCGACCATGTGGTCATATTGTTCCCAGATCCAGCGGCGGCTGGCGATGTCCGGCGCCCCCATGATGCGCAGCAGGTCGGCCGCAAGATCGGTCGTCTCCGGCATGTCGGTGAGCGGCGCGCGGGGAGGCGTGGGGACGTGCGGACGATCGTAGAGCGGCGCTTCGTCGGCCAGCGGACCGAGCGGGATGTCGCAGACGGTATCCCCGTTGTGGGTCAGGACCATGCGGCCGGTATCGGTAACGCGGCCGATGACCGCGAAATCGAGTTCCCACTTGGTGAAGATCGCTTCCGCCTCGGCCTCGCGCCCCGGCTTCAGCACCATGAGCATGCGTTCCTGCGATTCGGACAGCATCATCTCATAGGGGGTCATGCCGGTTTCGCGGCAGGGGACCATGTTCATGTCGAGTTCGATGCCGACGCCGCCCTTGGACGCCATTTCGACCGACGAGGAGGTGAGGCCGGCGGCCCCCATGTCCTGGATCGCGACGATCGCGTCCGACTCCATCAGTTCGAGGCAGGCCTCGATAAGCAGCTTCTCGGTGAACGGATCGCCGACCTGAACGGTAGGGCGTTTCTCCTCGGAATCCTCGGAGAAGTCGGCGGATGCCATGGTGGCGCCGTGGATGCCGTCGCGCCCGGTCTTCGACCCGACATAGACGATCGAATTGCCGAGCCCGGAGGCAGCCGAGTAGAAGATCTTGGCGGTTTCGGCGACACCGACGGTCATCGCGTTGACCAGGATGTTGCCGTCATAGGCGCGGTGGAAGTTCACCTCGCCGCCCACGGTCGGCACGCCGACGCAGTTGCCGTAGCCGCCGATGCCCGCGACGACGCCGGCGATCAGGTGACGCATCTTCGGATGATCGGGACGGCCGAACCGCAGCGCGTTGAGGTTGGCTACGGGGCGGGCACCCATGGTGAACACATCGCGCAGGATGCCGCCGACGCCGGTCGCCGCACCCTGATAGGGTTCGATGTAGCTGGGGTGATTGTGGCTTTCCATCTTGAAGATGGCGGCCTGTCCATCGCCGATATCGACCACACCGGCATTTTCACCGGGGCCGCAGATGACCTGCGGGCCGGTGGTCGGCAGCTTGCGCAGGTGGAGCCGGCTGGACTTGTAGCTGCAATGTTCGGACCACATGACCGAGAAAATGCCGAGTTCGGTCAGGTTCGGCTCACGCCCGAGCGCGTGCAGGACGCGGTCATATTCTTCGAGAGAGAAGCCGTGTTCGGCCACGGTTGCGGCGCTGATCTGGGGCGTGATCTGGGTCATGATCGCGCCGATAGCGGAGGCGGGGCGGAATGTCAGCCGTGGAAGTTGCGGCGCGCACGACGAAGCGGTGGTTGGATGCCCCCTCCCTGTCGTGGGAAGGGGGCGGGACGATCAGGCGTTGCAGGTCTGGGCCGGTGCCTTGGGCGTGGTGATCTTGACCGTGTCGCCGGTGCCGGCGACGGTATAGCCTTCGCCGGTGAACGGATCGCCGATCTTGGCCGCCGTCAGGCGGGTGTTGGTGCCGGCGCTTTCGGTGCGGATGTTCGCGCCCAGATCGTCGGAGAAGAAATCGACGTAGAGCAGGCTGCTGTCCGCACAGCGATAGACCTTGCTGGACTTGACCGACGGCGGCAGCGCCACCTTTGGCGCGGCGGCGATCTTCGCGGCGTCCGGATCGGCCGCCCCGGAGGTCACGGTTTCGGGCTGCGAGTTGCAGCCGACGAGAAGGGCGGATGCCAGAAGGGCGGCGAGGGGGAGGGCGCGGTTTACCATGGCCCAGGTCTTCGCGGTTGCGGCAGGACGCGTCAAGGCTCGTTCGTCAGCGCGTGGACAACAACCGGTCGCGATCGGACACCGAATTGCACGCACGTGCAGCACGGAGCGCGGCTATGGTCGGTGGAAGCCATGGTCGCTTGGCCAAGCCGGCAACACGGCTTATCTGATGCCCATGGCCATTCGACCCGACACACTTTCGCTTATCGGCAACACGCCGCTCGTCCGCCTGAACGGCCCCAGCGCAGCAACGGGCTGCGAGATATTGGGCAAGTGCGAATTCATGAACCCGGGCGGATCCGTGAAGGACCGAGCGGCCCGTGCGATCGTGGAGGATGCGGAGGCGGCGGGGACGTTGCGGCCCGGTGGGACGATCGTGGAGGGAACCGCCGGCAATACCGGGATCGGGCTGGCGCTAGTGGCGCAGGCCAAAGGGTATCGCACGATCATCGTGATGACCGAAACGCAGAGCCGCGAGAAGATGGACACGTTGCGCGCGCTGGGTGCCGAACTGGTCCTAGTCGCGCCGACGGCCTATTCGAACCCGGCGCATTATGTGCACACCAGCCGGCGGATCGCGGAGGAAACGCCCAACGCGCTGTGGGCGAACCAGTTCGACAATCTTGCCAATCGGATGGCGCACATTCGCGGCACCGCGCCCGAGATCTGGGACCAGACCGACGGGCGTATCGACGGCTTCACCTGCGCCGTGGGAACTGGCGGCACGCTGGCCGGCGTCGGGCTGGGGCTGAAGGAACGGTCGCAGGACGTGACGATCGCGCTGACCGATCCCTACGGCGCGTCGCTGTACGAATATTATGCGTGCGGGGAATTGCGCGCGGAGGGCAGTTCGGTCGCGGAGGGGATCGGCCAGAGCCGGATCACCGCCAATCTGGACGGCGCGCCGATCGACACACAGTTCCGCGTTTCGGACACTGAGGGGCTGGAACAGGTGTTCGGCCTGCTGCGCGAGGGGCTGTGCGTCGGCCTGTCTTCCGGCATCAACGTGGCCGGCGCGGTGCGGCTGGCGCGGCTGATGGGGCCGGGGCACCGGATCGTGACGATCCTGTGTGATTCGGGAATGCGGTATCTGAGCACGACGTACAATCCGGCCTGGCTGGCGGCCAAGGGACTGCCGGTGCCGGACTATATGATTCGCTAGGCGGTTCCGGCGCGGCCCGACGCCATAGGGCCGGACGGGTTAGACAAGCGACGAGGCGTGATTTAGATCAGTCCCGGCGAACGCCCGCATGATGCGGGCACAGGGAGTGCACGATCGGATGCAGAGAGTACGCATCGGATTGATGGGACTGGCGGTGGTGTTTCTGCTGGTGCTGCTGGCCGCGGCCTTTTTCGGAGTGGCAAGCGGCGGGGACGAAGTTACGCGACCCGGATCGGATGGCGCGCCGTCGGCCAATGCCGCCGCGGTGGTGGCGTCAGACGAACGGCCGCAGGAACCGCTGGCCGAACTGGGTGTCGCGCCCGGTGGCGCGACGGATGTCGGCAACATTGCCGCCCCGGTACAACGGCCGGTCATCATCGCGGCGCCGCCGGCCCCGGTGCTTGTGCCGCCGGCCGAACGACCAAGCCGCTGATCCGCATCCAGTTCGCCATCTTTGCGGGATGGGTGGCGGGGCTGATCGATATCGGCCTCGGCCTGCGCCGCTGGCAGGTGGCGGACCGGGCCGAGATGGGCCTGCTGCTGATATGGTGTCCGGCGATCCTGGCTGTTCTGGCGCTGGTTCTGGCGCGCGAAACGCGGATCAGGCGGGCGGCAGGTTATGCCGCGATGCTGGCGACCGCGGCCGTGGGCGAACTGGTGATGCTGAACGGCGCTGTGTTGCCGGTGCTGCGTGCGCTGACGGTGTGCGCGGGCGTCGCGCTGCTGATGGAACTGGTGGTGCGTGCCGGGATGGCGATCCACGGGCGGGGCGTGGCCATGGTCGGGCTGGCGATTCTACTGGCAATACCGGGCGGCGGTGGCTGGTATGCGCAGGCGGCGGCGGGGGACAGCGCGCAGGCGACCGGGCAACGGATCGCCCTGTTGTCCGGCGTGCCGCTGCGCTGGGCGGGGGGGGCGGACCTGCTGGCCGGCCCGGCCGACGCGTGGCGAATGCTGGCCGCTGCGTTCGTGATGGAACCGGCGGACGACCCGGCCGCGCTGGCGACGTCGCGCTGGCTGCTGGTGCAGCCCCGCCCGCCCGCCGCCGCGGCGCTGGTCGCGATCGATGCGCGTATCCGGGCGGGCGCGCGGGCGGTGATCCTGACCGATCCTGACCTGCGCTGGCGAAGTGCCTATCCACCCGGCGACGCCGCTGCGCCGCCGCGGTCGGGGACGCTGGCCCCGTTGCTGCTCCATTGGGGGCTGGTACTGGAACGCGGTGACGGCGGGACGGTCGCCCGCGACCTCATGCGGGACGGGCGGCGGTGGCGGCTGTGGCTGGCAGGGGCCGGCCGGTTCGTTCCGGCACGCGGCGAGCGACGCTACGACAGACGCGACAACCGGCGCGCCTGCCGGGTATCGGCCGAAGGGCTGATCGCGGATTGCCGGGTAGGACGCGGGCGCGCGGTGATGGTGGCGGACGCGGATTTGCTGGATCCGATGCTGTGGACCGATGGCGACGGCGGATGGCAGCCGGCGTGGCGGCGATCGGACAATGCCGCGTTCGTGGCGGCGCTGATCGCCGGGCTGGACGGACTGGCGCCACCCGCACGACCGGTGGCGTGGCGAAGCGGCGCGGCTGTCGGCGGCGCCCGACCGTCGATATCGGTCCGGCGGGACCTTACGGAAACCCTAGTTCAAAAGTTCGCAAAATAGTTGTGCCTGTAGTTATCCACAGACCTATGTATGGAACATAAATAGAACAGTGGCTGAATCCCTTGGTTTTCCCGACCTTGTGCACAGGGCTCAGGACGGAATAATCAACATCGCAAAACCATGAAGTGGTATTGAAACCCACGGTTGCCCCTGATACCCCCATCGGGTGTGAGGGACGGAAGCCTTCACGTGGCCGGGGCCCATACGATCCGTTCGGGATCGGCGGCACGGGGTGGCTTCCAACGGGGTCAGTGCGTGGAAATCATCGATTTCTTCCACGGCGGGATACTGAACGCGGTCGACGCGAAGGGGCGTGTGTCGCTGCCGTCCAGTTTCCGTGGGGTGATCGATCGCCGGGTACGGCGCGGGTCGACCGATGCCAGTTCCGACGACCGGCTGATCCTGCTGGGCGAGCATGCCAAGCTGCCGTGCCTGGAGGGGTTCGATCCGACCTATTCGCGGCAGTTGCACGAAAATATTCGGCGCAAGGTGGCGGCCATGGGGGATGTCGACGTGATGGAGGCCATGGACGACGAAATGGCCGAAGCGTTCGGATCCAAATCGCAGATCGCATATGATGGCGCGGGCCGCATGGTCCTGTCCGCCCCGATGCGGCGGGCGGCCGGCATCACCGATACCGCGCTGTTCGTGGGCGGCGGCGAGACGTTCCAAATATGGAACCCCGATACGTTCCGCACCGCGCGGGCGGACAAGCCGCGGCTGATCCGGATGCTCGATTCGCTGATTGCCGAACGGACGCAGAAATGAGCGGCAACGTGATCCCGCCCCATGTGCCCGTCCTGCTGGATGCGGTGATCGCGGGCCTGGCCCCGGTGGCGGGCGAGCGGCACGTCGACGGGACGTTCGGCGCGGGCGGCTATACCCGTGCGCTGCTGGCCGCAGGCGCTTCCGTGATCGCGTTCGACCGCGATCCCGATGCGATAGCGGAAGGTGCAGCCTTGCTGGCCGAGGCCGACGGACGACTGGTGCTGGTGCATGACCGGTTCGGTGCGATGACGGCTGCGCTGGCCGCGCGCGACGTGGACGACGTGGACGGCGTGACGTTCGATATCGGCGTTTCGTCGATGCAGATCGACCGGGCCGACCGCGGTTTCTCGTTCCAGGCCGACGGGCCGCTCGACATGCGGATGAGCCAGGAAGGGCAGACCGCCGCCGAGTTCCTGAACGACAGCGACGAGGCCGAGATCGCCGACGTGCTGTATCATTATGGCGACGAACCAAAGTCGCGGCGGGTAGCGCGCGCGATCGTGGCGGCGCGGCCGCTGACAACGACGGCGGAACTGGCGGCCGTGGTGCGGCGCGCTTTGGGGCATCGCCCGCACGAGAAGAAGGATCCGGCGACGCGGGCATTCCAGGCGATCCGCATCCACCTGAACCGTGAACTGGACGAGCTGCGCGACGGGCTGGTCGCGGCGGAACGGGCGCTTAAGCCGGGCGGGCGGCTGGCGGTGGTGTCGTTCCATTCGACCGAGGACCGCATCGTGAAACGGTTCCTGATCGAACGCAGCGGCGCCACGCCGGCCGGATCGCGGCACATGCCGCAGGCCGCCGCCGCGACGCCGCCGAGTTTCGACCGTGTCGCAAAGCCGGTGCGCGCCGACGAGTCCGAGGTCGCGCGCAATCCGCGATCCCGTTCAGCCACGCTTCGTGTCGCGCACCGTACCGCATCGCCACCCTGGTCCTCCGTCGAAGGTTATTCCGCATGAACGTGTTGCGTTTTCGATCGGTGGGCTGGGTGGCCGCGGTCGCGACGGCGGCGCTGGGGTGCTATCTGGTGACGCAGCGGGTGGCGGGCGAGCGCCATGCGCTGGCGAAGGTGGAACATCGCATCCTGCTGTCGCAGCGCGAGATACGCCGGCTGGGCACCGAGATCGAGACACGCGGCCGGTTGAGCCAGCTGGAACGGTGGAATACCGACGTGCTGGCGCTGTCCGCGCCGCGGTCCGGCCAGTATATCGATGGCGAGCTGCAGCTGGCGAGTTTCAACCACCCGGCGGTGCCGGCGATCGACTCCGCGCCGGGCGTGCAGGACGGTGCCACCCGTGAGGTCGCCTATCCGGCCGCCACGCCGGACGGGCCGGCGGCGGAGGGCGCGCCTGTGCTGCGTCACGCCAACTATGTCCGGCCGAAGGGTGGGATGACGGCCGTGCCGCAGAAGGTGGCGCTGAACAGCAGCGACTTCGCCGACGACCTGGCCGCGCTGGCGAAAAACGAAGCGACCGCGAAACGCACACGATGACCGCGTTGCTCGCCAGGACGGACCGCGTACGCGTCGCCGGGCAGCGGCAGCAGACGACCGCGACGGCGAATTTTCGCCTGATGGTGATGATGCTGCTGTTCATCTTCGTGACCGGTATCGTCGGCGCGCGGTTGCTATGGCTGGCGATCGCATCCGATGGCCCCCAGGCGCTGGCGACCCCGCGGGGGTTGGTGCCCGACCGCGGCGACATCGTCGACCGCAACGGAATGCCGCTGGCGACGACGATCGACGCCTGGTCGATCGCGGTGCATCCGAACAAGATCATCGGCGATCCGGCCTTGCTGGCGTACCGGCTGGCGGAGCTGATGCCGCAGAAGACCGAGGCGCAGTATCTCGCAATCCTGACGTCGCCCAAGAAGTTCGCCTATCTTTCGCGCCGCGCGGTACCCGAACTGGTGAAGGCGGTGAACGGGCTGGGCGAGCCGGCGATCGAGTTCCGGCGCGAGCCGGAGCGACTGTATCCGCAGGCGTCGCTGGCGGCCCATGTGCTCGGCTGGATCGACCAGAACGGCAATGCCGCATCGGGCATGGAAAAGGTGCTGGATGCGCGGTTGAGCGATCCTGCGCAGCGCGAGCGGCCGGTGGCTCTGTCGATCGACAGCCGGGTGCAGGCGGCGATGGAGACCGAACTGAGCGCGGCGATGACCAAGCACAGCGCGATCGGCGCGACCGGGCTGGTGCTGGACGTGGACACCGGCGAGATCGTCGCGATGTCGTCCTTGCCCAGTTTCAACCCGAACCGGACGGGCAACGTGCCGTACGAGCTGCTGCTCAACAAGGCGGTGTCGAACGTGTACGAGCTGGGCTCCACGTTCAAGATGCTGACGATGGCGAACGCGATCGAGAGCGGCGTGGTGACGTCCATGGGCAAGCGGTACGATGCGACCCATGCGCTGGCGGTCGGCGGGTTCCATATCCGTGACGATCATCCGCAGAATCGCTGGTTGAACGCGCCGGAATTGCTGGTCCATTCGTCCAACATCGCGACGGCGCGGATCGCGGACGAACTGGGGCCGCGGCGGACGCAGGCGTTCTTCCGCAAGGTGGGGTTCGGCGATCCGGTCGATATCGAGGTCGGCGGGCGCGCGCGGCCGTTGTGGCCGAAATACTGGGCGCGGACGACGACGATGACGGTGGCGTACGGCCATGGCATCGCGGTGACGCCGTTGCACCTGGCATCCGCCTATGCCGCATTGGTGAATGGCGGGGTGTGGCGGCCGGCGACGTTGCTGAAGCGCGAAGGTGCCGCGGTGCCGGCCGGTCGGCGGGTCATCAGCCCGGCGACGAGCGACCGGATGCGGCAGCTGATGCGGCTGGTGGTGATGAAGGGGACGGGGCGCAAGGCCGACGCGCCGGGCCTGCGTATCGGCGGGAAGACCGGCACGGCGGAGAAGCCCAATGCCGGCGGGTACGACCGCAACACCAACGTGTCGACATTCGCCGCCGTGTTCCCGATGGACAAGCCACGCTATGTGGTGATCGCGATGCTGGACAGTCCGAAGGGCACCGCCGATACGTTCGGCTTCACCACGGCGGCCTGGACCGCGGGGCCGGTGATCAGCCGGGTCGTCCAGCGGATCGGCCCGATGCTGGGCATCCGGCCCGACGACCGGGCCGACGTGGACGAAAGCGAACTGCTGCCGTTGCTGTGGGAACCGAAGGGCGCCAATCCGAATGCGGCTGAATGATCTGATCGAAGGGGCGGGAAACGCCGCCGACGTCGTGGTGACGGGGTTCGCGATCGACCACCGCAAGGTGGCGCCGGGGACGATCTTCGGCGCGTTCCGCGGGACGGCCGTCAATGGCGAGGCGTATATCGATGCTGCGGTCGCGGCCGGCGCGGTCGCGGTGGTGACGCGGCCGGAGGCGACCGTGACGGGGGCGGTGCATGTCGCGGACGGGGAGCCGCGACGCGCCTTCGCCCGGATCGCCGCACGGTTCTTCGCGCCGTTCCCGGCCGCGACGGTGGCGGTGACCGGCACGAACGGCAAGACATCGACCGTCGAACTGCTGCGGCAGTTGTGGAACATGGAAGGGTGCCATGCCGCGTCGATCGGGACGCTGGGCGTCACGACCGGGGACGAACGGGTCGTAACCGGCCTGACCACGCCGGACATCGTCACCTTTCTGTCGAACATGGCGGGACTGGCGCGCGAGGGCGTGACGCATGCCGCGTTCGAGGCATCGAGCCACGGGTTGGCTCAGTACCGGATCGAGGGGTTGCCGGTGCAGGCCGCCGCATTCACCAACTTGTCGCGCGATCATCTCGACTATCATGGGACGATGGAGGCCTATCTGGAGGCCAAGCTGCGCGTGTTCACCGAAGTGGTCGCGGCAGATGGCGCGGCGGTGGTGTGGGCGGACGATGCGGCATCGGCGCGGGTGGCGGAGATCGCGGTCGAGCGCGGCCTGCGGGTGCTGACCGTCGGGACGCAGGGCGAGACGCTGCGGCTGGTGTCGCGGCTACCGACGGCGCTGGGCCAGACGCTGACGATCGCGGCGGATGGTGCAGACCATGTCGTGAAGCTGCCGCTGATCGGTGCGTATCAGGCGGCGAACGCGCTTACGGCGGCGGGACTGGCGCTGGCGACCGGATCGGCGCTGCCGTCCGTGCTGGCGGGCCTGGCGCGGCTGGCACCGGTGCGGGGGCGGCTGGAACGTGCGGTCATCACCCGGACGGGTGCGCCGGTCTATGTCGATTATGCGCATACGCCCGACGGGCTGGATGCGGCGATCGCGGCCCTGCGGCCACATACCCGTGGGCGGTTGATCGTGCTGTTCGGCGCGGGCGGCGACCGTGATGCGGGCAAGCGGCCGGAGATGGGCCGGGTAGCGATGGCGGGCGGCGACCATGTGATCGTGACCGACGACAATCCGCGGTCCGAGGATCCGGCGGCGATCCGCGCGGATATCCTGGCGGGGGCACCGGGTGCGGTCGAGATCGGTGACCGGCGCGCGGCGATATTCGCGGCCATCGCGGCGGCAGGGGCGGACGATGTCGTGCTGCTGGCGGGCAAGGGGCATGAGCAGGGCCAGATCGTCGGCACGGGGGATACGGTGCGGGTGCTGCCGTTCGACGATGTGCAGGTCGCACGCGAGGCGGCGGCGTGAGGTTCAAGTTTCCTTCCAAAATCCCTCTTCTGAAGAAGAGGGGGCTCTGGTCGTGAATCCGCTCTGGACGTCCGATGAGATTGCCGCCGCGACCGGCGGCGTTGCGTCCGGCTCGTTCGACGTTTCGGGTGTGGCGTTCGATTCACGCGAGGTCGGGCCGGGGGACCTGTTCCTGGCGCTGAAGGGCGGGCAGGCGGACGGGCATCGGTTCGTGGCCCAGGCGTTCGCGCAGGGTGCCGCGGGGGCGGTGGTTTCCGAGTCGGTCGACGGGCCGCATGTGCTGGTGGCGGACACGACCGCGGCGCTGGATGCGCTGGGCGTGGCGGCGCGCGCGCGGACGGCGGCGCGGATCATCGGGGTGACCGGGTCCGCCGGCAAGACGGGGACGAAGGAAGCGCTGGCCGCGGCGCTGGAGCGCGCGGCCCCGGGGCGGGTCCACCGGTCGGTCAAATCGTACAATAATCACACCGGGGTCCCGCTGAGCCTGGCGCGGATGCCGGCCGACGCGCTGTACGGCGTATTCGAAATGGGGATGTCCGCGCCGGGCGAGCTGGACGTGCTGACCCGGATGGTGCGGCCGCACGTCGCGCTGGTGACGACGATCGCGCCGGCGCATGCCGAGTTTTTCCCTGACGAGGCGGCGATTGCCGACGCGAAGGGCGAGGTGTTCCGCGGGCTGGAGCCGGGTGGGGTGGGGATCGTGCCGCACGACAGTCCGCACCGCGAGCGGCTGTATGCGGCGTCGGCGGCGCATGCCGCGCGGACGGTGACGTTCGGGTTGGGCGCGGGCGCCGACGTGCGGGCGCGCGAGGCGATGGCCGGGCCGAAGGGGACGTTGCTGACCGTGACGTTGCCCGACGCGGAACTGACCTGCACGCTGGCCCCGCCGGGTGCGCACTGGGTGTCAAACGCGCTCGCGGTGCTGGCGGCCGTCCATGCAGTGGGCGGGGATCTTGCCGCGGCGGGGCTGGCGCTGGCGGAACTGGAAGGGTTGAAGGGACGCGGCGCGCGGACGCGGGCGGCGTGGGCCGGCGGCGACGTGCTGCTGATCGACGAAAGCTACAATGCGAACCCGGCATCGATGGCCGCGACGATCGCCCAGCTGGGCGAGGAAGCGGCGACGCGGCGGATCGTGGTGCTGGGCGCGATGCGCGAGCTGGGCGACGGATCGGACGACTATCATGCCGCGCTGGCCGCGCCGTTGATCGCAGCCGACGTGAAATTCGCGCTGTTGGTCGGTCCGGAAATGGCGAGCCTTGCGCGCGCGCTTGAGGGGCGGATCGATTTCGCGCATGTGGCCGATGCCGCGGCGGCGCGGGATGGCTTGCGCGACCGGATGGTCGCCGGCGATGCGGTGCTCGTCAAGGGATCCAACGCCATCGGGCTCGGGCGCATCGTCGATGCCGTCGCGAGCGGGAATCTGTAATGCTGTATCTGATCGCCGAGCATCTGGGGTTTCCCGGCATCCTTAACCTCATCCGCTATACCACGGTGCGGTCGGGCGGGGCGCTGGCGACCGCGTTGTTCATCGGGTTGCTGATCGGGCCGCGGTTCATCGGCTGGCTGCGCGTGCGGCAGGGCAAGGGCCAGCCGATCCGCGCGGACGGACCGCAGACGCATCTGGCAAAGGTGGGCACGCCGACGATGGGCGGGCTGATGATCCTGACCGCGGTCACGATCACGATGCTGCTGTGGATGGACCTGTCCAACCGTTATGTCTGGGCGTGCCTGATGGTGACGATCGGATTCGGGACGATCGGGTTCCTCGATGATTTCGACAAGGTGCGGAAGCGGAGCCATGCCGGCATTTCCGGGCGGACGCGGTTGCTGTTCGAATTCCTGATCGCAGGCCTTGCGGCGTATATCATCAACGATGGCAACGGGACGCTGCTGTACGTGCCGTTTTATAACGGCGCGGTGCTGGACCTCGGCTGGTTCTACATCGCGTTCGCGGCGTTCGTGATGGTGGCGTTCGGCAATGCTGTGAACCTGACCGACGGGCTGGACGGGCTGGCGACGATGCCGGTGGTGATCGCGTGCCTGGCGTTCTTCGCCATAAGCTATGTCGTCGGCAATGCGGTGTTTGCGGGGTATCTGGGCATCCCGCATGTGCTGGGGGCGGGGGACCTGACCATCCTGTGCGCGGCGATCATCGGCGGGGGGCTGGCGTTCCTGTGGTTCAATGCCCCGCCCGCCGCGGTGTTCATGGGCGACACCGGCAGTCTGGCGCTGGGCGGCGCGCTGGGTGCGATCGCCGTGTCGACGCATCACGAGATCGTGCTGGCGATCGTCGGCGGGTTGTTCGTGCTGGAGGCCGTATCGGTGGTGGTGCAGGTCTTCTTCTACAAGCGGACCGGGCGGCGGGTGTTCCGCATGGCGCCGATCCATCATCATTTCGAACAGCTCGGCTGGAGCGAGCCGACGGTGGTGATCCGGTTCTGGATCATCTCCTTCGTGCTGGCCCTGGCGGGTCTTGCGACGTTGAAGCTGCGGTGATCGTTTCGGACGTTTTTGCCGGCAGGCGGTATGCCGTGCTGGGGCTGGCGCGGTCGGGGATGGCGACTGTGGCGGCGCTGGTGGCAAGCGGCGCGGAAGTCGTGGCCTGGGATAGCGATCCTGAGCGGCGCGATGCGGTTCTCTTGCTCCCTCCCCCCACCGGGGGGAGGGCTGGAGAGGGGGGCTTGGCTGGGGGTGACGGTTTCACCAAGCCGCAGCCCCTCTCCCCAGCCCTCTCCCCGGTGAAGGGAGGGAGTTCGGTTTCGCTGGGGGATCCGTTAGTTGTCGACCTTGATGGGTTCGATGCGGTCGTCGTGTCGCCGGGGGTGCCGCTGAACCGTCATCCGATTGCTGGGCGGGCGGCGGCGGCAGGCGTGCCGGTGATCGGCGATATCGAGCTGTTCGCGCAGGCGCGGGCTTCTCTGCCGGCGCACCGGGTGGTGGGGATTACCGGGACCAACGGGAAATCGACTACGACCGCTTTGGTATTTCACCTGCTGGAGACGGCGGGGGTGCCGGCGTTGATGGGCGGGAATATCGGGTTGCCGATCCTCGGGCGCGATCCGTTGCCGGCGGGCGGGGTGTATGTGCTGGAACTGTCGAGTTACCAGATCGACCTTACGCGGACGCTGGATTGCGACGTTGCGGTGTTGCTGAACATCACGCCGGATCACCTCGACCGCTATGACGACTTCGCGGCCTATGCAGCGTCGAAGGCGCGGTTGTTCGCGATGTCGTCGGGCGTGGCGGTGATCGCGGTGGAGGATGACGAGACGCGCGCGGTTGCTGCCGCTCTGGCTCGGGGTGACGGTCATGCGAATGACGGTTCGGGTTTGATCGAGGTGCGCTCCTCCGACGTCGGGGACCAGTCGGCGTGGCCGGCGTTGCAGGGGCCGCATAACGCGCAGAATGTCGCGGTGGCGATCGCTGTCGCGCGCGCGTTGGGGGGCGGCGAGGATGCGATCGCGGAGGGGCTGACGAACTATCCCGGTCTGCCGCACCGGATGGAGCGCGTCGCGACCGTGGGCGGCGTGCTGTATGTGAACGACAGCAAGGCGACCAACCCGACATCGACCGCGCCGGCGCTGGCGGCCTATCCCAAGGTCCACTGGATCCTGGGCGGGCTGGCCAAGACGCGCGACCTGGATGCGGTGGCGGATCAACTGGGCCATGTCGTGGCGGGCTATGCGATAGGTGACAGTGCGGACCTGTATGCGCGGTTGCTGACCGAGCGCGGCATTCCGGTGGTGAATGCCGGCACGCTGGCGCACGCGGTGGGTGCTGCGCGCGAGGCGGCGCGGGCGGGCGAGGTCGTGCTGTTGTCGCCGGCCTGCGCGTCGTTCGACCAGTACAGGGATTATGAGGCGCGGGGCGACGCGTTCCGCGACCTGGTGGGGGCGATGCAGCCATGAACGTGTTCGCGGCAGAAGCGCAGAAGCGCAAGCGCATAACCAAGGTGCAGCGGTTCGGGCGCGGCGACCGCAGTCCGCTGGGCACCTGGTTCTGGGAGATCGACCGCGTCCTGCTGCTGCTGGTCGCGGTGCTGGTCGGCGTCGGGATCGTGGCGGTCGCGGCGGCGTCGCCCGCGGCGGCGGTACGCTATTCCGGCGGCACGACGACGTTTCCGCCGCTCTACTATCTCTATCGGCAGCTCGTCTGGCTGGCGCTGGGGCTGCCGGTGATGCTGATGGTGTCGATGCTGCCCAAGGAGGTCGCGCGGCGGCTGGCGATCGGCGGGGCGGCGTTCTTCTCGCTCCTGCTGGCGGCGGTGCCGCTGATCGGGATGGAGGTGAACGGCGCGTCGCGCTGGATCGGCGTCGGGTTCATGCAGTTCCAGCCGTCCGAATTCCTGAAGCCCCTCTATGTCGTGGCGCTGGCGTGGCTGTTGTCGTTGAAGGCGCAGGACCGGACGTTGCCGGTCGTGCCGCTGTCCGGGCTGCTGACCGGGGGGATCGCGCTGCTGCTGATGAAGCAGCCCGATTTCGGGCAGACGGTGATCTTCCTGTCGATCTGGGTCGCGTTGCTGATGCTGAGCGGGATCGCGATGCGGTATCTGTATGCGCTCGGTGCGCTGGGGCTGGGCGGGGTCGTGTCGGCGTATCTGTTCTATTCGGTGGCGCATGACCGCATCAACAAGTTCATCACCGGCGACGGCGACAATTACCAGACGGTCAGCGCGCACAACACGCTGGTGAACGGCGGGCTGATCGGCACCGGGCCGGGCGGCGGCACGATGAAGTTCCGGCTGCCCGAGCCGCATACCGACTATATCTTCTCCGTCATCGGCGAGGAATTCGGGCTGATCGCGTGTCTCGCGATCGCACTGGTGTATCTGACGATCGTGGTGCGGGTGTTCGTGAAGCTGCTGGACGAGGAGGACGAGTTCCTGCTGCTAGCGTCGGCGGGGCTGGCGGTGCAGTTCGGGATGCAGGCGCTGATCAACATGGCGGTCAACGTGCAGATCGTGCCGTCCAAGGGCATGACGCTGCCGTTCATCAGCTATGGCGGGTCGTCCATGGTGGCACTGTCGATCGGGTTCGGGCTGCTGCTGGCGTTCACCCGGCGGAACCCGTATCTGCACCGTTCGCCCTATGTGGTGAAATGGAGCGGCGGGCGATGAGGGACAGAGCGTGAGCATGAAACGGCATTATGTCTTGGCGGCGGGCGGGACCGGCGGCCACATGGTGCCGGCGCATGCGCTGGCGGCCGAACTGATCGCGCGCGGGCACAGCGTGGCACTGGTCACCGACGCGCGCGGCGCGCGGATACCAGGGCTGTTCCAGGGCGTGGAGACGCATCTGTTGCCTGCAGGGCGGCTGAGCGGCGGGCCAATCGGCTGGTTGAAGGCGTGGCGCGACATTCGCGCGGGCCGCGCGATGGCGCAGGCGATCTATGCCAAGGCGCGGCCGGACGCGGTGGTGGGGTTCGGCGGCTATCCCGCGCTCCCGGCTGTGCTGGCGGCGTTCAAGGCGCGCATTCCGGCGGCGGTGCATGAACAGAATGCCGTGCTGGGGCGCGTCAATCGGTTGCTGGCGCGCAAGGTAACGGCGATCGCGACAAGCTATCCCGATGTGCAGCGGTTGCAACCACGCTATGCCGACAAGGTGACGCTGGTCGGCAATCCGGTGCGGGCGGAGGTCGCGGCGTTGCGGCACGAACCGTTCCCGGTGCTGGATACGGACGGCGTGTTCCGCGTGCTGGTGACCGGCGGCAGCCAGGGTGCGAGCATCCTGAGCGAAGTGGTGCCGGACGGGCTGGGCCTGTTGCCGGTGGCGCTCCGGCGGCGGTTGCAGGTGACGCAGCAATGCCGACCCGAGGATATCGACGCGGTGCGCGCGAAATATGCCGAGCTTGGGATCCCCGCGGATCTGGCGACGTACCTGCCCGACCTGCCCGAGCGGCTGGCATGGTCGCATCTGGTGATCGCGCGGGCGGGCGCATCGACGATCGCGGAACTGACCGAGGCGGGGCGGCCGGCGATCCTGGTGCCGTTGCCGGGGGCGACCGACGACCATCAGAGCGTGAACGTCGGCGAGATGGTGGCGGCGGGTGCGGCGCGATCGATCCGCCAGACGCAGTTCACGCCGGTGGAGCTGGCCAAGCAGATGCAGAAGCTGGCGCTGGAACCCGGTGCGCTGGAGAATGCGGCCAAGCGGGCAAGGGGATGCGGGCGGCCCGATGCGGTCCGCGACCTGGCCGACCTGGTCGAACGACTGGGCGGCCGGGCGGCGACGCACCCGGGAAAAAACGAGACGACCATGACACAGACCGACGGAGCCTATGCATGAAGGGTGTCGCCACCGACATCGGCACGATCCATTTCATCGGGATCGGCGGAATCGGCATGTCCGGCATTGCCGAGGTGATGCACAATCTGGGGTACAAGGTGCAGGGGTCCGACGTGGCCGAAGGCTATGTCATCCAGGGGCTGCGTGATCGCGGCATCGTCGTGCATATCGGGCATCGTGCCGAAAATCTGGGCGACGCGGCGGTGGTGGTGACGTCGACCGCGATCAAGCGCGGGAATCCGGAGGTCGAGCTGGCCTATGAAACGCGCGTGCCGGTGGTGCGGCGCGCCGAGATGCTGGCGGAACTGATGCGGCTGAAGTCGACGGTCGCGGTGGCGGGTACGCACGGCAAGACCACGACGACGTCGATGGTGGCGGCGTTGCTGGATGCCGGCGGGGTGGACCCGACCGTCATCAATGGCGGGATCATCAACAGCTACGGTTCCAATGCCCGGCTGGGGGCGAGCGACTGGATGGTGGTGGAGGCCGACGAGAGCGACGGCAGCTTCCTGCGGCTCGACGGGACGATCGCGGTCGTGACCAACATCGATCCCGAACATCTGGACCATTATGGCGATTTCGATGCGGTGAAGCGCGCGTTCGTCGATTTCGTCGAGAATGTGCCGTTCTATGGCGCAGCGCTGATGTGCCTGGATCATCCGGAGGTGCAGGCGATCCTGCCGCGGATCCGCGACCGGCGGGTGGTGACCTATGGGTTCTCCGCTCAATCGGACGTGCGCGGCGTGAACGTGACGCCGATCCCCGGTGGCAACCGGTTCGAAGTGATCGTGCGGCATCGCGACGGTTCGAGCCGGTCGATCGAGGGGATCGAGCTGCCGATGCCGGGGCGGCACAATGTGCAGAACGCGCTGGCCGCGGTCGGTGTCGCGCTGGAACTGGGCGTGCCGGACGACGTGATCCAGACGGGCTTCTCGAAGTTCGGTGGCGTGAAGCGGCGTTTCACCAAGGTCGGCGAGGTGCCGGTCGAGGGCGGCAGCGTGACGATCATCGACGATTACGGGCATCACCCGGTCGAGATCCGCGCGGTGCTGGCCGCCGCGCGCGAGGGTGTGGAGGGGCGCGTGATCGCGGTGGTGCAGCCGCATCGTTATTCGCGGCTGGGCAATCTGATGGAGGATTTCCAGTCGGCATTCAACGATGCCGACATCGTCTATGCGACGCCGGTCTATGCCGCGGGCGAGGCGCCGGTCGAGGGTGTGGACAGTGCTGCGCTGGTCGCGGGGCTGAAGCTGCGCGGGCACCGGTCGGCGCAGGTCGTCGAGGATGCCGACGCGCTGGCGCGGGTGTTGGCCGAGACGGTGCAGGCGGGCGATATGGTCGTCTGCCTGGGTGCGGGCGACATCACGAAGTGGGCGGCCGGGCTGGCGGACGGCATCGTCGCCGCGCGCGTGCCGGCATGAGCCAGGACCCGTTCATGGCGTTCGTCGCGTTCCAGCAGGAGGTGCTGAGTTTCCAGCGCCGCAACCTGGACGTGGTCGCGCGGGCACTGGCGGCGGGGGAGGACATGGTCGCGTTCCAGGCGAAGGCGCACGAGGCCGGGATGGCGGGCGCGAAGGCGTGGACCGCGTGGATAGAAGCGTGGACGCCGAAGACGTGACGAGCGCGGCGGAGCGTGCGAACCCGATCGGGTTGCGCGGGCGGGCGGAAGCAGGCGCTTCGCTGGCGGATTTCATCTGGTTTCGGACCGGTGGGCCGGCGGAGCTGCTGGTGCGGCCGGCAGATGTCGGTGATCTGGCCGACTATCTGAAGGCGCTCGACCCGGCGGTTCCGGTGATGCCGATCGGGGTGGGATCGAACCTGATCGTGCGCGACGGCGGTGTGGCGGGCGTGGTGGTACGGTTGCCGAAGAGTTTCGGGAAGGTCGCGGTCGAGGACGGTCGGGTGCGCGCGGGCGGGGCGGCGATGGGGATCACCGTCGCGAGTGCCGCGCGCGATGCGGGCGTTGCGGGGCTGGAGTTCCTGCGCGGGATTCCCGGCACGGTGGGCGGGGCGGTGCGGATGAATGCGGGCGCTTATGGGCGCGATGCGAGCGATATTCTGGTGTCGGTGACGGTCGTGCTGCGCGACGGGCGCATCGAGACATGGGATGCGGCGCGGCTGGGCTATCGCTATCGCCATTCCGAACTGCCGGCCGGCGCGATCGTGGTGGAAGCGGTATTCGCGGGCACGCCGGGCGACCCGGCGGTGATCGGCGCGGAAATGGACCGGATCGCGGCGGAGCGCGAAGCGTCGCAGCCGCTGCGGTCGCGGACCGGTGGATCGACGTTCAAGAACCCGGAGGGGCACAAGGCCTGGGCTCTGGTCGATGCGGCGGGATGCCGGGGGCTTCGGCGTGGGGATGCGCAGGTTTCGGAGAAGCATTGTAATTTCCTGCTGAACCTTGGCGCGGCGTCTTCGGCGGATATCGAGGCGCTGGGCGAGGATGTTCGGGTACGGGTGCTGGCGCATTCGGGGGTGATGCTGGAGTGGGAGATCCAGCGGGTCGGGGTTGCTCTTGGTTCGCAGGGTGATCCGGACGTGGGTGATGGTCCGGCGGGTTCTTTATGATCGCGGTTTGCCCCAGCCGCTCCCCCTCTCCCAGCCCTCTCCCCGTTGGGGAGAGGGCTAAGACTTCTCGAAATATTGCTGGGGGTTTGTCGTGATCGAAGTTGCTGCCAGCCCTATTCCGCGCACGCTGCATGTCGCCGTGCTGATGGGTGGATGGTCTTCGGAGCGCGCGGTTTCGCTGAAGTCGGGAAACGGGGTCGCCGATGCGCTGGAGTCGCTGGGGCACCGCGTGACGCGGGTCGACATGACGGTGGAGCGGCGGACGGCGCTGGCGGCGGATCTGGCAGCGGCGGCACCGGATGTGGTGTTCAACGCGTTGCACGGCGTACCGGGCGAGGACGGGACGGTGCAGGGGATGCTCGACCTGATGGGGCTGCGCTATACGCATAGCGGGCTTGCCGCATCGGTGATCGCGATCGACAAGCAGCTGACCAAGAATGCGCTGGTGCCGCACGGCATCCGCATGCCGGGCGGCATGATGGTGGGGTCGGAGAGCCTGTATGCCGCCGACCCGATGCCACGGCCCTATGTCCTGAAGCCGGTGAACGAAGGGTCGTCGGTGGGCGTCGCGATCGTGACAGCGGAGGGCAATTACGGATCGCCGATCGGGCGCGACGTGGCGGGCCCCTGGCAGGAGTTCGCGACGCTGCTGGCCGAACCGTTCATCCGCGGGCGCGAGCTGACCGTGGCGGTGCTGGGTGACCGGGCGCTGGCGGTGACGGAACTGGTGCCGGCGTCCGGCTTCTACGATTACGACAGCAAATATACCGACGGGCTGACCGTTCATATCTGCCCTGCGCAGATCCCGGCGGAGATCGCCGAGAGTGCTATGGCGATGGCGCTGAAGGCGCATCACGTGCTGGGTTGCCGCGGCACGTCGCGGTCCGATTTCCGGTGGGACGACGAACAGGGCGAGGCGGGGCTGTTCCTGCTGGAGGTGAATACCCAGCCGGGCATGACGGCGCTGAGCCTGGTGCCGGAACAGGCGCGCCACATCGGGCTGAGCTATGCCCAACTGGTGCAGCGGATCGTGGACGAAGCGTATCCGGAAGCCAGTCCGGGCTTGGGCGGGTGACCGGCCCGGCCAAGATCAGGCGCGGCACATCGACCCAGCGCAAGCGGCCGACAGTGACGCGGTCGACCGGCCGGCGGGCGGTGGCCAAGCGCCCGTCGACCATCGCGCAGGCGATCGCGACGATTCCGCTGCCGGCGGCGCTGATCAAGCGGATCGGCAACTGGCTGATCGCGATCGTGCTGGCGGTGGGCGTGATCGCGGGCGTGCTGGCGATGCGGGTGCCGCAGATGGTGGGGATGCAGATCGGCGAGGCGGTGGGGGTCGCCGGGTTCCGGGTGCGCAACATCGAAATCGTCGGCATCGACCAGGCGGACCGGGCGGCGGTGTATGACGTGGCCGTCGATCAGACGTCGCGTGCAATGCCGCTGGTCGACCTGGAGGCGATCCGCGCGCGATTGATGCGGTTTGGATGGATCGCGGATGCGCGGGTTTCGCGCCGGCTGCCTGATACGCTGGTCATCGATATCGTGGAGCGGCGGGCGGCGGCGATCTGGCAGCATAAGCAGAAACTGGCGCTGATCGACCGGGCGGGCGTGGTGATCGCGCCGGTGGACCTGTCCGCGATGCCGGAAAACCTGCCGATCGTGATCGGGCCGGGGGCGAACCGCCAGGCGGCGAACCTGAACGTGCTGATGGAGACGGCGCCCGCGCTGAAGCCGATGCTGGCCGGCGCAAGCTGGATCGGCGACCGGCGCTGGGACCTGCGATTCCAGTCGGGCGAGACGCTGGCGTTGCCGGAAGGGCAGGCGGCATCCATGGCGGCGTTGCGCAAGTTCACGGCGATGGACGGGCGGGCGCGACTGCTGGGCCAGGGGTTCGTGCGGTTCGACATGCGGATGCCGGATCGGTTCGTGGTGCGCGTGAGCCGCGAACCCGGCCACAAGGTGACCGAGACGGCGCTGGTGGCCGACAAGAACATATGACCCGCATGCGCGACCCGGCTTTCGGAACCGCCGGACCGCGCGGAAACGGGCTGTTGCGCCGAGTCGGGGTTCGGGCGCATGATGCGTGGTCGGACGGGGGGCGGGGGTAGGCCATGGCACAATATCGCGGGGATCAATTGATCACGGCGCTGGATATCGGATCGTCGAAGGTCTGCGCGCTGATCGCGCAGGTGCGCGAGGATGGCGAGGTGCAGGTGCTGGGCACCGGACAGCGCGAAAGCCGCGGAGTCCGACGCGGGTATATCGCCGATGCGGAGCGGACCGAGGCGGCGATCCGCGAGGCGGTGGAGCAAGCCGAGCGGATCGCGGGGACCAACATCGACACGGTGTGGGTGAGTTTTTCGGCCGGTGGGCTGGTGAGCGATATCGCATCGGTCGAGGTGGACCTCGGCGGGCAGCGGATCGAGCAGAGCGACATCGACGACCTGCTGGCGGCGGGGCGCGGATCGATCGACCCGGACGGGCGCATGGTGCTGCATGCGCAGCCGACGCTTTATACGCTGGACGGGTTGCAGGGGGTGAAGACGCCGCTGGGGCTGCATGCCGACCGGCTGGGCGTCGACATCCATGTAGTGGCGGCGGAACCGTCGCCGGTGCGGAACCTGGACCTGTGCGTACGGTCGGCGCATCTGGCGGTGAAGTCGATCGTGGCGGCGCCGATCGCGACGGGCATGGCGTGCCTGTCGGAGGAGGAGCGCGAGCTGGGTGTGGCGCTGGTCGAGATGGGGGCGGGGGTGACCAACGTGTCGCTGTTCGCCGGCGGGCTGCTCGTCGGGCTGTCGTCGATCCCGATCGGGGCGGCGGATATCACCGACGATATCGCCAGCGCATTCGGCACGCGCCGGACGCAGGCGGAGCGGATGAAATGCTTCCACGGGTCGGCCACCACCAGCCCGCGCGACAATCACGAGATGATCGACGTCGCGCCGATGTCGGAGGAGGAGGGCGCGGGCGACGTGCAGCGGATCACGCGGGCGCAGCTCATCACCGTCATTCGCCAGCGGATGGAACATTGGATGGGCGCGATTGCCGGCGCGTTGAAGGAACTGGGTTTCCACGGACCGGTTGGACGTCAGGTGGTGCTGACCGGTGGGGGTGCGGAACTGAAGGGCATTGCCGACTATGCGCAGGGCGTGCTCGGCCGATCGGTGCGCGTGGGACGGCCGCGCGGTTTGGCGGGCTTGCCGGACGCGCATTCCGGGCCGGCGTTTGCCACGCTGGCCGGGCTGATCCAGTTCGCCGCGTCCGACCCGATCGACCTGCGGCAGGTAACCGGGGCGCACCAGATGGTCCACCGGACATCGCCCAACAACATGGTCCAACGGCTGATCGCGGCATTCCGTTCGGGTTACTGAAAATAGCTGTCGTTAATTTTGCGTGCTGCCCCTGAAATCGGTTAGGGCTCATGTCAGGTCAGGTACCCGCTGCGCGCGCGGGCAAAGGAGTCGAAGCGGATGACGATCGAATTCATGCGGCCCGAGGTCGACGAACTGAAGCCGCGGATCAGCGTGATCGGCGTGGGCGGGGCGGGCGGCAACGCGATCGCCAACATGATCCGTTCGGACGTGCAGGGCGTGGACTTCATCGTCGCCAACACCGACGCGCAGGCGCTGAACCATTCGACCGCGGAACGCCGCATCCAGCTGGGCCTGAAGATCACGCAGGGCCTGGGTGCCGGGTCGCGGCCGGAGATCGGCCGCGCGGCGGCCGAGGAAACGATCGAGCAGCTCGAGAAGAGCCTCGAGGGTGCGCACATGTGCTTCATCGCGGCTGGCATGGGCGGCGGTACGGGTACGGGTGCGGCACCGGTGATTGCCAAGGCGGCGCGCGACCGTGGCATCCTGACCGTCGGTGTCGTCACCAAGCCGTTCAGCTTCGAGGGCAATCGCCGGATGAAGGCGGCGGATGCCGGCATCGAGGAGCTGCAGAAGCATGTCGATACGCTGATCGTCATCCCGAACCAGAACCTGTTCCTGATCGCCAACCCGAACACGACGTTCAAGGAAGCGTTCCAGATGGCGGACGAGGTCCTCCAGCAGGGCGTGCGCGGCATCACCGACCTGATGGTGATGCCGGGCCTCATCAACCTCGATTTCGCCGACGTCCGCTCCGTCATGTCCGAAATGGGCAAGGCGATGATGGGCACCGGCGAGGCGAGCGGCGACAATCGCGCGATCGAAGCGGCGGAGAAGGCGATCGCCAACCCGCTGCTCGACGGGGTGAGCATGAAGGGCGCCAAGGGCGTCATCGTGTCGATCACCGGCGGCGAGGACATGCGCCTGATGGAGGTCGACGAGGCCGCGAACCATATCCGCGAGCTGGTCGACCCGGACGCGAACATCATCTGGGGGTCCGCGTTCAATAACGACCTGGAAGGCAAGATCCGCGTTTCGGTGGTGGCGACGGGCATCGAGGCGGAGCCGGCGACGATGGCGGAGCCGGCCAAGGCATTCTCGTTCAACACCGCGCGTGGCGCACCGGCGCGGAGCGAAGGCCAGACCCCCGCAGCGATGCCGGCCGCGACCCCTGCACCTGTCGTGTCGCAGGATGCAGCGACGGCGCAGTCCGATGGCGCCGCTGCGGGGCAGGGTGCGACGCCGCCGGTCGTATCCGGCGACACCGCCGCACAGGGCGCACCGAGCGACGAGGAACTGCTGCTGGGTAGCGAGACGATCCTGACGCCGCCGGTGTCGGGCAACCCCCTGCCGCCGGTGTCGGGCGAGCCGACCGATGCCGACATCGCCGCGAGCCGGCGCTGGTTGAACGAAGCCGGTCAGACCGCGCCGTCCACCCCCGCGCCGCGTGCCGGCCGCGACGGCGGGACGTTGTTCGAACGGATGTCCAACATCGCGCGCGGTGCCGCCAAGGCACCGGGCGATGACGAGCCCGATCCGGCCCGCGGGCGTGATCCACTCGATATTCCGCGGTTCCTGAACCGGCAGAACAACCAGTAACGGGAGAATCGGGATTCAGTCGCTTCGAGCGGCGGGTATTTCAGGTGCGACTGGATCCTGGGGCCACACTTGCCTGGTACGGTCTGGCTCGAACTTATCGCGAAACGCGAAAGTTGCTGGACAGGCGTGGACCGGGCAGGCGCAAGGTGGACCTGCTCAAGCGCTGCCGTAAATATGCGGGTGCATTTTGCACGGTCCGCCCTTTCCGAGCGCAGTCGGGGGGACCGTTTAGCGTAGCCGGAGCGTCTTCAACTCGCGGCTACGCTCGGCGACCCAGCATCGATTACGGTGCAGCCATAGCCGGTTCTGAGCGCCTGCGTGCAGGTTAAGGACAGATCTGAGAACCGTACTTCCGCTCGAGCCGGAGGCGTGCGCTCACAAATTGACTGTGATCGGGTCGGGGTAGGCAGCCGGGCGATTATTCGGCTTCGATCCACAATCGGGATGGCGATGGCGGTGCAAGGAGCGACCGTCATGCGCGCGGCAAGGATCGTCGCATTCCGCGCCATCGACAAGTGTCTCGCAGCGGTCGGTAGGTGGAACGCCGGCGGGACGACTGGCGGTGCAGCCAGGACCATGCCGATACCAGCATCGAGCATCGGCAGAGTTCGTCGGTCGTCCGCAACGATTGGTCGCGGGACGTGACGTCGTATCTGTCGCATTCAGGCGAATTGCGGCATTCGGGGCATATGAAACCGATGCCGACCATGACCGCACGCCGGTTCGCTTTGTCCCTTGCCCTGCTGGCGTCGACGCCGCTGGCCGCGCCCGCCCTCGCGCAGGACGGCACGTTTCCGCCGGGGACGTTGACGTTGCAACGCGATCCGAACGATCCGTCCACGCTGCTCAACCGGTTCCTGCGCATGCTGTCGACCAACCCGCGTGATCTGGTTGCGCTGATCGGGGCGGGGCGTGCCGCGTTGGCAATGGGCGACGCCAATGCGGCGATCGGGTTCTTCGGGCGGGCGGAAGCCGTCGCGCCGGCCGATGGCCGCGTAAAGGCGGGGTTGGGCGCGGCGGCGGTGCAGCGGGAAGAACCGCGCCAGGCGCTGCAGCTGTTCGACCAGGCTTTGTCGGCGGGCGTGCCGGTGGCGGAGATTGGCGGCGACCGCGGGCTTGCCTATGATCTGCGCGGGCAGAACCGACTGGCGCAGGCGGATTACCGGGCCGCGCTTGCGGTGCGGAAGGATGACGAGATCGTTCGACGGCTGGCGCTGTCCACCGCGATCGGCGGTGACCGGGCGGGCGCGATGCGGATACTGGACCCGTTGTTGCGTCGACAGGACAAGGCCGCGTGGCGCGCGGCGACGTTCGTGCTTGCAATGACGGGCGATGCGGCGGGTGCGGTGAAACGTGCCAACCAGTTGATGATCCCGACGCAGGCCGCGGCGATGACACCGTATCTGCAAAGGCTGGGCACGCTGGACGCCGGCGAGAAGGCGGCGGCGGTCCATTTCGGCCGGTTCCCGGCCGTAAGGCGGCCGGCTGGTAGCCAGGTCGCGATGGCGACGCAGGCCGCGCGGGGCGTGGGACGAACATTGACGCCGGCCGGTCCAGCGCTGGGGCAGAGCGCGACCGTTCCGCTGGCGGCGGCAGGGAGCGGCGCGACGAGCAGCGCGTCGCTCAATCGGGCGGCCGCCGCGAATCCGCCTGTCCGCGCCGCAGTGCCGGCCGATGCGCGTAATGCGGGCATGACCCTGTCGGCAGACAGCGCGACATCGAACCGCGCGGCCATCGCCGGCGGGGTTCCGGCCACCGGGATCGCACCGGTGGGCGCGACGGGAGCCGCGCCAGAATCGAGCCCGGTCGCGCGTGATGGGACAGCAAGGCTTGCAACGATATCGAGCGGTGTCGCCCAGGTGCCCGCACCCACGGCTGCGACGCGCCCGGGCATCGACGCAACGGCAACGCCGGGCCGGATGGTCAGTGCGGCACCGGCGTCCAGCCCGGTGGCGGGCGGGGTGGTGCGTGTACAGCCAGGCGGCGCGCGGCCGACCGATCGGGTCGCGCTTGCGCCAGTGTCGGGGCAACCGGCGCCTGGCGCCACGGGTGCGGCAACGGCGGGTGGATCGCCGGCCACCGGATCGGTGACGGTGCCCGCTGTGGCCGTGTCGGCCGTGCCAGCGGGGCCGACAAGTGCCGCATCGCTGAACCGCGCCGCGGCGGCAGCGACCGTGTCGACCACGCCGATTGCTACGGCCCGTTCGACGCCGGCCGAAACGGCGGCTTCGGTTTCCAGCGGCAGCGCCGCGACCATCGCTCCGTCGGCTGCGGGGCCAGCCGTGCCAGGGGGTGCGGCAGGCGCCGCGCCGGTCGGGTCCAGCGCGGTCACTGGTCCGTTGGCAGGCGGTCCGGCACCGGCCAGCGCCGTGCCGGCAGCGACCGCGCCTGCGGCGGACGTGGTGAGAATGGCGACCGCCGTTCGTCCGGTGCAGGGCGCCCGCGTTGCGCCGGTTCCGCGCCTGGTGACGCCGGCGGTGTCACCGTCGGTTTCCGCACCGGTCTCCGGAGCATCGCCACCGAGCGGGGCGGTTCTGACGGCCGCGGAAAAGGCGACCCTGGGGATACGGACGCGGGCTAATGTCACGGTCGCCAGCCTGACGCGGGTGCAGGCGGCGAAGCTGGCGGCGGGCGGGGGCGCCCCGGTCCTGACCGCAGCGGAGAAAGCGACGCTGGGGATCCGCACCAAGGGGCCGGTTGAAGTCGCGAGCCTGACGCGGGCGCAGGCGACGAAGCTGGCGACAGCCGGGGCGGGCGTGGGCAAGGTCACGGTGCTGACGGCCGCGGAGAAGGCCAGTCTGGGTATCCGCACGAAGGGGGACGTTGCAGTCGCGAGCCTGACGCGGGCACAGAAGACAAAGCTTGCGGCGCGCCCGGACGAAGCGGATGCGCCGGTGCTGACCGCAACGGAGAAGACGACGCTGGGAATCCGGACGAAGGGTACCGTCGCGCTTTCCAGCCTGACCCGAGCGCAGCGGACCAGATTGGCGGCGGCTGCAACGGCGGCGACCGACGCCCCTGTGCTGACCGCGGCCGAGAAGACGGCATTGGGGATCCGGACCAAGGGCGACGTCACGGTGGCGAGCCTGACGCGGGCGCAGCGGGCGCGGCTTGCGACGGCGACGACAACTGCGGCCGCGTCGGACGCCGTCGTGCTGACGGCGGCGGAGAAGGCGACGCTGGGGATCCGTACGAAGGGCGACGTGGCGGTGGCCAGCCTGACGCGGGCGCAGAAGGCCAAGCTGGCGGCGCGCCCGGCCGAGACGGATGCGCCGGTGCTGACGGCGGCGGAAAAGACGACGTTGGGGATCCGGACGAAGGGCAAGGTTGCGGTGGCGACGCTGACCCGAGCGCAGAAGGCGAAGCTGGCCGCTGCCGACAAGGGCGGGAGCGGTGGCGGCGCGACGGCATCGACCAAGGCCGCCAAAGGCACGCCCGAACGCTATTGGGTGCAGGTCGCCGGCGGCGCGAACAAGGCGACGTTGCCGAAAGCGTTTGCCGGGGTGAAGGCCAAATATGGTGCGCTGATGAGCGGCCGGAGCGCCTGGACGACGCCGCTACGCGCGACGAACCGCCTGCTGGTCGGGCCGTTCGGGTCGGATGCGGAGGCGCAGGCGTTCGTGAACAAGGCCGGCGGGGCGGGGCTGAACGCCTTTACCTATACCAGCCCGGCCGGGCAGGCGGTGGAGAAGCTGCCGGCCCGCTGACCGGCGGACCGACCCGCGGCGGCTTTTGGGGTCGACGCGCGGGGGTGGAGGCGTCAAAGCCGCGCGATGCCCAACGCCCGCTACGCCGCCGACCCGCACGCCAGCCGCGGGCGTGCCCATATCGAGGCGGAGCGCGGCACGCGGGGCGAGCGCGATCCGTTCCAGCGCGACCGTGACCGGATCGTCCATTCGATCGCGTTCCGCCGGCTGCGCCACAAGACGCAGGTGTTCGTGGCACCCGACGGCGACCATTTCCGCGTCCGCCTGACGCACAGTCTGGAAGTCGCGCAGATCGGCCGGACGATCGCGCGCGTGCTGGGGCTGAACGAGGACCTGACCGAGGCGCTGTGCCTGGCGCACGACATCGGCCATCCGCCGTTCGGCCATGCCGGCGAGGATGCGTTGAAGGCCGCGACGATGGACGTCGGCGGGTTCGACCACAACGCGCATACGCTGCGCATCCTGACCGCGATCGAAAGTCCCTATCCGCGCTGGACCGGGCTGAACCTGAGCTGGGAGACGCTGGAGGGGCTGGCCAAGCATAATGGCCCGGTGCGGCACCCGACCTGGGCACTGGCTGCGGCGGATGCGGAAATGCCGCTGGATCTGACGAGTTGGCCAAGCCTGGAGGCGCAGGTGGCGGCGATCGCCGACGACATCGCCTATGACAATCATGACCTGGACGACGGGTTGCGCGCGGGGCTGATCGACCTGGACGGGCTGGTCGCGCAGCCGCTGGTCATGCCCGGCTGGGCGGCGGTGAGCGCACGGCTGGCCGACCTGCCGCCGGAGCGCCGGGTGGCCGAACTGGTGCGCGAACAGATTGGCCGGATGGTGAACGACCTGATCGGGACGAGCCGCGCGCGCATCGCGGAGGCGGACCCGCGCGATGCCGATGCGGTCCGGCAGGCAGGGCGCGCGCTGATCGGATTTTCGGACGCGATGGCGGCGGAGGAGCGCGCGTTCAAACGTTATATGTACGCCAACCTCTATCATCACCCGCACCAGCTGGCGGTGGCGGAACAGGCGCGCGCGGTGGTGGCCGGACTGGCCGCGACGTACCGCGCGGACCCGGCGCTGCTGCCCGATGGCTGGCGCGAGCGGTTGCCCGCGGAAGAACCGGACCGGGGGCGGCACGTGGCGGACTTCATTGCCGGAATGACGGACCGTTATGCCATCGCACGCTATCGCGAGGTGGTGAGGCCGGTGGAGATGCCGGACGGGTTCTGACGAGTACGGGCGGTGTTCCACCTGAATGGACGGCCCGTCGTCGACCCTTGTCCAGTCACGCGATCTGGCAGCGTGCGCACGTCACTCTCCGGTGCGCAGACTATAGTCAAGACGCGGGTACTGGGTGATTCGTACCGGTAGAGGGTGCAACGATACTAGCACCCAATAAGTCGTCGGCGAGTTCTGCCTTGGATCGTCGAGCGTTGTGAAAACCGACCGATGACCATGCGAACAGGACTGGCGTTCGACTAACGTCGATCTTCCCGTCTGCGCGTCAAAATGGTCATTCCAGGGTATCGTGTTCGGTACGGGCCCATGCATTTGGGAACCGAGCCAGCGGCGTGTCGACCTGTTGTGCCCGAGGGACCATGATATGACCGAAATTCCGTCGATGTCCGCTTCCGACCGAACCCCGGCGGGTGTGTCCCTGCCGCGGCGGCCGCGCCCGATCGCAAAGGCGCGCCGGCTGGGCGCGGAGGTGATCGGGACGTTCTGGCTGGTGCTGGGCGGGTGCGGTGCGGCGGTGCTGGCGGCCGGGGCCGATGTGCCCGGTACGATCGGGATGGCCGGCGTCGCGCTGGCGTTCGGCCTGTCGGTGTTCACCATGGCGTTCGCGGTCGGCTTCATTTCCGGCGGGCATTTCAACCCGGCGGTCACGCTGGGCCTGACGATCGCCGGGCGGTTTCCGGCGCGCGACCTGCCCGGCTATGTGCTGGCGCAACTGGTGGGCGGCATATTGGGCAGTGCGGCGCTGGCGGCGCTGGCGTCGGGGGTCGCCGGATTCGATCTGGTCGGGAGCGGCTTTGCGGCGAACGGATATGGCGCACATTCGCCGGGCGGTTACAGCGCGGCGACCGCGTTCCTGGCCGAGGCGATCCTGACCGCGGGGTTCCTGACGGTCATTCTGGGTGCCACCGACGAGCGTTCGCCGGCGGCGTTCGCGCCGTTGTCGATCGGCCTCGCGCTGACGCTGATCCATCTGATCTCAATCCCGATCGACAACACGTCGGTCAACCCGGCGCGCAGCACCGGTCCGGCGCTGTTCGTCGGCGGCTGGGCGATGTCGCAGCTCTGGCTGTTCTGGCTGGCGCCACTGAGCGGTGCCGCGGTCGCAGGACTGCTCGGTCGCTGGCTGTTCGCCCATACCGATGAGGATCAGTCGCCGGGTCCGATCACCGATACGCCGGTCGAAATGATGATGGGCGAGGATCGTGCCGCGGCCGAAGGACGCCGCGCATGACGCAGGTCGGACAGGGGCAGACGGAGGGGGATGGTTTTGGCCTCCCCCTTCTGGTCGGCGTTGCGGCCGTTGTGGTGGTTGGACTCGAATGGCTGCGTCGGTCGCGGGCGGCGCGGGTGATCGTTCCGTCGGCGGCCGATATCCATGTGCCGGTGCCGCCGATGCGGTGAGCGGTGCTGGTCGATCCGCTTCGGTCAGGGGACCCGCGTGGTGCCGGTGATGATGATCGGCGCGGTGATCATCTGGTTGCGCATGCCTTCGTAGCCGCTGAACTTCGTGGTGGGGGCGTTCAGGATGCGGCGCACGGTGGTCATGCCGGCGACGACCTGGCCGAAGGCGGCGAAGCCGAGATTCTTCCCCTTGGCATCGTAGCCGGGCATCGCGCCGACGGTGATGAAGAAGTCACCGGTAGCGGAACCGGGTTTCTCGCGCGACATCGAGATGGTGCCGGTGACATGGCGCAGGCCGGTGCGGCTGGTCGGTTCGTGCGCGATCGGTGGCAGGGTGCGGTTGGCGGCGTTGCGCGTGCCGCCCTGGATCAGCCCGCGATCCTTGCCGGCGCGGCTGGCGCGGTAGAAGGCGGTGCCGATGAAGCGTTTCTCATCGACATATTTCAGGAAATTCCCGGTTGTGATCGGCGCGTGCGCGCGGTCGAGCGCGACGATCATCGAACCGACGGTGGTGTCGATCCGCACGCGGACCTTGGCCGGACCGGGGGGTGCCTTGGCCGGGGCGAGCGTGGCACCGAGCAGTGCCGCGACCCCGCCGGCGAGCAGCGTGCGGCGGATCATCCGGTGATCTCCGCCCGGTGGGCGAGGGCCGCCTCCGCATCGAGCGCGCGTTCCAGCGCTATGCCGGCCAGGTTGCTGGTCCGGCCGGTGTGGCGGATGCGCAGGCGGGTGAAGTGCGTTTTCAGTTCGTCGAAGCGCGCGCGGTGCGCGCGCAGTTCGGGGCTGCGGCACTTGGCCTTGCCGGTCGCCTGCGTCACGACGAGCATCGAATCGCCGAGCAGGACGAGGTCGGTCGCGCCGAGCGTGCGGGCAACCTCCATCGCGTGAATGAGGGCGAGCCATTCGGCGTCGCTGTTGTCGCCATGGCCCTTGTCCAAATCGACATAGGGAACGCCGCGCGCGAACACGGCGACGGACATGCGGCCGGGGTTGGGGCGGCAGCCGCCGTCGAAGAAAAGCTTGAGCGGTTCGGGCATGGTAAGCGGGGTCCGGTGCTGCGGCGGTCTGGGCCATCGGTAGCGAGATGGGCGCAGGATTGCCATCCCGCGGCGTGGTGATCGGGCATTGGCGGCGGCGTCGTGCAGGTGACCCTGGATTCCGGATTGAGTCCGGCATGACGGAGTGGCGCGGCACCGTTGCCGATGGCGGGCGTTCAGGGGGGATGGCGACGCGGATCGAGACGGGTGAGGCGGCGGACGGGCCGGGGCGGGTATGGCGACCGAAGCGCGTGCTGATCACGCGGAGCGCGCGCGAGCATGCGCATGGCCGCGCGATCGCCGCGCGGGCGCTGGCGTTGGGATCGGTGGTGGTGGAACTGCCGGGCGACCGGCTGGCGCTGGACCTGCCCGACGATCCGCGCCGTGCCTATGCGACGGCCAAGGCAACGCTGGCGGTGGTCGTAGCGCCGCCGTCCAAGCGCAAGTTGCAGCCCATCGCGCCCAGTGCGGACTGGCGCGTCGACCTGGCGGAGGGATGCCCGGCGCATTGCGGATATTGTTATCTGGCGGGATCGCTGAAGGGGCCACCGATCGTGCGCGCCTATGCCAATCTGGACGAGATCATGGGCGGGCTGCCCGACTATCTGGGGCGGGGGCAGGTGACGTCGCGGTCGGTGCGGCGGATGGACGAGGGGACGACGTTCGAGGCGTCCTGCTACACCGATCCGCTGGGGATCGAGCCGGCGACGGGATCGCTGTCCGCGCTCGTCTCGGCATTCGGCGCGTGGGAGGCGGACGCGCAGCTGCGGTTCACGACCAAATATGACGACGTCGGGCCGTTGCTGGATCTGGACCATCGCGGGCGGACGCGGATGCGGGCCTCGGTCAACCCGACGGGCTATGCGCGGTTCGAGGGCGGGACGAGCCCGGTCGCGGCGCGGTTGGTGGCGCTGCGGCGGATGGCGGAGGCGGGGTACAAGATCGGCCTGACGATCGCGCCGATCATCGCGGCGGACGGGTGGGAGCGGGCGTACGGACAGCTGATCGCGGACGTGGCCGATGCGCTGGCGGGTCTGCCGGGGGCGGATCTGACGGTCGAGTTGATCACGCACCGCTATACGCCAGGGTCGAAGGCGGTGTTGGAGAGCTGGTATCCGGGATCGGCGCTGGACATGGGTGCGGCGGGGCGGACCGAGAAGCGGACGAAGTTCGGGTCGCTGAAATATGTGTACGACGCCGATGTGATGCGGGCGCTGCGCGGGTTCTTCGAGGCCGAGATCGCGCGGATGCTGCCGGATGCGCGGATATTGTACTGGACTTGAGGCGGTGCGCTTCGATAGCCGGGGTGCATGGAGACGACCGGCCCGGCGATGCTGATCTGCGACGTAGGGCCGGTGCGGTTCGCGCTGGTGCTGAGCGATGTCGTCGAGATCCTGCCGATCGTGCCGCTGTGGCGGCCGCCGACGATGCCGCGGCCGCTGGTCGGGTTCGTGATGGTGCGGGGCGAAACGGTGGCGGTGCTGTCGCCCGCTTTGCTGTTCGACGGGGATGCGGCGATGCCGGACACGATCGACCTGTCGGCGCATCTGGTGCGGGTGCGCGGTGGCGCAGCGTTGCTGGTCGACCGGGCGGACGCGATCGTGACCGATCCGGTGGTGCGGGCGGTGACGCCCGACCTGTCCTATCGCGGGTGCGTGACCGGCATGGTGGATGCGGGCGGCGGTGACGCGCATGTCCTGTCGGTGCCGCAGTTGCTGGCGGACGGCGCGGCGGCGCGGATCGCGGCGTTGACCGCGGAAGCCGCGCGGCGTGGGCGGGAATGGGCGGCATGAGGTTGCCGCAGCCCGCCGACGCGCCGGATTTTGCGGCGTTGAAGGCGCGTGTGATCGCGCGGACAGGGCATCATTATTATGCCGACAAGGACGATCAGCTGTGGGAGCGGGTCGCGCAGCGCATGGCCGTGCTCGGGATCGCGACCGTGGCCGATTATGCGCGAAGACTGGACGACGCGGCGACCGGACCGGACGAATGGCAGCGGATCGAAAGCGCGGTCACGATCAACGAGACGTTCTTCTTCCGCTTTTCCGAACAGTTCGATGCGCTGCGCCGGACGATCCTGCCGCGGCTGATTGCGCAGCGCGGGGGCGACCGGCGGTTGCGGATCTGGTCGGTCGGTTGTTCGACGGGGGCGGAACCCTATTCGATCGCGATCCTGCTGCACCGGTTGCTGGGGCCGCGGCTGGCGGACTGGAAGATCAGCATCCTGGGCACCGATATCGACAGCGACGCGCTGGACGTCGCGCGGTCCGGCTTGTTCGGCAAATGGGCGTTGCGGACCACGGAGGAGACGGAGCGTGCCGCACTGTTCGTCGCGGAGGGCGATCGGTTCCGGCTGCGGCCCGAATATCGCGCGATGGTGCGGTTCGAACGGCACAACATGATGACGCTGGTCGAGGATGCACCGCCGATCGACCCGGACGGATACGACCTGATCCTGTGCCGCAACGTCCTGATCTATTTCCGCCAGGATGTTAGCGCGGAGATGGTGGGGGCGCTGGCCGGGCGGTTGCGGCCGGACGGATATCTGTTGCTGGGGCATGCGGAGCCGAACCCGGGGTTCGATGCGGTGGCGACGGCGGTCGATGCCGGGGGGGTGCTGGCCTATCGTCCGCCGGGCAGCGTCGAGGCGGTCGTGCCGGCGGCGGTGGCGTTGCCCGTGGTAGCGGTGGAGCGGCGTGTCGTGCAGCGGGCGAAGCGCGTGGCGAAGGCGCCGGTGGTCGCGGTGCCGACGCCTGTAGCGGTGAGCGGCGGGGATGCGCTGGTGACGGTGCGCGCGGCCTTGTCGACGGGCGACGGGGCGGCGGCACTGGTGCTGGCGGAGGCGGCGGCGCGGGCGACGCCGCGCGACCCGGTGGTGCATTATCTGGCGGGGCTGGCGGCCGGGGCGCTGGGGCAGGCGGCGGCGGCGGAACAGGCGTATCGCCGGGCACTGTACCTCGATGGCGGTTTTGCGATGGCGCATTATCTGCTCGGCCGGGAGCTGATTGCCCAGGGCAGGGTCGCGGACGGGCGGCGGTCGCTGGCCAATGCGGCGCGCGCGGCGGCAGCGTTGGCGGAGGGCGCGACGCTGACCGAGGGTGACGGCATGACGGCGGGCGACCTGATCGCCACGGTAGCGCACGCGTTGCGGGTCGCGGCATGACAGGCGACGTGCGGGTGACGGCGGCGGACCGATCGGACGATGCGATCGCGGGCGAGCTGGAACGGCGACGCCGGGCGGTGGCGCATGTCGCGGGCGCCGACGTGGCGACCGGCGCGATGCTGTGCTGGGTGCTGGGCGGCACGCGGTTCGCGGCGCCGCTGGCCGCTATCCGGCATGTTGCAGACGCGGTGGCGGCGACGCCGTTGCCCGGCGCGCCGGCCGCAGTGATCGGCGTGTTCGCCCGGCGCGGGGTGATCCACACGTTGTTCGATCCGGCCGCGGTGCTGGGCGTGGAGCGCGGCGGCGGGCCGGGCACGGTGCTGTTGTTGCAGCATGACCGGCCGTTCGTCGCGATCCGCGTCGATGCGGTGCAGGACGTCGTGCAACTGCCGACCGCAGAGATGGCGGCGGCGATGCGCGGCGGCGGTATCGCCCATATGATGGTCCAGGCGGACGACCTGCCGATCACGATCGTCGACATGGGCCGGCTGATCGGGCACCTGACCGGCCGGAACAGCCCCACGCGTGAAGAAGGATGACGCCCTTGTCCGTTTCCAACCGGATCATCTTCGGCTTTGCCGCGATCACGGCCTTGCTGATCGCGCTCGGCCTGTACGCGCTGGGGCAGGTGGCGGAGGTGCGCGCAACGGTCGACCGGATCGTGGAACGCGATCTGGTTGCGCTGACCCAGCTGGATGCGGTGAGTGCGGCGGAAGCGGCGACATCGGAACTGCGCAGCCAGGCCGTGTTGCAATTCGCGCTGGATGGCGGGGCGGATGCGGCCGGCGATGGCGGTATCGCGGGGCAGACGGCGGCGATGGACGCCGCGATCGGCCGGCTACGCGGACTGGTCGGCACGTACCAGACAACAGCGATCAGCACGGCGCGGCAGGCGCAGTGGGGGCAGCTGGCGCGGCTGGCGGACGAGACGCAGGCCCATTCGGTGCGGTTGCGCGACGCGGGTGACGCGCAACTGGCAGCGGTGCGGCGCGGGGACCGGGCAATGGTGCTGGCCCGCGAGACGGCGATCGCGCGCGAACAGCTGGCGATGACCCGGTCGCTGGCCGCGATGCGCGCCGTGCTGGCCGAGACGATCCTGGTGGGGCGCGGGGTGGCCAAGGACACCTACGACACCAGCCGGATGTCGATCATCGGCGGGTTGCTGGTCGCGATCCTGGCGAGCATCGCGATCGCGTGGGGCATCCGCCGTTCGATCGTGCAACCGCTGGACGAATTCATGGGGTTCGTCGCGCGGGTGGGCGAAGGCGACCTGTCCGGCCAGACCGCGGCGACCGGCCCGCACGAGTTCGGCCGGTTGGGCCGGACGCTGAACGCTATGGTCACGGGCCTGCAGGCGATCGCGCGGCAGAGCCGGGAGGCGACCGAGAACCTGAACGCGGCGGCGACCGAGATCCGCGCGTCGACGCAGCAGCAGGCGGCATCGGTGGAGGAACAGCTGGCCGCGGTGCAGGAGACGGCGGCGACGGTGGACGAGATCGTCCATAGCGGCACGCAGATCAGCCGCCGCGCGCAGGAAGTGATCGCGGCGGCGCAGGCGACCGTGCAGACCAGCGATACGGGCACCGCGGCGGTTGAGGATACCGTCCGGGCGATGGACGAGATTCGCGAGCAGGCCGAGGCGGTGGCGAGCAACATCGTGCTGCTATCCGAAAAGACGCAGGCGATCGGCGATATCATCGTCACCGTGAACGACGTGTCGGAACGGTCGCACCTGCTGGCGCTGAATGCGTCGATCGAGGCGGCGGCCGCGGGCGAAAGCGGGCGCAGCTTCGCGGTGGTGGCGTCCGAGATGAAGACGCTGGCCGATCAGGCGAAGGACGCCACGCGCAACGTACGGACCATATTGGGCGAGATCCAGCGCGGCATCAATGCATCGGTCATGCTGACTGAGGAGGCGGTGAAGCGGGCTGCATCGGGCAAGGCGCGGACCGACGCGGGGCAGGCGGCGATCGAGGAGCTGGGCGCGCGTATCCAGGACAGCGTGCAGACGTTCCAGCAGATCGTGGCGAGCACCAACCAGCAGCAGATCGGCATGGAACAGGTGACGATCGCGCTGCAGAATATCCGCCAGGCCAGCCAGCAGACGGCATCGAGCACGCGCCAGCTCGACCAGGCGGCGGGCGACCTGACGACGTTGTCGCGCACGTTGCTGGGGCTGACCGAACGCTATCGGCTGTAGCCGGCAGTGGAGGACATCCAGGCCCTGTTGCAGGCGGCGTTCGCGGGCGAACTGGCCGAACATCTGGCGGGGATGCGCGCGGCGCTGACGGCGCAGGAGGCGGGCACCCCCGTCGACCTGCGCGAATTCTTTCGCCGGGCACACAGCCTGAAGGGTGCCGCGCGCGCGGTGGAGCAGCCGGAGACGGAGCGGCTGGCGCATGTGCTGGAAACCCTGCTGGAGGCGATCGTGCAGGGCACGCGCACGCTGGACGGCGACACGGTGCCGCTGCTGCGCGCGCAGATCGATGCGATCGAGGATGCGGCGGCCGGTGGTGGTGCGGGGCCGGGCGAAAGCGCGGGCGCGGACACGCCGCCGGACACGGCGCCGCGCGACCATGGCGGGGACGAGATGCTGCGCGTGTCGGCACGCGCGGTAGAGGCGCTGACCCGGTCGTTGCACGGTGTATCGGCGGAGGTGCAGGGTCGGGTGGCGATGGCCGACGGGCTGGCGGGCGTTGCGGCGGACCTCGCAACGGCCGCCGCGCTGCTGGACCGCGGCGATGCGGCCGGGGCGGGGCGGCAGGTGGCGCGTGCGATGGCGGCGACCGGGCGGTTGCAGCGCGCGCAGGGCCGGTCCGAATGGGGGCTGGACCGCGCGGTCGCCGCGCTGGAGGCGGATGCCGAACGCGTGCTGATGGTGCCGACGCAGATGCTGTTCGACGGATATGACCGGATGGTGCGCGAACTGGCGCAGGCGCAGGGCAAGGCCGCATCGCTGCACATCGAGGGCGGCGAGACGGTGGCCGACCGCCGCGTGTTGCAGGCGCTGCGCGACCCGGTGCTGCACATGCTGCGCAACGCGGTGGGGCATGGGATCGAGCCGGTGGCGGCACGGCGGGCGGCGGGGAAGCCCGACCAGGGGACGGTCGCCGTGGTGGCGCGGGCAGCGCGCGGACAGTTCGTGCTGACGGTGACGGACGACGGCAGGGGGCTGGACGATACGGCGATCGAGGCGCGTGCGCGGGCATCCGGGCTGATCGCGGCGGGTGGCGCGACGCCGCCGGCAGAGGTGCTGCGTGCGCTGGTGTTCGAGCAGGGGATATCGACGGCGACGACGGTGGACGAGGTGTCCGGCCGCGGCGTCGGCCTGTCGGTGGTCGCCGATGCGGTGCGGCGGTTGCAGGGTTCCATGACGATCGCCCCGGCGGGTGGGGAGGTTGCCCGAGGCGGGACGGTGGTGACGCTGACCGTGCCACTGTCGCTGTCGCGCCAGACGATGCTTTTGGTGGACTGCGCGGGTGCGACCTATGCGGTGCCGGTGGCCGCGGTGCAGCGCGTGCTGCAGCTGGATCCGGCAGCGGTAATGCGCGACGGCGACGGGCAGGTCGCCGTGCTGGATGGCACGGCGGTGCCGGTGGTCGCGCTGTCCGCCGTGCTGGGCGTCGCGCTGGCGGAGGACGCCGGGGGCATGCTGTCCATGCTGTGGCTGCGCAGCGGGATCGCGCTGGTGGTCGATGCGCTGCTGGCCGTCCGGTCGCTGGTGGTGGGCGATCCGGGTACGATCGCGGTGGACGTGCCGTGGGTGGCGGGCACCGTGTTGCTGGACGACGGCGCGGTGGCGCTGGTGCTGGGCGCGGACGTGGTGGCGATGCGCGCGCGGGGGCAGGCACGCGGGCAGGCGGTGGTGCCGGCGACGCGGGTGGCGGCGCGGCAACGCACCATCCTGGTGGTGGACGATTCGATCACCACGCGCACGCTGGAGCGCGGCATTCTGGAGGCGGCGGGCTATGCCGTGCGGCTGGCGGTGGACGGGCTGGCCGGGCTGGAGCGGTTGCGGGCGGAGGCGGACGAGATCGACCTGGTGGTCGCCGATGTCGAGATGCCGCGGATGGACGGTTTCGGACTTCTGGCCGCGGTGCGGAACGATCCGGCCCTGAAGCGCATTCCGGTGGTGATGATGACATCGCGCAACAGCCCCGACGACATCGAACGCGGTCTGGACCTAGGCGCGAACGCCTATGTCACCAAGCAGGAGTTCGAACAGGGCACGCTGCTGTCGATCATCGGCCAGCTGATCTGACCGTGCAATGACGGTTGCATCGCCCCGGCGGGTGATGATCGTCGAGGATTCGACGGTCGTCCGCGCATTGCTGACCCATATCGTCACGGCCGACCCGCGGCTGACCGTGGTGGCCGCGGTGGCAAGCGCGGAGGAGGCGATCGCCGCGTTGCCGCACGTCCGGCCCGACGTGATTTCAATGGATATCCAGCTGCCCGGGATGGACGGGCTGGAGGCGACGCGCCGGATCATGGCGGACCGGCCGACGCCGATCGTGGTAATCTCCGCGAGCATCGAGGCGGCGTCGCTGGCCAGTTCGATGGATGCGTTGCGGGCGGGCGCGTTGTCGGTGGTGGAAAAGCCGGTCGGGTTCGGGCACGGCGCGTTCGACGCCGTTTCACGCGAGATTTGCACGCAACTGGCCATCATGAGTGACGTCGCGGTCGTACGGCGGCGGATCCGTGCGCGTGATCCGGACGCGCCGGGCGTGCGTGTGCCGGTCGCGCCGCGCATGTTGCTGGTTGCGGCGTCGACGGGCGGGCCGCAGGCGGTGGCGCGGCTGTTCGGCGCGTTGCCGGCCGTACTGCCGGTGCCCGTCATGCTGGTGCAGCACATGGGGGAGGCGTTCATGGAAGGCTATGCCACCTGGTTGCAGAGCGTGGTGCCGCAGCGCGTGGTGATCGCGCAGGATGGCGGCATGCCGGTGGCCGGGACGATCCATGTCGCGCCGGGCGGCCGGCACTTGCGGATCGGGCGGGACGGGCGGATGCGGATCGGCGGGGACGCAGCCGTCGGTGGGCAGCGGCCGGCCGCGACCGCACTGATCCAGTCGGCGGGGGAAGCCTTGTCGGGCGCGGCGATCGCCGTCGTGCTGACCGGCATGGGCGAGGACGGGGCCGAGGGCGTGCGCGCGCTGATCGCCGCAGGGGGTGCCGCGATCGCCGAGCATGAAAGCAGTGCGGTGGTGTATGGCATGCCGGCCGCCGCGGTGCGGATGGGCGCGCTGGCGTTGCCGATCGACATGATCGCGCCACATCTGGAACGCACCATGGCACGAACGGGGATTGGGACGACATCATGATGGACGGTGATCTGCCGCGCCTGTTGCTGGTCGAGGATTCGGAGACGCAGGCGCTGCAGTTCCGGCTGCTGCTGGAAAGCGTGGGATTCGTGGTGGACCGGACGCGAACCGCCGAGGAGGCGCTGGACCGGCTGAACGGCGAACTGCCCGACCTGGTGGTGGTCGATTTCAACCTGCCGGGCATGAACGGCGACGAACTGGTGCGGCGGATGCGGCATGCGTCGCGGACCCGGACGTTGCCCGTCCTGATGCTGACCGACGCGGCGGCACATGATGTGGAACGGCAGGGGCTGGACAGCGGGGCCAACGCATATCTGCCCAAGTCGAGCGAGACGGCGCTGCTGGTGTCGCGGATGCGCGCGCTGGTGCGGCAGCGGCGCGCGACCGGCACCGCGGCGCCGATCGACAGCGGATTCCGCCAGGCGCGGCTGGTGCTGATCGACGACAGTGCGACGTACCGGTTGCTGCTGCGGACAGTGCTGACCGCGGACGGGCATGTGGTGGTGGAGGCGGGGGACGGGGCGGACGTGATCGCCACGCTGGCGGGCGAACCGGTCGATTGCGTGCTGATCGGTCTGGACAGCCTGCGCTACGACGCCACGGAGCTGTGCCGCCGGCTGGATGCGCGGCGGCGGCGGACCGGCGACGCGTATGAAATCGTCGGGCTGGGCGGGATGCAGGACGGGCCGGCGGTGCTGGCGGCGCTGAACGCCGGGGCGGACGACGTCGTGCCGCGCACGCAGGATCGCGACATGCTGCTGGTCCGAATCCGCGCGACGTTGCGCCGCAAGCTGGCCCGCGACGAGGAGATGCGGGCGGCGGCTCGCGCGCTGGAACAGGAACGCACGCTGGAACGCGCGCGGGCCGAGGCCGAGTCGGCCGACGCGCTGGCCATCGCCAACCGCGGGCTGGAGGAGGCCAACGCCCGGTTGCGCGAAACGCAGGGGCAGCTGGTACAATCCGCCAAGATGGCGTCGCTGGGCGAGCTGGTGGCAGGCATCGCGCATGAGATCAACAATCCGTTGGCGTTCATCCTGGCCCATCAGGCGACGGTGGAGCGGCTGGTGCGCGAGGCGGAGACCGGGGGCGAGACGGCCAAGCTGGTCAAGGCCACGGCGCGATTGGGATCGATGCGGACCGGGCTGGTGCGGATCCAGGATCTGGTCGTGAAGCTGCGCCGGTTTTCGCGGCTGGACGACGGCGGCCCGGTGCAGACCGACATTCCGGAGGCGATCGATGCGGTGCTGACGTTGCTGGGGCCGAAGCTGGGCGACGGCGTTACGGTGACGCGCGATTATGCCGCACCCGCCACGCTGGTCTGCACGCCCGCGCTGGTGAACCAGGTGGTGATGAACATCGTCGCCAATGCCGCGGACGCGGTGCCGGCGGCGGGCGGGCGGATCGCGATCGGCACCGCGCAACGTGGCGGCGACTATGTCATCACGATCGCGGACAACGGTCCCGGCGTGCCGGAGGCGCTGCGGACGCGGTTGTTCGAGCCGTTCTATACGACCAAGGATGTGGGGGCGGGGACGGGGCTGGGCCTGGCGATCGCGTACGGGATCGTGAAGGCGCATGGCGGGACGATCGCGGTCGATGACGGACCGGAGGGTGGCGCGTGCTTCACCCTTGCGATACCGGTGGCGGCATCATGATCGATCCCGAACTTCAAGGCCCGGCGGCGGATAGGCGCCCGCTGCTGTTGATCGTCGACGACGAGGCGGAGATCCTCGTCGCGCTGGAGGATCTGTTCGAGGACGAATACCGCGTGCTGAGCGCATCGTCGGGTGCGACGGGACTGGCGCTGATCGCGGAAGGGCATGATTTCGCGGTCGTCCTGTCGGACCAGCGGATGCCGGAGATGCCGGGCAACATGTTCCTGGCGCAGGCGCGGGCGGCGAGCCGGGCGGAGACGATGCTGCTGACCGGCTATGCCGACCTGTCGGCGGTGATATCGGCGGTGAACGACGGCGCGATCGGCGGCTATGTCCACAAGCCGTGGGAGCCGGAAGCGTTGCGCGCGATGGTGGGGGCGGCCGCCGACCGGTTCCGGCTGCGCACCGAACTGGCGTTCGAACAGGCGGTGTTCGCCGGACTGTCGGAGCGCAGCGCGGATGCGATATCGGTGGTGGATGCGACCGGGCAGGTCGTGCGGTCGAACAGGCGGGTGTTCGAGAGCGCGGTGGCGGCCGACGACGGCGCGTTGCTGGCACAGGGCGACTATGCCGAGAGCGAAGTCCGGCGTGCGGCTCCGGACGGGACGGAGCGCTGGATCCGGACACGGCGGATCCCGTTCGTGGCAGCCGGATCGGGCGCGCACCTGTTGCGGATCGAGAGCGACGAGACGGAGCGGCGGCAGACCGAACAGGCGCTGCACCAGTCTGAAAAGCTCCGTGCGCTGGGTACGCTGGCCGGCGGGATTGCGCATGATTTCAACAATCTGCTGGCTGCGGTGCTGGGCAATCTGGAACTTGCGACGCGGGCTGGCCTGGGCGGGGCGGCGGACCCGGAACGGTTGTCGCGGTTCCTGAACAATGCGACCGAAGCGGCACGGCGCGGCACGGCGCTGACCCAGCGGCTGTTGAGTTTCAGCCGGCAGCGCGATCTGGCGGCGGAGACGTTCGCGCCGGCCGCCGCACTCCGCGCGATCGAGGACCTGGTGGTGCGATCGATGGCGGGGCAGGTGGCGGTACGCTACGACATCGCGGACGACGCCTGGCAGGTGCATGCCGATCGCGGGCAGTTCGAGCTGGCGATGGTCAACCTGTGCATCAACGCGCGCGACGCGAGCCCGGGCGGCGGGGAAATCCTGCTGTCCGCCGCCAATGCCGAGGCGGGGCAGGTGCCGGCGGGGCTGGCGGCCGGCGACTATGTCCGGATCGCGGTGATCGATCATGGCACCGGCATGTCGGAGGCGGTGCGGATGCGGGTGTACGAACCGTTCTTCACGACCAAGGGACCGGGCGAGGGCACGGGGCTGGGCCTGCCGATGGTGCACGCGATGGCGGAGGCGGCGGGCGGCACGACGACGATCGACAGCGTGCTGGGCGAAGGCACGACCGTGGCGCTGTGGCTGCCGCGCGTGGTGGCGGGCGTGTCGCCGGCGGTGGTGCCGGACGCGGCGGCGGTGCCGGATGGCCGGTTGCGCGTGCTGTTGTCCGAGGACGATGCCGAGGTGCGGTCGGTGGTGGCGGCGTATCTCGCCGACCTGGGCCATGCGGTGGTATCGGTGGAAAGCGGTGCGCGGGCGCTGGCGGTGCTGGCCGAGGATGCGGGGTTCGACGTGCTGGTGACGGATTATGCGATGCCGGGCATGTCGGGGCTGGCGCTGACGCGTCGGGTGCGGACGGAATGGCCGGGGATCGCGGTGCTGCTGGTGACCGGTTTTGCTGAAGTCGGGCCGGAGGCGGCGGACGTGACCGTCATCACCAAGCCGTTTTCGTGCGAGGACCTGCAACGCCGGCTGGTCGATGCGATGGCGGGGGCCGCGGCATGACCCCCTCATTCCTGCCCGAACCGCTGGACGCGGTGATCTTCGACATGGACGGGACGCTGCTCGATACCGAGCGGCTGCATCACAGCGCGATGGCGGCGGCGGCGCGCGGGCTGGGTGCGGAAATCGACGCGACGCTGTTCGCGCGGCTGGTGGGCGTTCACCGCGACGTCAACCGGGTGACGCTGGCCGCGCATATGGGCGATGCGTTTCCGATCGACCGTTTCTATGCCGAAGCGGACGCCGGTTTCGACGTGCTGGCGGCGGACGGCGTACCGTTGCGGCCGGGGGTGGTGGTGTTGCTCGATCATCTGCGCGATCGGGGCGTGCCGATCGCCATCGCGACATCGACCGCCAGCCCGCATGCGGAGGCGGCGTTGTTGCGCGCCGGGCTGGCCGGGCACTTCGACGTGGTGGTGACGCGCAGCGACGTCGCGAACCCGAAGCCGGCGCCCGATCCCTACCTGTTGGCCGCCGCGCGGCTGGGGGTGCGGCCGGCGCATTGCCTGGCGGTGGAGGATTCACCAAACGGTATCCGCGCGGCGGCAGCGGCGGGGATGGCGACCGTGATGGTGCCCGACCTGCTGCCCGCGACCGCGGAGACGCGCGCGCTCACGGTAGCGACGCTGGAGAGCCTGACCGAGATACTGGATGCGCTGATAGCGCGGGGGTGAGGGGTGGTTGGGGCTCGTTTTCGGCTACTCCCGTCCATCCCGAGCGCAGTCGAGGGACCGACCGAGCGGAGCCGAGGTCTCTCCTGTCTCCACGCTTCTCGGCTACGCTCGAAGGGGTCCCTCGACTGCGCTCGGGATGGGCGGGGTTTGGGGGTAAGTTAGCGTCCACTCCGAACGGACCGTTTCGTTTGGCTCGGCTATGAGACGAACAGTGCGCTCTTCGGCGAAGCGGGCCGGGTCCAGCCTGCCCAGCGCCCATGCTGCCGCACCGCGGACGACCGGGTCGGGGTCGTCGAGCAGCGCCAGAACCTGCGGCAGCGCGCTGCCGTTGCCGTTGCCGGCGACGATGAGCGCGTTGCGGACCATGCGGTTGCGGCCGATGCGCTTGATGGGCGAGCCGGAGAAGACTTCGCGGAAGGCGGCGTCGTCCAACTGCAGGATGTCGGCGACGTCGGGTGCGGCGAGTTCGGCGCGGGCGTGGAAGGCGCGGTTGGCGGCGGCGGTGGCGGCGAACTTGTTCCAGGGGCAGACCGCGAGGCAGTCGTCGCAGCCGTAGAGCCGGTTGCCGATCGCGGCGCGAAACTCGTGCGGGATCGGGCCTTTGTGCTCGATCGTGAGATAGGAGATGCAGCGCCGCGCATCGAGCCGGTAGGGGGCGGGAAAGGCGTCGGTCGGGCAGGCGCGCTGGCAGGCGTCGCAGCGGCCGCAGCGGTCGACCGCGGGCGGATCGGGCACAAGATCGAGCGTGGTCATGATCGCGCCGAGCAGCAGCCAGCTGCCGTCCGTGCGGCTGACGACGTTGGTATGCTTGCCCTGCCAGCCGAGGCCCGCAGCCTGCGCCATCGGTTTTTCCATGACGGGGGCGGTATCGACGAAGACTTTCAGGTCGCCGCCGCCGGCCGCGACGAGCCAGCGGGCGAGCGCCTTCAGCGCCTTCTTGACGATGTCGTGATAGTCCTGACCGCGGGCATAGGCGCTGATCCGGCCGACCTGCGGTTCGTTTTCCAGCGCCAGCGGATCGCCGGGGGGGGCATAGCTCATGCCGAGCATGACGACGGTGCGGACCTGCGGCCAGAGTGCGGACGGGCTGCCGCGCTGTTCGGCGCGGTCGGCCATCCAGAGCATGTCGCCGTGCGCGCCGTCGGCCAGCCAGGCGGCTAGGCGGGCGGCGGTCTGCGGTGCGGCGTCGGCGCGCGCGATGCCGCAGGTGACGAAGCCGAGCGCGCGTGCTTCCTGTTTCAGGCGGGTTTCCAGGGTGGTTGGCACGAGGGAGGTGTGGCGTGGGTCGTCGGGCAGGGCAAGCTGGTTGGCTGCCTGTCGATCTAATGCAACGTCATCCCGGAACTGATCCGGGATCAAGAGCCACATGCGCTGCGCCTTGGTATCCCTGGATCCCGGATCAAGTCCGGGATGGCGGTGGTTCGGGTAGGTGCCTTCTTAACGTTAGATCGCTGTAGGGAAGTACGGGGCTTCGCGGTATTGGACCGGCGACGGGACACGGCGGGGGGGACGGCATGGACGCGATCGTGGCCGAGGGGCTGGTCAAGAGTTTCGACGGCAAGCGGGCGGTGGACGGGATATCGCTCAGCGTGCCGGAGGGGGCGATCTTCGGCGTGCTGGGGCCGAACGGGGCGGGCAAGACAACCACGTTGCGCATGCTGCTGGGAATCATCGATCCGGATGCGGGGCACCGCACGCTGCTGGGGGAGGCGCGGCCGATCCGCGCGGCGCATCATGTCGGGTATCTGCCGGAGGAGCGCGGACTGTATCCGGCGATGACGGCGCGGGAGGCGGTGGCGTTCATGGGAGCGCTGCGCGGGTTGCCGCTCAGCGAGGGGCGGGTGCGGGCCGACGCGTTGCTGGAGGAGGCGGGGCTTGGCGAGAGCGGGCGCAAGCCGATCCGGACATTGTCGAAGGGCATGGCGCAGACGGTGCAGCTGCTCGGCACGATCGTGCACCGGCCGCGGCTGATTGTGCTGGACGAGCCGTTTTCCGGGTTGGATGCGCTGAACCAGGGCCGGCTGGAGGGGCTGATCCGGGGGCAGGCGAAGGACGGGGTGACCGTGCTGTTTTCGACGCATGTCATCGCGCATGCAGAGCGGCTGTGCGAGCGGATTGCGATCATCGCGGGCGGGCGGGTGCGGTTCGACGGCAGCGTGGCGGAGGCGCGCGGACGGTTGCGGCCGCAGGTGCGGGTGCGGACGCGGGTGGCGGACGGGCCGTGGCGTGCAGCGTTGCCGGCGGATGCGGTCACCGACGGGACCGAATTCAGCTTCGCGTTGCCGGAAAGCGGGGTCGAGCCGCTGTTGAAGGCGCTGATCGACGGCGGGGCGGGGATCGAGACGCTGTCGATCGAGCGGCCGGGGCTGCACGATGCGTTCGTGGCGATCGCGGGCGCGGCGGTGGCGGCCGAACTGGATGCGCAGAAGGAACCGGTGGCATGAGGGAGATCATCCGGGCCGCGCTGGTGATCGCACGGCGCGATTATGCCGCGACGGTGTTTTCCAAGACGTTCGTCATGTTCCTGCTGTTCCCGCTGCTGCCCGTCATTGCCGGCGTCGGGTTCGGTGCGATGGGGGCGAGCCAGGACCGCGAGACGCTGCACCCGACGGTGGCGGTGATCGCGGCGCCCGAGACGGCAGCGGCGATCGGCCATGCCGGCGCACGGCTGGCAGCGCGGCTGGGGCCGCAGGCGCTGCCGCGGTTGCGGATAGTGATGCCGGACGGGCCGGAGCCGGTTCAGGTCAGGCGGTTGCTCGCCGATGGCGGCGGGCGGGGCGTCGTGGCGGTGCTGACCGGCGGGCTGGACCGGCCGATGCTGACCGGCAGCCGCGGTGGGATCGGATCGGTCGGCGGCGATATCGGGCTGGTGATCGATACGGCACGACAGTTGCGCGCGCTGGATGGGGCGATGCCGCCGCCGGTGACTGTGACGGAACGGCCGGTGGACCGGGCGGCGGGGTCAGACGCGGCGGCACGGACGCTGATCGCACGCGGTGGACAGTTCCTGCTGATGTTCCTGACGATGATCCTGGCGGGCATGCTGCTGTCCAACATGATCGAGGAGAAATCGAGCAAGGTGATCGAGGTGCTCGCCGCTGCGGTTCCGGTGGACGCGATCTTCCTGGGGAAGCTATTTGCGATGCTGGCAATGTCGTTCACCGGCATCGCGGTGTGGGGCGGGGCGGCATTGCTGGGACTTGTGCTGGCGGCCGGGCAAGTCCCCGCGTTGCCCGCGCCGGCGCTGGGATGGCCGGTGTTCCTGGCGCTGGGGCTGGCCTATTTCACGACGCTGTTCCTGCTGCTGGGCGCGCTGTTCATCGGGATCGGCGGGCAGGCGGCGTCGCCGCGCGAGGTGCAGATGATGTCCCTGCCGGTGACGATGGGGCAGATGGGGGTGCTGGCGTTCGCATCGTCGGCGCTGGGCGCGCCGCAATCGGCGATGGGGATCGGCGCCGCGCTGTTTCCATGGAGCAGCCCGTTCGCGATGCTGGCGCGTGCGGCGCAGGAGACCGCGCTGTGGCCGCACGCCCTGGCGATCGCGTGGCAGTTGCTGTGGGTCGCGGTGATCGTGCGGATCGCGGCGGGGCTGTTCCGGCGCAGCGTGCTGAAATCGGGCGGCGGATGGCGGCTGTTCCGGCGGCGGGGGGTGCAACCGGCGCCTTGACCCCTACGTAACATCCGACAGGTTTGCAGGATGATCGGCATGGACGGAACGCGGCGTGGATTTCTGGGTGCGGCGGCGCTGGGCATGGGCGGCGCGATCGGGCTGTTCGGATGGAACGGGTTCGGGTCCGCTGCGCCGAAGGGTAATTTCCCGTACAAGCTGAGCGATGCGCAGTGGCGGGCGAAGCTGAGCCCGGCCGCCTATCGCGTGTTGCGGCAGGAGGGGACCGAGGTGCCGTTCAGCAGCCCGCTGAACGACGAGCATCGGCGCGGGACGTTCGTGTGCGCTGGCTGTGCGTTGCCGCTGTTCGCGTCGGCGACGAAGTTCGACAGCGGGACGGGGTGGCCGAGCTTCTGGGCGCCGCTTAAGGGCGCGGTGGGGACGACGACCGACCGGACGCTGGGGATGAGCCGGACCGAGGTGCATTGCGCGCGGTGCGGCGGGCATCAGGGGCATGTGTTCGATGACGGGCCCAAGCCGACGGGGCTGCGCTATTGCATGAACGGGGTGGCGATGCGATTTTTGGGGGGGAAGGGGTGAGTTTCACGCGGATCCCCGGCGAAGGCCGGGGCTCAGGGGCGAGCGTTTCATCTAGGCCCCGGCCTTCGCTGGGGAGCAGCAACCGCTCCCCAAAGTATCCCCGCGGATGCGGGGATCTAGATTGGCGTCTTGGCGCAGCTTTTGGGACTTGGCTGGGCCCCCGCATCCGCGGGGAACAAGCTCGGTTTAGTGGACGAAGCGTGCCACGACGTCGCGGTAGCTGCGGCTGACCTTTACCTGTGCGCCGGAGCCGAGGACCAGGAAGCATTCGCCGTTGGTGTGGGGTTTGACCTCCTTCACCAGATCCAGGTTCACGATGGTGGAGCGGTGGACACGCTGGAAGCGGCGCGGGTCGAGCCGCTTTTCGAGGTCCTTCATCGTTTCGCGCAGAATGAGCGTGTTGTCGCCGGTGTAGATGCACATATAGTCGCCGGCGGCGTCGATCCGCTCGATCGTGTCGACGTCCACGCGAAAGATCTGGCCGCGGTCCTTGATGTTGATGAGCTTTTCGAAGCGGTTGGCGGCGGGCGCCTCGCTGCTGGCGCCACCGTCCATCGCGTCCATCGATTCCGGGGCAACCTCGGCTAGCACTTCCTTCAGGCGGCCGGCTTCCTCCTGCCCCCGGCGGGCGGCGAGACGCTGGCGGACGCGGTCGAGCGTGTCGGCGAGGCGATCGGTTTCGACGGGTTTCATGAGATAGTCGACGGCGTCCGCTTCGAACGCGCGCAGCGCATGGTCCATATAGGCGGTGACGAATACGAACAGCGGCGGTTCGACCTCCATCAGCCCCTGAATGACGGAAAAACCGTCGAAACCGGGCATCTGGATGTCGAGGAAGACGAGGTCGGGCTTGTGCGTCTTGATGGCGCGGATCGCCTCGCGACCGTTGCTGCACGTCTCGATGATCTCGACGTCCTCATGCGGTTCGAGCCGCAGTTGCAGCCCCTGGATCGCGAGGGATTCGTCGTCGACGAGGATGGTGCGGATCGTCATGCAGGTTCCTTGGATAACTCAGGCCGGAAGGGGATTTCGATCAGGACGGTGAACCCGCCTTCCGGATTCGTTTGAATATCGAAGCGCTGGTCCGCGCCATAGGCTTGCGCCAGCCGGTCGCGAATGTTCGCCAGACCGACGCCTGTCGACGAGGTGGTCCGCGGTACGCCCTCGTTCAACCCCGGGCCGGTATCGGACACGCGGATCTGGACCCGCCCGTTCGCCAGCCGCGCCTCGACCGAAATATCGGCACCCTCCTCCTTCGGCGTCACGGCATATTTGATCGCGTTCTCAACCAAAGGCTGGAGCAGGAGCGAGGGGAGGTAGGCGCGGTCGGCCGGCGGATCGACGCGGAAGCTGGTGCGCAGCCGTTCCTCGAACCGCATCTTCTCGATTTCGAGATACAGCTTCAGGGTCTCGATCTCCTGCGCCACGGTCACCTCGCCGGCGGGATCGTTGACGAGCGTGTAGCGCATGAAGGACGACAGCCGCGACAGCATCGCGTTGGCGCGGTCGGTCTGTTTCAGCAGCACGAGCGTGGAGATTGAGTTGAGCGTATTGAACAGGAAATGCGGATTGAGCTGATAGCGCAGCATGGCGAGTTGCGAGGTGGCAGCAAGGCTTTCCAGCTTGGCGGCGCGATCGAGCTGCTGTTCGAGCAGCAGGTAGAAGTTGATCCCGTAATAGAGCGCGGACCAGGCGACGAGCAGCGAGAAATCCAGAATGATCGCGCCGAAGAATTCCAGTCCCGCCGGCATCGCGCCGGGCCGGTAGAAGGTGGCGTGCGCCCAGACCTCGATCGTGGAAAAGGCCGCCGACGCGATCAGCAGGATCGGGATCGAGACGCCCCAGGTGACGATGGGTTTCATGGTGATGAGCCGGCGGAAGATCGCGGCCATCAGCAGGGTCAGCGAGAAACCGGATGCGGTGGCGAGCGCGGTCGGCACGATGAACAGCAGGCCCATCGCATTGGCAATGCCGTTCAGCGATCGCAGCAGGAAATAGCCGGTCCAGCCGGCCGATTGCAGGATCCAGAACGCGCGGTTCTTGTCGTCGAAGAAGGGGCGCGCGCCGGGACGGAAGGATGCCATGCGAGGGGTGATAGAGGAAAGGGGGGCGGGGGTGAAGCTTTGTGGGTTTGGGGGAGTGGGGGCTCGCTTCACCCATCTGGGGGAGGGTTGGGGTGGGGGGCTGTTCCAGGTGGTTCGTTGGTTGGCTTTCTTATCCCAAGCCACCGCCCCTCTCCCCCGCCCTCTCCCCGAAGGGGAGAGGGGGTTTGGGCTTGTTTTGGGTTCCTAGTCTTTTCTAGCTTACGCCCCCCGCCCAAACCCTCCCCCCGGTGGGGGGAGGGTTTTCAGGGTGCATCACCCCGCCAGGATCGCTTCCAGACGGTCGAGGTAGCTGGGGCCGACCTGGACCTGGGTGCCGTCGGTCAGGATGAGGATGGCGGTGCGGCCGGAACGGCCGATGCGGGCGACGCGGTCGGGCCGGACGAAGGCAGAACGGTGGACGCGGACGAGCGCGGAGCCGGCGAGGCGGCGTTCGAGATCGGTCATGGTGACGCGCAGCATGTGGCTGCGGTCCGCGGCGTGGAGCAGGACATAGTCGCGCGCCGCCTCGATCCAGTCGATATCGGCGACCGCCACACGGCGGAGGCCGGTGCGGTCCGGGACCCACAGGTCGTGGCCGGTCGGGGATGCGTCGACGCCGGTCGTGGTGCCGGGGCCGGGCGGCCGGCCGTGACGGCGCAGGCGGACGCGGGCGACGGCGCGGGCCAGCCGATCCGGATCGACCGGCTTGAGCAGATAGTCGACCGCGTCGACATCGAAGGCGGCCGGGGCATGATGATCGTGCGCGGTGACGAAGACCAGGTCCGGACGCTGGCCGCCGTCGAGCGCGGCCGCGACGCCGAGCCCGTCGAGCCCCGGCATCTGGATGTCGAGCAGCATGACGTCCGGGGTCAGCGCGGCGATCCGGTCCAGCGCGTCGATGCCGTCGGTGGCGCGACCGACGACCACGACATCCGCGATTCGGGCAAGCAACGTTTCGAGCCGATCGAGTGCCAGCGCCTCGTCATCGACGATCAGGATGCGGAGTGGAGCCATAGGGAAAGTCTAGGGCAAGGCGGCGGGGGCTGGAACCGGTTAGTCGCCAACCTTGGTCAGGGTGGCGATGCTCAGTTTTAAAATGTGTTTCGGTCGCCTTGGCGCGCGATGACTTCGGCCCATATCCATGCATAACCCGTCCATGCCGAGCGCAGTCGAGGCACCTTCCCCCCGAGCGCAGCCGAGGGACGCTGTCGACGTCTCGGCTGCGCTCGACCGGTCCCTCGACTTCGCTTGGGATGGGCGGATCAGGGTAAAGGCACCACGTCTTAGGCGTCCGCCCAGCGGCGGAGGAGATTGTGGTAGAGGCCCGTCAGGCGGATGATGTCTGCATGGCCGGGGGCGAGTGCCGCGCCGAGCGCCTGAATGCTGCGGTCGAGATCGAACAGCATGGTGCGGGCCGGGGTGTCGCGTACCATCGACTGGATCCAGAAGAAGGCGGCCAGGCGCGTGCCGCGGGTGACCGGTTCGACCCGGTGGAGCGTCGAGGCGGGGTAGAGCAGCAGGTGGCCGGCGGGCAGCTTGATGCGGTGGGGGACCAGACCGTCCTCGATCACCAGTTCGCCGCCGTCGTAGCTGTCCGAATCGGACAGGAAGAGCGTGGCGGACAGATCGGAGCGGATCCGGAAATCGGTGCCGCGGCGGATGCGGATCGCGCTGTCGACATGGGTGCCGAACGCCTCACCCCCGGCATAGGCGTTGAACAGCGGTGGATAGACCTTCAACGGCAGTGCGGCGGCGACGAAGGTCGGCGATCGGCCGAGCGCGTCGAGGATGCGGTTGCCGAGTTCTGCGGCGAGCGGCGCTTCCTCTGGCAGCTGGCGGTTGCGCTTGGCGAGCGCGGACTGCGTGCCGGAGGTGGCGTTGCCGTCGATCCAGTCGGCGGCGAGCAGCCGGGCACGGATGTCGGATATGTCCGGAGCGGACAGGATGTCGGGGATGGCGTGCATCAGGCGGCCAGATCGAACAGGCGGCCCCAGCCGGCGCAGGCGGGATCGCCGTGCGCGCGAAGCCAGGCGGCAGCCTGTGCGCGGAAGCGGGCGTTGCCGCCGGCGGCGCTGCGTTCCAGCCATGGGTAGGCCGCGTCAAGGTCACCCGCGGCGATCATCATGCGGGCATGGTTGAATGCGCCGCGGAAATCGCCGCCCTCCGCCGCGACGGCGTAGCAGCGCGCGGCCTCGGCAAGATCGACGGGCACGACCCAGCCGTCCTCGTGAAAGCTGCCGACAAAGTTCGCGGCCTTCGCATTGCCCATGTCGGCGGCGCGGCCGAACCAGGCGAGTCCTGCGGCGCGGTCCTGCGGCACGCCGTGGCCGAGAGCGAGCAGCGTGCCATAATTGTACATGCCCCAGTCCAGCCCGCGTTGGGCGGCGGTGCGATACCAGCGGGCCGCCATGCCCTTGTCCACCGCCACGCCCCAGCCAAGATCGTAGCAGCGACCGACCATGTTGACGGCCGGCAGATGGTCGGCGCGCGCGGCGACGGTGAACCAGCCGAACGCGGCGGCGGCATCGCGCGGCAGATCGCGCCCGTCGAGCAGCAGCTGGCCGAGCACCATCTGCGCCTCCGCCACGCCGGCCAGCGCCGCGCGGCGGACCAGCGCGACGCGCCGTTCGGGCGAACCGTACAGTTCGGCGGCAAGCGCATCCGGAGACAGCGTGTCGAGCGGGGCGACAGTAGTGGCGGTCATCGATCGCCTCAGTAGCGCAGGCTGAGCGTGGCGAAGGCGGAGCGGCCGGGCGCGATGCCGGCATAATGCGCGGTATAGACTTGATTAAAATAGGTCTTGTCGGTCAGGTTCTGGACGTTGACGGCCAGTTCGATCGCATCGCTGAACCGGTAGGCGGCGCGCGCATCGAACCGCCAGTAACCGGGAACGGAGCGAATGACGGTCCGCGTTGCGGGGACGACGGTGACGACGCCGGCCGCGCTCTGGACGGCGCTGCGGTTGTCGGAATAGCCGCCGATCACCCGGCTGGTATAGAAGCCCCCGCCGCCGATGCTGAACGCGGGTGTCGCCTGCCAGTTGGTCCAGAGCGTGGCGCTGTGCTTCGCGGTCTGCGGGAAGCGGCGGCCGGTGTTGATCGAGACGACGGAGATGGGCCGGGCGGGCTGAACCACGATACCACCCGCCGTAACGGCGGGTGCCGTCAGCGTGGAGAAGCCGCCATCGACGACCTGCGCATCGAGAAAGGTATAGCCACCGGTGACCGTCCAGCCGGGCAGGATGGTGCCGTTCGCCCCGAGTTCGATGCCCTCGATCCGTCGTTCGCCGATAAACGTGACGGTGCCGGCATCGCTGGTGGCGCGGGCATTCTGCGTTTCGGTACGGAACGCCGCGGCGGTCAGCGACAGGCGCTGGCCGAACAGGTCGACCTTTGCGCCCACTTCGTAGGACTTGGTTTTTTCGACCTGCAACGCGTCGAGCAGCACGCGGGCGGCGGCGAGCTGTTCCGCGCTGGTGCCGGCGGCGGCGGCGACGCCATTGCCTTCCTGCCCTTCGCCCAGCAGGCTGTTCGGCGGGGTCGCGGCGGTGGCGAACGATGCGTACAGGCTGCTGTTCGCGGTGGGTTTGAAGACGAGGCCGACCTGGCCGTTGATGAGGTCGTCCTGCCGCGTCAGGCCGTACCGGTCGGTCGTGGCGGCCGCGGCAAGGCCGGGTTGCACGGTGTTCCGGAAATTGTCGTAGCGCAGGCCGAGGTTGAGGATCAGCGCGTCGGTGAGCGTGATCGAGTCGAACCCGTAGACCGCCAGCGTGCGGGCATCATTCTGGGTCCGGGTGATCGGCGCCCCCCTGGTGATCGGAGCGGGGACGCCCGCTGCGGTATCGCTGCCGTAGTTCACGAACGGATCGTTCGGGTGCGGCGCGAAGGCGCTGGTGCAGGTGAAGCGCGCGATGGCCAGCGCGCTGCAGCGCGGGGCGGTGCGACCGTCGGACAGGACATAGGTGCCGCGAACGGCCTTTTCCCACGAAGCCTCCGCACCGACCGCAAAGCTGTGCTTGATCGAACCGGTCGATGCCGTGCCGTACAGGTCGGTCTGGTTGATGATCGAGTCCGTCGCGCCGAAGCGCGTGTTGGCGCGCCGCCAGACCTGGCCGGTGCCATAGACATTGCCCTGGCTGTCGTCGGGCATGGTGAAGATATAGCCCTGCGACGTGTGGCTGAACCGCGACGTGTTGCGCAGCGTGACGCCGCCAAAATCATGTTCGACGCGCAACGTGGCCTGGTCGGTCTTCGCATCGCGGAAGTCGCGCGCCTTCAGCCCGTAATAGGTGTCGCGGTCGACCGTGCCGGTGACGCCGTTCGCGGTGGTGAAGGTGCCGACCGCAGGTTCGGAATAGCTGGTGCCGAGGTTCGGCGAATTGCCGATCGTGTAGAGATAGGGAAGGCCGCTGTCGGGCAGTTCGTCGCTGTCCAGATGATAATAGCTGGCGGTCAGCCGCGTGGGGGTGCCAAGCCCGATCGTGATCGACGGGGCGATGCCCCAGCGCTTGGCCGTGATAGCGTCGCGGCCGGCGAAATCCTGGTCGTGCCACAGGCCGTTCAGGCGGATCGCCACGGTATCGGACAGCGCGTAGTTCAGGTCGGCGACGGTCCGCTTGTAGTCGGCGGTGCCGAAGCTGAGGTCGGCCGTGGCGAAGGTGCGCGGTTCGGGCAGTTTCGACACGATGTTGAGCGATCCGCCGGCCGATCCGCGCCCGCCGAGCGTGCTGTCCGACCCTCGGACAACCTGGAGCTGTTCGACCGCGAACACTTCGCGGCTCTGCGCGCCGATGTCGCGCACGCCGTCGAGGTAGGTAGAGCCCTGGCTGTCGAACCCGCGGATGAAGGGGCGGTCGCCGATCGGGTTGCCGCCCTCCGCCGCGCCGAAGGTGATGCCGGGGACGGTGCGAAGTGCCTCGACCAGCGTGGCCGATCCGGTCTGGCGGATGACCTCCTTGTCGATCACGACGACCGAGCGCGGCGTGTCGATGAGGTCGGCGACCGCTTTCGGTGAGATCAGGCGCGGCTTGTCGCGCACGCCGTTGACCAGGATATCGGGGGCGCCGTCACCACGGTTGACATCCGCCTCCGCCGCGACCGCCGGAGCGGAAGCGATGAAGCCGACGCAACCCAGCGCCAAGAACATCGGACCGGACCGGACGGGCGTGGTGGTGACGTCTGACATGCTAGCTTCCCCCTTCGCCGGCACAAGCCGGCTGTGGGGCAGCTATTGATAGTCAGTCGCAATCAAGTCAATCGCTATTGCGAATGAGAAGCGGTTAAGTCGCGCCTGGGATCATTTGATGACGGGGGCTGCGGCCTTGCGCGCCTTGTTCTCCGCCCGCGCTCTGGCGAAATCCTGACGGTGGCAGCCGATCATGCCGCCGGGGCCAGACGCCGAGCAGGTGCCGATCGTGCTGTTGTCGACCGCACGCGCCGCATCGACGCGGGCCTGCGCGGACGGGGCGACGTCGTTGGTGGCCCGCAGTGTTTCGGGAATACGGAAACGGTCGGACTCGGGTGCGCGGACGCAGATGTTGGTCTGTTCACCGTTGCTGACGGGGCATTTGTCGTTGCCGAAGATCGTGATGACGGTGCCGCGCGTCTGTGCCGATGCCGGGGCGGCTGTCCCCAGGCCGGTGACGGTCGCCAACAGGGCAGTGGCGAGGAGGAGAGGTGCGCGCATGTCGAAATCCCTGTGTTGTTCCGGTTCGAACGCGCGACCGCGCCCGAAGATGCCTTGCGGCAGTCGTCAGATGCGCTTGGACGCGGCGATAGCCACGCGGCAGCCGAACCGGATGACGGCGGACATGACCGGATAGCCGAACGCGCTTTCCGCACCTTCCGCCAGGGCGATCTCGCGATGTTCGACCTCCTCGGCCTGGAATTCCGCGACGATGGCCGCCAGCTCCGGGTCAGTATCGCCGATTGCCTGGACCTGATCCTCATAATGGATATCGATCTCGGTTTCGACGGCGGCGGTACAGGCCATTGCCGCCTTCGGCCCGATCAGCGCGGTCGCCGCACCCAGCGCGAAACCGGCGACGTTCCAGATCGGGTGAAGCAGCGTGGGGCGGACGCCGCGTTCGACGATCATACGGTCGAACAGCGCGCGATGCCGTTCCTCCTGCGCGGCCATCCGCGCGATCAGCCGTGCGGCCCGGCCACGATCACCCATCACCGCCAGTTGCCCGGCATAGATGCGGGTCGCGCCGAACTCGCCGGCCTGATCGACGCGGATCATCGAGTCGTGCGCGGCCGGGGGACGTGCAGTTACGGAGGATGGGGCGGGGCTCAGCGTGGCTTCAGGCATAGGACCCAGATGGCGATGGCGGCGGGTATGGAAAAGAGGGCATTGAACCCGGCGAGCGAAATTCCTGCCAGCGTCCATTGCGGCTGGTCGCAACGGACGATCGGCGCGGCCAGGATCTGTTTCATGATGTCGGCACTGGAACCGCCGGTCGCCAGGCCGGTGCAGGTCGTCAGCCCCTCCCACCAGCGATATTCGACGCCCGCATGGTAGACGCCGATCGCGCCGGAAACGAAGATGGCGAGGCTCGCGAGCAGGACGAGCGGGCGGACGGACCGGTCGCCGCGGACGGCGAAGGCGACCAGTGCGAGCGCCAACGCGGCATAATGCGGCCAGCGTTGCCAATGGCACATTTCGCACGGGTAGAGCCCACCAAGATATTGCGAACCCAGCGCGCCGCCGAGCGCGATGGCCGGGACGAGGAGAGCGAGGCGGCGGGCGTGGGTGAGGGGGGGAATCATATTGCCAGTGATCGCATCCACGCGGCGGGGGGGGTCTGGTTCGGCGTGAATCGACGTGTCGTCACCTGTGACCCGGCTGGATCCCGGCCTCCGCCGCGATACGCGGTGTGCCGGGACGAATGTCGTGTACCCCGGTGAAGACCAGGGCGGGCGTGGAACCGTTGCATCGAGGCCCCGGCCTGCGCCGAAGTACGGTTCTCGCTCGTCACTTGGATACGGTCTTGCCGCTGCCCGCCAGCGCGGCGGTGGCCGCCGGGGTGGCGAGGCGGGCGACGGTGCGGAGCGCGTAGGTCAGCTGGAAATCGGTGATCCCGGCCTTTTTCAACTGTTCTGGGGTCTGGGCGAAGCGCGGGTCGGTCTTGCCGTCGTCTTCCAGGATCTTGTCGTCGACCTTCACCTCGTTGATGAGATGGCGGCGCAGGTCGGCCTCGCGCAGGCGCGGGCGTTCCTTGAAATCAGCGTCGCTGATCTGCGGCACCAGGATGTCGGGTTCGATCCCGCCTTCCTGCACCGAACGGCCGGACGGCGTGAAGTAGCGCGCGGTGGTGAGGCGCAGCGCGGTATCCTCCGACAGCGGCAGCAGCGTCTGGACCGAACCCTTGCCGAAGCTGCGTTCGCCCATGATGAGCGCGCGATGCTGATCCTGCAGCGCGCCGGCGACGATCTCGGCGGCGGATGCGGACCCGCTGTCGACCAGCACGACGATCGGCAGGCCGTGCGCGAGATCACCGGGTTTCGCGTAATAGCGTTCGATGTCCGCCTTTTCGCGGCCGCGCTGCGACACGACCTCGCCGCGGTCGAGGAAGGCGTCGGCCACCTCGATCGACTGGTCGAGCAGCCCGCCGGGGTTGGAGCGCAGATCGATGACGTAGCCAAGCGGCCGCCCGCCGGATGCCTTGTCGATCGACACGAGTGCGGAGCGCACGCCGTCGCCGGTCAGCCGGCTGAACGCGTTGATGTTGATGATGCCGACACGGTCGCGGATTTCCCACTTCACCGGCTTCACGGTCACGATTTCGCGGACCAACGTCACGTCGAACGGCTTGTCGCGGCCGGGGCGGACGATGGTCAGGCGAACGCTGCTGCCGGGCTTGCCGCGCATCTTGTCGACCGCCTCGTCCAGCGTGCCGCCGTAGATCAGGTTGCCGTCGAGATGCGTGATATAGTCGCCGGACTTGAGGCCCGCGCGGAAGGCGGGCGAATCCTCGGTCGGCGACTGCACCTTGACTGCGCCATCCTCCATCCCGACCGTAAGGCCGAGGCCGCCATATTCGCCGTCGGTCTGCGTCTTCATGTTCTGGAAATCGCGCGCGTCGAGATAGGAGCTGTGCGGATCGAGGCTGGCGAGCATGCCGTCGATCGCGCCCTTGATGAGCGTCTTGTCATCGACCTTGTCGACATATTCGGCGCGCACCCGTTCGAACACGTTCATGAACTGGTCGAGTTCGCGGTAGGTCTGGACGTCGGTGGCGGCCATGGCCGTGGTGACCGCAGGCACCAGCGCCACGGCACCGACGAGGAGGAGAGGACGCAACAGGGCCTTGGTCATGGGGCGACGGGACTTTCGAACGAGCGTTGCCGGGCAGGATACATGGTTGCCGCTGGCCGCGATAGTCGGCGTTCGCGGCTGAACGGCAGCTTGCTGGAAACGCGGCCGGGGACCTATCCCGCCACCATCGGCGTGATGTCGACGGGGCGGCCATCGTGCCGCAGTTCGACCGTGATCGCGGGGCGGGCGGCGGTGGCAAGGCCAAGCGGACTGCCGGCATCGACGGCCTGGCCCGCCGCGACGCCGGTGCGCCCGAGGCCGGTCAGCAGTGTCGTCCAGCCGCCGCCATGATCGACGATCACGATGCGACCATAACCTCGGAACGGGCCGGCATAGGCGATGCGCCCGGCGGCCGGCGACACCACCTGCGCGGCGGCGGCGGTCGACAGCGTCAGCCCGCGGGCGCGGATACCGGCGTCCGACACCTCCCCGAGCCCGGTCAGTACGCGGCCGACGACGGGCAGGCGGTAGGGCGGCGCGGCGGTGGCGGCGGTCGCGACGGGGGCGGGGACGGCGGCGAGACCGGGTACGAGCGGGCGCAGGATCGGGCCGGGCAGCGACGCCAACCGTTCGCGACGCGCGGCGCGGACATCGATCTGGTCCATCAACGCGACGATATCGCGCGCCTGTTCGCCGAGGGCCAGCGCGCGATCCTGTTCCACCATGGCGGAATCGACGAAGCCGGCCGAGCGCGCGCGGTGCCCGGCCTCCATCCGCGCGAGTGCGATGCGTTCGCGTGCCAGCCGGTCCCGCCCCGCGACGAGTGCCGCGGCGGCGCGGTCGCCCTGCATCCGAAGCCGGTCAGCACGGGCCAGTTCGGTGCGGATGCCGGCGGCCCGCGTGCGGATGGCGGGGACGCCGGCGGCAAGCAGCGCGCGGACATGGACGACATCGTCGATCGAGCCGGGCTGGACCAGCGCGAGCGCGGCCGGACGGCGGGCAAGCGTCTGGAGCGCGGCGGCCATCCGCACGATCGGTGCCTGGACCGCGGCGAGCCGCGTGCGTTGCCGCACGCGCAACAGATCGATGAGGTGGAGGCGGGCGCGGGCGGCGGCGATGTCCGCCTCCGCAGACTGGACGCGCGCGGCCATGGCGGCGGCGGCACGGCGGGCGCGGCCGGCG